>NZ_JAVDXW010000001.1:2459237-3688855 GCF_031458135.1 Haloactinomyces albus | reverse complement strand
ACTTCACGCGGTACGGGGCTGCCCCCTCCGGCATCGGCCTGCTCGGCCAGCGAGGCCTGCTCACCGTAGAACTGGGTGAGGAACTGCTCGGTCAGCTCCGCGGTCGAGGTCTCCTCGACCTTGTCGATGACCCAGCCGCGCTGCCCGCGCACGCGCCCGCCCCGGACGTGGAACACCTGCACGGCGGCAGCCAGTTCGTCCTCGGCGAAGGCGGCCACGTCGGCGTCGGTGCCGTCGCCGAGGACGACGGCCTGTTTCTCCATCGCCCGGCGCAGTGCCTCCAGGTCGTCGCGCAGCCGCGCGGCCCGCTCGAACTGCAGCTCCTCGGAGGCCTGCTGCATCTCCTTGTCGAGCCTGCGCATCATCGTGTCCGTGCGCCCGGCCAGGAAGTCGCAGAAGTCGTCGACGATGGCGCGGTGCTGGTCGGCGTCGACGCGCCCGACGCAGGGCGCCGAGCACTTGTCGATGTAGCCGAGCAGGCACGGCCGCCCGATCTGCGCGTGGCGCTTGAACACCCCGTCGGAGCACGTCCGGGCGGGGAAGACCCGCAGCAGCATGTCCAGCGTCTCGCGGATGGCCCAGGCGTGGGCGTACGGGCCGAAGTAGCGCACGCCCTTCTTGCGGGGGCCGCGGTAGACGTGCAGGCGCGGATACTGCTCGTGCAGCGTCACGGCCAGCACCGGGTACGACTTGTCGTCGCGGTAGCGGACGTTGAACCGCGGGTCGAACTCCTTGATCCAGGAGTACTCGAGCTGCAGCGCCTCGACCTCGGTGTTGACCACGGTCCACTGCACGCCGGTCGCCGTGGTCACCATCTGCCGGGTGCGCGGGTGCAGGCCGGCAAGGTCGGCGAAGTAGGAGGCCAGCCTGCTGCGCAGGCTTTTCGCCTTGCCGACGTAGATCACTCGCCCCCCGGCGTCGTGGAAGCGGTAGACGCCGGGGGCGTCCGGGATCGTCCCGGGAGCTGGTCGGTAAGTGGACGGATCGGCCACGGTCCCACCCTACGTACGCATGCGACATGCCCGGTCATGGGTGCTCGGCACGAGTCCGGCTCCGGATATGCCGCGTGTCAGGCACTCGGCCGGTGACTGTTTCGGGGAGTTGCTCGTCGGGGAGCAGCTTCAAGTCCAGCACCGCACTGGTGTCCAGCAACGCGCGCGGACCGAGCGAGCTCATCGGGTGTGCCAGGCCGGGTCGGTGGTGTTGGCGAGCAGCGCGCCCAGGTGGGCCTCTTCCGCTTCCAGACCGTCATCGCTTGCCGTGTCCGCTTCGGCGCGGAGTTCGTCGAATTCGTCGAAACCGACATTCGGGAGTTCGGCCAGCGCGGCCTTCAACTCGCGCGTGGGCACGTAACGCCGACGGGGACGCGGGCCGACTTCGGCGGCAAGGCGCAGCGCAGTGTTGACAGTATCCACTTTACTGTGTGTACCGAGACGCTCCTTGGCTTGCTCCAAAGCCTCGTCATCGAGGTTGATCTGCGTCTGTGCCATGTATGTATCATATTATGTAATACATTCACCTGGCTGATACGGCACTGCTGAACGGACTACCACCTACGGCGCCGGCTCAACCCCGCGGCGGTTCGTAGTGCTCGATGCGCCGGAGCAGGCGGCGGATCCGCGCGGCATACAGCGGGGACAGCGCGTAACCGGGGTAGCTGGCGAACCAACTCGCGCTGCCGAGGCTGACCGCGTCCGCACCGGCCCAGAAGTACTCTCGGCAGTCGTCGAAGCTGCGGATACCACCGGTGGCGATGATCGGCAGGGTCACCCCGGCCTCGCGCAGCTCGGAGATCACCCGGAGACCGACCGGTTTGATCGCCCGCCCCGACAGGCCGCCGAAACCGTTGCTCAACAGCGGTTGGCCGGTGTCCGGATCCAGCCGCAGTCCCTTGACGGTGTTGATCGCGGTCAGCGCCGACACGCCGTGCCTGGCGGCCAGCCGGGCGTGGGCGAGATAGTCGTAGTCCGGGGAGAGCTTGAGGATGACCGGGTGGTTACTGCGCGGCACCGCCTCGGCCAGCACCGACTCGATGATGCCGTTGAAGTCGAAGTTGACGTTGTGGCAGGAGACGTTGAACTCGACGGCGGCGATCTCGCCCGCCGGTACGGCCGCGTTGAGCTTGTCGACCAGGGTCACGAACTCCTCGGTGGAAAAGCCACCGACCGAGATGATCGTGTTCTGCCCCCGGGTGCGGGGATAGTAGTCACGCAGATAGGCGTCGATGCCGACGTTGCACCAGCCGAAGGCGTTGAGCCATCCGCCATCGACCTGCTGCAGCACCCGGCCGTATCGGCGCAGCAGTGCGGGCAACTCGTTGAGGTTCCAGTCGTCCCGCAGGACGAAGTGGCCCTGCCGGGGCTGCACGGTCAGGGTGCGGGTCGTGATCGCGCCGAAGCGCTCCAGCGGCACGAAGGTGGAGATGGGGCTCATGCCCCAGCGGAACAGCGGCTTGTTGGCCACCCCGTAGCCGAGCAGGCTGGACGAGGTCACAAGGCGATTACGTAACGTGATGTCGCCGAGCCGCACTGCGGGTTCGCTCGGCTCGTCCCGGACCAGCCGCAGGTTCCGCTCCTGGGTCACGCTCACGATCGCTCTCCTTGTACCGGCGCCGACGATCGGCGCCTCTCACTCGATGTGGCCGATACGGCGACGAAGTTCACGCAGATCCCGCATCGCCTGAACCGCATGGCCGCCGTCGATGGACTGAATGGCCATGATGGCGACGTACTCGTCGTCGGGCAGTTCCAGCCGCGCACACGCGGCACCGTCCGGGAAGCTGATTCCCAACACCTCCGGCCAGGTGTAACGGTAGGTCATGAGAGTGTTGCGAATCTCGATCCCCTGCTCGTCGGCACGCATCCGCGGCCGCATCGGCAACAGGATGCAGCCTGCCAGCACCATCCCGATGCCCACCATCGCCACCTGGTCGGAGACGGTGAAAAACACACCGGTCGTCGTGTCCTGGAGGAGGATTCCGGCGATCGTGCTGACGGTCAACACCACCGCCGCCACCGGAATCACCAGACGGCGGATCTTGCGCGGGCGAACCACCACGGTCGTATCCGCACTCTCGGCACGCGCGCTCATAGCAACCCTCACTCGTGACTCCAGTCGCGCAGTTCCCGCAGCACCAGTGCGGTTTCCAGTGCGGCGGCCGTCGCTTCGAAGCCCTTGTCCTCCACGGAGGCGGAGAACCCGGCGCGATCCAGTGCCTGCTGCTCACTGTCGCAGGTCAGCACACCGTTGCCCACAGACGTGGACTCGTCCAGAGCCACCCGTGTCAGCCCGGTGGTCACCGAATCGCACACGTACTCGAAATGCGGTGTTCCACCACGGATCACCACACCCAGCGCGACCACGGCATCATGCTGCCGCGCGAGCTGCTGGCACACCACCGGCAGCTCGACAGACCCCGGCACTCGCACCACGGTCGGCGCGTCAATGCCCGCTTCCCGTGCGGCGGCCAGCGCCCGTTCGAGGAGCCGGTCGGCGATGGTGCCGTGCCAACGGATCGCGGCGATGCCCAGTCGCACATCACCGGCCTGCGGAACGGTGGCCTCCGGACGGCCCTCGCCACTCATGCCGTCACCTCCGAGTCACCGCCGATCGACGAGTCCTCCCCGTCACCGAGATCATCCAGCTCGTGGCCCATCCGATCGCGCTTGGTGCGCAGGTAACGAAGGTTCTCCTCGTTCGGCCGGATCGGCAACGGCTCACGGCCGACGATACGCAGTCCGTAACCCTCCAGCCCGATCCGCTTGGCGGGATTGTTCGTCAGCAGCCGCATCGACCGGATACCGAGGTCGTACAGGATCTGCGCACCCTGCCCGTAGTCACGGCCGTCGACGGCCATGCCCAGCTCGAGATTGGCGTCGACGGTGTCGGCGCCGTCGTCCTGTAACTGGTAGGCCTGCAGCTTGTGCATCAGGCCGATGCCGCGCCCCTCGTGCCCGCGCATGTAGAGCACGACACCACGCCCGGCCTCGGCGACCTTGGCCATCGCCGCGTCGAGCTGAGGGCCGCAGTCGCAGCGTAGCGAGCCGAGCACGTCACCGGTCAGGCATTCCGAGTGCACGCGCACGAGGATGTCCTCGCCGTCGCCGATATCGCCGTAGATCAGTGCCAGGTGCTCGATGCCGTCGAGCAGGCTGTCGTAGCCGATCGTGCGGAAGGTGCCGTGCTCGGTCGGGATGCGTGCCTCGGCGACCCGCTCCACCTGCCGTTCGAACCGGCGGCGATAGGCGATCAGGTCCGCGATGGTGATCAGCGCGAGGTCGTGCTCGGCGGCGAAGACCTCCAGCTCGTCGCGCAGAGCCATCTCGCCTTCGCTCTTTTCGCTGACGATCTCGCACAATGTTCCCGCCGAGCGCAGCCCGGCGAGACGGGCGAGGTCCACGGAGGCCTCCGTGTGGCCGGGGCGCCGGAGCACGCCGCCGTCACGAGCCCGGAGCGGGACGACGTGGCCCGGCCGATTGAGGTCCTTGGCATCGGTGTCGGCATCGGCCAGGACCTTGATCGTGCGGGCCCGGTCGGCGGCCGAGATCCCGGTGGTGACGCCGACGGCGGCGTCCACCGTGACGGTGTAGGCGGTCCCACGCAGGTCCTGATTCGCGTGGTACATCGGCGGAAGGTCGAGCCGGTCACAGTCTTCTCCGGTGAGCGCGACACAGATATAACCCGAGGTGTAGCGCACCATGAACGCCACCAGCTCCGGGGTCGCCTTCTCCGCGGCGAAAATCAGGTCGCCCTCGTTCTCGCGGTCCTCGTCGTCGACGACGACCACCGGCCGTCCGGCCGCGATGTCGGCCAGCGCACGCTCGATATCGTCGAATGTTCCCGTGCTCACCTTGCTTGCACCCTTGCCGTCCTGTGTCCCTTGTTCGAGTGTCCCTCGTCCCGGCGTCCCTCGTTTCGGTGTTCCTCGTTCGGGAAACACTCGGCTCAGCCCTGCCGATCCGTGACGCCCCCATTGTCCCCCCGCTGCGGCGGGTGACCACGACCGAGGTCGGTCAACTGCGGTTCGGCCAGTTTCTCCAGGTGCTTCGCCAGCGCATCGACCTCGATGTTGACCGGGTCGCCGGGGCGTCGCAGGCCCAGCGTGGTGAGTTCCCCGGTGGTGGGGATCACGGCGACGCTGAACTCGTCCTTCCCCGAATCGACCACGGTCAGTGACACTCCGTCAACGGTGATCGATCCCTTCTCCACCAGGTAGCGCGACAGCCGCTCGGGGAACTCGAAGCGCGTCAGACCGTCGGACTCGGCGGAGCGCAGCGTTCCGGTGCCGTCCACGTGCCCCTGCACGATGTGCCCCCCGAGGCGGTCCCCCAGAGCCATCGCCCGCTCGAGGTTCACTCGATCGCCCTCGCTCAGGCCGCCGAGTGTGGAACGCCGGAGCGTCTCGCGGACCACGTCCACGGTGAACCGGCCGTCCGCGACCTCGACCACCGTCAGGCACACGCCGTTGACGGACAGCGAGTCGCCGTGCTTGGCATCCGTGGTCACCACCGTCCCGGAAACGGTGAGCCGAGCACCGTCGGCCAGCGGTTCGATCGCGGTGATCGTGCCGAGTTCCTCGACGATCCCGGTGAACACGTGACGCCCTCCTCGATCATGTTGTGGCAGCGCCCGGCGGGATGCCGGCGCAGTGGTTTCGCTTGCGCGATCGGCCCGAGCGCATCAACCGGCGGTGGGAGTGATCATCCACGCAAGTCTCGAACATCCCTACCATGTCGGAACCGCGCTGATCCGCAGGTCCACCCCACTCATCGTGGTCTCTTCGATCCGCAGGCGCCATGCTTGCGAGAGGCTCGCCACGCCCGCGTCACCGAGCGCGGCAGGGCCCGAGCCGAGCAGACTCGGTGCGATGTAGGCCAGGATCCGATCGATACATCCTGCTTCCAGGAATGCCCCGGCCAGCCGTGGACCGCCTTCGAGGAGCACATCCACCGCTCCGCGGTCTGCGAGGGCATCGAGCACCGAGGAGGGCGGGCCGCCGGGCACTCGGATGGTCTCGGCCGCCGAGTCCAGCACCCGGGCGTCGGCAGCGATGTCCCGGTCACCCACCACCACGCGCAGCGGCCTGCGCCGAGTCAGCTCACCACCGGCATCGCGCGCGGTCAGATGCGGATCGTCGGCTGCGACCGTGCCGGTGCCCACGAGGATCGCGTCCATCCGTTCCCGGACCCGGTGGACCTCGGCCCGCGAATCCGCCGAACTGATCCACTGACTGGTGCCATCGGCCGCTGCCGACCGCCCGTCCAGAGTGGCCGCGTACTTCCAGGTGACGTGCGGTCGCCCGGTACGGGCGAAGTGCAGCCAGGCACGCAGCGGCCCCCGGGACACTTCCTCGGCCAGCAGGCCATCGCGGACCTCGATACCCGCCGCACGAAGCGCGGCGGCGCCTCCGGCCGCCCGGGCGGTCGGATCCGCCACGGCATGGACGACTCGGGCCACCCCGGCTTGCCGCAACGCGTCCGCGCACGGTCCCGTCCTACCGGTGTGCACGCACGGTTCCAGGGTCACCACCGCCGTCCCGCCCGCGGCACGAGCACCGGCGGCGCGGAGCGCGACCACTTCGGCGTGCGGGCCGCCCGGGGGTTGCGTGGCCCCGGTTCCCACCACCCGACCGTCGGCGTCGAGGATCACACAGCCCACCGGCGGATTCGGGCTCGTCGTTCCGCGCACCTGTTCACTGGCCGCGATCGCCCTGCGCATCGCCGCGTCGAGCGGGTCCTCGGTCGCGGCCGAGAACCGATCGGCACGGGAGTCGTCCCCACTCACGCCGATCACTGCCGTGCATGCGAGCAGGCGTTGATCGCCTGGGTGCGCAGGCCCTCGACGGCACGAACGGGGTCTTCGGCACCGTAGACCGCCGAACCTGCCACGAAACAGTCGACACCGGCCTCGGCAGCCTGCTCGATGGTGTCGGTGTTGATGCCACCGTCGATTTCCACCACCAGGTTGAGATGGCCGGTGTCGACCATGCGGCGCGCTCGGCGGGTCTTGTCGAGTACTTCCGCGATGAATTTCTGCCCGCCGAACCCGGGCTCGACCGACATCACCAGCAGCGTGTCGTAGTGCTTGAGCACGTCGGTGTAGGACTCCAGCGGCGTGTTCGGTTTGATCGACAGCCCCGCCTTGGCACCTGCGGCACGCAGGTCGCGCGCGAGGGCCACCGGATCGTCGGCCGCCTCGGCGTGCACCGTGACGTTGTAGGCCCCCGCTTCGGCGTAGCCGATCGCCCAGCGGTCCGGGTTTTCGATCATCAGGTGGCAGTCCAGCGGGATGTCGGTGGTGTTCAGCAGCGACTGCACCACCGGCAACCCCAGTGTCAGGTTCGGCACGAAATGTGCGTCCATCACGTCGACATGCAGCCAGTCGGCACCCTGGCCGGGCCGGCCGCTGACGGCGGCCATCTCGTCGGCGAGCCGAGCGAAGTCGGCGGAGAGCAAGGACGGCGCGATCATCGGCTGATTCGACACACGCGAAGTGTAGTCCTCGGCCGAGATCGCTTCCCATCACCGTGCGGTCAATCAGCCGGCCCGAAGGTCATCGATGGTGCGAGCGAGTCACCCGGGCTCAAGACCGGTGGACCGCGCGGTGGCGCACGAGGAAGTAGACGATCACGAGCAGCACCAGGAATGGCACGCCTGCCTTCCAGGCGGTGTCGAACTGCTCGGTGAACGGAGTGGTCACCAGCACCCCGGCCACGAACAGCATCGCCAGCACGGTCGTGACCGGAGCGCCGGGTAGCCGCACCGGCGACGGTGGCAGCCCCTGTGCGCTGCGTTGACGCCGGAAGGCGAGCTGGCTGATGAAGATGATCAGCCAGGTCAGCAGCGCTCCGAACAGAGCCATCCCCAGCAACAGCGGGAAGGCCGACTCCGGCGCGAGCACCGAGACGACGGCCGCCAGGGCAAGACCGGCCGCCGACAGCACCAGCGCACGGCGGGGTGTGCCGCTGCGGCTGAGCCCGGTGAGCCACCTCGGCGCGTACCCGTCCCGGGCCAGCGAGTAGGTCATCCGGGCGGTGACGTAGAGGTTGGTGTTCATCGCCGACAACGCGGCCGTCAGCACGACGAAGTTCATGACTCCCGCCGCAGCCGGGATACCCGCGATGGCGAACAGCCGCACGAATGGGCTCTGGGTCACGCCACCACCGGTGGAGACCTGCGTCCAGGGCAGGATCGAGACGATCACGAGCATGCCGAGGATGTAGAACAGGGCCAGCCGCAGCACCATGCCGCGCGCGGCGCGGGGAACATCGCGTCCCGGATCACGGGACTCCGAAGCCGTCACCGACACGGCCTCGGTTCCCAGGTAGGAGAACGTGACCACGGTCAAGGCGAGCCACACGGCCCCGAGACCGTTGGGCAGGAAACCACCGTGGTCGGTGAGCGCGTCGACGCCGGTGGCCTGCTGCCCGGGGAGCCCGACGACGATGTAGGTCAGGCCGAGCAGGATGAACACCACGATGGTGACGACCTTGATCATCGCGAACCAGTACTCGAACTCGCCGAAGTAGCGCACGGCGGCGGCATTGACCGCGAGCATGATCACCGAGAAGGCCACCACCGGCACCCACAGCGGCAGATCGGGATACCAGAACCGGACGTAGAGTCCGGCGGCGACGACCTCACTGCCGATGTTGACGACCTGAGCCGCCCAGTAGATCCAGCGCTGCACGAACCCCGCGAGCCCGCCGAGGTAGCGGTGCGCGATCGCACCGAATCCACTGGCCTCGGGATGGACGACGATCATCTCCGCCAGCGCATAGGCCAGGGCCAGCGCCGCGAACGCCGCGATCACGTAGGCGAGGATCACGGCAGGGCCTGCGATGGAGATCGCCAGTCCCGAACCGAGGAACAGGCCGGTGCCGATCGCACCGCCGATCGCGATCATACCGACCTGGCGGCTGCTGAGATCGCGGCGCAGTCCGGTCTCCGTCTGCTCCTCCTGCTGCACTTGCGCCCTCCTCCGCACCGGTGTGCTCACCGTCGCAGCATGCTTAGCAGGCCGCGGCCGATCTTGGGAAGGCGATTTGCGGTTCCGCGCACGCCACCCGCCACGGCGCCGTGCGCGCGGAGGCGTCAGTGCGGAAGCGACACGCTGATCGGTGTGCCCTCCTCGACGCTGCGACTCACCGTGCACAGGCGCGCGATGGCGCTGTTGACGGCAGTGACCAGCTTCTCGCGTTCGGCGCTGTCGACACCGGAGAGATCGACGTCGAAGGACACCTGCACCGAGGAGAACTTGTGCGGGTCCTGCGGATCCTTATCGCGGTCGGCGTGCACGGCCAGCGGGGCCGTCTCCCCGACCCGTCGGATCAGGAGTTGTTCACCGGTCAGTCCGGAGCAGCCTGCGATGGCCGCCAGCAGCAGCTCACCCGGCGTGAACGCATCGGGAGCGCCGTCCGGCCCGATGGCGACCTCACCGCCACGCTCGTTGCTCGCGACGAACCGCTGCTGCGAACTGCGTCGCACCTCGACAGGTGTGGAAGACATGGGTATTTTTCCGTCCCACTCCGGTTGTTGGGGATGTCGATCCCGCAACCTACTCGCCCCCGAGTCCGGCGAGGAAGCGCCGTGTCCGAAATCCTCACCACACCGTGCGAGCTCAGCCCTTCCCGGCCTCGTCGTCGCCGATGTCCTCATGCCACAGTCGCGGCTTGGCGGCGATGAAATCGGCCATCATGCGCACGCAGTCCGCGTCGTCGAGCACGATCACCTCGACACCGTGTTCGGCCAGCCAATCGTGGGCACCGTGGAAGTTCCGTGCTTCACCGACGACCAACCGACCGATACCGAACTGACGTACCAGACCACTGCAGAACCAGCACGGTGACAACGTGGTCACCATCGTCGTCGCCGCGTAGGAAGGCTGCCGCCCGGCACTGCGGAAAGCACAGGTCTCACCGTGTGCCGAGGGATCGTCGTCCTGTACCCGGCGGTTGCGTCCGCTCCCGAGGATCTCGCCGTCGCCGCCCACCAGCGCCGCCCCGATCGGTATCCCGCCCTCGGCAGCCCCGGCCTGTGCCTCGGCGATCGCCACCGCCAGCCATCGTTGGTAACTCTGCGCGTCCGCGTGTGTGGTCATCATCGATCGCTTCCGTCGTCGTGTTGCTGCCGGGCCGTCCTCGCCCGGACATCGTTGCCCGGATCATCCCTGTTCAGGAGGTTGCTGTCTGGCGCCGCTGCCTCGCTGGTGCTCACACCCGCAGGAGCGCGCAGAACATGGCATCGGTGCCGTGGCGGTGCGGCCACAACTGCACGTGCGGCCCCTGGCCGAGATCGGGCACATCGGGAAAGTACTGCCGTGCGTCGAGCGGCTGTGCGCCGGTGCGTCGCACCACGTCCGCCACCACTCCCTCGGTCTCGGACAGGTGTGGCGAGCACACCACGTAGGCCACGACCCCGCCGGAGCGAGTCAGTCCGATCGCCGACAGCAGGAGTTCCCGCTGCAATCGGGTCAGCTCGGCCACGTCCTCCGGGCCGCGCCGCCAGCGTGCCTCCGGCCGCCTGCGCAACGCACCGAGACCCGTGCAGGGCGCGTCCACCAGTACCCGGTCGAAGCCGGGAGTCAGGTCGGGAGAGCGGCCGTCGGTGATGTGTACGTTCACCGAGAGTCCCTCGGTGCTGTTACGGACGAGGGCGGCACGATGCTCGGCCTGTTCGACGGCATCGAGCGTTCCACCGTCGAGGGTGGCCAGGGAACCCAGGAGCTTGGCCTTGCCGCCGGGGCCCGCACACAGGTCGAGCCAGCGAGCATCGTCACCATCGAGCTCCACTTTGGTCAGTGCCAGCGCGGTGAGCTGGCTGCCCTCGTCCTGGACGGAGGCAAAGCCCTCCCGCACCGGCTCCAGCTCTCCGGGATCGCCCGAGCCCGGGTCCAGGTGCACCCCGTAGGGCGAGTACGGTGCCGGGTCCCCGCCGGTGATCGCGGCGAGTTCGTCGGCGCTGATCTCGCCGGGACGCGCGACCAGGTGCACGGCCGGGCGCGCATCGTCGGCGGCCAGCACCGCTTCGAGCTCCTCACCTGTCGTGCCCAGGGCATCGGAGAAGGCCCGCGCGACCCAGCGCGGATGTGCGTAGCGCAGCGCCAGGTGCCCGACCGGATCGGTGGCGCGGTCCGGCGCGAGCCGCTCGATCCACTGCTGCTCGTCGAGCTCGCCGACCCGTCGGAGCACGGCATTGGCGAATCCGGCCAGCTTGGAGCCGACCTGACCACGGACGAGATCCACGGTGGCCGCGACGGCGGCGTGCGCGGGGATCCGCGTCCGAAGAAGCTGATACGTCCCCAGACGCAACGCATCGAGCAGCACCGGGTCCACATCGGTCAGTGACCGCGCGCTGCACTCCGCGATGATCGCATCGAGCAGGCCCTGCGCACGGCAGGCACCGTAGGTGAGTTCCGTGGCCAGCGCCGCATCCCGGCCGCTGATCCGCCGCTGGTTCAGCAGCGCGGGCAGCGCGAGATTCGCGTAGGCGTCGCGCTCACGAACAGCCCGGAGGGTGTCCAACGCCGCGAGGCGGGCGGGATCGTCGGCCGGTGGCCTACTCGGCCCCTCCCGCCGTCGTGGCGGGCGGGATTGCTTCGGCCGGGAGGACCGCCGGGGGCGATTCTGGTTCACTGCAGCCTCGTTCCTTGCTCGATGTGCGCCCCGCGCGCCCAGTCGGTAGCGGCCATCAACTTCTTGCCCCGCGCCTGCACCTCGCCCAGTTGGACCGCTGTGGTCGCGGTTCCCACGAGTACGCGCCTGCGCTGCACGGCGAGTTCGCCGGGCGACAAGCCGGTGTCGTCGGAAACGGTGACGGGGCCGATCTTGAGGCGATCCTGTCCGAGCCACGCCCAGGCACCGGGGTCCGGGCTCACCGATCGGATCATGCGGTCCACTGCCTGCGCGGGCGCCGTGAAGTCCACCTTCGCGTCCTCGACGGTGACCTTGGGCGCGTAACTGACGTGCTCGGACGACTGCTCCTCGGCATGCAGGGTGCCGTCCTCGATCCCGTCCAACGTCGCCACCAGCAGGGCCGATCCGGACACCGACAACCGTTCGAGCAGTGTGCCCGCGGTGTCGGCACCGCCGATCTCCTCGGTGACCACGCCGAACACCGGCCCGGCATCGAGTTCGGGAACGATCCGAAACGTCGTCGCACCGGTGATTTCGTCACCGTGGCGAATCGCAGCCTGGACAGGAGCGGCACCCCGCCATGCGGGCAGCAGCGAGAAATGCAGGTTGATCCACCCGTGCCGCGGGACAGCGAGAGCGTTTTCCCGCAGGAGCGCGCCGTAGGCCACGACGGGACAGCAGTCCGGTTCGAGCTCGGCCAACCTCGCCAGGAAGTCCGGATCCGAGGCACGCGCGGGAGTCAGTACCTCGATGCCCTGCTCATCGGCGAGCGCACCGACCGGGGAGCGCACCAGTTTGCGGCCACGCCCGGCCGGTGCGTCCGGCCGCGTCACCACGGCGGCGACGTCGTGTCGCGGCGAGTCGAGCAGTGCCCGCAGCGCGGGCACTGCCGGCGCTGGAGTCCCGGCGAAAACCACGCGCATCTCAGTGCGCCTTTCCGAAGAGCCGAACCGGCTGGGCGATCACGCGAGCTCCCTGAAGTGTCGACGTCGAACCCATTTTAGTGGGCAGGTGAGCGCGGTATCCGCTCACCTCTCCGGACGGCAGCACAGCGGGCCGGTGCACCACGGCTGAACCCCACGGCTGGATTTCCAGGATCGGATTCCGGGTGGATCCTCAGGGTTGGGGCTTCAGCGCCTCTGCGGTGTACTCGCAAGCCGCCGACCAGAGCAGGAACGAGTCGATCCCGGCATCCCTGGTGGCGGTGATCTGGGCGGTGACCTCCTCCGGCCCGTAGGCGACACCGAGGCTGAAGTCCTGCAACCACGGGATGACCTGCGCTCCCGTTCCCTGCACGACCTTCTGCCAATCCTGCAGGGACCGATTCACGATCTTGTACGGCTCCTGGTTCGGATTGGCGACCCCGTACTCCCCGGGGCCCCAGTGCGAGGGGTAGATCATCGGCGCGACGTAGTCGAGGTGCTCGGACATCATGGGAATGTTCTGCCCGACCGATTCCGGGCGGGTCACCGTGATGCCGAAGACACAGGCGCCGAGGTAGGCACCGTGCCCGCGCACCTGCTCGCGGGTCTGCTTGAGAAAGTTCGCGATGCTCTTCGAGGGGGTTGTCTCCAGGTCGGCGAACCGCATGCTCTCGATGTTGCCGTCCGGCCGCCGCACGTAGTCGTACAGAATGTCGTCGAAGCCCAGTGCCGCTGCTTCGGCGGCGATGTCGATGTTGTACTGGCGGACCACGGGATTGGCGAAGTTGGTGAAGGAGTACTGCCCGTAGCCGCCGTTGTAGGCACCGCCGCCGGGGGTCTGCACGACCCGCTCACGATGTCCGGACTTCCAGGAGGCCTCGGCGAGGATCGGGTCCTTGAAGGCGACCAACCGGCCCACCACGCGCACGCCCATGTCGTGCAGCCGGTCGATGACCTTGCGGGCGTCGTAGTAGCCCTTGTCCGCGCCGATCTTGTTCGCCAGCGGAACCTGCGAGTCGTACGCGATCTCGCCGCTTTCGTCCTTGATGTCCAGTTCGATCGTGTCGATCTTGCCCTGCCTGGCCATCCGCAGAACCGGCTCGCGCAACTGAGCACTCGTCCACGCGTGTCCGGTCATGTGGACCGCGCGCATACCGGGGTGAGTGACCTCGACGGTGACCTCGGCAGCGGTCCGGTTGCCCGCGCGGTCACTGGCCACGACCGGGATCGTGGCAGGTGGCTGCTTTACCTCGGTGCTGAACCTGCCCGCTTCGTCCAGCGGCACGGCTTCACCCGCAACGGTGACTCGCGCAGCTCCCCCGGCTTTGCCGGAGACCGTCACGGGATCCCCGAACGCCTCGCTGCTCAGGGATTTCTTGGTTTTCAGCTGCGGCGCTTTTCCATCCACGGTGAACTGTCTGGTGACACTGCGGTCACCGAGCACGGGGATCACCGAGGGCACCGAAAGCTGCAGTTCGTGCTTCCCATCGGCAAGACCCTCCGGCCGGATTTCGACGTGACCCCGACCGGCTCGGGAGGGGACCGACTTGCCATCCACACGCGCCTGAATATGCGCGGCCGAGTCCCCGTGTACTTGGATGGCACCGTCGGCTACCGCCGATGGAGTGACAGGATGATCAGGCAGCCCCGTGATCCTGACGTCCCAACTGGACGACAGGTGCAGCAGCCAAATGCCTGCCACCACAAGCACGAGAGCAGCGGTGACCAGCGCGATCCTGATCCGTGACAGCGGCGTTCGACGTGTTGCGTCGGCCTCGTGCTCGCTCGTGTCCGGCGTCGAATCAACCATCCTGTGCCTCCTCGAATCCGTGACCACAGTGGCCGAAATCGCCGCGCGCTGCCACCCTGAGTTCCATGGCGGCACATCCCGTATCCCACGGCGGCATATCGACGTCCCGCATACAACGTTGCTTACTCACGCTGACAGGGGATCACCGATGACAGCAATGACCGACTTGGAGTAACCAAAACCGGTTCTACATTCCCTGGAGTGTGAAATCCATGCTCTCAATTAGTGATACTCGCGGACGACTCGCTCACTCCTCCCCGGATGGGCGCAACAGGGCCGTCCGGTTCCTCACGCTCGCGGCGGTGACCGGCCTGACTCTGGCCGGTGGTTGTGCCGCTCCCAGCGACCCCGCCCCGGATCGGGCTCAGGGCCGTCCGCAGCCCGCGGCCTCCTCGGCCACCACCACCCCACAACCACCTCCGCCCGCTTCCGTGTCGGCGAACGAACTGGGTCAGGTTCCGGTGCTGATGTATCACCGGATCACCGAAACCCCCACCAGCGTGTACGACCGAACTCCGCAGGACTTCCGCGCGGAGCTGGAACGGCTCGCTCGGGAGAACTACGTTCCCGTCACCACCACCGAGTACGCCACCGGAAACATGGACATTCCGGCAGGCACCCATCCCGTGGTGCTGACGTTCGACGACTCCTCGGTCACGCAGTTCTCCCTCAACGCCAACGGTGAACCGGCGCAAGGCACCGCGGTACGCATCCTGCTCGACGTTGCCGCCCGCCATCCGGATTTCCGCCCGGTCGCTTCGTTCTACGTCACCGAGCCGGTATTCGGGAAGCAGGACAACCAACGCACTCTGCGCTGGCTGCACGAGCACGGCTTCGAAATCGGCAACCACACCAAGGAGCACCCCACGCTCAGCCAGGTGTCGGCGCGGGAGGTGCAACGCCAGCTCGTGACCATGCAGCAGGAGATCACCTCCGCCGTCCCCGATGCTCGGGTTCGCACCCTGGCCCTGCCGCACGGAATCTCTCCCGACAACGAGGAACTCGCCCGGTCCGGCAATTTCGAGGGAGTGCAATACCGGCATGAGGCGGTCCTACTGGTGGGCGCGTCCCCGGCACCGTCGCCGTTCTCGCAGGAGTTCGACCCGCTCAACGTGCCGCGTATCCGATCCCAGGGCGATTCCGGCAAGGGAGCGAAATTCGGGTCGACGTCCTGGCTGGACAAACTCGCGGCGAATCCGGAAAGCCGCTACACCTCGGACGGGAACCCCGAGCGCATTTCCTTCCCGGACGGCACGGAGGCAAGCATCGTCGAATCGGCCGCGGAACGTGCCCATCCGTACTAGAGCCTGTCCGGCGAGCAGGGCTGTGGCAGTTGCCGGCAGAACTGCACACCCCGGGGCCGGGGTCGAAAGTTTCATCCGAAACCGGACCACTCCGGAGGGTGAAGTCACCGATCAGAGGAGTTCCAGAGGATCGAGTTGAACGCGCACCGGCTCGGTGCCTTTCCGGGCAGCACGCACGGCCTGGGCGGAATGCAGGCAATCGGCCAGCGACCGTCCGTCCCGGCGCGGGACCCGCAGCAGGACGCGTTCACGGTCGGACCGGCCATCTTCGTCGATCTCGCCCATCGGCACCGGCCCCAGGATCTCCCCGCTGTCCGGAAGTTCCACCGAATCCAGCATGTCCGCCACGGCCTCCGGGGATCCGTCCACCGAGGCGACCCGCTTCGCGGGAGGAAAGCCCAGTTCCTCGCGATCTGCCAACTCCAGCGCCGCGTACCAGGACGGATCCCACCGCACCAGTGCCTGCACAGGCTGCAGCGTGGAGTCGGCCATGACCACGACACGCCCTCCGTCGCGGGCGGAACGCACCATCGCCGCCGCGGCGAACCACAGGCGCAGTGCCTGTTCGGAGGAGCGCAGATCGGGCCTGGCCAGCAGAGCCCGGCCATCCAGCAGGAGTGCGGCACCGTAGCCGCCCTCGGCGACCGGTTCGGCACCCGGCGTCGACACGACCAGGGCGGCCTTAGCGGGAACCGAGGTGAGCACGTCCCCACCACCCGAGGTGCGCACGGTCACGCCGCTGAAGGCCCGTCCCAGTTCCTCGGCGGTTCGTCCGGCTCCGACCACCACGGCCCGCAATCGCCGGTCCCCGCACGAGTCGCACCGAAAGGCCGCCTCCGTCGCACCGCACCATCGGCACGCGGCCGGTTTCGGAGCGCCCTGCTCGGTGCCTCCCGGCAATGCGAGCGGCCCCGCGCACCGGCGGCACCGCGCGCGTTCACGGCACCGCGCACACGCGAGCGCGGGGACGTAACCACGCCGCGGAACCTGCACGAGAACGGGAGCGTCCGAGCGCAGAGCGGCACGTGCCGCCTCGAAGGCCACCGACGGCAGCCGGGCCGCCCGCGCGGCCGGATCCCGCGCGATCTGCTTGTCGTCCTCGCCGATCGCGGTGACGCGAGGAGCAGCATCCCGCACGTCGTCGCGGCGAGCCACGATTTCACGGGCCCACCCCGATTCGACCAGCAGTGCCGCTTCGGCCGTCCGGGCGAACCCACCGATCACCAGAGCCGCCCCCGCGGCATGCGCGCGATGGGTCAGCACGTCCCGGGCGTGCGGATACGGCGCCTGCGGATAGGCGTGCAACTCGTCCCCGTCGTCCCACACCACGGCCAGTCCCAGTTCGTGCACCGGCGCGAACATGGCCGCACGGGTCCCGACCACGATCCGCACCGCGCCACGCAGCACCGCAAGCCAGCGGCGGTACCGCTCGGCAGGACCCGACTCGGAGGTCAACGCCACCACGCCACGCCGTCCGACCAGGTGGGCGCAGGCCGCTTCCAGCCGGCGCACATCCCGGTGATCCGGCACGACGATCACCGCGGAGCGTCCCGAGGCAGCAGCCGTGGCGGCTGCCTCGGCCAGTCGCTCCGGCCACAGCTCGCCCGGCAATGCCTGCCACACCGCCCGAGCCGGCTTTCCCTCGGACACGGCATCCAGGAACGAGGTCCCGTGCTGATACCGCGACCAGCCGCCGGTGGGAGGGCGTTGCGGGGAGGCTGCCCGCTCCCACGGAGATTCCTGCTCCACCCGTGCGTGCCGCGGCGGTATCGCCAGCCGCAGCACGTCGCTGAGCGTCCCCCCGTACCGGCCTGCCACGGATCGGGCGAGAGTCAGCAGATCACCGGAGAGCACCGGTTCGGCGGAAACCACCCGCTCCAGCCAGGACAGCCTGCCGGGAAAGTCGGATTCGGCGACACGTTCCACCAGGAAGCCGTCGAGCAGCTGACGGTTGAAACGCACCCGGACACGGCAGCCGGGTACGGCGTCGGCGTCGAGGCGTTCGGAGATGAGGTAGTCGAAGAGACGATCCAGATGCGGGGGCGAGACATCGACGGCGACACGCGCGACCGGCAGGGACGGCGCAGCCACCCGCTCTTCCTCGCGCTGAGAGCGCTTCCGGGGTGTCCCCCGCGCTTTCCCGCGCTGGGAACCCGCAGCTGCCATACGCACCTGTTTACCAGAAACCGAGGAGACCGTAGGTCACCAGCCGGTGCGTAGGGCACTCGATCATGCGGGGCGCGGTACGCGCCCCGCAGCGGGCTCGTTACGATGACGCGCGCACGGCAGGGCGGTTTCGGTGCCGACGACGCGAAAGGCAGCACGGGTGTTCCACGTCGTCTTCCACCACCCCGAGATCCCGGGTAATGCGGGCAACGCGATCCGAATGGTCGCGGGAGCCGGCTGTGCACTGCACCTCATCGAACCGCTGGGCTTCTCCGTCGACGACGCCCAGCTGCGACGCGCCGGGCTGGACTACCACGACAAGGCCGTCCTGCACGTGCACACCGATCTCGAAGCGGCGTGGCAACACCTGCGGCCACAACGGGTGATCGCGTTCACCGCCTCGGCACAGCGGTCCTACGAGACGATCGATTACCGGCCCGGTGATGTGCTGCTGTTCGGCCGCGAATCGACCGGGCTTCCGGAGGAGGTGCTGCACTCCGAGCGGATCACCGATCGGGTCCGCATCCCCATGATCCCGGGGATCCGGTCGATGAACCTGGCGAACTCGGCGGCCGTCGCCGTCTACGAGGCATGGCGTCGGCAGGACTTTGCCATGCCCGATCACGCCGAGTAACGTCCCCGGCCTGGTCCGGTCAATTTCTCGCGAAATTGGTCAACGGCTCCGCAGCGGAGAACGGTGCTCAGGGACGAGCAACCGCCTGAAGGGCTTCGACGCGGTTGGTGCGCTCCCAGGGCAGGTCCACGTCGGTGCGACCGAAGTGACCGTAGGCCGCCGTCGGCGCGTAGATCGGGTGCAGCAGGTCCAGGTCCCGGATGATCGCCGCCGGACGCAGGTCGAAGACCTCGTTGATCGCAGCCTGGATCTTGTCCGGATCCACGTTCTCGGTGCCGAAGGTCTCCACGAACAGACCCACCGGAGCGGCCTTGCCGATCGCGAAGGCGGTCTGGACCTCCACCCGGCTGGCCAGCCCCGCCGCGACCACGTTCTTGGCCACCCAGCGCGTGGCATACGCCGCCGAGCGGTCCACCTTCGACGGGTCCTTCCCGGAGAAGGCACCGCCACCGTGGCGGGCCATGCCGCCGTAGGTGTCGACGATGATCTTCCGGCCGGTCAGACCGCAGTCACCCATCGGACCACCGGTGACGAACCGGCCGGTCGGGTTCACCAACAGACGCAGATCGGCGGTGTCCAGGTTGACCCGCTCGATCTCGGGGTTGATGACCTTCTCGCGGATGTCGTTGGTCAGCGTCTTGTCGAGGTCGACGTCCTCGGCGTGCTGGGTGGACAGCACCGCGGTGTCCAGCCGCACCGGCTGGTCACCGGCGTACTCGACGGTGACCTGCGTCTTGCCGTCGGCGCGCAGGTACGGCACCGTGCCGTCGTTGCGCACCCGGGTCAGCCGCCGCGACATGCGGTGGGCCAGCGCGATCGGCAGCGGCATGAGCTCGTCGGTCTCGTTGGTGGCGTAGCCGAACATCAGGCCCTGGTCACCGGCGCCCTGGCTGGCAATCTCGTCGATGGCGCCCTCGACACGGGACTCGTGGGCGGTGTCCACACCCTGGCCGATGTCGGGGGACTGCTGGTCGATGGAGATGTTGATGCCGCAGGTGTTGCCGTCGAAGCCCTTGGCCGAGTTGTCGTAGCCGATCTCCAGAACCTTGTCCCGCACGATGGTCGGGAGGTCCACGTCGGCCTCGGTGGTGACCTCACCGGCAAGGTGCACCTGACCAGTGGTGATCATGGTCTCCATGGCCACGCGGCTGCGCGGGTCCTGCGCCAGCATCGCGTCCAGAAGCGCATCACTGATCGAGTCCGCCATCTTGTCCGGGTGACCCTCGGTCACCGACTCACTCGTGAACAGCCGACGATCGACTCGACCGGTCCCCGCCGAGTGCCGACTCATCGCATTGGCCACTACGCTCACCGACTCCGTTCGCCGCAGACCCTCATCCATTCCGGACCCGGCCCATGTACACAGCCCTGGCCACACCGGAGGCCCTGGGAACTCAGCTTACGGACGGTTTCTCATGACGCGCGAACTGTTCGGACACGGCATCCCACAGTATGGAAGCCAGGTGTGATTTCGCGCCGTGCAGGATCGGGTACTCGGCACCGTCGGCGGCCAGCAGCCACCCGTCGTTGTCCTCGACCTCGAAAGCCCGGCCGTCGCCCACGGCATTGACCACCAGCAGATCGCACCGCTTGCGCGTCAGTTTCGTGCGACCGTGCTCCAGCACGGTCGTGTCGGGGTCGCCCGTCTCCGCGGCGAAACCGGCGATGACCTCCGCACTCAGGCGGCCCGCCTCCCGCGCCTCGACGAGCTCGGCGAGGATGTCGGGATTGCGGGTCAGTTCGAGGGCTCCGGGATCCCGGTCGGTCTTCTTGATCTTGTGTCCGGTCCTGTCCACCGGGCGGAAATCGGCCACGGCAGCGGCCATCACCACCACGTCGGCCCCGTCCGACTCGGTCAGCATCGACGCCCGCATCTGCTCGGCCGTACCGACGCGCACCATCCGCACCCCGGAGGGTTCCACGAGGTCGGCGGTGTTGGCCGAGACCAGTGTGACGTGCGCACCACGATGGGCGGCCACGCGTGCCAGGGCATATCCCTGGCGCCCCGAAGAACGGTTACCCAGATAGCGCACCGGATCCATCGGCTCCCGGGTGCCACCAGCCGAGATCACCACCCGGCGACCTTCGAGATCGCGAGGCAGCGCGGCGCGCTTGGTCAGCAGCAGCCGCGCGAGATCGACGATCTCCGCGGGATCCGGCAAGCGTCCCTTACCGGTATCGGCCCCCGTCAGGCGCCCGCTTGCGGGCTCGGCGACGACCACCCCACGGCGCCTGAGCAGCGCGATGTTGTCCTGCGTCGCCGCGTGCTCCCACATCTCCGTGTGCATCGCGGGCACCATCAGCACCGGGCAGCGCGCGGTGAGCAGGGTGGAGGTCAGCAGGTCATCGGCGAGGCCGTGGGCAGCACGGCCCAACAGATCCGCGGTGGTGGGAACCACGACGACCAGGTCGGCCTCCTGGCCGAGGCGCACGTGTGGCACGTCCTCGACGTCGGTGAAGACCCCGGTGGCCACCGGTTGACCGGACAGCGCCTCGAAGGTGGCCGCGCCGACGAAACGCAGCGCGGCCTCGGTCGGTGCCACCCGCACCTCATGACCGGATTCGGTCAGCCTCCGCAGCACATCACACGCCTTGTACGCGGCGATGCCACCACTGACCCCGAGGACCACCCGCGGCGGGCGGTCCTCGGAGGATTCCTGACTCATTCGCCCTCGGTGTGCTGAAGCACGCCTGCGTGGATCTCACGCAGCGCGATCGACAGTGGCTTCTCGCGCGGGCCCGGCTCGACCAGTGGACCCACGTACTCCAGCAAGCCCTCACCGAGCTGCGCGTAGTAGTCCTGGATCTGCCGCGCACGCTTGGCGGAGTAGATCGCCAGTGCGTACTTCGAGCTGACCTGCTCCAGCAGGTCGTCGATCGGAGGGTTCGTGATGCCCTCCGGGGTGCTGCGCGGCTGAGCGTTCGTCGGTTGGCTGCCGGTGAACGCAGCCAGAGCGTTGGGCGTGCTCACGTGCGTGGCTCCTGCTCTCGGGTGGTTGCGATGGGACGTCGGTAACGATGTCGGCACTTTGGAACCCGTCCGGACCGCACCGGCAGCTCGTTCGGCGATCCGGTACGGGCAGTGTGCAACGACCGGGTCACCGGGTCACACCTTCTGTGCGGGAACGACTCGCAGTAGGAACGACCAGCGCGGAACGCCGAGTTTCCGACAGCCGAGTTTCCGGCAGTCCGGATTCCGCCATGGGGGCACCTACTTCGAACCGTGACCGGTCACCAATCGTACCAACTCGTCGGCCGCCGATCGCACATCGGCGTTGACCACGGTCGCGTCGAACTCGGTTTGAGCGGCGAGTTCCCGCTGTGCCGTGTCCAGCCGCTGCCGGACGAGCTCCGAGTCCTCGGTACGGCGCCCGGTCAACCGCTCCACCAGGTCTTCCCAGGACGGCGGGAGCAGCATGACGAGTTGTGCCTCCGGCATGCTCTCACGGACCTGGCGCGCGCCCTGCAGTTCGATCTCCAGTACGGCGGAGCGGCCCGCGGCCAGCGCCCGCTCGACCGGCATCCGGGGGGTGCCGTAGTAGTTGCC
Source organism: Haloactinomyces albus (assembly GCF_031458135.1). Classification (NCBI taxonomy): domain Bacteria; kingdom Bacillati; phylum Actinomycetota; class Actinomycetes; order Actinopolysporales; family Actinopolysporaceae; genus Haloactinomyces; species Haloactinomyces albus. The sequence goes on along the minus strand of NZ_JAVDXW010000001.1, from coordinate 3,666,839 downwards.
CGCATACTGGGCGTACTCCAGCATCTCCCCGTCATCGACCATGCGCCGGAACTCACCGAGGTCGACGAAGTGGTAGTGCACACCGTTCACCTCACCCGTGCGGGGAGGCCGGGTCGTCATCGACACGCTGAAGTAGACGTCCGGGGCCTGACTGCGCAATTCGTCGATCACGCTCGATTTGCCGACCCCGGAAGGCCCGGAAACGACGGTGAGTCGGGGCCTGCCCGTGCGGGCGGACCCCGACTCCACGCCGGTACCTACGTCGATCACGCGCCGTTGAACTCGGCGAGCAGCGCCTTGCGCTGGCGCTCGCCCAGTCCGCGTAGCCGACGGCTGTTGGCGATCTCCAGCCGCTCCATGATCTGTTGAGCGCGGACTTTGCCCACGCCGGGAAGAGCCTCGAGCAGCGCGGAGACCTTCATCTTGCCGAGGGTCTCGTCGTTGTCGGCACTGTCCAGAACCTCGGCCAGGCTGGTCCCACCGCGCTTGAGGCGCTCCTTGAGCTCAGCTCGGGCGCGACGGGCGGCAGCCGCCTTTTCCAGTGCCGCTGCCCGCTGCTCCTCGGTCAGCTGGGGAAGGGCCACCATGTCCTCCGTGATGTGGGGTTTCTCTTGATCGGTGCGGCGACAGTACCGCCCCTGGTCAGACCGCTGAAAGGCGGGTCCGACTTTTCCGAGTCGGTTTCATCCTGACTCCCGTCGCCGAGCTTGCCGCAGAACCCGTACAAGGCGTGCACGAGCACTTCGGCCGCTGCAAGTACTACCAACTAAGGCGCTGAAGTGCACTAACCGGGGCCAAAACTTTTCCGAACTGTCCGATTTCCGGGCGGTTGAGCCACGCTGAGCGATCCAACGCGCCCTGTCGCAGGTCATCCATCGCCACGAATCGTTATCCGATCAGTGACCGAATCCTCACCGTGACGTAGGTCGGTAGGGATCACCACCGCGGCGGTAGCAGGGACGCCCGGCCCTCCGGCCCCTGTGAGATGAGCCGGCGGGCTGTCCCAGGTGCTCGCTGCCCCGGTACTCGCTTACCGGTCGAAGGAGCCCGCCTTCGCCTTCTCGGTGAACGCCGCCCATTCGGCCGCCGTGAACGGGAGGACCGGACTCTCCGCTCCGATCTTGCTGTCGCGCACACCGACGTAACCCCCGGTGGAGCCGACTTCCACACAACCGTTCTGGGCTTGGCTGCGGCTGGACTTGTGCCAGTTGGTCGCGTTGCCGAGGGCGGTAAGGGCGTCCTCGTAGCTCATGAGAGTTCCTTCGCTATCCGATTGATCAACGCCAGGGAGTCTGGCTGGTCGCACGCCTTCACGCGCAACCGGGTGAGGACATCACGGTAGTTCATGACCTCCTCCGGCTCCTCGTAATAGATACCCCGGACACGGGTCTCCGCGTACACCGTGCCGGGGTCACCTTCGAACTCGGCCGGATAGGTCAGGAGTGTGAAGGCACCCTCGGTACCAGTGTGCGCGCCTGCGGCAAACGGCAACACCTGCACGTCGATGTTCGGCCGCTCGGCCAGCTTCAGCAGATGATCAAGCTGGTCGCGGTGCACTGTCGGCCCGCCGACAACACGGCGGACGGCCGCCTCGTCGATCACCGCCCACACCGAAGGTTGGTCGCCGTCTTCCAGGACCTCTTGTTGCCGAGCCATCCGCAGTTCCAGCCGGCGCTGCACCTCATCGTCGGAGAGTTCCGGCTCGCCATCGCGGATGATCGCTTCCGCATAGTCCCTGGTTTGGAATAAGCCGGGGGTGACCTGCACATCCCAACTCTCGATCCTGGCGGCCATCGCTTCCAGTCCCAGGAAGAGCTTGAAGTACTCCGGAAGCGCGCCATTGTTGGTATCGAATCCGATCCACCAGTCCCGGCCCTTCTTGGCGCGCTCGCGCAGCGACAGGAAGAAGTCTGCCCGCTCCGGGACACCGTAGAACTCCAGCAACGTCTTGAGTTCCAGTGGCTTCGGTAGCCGCCGGGCATTCTCGAAGTGCCCCATGCCCTGGACGCTGCCGTGGATGGCTGCGGCTGCGTCGGCGCGGCTGTAGCCGTTGCGCTCGCGCAGCTTGGTCAGTTCACCTGCGATCCAGCGTTTCAACGCGGTCGGACTGCTCTGTGATGCGGCCACGGCGGCTCCCTTCATCGGTGGATGACGACTTGGAGTGTGCCCTTCTCGATCACGCCGCCATCATCACCCTATTGGAGGACTACCAATGGAGCATGCTCCATGTGTAAATTGCTCCGCATAGAGCGATCGCTTCGTAACGGGCTCCGTTAAGTGGTGATCGTAGACCCGCCAGGTGGCGGAGCGCGGGCACACCCGAATGCCTGACCGGAGCGTCTCCCCTCCGTCGCTGCTCCGCCGCCTGGCCGCCAGACGGCAGCGGACCGGCCGTGACCCCGACCCGACCGGTCCGCTGCCTTCCACCTCCGCAGCACAGCCAAGGAGTGATACATGGCAACTCCGCTCAGCACACGACCTCCACCGTGGACCGTGCCGTGTCTGGTCACCACGACGACCTTCACGATCGGCGTGGAAGGAATCCCCGGCGCCGCCGCCTCGGTGCACGCGCTGCTTCACGAGTACGGCCTCCCGGCTCGCTGGAAACCGGTGGCCGACCTCGCCGAAGCGCCCTACGCCTTCGTCGCGCTGGGAGTGCACGTCCACGCCGCGTGGTTTCGCCGCGACCGCTACGTCGCGCTCTACGAACTGACCGCCTGCGGCAGGCAGTTCCACACCCTGCGCGAGGCGCTGCTGCCCCGGGCCGACGCACCGAGCACGACGGGTCCCTGCACCGAGTGCCTGATCGTCTGGCGGGCGCGCTATGCCTGACGAACTCGACAAGCGCACCCCCGGCCTGTCCCTGCGACGCGAGGGCGAACTCGGCAGCGAGCTCGAACCTGTCGACGGCGGCTGGTTCGGCACCGGCCGGTCCAACACGTCACACAGCGACCCCGGCAGCACCCGCGAGCCCCACGCAGGTCCGGAACACGAACTGCTGGAACGCGTCCTCAACGGACTACACAACCTGCCGCACTCCCCGGAAAGCTCCCCGACCACCGAAACCCCACCCCCATCACCACAGGAATAACCCCGTGCCCAGCGAACTCCACACCGTGCCGCCCGGCCTGGACTCCACCGATATCCACGACGCGATCGCCCGCGAATACCCCGCGATCAATGATCGGCACTATCTCGCCAACGGCTGCCTCTGCCACAACTACATCGATCGCGAAAGGGGCGAGCAAGTACGCGTGGTGCACTCGCCGACCAGCGGCATCCCCGAAAACACTCCGGCCGTGGTGGCAACGAACCACATTCTCCGTTGCGGCACCAGCACGGATACCCGGTACGACAGCCAGTGGTTCGTGGATAAGGACTGAATGCATGACTGTCGTGGTGATCACTCGCTATTACGACATCACCGCCGATCTTGTCATCGCCGCTCTCGCCCGTCGCGACGTACCGACGGCACGATTCGATCTGCAGTCGAGTGCGGCCTGTCCGTGCCCGACACATTACTGACCAACGATCCCGAACAGGTTCGCGATTTCTGCGTCAATCATTCCGAAAAGGGTGTGATCTACAAACCGCTGCGCGGTGGGCCGGGCACCGAAGGCGGGCAGCACGTCGTGTTGTGGGCGGGCACGGTCACCGCCGATGACATCACCGAATCGGTGCGCCGGACGACGCATTTGTTCCAAGCTCGCGTGCCCCGTGCCTACGCAGTACGCATGACCATCGTCGGCCACCGACTGTTCACCGTACGGCTCGACGCTCCCCTCGACAGTACCGCGCTGGACTGGCGCACCTACCCTCCCGATCAGCTCCTCTACACCCCTGTCGACGTTCCTGCCGACGTCTCCGCCGCCATTCATCGACTCATGGCCACTTCGGGCTGGTCTACGCCGCTGCCGACTTCATCGTTACTCCCGACGAGCAGTGGACATTCATCGGCGATCTGAATCCGAACGGTCAATGGGGCTGGATCGCCGGACACACTCGACTCCCCATCACCGAGGCGATCGCCGACGAACTCTGCCGAGGAACCACATGACTCATACCTCCCCAAGCCCCGACACGCTGCGCATCCGACTGGTCAACGACCTCATCGCCCGCCGACTGCTGACCACCGCGCGATGGAAAACCGCGTTTCGCACCGTTGCCCGCGACATCTTCGTCGACCGATTCTCGGTGCCCGACGAACACGGCCTCGTCGAGTACGACCTCACCGCCCCGGAACACCACGCAGCCGCGCTCGCCGCCGTGCACTCGGACACCACGCTGATCACGCAGCAGGACACCGGCGGGACCGCCACCTCGTCCAGCACGACCCCGAGCCTGATGGCGCTGATGCTCGAACACCTCGACGCACAGCCGAGACACCGCGTACTCGAAGTCGGTACCGGCACCGGCTACAACGCGGCCCTGCGTGCTCACCGGTGACGGTGCTGCGGGGGCACCGCAGCACGGCCCGTTCGTCGACTACGCCGCCTTCATGGCACGCCGCCCCACCGCCGAGGCCGTCAATCCCGCAGTAACCGAGCTGTTCACCATCACCCGCGGCCCTGCCGAGCGGAACCGCAGCCATCATCCGGCCACGATCCCGGACGGGCTCACCGCACGCCCGTTCCAAGCGCTCCGGACACTGGTCCTTCCCACCGTCGAGCACCTCGGGCTGACCCACGACAGCGGCCGCCATGAACACCGCTGGATCGACACCCACGACCACTCCTGGGCACGGCTCACTCCACAAGGCGTGGATCACGCGGACAGCGCCGAACACGGGCACAGCCTCTATGCCACCATGATCGAACTCCACACCCAGTGGGAACAGCACGGGCGCCCCGAAATCACCCGCTACGGACTCACCGTCCATCCCGACGGGACACACCTGCTCTGGCTCGACACACCGGAGTGCATCGTACGCACGCTGGAGCCCTTGCCACCGGTATCGGCGAGGTCGGAGGGAAACATCCCCGAACACCGTGGGATTCCGTGATCGCTACGCGCTCATACGGTGCTGAGCCGATGGGTGATCGGCGTTGATCGCCTGACGACCGTCGGCCATGAAGACGGTGGGCCGGAAAATCACGTGCGGATCACCGGATCCGGTTGACAGGATGAGATCGTGGACCACCAGCACGACGACATCCCCGGCTCCTCCACCGCGCCCCGGCCGAGGGACTGGATCACCACGCCCGTCACCGCGGACCTCCTGCACGGTGCACTCGACCTGGAAAGCACCGAGCACGGGGTGCTGCCGCACCGGCTGCCCTCGCGGGCCCGTGCGCAGTGCGCCGACGGGCAGCTGGCCATGGTGGAGGCCCAGCCCTCCGGCGTGCGGCTGGTCTTGCGCACCCGGGCCACGGCCGTCGAGCTGGACACGCTGGCCACCAAGACGGTCCACCAGGGCGCCCCGCCCCGTCCCGACGGCGTGTACGACCTGCTCATCGACGGCCACTTGGCCGACCGGGCCAGTGTGACCGGCGGCAACGTCCTGACCGTGGACATGACCACCGGCTCCGCCGAGACCCGGCCCGGACCGGTCGGCACCGTCCGGTTCTCCGGTCTGCCCGACCGCGTGAAGGACGTCGAGATCTGGCTGCCGCACAACGAGATCACCCAGCTGGTTGCTCTGCGCACCGACACCCCCGTCGAGCCCGTACCGGATGGGGGCCGCAGGGTGTGGCTGCACCACGGCAGTTCGATCAGCCACGGCTCCGACGCCGCCAGCCCCAGTACGACCTGGCCCGCGCTGGCCGCCTCCCTCGGCGATGTGGAATTGATCAACCTGGGCCTGGGCGGCAGTGCCCTGCTCGATGCGTTCACCGCCCGCGCCCTGCGCGACACCCCCGCGGACCTGATCAGCATCAAGATCGGCATCAACCTGGTCAACACCGACCTGATGCGGCTGCGTGCCGTTACCCCGGCGGTGCACGGCTTCCTCGACACCATCCGCGAGGGCCACCCCACCACGCCGCTGTTGGTCGTCTCGCCCATTCTGTGCCCCGTCCACGAGGACACCCCCGGCCCCAGCGTCCCGGACTTCAGCGACCTCGGCGCTGGGAAGCTGCAGTTCCGGGCCGCGGGCGACCCCGCCGAGCGCGCCGCCGGGAAGCTGACGTTGGGCGTCATCCGGGACGAGCTTTCCCGCATCGTGCAGCAGCGGGCGGTCGACGACCCCCATCTGCACTACCTCGACGGCCGTGACCTCTACGGCGAGGCGGACTTCGCCGAGCTGCCGCTGCCCGACCAGCTCCACCCGGACGCCGTCACACACCGCCGCATCGGGGAGCGCTTCGCCGAGCTGGCCTTCCACACCAGCGGACCATTCGCCGCCGAGCGCGCCCGAGACACCCGCTGACCGGGCGTGATGACCAACGACAGCGGACAACACGTGCCCTTCCGCAGCCAGGTGGATCTTCGTCGCCAGTCGGATCTCCCTGCCGAGCAGGACCAGAACAAGAGCCGCCCGACCGAAGAGACACCGCCCAGGTTCCGTCTGGTGGATCATGTGCGGTGGGGTCGACCAATTTCTCGCGAAATTGACCAGCCCCACCCGGAGGCACGATCAGCCGGACCGGCCCTGGAACCAGTCCGGTGATCTTGGGGTGAGCTCGCGGAGCCAAATGCGGATGCCGGTCACGTCCGGGGGCCTTGGTGGATGTCGTCGCGTTTGATCCCCCTATGGATGTCAAGCCGTTGCAGGAGGTGGCGCGGGTTGGTGTGCTCGGTGGATCTGGCGGATCTCGCGAGCGATGTGCGCTTGAGGCAGCGGAGATCCTCGCGGCGGGTCTTGCCCTTCGACGGTGTTGCGCTGCTTGCAGGCCTGGGCGTCGAAGGCGGGTGGCCGTCCTCCGGCCGAGCCTTTCCGGGCACGGTTGGCGCGCTGATCACGGCCTTCGGGGCTGACCGCGACGATGCCGCGGCGGCGCAACTCAACACGGATGACGCGGCTGGAATAGGCCTTATCGGCCGGCACCCGACTGGGTGTGATGCGGCCTGCCGGGCCCGGGAAGCAGGCGCAGTCTTCGACACAAGAAGGACTCCCGGGGCAATGCCCTGGGAGTCCTCTCCTCGGTGAATGCGCCGTTGTGGCGCTCTCACTGCCACAACGACGCACTCACCGGGACAGCAGCGCGGCGAGGTCGTCGCGGATGCCACGGGCGGCGCGGCGCAGTTCGCCGACATCGGGGCCGTGCCGCAGGACTTCCCGCGCCGCGGCCGGAAGGACGTTCGGCAGCGCCGAGCCGAACACCGCCCGCAGCCCCTGCACGGTGCCGCCCTGGGCGCCGAGCCCCGGCGCCAGGATCGGACCGTTCAGCGCCGACAGATCCAGTTCGCCACCACGCAGGGTGGCCCCCGCCACCACGCCCACGTGGCCCATCGGTTCCACCCCGGCGTTGTTGCCCGCCGCCGCGTCGACCACGGACTGCGCGACCGAACGGCCCTCCGCACTCGCCGAACGCTGCAGCCCGGTGCCCTCCGGGTTCGACGTCCTGGCCAGCACGAATACCCCACGCCCCGTCTGCTCGGCGATGCCGATCGCCGGAGCCAGCGAGCCGAAGCCCAGGTAGGGCGAGACGGTCATCGCGTCGGCGGCCAGGGGTGAGTTCCCGTCCAGGTAGGCGTTGGCGTAGGCGGTCATGGTCGAGCCGATGTCACCGCGCTTGACGTCGTGCAGCACCAGCGCACCGTCCCGGCGGGCCTCGCCGACCACGCGTTCCAGGACGGCGATCCCGCGCGACCCGTACGCCTCGAAGAACGCCGACTGCGGCTTGAGGACCGCCACTTCGCCCGCCAGCGCCTCGACCACGGTCATCGCGAACCGCTCCAGCGCGGCCGGTGTCTCATCCAGGCCCCACGCGTGCAGCAGCGCGGGATGCGGGTCGATGCCGACGCACAACGGACCGCGTGCGGCCACGGCGTCGGCAAGACGCTGCCCGAAGCCCGCCTGCACCGCCGTCACCGCACATCACCGCTCTGGTGCGTCCGCAGGGCTGCCTGCAGTGCCTGCAGCGGCCGCACTCCGATGTTGCCCCGGATACCGGCCTCGATGCCCTGCACGGCGGCGGCGGCGCCCTGCACGGTCGTGATGCAGGGGATGTCGCGGGAGACCGCGGCGGTGCGGATCTCGTAGCCGTCGACGCGCGGCCCCGGATTGCCGTAGGGCGTGTTGAACACCATGTCGACCTCACCCGCCTTGATGAGGTCGATCACGTCGCGCTCGCCCGCTTCCGTCCCGACGTCGTCGGCCGTCTCGTTGTGCTTGCGGACCACGGTGCAGCCGATGCCGTTGCGCTGCAGCACGTCGGCGGTGCCACCGGTGGCGAGGATGTCGAAGCCGAGATCGGCCAGGCGCTTGGCGGGAAAGACCATCGAGCGCTTGTCGCGGTTGGCCACCGAGACGAAGGCCCGTCCGGAGGTGGGCAAGGACCCGTAGGCACCGGTCTGGGACTTCGCGAAGGCCTGTCCGAAGGACGTGTCGATGCCCATGACCTCCCCGGTGGACTTCATCTCCGGACCGAGCAGGGAGTCGATGCCGTGACCTTCCGGCGTGCGGAAACGGTGGAACGGCAGCACCGCCTCCTTGACCGCGACGGGCGCGTCGGTGGGCAGGTCGGCACCGTCCCCGACGGCGGGCAGCATGCCCTCGCCGCGCAGCTCGGCGATCTTGGCCCCGAGCATGACGCGCGCGGCGGCCTTGGCCATCGGTGCCGCGGCGGCCTTGGACACGAACGGCACGGTGCGCGAGGCGCGGGGGTTGGCTTCGAGGACGTAGAGCACGTCGTCCTTGAGCGCGTACTGCACGTTGAGCAACCCACGCACGCCGAGGCCCTGCGCGAGGGCCTCGGTGCAGCGCCGCACCTTCTCGATGTCCTGGCGCCCCAGGGTGATCGGCGGCAACGCGCAGGCGGAGTCACCGGAGTGGATACCGGCTTCCTCGATGTGCTCCATCACGCCGCCGAGGTAGACGTCGGTGCCGTCGGCCAGCGCATCGACGTCGATCTCGATCGCGTCGTCGAGGAAGTTGTCCACCAGCACCGGGTGTTCCGGGGTGACCTCGGTGGCGCGGGCGATGTAGTTCTCCAGCGAGGCCTCGTCGTAGACGATCTCCATGCCGCGCCCGCCGAGCACGTAGGAGGGCCGCACCAGCACCGGGTAGCCGATGTCGTCGGCGATGCGCTTGGCCCCCTCGAAGGAGGTCGCCGTGCCGTAGCTCGGCGCGGGCAGCCCGGCCGTGTTCAGCACGTCGCCGAAGGCGCCGCGGTCCTCGGCGTGGTGAATGGCCTCCGGCGGGGTGCCTACGATCGGCACTCCCGCATCGGACAGGCGCTGGGCCAGCCCGAGCGGGGTCTGCCCGCCGAGCTGCACGATCACCCCGGCCACGGTGCCGGAAGCCTGCTCGGCATGCACGACCTCGAGAACGTCCTCGAAGGTCAGCGGCTCGAAGTACAGCCGGTCCGAGGTGTCGTAGTCGGTCGAGACGGTCTCCGGGTTGCAGTTGACCATGACCGTCTCGAATCCCGCGCCCCGCAGGGCCATCGCGGCGTGCACGCAGGAGTAGTCGAACTCGATGCCCTGCCCGATCCGGTTGGGCCCCGAACCGAGGATGAGCACCTTGGGGCGGTCGTGCTGTGGCTCGACCTCCGACTCGGCCGCGGGGTCCAGCTCGTAGGCCGAGTAGTGGTACGGCGTGCGGGCGGCGAACTCCGCCGCGCAGGTGTCCACGGTTTTGAACACCGGGCGCACCCCGAGCCGGTGCCGCAGCGCGCGGACCCCGTCCTCGCTGGCCAGTTCCGGGCGCAGCGCGGCGAGCTGCCGATCCGACAGCCCGGCCCGCTTGGCCCGGCGCAGCAGATCGGCGTCGAGCACCGAGGCCTCGACCAGTTCGGCACGCAACTCGACCAGCGAAGCGATCTGGTCGATGAACCACGGATCGATCCCGGAGGCCTCGTGCACCTGCTGCACGCTCGCGCCCTGCCGCAGCGCCCGCTCCAGGGTGTAAAGGCGGCCGTCGTGGCCCGAGCCGAGCTCGTCCAGGGTGGACTCCAGGGTGGCGCCACCGGCCTCCGGTCCCGTCCAGAAGCCGGTCCGGGAGGTCTCCATCGACCGCATCGCCTTGCCGAGCGCCTCGGTGAAGTTGCGTCCCAGCGCCATCGCCTCGCCGACGCTCTTCATCGTCGTGGTCAGCCGCGTGTCCGCGCCGGGGAACTTCTCGAAGGCGAAGCGCGGTGCCTTGACCACCACGTAGTCCAGCGTCGGTTCGAAACTCGCCGGGGTCTCGGCGGTGATGTCGTTGCGGATCTCGTCCAGCGCGTAGCCGATGGCCAGCTTCGCCGCGATCTTGGCGATCGGGAAGCCGGTGGCCTTCGACGCCAGCGCCGAGGACCGCGACACCCGCGGGTTCATCTCGATGACCACCATCCGCCCGGTTTCCGGGTGGATCGCGAACTGGATGTTGCAGCCGCCGGTGTCCACGCCCACGGCACGCAGCACGTCGATGCCGACGTTGCGCATGTGCTGGTACTCACGGTCGGTCAGCGTCATCGTCGGGGCCACCGTCACCGAGTCCCCGGTGTGCACGCCCATCGGATCGACGTTCTCGATGGAGCACACGACCACCACGTTGTCGGCGTGGTCGCGCATCAGCTCCAGCTCGTACTCCTTCCACCCGAGCACGCTCTCCTCGATGAGCACCTCGTGCACCGGCGACTCGGTCAGCCCGAACGAGGCCATCCGCTCCAGCTCCTCGTGGGTGTGGGCCATCCCGGAGCCCAGACCGCCCATGGTGAAGCTCGGCCGGATGACCACCGGCAGGCTGTGCTCGGCGACGAAGTCGCGCACCTGGTCCATCGAGTGGCACACGCGGCTCTCCGGCACGCCGCCCCCGACCGAGCGGACGATGTCCTTGAACCGCTGCCGGTCCTCGCCGCGCTGGATCGCCTCGATGTCGGCGCCGATCAGCTCGACCCCGTAGGCCTCGAGCACCCCGCGCTCCTCCAGCGCCATCGCGGTGTTCAGCGCCGTCTGGCCACCCAGGGTGGCCAGCAGCGCGTCCGGCCGCTCGGCGGCGATGACCTTCTCCACGAACTCCGGGGTGATCGGCTCGACATAGGTGGCGTCGGCGAACTCCGGGTCCGTCATGATCGTGGCCGGATTGGAATTGACCAGGCTGACCCGGATGCCCTCTTCGGTCAGCACCCGGCAGGCCTGCGTCCCGGAATAGTCGAACTCACACGCTTGGCCGATCACGATCGGCCCGGAGCCGATGACCAGTACGTGGTGGATGTCAGTCCTCTTCGGCATCAGCGTGCCTCACTCATCAGTCGTGCGAAGGAATCGAACAAGGGCGCGGCGTCGTGCGGACCCGCAGCCGCCTCGGGGTGGTACTGCACACTGAACGCCGGGGTCTCCAGCAGGCGCAGCCCTTCCACCGCACCATCGTTGGCGCAGTGGTGACTGACCACGGCCCGGCCGAAGTCGGTGTCGAACCGCTCGCCCGGCTCTCCTTCCACCGCGAAACCGTGGTTCTGCGCGGTGATCGCCACCCGGCCGGTCTCGGCGTCGATCACCGGGATGTTGATCCCCCGGTGACCGTAGGGCAGCTTGTAGGTGTCGCGGCCGAGCGCGCGGCCCAGGATCTGGTTGCCGAAGCAGATCCCGAACAGCGGCATCCGCCGGTCCAGCACCTGCCGCGTGAGCTCCACCGCGTGGTCGGCGGTGGCCGGATCCCCGGGCCCGTTCGACAGGAAAACCCCGTCCGGCGAGACCGCCAGCAGATCGTCCATCGAGGCCGACAGCGGCAGCACGTGCGTCTCGATGCCCCGCTCGGCCAGCATCCGCGGCGTGTTCGACTTGATCCCCAGGTCCAGCGCCGCCACCGTGAACCGGCGCTGCCCCTCGGCGGGCACCACGTACGGTTCGGTCGTCGTGACATCGCCGGCCAGGTCGGCTCCGACCATCTCCGCGCTCGCGGCGACCTCGGCGATCAACTCCTCGTCCGAGCGCAGCCGGTCACCGGAGAAGATGCCCGCACGCATCGCACCGCGTTCCCGGATGTGCCTGGTCAGCGTGCGCGTGTCCAGACCGGCGATGCCCACCACGTCCTGGCGGTCCAGCTCCTCGGGCAGCGAGCGCCTCGACCGCCAGCTCGACGGCACCCGCGCCGGGTCCCGCACCGCGTACCCGGACACCCAGATCCGCTGTGACTCGTCGTCCTCGTCGTTCCAGCCGGTGTTGCCGATCTGCGGGGCCGTGGCCACCACGATCTGGCGGTGATACGAGGGATCGGTCAGCGTTTCCTGATATCCCGTCATGCCCGTGCTGAACACGACCTCGCCCATGCAGCTACCCACGCTGCCGAACGCCTCTCCCCGGAAAATCCGGCCGTCCTCAAGCACCAGAGCCGCCGCGGTCATACTTCCTCCTGCCGCGTTCCCGCGGTCTCGTCTCGTCTCGGCTGAGCGGTCTCGTCGGTGGGCACCAGTGCCCGTATCGACGCGACCCACTTGTTCTGCACTCCCTTGTCCTCCGCACGGAAGCCGGTGTCGAGCCGCTGCTGACCGAGCTGCCAGGTCACCACCACCATTCCCGCGCCGGGAACGACCTTGTTGGCGAGCTTGTGGTCCACTCTGGCCGCACGCAGCGATGCGGCCGGAATCCACAGCGAATCGGCACCGGAGCGTTGCAGCAGCAATCCGGAGTTCCGCAAGCGTGCGGTGGCGTTGGCACGGTGACCGATATCGCCCACCGCGATGCGGTCCTGCCAGCTGCCCGCCTTCGTCGTGCCCACATAGAGGCCGTAGGTTGCGGGTAGCAACTCCGGCTCGTCGGACAGGCCGACCGGCTCGGCCGGGAACTCGGCGAGCTCCTCGGCCTGGCGCCGTGCCCGGTGCAACCACCCTCGGCGCATCCCGTACAGCACCAGCGCAGCCAGCACGACCAGGCCCAGTACCCACAGCGTACGTGCCATCAGCGTTCCATCTCCGCGCGTTCGACCTTGCCCTCGTGCGCGGTGATGCGCCCGCGCAGCATCGTGGCCCTGATCCGTCCGGGAAGCTCCATGCCCTCGAACGGTGTGTTCGCCGACACGCTGGCCAGATCGGCACCCCGCACCGTCCAGCGAGAACCGGGGTCGACCAGCACGAGATTCGCCGGTTCTCCCTCGGCCACCGGACGCCCCTGATCGGCGAGGCCGGCGATGCGGGCGGGACGCTCACTCATCACCCGTGCCACCCCGCGCCAATCCAGCAGGCCGGGCTCGACCATCGTGTGCATCACCACGCCCAACGCGGTTTGCAGGCCGAGCATGCCCGGACGTGCCGCAGACCACTCGCAGTCCTTGTCCTGCTCCGCGTGCGGCGCATGGTCGGTGGCCACGCAGTCGACGGTTCCGTCGGCCAGCGCCTCCCGAAGCGCGCGCACGTCGGCATCCGTCCGCAGGGGCGGATTGACCTTGTGCACGGGGTCGTAGTTGCCGAGCAGTTCGTCGGTCAGCAGCAGGTGGTGCGGCGTGACCTCCGCCGAGACCGCCGCGGTGCTGTCCCGGGAGCGCCACCACCGCAGGAACTCCGCCGTTCCCGAGGTGGACACGTGGCAGACGTGCAGGGTTCCCGCGGTGTGCCCGGCGAGCATGCAGTCGCGGGCCACGATCGATTCCTCCGCGGGAGCGGGCCAGCCCGTCAGCCCCAGGCGTGCGGCTTGGGCACCCTCGTGCGCCTGTGCCTGCACGGTCAGCCGAGGCTCTTCGGCATGCTGGGCCACGACCCCGCCGAACACCCTGGTGTATTCCAAGGCCCGGCGCATCAGCAGCGGATCGTCGACGCAGCGACCGTCGTCGGAGAAGAGCCGCACTCCGGCCGCAGAGCGGGCCATCGTGCCCAGTTCCGCCAGTTCGGAGCCCTTCAGCCCCACGGTCACCGCCCCGACGGGATGCACATCGACCAGGCCGACCTCACGGCCCCGGCGCCACACGTGTTCGACGATCACGGCGTTGTCGGCCACCGGATCGGTGTTGGCCATGGCGAACACCGCCGTGTAGCCGCCGAGCGCCGCGGCCACCGATCCCGTCTCGACGGTCTCGGCGTCCTCCCGGCCGGGTTCGCGCAGATGCGTGTGCAGATCCACGAATCCGGGCAGGGCGATGGCTCCGTCCGCATGCAGGATCTCGTCGGCGTCGGTGCTCAGGTCCGTACCGATCTCGGCGATGCGTCCACCTGCGACCAGCAGGTCGACCGGTTCTCCCTCGCCGTAGGGACGTACTCCCCTGAGCAGGACCCGGTCACCGGCCTCCCCGTCGTCGAGTCCCCGGCCATCGGTTCCCCGGCCATCGCCGCTCCGTGCATCGGCCATGTCGCCGCCGGACGGGCTGCCTTCGTCTTTCCTGCGGTTCACGCCGCCATCTCCTCTCCGGCCAGCAGGTGATACAGGACCGCCATCCGGACATGGACCCCGTTGCGGACCTGCTCGGTCACGGCCGCGCGCGGCGAGTCGGCCACATCCGGCGCGATCTCCATGCCCCGCAGCATCGGCCCGGGATGCAGCACCACCGCGTGCTCCGGCAGCATGCCCAGCCTGGCCTCGTTCATGCCGTAGGCGATCGAGTACTCCCGCTGCGAGGGGAAGAATCCGCCGTGCATGCGTTCGGCCTGTACGCGCAGCAGCATCACCGCGTCCACACCGGCAAGCACCGGGTCGAGCTCGTGGCTGATCTCGGCGCCCCAGTCCTGCACGCCGCTGGGAGTCAGCGTCGGCGGCGCGACGAGTACCACCTGCGCACCGAGCGTGCGCAGCAGATGCACATTGGAGCGGGCGACCCTGCTGTGCAGGAGGTCACCGACGATCGCGATGCGCCGTCCGGCCACCTCCCCCAGCCGTTCCCGCAGTGTCGCCGCGTCCAGCAGTGCCTGGGTGGGGTGCTCGTGCATGCCGTCGCCCGCATTGACCACCTGGGTGCCCGCTTCGTCGAGCCACCCGGCGAGCCGGTGGGCGGCACCGGAGGCGGGGTGCCGCACGATCACGCAGTCGGCTCCCGCCGCCGAGAGGGTCAGCGCGGTGTCCCGCAGCGACTCGCCCTTGCTCGTCGACGACCCCGAGGCCGACACGTTGATCACATCGGCGCTCATCCACTTGCCTGCGACCTCGAACGACACCCGTGTCCGGGTGGAGTTCTCGTAGAACATGGTCACCACGGTGCGCCCGCGCAGGGTCGGCAGCTTGCGAACCTCCCGCCCGAACAGCGTTCGTTTGAGGGCATCCGCAGTGTCCAGCACCCCCGTGGCGGTGTCGGCATCGAGTCCTTCGGCGGACAACAGGTGCCGCATCACTGCTTCTCCCCCCGGGATTCCCCGTGCTCCTGGCGCCCCGCCTGCTCCGGGCGGCGCAGCAGCACACCGTCCGTTCCGTCGACCTCGGTCAGCCGCACGGCGACATCCTCGCTGCGTGCGGTCGGCACGTTCTTGCCCACGTAGTCGGCTCGGATGGGCAGTTCCCGATGCCCGCGATCGACCAGCACGGCCAGCTGGACGGCGCGCGGGCGGCCCTGGTCGCGCAGTGCGTCGAGCGCGGAGCGGACAGTGCGGCCGGAGAACAGCACGTCGTCGACGAGCACCACGAGAGCGCCATCCACGCCGCCGTCCGGAACACTGCTGGGTTCCAGCGGGCGGTTCGGCTGCTGCCTGAGATCGTCGCGGTAGAGCGTGATGTCGAGCACCCCGGTGGGCACGGTCACACCGCTGAATTCGGCAATGCGGGAACCCAGCCGCTCGGCCAGCGGCGCACCCCTGGTCGGCACACCGAGCAGAATGACGTTGTCATTGCCGGTGTCGAGGGCTGTCTTCTCGATGATCTGATGTGCGATCCTGGCGATCGTACGCGCAACGTCACCGGCGGAGAGCAGCTCCCGCTGCCCTGCCGGGTCCGCCGCGCCCGCCTGTTGGCGTGGCGCCACGGTGGACCTCCTTCTCCGCCTCACCGGACGGGTCCTTAAAGGATGGGTCGTCGAAAAGCCCGATTCGTCGAAAAACCTGGAGCCCGGCAGCTGCCGGGCTTACCCTGTACGTTATCAGCGCCGGTTGGTCAATCCGACGGCAGGTGTAGTGCGACGCGCACCACCCTTACCCCAAGACCAACTTGACCTGGTGACGTACACGAGCGAATATTACTCTCCGTATCAATACTGAGCGTTCCTCCCCGGCAACTACACTAGGCTGACGGGGCGAATGAAACGGAGAAACGCCACATGGGCGACTACGCCAAGGCGCTGGGCAGCAAGCTCCGCGCTATCCGCCAGCAGCAGGGTCTCTCGCTGCACGGTGTCGAGCAGAAGTCAGGCGGACGGTGGAAGGCCGTGGTCGTCGGGTCCTATGAACGTGGTGACCGAGCGGTGACCGTGCAGAAGCTCGCCGAGCTGGCCGACTTCTACGGCGTGCCGGTGGCCGAGCTCCTGCCGGAGGGCCGCATTCCCTCCGGTGCCGAGCCGGCGACAAAGGTCGTCATCAACCTGGAGCGACTGCAGCAGCTGCCCGCGGAAAAGGTGGGACCGCTGGCCCGGTACGCCGCCACCATCCAGAGCCAGCGCGGTGACTACAACGGCAAGATCCTGTCGATCCGCACCGAGGACCTGCGATCGCTGGCCATCATCTACGACATGACACCGGGTGAGCTGACCGAGCAGCTCATCGACTGGGGAGTACTCCCGCCCGAAGCCCGTCCGGCACGGGAGGAGTGACGGTCCCGCCCCGCATCCATCTTCCGCATGGATGCGGGGCCACCGGTGTGGGGCTGATCAGCCTTGGTCAGCGCCCTGCTCAAGACCGCGCTCGCGCTCCTCGTCGGTGCTGTGTTCCGCACCGGACAAGGAACGGCGCAAGCGATCACTGATCCCCGCCAGACGGCCGAGAACACCGTTGACGAAGCGCGGTGAATCATCGGTGGACAGTGCCTTGACCAGTTCCACGGCCTCGTTGATCGCCACGGGCGCGGGAACGTCCTCGCCCCACAGCAGTTCGAACAGCCCCAGGCGCAGCACGGCCCTGTCCACGATGGGCATGCGCGACAACGTCCAGCCTTCGGCGTGCTCGACGATCAGCTCGTCGATGCGCGGGCGATGCTCCGCGATCCCCGAGACGAGGCTGATCGTGTACTCCTGGACGGCCGGAACCTCGGTCGAACCGACCCGTTCGGCCAGGATTTCCTGCGGATCGAGTTCACGCAGGTCGGCCTCGTAGAGAACTTCCACCGCGCGTTTGCGGGCCTGGTTTCGCGTGCCCAACTCACACTCTCTTTCCGGCTGTGTGGTCCCGGTCCGCGAGTGCGGTCACGAAACCCATCACTTGACGCGACCGAGGTAACGGCCGTCGCGCGGGTCCACCTTGATCTTCTCGTCGGTCTCGATGAACAGCGGGACCTGGATCTCCGCCCCTGTTTCCAACTCGGCGGGCTTGCTGCCGCCCGTGGAACGGTCGCCCTGCACCCCCGGGTCGGTGTGTGAGACCCGCAACTCCACGGATGCGGGAAGCTCGACGTAGAGCGGCTCGCCCTCGTGACGGGCGACGACCACGGTGCTGTTCTCCAGCATGTAATCGGCCGCGGTGCCGACCACCTCCGGCGATACTCCGACCTGGTCATACGTGTCGGGCTCCATGAACACGTAATCGGCGCCGTCGTTGTAGAGGTAGGTCATCTCACTGCGGTCGACATTGGCGGTGTCCACCTTCACCCCTGCGTTGAAGGTCTTGTCCACCACCTTGCCGGACAGAACATTCTTCAGAGTGGTGCGCACGAAAGCCGCACCCTTGCCGGGCTTGACGTGCTGGAAACTCGTCACGGACCAGAGCTGGCCGTCGAGGTTGAGCACCAGCCCGTTCTTGAGGTCGTTCGTGGTGGCCACGGTCGGGGTCTCTCCTGTGATGATGACTGCGGGTGTGTCGTGTCGCCTGCTACGAAGCCGACGTGCGCCGCTCGCCGGCGCTCGGGCGCACGCATGCCGCTGCCTAGATGGCGACGAGTTCCTTCGTCGTCAGGGTGAGCAGCTCCGGCGTGCTCGGACGCACGACCAGCGTGTCCTCGATGCGGACGCCGCCGTGTCCCGGCAAGTACACACCGGGCTCAACGGTGACCGCCATCCCGCTTCCGATCGTACCGTTCCCGCGCTGGGACAGGGCCGGTGCCTCATGAATCTGCAGCCCGACACCGTGGCCGAGTCCGTGCAGAAACTGCTCACCATATCCGGCGTCGGCGATCACCGTACGCGCGGCGCTGTCCACCGTCCGCACGTCGGCATCGGTCCGGACCGCCTCCCGCCCGGCGGCCTGTGCTGCGGCGACGAGATCGTAAATTTCTCGCTGCCACTCCGCCGGTGACCCCAGCACGACCGTCCGGGTCATATCCGAGTGGTAGCCGTCGACGAGGGCGCCGAAGTCCATCTTCACGAAGTCGCCGTTCGCCAGGACCGTGTCATCGGGACGATGGTGCGGCACGGCCGAGTTCGCACCAGCGGCCACGATCGTCTCGAACGACGGAGCTGCCGCACCGTGATCCAGCATCCGGGCCTCCAGATCCCTGGCGACCTCCCGTTCACTTCGGCCCGGGCGCAGCCCACCCCGCTCGATCAGGTCGGCGAGTGCTCGGTCGGCGGCTGTACAGGCCCTTCGGAGCGCCTCGACCTCGGTCTCGTCCTTGATCAGACGTAGCTGCTCGACCAAGCCGGGCGTGCGGACCAGCTCCGCGGAAG
Organism: Haloactinomyces albus; assembly: GCF_031458135.1. Classification (NCBI taxonomy): domain Bacteria; kingdom Bacillati; phylum Actinomycetota; class Actinomycetes; order Actinopolysporales; family Actinopolysporaceae; genus Haloactinomyces; species Haloactinomyces albus. The sequence continues at coordinate 3,648,100 of NZ_JAVDXW010000001.1, read as the reverse complement.
CCGCCGCTTCGGCCAGCACGTCCAGCTCGTCGACGGTGACATGCTGACTCTCGAATCCGACCCGGCGGTGGTGAGCGATGTCGGACTCGACACGCCGGGCCAATGCCGGGGCGCTGCTCCGGTCGATGAGGTGGTCGAGGTCGGGGACCTGCTCACCCGCCTGGGTCCGGTACCGGCCGTCGGTGCAGAGCACGGTGCGCCGTTCGGCGGTCGCCTCGTCCTCGGCGTGCACCAGCAACGCCGCGTTGGATCCGGTGAAGCCGGTCAGGTACCTGATGTTGAGCAGGTCCGTCACGAGCATCGCGTCCACCTCGCGCTCGCGAAGGTGGGCACGCAGGGCAGTACGTCGGTGTCCGTGCGATTCGGGCATGCGGAGCAGCCTAGAACTCAGGCATCGGGCTCGGCCAGCCACCGCAGTGCCAGCGCATAACCCCGCACTCCCAGCCCGACGATGACGCCGGTGGCGATGTCCGAGAGGTAGCTGTGGTGCCGGAACTCCTCGCGCTTGTGCACGTTCGACAGATGCAGCTCGATCAGCGGCTCGGTCAGCTGGGCAGCAGCGTCCCGGACGGCCACCGAATAGTGGGTCCAGGCAGCCGCGTTGAGCACAACCGGCAGGCGTTGATCGACGGCCTCGTGCAACCAGCCCAGCATCTCGCCTTCGTGATCGGTCTGCCGCACCTCGACCTCGATCCCGAGCTCCCGCGCGGTACGCTCACACAGCGCGACGAGGTCGGCATGCGTGGCACTGCCGTAGACGCCGGGTTCGCGGGTTCCCAGCCGTCCCAGGTTGGGGCCGTTGAGCACGAGCGCCCTCATAGAAAAACCTCCTGGTTCGAACCCTGACGGCCGCCTCCGGAAGCCAGCGCCGAGTAGGCCGCCGCCACCAGCGACGGGTCCGGACCCTCCAGCCTTCCGGGTTTGGCCGGCCCGTCGAGTACCACAAAACGCAGGACACCCGAACGGGTCTTCTTGTCCGACTGCATCAGCTCCAGGAGCTGGTTGAGCGCGTCCGGATCGTAGGTGGTGGGCAACCCGAGCAGGTCCAGCACCCGCCGGTGCCGATCGGCGGTCTCGTCATCGAGGCGCCCGGCCAACCGGGCCAGCTCGGCGGCGAACACGAGGCCGATGCTCACCGCGGCGCCATGCCGCCAGCGGTAGCGTTCCCGCCGTTCGATCGCATGGGCGAGCGTATGCCCGTAGTTGAGGATCTCCCGCAGGTGCGATTCCCGCAGATCCGTCGAGACCACATCGGCCTTGACCCGGATGGCCCGGCTGACCAGCTCCGCGAGCACCGCACCGGACGGATCCACAGCCGCCTGCGGGTCCGACTCGATCAGTTCCAGGATCTGCGGATCCGCGATGAACCCGGCCTTGACGATCTCGGCCATGCCCGCGATGAGCTCGTTTTCCGGCAGCCCCTCCAGGGTGGCCAGGTCGACCATGACCGAGCTCGGTTCGTGGAACAGCCCCACGAGGTTCTTGCCCGCCTCGGTGTTGATACCGGTCTTGCCGCCGATCGCCGCATCGACCATGCCCAGCAGCGTGGTCGGGACGTGCATCACGCGCACGCCGCGCATCCAGGTCGCGGCGACGAAGCCTGCCAGGTCGGTCACCGCACCACCGCCGAAGGAGACCACGACCCCGTTGCGGTCCATGCCCATCTTGCCGAGGACTTCCCAGCAGAAGCCCGCGACCGCCAGGCTCTTGCCCTCTTCGGCGTCCGGAATCTCCACGCGGTGCGCGTCCACGCCCGCCCCGTCGAGCTCGTCACGCACGGCTTCCACGGTCGCCGTGATACTGGGCTGATGTACCAGGGCGACCACGGAGGCATCCCGCAGCGAGTCCACGAGTTCACCGAGCAGGCCGTGACCGACCACCACCTCATAGGGCTGCCCACCATCGACGCGGATCCGCACTGGCTCGGTCATCGTCATCCTTTCCCGCATTCGTGGCGCCGCGTTACCGGCGCGTGGTTCGTGACTATTCGTCGGACGAGCGGACGGCGCGCGCAGGGTGCAGGTCCGCGATGACCCGGTCGACCACTCCGGAGGGATCGATTTCGTCGGTGGCCACTTCACAGGTGGCCACTTCCCGGTACAGCGGCAGCCGCGCCTGCAGCAACGCCTTGAACGTGGCGCGAGGATTGACTCCGGCCAGCAGTGGCCGGGCCGTGGACAACCCGGTCCGGCGCGCTCCCTCGGTCAACCCGACCGACAGGAACACCACCGGCTGGTCGACCAGGCGCCCGCGGGTACTTTCCGACAGCACCGCACCGCCACCCAGGGACAGCACACCATCGTGCTCGGCCAGCGCCGTGGCGACCGCCTTCTCCTCCAGCGCCCGAAACGCCGACTCGCCATCGGCGGTGAAGATCTCCGGGATGGCCTTGCCCGCGATCCGTTCGATGTCGGCATCGGTATCCCGGAACGACACGTCGAGCCGGTCCGCCAGCAATCGACCGACCACCGTCTTGCCCGCTCCGGGTGGCCCCATGAGGACGGCGCACGGGCCCATCACTGCCCCTTCCGGTCGTCGGCACGTTCGGCCAGCGAGGTCAGGTACCCCTCGACGTTACGCCGGGTCTCGGCCAGCGAATCCCCACCGAACTTCTCCATCGCGGCTTCCGCCAGTACGAGAGCGACCATTGTCTCGGCGACCACGGCGGCGCGCGGAACGGCGGTGATATCGGAACGCTGATGCATCGCCTGAGCGGGTTCACCGGTGCGCACATCCACCGTGGCCAACGCGCGGGGCAGGCTGGAGATCGGCTTCTTGGCCGCGCGCACGATGAGGGGCTCTCCGTTGGTCATCCCGCCTTCGAGACCACCTGCACGGTTGCTTGCCCGGCTCACCCAGTTCGCCCCGCCGGATGGGTACATCTCGTCGTGGGCCCGGCTGCCGCGCCGCCGTGCATTGGCGAAGCCCTCGCCGATCTCGACACCCTTGATCGCCTGGATGCTCATCAGCGCCGCGGCCAGCCGTGCGTCGAGCTTGCGATCCCAGTGCACGTGCGATCCCACACCCGGTGGCAGTCCGTAGGCGATCACCTCGACCACACCCCCCAGGGTGTCGCCGTCGGACTTCGCCGCATCGACCTCGGCCATCATCCTGTCGGTGACGGTGTCGCCGAAAGCACGCACCGGGTTGTCGTCGATGGCCGGGAGGTCCTCCGGGCCGGGGAGCCGATCACTGTCGGCGTCGACACCGCCCAGACCGACCACGTGACTGACCAGCTCCACTCCGAGCGTCTGGCGCAGGAAATGCCGCGCCACGGTGCCGACGGCCACTCGCGCGGCGGTTTCGCGGGCGCTGGCCCGCTCCAGCACGGGCCGCGACTCGTCGAAGCCGTACTTCTGCATACCGGGCAGGTCGGCGTGACCCGGCCGCGGCCGGGTCAGGGGCTCATTGCGTCCCAGTGCGGCCAGCGCCTCGGGGTCGACCGGATCCGCGGCCATGACCTGTTCCCACTTGGGCCACTCGGTGTTGCCGATGCGAATCGCGATCGGTCCGCCCTGCGTACGGCCGTGCCGGAGCCCGCCGATGACCTCCAGCTCGTCCGCCTCGAAATTCATCCGCGGGCTCCGGCCGAAGCCGAGTTTGCGACGCTGAAGCTGGGTGGCGATATCGGAGGTGGTGATCTCGACTCCGGCCACCATCCCCTCCAGCACCGCAACCAGGGCGGGGCCATGCGATTCTCCGGCGGTCATCCAGCGCAGCACACCCGGAATCCTGCCACGGTCGGGGGAACCCGGTCCCCTCCGGGGGTTGGTGGTTGTCGGCGCGGATGCTTCGGGCCGCATCACCACGCACCGGCTTGCCAGGACGTCGCCGAGGGAAAGGCCGTGACCAGCCACGCGGGCAGCAGCATGGCGGGACCGTGGGGGACGGTCGCCCTCCGGGCCACACCTGCCGCCGCGATGGTGACCACGGCGGCAGCGGCCATGGTCAGCAGGACCGCACCCGGGGACACCGCACCCGCGACGGCCCCGAGGCTGCCCGCCAGTTTCACGTCACCCGCCCCCATCGCACTCGGCGACACCAGCCGTACGCACGCGTACGAGCCCGCGAACAGCACCACGCCGAGCAGCGCTCGCGAAGCCATCCCGGGGACCCCACCGCCACAAGCAGCCAGTCCCAGCACGGCGGCCGTGGCGGGGTAGGCGCTCAACGTCAGCGCGTCCGGCAAGCGACCCGCGAGCAGATCGCAGGTGGTGAGCACCACGGCGAGCCAGCCCACCAACAGCGGCACCGCCGCCCACCACAGGGGTAGTGCACCCGCCACGATTCTGACGGCCACCAGGGCCCACAGCAGCGCGACACCGCCTTCGCAGCACAGCGCAGGCGGCCGTACTCCGCGCCGCAGCCTCCGGAGCAGTTCCGTCCCGCACCGGCCCGCTCCCAGGCCCGCGATACCACCGAGGAATGCAACCGTGATTCCCGTCCCGAACATGCGCACAGGATTGCGGGCGCAGCCCGCGATGGCGCCCATTCACCCCGTGAACGCCCGCGTGTCGGACGACACCCGTGCCATGACGACACCCGTGCCATCCCACCGTGCTATTCCACCGTGAATACCGCTTCACCGGCCAGGACCTGGCCGTCCTCACGCAGATCACCGAGCATCTCGGTGCCGGCCTCCAGCGCCACCACGGGGCACACCGAGGAGAGTCCGTGGGTCTCGACCTCGGTCGGGTCCCAGCTCACGATCCGCTGCCCCGCCCGGACGGTGTCGCCCTGCGCGGCGTGCACCGTGAACCCCTCGCCGGTGAGCTTGACGGTGTCGATACCCAGATGCACCAGGATGGCGATACCTTCCCCGGCCGAGATCACGAAGGCGTGCGGATGCAAGGTGGCCACAGTGCCCGCGATCGGAGCCACCGCAGCACTGCGCCCGCCCCGGGGTTTGACCGCCATCCCGGGACCCACCATCGCCTGCGAGAACACCGGATCGGGGACTTCACCGAGCGGTGCGGCCAGGCCGCTGACCGGGCTGACGACCTCGATACTCACAGCAGGTCCTCGATGTCCCCGGCGAGGGTATCGGCTTCCGGTCCCACCACGACCTGTACCACCGAACCCTGGCGCATGACTCCGTGTGCTCCCGCCGATTTCAGCGCGGTCTCGTCCACCCGGGAACCGTCCTCGACCTCACAACGCAGTCGCGTGATGCACGGCTCGATCTCGACCACATTGTTCCCGCCGCCGAGCGCGGCCAGGATCGCGGCAGCTTTGTCCTCGACCACCCCAACCTCCTTACCTTTCCGCACCCCCGTGCACGCGATCTCCTGCCTGGCGAGAGAGCCGGACACGGATCTTTCACCACCGGCGTCCGACGAGTGTGAAAAGCATTCGCTTGACACCGGGTGATCCACGTCGCATGGTCACTGCCAAGTGGTTTAGACCGGACAGTACCAACTTTTTCGGAGCGCGGGCACAGGTTCGCGTGAATCTCTCCACCGGGGAGGCAACATGAGCGCCGGAACTCCCACGGCAACGAGCGGTAGCAGAAGCAGGAGCTTCGCACTGCTACAGCGGTTCGGGCGGAGCCTGATGCTGCCCATCGCGGTCCTGCCCGCCGCAGCACTGCCGCTGCGCCTGGGACAGGACGACCTGCTCGGTGCCATTCCCGGTCTCGACACCGTGGCCGGAGTGATCGGTGCCGCCGGGGGCGCACTGTTCAACAACCTCCCACTGCTGTTCGCGGTCGGTGTGGCCGTCGGCATGGCCAGGAAGGCCGACGGATCGACCGCACTGGCGGGCGCGGTCGGCTACCTGGTGCTGGCGGGCGTGCTCTGGGAGATGACCGGCACCGAGGCAGGCACCGTCTACAACAAAGGTCCCTACGGGGTTCTGGGCGGCATCATCGCCGGTTTGGCCGCGGCCTTCCTGTGGCAGCGGTATCACCGGGTCAAACTTCCGCCCTATCTCGCGTTCTTCGGTGGACGCCGGTTCGTGCCCATCGTCACCTCGCTGGCCATGCTCGCCACCGGTGTGCTCCTCGGACTGATCTATCCGCTCTTCGACGCAGGCCTGACCGCCTTCGGCAAGGCCGTCACCGGCAGCGCGGTAACCGGTGGCGGGATCTACGGCTTCGTCAACCGGCTACTCGTGCCCGTCGGCCTGCATCACATCCCCAACTCCGTGGTCTGGTTCCTCACCGGCGATTACCAGGGACAACGCGGCGACATCGCCCGGTTCTTCGCCGGTGACCCCACGGCCGGGACCTTCATGACCGGTTTCTTCCCGATCTTCATGTTCGCCCTGCCCGCAGCCGCCCTGGCCATCTACCACTGCGCCAAACCCGCCCAGCGCAAGCTCGTCGGCGGCGTGATGCTCGCGGGCGCCCTGACCTCCTTCCTCACCGGGGTCACCGAGCCGCTGGAGTTCTCGTTCATCTTCGTGGCCTGGCCGCTGCTGTTGGTCCACGCCGGGCTCACCGGCACGTCGATGGCTCTGGTCAACGCACTGGACGTCCACTCCGGCTTCTTCTTCTCAGCCGGAGCCATCGACTACCTGCTCAACTTCGGCATCGCGACCAGGCCGCTGTGGCTGGTCCCGATCGGACTCGGATACGCGGTCGTCTACTACTTCCTGTTCCGGTTCATCATCACGAAGTGGAACCTGCCCACCCCCGGGCGCGAGGACGACGACCAGGGTGTGCAGAGTCCGGACGAACAGGAATCGGGTGAACAGCCGGGAACCCGAGGAGAGGCCTCGGACGACAGCGAACCGGACCGCACGCCCCCGCCCGGCAACGGCCACGCCGGAACCACCGGAACGCACGAGAGCGATACGGGCAGTGCGGGCACCACCTGAGACCGCAGGCGACGAAAGCGCACCGCTGTCGGCGAAGGTGCGAAGGAAAGTCGGACCGACGAGAGTGGAAAACCATGCCGCAACGATGGGTCACCGTGGCCAGCAAGGTGGGCCTGCACGCGCGTCCGGCCGCCGTGCTGGCCAAGGCCGCGGCAGCACAGTCGGTGAACATCACCATCTGCAAGGACGGCTGCCCTCCGGTTGAGGCAGGCAGCATCCTGGGGCTGATGACGCTCGGCGCCTCCCATGGCGACGAGGTCGTGCTCGCGGCCGAGGGCGAGGGCGCCGACGCGGCCCTGGACCGGATCGTCGAACTCATCAGCACCGATCTCGACGAGGAGTAGTCCACCACGAATACACGGCCCTGCCTGCCCGGCAACCCTCCGGTGTGCCGTGCTCGCGAACGCATCCGCCCATCACAGCGGGAGCGGCACAGCACCACCCGTCGCCGTGTGCATCGCAGCACGCATCCGCTCCCGTGGCGCGGTATACCCGGTGAACTGTTCGACCTGGCCGAACGCTTGATGCAGCAGCATGTCCAGTCCGGTAGCCAGCATTCCCCCGGCCTGCTGCACCGCGGTGGCCAACGGGGTCGGCCAGGGGTGGTAGATCACGTCGAGCAGGCACGCCGCACCCGTCAACTCCCGGGCGTGCGCATCCACCGCGCCCGCGGGCAGGGTGGAGACCACGACGTCGGCAGCCGAGGAAGCCACGGACAGATCGAGGGAGTCGAGCCGTTCGGTCCGGACCCGCAGCCCGACCCGCTCGGCGGTGTCCAGCACTCCGGTGGCGCGGGCGGGTTCACGGACGGCCAGCGTGACCTCGCTCAACCCGAGTTCGGCGAAAGCCGCGAGTGCCGCAGCAGCCGTACCGCCCGCCCCGAGCAGCAACCCGCTACGGCCGGACGTGAAGCCTGCCGCCGAACGCAACGCGCCGGTCACGCCGTCCACGTCGGTGCAGTCCGCGTACCAACCCCCATCGGAACGTCGCACCAGGGTATTGGCGGCCCCGACCGCCACCGCCCGATCGGTGGCCGCCGAAGCCATCTCCAGTGCCGCACGCTTGCCGGGCATCGTCACCGACAGCCCCACCCACTCGGGACCCAGCTCATCGACCAGCCTCCTCAGGCCGTCCGCATCGCGCTCGATCCGCTCGTAGGTCCAGTGCTCCAAACCCAGGGCGGTGTAGGCGGCTCCGTGCAGCACCGGTGACAGCGAATGTTCGATGGGAGAGCCGACCACACCCGCGCGAACGACCGTGGCCGGTGCCTGCTCGGAGAGCACTTCGTCAGATAGCACCACGTGCCTCCGCCTTCCTCCTAGCGGCATTGTGCTGCTCGTTGGTCTCCGAGAAGCACGACGTACCGTCCTTGTAGCACCGCACGAAGTACCGCCATTCTCCGGGCGTCGGGTTCACGGCCGCGTCGATGGCCTCCTCGCTCGGCGAGGAGATCGGCGTGGGCGGCAACCCCGTGTTCAGATACGTGTTGTACGGGCCTGGACGTTCGCGGTCGCTGGGGTCGGTCAACAGCGTCGGCTTGTCCAGCGGATAGTTGATCGTCGAGTCGAACTGCAGCGGCATGTCCGTCTCGAGCCGGTTTCGGATCACTCGCGAGACCTTGCCGAAGTCCTTCTTGATGGCCTCACTCTGGATCAGCGAGGCCATCGTGAGGATTTCGTACGGCGAGAACCCGGTTCCCTCTGCGGTGTCGGGCATCCCCGCGGCCTGGAGCTTCGCCTTCGATGCCGTCAGCACCGAACTCAACACCTCCTCGGCACTGCTTCCCGGCTCGACGTGGTAAATGCCGGGCATGATCAGCCCCTCCAGCCGCCGCTCGGCCTTCGCGGCCGAGGCCGGGTCGACCGCCCACTCCGGCGCTCCCAGTTCGGCCAGATCGGCCTGCGCAGCCGCGGTGCGCATCTCCTTGCTGGTCACACATGTGTCCGGACCACCCGATCCGACGCAGGTGGCCTCGGCCAAGCGGGACAGGATCCCCGGTACGGCGTCACCATTCGGCCTCGTCTGGTCCTCCAAGCGCATGCCACCGCGGATTTCCACCCGGCCCACACTGGCCTTGTCGGACAGGATCCGCTGCACCGCGCTGGCCCCGGACATCTTCTTCTTCATCAAGTAGAAGCCGGGCTGGATACCACCGATTTCCGCATTGCCCCTGGAGGCCTCCACGAATGCCGTGGCACTTGCCACGACGTCATGCTCGGCCAGCGTCCGTCCGATCGCGCTGATGGTGTCACCGCGCTCGACCTCGATCACCGCTTCGCCGCTGCCGGAACCCTCGTAGTTCTCGTAACTGCCGATCTTCAACAGTTGACTCGTCCCGTACAGGGCACCGCCGCCCACGATCAGCAGAGCGAACAGACCCGCGACGGCCGTCACGATACGGCGGCGACGGCGACGCCGGAAACGGTCCCGCTCCGCACGGGCCTCTCTACGGCCATACCGCTGCGGATCACCGGCGTCGTCGGCGAACAGGCCGAGATCATCGCTCACGCAAGATCCTCTCATCCGCTCCGGCCGCGGGCGTCCAACCATGCCTGCAGGATCTCCACCGCAGCCGCCTGGTCGACCACGGCCCGCTTGCGCTTGCCGCGCACGCCCCGTTCGGTGAGCACGCGACTGGCGGTGACGGTGGTGAGCCGCTCGTCACTGAACCGAACCGGAACCGGTGACACTCTCGACGCAAGCGCCTCGGCATAGGACTGCGCCGCCTCGGCAGCGCTCCCGTGCCTGTCGGCCAAGGTTTTCGGCAGCCCGACCACGACCTCGACAACCTCGTACTCGGTGACGAGTTCTGCGAGCCGGGCCAGATCCGTACTCCCGGCTTCATCACGTTTCAGGGTAACCAGCGGGGTGGCCAGCACGGGGCTCGGATCGCTCACGGCGATCCCCACCCGTACCGCCCCCACGTCCACGGCCAGTCGCCGCCCGGGGCCCGCATCGGCCGATTCATCCGGATGGTGCGGCCCCACCGATTCCCGACCGCGGGCCGGTTCCCGACTGTGGTCAGTCACCCGTGCGCCACCACCTGCTCGAGTTCCCGGCGCAGCGCACCGACCGCCGCAGTGATCCCGGCCGGTTCCGAACCACCGCCTTGGGCCATGTCGGCCTTGCCGCCACCACGACCACCGACGTGTTCGGCGAAGGACGGCACGAGCTTGCCCGCCGCGAGACCGCGGTCCTGCGCGTCGCGATTCACCGCGACCACGAAGCTCACCTTCGACGATTCCGGATCCGCCGAGAACAGCGCCACCACACAGGGCCGCGAGGCGAAACGCCCGCGGACCTCCCCGGTCAGTGCGCGCAACGAGTTGCCGTCCACCCCGTCCGGTACCTGCTCGGCGACCAGGCTGACGCCGTTGACATCGACACTGCGCCCGGCCAACTCACCCGCCGACTGCAGGACCTGGGCGACACGGAGCTGCTGCAGCTCCTTCTCGGCGTTGCGCAGCCGGGTGACCATGCCCTCGATGCGATCCGGCAGGTCCTCGGCACGCACCTTGAACTGCTCGGTGAGCTGGTTGACCAGCATGTGCTCCTTGCTGATGTAGCGCATCGCGTCCATGCCGACCAGTGCCTCGACCCGGTGCACTCCCGAGCCGACCGAGGAGTCCGAAACGAGCTTGACCACGCCGAGCTGAGCGATGCTGCCGACGTGAGTACCGCCGCACAGCTCACGCGAGTAGTCGCCCATGTCGACCACGCGGACCTGGTCACCGTATTTCTCGCCGAACAACGCGACCGCGCCGAGCTCCATCGCACGGTCCATCGTCGTGTTGTAGGCCTGTACCTCGACATCGTTTTGCAGGTACTCGTTGACTTCCTCCTCGACACCGGACATCACCGGAGCCGAGACCGCCGAGGGCGCGGTGAAGTCGAACCGCATGCGGCCGGGGGAGTTCAGTGAGCCCGCCTGGGCGGCTCGCTTGCCATAGGCACTGCGGACGGCCGCGTGCACGAGGTGGGTCGCCGAGTGCGACCGGGCAATGGCGCGGCGCCGATCCACATCCACCCCGGCTTCGAGCTTGGTGTCCACACCGACCTCACCGGCGACGACCCGCGCACGGTGCGCGAACAGTCCCGGCACCGCGCGCTGCACATCGGTGACCTCGAGCTCCACCCCGGGACCGACCAACCGTCCGGTGTCGGCGATCTGGCCACCGCCCTCGGCGTAGAACGGTGTGCGGTCCAGGATCAGCTCGACCTCACTACCCTCTCCCGCAGCGGGCACCGGTGCCCCGTTGACCAGCAGACCGAGTACGCGGCTCTGCGCCTGCAAATCGGTGTAGCCGATGAACTCGGTGGTTCCGTGCTCGTCCAGCAGCGAGCGGTAGGTGGACGTGTCGGCGTGCGCGGTCTTGCGCGCCCTGGCGTCCTCCTTGGCTCGCCTGCGCTGCTCGCTCATCAGGTCCCGGAAACCCTGCTCGTCCACCGACAACCCCTGTTCGGCGGCCATCTCCAGGGTCAGATCGATCGGGAAACCGTAGGTGTCGTGCAGCTGGAACGCCTTCGAGCCGGGCAGTTGCGTACTCCCGGCCCTGCGCGTCTCGGTGGCCGCCATGTCGAAGATCTTCGACCCGGCCGACAGCGTGGCCAGGAATGCTTCTTCCTCATTGCGCATCACCGAGTCGATGCGCTCGAACTCGGTGGTCAGCTCGGGATAGCTCGGTGCCATCGCATCGCGGACGACCTGGGCGAACTCGCCGAGCACCGGCTCGTGCACGCCCAGCAGGCGCGTCGAACGCACGATCCGGCGCAGCAGCCTGCGCAGCACGTAGCCCCGGGTCTCGTTGCTCGGGGTCACCCCGTCGGAGACCAGGAGCACGCCCGTGCGCGCGTGGTCGGCGATGACCCGGAAGCGCACGTCGTCGTTCGGATCGGCACCATAGCGACGCCCCGAAAGCTCCTCGGCCATGTTGATGACCGGGCGGACGAGGTCGGTCTCGTAGACGTTCTCCACACCCTGCAGCAGGCAGGCGACCCGTTCCACTCCCATACCGGTGTCGATGTTCTGCGCGGGCAGTGGACCGAGAACCGAGAAATCGCTCTTGCCTGGACCGGTGCTCTCTCCGCGCTGGTCCTGCATGAAGACCAGGTTCCAGATCTCGATGTAGCGACTCTCGTCGACGAGCGGACCGCCCTCCTGGCCGTAGGCGGGGCCGCGGTCGTAGTAGATCTCCGAGGAGGGACCGCATGGCCCCGGCACGTTCATCGACCAGAAGTTGTCGTCCATCCCGCGCCGCTGAATGCGTTCGGCAGGAAGCCCGGCCACCTTGTTCCACAGCCGGGCGGCCTCGTCGTCGTTGTTGTAGACGGTGACCCAGATCCGGTCGGGTTCGAGACCATAGCCACCGGAGTCCTGCGAGGCGGTGATCAGCTGCCAGGCGTGCTCGATGGCTCCTTCCTTGAAGTAGTCACCGAAGGAGAAGTTGCCCGCCATCTGGAAGAAGGTGTTGTGGCGGGTGGTCTTGCCGACCTCGTCGATGTCGGCGGTGCGGACGCACTTCTGGATGCTCGTGGCCCGCGGGTACGGCGCGGGGACCTCTCCCAGAAAGTACGGCTTGAACTGCACCATCCCGGCATTGACGAACAGCAGGTTCGGATCGTCCAGGATGAGCGAGGCACTCGGGACGACCGTGTGACCGGTGTTGCGGAAGTGCTCGATGAAGCGGTTGTTGATCTCGTGGGTCTGCACGATGGTGTCCTTTGCAAGGATGCGGACGGCCGGTCTCGATCTCGGCGAGACGCCTGTGGGCGGTTGCCCGCGTGTTCGCGCGGAACCCTCAGCGCCCCGCCCGGCGAGCTCGCCGGGCCGCCGGACGACCGCCGTCGCCGCCCGACTGCGTTTCGCTCGATCCTGTCCCGTTGGGCCAGAGCGTGCCGCCGAACTCCATCCGGCGCTGGCGGCGCCCGGTGTCCACGCCACTGCGTTCGGTGACGCTCTCGTGAAGCTCGCGCTCCCGCTCGGTCATACCGGCACGCACTTCGGCGCCGAACGAGCCGACCGCCCCGGCCAACTCGCGTACCGCACTGCCGAGCTGGTCGGCCATTCCCTCCGGCGTGGCTTTGCGCGCCGTCTCCCCGACCTTGCGGCTCAGGGCGACCCCGGCGGCGACACCGGCACCGAACCAGAACAAGCGCCTCACTTGCGACCCCCCTTACCTCGGCGGGAGTGCTTGCCCGCAGGCTCGTCCTTACGCTTGCGGCGAGCACGCAAGGCTTTGCTCACGCCGTAGGAGAAAGCGGCTGCCTTCACCAACGGGCCACCCAGTGTAGCGGTGAACAGCGAGGACAACGCAGAGGCGTTGCCACTGACCGCCTTGGCGTTCGCCGTGATGCCGTCGACCCGTTCCAACTGGGTGTTGACGTGGGTCAGCGTGGTGTTCGCACCGGTGAACAGAGGATCGGAGTTCTCGTGCGCCTTGCGGATCGCGTTGGTCGCCTCGTCCAGCGTGCGGCCGAGTTTGATCAGCGGAATCGCCAACAGTACGACCAGTAGCACGAACGCGCCCGCTGCGACCAGCGCGGCGATCTGCGTGGGCGTCACGTGCCCTCCCGGGTTCCACATGGTTGTTGCGCCACTGACGCCGACACACCGGCCTCAGTGTGATGATCCCGGTCAGGCTACCGCGTCCTCGACGCAACAACGTGCACGGCTGGCTGGTCGCCTTCGATAGGACCACCCCTCGAAGCGACGGGCGCCAATTTCTCGCGAAATTGCCCGCCGATCAGGCGCTCACCGGGGTGCTCGGCCCGGTGCCGTCCAACATCCCCACGACGTTGCGGGCGGCCAGCACGGCCATCGCGGTACGCGTCTCGGTCGTGGCCGACCCCAGGTGCGGCACCACCACCACGTTGTCCAGATCGAGCAGATCGGGTTCGACCTTCGGTTCGTGCTCGAACACGTCCAGCGCCGCACCGGCGATGGACCGCCTCCCCAACGCGCGGGCGAGGGCCTGCTCGTCGACCACCGGGCCGCGGCTGGTGTTGATCAGCACCGCCGAGGGCTTCATCCGTTCCAGCACCTTCTCGTCGACGAGGTGACGGGTGGCCTCTGTCAGCGGGCAGTGCAGGGACACCGCATCGGCCTCGTCCAGAAGCTGCTCCAGGGGCAGGTAGCGGGCCCCGAGCGCGGCCGCCACGTCGGGGTCCGCGCGGCTGCGGCCGGTGTAGGCGATCTCCATGCCGAAGGCGCGGGCTCGGTGGGCCACCGCCTGCCCGATCCGGCCGAGCCCGACGATGCCGAGCGTCTTGCCCTGCAGGCCGGTGCCGAGCATGAACGACATATGCCAGGACCAGGGCGTCTCCGAGCGCAGCAGCCGCTCGCCTTCACCCAGGCGCCGGGTGAGCATCAGCAGCAGGCCGAGAGTCAGATCGGCCGTGGCATCGACGAGCACGCCGGGAGTATTGGTGACGGTGACACCACGCTGGGCAAGAGCATCGACATCGACGTTGTCGTAGCCGACCGCGACGTTGGCCACGACCTGCAACCGAGAGCCCGCAGCGTCGGCCACAGCACCGTCGATGCGGTCGTGCACCATCGTCACGATCGCATGTGCCCCCCGGACGGCCTCGTGCAACTCGGAGGTCCGCAACGGCCGTTCCTGCTCGCAAACATGGACCTCCCCCACCTCGCGCAGCAGGTCCAATGCCGGTTCCGGAACCGAGCGGGTCACCACGATCCGCCACTCCACCAGTTGCCTCCTTCGTCTCACGTGCACTCGCGCGGGTCGAACTCGCTGCGCGGCGATCGCGCCCGTTCCGCACTTGCGGACGACTCCCGTCGTGTCCGTTCGCCCCTCGGGGTGCGGCCGAGCGTATCCGGACTCATTCCGTATCCGATGCCTGCCCGCGCACGATGTCGCGCAACTTCGGCAGCCGTTCACCGAGCGCTCGTTCGGTACCACGGCCGCTGGGCTCGTAGTAGTTCCTGCCGACCAGTTCGTCCGGTGGGTACTGCTGCGCCAGCACACCTTCGGGCCTGCTGTGGGGGTACCGGTAACCCTGCGCGTTCCCCAGCCTGCTCGCGCCCGCGTAGTGGCCGTCCCGCAGATGCGCGGGCACTGCTCCCGCCTTGCCCGCACGCACGTCGTCCAGCGCCGCATCCACCGCAGTGATCACGGCGTTCGACTTGGGAGCCGTGGCCAGGTGGACGGTCGCCTGCGCCAGCGTGAGACGCCCCTCGGGCATCCCGATGAATTGCACGGCCTGACTGGCCGCCACCGCAGTCTGCAGTGCCGTGGGATCGGCCATGCCGACATCCTCGCTGGCGTGCACGACGAGACGGCGGGCGATGAACCGCGGATCCTCGCCCGCCTCGACCATGCGGGCCAGATAGTGCAGCGCCGCGTCCACGTCCGAACCGCGGATCGACTTGATGAACGCGCTGACCACGTCGTAGTGCTGGTCGCCGTCGCGGTCGTAGCGCACGGCCGCCTTGTCGACCGTGGCCTCGACCGTGGCCAGGTCGATCACCTCGGCTCCGGTGGAACCCGCGGCCTCCGCCGCTGCCTCCAGCGCCGTCAGAGCACGGCGAGCGTCCCCGCCTGCGAGCGCGACCAGATGCGCCTCGGCGTCCTCGGCAAGGCGGAAAGCTCCCCGCAGACCACGTTCCTCGGTCATCGCCCGGCGCACCAGCTCGCGGACATCCGCATCGTCCAGGCTGCGCAGCTGCAGCACCAACGACCGCGACAGCAGCGGAGAGACCACGGAGAAGAACGGGTTCTCGGTGGTCGCCGCGACCAGGAGCACGGTCCGGTCCTCCACCGCACCGAGCAACGCGTCCTGCTGAGTCTTGGAGAAGCGGTGGACCTCGTCGATGAACAGCACCGTGGCCTCACCGGAGCGGCCGAGCCGCCGCCGGGCTTCCTCGATGACCGCACGAACTTCCTTGACTCCGGACGACAGGGCCGACAGTGCGGCGAAACGCCGTCCGGTGGCCCGGGACACCAGGCCGGCCAGTGTCGTCTTGCCCGTACCGGGCGGCCCGTGCAGCAGGACCGAGGCCGGGGCCGCGCCCTCCACCAGCCTGCGCAGCGGCGCTCCGGGACCGAGCAGCTCGTCCTGACCGACCACCTCATCCAGGGACCGCGGCCGCATCCGCACCGGCAGTGGCGCATTCTCGGCAAGTCGTTCGCCCGCACGATCGTCGACCTCGGCGCCGAACAGGTCCGTCTCGGACGAATCCCCACCGGGCGATTGCCCACCGAACAGGTCGCTGTCGAACAGGCCGTCACTCACGCGCCCGACGCTACCCGCCGACCCCGACAGTTCCTACTGCCGGAGCCTCCAACTCGGATGAGCGGGCATGGCCACCTCCACCGCGCAGGCACTTCTGCGACGCTGGGCGACCCAGTTCTCGACGGCCTGCTCGCAGGCACGGTCGAGGTGACGCACCGAACTCAGATCGACGTGCGCGCGGCTGGTCAGCGGTAGCTGCTCCAGGTGGTCCAGCAGATGAGGCAGGCGCAGGAACGTGGCGTTGCCGCCGATCTCGATCTGGATATGGTCCTCGGAGTGGCTGGAGTGAATCGACAGCCGCGACATCTCCCACGCGCTCTTGACGATCGCGACGGCAATCCCGGTCAGCGTGCCCACCAGCAGGTCGGTGAGCACGATCAGCACGGCGGTCAGGACCAGCACGAACGCCTCGGAGCGGTGGGTGCGTACCAGCTCCGCCACGTGGCGGACCGCGATCAGCTTCCAGCCTGCGTGGAGCAGCAGCGCCGCCAGCGCCGCACTGGGGAGGTAGGACAGGACGCCCGGCAACAGGACCACGAACAGCAACATCCACACGCCGTGCAGGACCCGCGAGAGCTTGGTGCGCGCACCCGCTCGCAGGTTCGTCGAACTGCGCACGATCACCGCCGTCAGCGGCAGTGCACCGAGCAGGCCACAGACCGTGTTACCAGCGCCCTGGGCCATCAACTCCTTGTTGTACCGGGTCTTCGCACCGTCGTGCATCCGATCGATCCCGGCGGCACTGAACAGGCTCTCGCACGAGGCGATCAGCGCGAAGGTCAGGATCGCGCCGAGCACGGCCGTGTCGGCCAGCCCCTCGAAAGCACCGAACGAGGGGACGTCGATCGCTTCGAACAGTGCTCCGATCTCGATCGTGCTCAGCGGCAGACCGGACACGGAGGCGACCAGGCCTGCGGCCACCACGGCGACCAGTGCCGCGGGCACCATCCGAATGCGCTGGGGCAGTCGATTCCAGAGTCCCATGACCACCAAGGTGAAGACGGTGATGCTCAGCCCGCTGAGACCGACCGGCGTACTCACCATCGCGGTGGCCAACGCCGGGATACCCGCGATCTTCCCGGCAGTGCTCATGGGCTGTTCGAATCCACCGGCCGGGTAGATCTGGCCCAGCAGGAGCACCACGCCGATCCCGGCGAGCATTCCCTGCACCACCGACGGGGAGATGGCCCGAAACCAAGTGCCGAGCCTGCTCATCGCCAGCAGCATCTGCAGCAGGCCCGCGCCGAGCACGATGACACCGAGCATGGCCAGGCCCTGCTCGGCCACCGTCGAGGACACCAGCACGGTCAGGCCGGCGGCGGGGCCACTGACCTGCATGGTGCTTCCGGGCAGGAAGCCGACCACCAGGCCACCGACCACACCAGTGATGATGCCCAGTTCGGCGGGCACGCCCGAGGCGACGGCAATACCGATGCACAACGGCAGCGCCACCAGGAACACCACGAAAGACGCAGCCACATCGGCAGCGAGGCTTTCCTTGGTGAATCCCCTCGTGAACCACGGTCGACGACCGTGGGCCTCCGCTGCGGGGGGTGATTCGAGTCGCGTTGTCACGATTGACTCCCTGAGATCGGGAAAGGCCGTCCGCACATGCCTCCGAGCGCGTTCACGGCCTGGTGGGCTCGCTACGCAAAGCTCTGTGTGCAGGCAGTGCCCTGCCCTCGTCGCCGAGCGAGTCCGTCCACCTACCGGCACCTCCGGAGAATTCGAATGCACGTTGCTTTTCGGACACCCGCCAACGGCAGGCCGGATCGCAGGTACGACCATCGAAATTCCGTACGCACGGTATCCGATGATCACTTCATCGGCACAGGACGCGGATCCTGCATCCGGTGCCGCACCGTGCGGATTCCATCACCCATTCGGACGACAATTTTTAACTCGAATGAATTATCGAAGAAAAGAATTCGGGCGCACGAGCATCGACGATGAAATTCCGCCGCGCGCTCCACCCGGATCCGTTACCGCATCGGTCGGAAACAATTCACTCGTTGTTCACGGCAAAGTGGTTCGCAACGCCCGGTCACGGACACGGACAGTCGCGTCAACGAAATGCCGGATAGGTGCGCAGCTCGAGCGCACCGGAGCCGAAGCGCTCCACGAGCGCCTCCACCACCCTGCTCGCGTACTCGGCGACCTCGGAAACTCCCACGGATTCGGCGTCGGTACGCAACCGCTGCCACCGGTCGGCAAGAGCCGTGCTACGCCGAGGTGAGGGCATGTGGGCGGCAATCGGCGTATCGGACTGCCCGGAGCGGGGGAGGAACCACCACGTCGAAACCCACACCCAGAGCATCTGGGCGTCGAAGAGCCTCGGCCCGAGCACCTCGTCCTCGTCCAGATCCGGCCATACCTCGACAACCTCCGAGCGCCAGGTCGCGAGCATGCTCTCAGCCAGGCTTTCCGGCATCGCATACGAGCACCACGACGACGGGAACGGGAACTGGAGATAGGCGGCGTCCAGCGCGATATCACGCACACAGGCCCACTCGAAATCCAGGAAGCGGACCCCGTTGCCGGTCACCAGACTGTTGTCCGGGCAGATATCCGAGGGGCTGAAAGAGCGGTACTTCCCGGGCCCGAGCAGTTGCGCCGCCCCGGCCAACCGGTCGGTCACGGCTTGCGGCGTCGTCACACCGAGCGTCTGCTCGAGCAGTTCCGGCAACTCCGAGAGCGCTTGCCGGATATCGTCGGCGACCGGGTCCGTCCAGGAAGTCGCACCGATCCTGCGCATCAGCGCGTCGAAGTCGGCCTCGCGGCCCGCCATCGTCGTGTGCAGCCGCCCCAGCGACCTCGCCCAGGCGAGCAGGGCCCGCTCGGCCGCCCGGGGATCGTCGGCGAACAGGACATCGGCCAGCGTCGAGCCGCGCCCGAGATCCTCCAGCACCAGCAATCGCCGGTCACTGTCCTGGGCGATCAGCTCCGGACCGACACGGATCTCGGGTGGAAGGGCGGTGGCCAACTGGCAACTCGCGGCCTCGTGCGCGAACGGATCGGAACGCTCCCCCGAGGGCGAAGGAGCCCCGTAGTGCTTGACCACGAGCGTGCGCGGGAGTTCGAACGGAGTTTCGGCGACTCGTACCCGCATGACGACCGAACGGTCGCTACCACCGAGATCCTCGGCGTCGGCGAGCCGGACCGGTGCACCCGTCCTGCTGGCGAGCACGGATTCCGCAGTACCGACGGTGTCGGTCACTTCCGAGCTCGCGGGGACACGAACCTCCGGCGGGCCGGTGGTGATTTCCACGCTCATCGTCTCCAGACCCTACCGCTCTCACACGGTTTCGAACCGCGCTCACGCGATTTCGGATCGACCTCACCGGTCAAGTGACACACGACCGGCCATCACTTGCACACACGCGGTGTCGACGGCGCGCACACCGTCCCCTCCCTACGGGTACGCCGACACGAACGAGTCGGCAACCTCCAAGCGTGCACACTATTCATCCAACGGTGCTACAACCGGGCATCAACCGAAGCGCACGCCGGTGGGGCGAGCAGCACGCACGCGCTGCTCGCCTCGATTCAGCCCTGCTTTTCCACCATGCCCTGTGGTTCGACCGAGATGCTGTCCGCGGGACCGGCAGCGGGCTTGGCATCCACACCGGCCTCCTTGCGCTGCTCGGCCGTGATCGGAGCGGGTGCACCGGTCAACGGGTCGAAACCGCCTCCGCTCTTGGGGAAAGCGATCACCTCTCGCAACGAATCGGCATCGGCGAGCAGCATGCAGATCCGGTCCCAACCGAAGGCGACACCACCGTGCGGCGGGGGGCCGTACTTGAAGGCCTCCAGCAGAAACCCGAACTTGTCCTTGGCTTGCTCCTCCGAGATCCCCAGCACGTCGAAGACTCGCTCCTGCATCTCCGGCCGGTGGATACGGACCGAGCCGCCACCGATCTCGTTGCCGTTGCACACGAGATCGTAAGCACTGGCGATCGCGTTCTCGGGGTCCTGGTCGAAACTGTCCGCCCACTCGGGGTTCGGCGCGGTGAACGGGTGGTGCACAGCCGTCCAACGGCTGGATCCCACCGTGACGTCGTCGGTGTCGGCCACCGATTCGAACATGGGGGCGTCCACGACCCACACGAAGGACCAGGCGTGCTGATCGACCAGGCCGCAGTGGTCGGCGATCTCCAGCCGTACCGCGCCCAGCAGAGCCCGCGAGGACGAACGTGGACCTGCGGCGAAGAACACACAGTCACCGGGGGACGCGCTCACGGTTTTGGCGAGACCGTCGCGCTCGCTGTCGGACAGGTTCTTGGCGACCGGGCCGGACAGCGTGCCGTCCTCACCCACGAGCACATAGGCGAGCCCCTTGGCACCACGCTGCTTGGCCCACTCCTGCCAGGCATCCAGCTGCCTGCGCGGCTGGTCGGCACCGCCGGGCATGACCACCGCGCCGACATACGGGGCCTGGAAGACCCGGAACGGCGTGTCCCGGAAGTAGTCGGTGAGTTCGGTGAGTTCGACGCCGAAACGCAGGTCGGGCTTGTCCGTCCCGTACCGGGCCATCGCGTCGGCATAGCTGATGCGCGAGATCGGCCGTTCGATCTCGTGGTCGGCGAGCTCACGCCACAGCGACGTGATGACCTGCTCGCTCACCTCGATGACGTCCTCCTGGTCGACGAAACTCATCTCGAGGTCGAGCTGGGTGAACTCCGGTTGCCGGTCGGCCCGGAAGTCCTCGTCCCGGTAACAGCGAGCGATCTGGAAGTAGCGCTCCAGCCCACCGACCATCAGCAACTGCTTGAACAGTTGCGGTGACTGTGGGAGCGCATACCAACTGCCCGGCTGCAGCCGTGCCGGGATCAGGAAGTCGCGCGCGCCCTCCGGGGTGGAGCGGGTCATCGTCGGAGTCTCGACCTCGATGAACTCACGGTCGTGCAGCACCTGCCGCGCGATCCGATTGACCTCGCTGCGCATCCGGATGGTCCGGGCAGGTCCCGGACGCCGCAGGTCGAGATACCGGTACCGCAGCCGGACCTCCTCGCTGGTCTCCAGATGCTCGTCCAGCGGAAACGGCAGCGGCGCGGACTCCGAGAGCACCTCCAGGTCGGTCACGGTGATCTCGACCTCGCCCGTACCGATCTCGGGATTCTCGTTGCCCGCGGGCCTACGGACGACCTCTCCGGTGATGCGAATGCAGAACTCGGCGCGCAGCCGGTGCGCGCGCTCGGCCATCTCGCCCTCGCGGAAAACAACCTGCGCGACGCCGGAGGCATCCCGCAGATCGATGAAGATCACTCCTCCGTGATCACGGCGACGCGCCACCCAGCCACTCAGGGTGACGGACTGCCCGGCATGACCGGTGCGGAGTGATCCGGCCTCGTGCGTGCGCATCACGGGTATTGATCTCCTCTTCGATGGAAGCGACGGGAAGGGCCTTCCTGCACACCTGCTGCCGGTACGCCCTTCCGATGCGGGAGGCCACCCAGGTTATCCAATGTCGCCACCGCACCGTCCAGCAGGTTTCCCACACCGGCGGCGTGCACCACCGAAACCGAACCGGCACGGACTCCACCGCAGGAGCGAACCGGGGACGGCACGGGTACGAACGGGCGACGAGTACGGGCTCCGACCGGAGTAAGGAACCGCAATTTTTCGTACTCCTCGGCAATTTACCGGGACCATCCGACCTCGGCCCTTTCCGGAAAACGGCCGGGGTCGCCCGCGCACCGAGGGCGACTCGTATACCGAGGACATCCCCGATACGGACGCAGGGGCACGGAGCATCGTGGCAAAGAATCGCCATTTCTCCGTCATCGTTGCACCTGCGAGATGAATTCATTTAACGTCTGTGACAAAACAGACAAACACGAGGAGTAACAATGGCCGGTCCGGAGCCAGGAATGCCGCCGACTGCGCCGAGCGCGGGCAATGCGCGATCGCACCCGAATCCCACCCAACTGTCGAGACTCCTGCGCACCGGGCCGTTCGAGGAGGCACTGCGCACCGCGATCCGGAGCAGCCGACTCAGTCTCGAGCGCATCCAGCACCGCCTGAACTCCCGAGGTACCCCCGTCAGCATCACCGCATTGAGCTACTGGCAATCCGGCCGCCGCCGCCCCGAACGACCGGAGTCCCTGCTGGCCCTGCAACAACTCGAAAACGTCCTGGGAGTGCCCGACGGCGCGCTTTCGGCGCTGCTGGGCCCGCCACGGCCACGCGGACGCACCCGAGGGACCGGGGACACGCCACCGCTGACCAGTCTGTGGTCGGACAGCGCCTCCGCAGTGGAACTGCTCGCCCAGGTCGACACCAGCCACGACAGCAACCTCACCCGGCTCAGCCAGCACGACGTGGTCCACATCGACGGTGACGGCGC
The DNA here is from genome assembly GCF_031458135.1 of Haloactinomyces albus. NCBI lineage: Bacteria > Bacillati > Actinomycetota > Actinomycetes > Actinopolysporales > Actinopolysporaceae > Haloactinomyces > Haloactinomyces albus. The sequence goes on along the minus strand of NZ_JAVDXW010000001.1, from coordinate 3,625,680 downwards.
CCAGGTCAAGGCGCGCATGCGCCAACTCGTCCAAGCGGAGCGCAACGGCGTCGATCGCTGGGTGACGGTCTTCGACAGCGAGGGAACCGATGTGACCCCGCCGACCATCCGTGCGCTGCGCTCCTGTCGACTCGGTCGGGTCCGCACCGACCACGACCGAGGAGTGGTGGTCGCGGAGTTGCTGTTCGATCGCACGCTCGAACGCGGCGAGACGGTACTCATGGAGTACGAGGTGGTTCCCGCACCCGAGAGCCTCCGCAACAGGAATCAGGACCACACCTACTCTCGTCGGTTCCGCCTGCCCATCCGGGAGTACTTGCTCGAGCTGCAGTTCGACCCAGACAGACCGCCGCTGAACTGCGAAAGCTACGTGGCTCACCCGGACGGCCAGGAAATCGACAGGCCCAAACCACTCACGGTGGACCAGTACGGCCGCACGCACGCCGTCGTACTCGACCTCGGCCAGGCTTCGTTCTGTGCCCGATGGGAACCGGCCACAGCACCCTCGTCCGGTCCTCGATCCGCCGAAGCCGTAGTACCACCACGTCTGACCGAACCGGGCATCCACGCCCGCTGAGAACCGATCTCGGGCTCATTCCGCCTCACGGGCCGGTGGCGGCAAGGCGGTGCTACTCATCGGACTCGGCTCCCCGGTCGCCGAACACCCGCTGCTGGACACCTTCGGCGATCGCCAGTTCCGCGGACTCCACCAGTACGTACACCGCCGCGGCGAGCAACGGAGCCAGTGACCACACCAGCGGCTCGACAAGCCACCTGCCCGCAGCGTAGGCGACCGCGAGCGAGACAGCCACCGAGAGGAGATTCGCCGCCGTCCCCAGCAGCATGACCTCCGCAGGATGGGTGCGTGGCCTGCGGCGGAAGCCGTTCGAGGCCACGGCCTCGATCACCGAGACGGCGACCACGGCACCCAACGCGAACAGCATCACCTCGAACGCCGAAGGGCTGCCGTGAAACGTCCCCAGCATCCCGTAGGTCGTGGTGATCATCACGGAAAAGCCGAACGCGGAACTGTTGTTGACGATCGAGGTCATCAGGCCGCGGCGATACCGGTCCTTGGCTTCCGGGGGAGGCCGGGACAACGAACGCTCCTTTCGTCAGCCCAGGCTGGTCACGAACCTGGCCACGTCGTCGGACCGAAGAGTCTGGGCCATTCGACCCTGCGGCGCCAGCGAGGCGAGCCGATACAACGGCCGTTCGGCAGCCGCGTCACCCCGTGCCTCCGACTTCAACTGCGCCACCAGCAGATCCGAGAGCACCAGTGCGCGGGTATCACCGATACTCGCCAGCGCATCGGCCAGCCGCCGCAGCGAGTAGACCCCGAGCTCCTTGCCGCCGGTCCCGGCATACATGGCCACGGCGATGTTGAGCGCCTTGCCCTTCGGCGGGCCGCTCACCAGCAGGCTCACCGTCCGCATCCCTCGCAGGTCGGTGACCAGCACATCCATTCTCCGCGCAGTGCGCAGGTCGACCACGCGCGTACCGAAAGCACGAGCCGCGAGCTCGGTACCGCGCAACCAGTACGTCTTGCGGGAGTCACCATAAGCCAGCAGCAACAGCGGCAGGGCAAGGACGCCACCGGTGATGAAGAACCCGAGGGGACCGAAGAACAGACCGACGATCCCGCCACAAGCGGCACCGACCACCACCGCCGCGAGAGCAACATTGCGGGCACGCTTGCGGATCGCGGCACGCTCGAGCAGGTCGAGCGAAACGGCCTCCTCATCGGTCATCGCGCGAGTTCCGCCCGGACCTCGTCGGTGACCGAGTCCACTCCGACCGTGCGCTGCTCGCCGCTCGCCAGCTCCTTGAGCTGCACCGTACCGGACTCCAGGTCACGCTCTCCGAGCACGAGCGCGACACGAGCTCCGGAGCGGTCGGCGGCCTTCATCGCTCCCTTGAGTCCCTTGCCGCCGTAGGCCATCTCGACACGGACGCCCGCGCGCCGCAGATCACCGGCCGTCTCGACCAGTCGCCGCTTGGCGGCCTCGCCCAGCGGGACGCAGTAGACGTCGCAGCGTGCCGGGTCGCCGGGAGTCAGGCCCTCGACCTCGCACGCCAGCAGGGTGCGGTCCAGTCCGAGCCCGAAGCCCACCCCGGACAGTTCGGCACCTCCCAGCTCGGCCATGAGCCCGTCGTAGCGGCCCCCACCGCCGATGCCGGACTGGGAGCCGAGTCCCTCGTGCACGAATTCGAAGGTGGTCTTGGTGTAGTAGTCGAGGCCGCGCACCAGCCACGGATTCTCGGTGAACGGCACTCCCAGGTCGGACAGGTGTCCTTTGACCTGTTCGTAGTGTTCCTTGGCCGACGCCGAGAGGTGGTCGACCATGAGCGGCGCGTCGGCCACCATCTCCCGAACCTCGGGGCGTTTGTCGTCCAGCACCCGCAGCGGATTGAGCTCGGCACGCCTGCGCGTCTCCTCGTCCAGCGGCAGCCCACGCAGGAACTCCTGGAGCTTGGCCCGGTACTCGGGGCGGCAACTGCTGTCCCCGAGCGAGGTGAGGTCGATACGGTGCCCGGTGATGCCGAGCCTGCGGTAGCCCTCATCGGCGATGGCGATCACCTCGGCGTCGAGCGCGGGGTCATCGACTCCGATCGCCTCGACACCGAGCTGCTGCAACTGCCGGTACCGGCCGGCCTGCGGCCGCTCGTACCGGAAGAACGCGCCGCTGTAGTAGAGCTTGAGGGGAAGCTGACCACGATCGAGACCGTGTTCGATCACGGACCGGATCACTCCCGCCGTGCCCTCCGGGCGCAGCGTGATCGAGCGTCCGCCCTGATCGGCGAAGGTGTACATCTCCTTGCTGACCACATCGGTCGACTCGCCGACACCCCGGGCGAACAGCGCGGTGTCCTCGAACAGCGGCAACTCGATGTAGCCGTAGCCGGCGCGGCGCACCGCCTCGGCGAGGGTCTCCCGCACGGCGACGAACCCCGCCGACTCCGGCGGGTAGTACTCGGGGATTCCCTTGGGGGCGTTGAAGGTAGTCATCAGTGGTGGTTCACAGTCCTCGTCACAGGCTGGGGTCGGAGTCGCCGACAGCGGGACCGCTGCTCGTGGAGGCCTCGACGAGGTCCTGCAGGAACGGGTTGCCCGCGCGCTCGCGACCGATGGTGGTGGTCGGTCCGTGGCCCGGCAGCACCACTGTCTCGTCCTCGAGCGGCAGCACGCTGTTGCGCAGTGTTTCCAGCATCCGCTCGTGGTCGCCGCCGGGCAGGTCGGTACGTCCGATGGCGCCGGGGAAGAGGGTGTCACCGGACAGCAGCAGCCGACCGCCCTCGTCACTCTCGGCGCCGAACATCACCGACCCGCCGGTATGGCCCGGGGCGTGCGTGACCTCGAAGCGGATCCCGGCCAGGTCCAGCTTCGCTCCATCGGTCAGTTCACGGACGTCGGGGGGAACGCTCACCTCCACCCCGTCGAAGAGCTGGCGGCCCTGCGGACCGAGGGCGGCTCCGGGGTCGGTGAGCATGTAGGCATCGGCCGGATGCACCCACGCCGGGATGTCGTGGGCCCGGCACAGGTCCGCCGCCGAGAAGACGTGGTCGAAGTGCCCGTGGGTGAGCAATACTGCGGCCGGCGTGAGCCGGTGCCTGCGGAGCCGTTCCGTCACGGACTCCACGGCGTCCTGACCCGGATCGACCACGACGCACTGCCCTCCCTCGGCCGGGGCGAGCACGTAGCAGTTCGCCTGCAGCTGTCCGACCGGGAAACCGACGACAAGCACGAAAGCGCTACCTTTCCTACCGGGAGCACGAGCATACGACCGGCCGCGCAGCCTTGTGAGCACGACCGGATCACTCCAGCACGCCCAGCTTAGCCGTGCGGTTACCGAGTTCGGTCACACAGTCCCCGTTTAGACTCCCGGCGACACCATCCACCCGCAACATCGACCAGCACCACCGGCCGGCGGTCGGCACGGCACAGTCCGGGCCGGACACGGCACGTCACCATGATCGCAGACTTCGGGGAGGAGCAGTTGCCCAGTAACGAGCAACGTCGCCAGGCTGCCAAGCGCAAACTAGAGCGGCAGTTGGCGCACCGGGCGGAACGAGCGAAGAGGCGCAGGACGATCGCGGTGACCGCGACCATCGTCGTGGTGGTCGCGGTCGTGGCAGGCGTCTTCTACTTCGCCAGGACCGGAGGGAGCGAGACGAAGGCCGCGGCACAGCAACCCGGATCGACGAAGAAGCCCGACATCACCATTCCGAGCACCACGGCACCGCCGCCATCACGCCCCACGCCGCTTCCCGACCCGGTTTCCTGTAAATATCGGCCCAACGGCGAACCGGCCAAACCGGTGCAGCCGCCCGCCGACGGCAAGGTATCCTCCACCGGGACCGTGCAAGCCACCATCGACACCAACCTCGGCAACATCCCGATCACCTTGGATCGGGCACTGGCTCCGTGCACGGTGAACAGCTTCGTCCACCTCGCCGAGCAGGGTTTCTACGACAACACCTCGTGCCATCGGCTCTCCACCCAAGGTCTGCAGATGCTGCAGTGCGGCGATCCTACCGGCAAGGGCACCGGAGGCCCCGGTTACGCATTCGATGACGAGACTTTCCCGCAGTTGAAGTACGGGCGCGGATATCTCGCGATGGCCAATTCAGGCCCGGACACCAACGGCAGCCAGTTCTTCATGGTTTACGGCACGGCGAAATTGCCGCCCAACTACACCGTGTTCGGCACGATCTCCGAAGAAGGCCTGAAGGTCGTCGACGAGGTTGCCCGCGCCGGCCACGACGGCGCCTTCAAGCGGGCCGGCGGCGGCCACCCAAACAAGAAGATCACCTTCAAGCAGGTCACGGTCAAGGCATGAGCCACGGCGGCCGCACGGGATTTCACTTCCGTGCGGCCGGTCCGTACGGGCCGCCCCACTCGCTACAGCCGTCGGATGCCGCGACCGTTCAGGCCGCCGAGGTCACGCGGTAGACGTCGTAGACGCCTTCGATGTTGCGGACGGCCTTCAGCACATGGCCGAGGTGCTTGGGCTCGCCCATCTCGAACGAGAAGCGGCTGACCGCCACCCGGTCGTTCGAGGTGGTCACCGACGCCGAGAGGATATTCACCCGTTCGTCGGCCAGAATCTTGGTCACGTCCGAGAGCAACCGGTGCCGGTCCAGTGCCTCGACCTGAATGGCCACCAGGAACACCGACGAGTTCGACGGGGCCCAGTGCACCTCCACCAGCCGTTCCGGGGACTTGCGCAGGTCATCGGCGTTGGTGCAGTCGGTGCGATGCACGCTGACGCCCCCGCCCCTGGTGACGAAGCCGAGAATCTCGTCACCGGGCACCGGCGTACAGCACTTCGCCAGCTTCGACCACACATTGGCCGTGTCCTCGACGACCACACCGGAGTCACCGGTGCTGCGCCTGCGCTCCAGCGTGGAGGGTGTGGCCCGCTCGGCGATCTCGTCCTCGGCCTGCTCCACCCCGCCGACCGAGGCGACCAGCCGCTGCACCACGTGATGGGCCGAAACCTGCCGCTCCCCCACCGCCGCATACAGCGCGGTCACGTCGACGTAGTGCAGCTCCTTGGCCACTGCCCCGATGGAGTCGGCCGAGACCAGCCGCTGCACCGGGAGTCCGAGCCTGCGGACTTCCTTGGCGATCGACTGCTTGCCGGACTCGATCGACTCCTCGCGGCGCTCCTTGGCGAACCACTGTTTGATCTTGGTCTTGGCCCGCGGGGAGGCGACGAACGACAGCCAGTCCCGACTCGGCCCCGAGCCCTCGGCCTTGGAGGTGAAGATCTCGACGACCTCACCGTTCTCCAGCTTGCGCTCCAGGGCGACCAGTCGGCCGTTGACGCGAGCACCGATACAGCGGTGCCCGACCTCGGTGTGCACGGTGTAGGCGAAGTCCACCGGTGTCGACCCCGACGGAAGTGTGATCACGTCGCCCTTGGGGGTGAACACGAAGATTTCCCGGGTGTTGAGGTCGTAGCGCAGCGATTCGAGGAACTCGCCGGGGTCGGCGGCTTCCCGCTGCCAGTCCAGCAGCTGGCGCATCCAGGCCATCTCGTCGACCTCGACCACGGCACCGCCGCCGTTGCGGCCCTTGGTCTCCTTGTAGCGCCAGTGCGCCGCAATGCCGTACTCGGCCGTACGGTGCATCTCCCGGGTGCGGATCTGCACCTCGAGTGGCTTGCCCTCCGGACCGATCACGGTGGTGTGCAGCGACTGGTACACCCCGAACCGGGGTTGGGCGATGTAGTCCTTGAACCTTCCGGGCATCGGCTGCCACAGCGCGTGCACCACGCCCATGGCCGCGTAGCAGTCGCGCACCTCGTCGACCAGAATGCGCACTCCGACCAGATCGTGAATGTCGTCGAAGTCGCGGCCCCGGACGATCATCTTCTGGTGGATCGAATAGTAGTGCTTGGGCCGCCCTTCCACCTTGGCCGACAGGTGCGCGGTATTCAGTTGACCGGACAGCTCGTCGGTCACGGTGCGCAGGTAGGTGTCCCGGGAGGGGGCACGATTGGCCACGAGGCGGACGATCTCGTCGTACTTCTTGGGCTGCAGGATGGCGAAGGCCAGATCTTCCAGCTCCCACTTGATCGTGGCCATCCCCAGCCGGTGCGCCAGCGGCGCGAGCACTTCCAGGGTTTCGCGAGCCTTGCGCACCTGCTTTTCGGGCGGCAGGAACCGCATGGTGCGCATGTTGTGCAGCCGGTCGGCCAGCTTGATGACGAGCACCCGCGGGTCACGCGCCATCGCGATGACCATCTTGCGGATGGTCTCGGCCTCCGCCGCCGCCCCCAGTTTGACCTTGTCCAGCTTGGTGACCCCGTCGACGAGGTGCGCGGTCTCCTCGCCGAAGTCCGCTTCCAGCCGCTCCAGCGGGTAGTCGGTGTCCTCCACCGTGTCGTGCAGGAGCGCGGCCACCAGCGTGGTGGTGTCCATGCCGAGCTCGCCGAGAATCGTGGCCACGGCCAGCGGATGTGTGATGTACGGGTCGCCGGACTTGCGCTGCTGGTGGCTGTGCTTGTCCTCGGCGACGTCATAGGCCCGCTGCAGCAACCCGAGGTCGGCCTGCGGGTGCATCTCCCGATGCACCCCGGCCAAGGGTTCGAGAACCTGCTTGACCTGCGCCGGGCGTTGGGCCGTGATCCGGCGGGCCAGACGCGCGCGCACACGCCGGGTCGCCGAGGCCGGACGAGGCGCAGTCGCCGACTCGGTCGCTGAAGCAGGAGACTCGACTTCTTGGCTCACCGCACGCTCCCGGGCACTGGGGGATACTGCCTGTCCCGGGTCCGGTGCTGTCGGGAAATCACCGTCAGGAAGTCACCATCGAGGAGTCCCTGCGCCAGGACCCGGACACCGAGCATAACGCTGCACGGCCAGCAACCCTTCCCGGGAGGGCCACCTCATCCGGGAAAGTCATGCGTGAGCGGAACCCTTCGCCCGCACAGACGGGACGAAAGTTCCGTTCACTCGGATAACCTGCGCCTCAGACGGTGAACAGGGTCCGCACATCCCAATCGGGCACGGTCCGCCTGCCACCCAGCTGCGACAGCTCCAGCACCAGCGACGCACCCACCGACTCGGCACCGGCCTTGTCCACCAGTTGCCGCGCCGCGGCCAACGTCCCTCCGGTGGCGAGCACGTCATCGACGACCAGCACTTGCTGCCCGGCGATGAGGGCATCGGCGGGCAGTTCCAGTGCCGCCGTTCCGTACTCCAGCGCGTAGTCCACCCGGTCGGCCACAACCGGGAGCTTGCCGGGTTTGCGCAGGCCGACGAAGCCCGTTCCATGGGCATGAGCCACTGCCGCGCCCAGCAGAAAGCCGCGCGCCTCGATCCCGACGACCACATCGAAGGCGTGTACCCGGCCGAGGGCATCCACGACCGAGTGGAAGGCTTCCCGGTCGGCCAGCACCGGACCGATGTCGCGGAACAGCACACCGGGTTCCGGAAAGTCCGGAACCTCCCGCACCAACCCGGCCGCACGACCGAGGTCGGCATCGACTTCGCTACTGACCTGCAAGGAATCGTTCGTGGTCATCAGTTCCTCAACGTCGTTTCTTGCCGGTGGGACGTCCGGACCCGCCCGCGGAGCGGCTGCCACTTCCGCGTTCGCCCGGACCCTTGCCGGTCCGGGCGGGGGCGCTGACCGCCGCGACCATTTCCCGCTCGCGCCGCGAGTCGGCATCGAGCACGGAGGCGTCCGGGGCGGAGCCCGCGGCCTGTTCCGTACCGGAGGACGTCTCCGTCGAGTTCCGCTCCCGCCGCTGGCGCACCTTCGCCGCCTGCGCCTGGTACTTCGGATTGCGCATCTTGAAGTCCACCAGCACGGGAGTGGCCAGCAGAAGCGACGAGACGACACCGGCGATCATGCCGATCAGCTGCACCAGGGCGAGATCCCGCAGCACACCGACGCCCAGCAGGCCTGCCCCGATGAGCAGCAGGCCCAGCACCGGCAGCAGCGCGATCACCGAGGTGTTGATCGAGCGCATCAGCGTCTGGTTGACCGCCAGGTTGGCAGCCTCGGCATAGGTCCGGCGCGTCAGCCCGAGAAGACCGCGAGTGTTCTCCTTGACCTTGTCGAACACGACCACCGTGTCGTACAGCGAGAAACCGAGGATGGTCAGCAGACCGATCACCGTACTCGGGCTGACCTCGAAACCGATCAGCGAGTACAGCCCCGCCGTCACCAGCACGTCGTGCAGCAGGGCGATCAGAGCGGCCACGGCCATCCAGCGTTCGAAATAGAACGCGAGGAACACCGTGACCAGCGCGAGGAACACGCCGAGCGCGATCAGGGCCTGCTTGGTGATCTCGCTGCCCCAGGTCCCGCTGACGGCGCTGTCACTGATCGCTTCCACGGTCGGCTGACCGTTGACTCCCAGCGGCTGCAGGTCCTCGGCCAAGCCCTGCTTGACCGTGGTGAGTTCCTCGACGCTGAGCTTGTCGGTGCGGATCTGGATCGTCTGGCTGTCGCCGCTGCCGACCAGCTGCACGGAATCCGCCGGGTACCCCAGGGCTTCCCGGAACGCGTCCTCGGCCTCGTCGGCGGTGATCTGGCCCTGCGCTCCCGCAGCGGGCATCGAGATCTTGGTACCACCGGTGAACTCGATGCCGAGGTTGAAACCCTTGAAGCCGATCGAGGCAATACAGACGAGCACGAGCAGGCCCAGGGCAATGTACCAGCGCTTGCGCTTGCCGATGATGTCGAAAGCACCGGTGCCCGTGTAGAGGCGATGCAATACGCCACCGCGTTCGGCCGTACTTGCTGTGCTCTCCGCGCTCGCTGTGCTCTCCGCCCCGTTGGGCGGAGTGGTGCCGTTGCTGCTTTCGCTGTCGGGAGTACTCATTGCCTCAGGCTTCCTTCGGGGTCGTGGCCGAGGGCCCCTGCTTCGGACTCCGCTTGCGAGCTGCTCGTGCCCGCTCACCCATCCGCTGGACCGCACCCAGCCCGGACACCCCGGGTTTGGACAGGAATTTGTTCTTCGAGGCCAGCACCACCAGTGGGTGTGTGACGAGGAAGACCACGATCAGGTCGAGCACCGTGGACATCCCGAGCGTGAATGCGAAGCCCTTCACCTGGCCGACCGCGAGGATGTAGAGCACGGCAGCGGCCAAAAAGCTCACCGCATCGGCGGAGAGAATCGTCCGGCGTGCCCTCGCCCAGGAACGCGGGACCGCCGATCTGAAGGTTCTGCCCTCCCGGATCTCGTCCTTGAGTCTCTCGAAGAGGACGATGAAGGAGTCCGCCGTGATCCCGATCGCGATGATGAATCCGGCCATACCGGGCAGATCCAGCGTGAACCCGATCCAGCGGCCGAACAGCACCAGCACGCCGTAGACCACCGCGCCGGACAGCACCAACGACAGGATCGTCAGCAGGCCGAGAACGCGGTAGTAGGCCAGGCAGTACACGGCAACCAGAATCAGGCCGAGCCCCCCGGCGAGCAGGGCTGCCTCCATCGAGGCGATGCCGAGTGTGGGTGAGACCGTTTCGGCCGTGGACTGGTCGAAGGCCAGCGGCAGCGAACCGTACTTGAGCGTATTGGCCAGGTTCGTGGCGCTCTCCTGGGTGAAATTACCGCTGATGGTGGTTCGCCCGCCGAGCTGGGCACTTTGGACCTGCGGAGCGGAGACCACCTGAGTGTCGAGGACGAACGCGACTCGCTTGCCCACGTTGGCCGAGGTGAAATCGGCCCACTTCTGCGCCCCCTGACCCTTGAACTGGAGGTTGACCGTCCAGCCGGGGTACTGCTGGTTCGGTGGTACCGCACTGGCGGTCTCGACCTGCTGCCCCTCGAGGAACACCGGACTGAGAACGTACTTCTCGGTACCTTCCTGATTACAGGTCACCAGCGGTTTCTGCGGGTCGGCATTGCCGCGCAACGGATCCGGGGCACTGCAGTTCAGCGCCTGCAGAGCCTGCGCCTGCACCTGGGGATTCGTGCTCTGCCGCGTCTTCTTGGCCTGCTCGATGGCCGCGGCTCGGGAATCGGGGTCATCCGGCGGTGGCTGCTGCGCCGCCGCGGTGCCGTTGCTCGACGACTGCGGCGTCGTGCCCGCAGGGCCCGAGCCGGAACCCGCTGAGCCGGAGCCGCCGGACCCGGAGGTGCTCCCCTGCCCCTGTGTCTTTCCCGGACTCTGGGGCAAGGCGGAAACCGGGACGGCCTGCTGAACCTTGCGAAAGTTCAACTCGGCAGTCTGGCCCAGGCGTTTGGCCTGCTCGCCATTCTGGCCCGGAACCGTGATGACCAGGTTCTGCCCGTCGATGGTGACCTCGGAACCGCTGACACCGAGGCCGTTGACGCGCTGCTCGATGATCTGCCGGGCCTGCTGCAACGATTCCTGGGTGGGAGGCTGGCCGGTGGGCGTCCGAGCGGTCAGGGTGACCCGGGTGCCGCCCTGCAGATCGATGCCCAGTTCCGGGGTCGGTTTCCGATCCCCGGTGAAGAAGACGAGGGCGTATATACCCACCAGGATCAGCGCAAAAACTGCGAGATAACGCCCTGGGCGGATCTGCCCGGCCGGAGGTGCCACGGTGCGTCTGTCTCCTCATCCGAAGTCTGTATCGAAGTTCAGCAGTCGGTGGGCGCCCCACCGGGCACCGACCATCGTGAAAGGTCATCCTGACGCCGCACGGCGGTCGCACCATGCTGCATCTCTCAGTCTGGCAGGCGCCATCCGCGCCCTGCTGCGCCGGGGAGAGCGGTGCGCCGGTTTTCCGGCACGGTCGGCATCCGGTCAGGCACCGGAAGAAATGCCATGCACGTTCACTGGGCCACGCCGTGACTCGCACGCGTGTACCAGTGAGCGCATGGCCTGTATTGATCACACGACGGGCACACGCGCATCCGACATCACGTCTTCGCCGGTGCCCCGATTACCCGCCTGAATGGCAGCAGTCCTCAGTGGGCCTTCTGCTTCTCAACCGATTCAGTGGCCTGCTCCTCCGACCGGTCGTCCGAGGTGTCACCGCTCGGCCCCTCGTCGGTTTCCCGGCCGGATGTCTCGTCATCGGAGACGTCCTCGGCACTGTCGGCACTGTCGTCGGTGTTCACCTTCTCGCGGACGGCCTGGCGCAGCCACGTCGTGGTCATGCCCGGCGCGATCTCCAACTCGATGGAATCGTCCGAGGTCGTCACGACGGTGCCGAACAGGCCCGAGGTGGTCATGACGCGGTCACCCTCCGCCAGCGAGTTCTGCAGCTGCTGCTGCTGCTGCATCGACCGCTTCTGCTTGCGGATCTGGAAGAACAGCATCAAGGCGATGCCGACGAGAAGAATGGGAAAAATCAGTTGTTCCATCGTGCTCCGTCCGGCGGACACTCCGTGCGCGCGAACGACCACGACTGCACAGCCATGAGCCCGCGGACCCACACAGCGTCCGAATTGTTCGGATGTTTCACCACCAGTGTGCCAGCTCCACCGGTAATGGCGGGCAGCCTACTACCGACGACTACTCGTCGAACAGGCTCGGGGTGGCTTCACCGGGAGTATCGGGGGGCGGCACGACACCGAGATGCTGCCAGGCGGCCACGGTGGCGACCCGCCCTCGCGGAGTCCGTGCAAGCATCCCCGCCCGGACCAGGTACGGCTCACACACCTCCTCGACCGTGGTGGGCTCCTCACCCACAGCCACAGCCAGCGTCGACACGCCGACCGGTCCTCCGCTGAACGAGCGCACCAGGGCCCCGAGCACGGCACGGTCGAGGCGATCCAGGCCGAACTCATCGACGTCGTAGACCTCGAGCGCGGCCCGTGCGACGTCGAGAGTGACCGCGCCGTCGGCCCGGACCTCGGCATAGTCGCGAACGCGGCGCAGCAGACGGTTCGCGATACGGGGGGTTCCCCGGGAACGCCGCGCGATCTCGTGCGCCCCGTCCGCACGCAGGTCCACGTGCAGAATTCCCGCCGACCGCCGGATGACCTCTTCGAGTTCGGACGGCGCGTAGAACTCCATGTGCGCGGTGAAGCCGAACCGGTCCCGCAACGGGCCGGTCAACGAACCGGAACGCGTCGTCGCCCCCACCAGTGTGAACGGGGCGATCTCCAACGGGATGCTGGTCGCGCCGGGGCCCTTGCCGACGACGACGTCGACGCGGTAGTCCTCCATCGCCAGGTACAGCATCTCCTCGGCAGGGCGCGCGATCCGGTGGATCTCGTCGATGAACAGCACATCGCCCTCGGTGAGGTTGGACAGCATCGCGGCGAGATCGCCCGGACGCTCCAACGCAGGCCCCGAGGTCACCCGGATGGACGCTGCCAACTCGGATGCGATGATCATGGCCAGACTCGTCTTGCCCAGTCCCGGAGGACCGGAGAACAACACGTGGTCGGGCTGCTCTCCCCGGCCGAGCGCCCCGTGCAGGACCAGTTGCAGCTGCTCGCGCACCCTGGGCTGACCGACGAAATCCTCGAGCTTGCGCGGTCGCAAGCTGTTCTCGACGTCCTGCTCGGAGGACACCTGATGCGGTGACAGCGCCACCTCCGCACCGTCCTCCGCACCCACGGGTCCCACATCGGGTGAATCGTCGTGCATCGCGTCACCAGTACCGTCGTTCACAGCGGCACGGGAGCCGCCCCGCAGCGCTCATGCCTGTCATTTCGGCCCCAGCTTCGCCAGCGCCTTGCGCAGTACCGCCGAAGTATCGGCTTCCGCCCCGTCCGTGGCCAGCACGGCTTCCACGCTCTGCTCGGCCTGTTTGGCCGAGAAGCCCAGCCCGACGAGGGCGTCGCAAACCTCCGAACGCAACTGCCTGCCGCCCGCTGCACCGGCCTGCGCGCTCTCCGAGCCGGGCTCGGCCGCTCCGCCCACCTTGTCCCGAAGCTCCAGGGTCAACCGTTCGGCGCTCTTCTTGCCGATACCGGGCACCTGAGTCAGCAGTGCCAGATCGCCGTCGGCAAGTGCCTGGCGCAGTTGCTCCGGATCCAGGACCGCGAGCGTGGCCAGGGCCAGCCTCGGTCCGACTCCGGACGCGGTCTGCAACAGGCCGAACAGATCACGGGCCTCCGTCGTGGCGAAGCCGTACAGCGTCAACGAGTCCTCGCGAACCACCAGGGATGTCGCCAGGTGGGTCTCCTCGCCGCGACGCAGGCCTGCCAGGGTCACCGGCGTGGCGTACACCGCGTATCCCATTCCGCCGACCTCGACCACGGCATGATCCAAGCCGATCGACAACACGGTGCCCCGAACCGAGGCGATCATCGTGGCGGTCCTCCTGCTCGTCCGGCCGAGTTACGGGATCGGTTCGCCTCTTTCAACCTGGCACGATGGTGACGTGCCAGTTCGGCGGCTCTTGCCTCGGCCTCGGCGAGGCGGCCCGCCATCGGAGCCCGCCACAGGTGACACACGGCCAACGCCAGCGCGTCCGCCGCGTCGGCGGGCTTGGGCGCGGTCTCCAGCCCGAGGATCTTCGTGATCATCGCGGTGACCTGCTTCTTGTTCGCGGTCCCCGATCCGCTGATCGCTGCCTTGACCGCGCTGGGCGTGTGGAAGGCGACGGGCAGGCTCCGGCGGGCCGCCGCCAGCGCGACGACACCGGATACCTGGGCGGTTCCCATCACGGTACGCACATTCTGCTGGCTGAACACCCGCTCGATGGCGACGACATCCGGCCGGTGTGTGTGCATCCACTGCTCGACCGTGTCGGCCACCGCCATCAGCCGGGTGGACAGTTCATCCTCGGCGGGGGTGCGTACGACCCCCACCGCCAGGCACGTCACCTCGCGCGCTCGGCCGTCCTCGACCACACCGACCCCACACCGGGTCAGCCCGGGATCGACACCCAGCACGCGCACGCCGTCGTCCTCTCCCGCCGGAGTTCGTGAACATTCGTTCGAACCCTACCGCTCCGGCAGCCGCACGCCGACACCGACACGCTACAGCCGCGATCGCGAACTTCTACGCGCTGGCCTCTGCCATCACTTCATCGCTGACGTGGAATCCAGCACAGCCGCGATCGCGAACTTCTACGCGCTGGCCTCTGCCATCACTTCATCGCTGACGTCGAAGTTCGCGAAGACGTTCTGCACGTCGTCACAGTCCTCCAGGGCGTCGATGAGCTTGAACAGCTTGCGCGCCCCGTCGGCGTCCAGTGGCACATTGACCGAGGCCAGGAAGTTGGTGTCCGCCGAGTCGTACTCGATGCCCTCGGCCTGGAGTGCCTTGCGCACGTCGACGAGGTTGCTCGGTTCGGACAGCACCTCGTAGCTCTCACCGAGGTCGTTGATCTCTTCGGCTCCTGCATCGAGCACGGCGCCGAGCACGTCTTCCTCACTCAGTCCGTTCTTCGGCAGGACCACCACGCCCCGGCGGGTGAACAGGTAGGACACCGAACCCGCATCGGCCATGGAACCGCCGTGGCGATTCATCGCGGTGCGCACTTCCCCGGTCGCCCGGTTGCGGTTGTCGGTCAGGCACTCGATCAGCACGGCGACACCGTTCGGCGCGTACCCCTCGTACATCACCGTTTCCCAGTCCGAGCCGCCTGCTTCCTCGCCGGCGCCACGTTTGCGCGCACGCTCGATGTTGTCCTGCGGCACCGAGTTCTTGCGCGCCTTCTGCATGGCGTCGTACAGAGTCGGGTTGGCTTCCGGGTCTCCCCCGCCGGTACGCGCGGCGACCTCGACATTCTTGGTCAGCTTCGCGAAAAGCTTGCCGCGTTTGGCGTCGAGGGCGGCCTTCTTGTGCTTGGTGGTGGCCCACTTGGAGTGGCCGCTCATCTCTCCTCCGTCTTTCTACGACAGCACGATCCCCACGCAGCGGTGAATGCTCTCAGCACGCGCGGACCATGTGCACGAATTGGCGGTGCACGCGCTCGTCCCCACCGACCAGTTCCGGGTGAAAGGCGGTGGCGAGCACGGGTCCCTGCCGAACCGCAACGATCGTACCGGCGGATGTCTCCGCCGCCGCGACGTCCGGCTCCGACCGGGACGATTCCTGCCGACCCCGCTCCGGTGGGGTCGGCTCTGCCGGAGCCACGGTGGCCAACACCTGCACGTCCGAGCCGACCTTCTCGATCAGGGGTGCCCGGATGAACACGGCATGGACAGGACCTCCGTCGATCCCCTCGAAGTCCAGGTCGGTCTCGAACGAGTCGACCTGCCTGCCGAAGGCGTTACGCCGCACCACGACATCGAGCGCCGCCAGCGGACGCACGGAAGCCGCCGAAGAGGCGTCACGAAGACCATCCTGCCCCGAACGATCGTCGAGAACCCGACTGCCCAGCAGCACCATACCCGCACAGGAACCGTATGCGGGCATTCCTGCCGCAAGGCGCTCCCGGATCGGCTCGAAGAGCTCGAACGTATCGAGCAGGCGGGTCATCGTCGTGGACTCACCGCCGGGCAGGACGAGGCCGTGCACGCCGGCGAGTTCCTCCGGACGGCGGACGGGTTCGGCAACCGCGCCGCCACGCTCCAACGCCGCCAGGTGCTCGGCCACGCCTCCCTGCAGAGCGAGCACACCGATCACCGGTTGTGTTGTGGTCACGTCGTCATTCTCCTGGATCTACGCAGGTCGACAATGTCCGGGGCCGGTGAGGGGCGGGCACGGGACCTGATCATCCGGGCAGCAGGACACGCAGGCCTGCAGTGGTCGCTGCCGCGGCGAGCACGACGACGACGAAGGGGGCTCGACGCCAGGCGAGCACGCCGCCGACGGCGACCCCTGCCACGCGTGCCCATCCCGCGAAACCGCCCGACTCGAACAAGGCGCTGGTCACCACGAACGCACCGAGCAGCGTGATCGCGGCGATCGACAGCAACCGTTGCCATCGCTCAGACAACCGCACTCGGTCCCGCAGTAGCGGGCCTGCCACTCGCAGCGCGTAGGTTCCGGCTGCCAGCATCAACACCACACCGACGGTCATGCATTCCCCCGCTCCGGTGTTCCCGCTTCCGGTGTTCCCGCTGTTCCGGCTGCCGCGGACTTGCTCTTCGGTGTCGGCACCGCTGCGGCCACACCGATCAGCGCGGCCACCACGGGTAGTCCCTCCGGCAGTAGCGGTGTCGCCACCACCGCAACGGCCGCACCGACCACGACGGCCCGCAGGGTCGGACGGTCCCGCAGCGAGGGCATCACCAGTGCCAACAATGCGGCAGGCAGGGCCGCATCGAGCCCGAGGGCGGCCGGGTCGCCGACCCGCTGCCCGAGCAGACCGCCGAGGAGGACAGAAGGAGCCCAGACGCCGTACACGGTGAGACCGGCGATCCAGTAGGCGCGTCTCCGTCGTTGCGGGTCCTGCTCGGCCAGCGCGAACGCGACCGCCTCGTCGACCATGATGTGACTGCCGAGCAAGCGGGCGAGCAATCCTCGTCCCAATACATCACCGATCGCCAGACCGAACGGGAAGTGCCGGGCGTTGAGCATCAGACCACCCACCACCGCCGTGATCGGTGCCGCTCCTGCGGAGATCAGTCCGACCGCCATGAACTCGGACCCCCCGGCGAACACCAACGCCGCCATCAGGGTCACCAGCCACAGCGGGATTCCCTTGCTCACCGCGATGGCGCCGAGTGAGCAGCCGACGAGCGACATGGCCACCGCCATCGACAGCATCTTCCCGAGAAACGCGCTGCCCAGGCCCCCACGGCTGCCACGCGTTCGACTGAGCGAACTCATGTTCGTTATTCTGAACACCAGAGACTCGTTCGTCAAACCGAACGTAATGACCGCTATGCCGAACACAAGCGAGTGCCGATGACCGAAGCCGAAACCGATCCCGGCAGATCCGATCCCGGCAGATCCGATCCCGGCAGATCCGATCCCGGCAGATCCGCCCCGCTGGACATCATCGCCGAGTCGCTGCGTCGTGAGCGCGACCGTGCCGGAGTCTCCCTGTCCGAACTGGCCAAGCGCGCCGGGGTCGCCAAGTCGACCCTGTCCCAACTCGAGGCGGGCAGTGGCAATCCCAGCGTCGAGACCCTGTGGGCACTGGGCGTGGCCCTGGGTATCCCCTTCAGCAGGCTCGTCGATCCGCCCGCACCGCAGGTCAGGATCATCCGGTCCGGCCAGGCCTCCGTCGTGCGGTCGGAACAGTCCCCGTTCGCCGCAGCACTGCTGTCGGCGTGCCCGGCGGGCGCCCGCCGTGACCTGCATCTGCTGACGCTGGAACCCGGAGCTGCCCGGCACGCCGCCGCCCACATTCCCGGAGCCGTCGAGCACGTGATCGTCACGGCGGGCAGGATGCGCACCGGGCCGGAGGAGAACCCCGTCGAGGTCGGGCCGGGGGACTACATCTCCTTCTCCGGCGACGTTCCGCATCTGTACGAAGCGCTGGAGCCCGAAACCACGGCAGTCCTGGTCATGGAGCATGCCTGAGCCGACAACCGGCTCATCCGCGCACACGCGGTCCCGGACCCCGCACTCGGCACCGGCCTCCCCGGGTCACCGCAGGTGCCGGGTCACCAGCCGCGCTGGGCGTAGTGCTGGCCCTCGGGAAGATCGTCGACGTTGATGCCGACCATGGCCTCACCGAGTCCGCGCGAGACCTTGGCGACCATGTCCGGATCGTCGTAGAACGTGGTCGCCTTGACGATGGCCTCGGCACGGCGGGCCGGGTCGCCGGATTTGAAGATCCCGGAGCCGACGAAAACACCCTCGGCACCGAGCCGCCGCATCATCGCCGCGTCGGCCGGAGTGGCGATCCCCCCGGCGGTGAACAGAACGACCGGGAGCTTGCCCGTTTCGGCAACCTCGCGCACGAGTTCCACCGGAACCCGGTGCTCCTTGGCAGCCGCGTACAGCTCATCGCTGTCCAAGACCGACAACCGGCGCATCTCCGCACGGATCTGGCGCATGTGCCGGGTGGCCTCGACGACATTGCCGGTGCCCGCCTCGCCCTTGGAGCGGATCATGGCCGCACCTTCGGAGATGCGCCGCAGCGCCTCACCGAGATTGGTGGCACCACACACGAACGGCACGGTGAACGGCCACTTGTCGATGTGGTTGGCCTCGTCGGCGGGGGTGAGCACCTCGGACTCGTCGATGTAGTCGACACCGACCGACTGCAGCACCTGTGCCTCGACGAAATGCCCGATACGGGCCTTGGCCATCACCGGGATCGACACGGACTCCACGATGCGCTCGATCATGTCCGGGTCCGACATGCGCGCCACGCCGCCCTGCGAACGGATGTCGGCGGGCACGCGCTCCAGCGCCATCACGGCCACGGCGCCGGCTTCTTCGGCGATCGCGGCCTGCTGCGGAGTCACCACATCCATGATCACTCCGCCCTTGAGCATTTCGGCCATACCGCGTTTCACCCCATCGGTGCCGGTCACAGCGTCGCGGGCGGCATTGTTGGCTGGGGTGGGGCCGGTAGTCACGTTCGACCTTTCCTCTCCGTCGTCGGTATCGCAGTCCTGATACAGCAGGGGCTGAAATACCCTGCCGTATCCAGCTTAGGAACGAATTGGCCCTCTCCCACGGTCCACTGCGGGGGTTTCTGAGTAGTCCACTTGGGCAAGTGGACGAGGCTTGCGTCACCGCGAAGCGGTTCGGCTCTGCGCCATGGCGGTGAGCGCCCTTGCACGACTCGCCCGATCGGTGTGTGATCGGTACCACAATCAAGGTGACCGATGGCGATTCGGGCGGGGAGTACCCATGGGCAACAAGCAGAGCAGCACCGGCGGGAGCCCTGCGGCACCGGCCCCTGCGGATCCGGCCGCCCTTCGCAATGTCGTACTCGTCGGCCCCTCTTCCGCAGGCAAAACCACCCTCGTCGAAGCGCTGCTGGCGACCACGTCGACGATCGGTAGGCAGGGATCGGTCACCGAGGGCACCACGGTCTGTGACCACGAGGCTGCGGCAATCGAGCAGCAACGGTCCGTCGGCCTCGCGGTGGCGCCACTGCAGCACGGCCATACCAAGATCAACCTGGTCGACACCCCCGGATACGCCGACTTCATCGGCGAACTGCGTGCGGGGCTGCGTGCGGCGGATGCGGCCCTGTTCGTCATCGCAGCGGGCGAAGGAGTCGATCCCGCCACGCGAGCCTTGTGGCAGGAGTGCGCGCGGGTCGCCATGCCGCGGGCTGTCGTGATCTCCCGCCTCGACCAGCCCCGTGCGGATCTCGATGCCGCGATCGCAGCGTGCCGGGAAGCTTTCGGGGCAGGGGTCCTGCCGCTGTACCTGCCACGCGAGGACAGCACACCACAGGCAGGCGGCAGGGGAGCACCGGGGCTGACCGGGGGACTGACCGGGGTGTTGACCGCCGCTCCCGGAGACACTCCTGCAGGGGCGAGCGCCGCGGCGGACGGGGAACGCATGCGGGAACGGCTCGGCACAGCCCGCAACGAGCTCATCGAGGGCATCATCGCCGAGAGCGAGGACGAGGCCCTGATGGACAGCTACCTCGCGGGGGAGGAGATCGAGGAAGCCACGTTGATCCGGTCCCTGGAATCGGCCGTCGCCCGCGGCGGCCTGCATCCGGTCCTGCCGGTGTGTTCGGAGACGGGGCTCGGTCTGACCGAACTCCTGGACGGGATCGTCCGCGGGTTTCCGTCGCCGCTGGAACACGTGCTTGCCGAGTTCACCGACTCCCAGGGCCGGAATCCCCGGACACTGGCCGCCGATCCGGCGGGACCTCTCGCCGCCGAAGTGGTGCACACCTCGGTCGACTCCTACGTCGGACGGGTCTCGCTGGCGCGGGTCTTCTCCGGCACGATGCTGCCGGAGCGGCCGGTGCACGTCTCCGGGCACGGCATGACCGAGCGGGGGCACCCCGATCACGACGAGGACGAACGCGTCGCGCACCTGTACTCCCCCTTGGGATCGAGTCTTCGTGCGGTACCTCGCTGTATCGCGGGTGATTTGTGCGCGGTGACCAAGCTCGTCTCGGCCGAGACCGGCGATACCGTGTCCGACCCGGCCGACCCGCTGTTGCTGGCGCCGTGGCCGATGCCGGAGCCGCTGCTGCCGATCGCGGTCACCGCCCGCACCCGCAGCGACGACGACACGCTGGCACGCAACCTGAACCGGGTCGTCGCCGCGGATCCCACTCTCCGGCTGGACCGAGCCACCGAGACGCACCAGGTGGTGCTGTGGTGCATGGGCGAGGCACACGCCGATGTGGTCCTGCAGCGCTTGCGTGAGGGAGGCGCCGAGATCGACACCGAACCGGTGCGGGTGCCGCTACGGCAGACCTTCGCGTGCCCGGCCCAGGGGCACGGCCGCCACGTCAAACAGTCCGGCGGCCACGGCCAGTACGCCGTGTGCGACATCGAAGTGGAACCGCTACCCCGGGGGTCGGGGATGGAGTTCGCCGACCGGATCGTCGGCGGCGCGATACCCAAACAATTCATTTCCAGCGTGGAGAAGGGCGTGCGCAGGCAACTCGACAGGGGCCTGGAAGCCGAGTGCCCCATCGTGGATGTACGAGTGACCCTGACCGACGGCAAGGCGCACAGTGTCGACTCCTCCGACGCGGCTTTCCAGGCGGCCGGAGCGCTGGCGTTGAAAGCAGCCGCCGAGCAGGCGGGCCTGGTCACCCTGGAACCGGTGGACGAGGTGGCGGTACACATCCCGGACGAACATCTGGGGGCGGTTCTGGGTGACCTGTCCGGCCGTCGCGGCAAAGTCGTCGGTACCGAACCGGAGGACGTCGGCTGGACCGTCGTACGCGCGCATGTCCCCGCCAGCGAGCTCGCCCGCTATGCGGTCAACGTCCGTTCGCTGAGTTCGGGCAGCGCCAGCTTCACCCGCACCTTCAGCCGCTACGATCCGATGCCCGGGTGAGCGGGCTCTCGCCGGCCGCAGTTTCCGGCTGAACCCTCCGGGAAACTGCGGCCTACCCGTACAGGCCACGGCGTTCGACCTCGGCCATCAGGGCATACTGCTCCGCCAGTGCCCGGCGCACCACCGCCTCGCACTCGCGGATCTCCGCGAGGAGCTCGCCGTCCGAACAGGCTGCCGGTGCCCGCATGCTCGGCACGTCGGTGAGACCCGATTCGCAGGGATTCGCCCGGGGAAGATCCAACTCTGGTTTCATGCCTTTCATTCTCAACACTCGAACACCAGTTCACCATTACACGATCAGGTGATCACGGAGAACGATACAGCCGAAAACCGCCGCATAACCCGGAAGGCTCCGGCCAGATCCCTTCCCCGCGATCTCGACAACGCGGGGATGCCCCCGGCAGCGCAGCTCGGCAGCGCGGACACCGTCAGCGCAGGCTGCGCACGAACACTGCCCACTCGGCGGAACCGAACAGCAGGGCGGGGCCACCCGGATCCTTCGAGTCCCGCACCGCAGTCACGGACTGCTCGGGGAGCGCACCCACCTCGACGCACGAACCCCCATTGGGGCCACTGCGGGTGCTCTTGCGCCACACCACGTCGGTCAGATCGGGCACCGCACCCACCTCGACGCACTGACCGCCGCCTTGCCCGCTGTGGGTGCTCTTGCGCCACGCCACATCGGTCAGCAGCGTCGCATCCCGGATGTGCGAGTCCATCACACTGTCTCCTTGGCAAGATCGGTCAGGAACTTCGTGGAGTCCGGTGGAGAAAGCGCCTGCTCCGCAAGAGCTTCGAACACGCCGTTGAACGTGGCGATCTCCTCGACTTCCTCCAGGTACAGGCCGCCGCGCTGATTCTCCACGTACACCACGCCCGGATCACCCGCACGCGGAAACCCCAGCCACTGAAAAGAACCAAGATGCCCGCGATGCTGCCCGGCACCAAACGGCATCACCTGAACCGTGACATTCGCCGTGGCCTGCACCTCGGCCAAGTACTCGTACTGCTCGCGCATGATCCTCGGCCCACCGACACGTCGTCGCAGCGCAGCCTCGTCGACAATCGCGTGCACGGTCAGCGGATGTTCGGTCCGCTTGAACGCCTCCTGTCGCCGCAGACGCGCCGCAACCTGTTCCTGGAGCACGACCTCGGACGGACCGTCCTCGGAACGAATCAAGGCTTCGATATAGGAGCGGGTCTGCAAGATACCGGGTGGGAAGCCCATCTCCCATTCGCGAATCTCACCGGCACCCCATTCGAGTCCGATGTAAAGCGAAAACCAGCCGGGAACGGCTCGGTTACCATCCCACCAGCCTCTTTCCTTGGCGAAGTCGGCCAGTTGCAGATACCAGTCGACACGCTCCGCGGGTACGCCGAACAACGAGAGCATCAGCTCCAGGTCGGGACCGCTGATGGTGTTGCGCATGCTCTCCATGTGCGCGATCTTCGCCGTACCGCAGCGCAGACGCTTGGCGACATCGCCCTGCTTCAAACCGGCCGCCTCACGGAGCCGACGGATCTCCGCTGCAAGCCAGCGTCGACCGACGGTCGGACTGACCGTCGGAATCTCCGGCAGCTCCACGTGATTCACGGCCGTCCCTTTCGCCTCACAACTCCGACCCGGGCACCGTCAACATCACCCGAATGAGTGCTTATGTCAGCAAAATTTGCTAAGTATATTTTGCTGCGTGCTGATCCGGCAGGCTCAGCCTATCGCCAATGTCCGTCACCACCGCCCCATGGGGAGATCACCATGCGTTACGTCCTCGCGCTGCACCGGATCGTCAATCCGGACTCGATCGGTTCCTACGAAGAACTGGTGTGCTTCGAGCCGATCAGCCACGAAGATGCCGCGACCTCGCAGCGACGGCTGCACGACTGGGCGCTTGCCATGCTGACGCGCAACCATCAGGCCTTCGGCATGTATCACGCCGCGATCACGCCGCTCGATGAGCACGAACGTCCCAACCTCGACGCCTACGACGACCTCATCGCCGAGGACGCCGACGTTACCGAGGACTATCTCTGCTGGTCCGGTGAGAGCGAGCTGGTGCCTGCCTGACCTCACTCCAGCGTGCGACTCGTGAGATGGACGGCGTACAGGCGCTGACCGATGGTGAACAGCGACACCGCCGCCAGAGTCCACACCGCGATGTCGAGGACATGGGGCACACCCAGCCCGTACAGACCGGTTCCCACGAGCACCACGACGAGGCGTTCGGCCCGCTCGGCCAGTCCACCATCGGCGCGAAGTCCGTGTGCCTCGGCCCTGGCCTTCACATACGAGATCACCTGTGCGCTCACCAGGCAGATCAGCAATCCCACTCCCCGCGCGTGGTGATCGGTCACGACAAGCGCCCACCACACCAGCGAGCCGAACAAAGCCCCGTCGGCGATGCGGTCGCAACTCGCGTCGAGAACCGCGCCGAACCTCGTCACCGTCCCGTGAGCCCGGGCCATCGCGCCGTCGAGCAGGTCGAACAGCAGAAAGAGCGTGACCACCACGGTGCCGATGAACAACTGCCCTCGCGGGAAGAACCACAGTGCCGTGATAACACTGACCACCGTCCCGATTACCGTCACGGCGTTCGGGGACAGTCCGCGCCGCACCAGCCACGCACCGACCGGGTCGCTGATCCGGGCAACAGGAGCCCGCGCGAAGATGTTGAGCATCGTGAGAAGTGTCCGCCAGCTGTGCACCGTCTGTGTCGCATCAGCAGCCTAGCCGCCGGAGATCGCGGTCTGCGGACACGGTCCTGCGAACCACCTCGTGAAGTAACGTCGGACACAGCGGGAATGATTGAAGCTTCAACTTCGTTCCCGGGGCGGGACGACACCGACTACCAAGGAGGCTGTCCATGACCGCCACCACCCAGATCCCCGGTTACGTCACGGGCACGTGGGACATCGACGCCGTGCACTCGGACGTCGAGTTCACGCTTCGCCACATGGGCGTCGGGAGGTCGCGTGGCCGCTTCGACAAGTTCGAGGGCCGGATCGTCACTGCCGAGAATCCGCTGGAGTCCTCGGTGACCGCGACCATCGATGCCGCGTCGATCAACACCGGCCAGAGTGACCGCGACGCCCACGTGCGCAACGCCGACTTCCTCGACGTCGACAACCACCCGACGCTGACCTTCCGCTCCACCGCCATCCGCGAGGACGGCGACGACTGGGTCATCGACGGCGAGTTGACTCTGCACGGCGTGACCAAGCCGGTATCACTGGCGACCGAACTCGGCGGCTTCACCGACGACGGCCAGGGCGGCAAGCTGCTCGGCCTGTCGGCGAGCACCACCATCAACCGGACCGACTTCGGTGTCGGCCCCGACGGTGGCGCCATGCTCGGCGAGAAGGTCAAGATCACACTGGAGATCGAGGCGACGCTGCGCAACTGAGCGCCCGCGCCGCACCGTGCGTGTGTGCAGTTTCGCGCGAAATCACAAAAATGCGGTTTCGCGCGAAACTGCAAAAATTCCGTGCCCGGCAGGTCGGAGTAACCGGCAGGCCGGAAAAGACCGCAGCCGCAGCGACCGGCACCGGAGCAGTCGGCACCGGAGCGGCCGGGAAGCCTATGCCACGCGCTGCCACGCATCGGCGAGCAACCGGCGAGTGTCCCCCAGCAGCTGCGGCAACACCCGGGTATGGCCGATCACCGGCATGAAGTTCGAGTCCCCGCCCCAGCGCGGAACCACGTGCTGATGCAGGTGTGCGGCGATTCCGGCCCCGGCCACCGGCCCCTGGTTGAGACCGATGTTGAATCCGTGCGGCGCCGAGACGCTACGGATCACCCGCATCGCACGCTGCGTGCACTCGGCGACCGCGACGGTCTCCGCCGCCGTCAGGTCGGTGTAGTCGGCCACGTGCCGATACGGCAGCACCATGAGATGGCCGGGGTTGTACGGGTACAGGTTGAGCACCGCGAAGACCAGCTCGTCCCGGGCCACGATGAGCGTCTCGTCGTCGGACTGCTGCCCGTCGAGCAGCAGGCAGAAGGGACAGCCGTCGCTGTGCTCCCCTTTCGGTTTGTTCTCCCCCTGGATATAGGACATCCGATGCGGAGTCCACAGACGTTGCAGGGCATCGGGCACACCGATGCCCTGCTGCTCGGAAACCTCGGTACTCCCGGGAGTCGGGATGTCCGCCCCCGGGGCCACCTGGCCCGCGTTGTCCGGAGACGGTTCTCCCGAGCCGGGTCTCGAGTCGTGCCGATCCGTCACGCCAGCTCCGCCTCGAAATTCTCCGCGGTCGGCGAGGCGTTCTCCCGGCGGTCGACCCACCGGGTCAACGCATCCACCGCGCGTTCCACCGTCACTCCGTTGAGCTGCGTGCCGTCGCGGAAGCGGAAGGACACCGCGCCCGCTTCGACATCCTTGCCACCTGCCAGCAGCAGGAACGGGACCTTCTGGGTGGTGTGGTTACGGATCTTCTTCTGCATCCGGTCGTCACTGCTGTCGATCTCGACCCGCACTCCCCTCGCCCGCAGAGCCTCGCTGACCCCCCGCAGGTGCTCGGTGTGCTCATCGGCGATCGGGATGCCCACAACCTGCACCGGAGAGAGCCAGGCCGGGAACGCGCCCGCGTAGTGCTCGGTGAGCACGCCGAAGAACCGCTCGATCGACCCGAACAGCGCGCGGTGGATCATCACCGGCTGCTGCTTGGACCCGTCGGAGGCGGTGTACTCCAGCCCGAACCGCTTCGGCTGGTTGAAGTCGAGCTGGATGGTCGACATCTGCCACGACCGCCCGAGCGCGTCCTTGGCCTGCACGGAGATCTTCGGCCCGTAGTACGCCGCGCCGCCGGGGTCGGGCACCAGCTCGAGCCCGGATTCCTCCGCAGCCCGGCGCAACGTCTCGGTTGCGTCCGCCCACTCCTGCGGGTCGCCGATGAACTTCGGGGAGTCGTCCCGCGTGGACAGTTCGAGGTAGAAGTCGCTCAGCCCGTAGTCGGCCAGCAAGTCGAGCACGAACCACAGCAGCGACTGCAGCTCGCCCGGCATCTGCTCCTTGGTGCAGTAGATGTGCGAGTCGTCCATGGTCAACCCGCGAACCCTGGTGAGTCCGTGCACCACACCGGACTTCTCGTAGCGGTACACGGTGCCGAACTCGAACAGCCGCAGCGGCAGCTCCCGGTAGGACCTGCCGCGCGACCGGAAGATCAGGTTGTGCATCGGGCAGTTCATGGCCTTGAGGTAGTAGTCCTCGCCCTCGAAGGCCACCGGCGGGAACATCGTGTCCGCGTAGTAGGGCAGGTGACCGGAGGTCTCGAACAGCCCGCCCTTGGTGATGTGCGGCGAGTTGACGAACTCGTAGCCCGCCTCCTCGTGCCTGCGCCGTGAGTACTCCTCCATCTCACGACGGATCACACCGCCCTTGGGATGGAACACCGGCAGCCCGGAGCCGATCTCCTCGGGGAAGGAGAACAGGTCCAGTTCCGCCCCGATCCGGCGATGGTCGCGGCGCTCGGCCTCGGCCAACCACTCCAGGTGCGTATCGAGCTGCTCCTTCGACTCCCATGCCGTGCCGTAGATGCGTTGCAGCTGCTGGTTGTTCTGGTCCCCGCGCCAGTACGCCGCGGCGGTGCGCATCAGCTTGAAGGCGGGGATGAAGCGCGTGTGCGGTACGTGCGGGCCGCGGCACAGGTCACCCCAGACGGTATCGCCGTGGCGATCGATGTTGTCGTAGACGGTCAGGTCACCGCCACCGACCTCCATCACCTCGCTGGTGTCGACCTCCTCGGAACCCGACTTGAGGTCGATCAGCTCCAGCTTGTACGGCTCGTCGGCCAGCTCACCGCGGGCCTGCTCGACCGAGTCCAGGCGGCGGCGGGAGAACTTCTGACCGGACTTGATGATCTGCTTCATCCGCTTCTCGAGCGCCTGCAGGTCTTCCGGCGTAAAGGGCCGCGCCACGTCGAAGTCGTAGTAGAAGCCGTCCTTGACAGGAGGGCCGATGCCCAGCTTGGCCTCGTCGAACTGCTGCTGGACCGCCTGTGCGAGCACGTGCGCGGCCGAGTGCCGGATCACGCTGCGACCGTCCTCGGTGTTGGCGCCGACGGCCTCCACCTCGACGTCGGATTCCGGTGCCCAGTCGAGATCACGCAGCGCACCACCGGCGTCGCGGACCACGACGATCGCGTCTTCCCCTTTGGAGGGCAGCCCTGCCTCGTGGATGGCGTGTCCGGCCGTAGTGCCCGCAGGCACCTTCACCCGGAGGGCTTGCTGGGCTTCGGGTGGCAATACGGACACGGTCACTCCTCGAGAACCTGATTTGGGTTGATGCCTGCGTGGACGTACTTCGCCCCCAATGCTATCGGGACTCCCGTCGCCGGGTGACGCATCCCGGACCATCCGGTCGCCGCGAGGAGGCGATCGCTGCCTACGAGACAGGATAACCGTGTTCGGAGATCATGATCTCGATCTCCATCGCCGAGGCCGCGGCACCGATGTGGTCTCCCCGCGCCACGTGCACACCCATCTTGCGCAGCCGCCTCGCCTGCTCCTCGGTGCGCACATCCACGGCGACGACGTCCAAGTCCAGCAACCGTGCCGAGGCGACCAGGCTGTGCACCAGGTGTTCGTTCAACGGATCCGGGCCCGCGGGGTCTGCCAGACCGTCCAGGTAGTCTCCGGTGAGCTCGACTCCCTGCACCGGCAGCCCCCGCAACCGGGCGAGCCGCGTGTAGTCGCTGCCGAAATCCTGCACGACCAGACCGATGCCCATCTCCGCGAAGATGTCCAGCACGTCCACGGGATCGCCCTGCTCGTCGAACAGCGCGGACTCGGGGATCCCCAGACGAAGCTGCCGCGCGGACACCCCGGTCTCGATCAGAATCCGCTGCACCCCGGCGACCAGTTCGGGATCGCGGAAGTGCCGTGGTGACAGGTCCACGCCGACCACCGGGGCGGCCACTCCGAGAGTCCGTGTCCAGCGCGCGGCATGCTCACACGCCTGCCGCAGCACCCAGTTACCGAGGCGCGTGATCGCGCCGGTCTCCTCGGCCATGTCGAGGAAGCTCGCCGCATCGAGCTCACCGAACTCGGGATGATCCCAGCGCACCCGGGAGTGCACCGCGACGAGACCGTTGTCCTCCAGCCATGCGACCGGGTGGTACTCCACGAAGAACTCGTCGTTCTCCAGTGCCGCGGGCAGGGTGGCCGAGAGCTTGAAACGCCGTTTCGCGGCGGCGTTGCGCTCCGGATCGAACAGGACCCACTGCGCCTTACCCTCGGCCTTGGCCCGGTACAGGGTGAGATCGGCATCGCTGAGCAATTCCTCCGATCCCGTTCCGGCGACCGCACGCTCCACGACGCCGACGCTGGCCGAGGCGGTGAGCTCGTGCGAGGAGAACCGCACGGGCCTGGTGATCTCGCGCAGGATCCGTTCGACCAGTTCCAGCACGGCCTGCACTCCGGGGGAGTCCGGGACGAGTACCACGAACTCGTCACCCCCCATCCGGGCGGCGAGCGCTCCCTCCTCCTCGCAGGTCACCTGCAGGTGGTGTGCGACCGCGCACAGCAGCTCGTCTCCGATGGGATGCCCCAGGCTGTCGTTGATGGCTTTGAATCCATCGAGGTCGAGGTAGCACAGCGCGACGCGCCGCCCGGCCTCCGTCGGGGCGAGTGCCGCCTCCATGCGCGATTTGAGCAGTGTCCGGTTGGCAAGTCCCGTCAGCGGGTCGTGCATGGCCTGGCGGTGCAACTGCTCCTGGAGCATGCGCCGGTCGGTGATATCGGCGTAGAGCAGCACCTGGTACTCCGGATGGCCGTGGGCGTCGTGCACCAGGGACCCCGAGACCTCGGTCCACACCACGCTCTCGTCGTGGGCGCTGAAGCGGGTGTCGAGCCGGAACTGCTGCTCGACCTCGGTAACCAGCAGTCCCTCGGCTTCCCGAAGATCCCGCAGCCAGTCCTCGTCGGCGAGGTCGAACACGGTGCCACCGACCAGCTGTTCCCCCGAGGTGTGGAAGATGCTCGCCATGGCCTGGTTCACGTCCTCGATCGTGCCGTCCAGGGCGACGATGGCGATCCCCAGAACCGAGGAGGTGAACACCGCACGGAAACGGGCCTCGCTGGCCCGCAGCGCCTCCTCGGCGGCATCCCTGGCTTGCAGCACCGCCTGCTTGATGACCTCCTGCTCGGACAGGGTGCGTACGCGCAGTCCCCCGGCGAAGCCCCGGCCGATCGCACCGATCAGTGCGATCATCCGGGACAGCAGGACTTCGCCGTCGAGGTGCTCGACCAGTTTCGGCAGGTCCGTCGCGACGAGTTCGAGGGTGCCTTCCAGCGCCTTGCCGTCGACGATGTGCACATCGACGAGTCGGGTACCGACCTCGGTTGCCGGGCCGGTGGAGAACGGTTCGCTCACCAGCGAGTCGAGGAGTTTCCCGGTGCACTCGTCCAGGAAAGCTTGGACCTCGGGGCGGGCTTTCGGCACGTAAGTGTGGCCGAGGACCGACTGCGTCCACTGCCGGACGAACTCGCGCCGATCCCGCTGTTCGGTCATGGACCGCCTCCCTCGGTCACCCCCACCGGATCCGTCACCCACGTTTCACACCTTGTATCCGAGTGCTGCGTACCCCAGCGATCGCTCGGGCTGTTCCCACCGGTCCTCGGGACTGTCGGGTCGCCACTCCGGGATGTGGACCACGCCGGGATCGACGAGCTCGAAATCGGACAGCAAGCCCGTGACCTCGGCACGCGAGCGCAGCGTTCCCGGGTTGCTGCTGTTGGCGTACAAGTCGATCAGGTTCCGTCCCGCCTCGGGAAAATCATCCTGCGTCAGGTGCGAGAAACCGAGGTAGCTGCCGGGGGCCATCCGCTCGCTGTACTGCTGCACGATCCGTTTCGGCTGAGCCGAGTCCGGCACGAAGTGGAACAACGCCACCATCATCACCGCGATGGGCTCGTCGAAGTTCAGCAGTCGCTCGACCGGCGAGGACGCCAGGACTCCCGCCACGTCGGCCAGGTCGCCCTGCACGACGTCGGCGCGTTCGTTGCCGTCCAGAATCGACCGGCTGTGGGCAACCGCCACCGGTTCGTTGTCCACGTAGACCACCCGAGCCTCCGGGTCGGCCTCCTGAGCGATCTCGTGGACGTTACCCACTGTCGGGATCCCCGAACCGATGTCGAGGAACTGACGGATCCCCTGGCTGACGCAGTAGCGCACCGCCCGGCGCAGGAAAGCGCGGTTGTCCTGGGCCAGCGCCTTGATCTGCGGCACCTTCGCCACGACCTGCTGGGCGAGCTCGCGGTCCACGGCGAAGTTGTGCGCGCCGCCGAGGTAGTAGTCGTAGCAACGGGCCGCACTGGCTTTTTCCAGATCGACGTCCTTGGGTAACCAGCTTGGTCGGTCCTCCATGGGATGTTCCCTTCTCCTCGGCCGAGCGGCCCGCACGGCGGTGCAGGCGCCGGCTGTCTGCGGCGTTTCGCCCTACGGCGGAGTCGCCCGCGCCCGAAGTTTTCGACAAGCACCGCCGAGAGATCAACTCTGATCCTACTGTGACCACCCGCATCCGGTCACTCACGGTCCGTGGAGCTTTCCGTATATACCGAGCGTGTCAAAAAACACACACAACGTGTTCGTCATCGTGTGCACTCCGTGCTCGATCCCCGTCTCGCCATCCCTGTAAGGGCAGTCACCGGTTCACATCACGGGATTGCCGGTTAGGTATGCCTAAGCTGGGTGGGGAGGGCGTTGTAACGCGCCATGACACTGCTCAGCCACTCCGGCTGTCCCGGCCGACCAATCCCGGCCGAGCTCCGGGCCGGACCAGGCACCCATACGGACCAGGAGGACGTGAGTGACCCGCCCACTGCGAGTAGCGATCATCGGTTCCGGACCGGCCGGTGTGTATGCCGCGGACATCCTGTCCAAGGCGGAAACCCCCACCGACATCGACCTGCTGGACCGGATGCCCGCACCGTACGGTCTCGTTCGCTACGGGGTGGCCCCCGATCACCCACGCATCAAGGGCATCGTCGATGCGCTGCATCGCATTCTGGAGAAACCCGGCATCCGTTTCCTCGGCAACATCGACTACGGCGTCGACTGCAAGCTGGACGATCTGCGGCACCACTACGACTCGGTCATCTTCGCAACCGGCGCCAAGGACGATCGGGAATTGGACATCCCGGGAATCGACCTGCCACACAGCCACGGGGCCGCGGACTTCATCTCCTGGTATGACGGCTATCCCGAGGCCCCGCGCGACTGGACTCTCGACGCCCGCAGCGTCGCGGTCGTCGGTGCGGGCAATGTGGCGCTGGATGTCGCACGAGTACTGGCCAAGCAGGCCGACGACCTGTTGCACACCGAGATCCCGGACAACGTCTACCAAGCTCTGAAGTCCTCGCAGGTCACCGACGTACACCTGTTCGCACGGCGGGGACCGGCGCAAACCAAGTTCACTCCGCTGGAACTGCGGGAACTGGATCACCAGCCGGGAATGGAACTGGTGGTGCACCCGGAGGGTTTCGAGCTCGACGAGGCCAGTGAGGAATCCATCCGCACCAACAACCAGGTCAAGACCGTGGTCAAGACGCTGCAGGACTGGGCCCTGCGCGACGGCAGTACGGACTCGCTGCGCCGCCTGCACTTCCACTTCCTGCGCCGTCCGGCCGAAGTACTGGGTACCGACCGTGTCGAAGGCCTGCGCACCGAGGTCATGGAACTCACCGGGGACGGCAACGTGCAGGGCACCGGCGAGTTCGAAACCGTGCCCGTACAGGCCCTCTACCGTGCCGTGGGCTATCTCGGCTCCCCGCTGGCCGACGTCCCGTTCGACCACGACACGGGCACCGTGCCGAACGAGGGCGGTCGGGTGCTGGACCTCGACGGACAGCACATCCCCGGTGTCTACACCACCGGCTGGATCAAGCGCGGGCCGGTCGGGCTGATCGGGCACACCAAGGGCGACGCGCTGGAAACCATCAACAACCTGTTGGCCGACACCGCCGGTGCCGGCGACGGGTTCCGGCACGCCGAGCCGGAACCGTCCGACATCCTGCAGCTTCTGGACGAGCGTGGTGTCCCCTACACCACGTGGGACGGGTGGAATCGGCTCGACGCGCACGAGCGGTCGCTGGGGCAGGCTCGGGACCGCGAGCGCATCAAGGTCGTCGGCCGCGAGGAGATGGTCGCGATCTCGCGGGACGACCGGTAACCGCGGGAGGCGGCTCCCGCATCTCACCCGATCGGGGTGGATTTCGCCCTGATGGCTCCGGCTCGGCGCTTTAGGATGTCTCCGGTGGCCTGGGGAGGGGCCGAAGTCCAAGCGAACTTCAGCCCTTCCCACACGGCGCAGGCGCCCAGAACGAAGGCGCACGAAACGGAGGCACGAGGATGCCCTGGGAGTGGTTCTGGGCTCCCGACTACCGGCTGGCGAGGGCGATCGTTCAGCACCTGCTGGGTCTTGTCTACCTGCTCGCCTTCCTCACCGCCGTGAACCAGTTCCGCCCGCTGCTCGGCGAGCACGGACTCACTCCGGTGCCGCGGTTTCTCGCCTCGGCCGGTTTTCGTCGTGCGCCGAGCCTGTTCCACCTGCACTATTCCGACCGGTTCTTCGCGGTGCTGGCGTGGTGCGGCGTCCTCGCGAGCGCGGCGACGGTGCTCGGTCTGGTGAACAAGCTGCCCCTGTGGGCTTCGATGGTCGTGTGGGGCCTGCTCTGGCTCCTCTACCTGTCCATCGTCAACATCGGCCAGATCTGGTACGCGTTCGGCTGGGAATCCCTGTTGTTGGAAGCGGGTTTTCTCGCGATCTTCCTGGGGCCGTCCGGTACCACGCCGCCCGCGCCGGTGCTGTGGCTCCTGCTCTGGTTGTTGTTCCGCGTCGAGTTCGGGGCCGGCCTCATCAAGCTTCGAGGCGATCCCAGTTGGCGCAATCTCACGGCGCTGTACTACCACCACGAGACCCAACCGATGCCCGGACCACTCAGCCGTGCCTTCCACCATCTGCCGCCCCGGCTGCACAAGGTCGAGGTGGTCGCCAACCACGGCACTCAGCTGATCGTGCCGTTCGTCCTGTTCGCCCCACAGCCCGCCGCCAATGTGGCAGCGCTGATCATCATCGCCACGCAGGCGTGGTTGATGCTCAGCGGCAACTTCGCCTGGCTCAACGCACTCACCATCGTGCTGGCCTTCGCGGCGATGAACGACGCACTGCTGGGGCGGGTGCTGCCGGTCGGGATGCCCGAACTCACCCCCACGCCACTCTGGCACCGGGCCACCGTGCTGGCGATGACGGCCCTGATGATCGTGCTCGGTTACTGGCCGGTGCGCAACATGCTCGGACGACGACAGGTGATGAACCGCAGCTTCAACAAGCTGCACCTGGGCAACACCTACGGCGCTTTCGGCAGCGTCACCCGCACGCGCTACGAAGTGATCATCGATGGTACGGCGGATTCCGATCCCGACGACTCGTCGGACTGGCGCGAGTACGAGTTCCGCGGCAAGCCCGGTGACCCGTCGCGGCGTCCTCCGCAGATCGCCCCCTACCACCTGCGCCTGGACTGGCTCATGTGGTTCTGCGCCATCTCCCCGAGCTACGGACGCTCGTGGATTCCCGGATTGATGAAGGCGCTGCTGCGCAACGACCGGCAGCTGCTGAATCTGCTGCGGCACAATCCCTTCCCGGAACAGCCACCGACGTTCGTCCGTGCCCGGATGTTCCACTATCGCTTCAGTACGCGAGAGGAACGCCGCGCCACCGGGGACTGGTGGGTCCGCACTTTCGTCAGCGACTACGTTCCCCCGGTCTCGCTCACCGACACCCGATAGCGGTCGGTTCTTCTGGAACGGCTCTTCACCAGTCCGGACGAAGCGGTAGGTGTGCCTCGGTGCCGTCGAGGCGCACCCCCAGCACCTGGTGCAACTGGATGTTGTTCTGCTCGAACCCGAACCGCGACGCGGCCATGTACAGGCGCCAGATCCGCGCCCGCTCAACCCCCACCTCACGAACCGCGTCGCTCCACTGCGCTTCGAGATTGGCCGACCACGCGGCGAGAGTCCTCGCGTAGTGCTCGCGCAGGTTCTCCTCGTGCCGGACCTCGAGGCCGTTGTCGTGCATGGCCGAGATCACCGCGGCAGGGGACTCCAGTTCCCCGTCGGGAAACACGTACCGGCCGATGAACTTGCCCGTCCGTGCGGAGTGCGAGCCGTCGGGACGGGTGATGCAGTGGTTGAGCAACCGCCCGCCCGGACGGAGTTTGCCCCGGAGAAAGGCGAAGTAACCGGGAACCTGCGCATGCCCGATGTGCTCGGTGAGCCCGATGGAACTCACCGCGTCGAAGTCGGACTCGGCCACATCGCGGTAGTCGAGGTGGCGCACCTCGGCCAGGTCGGCGAGTCCCCGCTCGGCGATGGCCTTCTGTGCCCACTGCGCCTGTGCGCGGGACAGGGTCACGCCGAGGGCACGTACCCCGTAGTGTTCGGCGGCGTGCAGCACCATGCCGCCCCAGCCGGCACCGACATCGAGTAGACGCATGCCCTCGGACAAGCCGAGTTTGCGGGCGACCAGATCGTGCTTGGCGAATTGCGCCTGTTCCAACGTCGACGCCGCGTCGGGGAACACCGCGCAGGTGTAGGTCATCGACGGGCCCAGGACCCACTCGTAAAAACGGTTCGACACATCGTAGTGGTGGGAGATGGCCTGGCTGTCCCGGTTCTTGGAGTGCCGCAGGCCATGCGGGCGCGCCTCGTGCGCGGGCGGGCGAACGGGCCACCACAGCCGGTGCGCGGCGAGCTTGAGCATGAGCTCCAGCCGGACACGGCCGGGCACCGCCTCCAGGCTGATGGCCGGGAAGCGGGTCAGCGCGGTGTACATGTCACCGTGCACCTCCAGATGCCCGGTGACGTAGGCCCGTGCCAGCCCGAGTTCGTCGGGCGAGGCCGCCAGATGCGACAGCGCCAGCGGCGAGCGGATCTCCAGCAGGATGTCGGCACCGGCACGCCCGGCGCGGCTGCCATCGTAGGCACGGAACTCGACCGGCAGGTCCTCTCCCAGGACACGTGGCACCACCCCCGCCACATCCATAACCGATTCTCCTCTCTGCTGTGTCAGCTACCCCGCACACACTTGTCGTAAAGCCCGGGCAACCGGGCGTATGCGTCATAGTGGTCCTTGAGCCGCTGGTAGGCAGGCCGGTTGTACAACCGCCAGAACTCGTCCTCGTCGTAGTAGGAGGTCGAGTACAGCGACTTGTGCCCGTCCAATTCGGTCACTGTGCGTTCGATGGCCCGGTTGTGGACCGAACCGTCCTGCCCCGGTGACACCGGAACGGTGGACCAGAAACCGACGTTGACATAGCGGGTCCGCGGGTCCATCGGATACAGCGACCAGCCGTCGGGATCGCGCAACCGGACCGGGCACAGCCAGACGGGGCTGATCCCGATGTCCCGGCGGAAGAACTCCAGGAATTCCGCCAGTCTCTCGAGCGGGATCTCGACATCCTGAATCACGGGCTCGTCCGGAGGTCGTCCCCGCCGGCGGTTGAGCCGAGCCGACAACCCGAACCGCCGGTCGGCGGCGATCATCCGGCGGTACACATCCGAGCGCAGGTAGCGCCGCGGCCAGAACGGACGCACGAGCGGATGCTGGGCGCCCAGGGCACGGGAGCACCAGAACCAGTCGGTGTCCCAACGCCAGAGGTAGTCCCGTACATGCAGGTGATCGACAGTGCGCTGCCTGATCGAGCGGTAGTAAATCCGCCGACCGGTGTAGTCGCTCGGCTCGGGTGCTTCGGTCACGAACGTCGCCAGCGTCAGATACACCGATGCGGCGTCGAACACGGTGCCGTCCACGAAGTCGACCCGGCTGCCCTCGAACGACCGGGTCCGCCAGATCTCCGACAGTGCGGCCACGCAGTCGGCCACGCTGTCGAAGCCCACGTGCCGGAGCCGGACATACGGCGCGACCGGTTCGAGCTCGATCACCAGGCGCAGCGCGTAGCCGAGCGAACCGTAGGAGTTGGGAAATCCCCGGAACAGCTCCGCGTGCTCGTTGTCCGGCCGTGCGAGCACGACCCGTCCGTCGCCGGTGAGGATCTCCATTTCCCGTACGGATTCGTGCGGTAAGCCGTTGCGGAACGAGGAGGCCTCGATGCCCAGCCCGGCCACCGCACCCCCGAGCGTGATCGTTTTGAGCTGCGGAACCACCAGCGGCATCAATCCGTACGGCAGCGTCGCGTCGACCAGGTCCTCGTAGGTGGTCATCGCCTGCACATCGGCCGTACGGCTGTCGGGATCCACCGAGAGCACCCGGTTCAGGCCACTGACGTCGAGGCCGGGCGAACGCGACGGCGAGCGGAAGCGGAAGAGGTTCGAGGTGGGCTTGGCCAAGCGCACCTCGTCCGAGTCCGGGATCCGTGCGTACTGTGCCGCCAGGGCCTCGATCTCGGCGGAGTGGCTGCGGGTAGTGGCTGTTCCCCGATCGGCTCCCATGGCTCACGACCTTATGGCCATCACCGGATGTCGGCAGCATCTCCCCGTGAGTAATCGATCACAGCAGTGTGCGGCGGGCCCGGCGGAGTGGGTCGGGCGAATCCGAGTCAGGCGGCTCCGAGTCAGGCGGCGCGGCGCAGTGCCCAGGCACGCAGGCCTCGGAAGCCCTGCACCTTGGTGGGACCGATGGAGGCCAGGGAGAATTCGCGGTGGTCCCGGAGCGCGTCGGCACATTCCCGGTCGATCAGGACGGAAGCGGGTCGAGCCAGCGTGGTCAGGCGACTGGCGATGTTGACCGTCGACCCGTAGACGTCACCGAACCGCGCCAGCACTCTGCCCTTGGCCAACCCGATGCGCAGTGGCGGCAGCCTGGGTTCCGCGGTGATCCCCTCGTTCAGCGACAGGGCGATCTCGGCGGCACTCGCCGCCGTGTCGGCGACGAAAAGAACCTCGTCGCCGACCGTCTTCACGATCCGGCCGTGGTTCTCGGCGATTCGCCGGGTGACGAGGTCCTCGAAGTCGTCGATCAGCCCGGCGAGTTCGATCTCGCTGAAGTCGCGGACGAGTCTGGTGTAACCGACGATGTCGGCGAACCCCACCACCAGGCTCGTCGGCTCGTCGGTTCGAGCATCGGTCTCCTCGAGCTCCCGCCCCGCGATAGCGGCAAGGTGGCGACGCCAGACGTATCCCTGCAACTGGTCCATCACCGGCAGGATCGCCTGCGCGAACTGCGCGGTCGTCTCGACGTCGTCGGCGAACTTCTCCCCGAGAACCGACTTGAAGATTCCGACCTGCCATTCCGCCAACCGCGACATGGTCTGCGCCAGCGACCGCGCCACCGCCGTCTCCACCTCGGAAGTGATGACCTCGGCGGAAACCAGTTGGAGCAGCGTGCGCAGCGCCGTCACGTCGGACTCGGTGAACACCACCGCATCGTCGGGGACGTGCGCGAAACCCATGGCCTCCCAGAGCCGTTCCGCCCGCGACAGCTCAACCCCGGTCGCCTCGGCCACTTCCGCCTTGCGGTACCGGGGTTCGCCGCCGAGCAGAACTCGCTCGATCGGATTCTCGGAGGACACGGGCTACCGCGCCGTTCGAACGACGAGTACATCACAGTCCGAGCGCCGCGACACCTCCGAGGGGACCGACCCGAGGATGCGTCCCTTGAGCGTGTTCAGCCCACGACTTCCCACGACCAGAAGGTCGGCCGCATGCTCGTACGCCGTCTCGATCAACGAGTTGATCGGCGGCCCTACTACAGGGACCGTCTTGATGCTGTCCACGCCCGCCGCACGGGCATGCTCACCGGCCTCCCGCAGTGTCTGCTCGGCCGGGGCCGCGCCGATCACCTGAAACGCTTCGTCGCCGAGTTCGTCACGGGCGCGTTCCACCTCCCGCTCGCTGCTCGGGTAGTAGGCACACACGATCACGAGCTCGGCCGCGGAATCGCGCGTCACCTCCGCAGCACGGGCGACCGCGCGCATCGAGGGCGGGGAGCCATCCGTTCCGACGACGACGGTGCGATAGCTGGACATCGATCCGGCCCTCCAGTGGCATCGGGACTCGCGGACGTGAACATTAACGATCGTGCCGAGCTGCCGTCACGCGTGCCACGCATCCGATGCTTCCCGGAAGCAGCGCAGTGCCGCACCTCCGTGCCGCTGGGCCAGCAACAACTGCAGGTGGACACTCAGGCGTTCGGTGGGCTCGGCGAGGTCGATACCACTGAGTTCGCAGGCACGCCGAATACGGTAGCGCAGCGTGTTGGGGTGAATGTGCAGCCAACCGCCCGCCCTGCGCACCTCGCCGAAGGCCTCCAGGTAAGCCAGGACCGAACGGGCGAGCTCCGTCCCGTGCTCGACGTCATGGTTGGTCAGCAGCACCACTCGAGGGTCACGCACCCGCTCGTGGTGCTGCATCAACGTCAGTACCTCGCTGACCAGTACTCGCGATCGCACATCGGCGATGGTGGCGACCTCGGCTTCCACATCGTGGGCCATCGCATCGAGAATCCGGTCCGCATCGGTCCGCGACACGGCAACCTCCTCCAGCGTGGAAACCACCGAACCGATGCCCGCCTGGACCCGCGCGCGCAGGTGACTCTTCGCCGCTGCCACGATCTCCCTGGTCAGTCCCACCACCGCGGACTCCGCCGACCGATCGGGCAGGTCGGGTAACAGGACATAGACGCGGGAACCGATCGTGGTGACCAGGGCGCTGCGCCGATACGAAGCAGCGTGCACGGAGATCAGGCTGGTCATCTCCGCACGCTGGAGCTCGATCTCGGACCGGTCGGCGGAACCGGCCCGTTCATCGGGGCGCAGCGTGAACACCACGACGACGCCGGGCTTACGGGCGTCGGCGCCGATACTGCCTGCCGCGGATTCGGCGTCGATCCGGCTGTCGAGCAATCCGGTCAGCAGGTTCTCGCGGAAGCGCGGTGCCGCAGTGGTCTCCGTGCGGTGCCGGATGAGCTGAAGCGCCGCCACGCGCGCGGCCCCCAACAGCGCCCGGTCGGTTCGTTCGCTCAGCGGGCGCACCCCTTCCTGCACCCAGATCGTGCCCAGTGGCTGTGTACCTGCGTGAATCCCCACAGCCATCCGGCGCCGGATCCCCAAATCCGGGCGCTCGTCGATTCGCACGACTTCCTCACCGGAGCGAAGGCGCCGGTAGACACCCCATTCACGCAACATCGCCAGAAAGGGTTCCGGGCCACGACGCCCCAGGATCGACAGTCGGCGCAGCTCGTCGACCTCGTCGTCCGAACGGGAGTAGGCCAGCACGCGGCTCGCGGTGTCCTCGATGCTGACGATGCCCTCGGTCATGGTCGCGACGGTCTGGGCGAGGGAGAACAGATCCCCCGGAGACTCTCCCACATCCGCCTCAGCGGTCAGCCGTGCGTTGTCGACGGCGGAACGAGCGAGGGCTTCGAGCTGTTCCCAACGGACCTCGGGACGTACCCCGAGCAAGGCGGTTCCTCCGTCGATGGCGGTCTCGCGCAGGGCGCGCGCGTCCTGATCGGCGTCCACCTTGACCGCCACCGCTGCCGCACCCCCACGAGCAGCCGCGCGTACCGACCGGACCGCGGAGCGACCACGCGCGCCGATGACGAGCACGAGGTCGCCCGAGCGCGTGCCGGACTCCTCGTCCGGATCGACAATGACGACATCACGCACGTCCACGTCGAATCCGCGAGGCGCAGCGAGCACATCGACCAGCGGCTCCGCCACGGCGATGAGGAGCCGGCGCAATGGCACAGCGGCTGCTCGACCGGATCCGGCAGCTCCATCCACGGCAGCTCCGTCCATCGCACCGTGTTGTTCGACAGAACAATCCATGGCCGTCAACGGTAGCCGGTTGAACAAATCATGCAGGGCCACAAGCTCCTAAGCTCCCGGTCAACAGAACACAGCAACTCGCTCCCGATTCACTCGTGTCCTGCTCGACAGGACTTCGCACAAGGAGACGCGCGGTCATGGATGCCATCACTTCGGTGCCGGTCCCGCAGAACGAACCGGTCAAGTCCTACGCCCCCGGCTCGGCGGAGCGGGAGTCGCTGCAGAAGCGCCTGGCCGAGCTGCAGTCCGAACGGATCGAACTGACCACGACCATCGCGGGCAAGCAGCGGATGGCAGGCGGTGAACGCTTCGACGTGGTCGAGCCGCACAACCACGCACACGTGCTCGGTACGTGCGCCCACGCCACGAACGACGACGTGGCCGATGCCGTCCGCGCCGCGAAGGACGCCGCTGCCGAATGGAGCGCGACGCCGTTCGACGAACGTGCCGCGGTCATGCTGCGGGCGGCCGACCTGCTGTCGGGACCGTGGCGCGACACCATCAACGCCGCCACCATGCTCGGCCAGTCGAAGTCGGTGCACCAGGCCGAGATCGAAGCCGCCTGCGAGCTCATCGACTTCTTGCGGTTCAACGTGCACTACGCCCGGCGCATCCTGGCCGAGCAGCCGAACTCCGTGCCCGGTGAGTGGAACCGCATGGAGTACCGCCCGCTGGACGGCTTCGTCACCGCGATCACTCCGTTCAACTTCACCGCCATCGCGGCGAACCTGCCCACCGCCCCGGCCCTGATGGGCAATACCGTGGTCTGGAAACCCACCCCGTCGCAGCAGTTCGCCGCCCACTTCACGATGCGCCTGCTGGAAGCCGCGGGCCTGCCTCCCGGAGTGATCAACATGGTCACCGGCGACGGCCGCGCGGTCAGCGAGGTCGCCCTCACCGACCCCGATTTGGCCGGCCTGCACTTCACCGGTTCGGCGGGGACCTTCCGCAAGCTGTGGAAGACCGTGGGCGACAACATCGACACCTACCGCACCTATCCGCGCATCGTCGGCGAGACCGGAGGCAAGGACTTCGTCGTCGCCCATCCCTCGGCCGACCCGGCTCCGATCACCACCGCGCTGGTACGCGGCGCTTTCGAGTACCAGGGGCAGAAGTGCTCGGCGGCCTCCCGGGCCTACCTGCCGCGCTCGCTGTGGGAGTCCGGCCTGCGCGAGGAGCTCGTCGAGGCCACCCGCAGCATCAGCTACGGCGACATCAGCG
This sequence comes from Haloactinomyces albus, assembly GCF_031458135.1. Taxonomy (NCBI): domain Bacteria; kingdom Bacillati; phylum Actinomycetota; class Actinomycetes; order Actinopolysporales; family Actinopolysporaceae; genus Haloactinomyces; species Haloactinomyces albus. The sequence goes on along the minus strand of NZ_JAVDXW010000001.1, from coordinate 3,584,450 downwards.
ACTTCTCCCACTTCGGTGGTGCGGTGATCGACTCCAGGGCATTCGCCAAGCACAAGGCGGCCTTGGACCGCGCCGCCGCGGAGCCCGCGCTGGAGATCCTGGCCGGGGGCGGCTACGACGACTCGGTCGGCTACTTCGTGGAGCCGACGGTCCTGGTGGGCACCGACCCCCAGGACGAGGTGTTCACCACCGAGTACTTCGGGCCGATCCTGGCGGTGCACGTCTACGACGACAGCCGCTACTCGGAGATCCTGGAGACCGTCGACACCACCAGCCCCTATGCCCTGACCGGTGCGGTCTTCGCCACCGACCGCAGTGCGATCGAACAGGCGCATCACAAGCTGCGGCACGCGGCGGGCAACTTCTACGTCAACGACAAGCCCACCGGCTCGATCGTGGCCCGCCAGCCCTTCGGCGGTGGTCGCGCTTCCGGCACCAACGACAAGGCCGGGTCGATGTTCAACATCCAGCGCTGGACCAGCCCCCGCGCGGTCAAGGAAACATTCGACGCGCCGACCCACCACACCTACCCCCACCAGGACTGAGAGGGCTTTCACGATGCTGCGTAGCACCTTGCTGGCCGCAGCCCGTTCCGGTGGGGTCCGGCGAGCCGTGGAGACGAATCCGCTCACCCGCTCGGTGGTGGATCGGTTCGTCGCGGGGACCACACCGGACGATGCACTGCGGGCCACCCGTGAACTGGCCGATCAGGGCCTGTCCGTCACTCTCGACCACCTCGGCGAGGACACCGAGAACATCTCCCAGGCCACGGACACGGTGCAGGCATATCGGCGACTGCTGTGTGCACTGCACCGTGCCGGTCTGGCCGGCAGGGCCGAAGTGTCGGTGAAGCTGTCCGCGATCGGGCAACTCCTGCCCGCCGACGGCGACAAGATCGCGCTGGACAATGCCCGCCTGATCTGCGAGTCGGCGGAAGCCGCGGGCACCACCGTGACCCTGGACATGGAGGATCACACCACCACGGACGCCACCCTGGACATCCTTGCCACCCTGCGCACCGATTTCCCGTGGGTGGGCGCTGTCCTGCAGGCCTATCTGCGTCGCACCGAACAGGACTGTCGCGACCTCGCCACACCGGGCTCGCGGGTACGGCTGTGCAAGGGGGCCTACAACGAGCCCGCCTCCGTGGCGTTCCGGAACAAGCAGGAGGTGGACCGCTCCTATGTCCGCTGCCTGAAAACGCTGATGACCGGATCGGGGTATCCGATGGTGGCCACCCACGATCCGAGGATGGTGGCCATCGCTTCCGACCTGGCGACGCGAACCGGGCGGGCACCGGACAGCTACGAATTCCAGATGCTCTACGGCATCCGACCAGCCGAACAGCGGCGCATCGCTTCCGGGGACGAGGGGATGCGAGTGTACGTCCCCTACGGCGGCGAATGGTATGGCTACTTCATGCGCCGCCTCGCCGAGCGGCCCGCCAACCTCGGCTTCTTCCTGCGCTCTCTCATCAGCGGAAAGTAAAAAAGTCAGGCATGCCCCATCGACGATCGATGGGGCATGCCTGACCACAGTGCGCGATGCTGGGTTTGAACCAGCGACCTCTACCGTGTCAAGGTAGCGCTCTCCCGCTGAGCTAATCGCGCGAGGCGGAGGCGGGAATCGAACCCGCGTACAGGGCTTTGCAGGCCCTTGCCTCAGCCACTCGGCCACTCCGCCGGGCCGAAAGTTCCATCCGAAACGGCTGGAACCCGAAGTTTCCAGAGCGGACGACGGGATTCGAACCCGCGACCCTCAGCTTGGCAAGCTGATGCGCTACCGCTGCGCCACGTCCGCCTACGCGACGACCACCGATTCCGGTCTGCTCGATCCCGGCCGACCGAAACTCCGACCGATCGAAAATCGGTCGACCGCTGCCCGGTCGACGCCGGAGCCTTGCCGGTTGACCGGCTCCGTCGCGTTGCATCCAAAACTCTAGCCCACGCTTCCAACGGCGATCAAACCGGGGTCCCATCGCCGATGAACCCCTCGTCACGCCGGGGCTTGCCCGCCGGAAGCCGCCCGATCGGACAGGTGCTCGATCAGGACAGGTCGTGCGGCAGCAGCCTCGTCAGCGCGTCGTCGACATTGACCCACAGATTCTCGTTCCCGGGCACGACGACGTCGTACGTACGGTCCAGGAAGTCGGCCAACTCCTGTGCCGAAGCCTCGAACACGGCATGACCCGACGGCGAACTCAGCTCCACGACGACCACCTCGGGATCGTCGACCGAGGGGCGAATGGCCACGTCTCCCTCGCCCGCGTGCGCGATCAACCCATCGGCCAGCAGGTCGCGCGCGAAAACCCACTCGACCCAGCCGGCACGCCCGGTACGGAACGCGGCAACCACGGCGTACGGGTCGCGAGTGTCGTAGCGCAGCTCCACTTGCACCGGCACGGCAGGCGTCTGCGGGGCCAGCAGATCGAACACTGCCGTTGAGCGGAGTGTCACGTGATCGTTACGCATCGTCCTCGCCTTCCTTGTCTCACGACGATCCGAAAAAAGGACCGAACAACACAGTTGTGACGCTTACACGGGCCCGTTCGCTCGCAACTCGCGGATAGATCACCCGTCCGGGGGTAAATTAATTCGCTGGGCGACCGGAAAACTGCACAGCGTGTTCGACCCCGCAGGATCGCCACCGCGGTTTTCGCGGCCCGACACCGGTCATCTCCGATACGGGCCCGTTGTCGACGCCCAACGATCATCGGCAAGGAGGACCTCGCTCTCGACCGGTTCCTTCGGCCACCGGCCACGCAGGGCGCTGATGCCAGGGTAGGTGATCCACGCCCGCGTACCTGCCCATCCGCGCGAGCACGACGAGACACTCACCACAGGGATTCACCAGGATGGGCTACAGACACCAACTGTTCACCGCTGGTTCACGCCTACCCCGATGCGCGGAAAAGAGACCGCTGTCACGTTGTGACACATCTCTATTCATGCGCCTGCACTCGGCCGGGCGGACCGTGCTCTCCCCGGCAAGCTCACCGGACCAGTACCGGCGAGCAACCACGCAACGAATGCGCCTCGGCGCGGATCGATCCTCCCGAGTGTCCGACAACACCACCGACACGTCGTATCCTGAATGGCACAGACCCCGGCGTACCGCCCCTTCGACCACAACGAAAGGGAGCGCTTGACGCTGAACCCCATGTAGCACATCAGGCAGTGGCAGGTGGGCCCTGAGTAGTACAGCCGAACCGGATTCGCGCCAAGCCATGCACGAGCCGGACTCCGACGAACGCATACCGCGGCACCCCCGTCTGCACGCGGCACGAGAACGCTTGCACGCACGCAGGGAAACGATCCGTGCCAAGCCGGCGCTGAACGCCCTTTACCGGGGAGCCCTGGGAACGACCGGCGGCATCGTGCTCACCGCGGGGATCCTGATGATCCCCTATCCCGGCCCCGGCTGGCTGTGCGTCTTCGCCGGCCTGGGCATCCTGGCGACCGAGTTCCACTGGGCGCACCGCGTCAACACCTTCGCCAAGCACCATTACCACCGGTGGGTGCAGTGGCTCGGCCGCCAGCACCCGGCGGTGAAACTCGCCGTGATGGGCCTGACCTGCCTGATCGTCCTGGCGACGTTGTGGCTACTCGGTGCGTTCGCGCTCGTCGGCGGATGGTTCGGACTGCCGTGGGAGTGGCTGCGGTCCCCCCTTTTCGCGCCGTGAGAACGACCGTGTAGTGTTCTCTCCGTCGCCACGGAAGATGTGCGACACCGGGCGATTAGCTCAGCGGGAGAGCGCTTCGTTCACACCGAAGAGGTCGCTGGTTCGAACCCAGCATCGCCCACCGATCGAAGAATCGGCACACAAGATCCCCGGCGTTGCATCGCCGGGGATCTTTTTGTTCGGTGCTCAGGAAGTACCGATCGATTTCCCGCAACCTCAGTCACGGACTCGGCGCACGATGGCGTGCAGCGTGCTGCTGACGATCGTGACGATGATCGCTCCCCAGAACGCGGGCCAGAATCCGCTCACGTGGAACGGCAGGTCCAAGCGGCCTGCCACCCAACTCGTGAGCCAGAACAGCAGTGCGTTGACCACGAGACCGAACAGACCGAGGGTCAGTACGTAGAGCAGGCAGCCCAGAGTCTTCGCGATCGGTTTGAGCACCGCGTTGACAACGCCGAACACGACCGCGACGACAGCCAGGGTGATGATCTGCGTCCCGAGGTCCTGGCCGCCCAGGGTGACTCCGGGGAGCGCGGTGGTGATCCACACTGCTACCGCGGTGATCAGAATGTGCACCAACAGTGCCAAGATGCGTGACCTTCCTGCCTCGGGTGACGGTGGATGACGTCAACGCTACTGGCCGCACGACCCGCCGCAGGCACCGGCCGTCGATCATCGCCACGGAGTGACGGGAGACGCAGGAACACAGGAACACAGGAACACCGGGAAAGTCCGTGTCGATATCGGGCTCCTCAAAAGGAATACTCGGCGGTAACATCCGAGGTGGCCGACACCGTGTCCGCACACGCGCAGCACGTGCCGGAGCGCCTCGGAGAACCACCGATGGCGATCGACGAAAGAGGACGACCATGCGCATCGGGATGCCGCTGAACTACAGCGGGGGCTTCAAGGAAACGGTGGACGAACTGGCCGCCTACGAGAAAGCCGGCCTGGACATCGTCTACGTACCGGAGGCCTACTCCTTCGACGCGGTCAGCCAGATGGGGTTCATCGCCGCCCGCACCGAGAGGCTTCAGATCGCCTCCGGCATCCTGCAGATCTACACCAGAACCCCCACCTCGACCGCCATGACGGCGGCAGGCCTCGACTACGTCTCGGACGGCCGGTTCACCCTGGGCATCGGCGCCTCCGGTCCCCAGGTGATCGAGGGCTTCCACGGTGTTCCCTACCACGCACCGCTGGGCCGCACCCGCGAGATCGTGGAGATCTGCCGCAAGATCTGGCGGCGCGAGAGACTCACCCACGAGGGCAAACACTTCACCATCCCGCTGCCCGCCGAGCAGGGCACCGGCCTCGGCAAGCCCCTGAAGCTGATCAATCACCCCGTGCGTGAACGGATTCCGATCATGATCGCGGCGATCGGTCCCAAGAACGTCGCCATGACCGCCGAGATCGCCGAATCGTGGGAGCCGATCTTCTACGTTCCGGAAAAGGCGCATGAAGTCTGGGGGGAGCCGCTGGCCGAGGGGAAGGCCAAGCGTGACGAGTCGCTGCCCGAACTCGACACCGTGGTTCAGACCCCACTGGCCATCGGTGACGACCTGGACGATCTGCTGGACTCGATGCGTCCGATGCTGGCGCTCTACATCGGCGGGATGGGTGCCAAGGGACGCAATTTCTACAACAGCCTGGCGCAGCGGTACGGCTACGAGGCAGAGGCGGAAAAGATCCAGGACCTGTACCTGGACGGCAAGAAGGACGAGGCGGCCGCCCACGTCCCCACCGACCTGCTGGTCAAGACGTCGCTGATCGGACCCGAAAGTCACGTGCGGGAGCGACTGGCGGCGATGAAGGAGTCCGGCGTCACCACTCTCAACGTCACCCCGATGGCGGACACCGCCGAGGAACGGGCCCGTCTGATCGAGCGCATTCGGACACTGGCCGAGGAGGTCTGAGCGTGGTGATCGAGCAACCGGAGCGGGGGCAGGCCGAGAATCCCGGCACGAGACACTCGTGGACGTGACCACATCGACTCTGTTCCACCTGCTGCCGTTGAGCGTCTACCACGCCGATCCGAATTCGCCGATCACCTCGGCGACACTCGAGCACGAGGGTTTCCTGCACTGCTCGCCCGATCCGGAGACGACCCTCGCGGTGGCCAACGAGTTCTACCGTGCCCTCGAGGAACCCGTGATCGCGCTGGAACTCGACGAGAACGCACTGACAGCGCCCGTACGCTGGGAGAAGGCAGCGCCGGCACCTCCGGAAGGAGTCTCCGCCGATACCCTGTTTCCGCATGTCCACGGTCCCGCCGAACGTTCGGCGGTGCTCGGTGTTCATTACGCGCGCCGTGACGTGCACGGGAATTTCCTCGAATTCGAGCAGCGTGGTCGTTGCGCCCAGGAGCTCGACCTGCTGCCCCATCCGGAAGGCGGCTGGTATCGGCGCACCTGGGCCGGTCCGGTCGCGGCCCCCGTTGCGGGCGAGCAGGGCGAGCGCCCGACCGCGACGGCGATCTACTTCCTGCTGCCCGCCGGGCGCAGCTCGGCCTGGCACACCGTGGCCTCGGACGAACTGTGGTTGTGGCACCGCGGCGGTCCCCTGGTTCTCACCTGCGGCGGCCGCGGTTCCCAACCGCACAGCGAGCAGGAGACGATCACCTTGGGGCCGGACCTCGCCGCGGGTCAGGTACCGCAGGCGGTGGTCCCGGCTGGGACCTGGCAACGAGCGGATGCCTCGGCCGACGTCGAGACGCTGGTCAGCTGCGTTGTCTCTCCCGGGTTCGACTTCGCGGACTTCCGCACGCTCTGACGGGTCGGTGCACAGCACGTCCTACTTCGACGTGTTCGCCGAGGGACTGCCGTGCCGCTGGCTGACCACGCACGCGAGCGCGGCAATCGCCAGCGCACCCGACGCCATGGCCATGCGGCCCTGCTTGCGCCCCGCGGCCCGGGAAACGGGCGTTTCCTGCCTGGGCCGATCCGGCCGGGGAGCACCGGAATCGCGCACGACCCGTTGCGTGCGCTCCTTCGCGGTGCGGCTCGGACCGCCTCGGGAAGCCTCGGCGTGCGTGGTGCTCGATGCCCCCACCGGCACAGCGCCACCCGCCGAGATCTGCTGCCCACGAGTAGGGGCCGGCTGCGATCGGGCCGCTGCGCGCGACCGTGGGCGCATGCGCGGCCTGCCACCGACCATGCGTTGCTCGACCCAGCACATCGCAACCAAGGAACCCACGATCATCCCGATGCCCCCCGTTGCCGAAACCGCGAACACGGCCAGTGTATTCACCGTCAACCACCCCCGAATGGTTTCTCCGCCGCGGCAGGCCGCGCGAAACGCAGCGGTACCCCACCGGCTCACGAAGTCGATCTCGCCTCGTGTCGACTTCCGCCGAACTCCACCACCTACCGTAGGTCGCACGAGCCGTTGACGCTGGCCACAGCTTGCTTCCTAACACGATCGGGGGTTTTTGCCCCGAACGAACGGTGCGACACCGCCCGCTGTTGTAGCGCGGCTCGATCCCACACGACTCCCCCGGCGGCGTTACCATCGTCTGTGGCGCCCACGTCACGAAAGTGGCAGCCAACAGGCGCCCGGCAGGATGCCCCAACAAAACACCTTCAGCAAGACGCCCCTTGCGGGGCACCCATCGGCATCCTGCACCCGGCGGGAACGCACTCGAGAGAGGCGGGAAGCACCTGAGCTACCGGGCGATCCCGTGATACCGCACTCGTGGCGTGCTCGACGAACCGGAGGTACCCGGCCGTGAAGGGCTACACTGTTCACCTGCTTTTTCACACAGTCGCCGTTGCCATCGGCGCCGCGTGCGGAATCGCGGCCGGTCTGTGGCTGTTCGGCAGCGTCGCCACGGCCGTATGGGTGTTCTTCGGCACCGTTCTGCTCGGCATCGCCCTTCTGGTCGCTCAGACGTTCTACCTGCGAGGCGCTCCGGGTGAACGGCCGGAAGCACGGCCGCGGCAAGCCGGTGCCGGTCATCCGCTGCGGACGGGGACTCGACCGGACCTGCACGAGGTCAGTGAGCCGGTCGCTCGATCGACCCTGCAGCGACCGAGCGGCGAGCAGCCTCGATGATCTCCAGCCCGGCCACGGAATCGGCCGGGTCCACCGGCGGCGCCGCACCGTCGCGCAGCGCCCGTACCACTCCCGCGTAGAACGCCTCGTACCGTCCGGACTCGGTCGGCAGCGGATGGGTGTCCTCCCCCGCACCGAGCCTTCCCCACAGCTCCGCGGATTCCGCGCCCCAACCGTTGTCTCCCGGCCGATGACCGGCCCGCAGAGCGCTCTCCTGGGGATCAAGACCGTACTTGGTGTAGGCGGCCCGCTCACCGAGCACGCGGAAACGCGGACCGTGCTGGGCCGCGAGCTTGCTCATCCACAGATGTGTGCGCACGCCACCCGTGTGCGCCAGTGCGAGGAACGTGTCGTCGTCCACCTCGACGCCGGGCCGGTGCATGTCGGATTCCGCGAACACCGAGGCCACCGGCCCGAAAAGCCGCAGCGCCTGGTCGATCAGGTGACTACCGAGGTCGTAGAGGACTCCCCCGGCTTCATCGGCCGGTCCCTGATCTCGCCAGGTGGATTTCGGAGTCGGTACCCACCGTTCGAAGCGCGATTCGAAACGATGCACCGTACCGAGCGCACCGGAGTCGAGCACTGTCTCCAGGGTGAGCATGTCGTTGTCCCAGCGGCGGTTCTGAAACACCGTCATCATCAGCTCATTGCGCCGAGCCTTGTCGATGAGTGCACGCCCCTGAGCGGCCGTGGTGGTGAACGGTTTGTCGACCACCACGGGCAGACCGGCATCCAGTGCCTCCGAGGCCAACTCGAAATGTGTGCTGTTCGGACTGGCGATCACGACCAGATCGAGTTCGTCGGCCCGGTCGAGCAGCGACCGTATCCGCGTGTGTACCACGGCATCCGGATGATCGGACCGCACCTGATGTTGCCGCTCGGGATCCGAAGTCACGACGGCATCGAGACGCAGGTCGGGTTCCGCGGCGATCAACGGAGCATGAAAGACCGCACCCGCGAGACCGTAACCGATCAAGCCGACCCGCAATTCGTGTGCCGGAGAAGTCATGCGCCCATTACACCAACCGGCGAGTCCGGCTCCTCACCGGTACGGGTGACCGTCGACGCGCGTACCGCTCAACCTGTTCGGAGGGCGGTCAATGATCATGTGACGATCAGTGATCGTGCACCGCGGCCGTCTCCCCGACCGAGCCCGCCTGGCCGGGGGATACCAGACCGGTCTCGTAGGCCGTGATCACCAGTTGGGTCCGCGAGCTCAGATGCAGTTTCTGCATCACGTGGTACAGGTGGGACTTGACCGTCAACTCCGCCAGACCGAGATTGCGAGCGATGTCGGCGTTGGATCCACCACGCGCCACCTGCAGCAGGACATCGCGTTCCCGGTCGGTCAACGCCGCCAGCTCGCTGGAGCAGTCCCGCATCCCCAGGGCCGCGAAGCGCTGCAGGAGTCTCCGCGTCACGCTTGGCGCCAACAGCGCGTTCCCCGAAGCGACCGTGCGCACGGCCTTGACGAGCTCCTCCGGTGGGGCGTCCTTGAGCAGGAAACCGCTTGCTCCCGCCCGCAACGCGGCGTAGACGTACTCGTCGAGATCGTGGACGGTCAGCATGATCACCGAGGTCTGCGCTCCGGTGGCCGTGATGATCTCACGAGCGGCGGCGATGCCATCCGTGCCGGGCATCCGCACGTCCATGAGCACGACATCGGGCCGACGCCGCTTGACCGCGGCCACAGCCGCCTGACCATCCTCGGCCTCGGCCAGCACACGGAGGTCCGGTTCCGCGGACAGCAAGGCCACAAGTCCGCCGCGAATCATCGCCTGATCATCGGCGACGACCACGTTCGTGACCGGAGCATCCATCACCGGACCTCCTCGCGGTGTCAAACCGGGTCCGAAATTTCCGAGCACGGTAGCACAGCCGACAAGTGAAAACCGCTCGCAATAGGGTGCGCGGTCAGCGCCCCACCGAGCAGGGACACGCGTTCACGCAGGCCGATCAATCCGTGTCCCGAAGCCGCGGGCACATCCGCACAAGCGGCATTGCCCTGGGGATTCTCCACTTCGGCCGGGGTAGCCGGGTTCGTCGTGTGGTTGGTGACCTCGATGTGCAGTGCCGTGCTTCCGTAGTCGAGCAGTACCCGCGCGTATCCGGTGGTGGCGTGCTTGAGCACGTTCGTCACTGCTTCCTGCACGATACGGTAGGCAGTCATCTCCACGCCGGAACCGAGCTCTCGGACCGTCCCGCGCCGATCGAGGCGCCACACCACGCCGGTGCCCCGCACGGACTCGATCAGGGCCGCCACCCGATGCAGACCCGGTGCGGGCTGCAGGTCCGCGTCCTGTCCATCCGGTTCCGTGCTTTCGACAACGTCCCACTGCGGTCCCTTCCGCAGCGGGTCCTCGCGAAGGGCGCCCAGCAGGGAACGCATCTCCCCGAGCGCGGAACGCGAGGTCTGCTCGAGCTCGGCCAGCGTTTCCCGTGCGTGCTCGGGATTGCGGTCCACCAGTGACCGAGCCACGCCCGCGCGCAACGCGACCACGGACAGGTTGTGCGAGACGATGTCGTGGAACTCGCGGGCGATCCGTGCCCGCTCCACCGTGGCGGCCTCGGCAGCCAACTGATCCCGGGCCTGGTCCAGCAATCGCACCGTCTGTTCCAACTGGCCGGCACGCTGCCGCTTCACGTGCATGGCACGTCCCCACCCGACGACCATGACGAGGTTCACCACCGAGCCCACGACCGTGAAGATGGCTTCGTCCACCGGTTGGGAGGGCAAGCGGGTCGCGGGCCACACCATGGCGACCCCGGCCGCGCCCAGCGATGCGGGCAGTCCGCTGCACAGACATACCGAGTACACCCCCACGAGGATCGCCAGGTTCAGCAGCCCGATCGGCACCGCCAGATGACTGAGCACGATCGTGACGACCACCATGACGAGCAGTCCCGCCCAGGGCAGTTGCCGCCGAACCAGCAGCAAGCTCATGGCCGGAACGCTGAGCAGCAACGGCCACCACCACAGCCCGCCGGACGGGCGGGACGTGAGAGCGAGGACGAGGAGATGTGCAGCGGCGAAGGTCAGCACCATCGCCAGGTCGATCAGGAAAGTCCGGGATACGGCCACGCGCGACACGACACGCAGTATGCGTGCGTTCCCGCGGAGATCCGCATCGGGCACCACGCCGTTCGGCAACGATCCGCTCCGGGAACGACAGTGCTGCGGGTCACCGACGGTCGGGATGCGGTGACTATCGGGAGAGGTCGGGTTTCTCGGTGCCGATGGTCGTGCTGGGACCGTGCCCGGGATGAACGACGGTCTCGTCGGGAAGGGTCAGCAACCGGTCCCGGATGGATTCCACGATCGTCGTGTAGTCGGAATAGGAACGCCCCGTGGCCCCCGGACCTCCGGAGAACAGGGTGTCACCGGTGAAAACCACCCCGAGGTCGGCGGCGTACAAGCACACCGCACCGGGCGCATGTCCCGGGGTGTGCAGCACCTGCAAACCGGTTCCCGCCACCCCGACCACCTGCCCGTCGGTGAGTCCGCGGTCGGGCTCACGGTCGGGATGCGTCAGCTGCCACAGCACCAGATCATCGGGATGCAGGAACACCGGAGCACCCACGAGCCGGGCCAGTTCCGGAGCGACTCGGACATGGTCGTCATGAGCGTGCGTGGCCAGAATCGCCAGCACCGCGCGCTGCCCGACCAGTCGCCGGATCTCCTCGGCATCGTGCGGAGCGTCGATGACCACACATTCACGGTCGTCGCCGATGACCCAGACGTTGTTGTCCACCTCGTGGGTCTGACCGTCCAGCGAAAAGGTGCCGGACGTGGTCGTGTGCTCGATCCGCGCAGCCATCACAGCACCACCACCGAACGCAGCACATCGCCGCGCCGCATCTTGTCGAAGGCGCTTCCGACCCCGTCCAGCGGGATCCGCTCGGTGACGAACTTCTCCAGCGGCAGCCGCCCCTGCTGGTACAGCTCCACCAACATCGGGAAATCCCTGCTGGGCAGGCAGTCGCCGTACCAACTCGACTTCAGCGCCCCACCCCGAGCGAACACGTCCAAAAACGGCAACTCCAGACGCATCTCCGGGGTGGGAACACCGACCAGCACCACCGTGCCCGCCAGATCACGTGCGTAGAAGGCCTGTTCATAGGTCTCCGGACGCCCCACGGCCTCCACCACGACGTCGGCCCCATAGCCGTCGGTGACCTCGCGAATCGCCTCGACGGTATCGGCCTCGGCAGCGTTGATCGTATGCGTGGCGCCGAACTGACGGGACCACTCCAGCTTCTTCGGATCCGTGTCCACGGCGATGACCCGCCGAGCCCCGGCCATGGCCGCACCGGCCACCGAGGCACTGCCGACACCACCGCAGCCGATCACCGCCACCGAATCCCCCGGGCCGGCCCGGCCGGTGTTGACCGCCGCCCCGATGCCCGCCATGACTCCGCATCCCAGCAGCCCGACCACATCCGGCGCCGCCGACGCATCGACCTTGGTGCACTGCCCGGCATGCACCAGGGTCTTCTCCGCGAACGCACCGATTCCCAGCGCCGGCGACAACTCGGTGCCATCGGTCAGCGTCATCGGCTGCGCCGCATTGTTCGTATCGAAGCAGTATTCCAAGCGGCCACGTTTACAGGCTCGGCACACTCCGCAGACAGCCCGCCAGTTCAGCACGACGAAGTCGCCTGCCTGCAGGTCACTGGCACCCGGCCCGACGGCCTCCACCACACCGGCGGCCTCATGGCCGAGCAGAAACGGGAAGTCATCGCTGATGCCGCCCTCGTGGTAATGCAGATCCGTATGGCACACACCACAGGCCTGGATCCGCACCAGAGCCTCATCCGGCCCCGGATCCGGCACCCGAATCGTGGTTACCTCGACCGGCTTGCCCTTCCCGGTGGCCACCACAGCTCGAACATCCGTCGCCACAGATACCTCCTCCAACCGCGAGAGCGCGTAGCCATGCTTACGGATCACGACGAGCTTGGCAAGTGCTGGCCACGATCACTCACGATCGGGTTCATCATCGAGCCCGCCACCGTAGGTACCAACGCAAGAACGGCAGCCACATCCCCGTCATGACCATCGACGGGCGGCCAACAGGAACATCCCGGCCAGGACGGCCACCACTGCGGCGGTCAACCACGCCCCGCCCAGACCGGCGTGCTCGGCGAGAAGCCCGAACAGCAACGGTCCGCAACTCCCGCCGATGTAGACGCCCGTTTGAGTGACCGACGTCGCGCCGGCCACCCGATCCGGGTTGAGACGCGCGACCGCGAAGTTCAGCAGGCCCGGCCACGCCCAGCCCGCACCGAATCCGATGATCGCTCCCACGAGGAACGAAGCGGTGACGTCGAGAGCCATCAGGCCGTACCCGAGCGAGCCCACGAACAACATCACCGTGATGACGCGCAGGCTGTCGGGATTCCTCCGATCGGTGGCCACACCGGCCAGCACTCGGACCGTGAGCCCGGCCACCGATCCCAGGGACAGCACCAAACCCGCCGCCGCGGGACCGAATCCGACGTGGACCGCCGTCGTGGTGACGAACGCCCCCAGCGCATTCGCCGCCGCCGAACCCAGCCCGCCTGCCGCTGCCAGCAGATACAGCGAAGCCCGCCCACCGTTGCGCGAGGCCTCGCTGCCCGGCTTGGTTGCGGAGCGCCCGACGGCCGGGGAGCTCGGAACGAGCAGTGCCGCACAGCATCCCACCAGGGCCGCCAGGGCGAACGCCCAGCGCCAACCGATCGTCAGCGCCACGACGGGCACCGCGAGTCCCGCCAACAGGGTTGCGGCGGGAATCGACGCCTGCTTGATTCCGAACGCCGTGGCCCGGATCCCCACGGGGATGTTCTGTGTGATCAGCAGATTGGACGCGGGCTGGCCCAGCGAGTTCGGCAACCCGGCCAGACAAGCGACGACGATCAGCCAGGTGGCGTTCTCGGCAGTGGCCAGGCCGAGCAGGCACAGCGAGCTTCCGGCAGCGGCCGATCGCATGGCGCGTGCTGTACCGATGCGCTCGACCACCCACCCCATGGCCCGGGATGCCAGTGCGGCCATGCCGAAGAAGCCCGCCGTACCAAGACCCAGTGCAGCCGCACCGAAACCGAATTCACGTTGCAACTGAACACCGAGGCCACCGACCAGGAAGACGGGGAGAATCCCGACAGTAACCACAGCGGCCACCGGCACGAGCGTGCGCACCGTGCTCGGACGATCCCGTCTCATCGAGCGGCGGCCCACCATTGCCGTCGCCATGCGCCCTCCTGCTCCCGGCCACGTGCCCGCAACGGCCGGGAAATCGGCTCTCGTACTTCCACCCAGCCGTCCGGGTCAGCCGCGGAACGCGGAAACCCCCGTCATGGCCTGGCCGATGGTCAGCGCGTGCATCTCGCTGGTGCCCTCGTAGGTCAGCACCGACTCCAGATTCGTCATGTGGCGGATCACGGGGTATTCGAGGGATATGCCGTTCGCCCCCAGCACGGTACGAGCGGTGCGGGCGACTTCCAGCGCACCGCGCACATTGTCCAGCTTGCCGAAACTCACCTGCTGTGGCAGCAACGTCCCGGCATCCTTGCGCTGCCCGAGGTGCAGTGCCAGCAGTCGCCCGTTGTGGACGCGAACCGCCATGTCGGCCAGTTTGGCCTGAGTCAGCTGGAAACCCGCGATCGGTTGGCCGAACTGCTCACGGCTGCGGGAGTAGTCCAGTGCCACCTCCAGACAGCTGAGCCCGGCGCCGGTCGCCCCCCAGACGATCCCGTAGCGAGCCTCGTTGAGGCAGCTCAGCGGGCCCCGCAGGCCGATCGCCTCGGGCAGTGCCGCGTCGCCGGGCACACGCACCTCGTCCAGCACCAGCTCGCTGGTCACCGAAGCACGCAAGGACAGCTTCCGGGTGATCTCGGGGGCCGAGAATCCGGGAGTGTCCGTGGGCACCACGAAGCCACGGATTCCCTCATCGGTGTGGGCCCAGACGACGGCGACATCGGCCACGGTGCCGTTGGTGATCCACATCTTGTGCCCGTTGAGCACCCAGTCCGAACCGTCCCGACGTGCCGAGGTCCGCATCGAGGCCGGGTCGGAGCCGTGGTCGGGCTCGGTGAGCCCGAAGCACCCGATCGCCTCGCCCGCGGCCATGCGCGGCAGCCACTGCTGCTTGTGCTCCTCCGAACCCCATCGCCAAATCGCGTACATCGCCAGCGAGCCCTGCACCGACACCAGCGACCGCAGGCCCGAGTCACAGGCCTCGAGTTCCGCACAGGCCACGCCGTAGTCCACCGCCGACATGCCCGCACAGCCGTAGCCCTCCAGATGCATCCCGAGGACTCCCAGCTTGCCCAGTTCCCGCGTCAGGTCACGGATGCCGGGCAATTCACCTCGTTCGAACCAGTCACCGACATACGGCGCCACGTGGTCACGGCACAAGGCTCGCACGCTGTCCCGGATCGCGAGTTGCTCGGTGCTGAGCTCGTCGTCGATGCCCAGGGGGTCGTGCGGATCGAAATCGGGGCGGGTACCACCGGCAGTCATCAATAACCTCCTCGGAAACGGACATCCCGCACGAGCCTCGAGGGGCCCTACGCGGGGTCGGCGGGGCGACCGGCTGTGGAAGACCGGGACGGGGCGGGCAGACCATCCGAGGAGTCCCGTCCGAGCCAGGCACGGACCTCCTCGGTGTGCTCACCGAGTTCCGGCGGCGCGGCAGGCGCGGCACAGCCGGAGCCGGAGCCGGAGTCGGAGAATTCGATCGGCATTCGTATCTGGGGCGTGTCCGCGCTCTCCGGTCGGACGATCGGTCGCAGGCCGAGAGACTCGGCATAGGCCACCGCGTGGGAGAGGTCGTTGACCTGCCCACAGGCGATCCCGACCTGCTGCAGGCGCTCCTGCCAGGCCGCCGCGGGACGTGCCCCGAGAACGTTTTCCAGCACGCTCACCAGCTCGGCCCGGTTCGCCACCCTGGCCGCGTTCGTCGCGAACCGGGCATCATCGGCCGCTCCGACCAGGCCCAGCGCCCCGGTGAGCGTACGGAACTGGTCGTCGTTGCCGACGGCAACGGCCAGCAGCGCATCCTCGCACTGCAGTGTCTCGTAGGGGGCGACACTCGGATGCCGATTGCCCATCGGCGCCGGATCGGTCCCCGAAGCCAGGAACCCACCCACCTGGTTCACCAGCCCGGACAGCAGGCTCGACAGCAGGTTCACCTCGATGTGCTGTCCCCGGCCGGTCGCCGCACGGCTGCGCAGGGCCGCCATGATGCCCAGCGCGGCATCCTTGCCGGTGAGCACGTCGACAACGGCCACTCCCACTTTGGTGGGAGGCCCCTCGGGACTCCCGGTGATGCTCATCAGTCCACCGACCGCCTGCACCACGAAGTCGTAGCCGGGCAGATCCGCACCGTCCCCGCTCCCGAAGCCGGAAATCGACGCGTACAGCAGACCGGGATTGATGTCTCGGAGGCTTTCGTAATCCAGGCCGTACCGCGCCAGCGATCCGGGCCGGTAATTCTCCACCAGAACATCGGCCCTGCGCGCCAGTTCGACAGCGGCCGCACGGTCCTGTGGATCGGCGAAATCCAGAGTGACACTGCGTTTGCCGCGATTGATCGACTCGAAGTAGGAGGAGCTGTGGGCCGTCCACGGCGGTCCCCACGCACGGGTGTCGTCTCCTCGTCCGGGGCGTTCGACCTTGATGACCGTCGCTCCGAGGTCGGCCAGCAGCATGGTCGCGTAGGGGCCTGCCAGTACCCGGCTGAAGTCCGCGACGAGCACACCGTCCAGCGGTAGCGTCCGCGCCATCGAAAGAACCCAACCTTTCCGCGTACACCTGCGGGCACTTCTCCCGGAACGCCGCCATACCCGAGCGGAGACCACCAGGGGCGATATGGCCGGACCCGAGCCGACCTGCTTCCGGTTCGGATCGGTCACAGCAGGGACGGATACATGGCTTGCGTCGTCAATTTGGATCCAATATACAGTCGCTGTCGCGCCGGTCAACCTCCACCGACGGGATCGTCCGGCCACTGCCCGGCACGGGCGGAGCGAAGCAGCGCCCGCGTGCGCGCAGCACGGGCCACACATCAGACCAACATCGGGAGCGGCGATGGCACGGCCACCCACGACCCAGGAGTACGTACTCGACGAGCTCCGCAAAGCGATCGTCTCCCGGCAGTTGTCACCGCGGCAGCCGATCCGCCAGGACACGATCGCTCATCAGCTCGGCGTCAGCCGCGTTCCCCTCCGAGAGGCGCTGAAGACGCTGGAGGCCGAAGGACAGGTCGTCTACGAGCCGCACCGCGGTTATTCGGTGGCCGAGTTGTCCCTTGCGGATCTGTTGGAGGTGTACCGCCTACGGGAGCTGCTGGAGTCCGAGGCGGCCGCGGTTGCCGCACGAAAGTTCACCGACACGGACCTGAGCCGCATCACCGACGCACAGCGCGATGTGGACAACGCAGCGGACGACAACGATCTCGTGGGAATGATCGCGGCCAATCGCCGGTTCCACTTCGCCCTGCTGCAACCGGCCGAAATGCCGCGACTGCTACGGATCGTACGCACGCTCTGGGACGCCACCGACGCCTACCGCGCCGTCTACTACAACTCCGACGTCAACCGCGCGCGGGTCCGCCGGGAACACGAGGAGATCGTGCGGGCGGCCGAGCAGCGGGACGCGGAGGAGCTGACCGCACTGCTGACCGCCCATCGCAGGCATGCGGTCGACACCCTCCGCGCCACCCTCGACACGGATCAGCCGTACTCGTAGAAACCGTTGCCGGATTTCTTGCCCAGCAGATTCGCATCGACCATGCGCTGCAGCAGCGGAGGAGCCGCATAGCCGGGGTCCTTGTACTCCGCGTGCATCGAGTCCGCGATCGCCTTCACGGTGTCCAGGCCGACCATGTCGGCCAGCCGAAGCGGCCCCATCGGATGCGCACAGCCCAGCTCCATGCCGTTGTCGATGTCCTCCGCGGAGGCCACTCCGTTGTCGACCATCCGGATCGCCGACAGCAAGTAGGGAACCAGCAGCGCGTTCACCACGAACCCGGCTCGATCCTGGGCCCGGATCGCCTCCTTGCCCAGCCGATCGGCGGCGAAGTCGGTGGCTCGCTGCGTGGTCTGCTCACCGGTCAGCAGCGAGGGAACCACCTCGACCAGCTTGAGTACGGGCACCGGGTTGAAAAAGTGGATACCGATCACCTGTGCCGGCCGCTTCGTGGCCGAGGCGAGCTTGGCGATCGGGATGGAGGAGGTGTTCGAGGCCAGAATCGCCTCCGGGTCACCGACCACCTGGTCCAGTTCGGTGAAGACCTTGGCCTTGACCTCCTCGTTCTCCGCGACCGCCTCGATCACCAGCCCGCGGTCGTGCAGCTCGGCCAGGGAGGTGGTGCAGCGGATGCGTTCCTGTGCGGCATCGCGGTCGGCTTCGCTGATCTTCTGCTTCTGCACCGCCCGGTTCAAGGACTTCCAGATCCGTGAACGCCCCGCCTTGGCGGCCTCCTCGCTGACATCGGTCAACACCACGTCGAGTCCGGCCCGGGCGCTGACCTCGGCGATGCCCAAGCCCATCTGACCTGCTCCCACCACACCGACGCGCTGGATCTCCGTCACCACACTGCTCCCTTCGGTCGTCACCACGTCCGGCCCGCCAACCCCACAAGCCGACGCTTCGGTTGTCCGCAGATCATGCCAACCACTACCGGTTACTGGTCGGTAAGGGTGGTACACGCCACGGACGTGGGGGTGACGTCTTCCCGGAAGCTTCGACCCTCTCCCCGGGAGCAGGCCATGCGGTTTCGCCGTAAACCGACACGGCCGCAGGCGAGTTCACGACATCGT
This sequence comes from Haloactinomyces albus, assembly GCF_031458135.1. Lineage (NCBI taxonomy): Bacteria > Bacillati > Actinomycetota > Actinomycetes > Actinopolysporales > Actinopolysporaceae > Haloactinomyces > Haloactinomyces albus. Next base: position 3,565,909 of record NZ_JAVDXW010000001.1, on the reverse strand, counting down.
CGAGGGCGGCGCCGTCGATCCTCCCCCCAAGCGGCGGCGAAACCAGTCGGCAGCGACATCCGCGACTTCGTCGAGAGCGCCGGGCTCCTCGAACAGGTGGGTTGCTCCGTCCACGATGTGGATCTCGTGAGTGGCACTCAGCCGCTCGGCCGCTTCCCGGTTGAGTCCGAGGACATCCGTATCCTGACCGCCCACGATCAGCAGCGTCGCGGCACGCACCCCGCTCAGGTCCGCCCCCGCCAGATCAGGACGCCCGCCGCGGGACACCACGGCTCGGGTGACCTCGGGCCTGTGCGCGGCGGCGCCCAGTGCGGCTGCGGCGCCGGTACTCGCACCGAACAGCCCGAACGGCAGCGACCGGGTCTCCGCATCTTCGGGAAGCCAGTCGATCACTCCGAGAATCCTGCGCACCAGGAAGTCGATGTCGAATCTCAGCTGGGCGGTGCGCGCATCCAGGCGCCCTTCCTCCTCGCTCAACAGATCCATCAGCAGCGTGGCCAGTCCCACCCGCTGGAGCTGACCGGCGACCCAGCGATTTCTCGAGCTGCGGCGAGAGGAGCCGCTGCCGTGGGCGAACACGACCAGACCGTGGGCGCCCTCCGGGACGGCGAGGTCCCCGAGAAGCTGCTCACCTTCTCCACCGACGGCGGGAAGAGATACTTCCCGCTCCCCTGCGGTCGGCTGCCCGTCAGCGTCCACTGTCCTCGATCCGTTCGGCGTCCTCCTCCGGCATCCGCCCGGAGGCCTCCTCGTCCGCCACGTCCGCGCCTTCCCTGGTCATGGCGGACCGACCGGTGGGTTCCACCTGCTCTCCCTCCAGAACCGCGCCGTGCTCGGTCTCGACGGGCCTGTCCGCGTACTCCTCCTCGTCCACACCGTCGGCGATCTCGGCAGCGGCACGGTCGTCGACCGACTCGTCCAGTTCGTGCACTCGCGTCTCGGTCAGCGGCTGCTCCACCCCACCGGGGGAGGCCTCGGAGCGCTCTTCGGCCAGCCGCTCGTCGTGGGTTTCTCCTTGGCGCTGCTCCCGCGGTGTCGGCCTGGCCTCGGCGACGCTGGACCAGTGCTCGGCAGGTTCCACACCCTCTTCCAGCGGATCGGCGGCGAGCTCGTCCTCGTCCAGGGTCTGGGCGGACTGCAGGTTGTTCGGATCCTCCGGATCCCGGGAATCCGGTTCGACCTCGTTCGGCGACGGTGTCCCGCCCTCGAATGGATCCGACATGGTTCCTCTTCCTGTCACAGAGAGCGCGGTGGTCTCCGACGATGGTTACCCGGACACCGCATGCCCAAACCTCGGCGATCCTGCCGAGCTGCTGGCGCAGTAGCGTTACCGACGAGTAGAAAAGAGGCGATCACCGATGACGAGGAGTACCCAGTGGGCCAGCTACAGACCGAGGTCGAACCGAGCGAAGTCGGCCTCGACGCGCGGCGTCTACAGCGCATCGACCGGCATTTCGCGGAGTACGTTTCCGACGGCAGGCTGCCGGGATGGCTGGTCCTGGTCGCACGCCGGGGAAAGATCGCGCACCTGAGCACACACGGCATGCGCGACACCGAGAAGGGACTGCCGATGCAGACCGACACCCTCTTTCGGATCTACTCCATGACCAAACCGATCACCTCGGTGGCGGCGATGATGCTCTACGAGCAGGGCGCCTTCGAACTCACCGATCCGATCAGCCGCTTCCTGCCCGCCTTCACCGACCAGCGGGTCTACGTCAACGGTTCCGCACGGCAGCCACAGACCCGGCCTGCCACCGAACCGATCCGCATCTGGCATCTGCTCACCCACACCGCCGGACTCACCTACGGTTTCCACCACATCCACCCGGTGGACCAGATGTATCGCGACGAGGGCTTCGAGTGGGGACACCCGGCCGGACTCGACCTCGCGGGTGCCTGTGCCGCATGGGCCGAGTTCCCGCTGCTGTTCGACCCGGGCCGACGGTGGAACTATTCGGTGGCCACCGACGTGCTCGGCCGTCTGGTCGAGGTCGCCTCCGGACAGTCGCTCGACGAGTTCTTCCGGGAGCACATCTTCGAGCCGCTGGACATGCGCGACACCGCCTTCAGCGTCGGCGAACAGGACGGCGACCGGCTCGCGAGCCTCTACACGGCCGACCGCGCGGGCAAGGCGGTGCGCAACGACAAGTTCGGGCGGGTGGCCCATCACCGCCCCGGGGTTTTCTCCGGAGGCGGTGGGCTGATCTCGTCGGCACGGGACTACCACCGGTTCACCCGGATGCTGCTGGGTCGTGGTCAGCTCGAAGGGGCCCGCCTGCTGAGCAGCCGCACGGTCGACTACATGACCCGCAACCACCTACCGGGCGGGGCCGACCTGGAAACGCTGGCCATGGGATCGTTCTCCGAGGTCGCCAATGCGGGCAAGGGATTCGGGCTCGGGTTCTCCGTCAACGACGATCCGACCGCTTCCAAGGTCGTCGCCTCGGTCGGCCAGTACGCCTGGGGCGGGGCGGCCAGCACCGCCTTCTGGGTGGACCCGCGCGAGGACCTCACCGTGGTGTTTTTGACCCAGCTCCTGCCCTCCAGCACGCACCCGATCCGCTCCCAACTGCAGCAGCTCGTCTACCAGGCACTGGTGGACTGAGGAGGGGTCGGCTGATCTCGTCCCCGAGCAGGGGCCGTCGGTACACCTTGATCCGGGCCCGGTCCGGGTTTCACCGGATCAGGCCCGCCTGTGTTCCGTTCCGTCGGAGACACCGCGACGGCCCCGACGGAGCCACGAGCAGCGCCGCGAGGGCGGCGAGGAAGGCCCCGTGGCTCCCGGAATCCGAGCTTGGTGCCTCGGACACACTTCCCCTCGATCGACGACTGCCACGCCGCCGGGAAAACCCGGCAACGAAACGAGCCACGACCGTACCCGCCCCGGTTGCCCCGGAACGACACTCCATCCGGCTCGCGGCGACGGTGCTCACCCGGCAACACCTCGACCCGGGCATACACCTCGACGACAGCGTCCCGGCGGATGGTGGCAATGCGCTCCTTCCGCTCCACCGCTCCGGCCATGCGCCATCCCGCACCGGCCCGGCGACCGAACCGCCGCATTACCGGCCCACTGCCTGCGGGGCGGCGCATGCGCACACGTTGCCGTGCCCGTCGATGTCAGTGGTTCAGGTCACTTTTCGGGTGGGTTTGTTGGCGTCGTACAACCTGGCTGGCCGCCTGCTTGTAGTGGGGGCAGAGCAGTCGAGCAGATCGGGTATTGGCCCTGGGAGGGACTTGCGGTGCGGCATGCGAGCACAGACGATGATGGACAGTCCGCGGCGGTGGGAAACGGCGAGTTCGCCGAGTTTTTCGCCGCGCAGTTCGCCTCCGCGTGCCGGTATGCCTACACCCTCTGTGGGAATCACGCGGAGAGTGAGGAGATCGCGCAGCAGGCGTTCGTGCGGATGTATTCGCATTGGCGCCGGGTCCGGCGGGCGACCGCGCAGGCCTACCTGCGTAAGACCGTGACGCGGCTGTTCATCAATACCCGTCGCGGGAGACGTGGCCGCGAGCACGCTATGGCCGACGTGCCGGAGCGTCCGGTGGAGCAGGAGCACAGCGAGCTCGAGCGTCAAGGCTTGCGGGCTGCCCTGTTACGGGTGCCTCCACGGCAACGGGCCGTGTTGGTGCTGCGATTCGTCTACGACCTTCCCATCGACGAGGTCGCCGCGGCGCTGGGCTGTTCGCCCGGCACGGTCAAAAGCCAGGCTGCCCACGGACTCGGGAACCTGCGCAAGGCCTATGGGGACCTATTCACCGGATCGGACATCGAAGAGGTGGCATTGTGAACATCGACGACGAAGACCTGATCACCCATCTCCGGGCTTTGGGGGATGCGTCCTCCGAGCCGGGGCTGTCTCCGGACGGTCAGGGCCGGGCCTGGCAAAGTGTGCTGCGGCGCGGCAGGCGCGCTCGGGGTGCTCGGCGCGCCCGCACGGCCGGGGCCGCCGCGGTCGCCGTGGTGGTGGCAGGCGCCGGCCTGAACGTGGCCGGCTTCGGCTCGGCCGGCGACGCGCCCGAGACCGCGCGTATGGAGACGGTAGCTCACGTGCTGCACACCGCGGCCGAGAACACGGACACCGCGAAGCCGGGCCCCGGCCAGTACACCCACATCACGACAGAGCACTGGCGGCTGGCCCGCATCCCCGCGAAGGAGGGGCAGCACACGTCCACTCCCGTTCCGGACGACGCGTTCATTGCCTTCCGGAAGAAGACTCGCGAGGAGGTGTGGATACCCTCCAAGGCCCAGGGCATGATGTATCGAACCCGGACAGGGCCGATCGCGACGAAGTTTCGCAGTGCCGACGACAAGCGCTACGTCAAAAACCACTATCCCGACCGGTTCGAGACGACAACCCGGTACTTCGCAGGCCCGAGTCACCACGGCAAGCAGACCGGCCGCACCATGCACCCGATCGAACCCGGACATCCCGGCAGCGCGGTCGGCGACCGGAACTCCAAGGACAGTCACCGCACGCCGATCGAGGACAAACCCGCCACGTGGCTGGACCCGACCCCGAAGTTTCTGGCCTCGCTCCCCCATGAGCCGCAAGCACTGCTGGATGCGCTGGCCACCGGACACGGCGAATCGGCCGTGGTGTTCAACGACAGCCGTGCCGACACCCAGTTCCGACGCCTCTCCGGGGTGCTGACCAGCGGTTTGGTGCCGTCCGAGCTACGCGCTGCCCTCTACCGCGCGGCCCTGAAGATCCCCGGCGTCACCGTCACCGAGGAGACCACCACCTTCAACGGCCAACCCGGTATCGCCGTCGGCCGCGTCAGTTCCACCGGCCACATCCGGCAGGAGATCATCTTCAACAAGTCCGACTACCAATACATCGGCCAGCGGCAGGTCCTGGTCAAACCCGGTGGCCGCGACGAGCTCACACTCCCGGCCAACCTCACCGCCCCGAAAGGAACGGTCTTCTACTCCGCGGCCGTGACCACGAACATCACCGACAAACCGAAGTTCGCCATCCCGAAGTGAGCCCCATGAACACACCGACACCGGACGAACTCATCGTCAACTCCGGGCCAGGCCGGACCGTGCTCAGCCCGAACACCGGACAGGCCACGGTATGGAGCAGAACCCGCACCGAAGCCAGACGGTGGGCCCGGTCCCTGATCCACAACACCACAAAAGCACCAACACCGATCGAACCCGCCCCCAGAGCTCTGCGAACTACGCACCCGCAGCCAACACCATAGCGCAATATCACGAGTGAAGACCCCCAGCGAAAGAGGACCAGCAACATCACAGTCCCCGCGACCGCACTGGCCGCGGGGACTTTTTGCTGTCCTGGCGGCCGATCACGTCAGATGGGCCGTCCCGGACGGTCGGGTTTCCCAAGCCTGGGCAAGCAGCGCCGACAATCGATCGCCCCGGCAAAGATCACGCCATCGGCCGGGGCGATAAGCCCGGGTGGCTGGAGGAGGTCGCAAAGGCCGCCGTGAACGTGCGGGAGTGACGCGACGAGGAGGGCAGGGAAGTGATCGACTCGCCGGCCACTCCGGGCGGCTGCTGGACGCACTTCAGTCACGTGGTCATGCGCGGTTACCGCAGCCTGCAGGCCGCGGCGAACCGTTGCGCAGACGGGGATTGGCAGGTGTGCGGCTAGCGATCCCGTGAGCTGCAGGACAGTCAGTCGGATGCGTGCAGGCCCGGGCCACGACCTACGCGGGCGCGCAGTCGCTCGGTGAGCACAACATCGTGCGGCAGCCGGCTGAGCTCGTGCGCGTCGACGGCAAAGCCCTGCCGCTGGGCGATCTGCTGCAGGGAAGCCCAGTGCAGTGCTTCCTCAGCTTCGTACGAACGACCCTCGGGCGGTTCGTACGGCCCGACCACCGTGCGTGTCGTTTCCCGGATGTCTGCTACCGAACTCGCGGCCCAGGTCGCTGACGATCCCCAACCTCGATCGTCCAGCAACAACACACGACTCCCGTCGACGAGCTCCACCGCATGAAACGCCGACACCGAGACCCGGTCCCCGGCTTGGTCGTCGACGTCGGCGAGAGTAACAAGACGTTGAGCGGTCGGTACACCTTGATCCGGACCCATGGATCCGGGCCGTGATCGGTACCGGTCCGGACCGCGCAGGGCAGCGGGCGGTGGCTTCTTGCCTGGCGTGCGGGGGTTGACACCCGGCTGTGGTTCGCGCTCCGGCTCTTGCACGGCACCAGCCTTCCATGCCGTGAAGGCCCGCTGCTCCCGACATTGCCCCCGGTCCGCAAAGCGGCACGTTCCCGCAGCTCAGCGATCTCCCGCCCGATCCCGCGCAATCACCCACCGGCGTCTGCGAGCAGCTCCACCCACACAGTGCATTCCATGACCGATCAAGCTGCGCCGCGTCCGCATACCGATCGACAACCGGACATTGCAGTCCCTGCGCGTTCAGTATTCCTGCGCCATAGTGGCATCTGCTTACTGTGTGTTTGCATGAGTGCGTGGGCGACAACAGCGAGGCAAGTCACGTAGTCAGTGTCAGCCGCGAGGTGGCGGCCGGAGCAGAGTGGATCTTCGAGCTCATCGCCGACCCGGCCCAGCAGCCTGCCTGGGACGGCAACGACAACGTGGCCGAGGCTCCCGGCGGGCAGCGAGTCCGGGCCGTGGGCGAGGTGTTCACCGTAACCATCACGCACGGCAGTGTCCGGGAGAACCACGTGGTCGAGTTCGAGGATGGCCGGCGCATCGCGTGGCGACCCGCCGAGCCGGGGCAGCAACCTCCGGGGCACCTGTGGAGATGGGAGCTTGAGCCGATCGACGCGGCGTGCACGCGGGTGACCCACACCTACGACTGGACCCGGTTGGCAGACGAGAAGCGCTTCCCACGCGCTCTGGCGACCACGTCGGACAAGCTTCAAGCCTCGCTGGATCGGCTCGCCGACCTCGCCGAGCGTGCATGACCCCTACAAGTGCGCTCCATCATGGTCAAGATCGCTGGTAGGGTCTCTCCGGTGGTATCGCGCAGGGGGTTCGGGGGAAGCTGCACCATGTCAGGCCGCCTGAGGGCGCCTTGCCTCGCGGTGTGTGCTGCGGTGGGGATGCTCGTGCTCGCTGGGTGCGCAGGACAGCCACCCGCGCCGGCCCCACCAGAGCCCTCCGCTACGTCGACCACGCCAAAGCCGCCCGCCCCCAAGGTGTTCGATCCCCCGATGCAGTTCAATCGGGCCGGTGCGGTGCCGCTGCCCGAGGCGGCCTCCGCGGTTGAGGAGCACACCCGACCGGTGGCGCTGCAGGGAACCACTGCCTACCTGATGACCCCGGAGGCCCTGCTGATCGTCGACACCCGCACGGGCCGCCGGCTGGCCGCGATTCGCCCGCAGCATCCACCACAACCGGCGTTTCACGGGGTCGGCCAGATGGTCGCCGCGGCACCCGTGATCACCGAGGTGCAAGGGAAGACGCAGGCGCTGGCCACGTTCGTGGTGATTGTTCCCGGACACGGCACCACACCGGAGCACCGGGCGGTGGAATTGGTCGCAGTGGACACGACCACCCGCACGCTGGCCTGGCGCATGACGTTGCCCCTGTCCGATGACAGTTCCGCTCGCCAGCTTTCCCAGGTGGTCGGGGTGCAGGGCACGACGGCGATCGTCAATGTGGCTCCACCCGCGAACGTATCGACTCCGGGCACCGTCCACGCGGTGGATCTGTCCACCCGCACACTGCGATGGACCCACGAAAACGCCCATGCGCTGGCACTCGCGGGAAACCAGGTCGTCGGTGTCGCGCCCAACCGCGGGCGCCGGCAGCTCACCGCGTGGGCCGTCCAAGACGGCCGGACTCGGTGGCGGACGATGACGATAACCTCGCGCGAGATGCAGGCGCAGGCGGCGGGCAGTTCCCTGCTTGCCATATCCGGCATCGACTACGAGACCGCCGACCCGTTTTTCGCTCTCGTCGACCCTGCCACTGGTGCCCAACTCGACCGTAGAACCGGTGACGGTGCGACGGCGTATTGCCTGTTTGATCAGGTCGAGGTCCTGGTGTGCTCCCGCGAGACATTGACGAAGACTCGTCAGGTGTTCGCGATTGACGCAACCACCGGAAAGCGGCTCTGGCAGCTTCCGGCGCACGGGCAGCTCGCTCCGAGGGTGACCGCAGTCTGGCATGGCGCGGTGTATACCACCACCGACTACAACGGCTCGACGGTGCTCGACGCCCGCACCGGCAAGGACCGCAATGCCCGGCCCGGTGCCTCGCCAGTGATCGTCAACGGCGTGGTCGGGATCGTCGAAACCCAATACGGACAACTTACTGCCTACCCCACCAGTGGATAGGTCCTCGTGTGTCGCCGTAACGCCCCGTTGACCGAGACAGGCAGGATGCGGCTGGTCCGGTGTGCCGTCGACGACGGCTGGCCGCCGGCCCGGGCCGCGGAGCGATTCCAGGTCGCCGTCGGCACGTGTCTCTTCGGTGGTCCGTCCGCCGGGTGGCACGGGGTCTCAGAACGAGATCACCAGTCTCACGCCTTCGTCCAGCCGATGAGCCGTTGGGTGGGCAGGGCGATAGCGAAAGCGGCCGAGGCGGTCAGCACGATTGCCGGGCCGGATGTGAGGTCGAAGGTGTAGGACGCGGCCAAGCCGGCGACGGAGGTCACGATTCCGATCGAGATGGTTGCGATCATCATGCTGCGCAGGCTGTGGGCGAACAATGCGCCACAAGCGGCGGGAATGGTCAGCATGGCGATCAGCAAGATCAATCCCACGACCTGCATCAACACCACGACGGTGAGCGCGATAGCAGCCAGCAATACCAGTTCGAGGGCGAAGGTGGGCAGTCCGCGGGCAAGAGTGAAGGTTGGGTCGAACGAATAGGCCATCAGCGGGCGGTAGTAGAGCACGGCGAACGCGACGATGGCCGCAGTCACGGACGCGATCACGATGAGGTCGCTTCCGGAGACGGCCAGCAGGGAGCCGAACAGGTAGCTTTTCGCGTTGGCGGTGTAGCCGGGGGTGCTATTGATGAAGATGACACCCAGCGACATACCGACGGCCCAGAGCATGCCAATCAGGGTGTCGCTGCGCTGCCGGGTGAAGCGCCGAGTTATGCCCATGGCCAGGGCGGCGACGAAACCGAATCCCATCGCGGTCAAGGAGGGGTCCAAGCTGAGCAGGAACCCGAGCCCCACTCCGCCATAGGCGGCATGGGCAATACCGCCTGCGATGAACACTTCGCGATTGACCACCACCAGCGAGCCGATGATACCGAACGCGATGCTGGCCAGTACCGCAGCGATCAGCGCGTTTTGCATGAATTCCAGCTGCAGAACCTGCATCATGGTGTGAATCTCGCATTGCTGTGCTCGTGTATGGTGCCGCGCTCGCGGCTTGTCAGCGCTTCCGGATCACTGCTGGTGCTCTGGTCGGCATCGTTGGTCGATGCGCTGAGGCATTGATCGACGCGGAGGATGCGGAGGGCCTGCGCGGCGACGGTGTCGACATGGTGGGAGGCCACCAGAATGGTCGCCTGCCCGGCCAGTGAGCTCAGCAGCTCGTATAAGCCGGCGGTCGATTCCGGGTCGAGACCGGCTTCGGGCTCGTCGAGTATCAGCAGGTCAGGATCGGCGACCAGGGCCCGGGCCAGCAGCGTCCGTTGGCGCTGCCCGCCGGAGAGTTGCCCGATGGGTCGTCTCGCGAGGCCCCGCATGCCCACGCGCGCCAATGCCGCTTCAACGGCAACGCGGTCGGAGCGACGCAGCCACTGGGGTCGCCAGGAGGACCGCAGCCGCCCCATGGCGACCACGTCGCACACCGAGGCCGGAAAGCTGGGATCGAACAGCTCGGTTTGCGGAAGGTAGCCGATGCGGTGTCGACGGTGGCGCGGAGGCTGACCGTCGATCCGCACGCTGCCTTGCGATGGGGACAGCAAACCAGCCACCACTTTGAGCAGAGTCGATTTGCCGCCGCCGTTGGGGCCTACCAACGCTACGAGCTCACCAGCCCGCAGGTGCAGATCGACATCCCGCAGTGCTGGTGTGGTGCCGTAGGCGACACTGACGCCCTCCAGAACAAGCGCGGCAGCGGGCTCCGCGGTGCTCACCGTTGAGCGCCCTCGAACGAGGTGGCCAAGGCCGTGGCCACGTGCTGCAGCTGGCGTTCCCAGTCGGCCGGCAGCGGGTTGATGGGCTCCACCCCGGCTCCCACCTGAGCGGCGATGGTGCGGGCGTCGGCCTGGGAAAACTGCGGCTGGACGAATATCACCTCAATGCCCAGCTTGCGGGCCCGGCCGATCAGATGCCGTAGCTCTCCGGCGCTGGGCTCCTTGCCGCCGGCCTCGATCGTAATCATGTTCAGGCCGTAATCCTCGGCGAAGTACTTCCACGCTGGGTGAAAGGACATGAACGTGCTGCCGGAATAAGGCTTGAGCTTGCGTTCGATGTGGCGATCGAGGTCGTCGACACGGGCCTGGAACCGGGCGAGATTCTTTCGATAGGTATCAGCATGGGCAGGGTCAATCCGACTCAACGCGTCTGCCACGGTCGCCGCCTGCACCGCCACCCGACGCGGAGACAACCAGATGTGCGGATCCGGTTCGCCGTTGTCGAGCTTGCCGCGGTCGACATCCTTCCAGGTCCGTACCCAGCGCATATCGTCCCCGCCAGCGGTCCGGATGCGATCGCTCATCGCGCGCTCGAACGGCACGTCCACCGCGAAGTACGCGTCCGCATCGGCCAGCTTCGTCCACTGGGAGGGCTTGGGGGCATAGGTAGCCGGCGAGGCACCGGGCGGCAGCAGTACCTGTGTATCCACCAGCGTGCCGCCGATCTGTTCCACGATGTAGCGCTGCGGAAGGATGCTCACAAAGGCCTGCACCGGCCTCGAGCCATCCTCACTCCGGGCTTCGCGGACGTTGCCCCCGCTGCCACAAGCAGCGGTGAGCACAGCACTCACCAGCACCACCAATCCCGCGTTCAACCGGTCTCTCGCGCTCATCGACTGCATCCATTCCTCGTGCACAACCGCCGGTCCTCGTGCGTGGCGCGAGCGGTCCTGCTGGCCTGTTCGTAAAGACCATGAAAACCATTTTCAATAAGGATGTCAATCGAGGCGGCCGAGGTGTGGGAAGGACTACAGGGCGTAGTTCTCAGGTCGCTACGCCTGTTACCGACACCCGGTACCACATGCGATAGCGGCCGTCGGTGCAGATCACGAAAGGTTCCAGGGCGCTGGGCCGAGGTGGTGACCCCTGCAGAACGGGCTCGTTTCGCCGATGCCAACAGCCCTCACGGTACTCCAGCACGCCGATCGAGTACCGACTTATCAGGACGTAATGCTGTGACGCGGCCCGGCACGGCGATGACCGTGCCGATGACCGGCTCCGGAGAATCGCTTCCTACGCTGGCATGGTGCTTTTCATCTTCGGCCTCGGCACCAAGCAGCAGCATCTTGGGCCCGGGGAGACCCGGACCTGCCCGCGCTGTCACAACACGACGCAGTGGACGCGCACGCGGGAGTTCAAGCAGTTCACGGTGTTCTTCATCCCGATCGCACGCTGGAAGCGCCGCCGGCTCGAGACCTGCGGCATCTGCGGCGCCGCCGTCGAGGCCTGAGCCGAGTCCCGCCTCTCGCAAGGGGAGCAATCATCCGGACGCAGCAGTTCGCCGATGATGTCGGCACTGGGGTGTCAGCAGCGGATCGTCCTTGTGCTGCCTCGTCAGTGGGCTGGTCTCCACGGGGAAATCCTGCACGAACGTGGGCTGGATCAGGGTGGGTTCGACCAGTTCCTCGAAAAGGTTCTCGACGAGCTTTCCCGGTCCCCACTGGGGATCGTGGGAAACGTTGTGCGCCTCGGCGAGCCGAATCAGCGATTCCGTGGAAGTCCGCGGGGTGATTTCCTCCCCCAGAGCCTGGGACACGGCATCGTGAAGCCGCACCGAGGGCCACTCGCCACTGAGGTCGATCTTGGTGTCGCCGCGCGTGACCACGGTGTCGCCGAGGACCGCACAGGCCACTTGCTGAATCAGCTCGCGAGTGAGCGTGGCCATGCTGGTGTAGTCGGCATAGGCTTGGTAGAACTCCAGCATCGTGAACTCGGGATTGTGCGTGGAGTCCGCTCCCTCGTTGCGGAAGTTGCGGTTGATCTCGAAGACCTTTTCCAGTCCACCGACGACCAGCCGCTTGAGAAACAGCTCCGGCGCGATCCGCAAGTACAGGTCGAGATCATAAGCATTGATGTGGGTTTTGAACGGGCGCGCGGTGGCTCCCCCGTGTACTTGTTGCAGCATCGGGGTTTCGACCTCCACGAACCCCTGCTCGTGCAGACCGGAGCGCAGCGCACGTATTGCCTCGGGACGTTGAACCGCCATCCGGCGGGTTTCCGGGTTGATGATCAGATCGACGTAGCGCTGCCGCACCCGCGCTTCGGGATCGGTGAGGCCGTGATGCTTTTCCGGCAGAGGCCGGAGGCATTTGGCCGTCAATGTCCAGTTCTCGACCATGATCGAGAGTTCACCTCGGCGGGAAGTAATGACCTCACCTTCGACGCCGATGTGATCGCCGAGATCGATATCGGTTTTCCACGCCGCCAGTGAGTCGTCGCCCAGCCGGTCCAGAGCCAGCATGATCTGGATATCACCGGAAGCGTCGGCGATCGTGGCGAAGCACAATTTACCTCCGGTGCGGTAGAGCATGACTCGCCCGGCGAGGCCCACCTGCTTCCCCGTGTGCTCGTCGGTGCCGAGGTGCCCGTACTTCTCGCGGACCTCGGCAATCGCAGTGGTGCGAGGAGAGCGCGCCATGTAGGGGTCGACACCGGACTCGCGCAGCCGATCCAGTTTTCCGCGGCGCACCCGCATCTGTTCGGGCAGGCCCTCGTAGGAGGTGTTCGCTTCACTCACGGCCGTCAGTGTATCCAAATCGATCAAGTTTTCCGGCTCTAAATCCGGGAGGGTGCGGGACCGGCCGGGACGAGCACAGGCGCTCGGGGATGCTCGTCCCGGCCGGAAAACTCGGTGCGGCGGGAAGGTGCCGCACCGAGGACCGCCCATCCCCCGACGGGGACGCCGTTGTCCCGCGCCGGGATGGGCGCGGCGCGATGCCGGGGTCGGGGTCGCGACACCGCGCCGGGTTCGGTCTATGCGGCGGGCCGCAGCACGTCGGGCGTACTCGCCGACTCACCGGCCTTCGGTAAGGGAGTGCGGTCCGGGGCCGGCGTGTCGGGGGTCAGCAACAGTGCCAGGGCCGTGTCGAGTGAGGGACGTCGCCGTGTCGGGGTTTCCGGCTCGTCGGGGTCTGTCTCCGGCCACCGGATATCCGGGTCCACTGTGGGCCAGTCGATGCGCGCGGAGACACGGGGCACTCGGTGTTCCTCCCTTTCCAGAGCATGTGTGCAGGGTGGACAGACGACACGTATCCCGTCCTGCGGCGGAGTGTCCCCGAGTCTGTGATGGACGGGCACGGACAGGCGGTGCCCGCAGGCCGCCATCGGTGCGCCACCGCTGGCGGATACCGCTACGGCGTGCCACCCGGCCTCCCGGACACCGGACATCCAGACGTGCGCCTCCGGCGGGGCCGGTTCCGGGGCGCTCATGCTTTTCCCCGGCGCGCCGACTGCCGTGCGGGCTCGCGGCGGTGCTCACCGGGGTCGAGGTCGTCGTGGCGGGGCCAGGCCAGGAGCATGCCCAGTCCGGTCAGGACGGCGATACCGGCCAGAAAGATCAGAAGGTCCATGGGATGTGTCCTTGCTGCTGGTCATTCGCGGAAGGCGGGAGTAGGCACGGGAGTGGCCGGGAGCGGTCACCGGGGCAGGCCGTGTTCGCCGTGCTCGTCCACCAACCGAGTCGACGCCCGGGTGCGCTCGGCCGAGGCCAGTCGATGCACGCAGGTCAGACACGGCATGCCTCGCGTGGTGTCTTCCATCCGGCCGGGCTGGAATGTCTGCCCGCAGGCCGAGGCCAGCAACCCGTCGGGCATACACATCGCCACGTGGATGCTGCGCCGGGACTCACCGACCTCGCCTCGGCGGTAGCGCACATAACGCACGCCGGTTTCCGTATCGCCCTGTTCCGGACCTCGCTGTTCCGGGGCGCAGCGCGCGGAAGTGGTTTCCTCGCGGGTCGCAGCAGGTATCATGATCTCACTCCTTGTCAGTGGGGAACGCTGATGAAGGGGGCCTCCCCGCGCCCGCCGCCAAGCACGCGCGGGGAGGCAGCTCGCCCGGTGGTCCTGCACGGTTTGCGGGCCGTGTGATCCAACGTCCACCGGGCGAGCGGTCTTTTTGGAAACTCCGGAGTACTCGGCTCACCTCGGCACGGCTCGTGCACGCTCCGGACAGCACCGACGACCGCTCACACGTCGCGTGGCACATGTCCGATCCCGGCGGGCAAATCCGGTATGCGATCCCATACCCGGATTGGTGCGCGGTACTGCCATGTTCGATCATCTTCTCTGTTCTGTCGGTATCCTTTACCAGCCTTCATGATCAGCTACTGAGAACCATAGCCATTACCGGTAACCATTACTAGTCGTCCATTCGGGTGATCGCGTTTTGGCCGGAACGCGGGAAGGATGCGAGGCATGAAGGAGAGCCCCACAGCACGCCGGAGGGCGCTGGGTCAAGCACTGCGCGAGCTCCGTATCGCGGCAGGCAAGAACACAGCGGAAGCCGCCGCCCTCCTGGAGTGCTCGGAAAGCAAGATCAGGAAAATCGAGTACGGCGACGTGCCGACCAAGGTCGCCGAACGCAACGCGTTGATGGCGGCCTACGGTGCCACCGAGGAGGACACCGCCGAGATCCACAGCTTGGCGAAAGGGGCCAACCAGCGCGGTTGGTGGCAAAGCTACCGAGGGGCGGTCCCCCGGTGGTTTCAACGTTTCGTCGGGCTGGAGTCGGCAGCGGCGGAGATCCGTACCTACGAGGTCGAGCTGGTCCCCGGACTGCTTCAGACGGAGAGCTACGCGCATGCTCTGATCAACAGCGGTAATCCCGGAATGCCGCAGAGTGAGATCGAGAGCCGGCTCAAGGTCCGCACCGAGCGGCAGGAACGGCTGCTCAAGGACGGCGCGCGCCTGGTCGTCGTCATGAGCGAGGCTGCTATCCGGCGCGTGGTCGGCGGCCCTTCCGTGATGTCCGAGCAGCTCACGCTGCTGCTCGATATTCAGCAGCAAGCCGAGGTGGAAATCCAGGTCATCCCGTATGCGGCCGGGGCTCACCCCGCGACAGGTTTTCCGTTTGTCTTGCTCCGGTTCCCCGACGACGTGGCCCCTTCGCTGGCCTACACCGAGAGTCTGACCTCGGCGGCCTACCACGATCGTCAGGCCGACGTTGACACGTATACCCTGACATTCGACCGCCTGAGAGCCATCGCACTGAGTCCGGCCGACAGTGCCGCACTGATGCGACAGGCGGCTGAGGAACTACAGACGTAACACTCGGAGAGGGGCGCGGCATGAGCGCAGACCTTCACCGCGCCGTATGGCGCAAGTCCAGCCGTAGCGGCGGTAACGGCGGTAACTGTGTCGAGGTCGCTCAGAATCTTCCCGGCTCGGCACTGATCCGCGACAGCAAGCTCGGGGAGACAAGTCCCGTCCTGGCTCTGCCCCCGGCACAGTTCGCCGCTTTCGTGGGCACCATCAAAGACGGTCAGTTCGGCGGCTGAGCCGCCGAGCATGACCATCGAGACTGCCCTGCTCAGGTGGCGGTTTGCCGCAAATCCCTCGAACAGGTGCTGCCGTGTGAGCAACGAGCATCGCTACACTCCGCTCATCATTCGTACGCACCACCAGGGAGCAGCAATGCCCTTCTCCGATCTCACCGGGGCTCGGTGGCGTAAATCCACCCGCAGCAACGGCACTGGCGCGTGCATTGAAGTGGGTATCGCTCCGTCCGCAACCGGCGTGCGTGACACCAAGCTCGGCGAGGCGAGCCCCACGCTCGCGTTCACGCGCTCCCAGTGGAACAGCTTCCGCACGATCGTCCAGCACGGCCGCTTCGACGGCTGAGCCGCCGGGCGGAGCCAACGAGTCCCGCCACGCCGAACGTGGCGGGACTTCCTCCGGGACTCGTCATCGCCGAGGTGCCTCAGCTACCGCGGTTCTCGCCCAGTTCCTCCACGATCGGGTTGGTGGGTGTCTGCGTCTCGTGCTCGGCGAGCCCGCTCTGGGTCTTGCGTTCCTGCTGGGCCTTGTCGGAATCCGACTGGCCCTCCTCGATCCCCTTGTCCAGGGGAACGGATCGGACCACCTCGGCCACGTTCGCGTAGTCGCCGAGCGGCATCGCCCGCAGCGCACGTGCAGTGGCCTCGTCGGCACCGTTGTTCTCGGCGTAGGAGACGATGTCCTCTTTGCTCGCCGGGAAGTCCGCTGCCGACAGCGTCGCTTCCACAGCCTTGCGATCGGTCGTCATGACTTCCTCCGTGTGATTTCCGGACTGTGGCGGTTTTCGGTAAAACCGCGCGTCCCTCGTGCCGTGCCGGAGAGGCCGGTTTTCCTGAAGCGTCCGACTCCACCAGGGCCAACCGGACGCCCACCCGCTAGCTGGGCGTATTGGGATCGCTGTAGCGCAGCACCGCACCGATCCCCTCGGTGAGATCGACCTTGTCCGTATCGACCAGCATCAGTTCGGCATCCGTTCCGATCAGGCACCGCACGATCGCCGCGTCGGCGGGGGCGCTGCTGCTGGAGGCGACCCCCATCTCCTGAAGAGCCTTCTCATCCAGGGCGATCTCGTTGGCTCCGGGCCCGATATGCACCGTGTCCACCGGCTCGTTCCCGGTTGCGGAGGCGCGCAGCAACGTCCGGACCTGGCCGCGCTGGAGAGCCCCCACGGTCGCTTTCCAGCCCTCGACCGCTCGGTCGTGCTCCCCGCGCTCACGCTCGAACTCCTGCACGGTTTCGGCCACCCGCGACTCGACGGCCGAGTGCAGAGTCGCGGAGATCTCTTCCTGCAGGCCCTCGTCCGAGGCCTTGCGGTCCCGGTGGCTCGCCGCGGTCTGAATCACCTTGTCCTGCAGTCCCTTGTGCAACTGGTCGTGCACGAGCTTGCGCTGTTGCACATCACCGGCGAGCACGATCGCCTCGGCACCGGTCCGGAGTGCCCGATCGTTGATCTCGTCGGCCACCTCGGCGGCATTGCGCTGCCACTTTTCCTCGACCCTGTGATGGAACCGCTGCTCGTTGCCCTCTCCTCCGGCGTGCGTCTTGCGCAGGGGAACGCCGCCGCTTTCCACCGTGGTGCTGTCGCTCTCCCGTGCGGCGTTGACCGCGCTGACCTCGGCACCGGAGTGATCGACCACCGCGACGACGTAGGGAATGCGTGCGCCGCGCATCCGCAGGTACGGCATCAGATGCGGCAGCGGTCCGAAGAAGACCCGCTCGTCACCGGGAAATTCCTCGGGCGGGTGAGGCAACTCGTCATCCAGCAGCACGCGCCCCTGAGCGGCGACGATGACCTGCCCGCGCGGTCCCGACTCACGCCACTGGTGCCCACCGACTCTCTCCGCGATCGCCTGCAGGGTCGCCTCGTCCGCTCCCTCGTCGGCCAAGTACTCCCTGGCTGAACGCCACCGGAGTTCGACCTGTTTCGGGGCGTTCTCCACATCCGAGGAAGTGTCGAGATACACCGTGGCGAACGGACCCGACTGTTCGTACACGTCCTGCAGATATCCGAGCTTCATGAATTGGCTCTCCACATCCGGTGTTCGTGGCCGCCGCACCCTGGATGTCACCTGCGGTATCACCCTGCGGTATCACTCTGCGGCCACCGTTTTCGGCAAGGCAGCACCGCTTCAGGCGCTGCGGGCCTGCTGGCGGTGCTTGCCTTCCGAGAGCTCCTCGACGGCCTTGTTGCAAAAAGCCGGGAGATCGCGAGGGCTGCGGCTGGTGACCAGACCCGCGTCGACGACGACCTCGTCATCGACCCAGTCGGCGCCCGCGTTGCGCAGATCCGTGGCCAGGCTCGGATACGAGGTCAGCCTGCGTCCCCGCACGACATCGGCCTCGGCGAGGATCCACGGTGCGTGGCAAATCGCCGCCACGGGTTTCTGCTTCGAGAAGAACTCCCCCACGAAGCGCACGGCATCGGAGTCCTGCCGCAGTACATCCGGGTTGGCGACACCTCCCGGCAGTACCAGCCCGTCGTAGTCGTCGGCGCTGATGTCGGTGATCACCTTGTCGACGGAAAAGGTGTCCGCCTTGTCGAGATGGTTCATCGCCTGGATGGACCCGGACTGTACGGACACGAGCTCCGGCTGACCGCCCGCATCCTGCACGCTCCTCCAGGGGTCGGTGAGTTCCACCTGCTCCGTGCCTTCCGGGGCCACCAGGAAGGCGATCCTGAGGCCACCGAGGTTGTCGCTCATGAGATCTCCTTCGCGTCGTCTCGCGATCTCGCGAAACCGCCCGAACACGCTCGAACGGTCGTTCTGCTGACTACCCGACCACGCGAGCACTCAAACCAACGCCGGAGGGAGCCGACCCGCTCCAGCGGCACCGAAACGAACGTGACCATGTAGGTTCACGGCCAGCGACGCGCACGCAGATCCGTCAAGGAGCACCGATGCGGCAAGGTGAGTTCGCCGACAACTTCGAACTACCCGACCAGCACGGCACCACACGCGCCCTGTCGACACTGCTGACCGGGGGGCCGGTGGTGTTGTTCTTCTACCCGGCCGCGATGACCTCGGGGTGTACGACCGAAAGCTGCCACTTTCGTGATCTGTCCGTCGAGTTCGCCGCCCTGGAGGCCCAGCCGGTGGGTATCAGCGCCGACTCCGTCGACAAGCAGCAGAAGTTCGCCGAGGCGAACTCGCTGGGCTTCCCGCTGCTGTCCGACGCAGCGGGGTCGGTCGCCGATCACTTCGGAGTCAAGCGCCGGTTCGGTCCCCTGCCGGTGAAGCGCCACACCTTCGTCATCGACCGCGATCGTCAAGTACTGGGCATCGTCCGCAGCGAGTTGCGGATGGCAGCCCATGCCGACCGCGCGCTGAACATCCTGCGCGGACGCCGATAGGTTGTATCCGGTGGATCTTGCGCTTCCGCCGTGGCCGAGTATCGGGAGCGCGGCGAGCAGGGCTGTAGCAGTTTTCGGCAAAACTGCGCGCCCCGTCCCCGGGGGGAAGGGATTGGTATGCAGTCACCGTTGAGCGCCGAGCCGAGCCACGTCGGGGACTACCGGCTGCTCACCCGCCTCGGTGCCGGAGCGATGGGAGCGGTCTACCTCGCGCGCTCCCGTGGCGGCCGTGCGGTGGCGGTCAAGGTGGTCCGGCCCGAACTCGCCGAGGACCCGCAGTTTCGGGAGCGGTTCCGTCGAGAAGCGCGAATGTCGGCGAAGGTCGGCGGGTTCTGGACGGCTGCGGTGGTCGACTCCGACCCGGATGCCGCGCAACCGTGGCTGGCCACCGAGTACGTCCCCGGTCCGACGCTGCAACAGGCCGTTGCCGAGCACGGTCCCCTGCCCGAACACACCGTCCACGGACTCGCCGCCGGGTTGGCCGAAGCGCTCCAGGCCGTCCATGCGGCCGAGCTCGTGCACCGCGATCTCAAGCCCGCCAACGTGCTGTTGGGGCCGGACGGTCCGCGTGTCATCGACTTCGGAATCTCCCGCGCGATGACGGCCAGCGCCATGACCGCGACCGGCGTGTTCTTCGGAACGCCGGGGTACTTTTCGCCCGAGCAGACCTTCGGCGGGGAGGTCGGGCCTCCCAGTGATGTGTTCTCCCTGGGTGCCGTGCTGATGTTCGCCTCGACCGGATCCGGCCCGTTCGGCAATGAGCACACCGCGGCCATGCTCTACCGAGTCGTGCACACCGAGCCCGACCTGGAGCAGGTTCCCCCGGGGCTACGGCCGCTGATCGCGGCCTGCCTGGCCAAGAGGCCCGAGAACCGACCCGGCCCTGCCGCGATCCTCGACCGGATCGGCGGCTCCGTCCCACGGGGTGAGCAGTGGTTGCCCGCACCGATCACGAAGTCGATCACCGAGCACACCGCCCGGCTGGAACAAACCATACGGTCCACCTCGCCCGAGACGTGGCAGCCACCGGAGCAGCAACCACCGGAGCAGCAACCACCGGAGCAGCAACCACCGGGTCAGCGAGCGGACCGGCCGGACGGGGCACCGCGTACTCCCGGCTCGATTTCGCGGGCTCCGTCCCGAAACACCGCAGTACAGGCGCCCCTGCCGGAGCGCCCCTTGGTGCGCAAGGACAGTCCGGGGCCCGTCTTCCGCACGGGCGGCCGTGCCGCGGCCCTGGTTTCGGCTGCTTTCGTGCTGCTGATCGCCTACGGAGCCTTCTCGCTGGTGCAACCGATCCACTTGGAGGGGAGCTCCCGGCTCGTCTTCCTGCTCGGAATTCTCTGCCTGCTCCTCAGCGGCGGACTGTCGCTGCTGAGGGCCCTCCGGCCTCCGTTACACCTCCAGATCAACGGGGACGGCCTGCGTATCTCCCGGCTGGGGCTGTACCAGGAGGTCCCGTGGGAGCACGTCAGCCGGGTCGGCATCGCCGGGCGGGGAGCGAAACAGGCGGTCGCAGTCTGGGTGGTCGATGGAACGACACCACCGAGAGCCACTTGGTGGCACCGCGTGCGGCCCTACCGGGGCGGGGCACGGATGTTCCGGATCGGTACCACCGGCGGCTGGTGGCGGAGGCGCCAGGAAGCCAGGAGACTCCGCCTCGCCCTGCAGCAGTACTCTCGGGGAACTTACGACGCCAGACAGCTCTGACCGGTGTAAACCGGATCCCACCCGGCTGTGCTGGGCAAGAATCCATTGCCTTCTCCCCGAACGACGCAATGAAGTACCGCAGAAAGCAATGCGTCTCCGATGGAAGCGATGACCGTGGCCACCTAGCCTGTGGGCATGACTGCCGCTCCGTCCCGGGTGAGTTCCCTCCCCGCCGACACGTCCGAATTCCTGGCTCTCGACGAGCACTACAGCACGCACAACTACCATCCGCTGCCGGTGGTGATCGCGGAAGCGTCCGGCTCGTGGGTGACCGACGTGGGCGGTGGCCACTATCTCGATTTCCTGGCCGGATACTCGGCGCTGAACTTCGGCCATCGGCATCCGGACCTCATCGCGGCGGCCACCGAACAGCTCAACCGGGTGACGTTGACCAGCCGTGCCTTCCATCATGATCAGTTCGGACTCTTCTGCCGTGAACTGGCGGAGCTGACCGGTACCGAGATGGTGCTGCCGATGAACTCGGGCGCCGAGGCCGTCGAATCGGCCATCAAGGTCGCACGGAAGTGGGCTTACCAGGTCAAGGGAATGCCGGAGGACGGCGCCGAGATCATCGTGGCCGGATCGAACTTTCACGGTCGCACCACCACCATCGTCTCGTTCTCCACCGACCGGGAGGCACGCGCCGAGTTCGGCCCCTTCACCCCCGGGTTCACGGTCACCCCCTATGGCGACGCCGCCGCTGTCGAAGCCGCCATCACCGAACGCACGGCAGCGGTCCTGGTCGAGCCGATCCAGGGCGAAGCGGGGGTCGTCGTGCCTCCCGAGGGGTATCTGCGCGCATTGCGCAGGCTCTGCGACGACAACGGGGTGCTGTTGATCGCCGACGAGATCCAGTCCGGGCTCGGGCGGACCGGTGAGTTGCTGGCCAGCGCGCACGACGGTGTAGCGGCCGACCTGTACACGCTGGGCAAGGCTCTCGGCGGCGGTATCCTGCCGGTCTCGGCCGTGGTCGGGCGGCGCGACGTCCTCGGCGTGCTCCGCCCCGGCGAGCACGGCTCCACCTTCGGGGGCAATCCGCTGGCCTGCGCGGTCGGCCGGGCGGTGGTGCGGTTGCTGGCAACCGGGGAGTTTCAGCGCCGATCCCGCGAGCTCGGAGCGCAGCTGCATGCGCGGCTGGGCGAGCTCGTCGGTGCCGGAGTGTCCGAACTGCGGGGGCGCGGCCTGTGGGCAGGCGTGGACATCGCCGAGGGCGGCCCGAGCGGACGCTCGGCCAGTCTGGCACTGGCCGAGCGGGGTGTGCTGTGCAAGCAGACCCAGGACAGCACGCTGCGCATCGCGCCACCGCTGGTGATCAGTACCGAGGAGCTCGACACCGGTCTCGACGCGATCGCGGCGGTTCTCCAGCGCGGGTGACGTTTCTCGGAAACCGGCCGGACTACGACTTGGCGAGATTGCGGGACAGCGCCGTGAGGCGGCTGATCGCACGCAGGTACTTCTTGCGGTAGCCACCGTTGAGCATCTCTTCGGTGAACAGTGCCGACAATGTCCCACCGGAGACACGCACCGGTATCGCGCGGTCGTAGAGCCGGTCGGCCAACGCCACCAGCCGCAGTGCCACATCCTGGTCGGGGGCGGCGTGCACACCACGCAGGTACACCGTGCTCACTCCCTCGACGAGCCGCCCGTACTTCGATGCGTGCAGTCCGGCGAGCTGCCCGCAGAGATCGTCGAACTCGTCGAGCGTGGCACCGTCGGTCGCCGCGGCCTCCTCGACCAGCTCGTCGTCGTCCATCGGTTCCGGCGCGTCCGGCAGACCACGATGCCGATAGTCCGGGCCGTCCACGCGCACGACGCCGAAGCGCGCCGACATCGCGTGGATTTCGCGGAGGAAGTCCACTGCGGCGAACCGCCCCTCCCCCAGTTGATCCGGCAGCGTGTTCGAGGTGGCCGCCACATGCACCCCGGCATCGGTCAGTTTCGACACCAACTGCGTGACCAGCATCGTGTCACCCGGATCATCGAGTTCGAACTCGTCGATCGCCAGCAACCGATGCTGCGACAACCGGCGGACGGTCTCGGTGAATCCGAGCACACCGACCAGGTTCGTCAGTTCGACGAAGGTCCCGTAGGACTTCGGCCCGGGCACGGCGTGCCATGTCGAGGCCAGCAGGTGGGTCTTGCCGACACCGAAGCCACCGTCGAGATACATCCCGAGCTTGTCCCCGGTCGTACCGGAGGTCTTCGGCGAGCGGGCCTTTCCGCCACCGAACAGCGAACGCAGCAGCGATCCCCGCCCGCTCCGGTTCGCTGCCGTCACCTTCTCGGCGAACTCGCGGCAGGCGGCCACGGCCGCGGCCTGACTGGGTTCGTCGGGATTGGGGATGTACGTGTCGAAGCGGACCTCGTCGAAACGCGGCGGCGGGGCCATCGCGTCGACCAACTCGTCCGCACTGATTTCGGGGCGGCGATCGGTCAAGCGCGGGGGTGTCATACCCGAACTCTAACCGCCGTGTTCAGATGGCCGGATGGACAGGCTCTGGCCGGCGGACGGCGCGCAGCAGGTGGACGGCGACCTGGAGACGTTCTACGCCTACCCGGAAGCGCTCCAGCAACCATGGGTACGCGTGAACTTCGTCTCCAGCCTCGATGGCGCGGTGACGGTTCACGGCAGCTCGCGAGGGTTGTCCAGTCCCGAGGACCAACGTGTCCTCGGACTCATCCGGGACCTTTCGGACGTGGTGCTGGTCGGTGCGGGCACCGCCATCATCGAGGGCTACCGGGCTATCAAACGCAAGGACGACCGCACCGAGCGCAGAAGGCGCCTGGGGCTTTCCGACGTACCTCCTATCGCCCTGGTCAGCAACCACTGCTCCATACCTCCCGACTCGCCGTTGCTGACCAACGCCGTGGTACCGCCGATCGTGCTCACCTGCCGGGCAGCGCCCGCGGACCGCAGGGCCGCCCTGCTCGAGGCGGGCGCCGATCTCGTCATCACCGGCGACGCCAAGGTGGATCTGTCCGAAGCCCTGGCCGCACTCGAGGCGCGCGGACTGCGCCGCATCGGCTGCGAGGGCGGTCCGACGCTCTTCGGCGATCTCATCGCCAATGACCTGGTCGACGAGCTGTGTCTGTCCGTATCACCGCTGTTGACCAGTGGCAGCGCCAGCAGGATCGCCACGGGGACACCCGCCGAGCACCCGCGCGGCATGCGGCTCCTCTCCGCCTTGCACGCCGACGACTCGCTGTTGCTGCTCCGCTACGGGAGAATGCCGGAGTGATCGATGGCGTCGCTGCCCGCAGGAGGCTCGTTGCGGCCGCAACAGCAGCATCCGGTGCAACAGCATCCGGTGCAGCGGCATCCGGCACGGTGGGCAGGGGTGGCCGTCCGACATGATTTTCCCCCGTTCGAGTGAGTTCGTTCCAGGAAGCACACGATTGCGGTCATCATGGCGTCCGATCGGGTACCGGATCGTCGGCCGAGTCCTGCGCTGCACCGGCGATCGCGAGACGGTGTGCACCGAAAGGAGCTTTTCATGACTCAGACCAGTGGCGCATCGGCCGGTGCTTCCCGCGCCGACTCCGAGCAGACGAGCCAGGCGGCCACGAACATTCCCGAAACCCGCTCCGGCGATGCCCCGGCTCGGTTGGCCGACGAAACATCGCAGGGCAAAACCACCATTGCGGCGTCGGTGGTGCAGAAGATCGCCGGAATCGCCGCACGCGAGATCTCCGGCGTGTACGCAATGGGCGGCGGAGTCTCGCGCGCCTTCGGTGCGCTGCGGGAACGTATCCCCGGTGGCAGCGGAACGTCGAACGTCTCCGGTGTTCAGGTCGAGGTCGGCGAAAAACAGGCCGCCATCGACCTGGACATCATCGTCGAATACGGGGTCTCCATCGTGGACCTGGCCCGGGCCGTGCGCCGCAATGTCATCAACAGTGTGGAGCGGATGTGCGGCCTCGAAGCCACGGAGGTCAACATTGCGGTCAACGACATTCATCTGCCCTCCGAGGAGGGCGAAGGCAGTGAGAACTCCACACCGTCCCGGGTCGAGTAACCGTTCCGGCACGCCCGGCCCACCGGACCCCCTCCGGACATGCTCGGGCCCGTGCATGGGCGGAAACCGCGGCCGCCGCACACGCCGTGAAGGACACCACCGATGACGGCAGCACACAACAGCTCGAACGAGACTCGGGCGGAGCTCGCCGACCGCGTGGCCGAGACGGTCCTGCAGCACCCTTCCGTACTCAGGTTGCACGGTGGTGAGTTCGGTGTGATCGCCACCCCCCTGCCCGGCCGCAGGGTCACGGGTGTGCGAACGGGAGCACCGGGCGAGCCCATCGAGGTCTCGGTGACGCTGCGGCTGGACCGGCCACTGCCCGAGATCATCTCCGAACTGCGACATCGGGTCGCGATGGTGGCCGGTGATGTCGCCATCGACATCACGGTCAGCGACGTCGTCACCACCGAAGAGGAGCACGGCACCGAGCGGGAAGCGGATTCATGACCATGACCACCGGAAAACCCGCACACGATTCCGGCGAACAGGAGCACGCCGCCGCGACCGCGCAAGCGGCGCTGCGCGCTTTCGTCCGCAGGCATCATCCCGATGTCGGTGGTGATCCGGACGTGTTCGCCGCCGGACTGGCCGAACTCCGTGCCGCGCGAGACCGTGAACGGCCGGGTGCGGAGCATCCGGCAGGAACGTCCGACCGTGGCGACGCACCCATCGTCGTGGTGGCCCGCCCCCGAGGTTTACGTGGCCTGGTGCAACGTCTCCGTACCCGGTGTGCCCGCAAGAGGCGAGCTCCTCGAGTTCGGTAAGGCCGACGTCACCGACGTCCGGCGCCGACATGACAGCGGTTCACACAGATTCCAGGAAGGCTCTCTCATGAACGCAACGCATACCGGACTGATCGCCGGGCTCGTCCTCGGACTCGCGGGGGCCATCGGCGGATTCGTCGCGTTCCTGATCACGCTGGTCGTCGGCGCGATCGGTCTCATCATCGGCCGGTTCGTCGACGGCGAGATGGACCTCGGTGATCTCTTCGGGCGCGGGCGGGACCGATGAGCTCGGCCGTGGACCCGGCACTCGACGCTCCCGACGACTCCCCGCCCGAGCGGAGCGACCAGACCGAGCAGGCCGAGCGCGGTCGGCTGACCATCGACCGTGCCGTGCTCCGCAAGATCGCCGAACACGCTGCCGACGGCGTGTCCGGCATCGTCCGCGTGCGGCGCAGGATTGCCGGAGTCGGATTCGGCGAGCACGGTGCCAGTGCCCGGCTGTCCGGCCCGGAAAGCGAACTCCGCGTCCGGTTGGACCTCGCATTGCGATACCCGACTCCGGTGGGCGAAACGATGCGCCTGGTGCGCGAGCGCGTCCACGAAGAACTGAGCCGAATCGCCGACTGCCACGTCCGTTCGATCGACGTGACCATCTCGGCACTGGTGCCGGACGCACCCGCGCCACGAGTGGAGTGAGAGCATGCGTGCACTGGTCCGCCTCATCACGACACTACTCGGCCTGGCCCTGGCAGCGGCCGGAGCCCTGCTGGTGCTCGAACTCGCCTGGGCGTGGTTGCGACCGGGCCCCGACTACCTGCTGGTCCCCTGGCCTTCGATCAGGACCGCTCTGCGGCAGCTGGCCTGGAACGACGTACCCGTCCGCAGCACCGCCGCGATCGTCGCCCTGGTCGGGATCATCCTGCTGGTCCTCGCCGGGAAAGCCGGCCGCAACGACATCCGGCTCCATGACCCCGCTCCGGAAGTCACCGTCACCACCACCCCCGGGTCCCTGGCGCGAGTCGTGGGCCACCAGGTCCGCGAGCAGGACGGTGTCGCCACGGCCTCGGTGACCGCCACCCGTGGACGGATCCGGGTCAGGGCCACGAGTGAGCACACCCAGGCAGGCGAACTCCACGATCGACTCACCGAACTCGCCGAGGAATCGGTGCGGAATCTGCCGTTGCGCACCACGCCGAAGATCTCGGTCACGGTACGTCCCGCGAAGGAGCGCCGATGACCGCTCATCAGCTCGACAGGAAGTCCGATGCGGATCCCAGCTCGACGCCGACCGGGCGGTCACTGGGCTTCGAACGTGGCGTGACGGCCGTGATCGGTGTGCTGGCGCTGCTCGGCGGCACGTTCGCGCTGCTTGTGGGCGCGGGCCTGCTCGGCATTTTCCGAGCGCAGCGCACGGTGCTCGACCCCATCGCGGCCCAATGGCTACGCACCCATCCCCGAGCCGCGACCGCGGCCGCGATCGCGCTGGGCCTCGTCCTTCTGGGGATCGGGATCTGGTGGGCCAAGCGTGCTCTGCGGTTCGAAGGCAGGCCGCAGCTGCGGCTGGGCAGTACTCCCTCCGGAAGCACCACCGTCACGGCCGCGGCGCTGACCGAGGCGATCCGGAGCGATGTTCGCTCGATCGGTGGTGTCACCCGGTTTCGCGTGCGAATGGCGGGAACCCCCCGGGATCCGAGTCTCCGCCTGGTCCTGTCGCTGCAGCAGGGGACCGATATACGCCGTGTCTGGGAGCAGCTGGACCAGGAGGTACTGGCCAAGGCCCGACAGACCCTGGATACCTCCATCGTGCCCACGGCCATCCGCCTCGAACTGGATCGAGCGCCTCGGCAACGGGTGCGTTGAGGACCGTCGAACCCGAACCGCACGGGCGCGTACTGCGGCCGGGACCGTGCTCAGTTCGCGCCCGTGTCCCGCGAGTCCGCACCGTGCTGCGGCTCCGATCCGCCACCACGGGTCGCCCCGACCGAGGCAAGCACCACACATCCGACCGCCAGCCACTGCACAGCACCGAGCGCCTCCTCCAGCACGATCAAGCCTGCCAGCGCCGCAACCGCCGGTTCCAGGCTCATCAGCACCCCGAACACGCGCGGAGGGATCCGTCGCAACGCCTCGAGTTCCAGCGAGTACGGCAGCACCGAGGACATCAACGCCACCAGCACACCGACGGCGAGCGCGGCGGGCTGCACCAGAGCGGCACCGGAGCCCACAATGCCGAACGGCATCGCCACCAGCGCACCGACGGCCATTCCCAGTGCGAGCCCCGATCCTCCGGTGGTGTGGTTTCCCAGCTTCGCTCCCATCAGGATGTAGCTCGCCCAGAAGGCGCCTGCCAACAGGGCGAATGCCACTCCGACGGGGTCCAGGCCACCCTCGATCCGGGACAGCAGCAGGACCCCCACCGCGGCGAGCCCGGCCCACAGGACGTCCAGCTTGCGGCGTGAACCGAACACCGCCACCGACAACGGTCCGAGGAACTCGATGGTCACCGCCACACCCAGCGGAATCCGCGCGAACGCCTGGTAGATACTCATGTTCATCGCAGCCAGCACAGCCCCGTAGCCGATGACCACCAGCAGCGTCCTGCGGTCCATACGCAACGAGGGGCGCCAGATGACCAGCAGCACCACTGCGGCGAACGTCAGTCGCAGGGTGCTCACCCCGGAAGCCCCGGCCAAGGCGAACAGTTGCTTCGCGAATGCCGCCCCCACCTGCAGGCTGATCATGCTGACCACCACGAACACGGGAGGCGGCACCACGTCGAAAGCACGCCCTGCGGTGTGGGTGCGGCCCCTGGACAGACGCCGACCCGGCGAAGCCTCATCCATGTGCGTCACGTTCGTGCCGGTTCCTCTCCGTGCTCGCCTGCCCTCGTGTCCCGTTCGAGGGGAGCTCTACGTTCGAAAGGGCCGCTGGTGCCGCGTCGGTGTCGGAAACGGCCCCGGGCGCACGGTACTCGGCGTCGCCCTTCGACAAACCGTGCAGGCCGACCGCTCTCACTCCAGTCTCACGCCGATCATGCGATGCTGACCCGAAGCAGCGAAGCAGTGTCCCGCCCCATCGGGACGCTGCGTACACCACCGTCCTCGCACGGTCACAACACGTCTTTTCGGCAACAAGGAGTACCCGTGCCGCGCACCACTCACCGGACTCACCGGCTCGGTGCCCTCCTCGTGCCCCTGGCGCTCGTCCTCATCACGGCTTGCTCCGCGGGCCCCTCCGAGCGACCGGCAGTGGCCTATCGGGGCTCCGAGCAGCAGGTCCCTCCGGCAGCGGCGGCTCCGAAGCCCGCGCCCGTACCACCGCTGGGTCCGCCGCCCCGGGGATCGCTGAACTGGCGGGAGTGCACCGAGCAGACCCGTCTCGACATCGGTGTGCCGACCCTGCCGGAGGGGATGACCTTCTCGTGTTCCCGGCTGCTCACCGACCTGAGTCCGCCTGGCTCGCCGGGTAGTGGGACCGCGCGGATCTCCCTGCTGGGAGTCGGCAGCGGCTCGGTTCCCCTCGTCGTCGTCAACGACATCCGCGGAGTCCCCGGTACGACCTTCGCCGCACGGCTGGCTCTGAAACTTCCGCCGGAGATGCTGGCCACCTTCAGAATCATCGGAGTGGACCGGCGTGGCAGCGGACGCTCCGACCCCGCCGAATGCATTCCACCGGCCGAGCGGGAGGCCATCGTCGGATTCGATCCGCAGGCCACCGACCGGACGGCAGTCGACCGCTTGCTCGACTCGGTGCGCTCCGCGAGCCAGGAATGTCTCCTCGAACTCGAGCAGCGAGCGCAGGCCTATGACACGTGGCGTACCGCAGCCGATCTCGAGGAACTCCGCATCGAGTTGGGCGTGCCCCACTTGCATGCCATCGGGCGAGGCGAGGGATCCCGGGTCCTGACCACCTACGCCCAGCGCTACCCGGCCTCCGTGGGACGCATGGCACTCGACGGTGCCCCGGACCCCACACTGGATGCGATCGGTCGAGCGAAGAAGCAGGCACGCGCGGCCGAGAAAACGTTCGACGCGTTCGCCGACCAATGCGGCACGGATGGCTCCTGCCCCCTGGGCCCGGATCCGCGCAAGACGGTCGAGGACCTGATCGAACGAACCCGTGCAGCACCGCTTCCCGGGGCCGATTCACCGGTGACGGCAGGCGAACTCGTGCGAGCGATCCTGCTCGGCCTCGCCGCCCCGGAACGCTGGGGCGAACTTGTTCGGGCTCTCGAAGCCGCCGACCGTGGCGACGGCACCGGAATCGCACGCATGGTGTCCCCGCTGGTGCACGGCGATGCAACCCATCCACCGGGGCTCGATTCCCGGATCATCACGCGGTGCAACGACACCACGCTGCGAGTCCCCCCACAGCGCGGCACCGACATCGCCGCCGAGTGGGTCGATCGGTTTCCCCTCTTCGGCGGGACGTTCGCACAACGGCTCATCCAGTGCTCGCTCTGGCCCGTGCCGCAGCGATCGTTGCCCACTCCGGACTCTCCGACGCTGCCTCCCATACCCGTGGTTGCCACGGCCACCGATCCGCTTACTCCGGCGCTGAGCAGCACCCGCATGGCCGATCAACTCGCCGCCGGAATCACCGTCAACTGGCAGGGCACCGGGCACGGGGCGCTCGGCCGCTCCCGTTGTGTCACCACCAACATCAGCCGGTTCCTGGTACACGGCACCCTTCCGGCCGAGAACACGGCATGTCCGGCATGAGCTCCCCGCGATGTCGGCTGTGGCGCTGCGGTACGTCCTCGCCCAAGACACGTCGCCGTGCCGTCCGGGGGCCTGCTACCCCGGACGGCACGTGTCGACGGCCTCAGCTACAGCTGGAGCAGCACCCGCACGATGGCCCGCTGCAATTGCTGCAGCAGTTGCAGCCGCCCAGGTTGATGTGCACGTGGGTGTCGTCGATCCGGACCATCAAGGCCTCCCGTGTCGGGGTGAACACCATCATGCTGATGATGCGCACTCCCGACGACCCGTAATACCGCCGGTCGGGCGACAGTGTGTGCCGGGAAACTCACTCGGTATCCCCGAGGGAGCATCCCGCCGAGCCCGCTCTCGCTGTCTGCGGGGCACACCGGCGCAGCTCATCGGCGCGGAATCCCCGGGCAACGCGTTACCGTGGAGCCATGGCACGAAGTGGCCTGCAAGGTGACGAGCCGGAGGAGCCCACCGGCCGATTCGCCGACGACCTGATCGGGCTCGATCCGCGTGATCCCGAGGTGCAGGCGTTCGCCGAGCACCTCGATCGGGTGGAACAACCGCAATCCCGAGCCACGGTCGAAGGCATGCTGCAGGGTGTCGAGGACTTCGCGCAGAGCGCCAACCGTGCCGGGGGACATCGTCGGTTGGCTGTGGTGATCGTCGTTTTCCTGATACTGGTCGGGGTGGGCATCACCCTCTGGAACACCATCGTGCCCATACTGGGTACCCTCGCAGGCTGAGACGTGCCTCGTCCGGCATCGGTCGAAGCAATCACCGAAGCGAGCCTGCAGAGCTGTTCTCGTCTAGAGTGGAAGTATGGATCCGGTCGTGGGAGCCACCCCGAAAGTCGTGAAATCCGACCGCGAGTGGCGCGAGAAACTCAACGAGAACGAGTACGCGGTCCTGCGCCAGGGAGCCACCGAACCTCCGTTCAGTGGCCGGTATGTCGAGGACAAGACCGTCGGCGTGTACGAGTGCCGCGCCTGCGGGGCGGAGTTGTTCCGCAGCGGGACGAAGTTCGAATCCCACTGCGGTTGGCCCTCGTTCTACGATCCGCGCAGTTCCGATGCGGTGATCCTGCGCGAGGACCGGTCACTCGGCATGGTCCGGGTCGAGGTGCTGTGTGCTTCCTGCCTGAGCCATCTCGGTCACGTTTTCGAGGGCGAGGGCTACAACACGCCCACCGATCAGCGCTACTGCATCAACTCCGTGGCCCTGCGTCTCGTCCCGCAGGAGGAGTGAGCGCGCCGGAGCACATCGTGGGGTGAACAAGGAACACATCACCCCACGACTTCGACCTCACAGGAGAGTTCGGGCGCCCCGGCGAGACGTTTATCGGCTGTAATCAGGGGCGCGCCCAGGTTCATCGCCAAAGCCACGTACAGCGCATCGTAGAAAGTGATCGAGTCACGCAGCCTCCATGCTGCTTCGGCCAACGGACCCGCATGGGGATAGCGCTGATCGACCATATGCCTGACTGCCCGCAAGGCTGTGAGGGCTGCCTGCGAGTCCAATTCCCCGCGACGTTCCTTACGGCGCAACACGTTGCCCACCTCGGCATCGATGTGATGCGGAGCATGGCAATCGAGGTGAACAAACCGTTGCCGAAGCACCGAAGCCGACGGCGCTTCACTCGTCAGTCCGAACACGAGCGCTGAAGCATCCAGAACCGCATCGGTCATCGGCGATCGGCGTCCTTATCGGCCAGGATGCTTTCAATGGTGACGCCGGAGCCGGTGTTGTTACGACGTGCTTCCTCCATCGCAGCCAAGACTTCCGCCTTCGGAGTCTTCGCAGCTTCCGTCTCGAGCACATCACGAACATGAGCCTGCAGGGACTGCCCCGCAGCTCGCGCGCGCTTACGGTATATCTCGTAGGAATCTTCCGAAAGATCCCGGACTTGAATCGTCGCCATGACAACATGGTAGCGCCAAATCAGCGTAGCGCCAAAACAGCGCTACCCATGCCACTCGTTCAGGGGCTCCCGGTCAGGGCAGCTTCGCGACCAGGCCGGCGACGTCGATCCGGTGCCCGGTGTAGAAGGGCGTTTCCTCGCGCACGTGCAGGCGAGCGTTGGTGCCCCGCAGGTGCCGCATCAGGTCGACGATGCGATACATCTCATCGGCTTCGAAGGCGAGGATCCACTCGTAGTCGCCGAGCGCGAAGGCCGGGACGGTGTTCGCCCGCACGTCCGGATAGTCGCGCGCCTCCTTGCCGTGGCCCGCGAGCATCTCGCGACGCTCCTCATCCGGCAGCAGGTACCACTCGTAGGAGCGCACGAACGGGTAGACGCAGATGTAGTCCTTCGGCTCCTCGCCCGCGAGGAAAGCCGGAATGTGGCTCTTGTTGAACTCGGCGGGCCGGTGCACGGCGACACTGCTCCACACCGGCTGGGCGGCCTGCCCCAGCGGGGTGCTGCGACGGAAGTCGGTGTAGGCCGCCTGCACCGATTCGATCGCCGACGCATGCCACCAGATCATGAAGTCCGCATCGGCACGCAGACCGGACACGTCGTACACACCACGGACCACCACATCCGAATCCACGAGACCGTCCAGGAACTCCCGGGTGCGCAACGCGGCCTTCTCGCGGTCCTCGGGCAGGGCGCCCGGCTCGATCCGGAAGACCGACCACATGGTGTAGCGAATGGTGTCGTTGAGTTCGGCGTAGTTCAGGCGGGCCATGCCTCCAGTTTCGCACCGCCGCGCCGCAGCCTGCCAAACAGGTCACTGCAGGGACAGGTGGCGGGTGATCTCGGCCGCTGCCGCCTCTCCCGTGGCCACGCACGCGGGAACGCCCACACCGTGCAGAGTCGCCCCGGCCACCGCCAGTCCCGGCACCGCGGCCACGGCATCCTCGATTCCGGCGACGGTGTCGAGATGACCGACCCCGTACTGTGGCAGTCCGCCACCCCAGCGAGCGACCACGGAATCGACCGGTTCCGCCCGGATCCCGGTCAGCTCGGCCAGATCGGCATGCACGTTGCGCAGCAGTTCACCATCGTCCATACGCAACTCGGCAACCTGTCCGAAGCGGCCGACCGAGGCGCGCACCAATACCTCGCCGTTGGCGCCCCGCAGGTGCGGCCACTTACGGCTGGAGAAGGTGAAGGCCTTCGCGGTGAAGGGAGTCCCATCGGCATGCCTTTCCCCCCGCGCCACGAGCACACCCGAGTCCTCGGGCAGTCGCGTCTCCGGGGGCAGCGCCATCCCCACCACGGCCATCGAGGCCAGTTCGACCGTCGCAAAATGCTCGGCTGCGCCGGGAGCGGCATCGGAAAGCAACCGCCGCGCCGAGGGAGCAGGCACGGCCATCACCACGGCGTCGGCATCCAGCACCTCGGGAGACGGAGCCGATCCGATTTCCAGCTTCCAGCCGGTGCCTGCGGGCACCACCGAGCGCACCGGCAGCCCCAGGCGCGGTTGCGCCGAGCTTCGCTGCCCGAGCCGCTCGATCAGGCTCCGGTAGCCACCGCGGAACGCCCCGAAGACGGGGGGCTTGGCCTGCCCCTCCGGGCTCGGCGGCGGCAGCGCGGCCGTGACCGCCGCACTGATCGACTCCGCACCCGCGTCGAAAGCGGCAGCCAGTGCGGGGATCGTCGCACGCAGTCCCAGCCCATCGGCACTCCCCGAGTACACACCGCCCAGTAGCGGCTCGACGAGGCGCTCGACGACTTCGTCACCGACACGGTTGCGCAGCAGTTCGCCCACGGACACGTCCGCGCCACCGAGATGCAGTGGCGGTAGATCGGCCTCCGCTCGCACCGCCGCCACGCCTTCGTCCGAGAGGAGGTGCCGAACGGATTCGGCAGCGGCAGGAACCCCCATGACGGTTCCGGTGGGTATACGGCACCTCCGGCCGCCTGCGCGGACCGTGGCCGAGGCCGGGCCGGGATGCACCACGTCATCCCGGAGGCCCAGCTCTTCGGCCAAGGCGAGCACCTCCGGCCGCCGTACCAGGAAAGCCTCGGCACCGACGTCGTAGGAACATCCCGCCAAGTCGACCGTGCCGAGCTTGCCGCCGAGTTGCTCGGCCTGCTCCACCAGGACGATCTCGGCTTCCTGCCCCCATGTCCGCCGCAGCCGATACGCCGCGGTCAGACCGGACACACCGCCGCCGATGACGACGATCCTGCGCCGCTCGCCACCCGTCACGACTGCGAACTCACCGAGTGAACGAACTCGACCACCCTGGTGAGCACATCCGGGTCCGTGTCCGGCAGCACCCCGTGCCCGAGATTGAAGATGTGGCCACCCGCCGCTCGGCCTTCGGCCAGGATGCGGCGTGACTCCCGTTCCACGGCTTCCCGACCCGCGAACAGTACGGCCGGGTCGAGATTGCCCTGAATCACCGGCTCGCCCGAACCGGAGGCGGAGTCGCGCACTCGCTGTGCCGCGACATCGAGCGGCACCCGCCAGTCGACACCGAGGACATCGGCTCCTGCCGAACTCATCGCACCGAGCAGTTCACCGGTACCGACACCGAAGTGGATGCGCGGCACCGCCTGCCCGCCCGTGGTTTCGGCAAGCCCGTCGAAAATCCGCCGGGTGTGCGGCTGGACGAATTCCCGGTAGTCGCGCAGCGAGAGCGCACCCGCCCAGGAGTCGAACAGCTGCACCGCGTCCACTCCCGCGGCCACCTGCACTCGCAGAAAGGTCAGCGTCATCTCGGCCAGCCTGCCCAGCAGCGCGTGCCACGTGTCCGGATCGGAGTGCATCAGTGCCTTCGTCCGCTCGTGGTTGCGACTCGGCCCACCCTCCACCAGGTAGGAGGCCAGGGTGAACGGGGCGCCGGCGAACCCGATCAGCGGAACCCGTCCCAGCTCCTCGAGCAGGAGCCCGATCGCCCTCGCGACCGGGTCGACCTGTTCGGGGGCGAGCTGCGGCAACGCCGTCACATCGGCCGCGCTGCGGATCGGTTCGGCCACCACCGGGCCCGTCCCGGCAACGATGTCCAGGCCGACTCCCGACGCGTACAAGGGCAGCACGATGTCGCTGAACAGGATGGCCGCATCCACACCGTGGCGCCGCACGGGCTGCGCTGTGATCTCGCAGACCAGCTCGGGCGTCAGGCATGCCTGCAGCATGGGAGTCCCCTCCCGCACCCGTCGATACTCGGGTAGAGAACGCCCGGCCTGGCGCATGAACCAGACCGGCGTGTGGTCGGGCGTACCGCCTCGGGCTGCGACGAGCAGGGGGGTGTCGCCAAGGTCCCGGCGGGCCGAGACGGATGCGGGATTCGTCATGTGAAAGGTCTCTGAACTGGAGTCTCTGAACTGGGCTGCATGATCCGGTACCCGATCATCCGGGCAGCGACCGTGTCCGGCGTCCGGTGCCGGAATCAGCCGCTGAGAACAGCTCCCCGGAACAACTCCGGGGAACAACCACTGGGAACAGCCATGGGGACCGGCCGCAGTGGGTCGCCTCGCCGATGAGCACCCGTGCGCCGAACAGGCGCGCAGAGGTCATTTTTGCATGCTGCTCCGGTCACGGAGAGCAGGGCGGTCAAGCCGCACCGTCGATACCGTGGGCGTGCCTCCGACATCGCGGGCTCGCAAGGTCCTACAGTTGCTGGGCGTGACGGAGATGTCGGCGGTGCCCGAGGTGTTCCGGCAGGCAGTTGCCGCGTTGACGTCGCCCGCTCCCCGGCCGGAGGTCGAGATCAGCGAGGTGCGTCCGCCCAAGCGTCTCGCGCCGTGGGCATACGCGCTCGCGGCCGAAGCGACCGGCCCAGCTGGTGAGCTGGCCACGTCTCGGCTGGTCCTGCTGCACGACCCGGAGGGGCAGGAGTCCTGGGACGGGGTCTGGCGCCTCGTGACCTACCTCAGAGCGGAACTGGACCCGGAGGTCGCCACCGACCCGCTCCTGCCCGCCGTCGGATGGTCCTGGTTGACCGACGCGCTCGAGAATGCCGGGGCCTCGTATACGGCGCTGGGCGGAACGGTCACACTGACTTCCTCGGCCCGCTTCGGCGACATCGCCGGTCCGGAGCACAGTCACGACCTCGAATTGCGCGGATCATGGACGGCTCCCGGTCCGGAACTCGATGCCCATGCCATGGCCTTCCACGAGCTGATGAGCACGGCTGCCGGGCTCCCTCCGGTGGGGATCGCAGTCCTGGGGTCCCGGCAAGGTGAGGGCCACCGCCCGGTCTGATTCGCGTTTGCGCGCGCACACCCGGTGTCCGACATTCGGGTCCGATGCTCGGCAGGCGGACCTTCGGTGACCGGAGCCGACGGGGCACCGACTTCGCCGCCGTCCTCCCCGGGCGCCCGAGACGTCTCATCGGAACGCGCTTCGGACGCGGAAACCATGAGAACGCCTCCCTTCTGCGAACGACAATTTAGGTTTATCGCTCGAACACGCTCCGGCGTTAGCAGGGTCGCGCATTTCCACCCGATCGAGTTACTGAATCGGGTTCTTGTCACAACTCGATCGGGACACATCTGCCGATGATCGCCCCGCTGATCCGCTTGGACGGTTACGCTACTTCCTGACGACACCACTTTCGGTCGATCAGTGGCGCGGCTGATTGGTCGAGAGTCCCGGTGCCGGTCGGGGGGCACGACCGACTCCAGGGAGGTAGTGACGTGGCTGCCGTCGGCTTAGGTCAGGCCGCTCGTACCACGCCGGCCGGTGCTTTACCGGCCAACATGGTCCCGCATCCGCGGGAAGAGCTGTTCACGGTACTCGTGACGGACGATCATCCGTTGCTTCGGGAGGCCATCTCCTCCCGGCTGCTGCAGATGGGCGCCGGCACGGTGCACGAGGCCGCATCGATGGCCGAAGCCAGGGCTCGTGCTCTGGCAACAGGCCCCTGCGACCTCGCCATTCTCGATCTCGGACTCCCCGATGGGACAGGCATAGACCTGGTGACGGAACTTCGTACCCAGGGCTGGTCGCGAATCGTGGTGCTCGCTTCGTCCGACGACCCTTATGCGGTCCGGGCCGCCTTTCAGGCGGGTGCGCAGGCGTACCTGCTGAAGTCGGCCTCGCCGATGGTCGTCACCGACGGGGTGCGCCGCGTTCTCGACGGTGGCGTCTACGCCGATCCCAGCGTGGCTCCCGTATTGGCCGCGGGCACGAGAGTGCCCGGGACCGACAACACACCGCGGGAACTGTCCGGGCGCGAAGTCGAAGTTCTCCAATTCGTGGCCGACGGTCGATCCAACAAGGAGATCGGCGAGGCCCTCAACCTGTCCGCACTCACGGTGAAAAGCCACCTGTCGCGGATCGGCCGCAAGTTGGGTACCGGCGACAGGGCCCAGATGGTGGCCCTGGCTATGCGTGCCGGGGTGATCCGAT
This sequence comes from Haloactinomyces albus, assembly GCF_031458135.1. Classification (NCBI taxonomy): domain Bacteria; kingdom Bacillati; phylum Actinomycetota; class Actinomycetes; order Actinopolysporales; family Actinopolysporaceae; genus Haloactinomyces; species Haloactinomyces albus. The sequence continues at coordinate 3,528,481 of NZ_JAVDXW010000001.1, read as the reverse complement.
GAGCGGCTAACCCGATCCCGAGCCGGTCGGGCCCGGTAAGGTCGGCCAGGTGGCTCCACGGTTCGTCGGGACACGTATTGTCTGATACCCGTGGATGCTGCCCACTCCGAACCCACCGGGTCCGACCGGTCCGAGCCGGTGCTGTTGACCGAACCGGCCGACGGTACACCGTCGGTGGTCGACACTCCGGAAGCACTACACACCGCGGCGGCCGCCCTGGCTGCAGGTCAGGGTCCGGTCGCCGTGGACACCGAACGAGCCTCGGGCTATCGGTACTGGCAACGTGCCTACCTGGTGCAATTGCACCGAGAGGGATCGGGCACCGTCCTGGTCGATCCGCTCCCCCTCGCGGGAGAACTCAGCCCACTCGTGGCGGCACTGTCGGACACCGAATGGGTGCTGCACGCGGCATCACAGGACCTGCCATGCCTGGCCGAACTCGGTCTGTACCCGGGTCGCCTGTTCGATACGGAGCTGGCCGGGCGACTGGCGGGCTTCGACCGTGTCTCGCTCGGTGCGCTGGTCGAACGGATGCTGTCGTATCAGCTGGAGAAGGGGCACAGCGCGGTCGACTGGTCACGTCGTCCGCTACCACGGGACTGGCTCGTCTATGCCGCCCTGGATGTGGAACTGCTGATCGCTCTGCGTTCCGCACTCCGCGCCGAACTCGACGGGCAGGGCAAGCTCGAATGGGCCCACGAGGAATTCGAGACGGTCCGTACCGCCGAACCGCCTGCGGCTCGGCCCGAGCCCTGGCGCCGCACCTCGGGGATTCACCGGATACGGCAGCCCCGTCAACTGGCAGCGGTGCGTTCCCTGTGGCAGGCACGGGACGCCCTGGCACGAGAGCGCGATCTCGCTCCCGGTCGAGTACTGCCGGACAGCTCCATCATGCAGGCCGCGCAGACCAACCCGGCCAACGAAGCCGAACTGACCGCACTCCCGGTATTCGGGGGCAAGCAGCAGCGACGCCGCGCTTCGATGTGGATGCGAGCCCTGAACGCGGCGAGGAGCCTTCCCAAAAGCGAACTCCCCGATCCCACACCTCCGAACGACGGTCCGCCTCCGGCCAACCGATGGTCCGACCGTGATCCGGCCGCCGCTGCCCGACTGTCGGCCGCCCGCACGGCACTCGCCGAGATCGCCGAGACAAACAGCCTGCCGATGGAGAATCTCATCCTGCCGGATCTGCTCCGACGCACGTGCTGGGATCCTCCGGAAAATCCGGATCCGGAAACGGTAGCGCGAACACTCCGGGCCAGGGGAGCCCGGGAATGGCAGATCTCCTTGACCGCTGAAGCACTCAGCACCGCATTGGACACGCCGGCCATCTGAGAAGCGAGCTCCTTCACCCCCACTGTGGGACACCCGACAGTGGGTCCCGTTGGTTACCCATCGGTAATAAGCGCTAGGGTGCGGGTTACCGGCCGGTAGAGACATGGTTCGCGCGGCGAGCGCCCGATCGTCGGCCGGCCGATGTCCAGACCCCACCGAGAAGGAGCACGCCGTGGCCGCACCTGCGTCGGCACCAGCCGGCACCAGCAGTCCCGGGCCATCCGGGACACCGCGTGCCCTTCGGAACGTGGTCTTCGTCGATGGCGTGCGAACGCCGTTCGGCAAGGCCGGCCCGAAGGGCATGTACGCCGAGACACGCGCGGACGACATGATCGTCAAGGTCATCCGGGAACTCCTGCGCAGGCAACCCGACCTCCCGCCCGAGCGCATCGACGAGGTCGCGATCGCCGCCACCACCCAGATCGGCGATCAGGGCCTCACGATCGGAAGAACCGCCGCGCTCCTGGCAGGCCTGCCGAAGTCCGTACCCGGCTTCGCCATCGACCGGATGTGCGCGGGAGCGATGACGTCGGTGACCGCGACCGCGGGCAGCATCGCCTTCGGCGCCTATGACTTCGCCATCGCAGGCGGTGTCGAACACATGGGCAGTCATCCGATGGGCGAGGGCGTGGACCCCAACCCTCGGTTCGTCTCGGACAAGCTGGTGGACCCCTCGGCGATGGTGATGGGCTCCACCGCCGAGAACCTGCACGACCGCTATCCGGACGTGACCAAGCAGCGCACGGACGCCTATGCCGCTCGCAGCCAACAGCGTTACGAAGCCGCCGCGGCGGCAGGCCGGATCGCCGCCGATCTGGCCCCGGTGGCCACCCGCTCCACCGAGCACGGCTGGGGCCTGGCCACCACCGACGAGCCTCCCCGTCCCGGCACGACCGAGGAGAGCTTGTACGGCCTGAAAACTCCGTTCCGGCCGCACGGCAGGGTCACCCCCGGTAACGCCGCGGGGCTCAACGACGGCGCCACCGGCTGCCTCATCGCCGACGAGGACAGCGCAGCCGAACTCGGCCTGCCGGTTGGTATGCGCCTGGTCGGCTACTCCTTCGCAGGCGTGGAGCCGGAGGTGATGGGGGTCGGACCGGTCCCGGCGACCGAGAAAGCCCTGCAGCGCGCAGGCCTTTCCATCGACGACATCGGACTGTTCGAGATCAACGAGGCCTTCGCCGTGCAGGTCCTGGCTTTCCTGGACCACTTCGGCATCGCCGAGGACGATCCCCGCGTCAACCCGTGGGGCGGCGCGATCGCCTGCGGCCACCCGCTGGCTTCCTCCGGCGTCCGATTGATGACCCAGCTCTCCCGCCACTTCGCCGAGAATCCCGACGTCCGCTACGGCATCACCACCATGTGTATCGGCTTCGGTATGGGCGGCACGGTGATCTGGGAGAATCCGCACTACAACGGGGGTACACAGTGACCACGGCAGCCACTCAGCAGTCCGCGCAGACCCCGGACTTCCCGAACGAGGTGGTGACCCGGGCGTTCACCCGCCTGATCGACGTGCCCGGTGTGGCGGGCCGGGTCGCGCTGATCACCATCGACAACGGGTACGACCACAACCGCCCCTCGACCTTCGGCCCAGGCGGCCTGGCAAGCCTGAACGCCGCCCTGGACGAAGCTTTCGACGCCGCGCCCGCAGCCATCGCCGTCACCGGTAAACCCTTCGTCTTCGCGGTGGGTGCGGACCTCTCCGGCGTCGGCGAGATCTCCGAGCGGGACCAGGCGCACTATGTCGCCAAGACCGGCCATGACGTCTTCCGTCGCCTGACCGAATCGACGATCCCGACCTTCGCCCTGGTCAACGGGGCGGCACTCGGTGGTGGACTGGAATTGGCGCTGTCCTGCCACTACCGCACCGTGGCCGCCAACGCGGGCGCGATCGCCTTCCCCGAATGCTTCCTGGGCCTGTTCCCGGGCTGGGGCGGGACGCAACTGCTGCCCAATCTGATCGGCGCGGACGCGGCCGTCACGGTCATCGTGGAAAACGCGCTGAACCAGAACAAGATGCTCAACCCGGGCAAGGCCACCAAGATGGGCATCTTCGACATCGAACTCGATGCTGCCGACTTCCTGGAGGAGTCCCTGCGGTGGGCGGGGCGCGTTGTCTCCGGTGAGGTGCAGGTGCAGCGACCCGAGATCGACCGCGGACAGGCATGGGACGACGCGATCGGCCGGGCCCGATCCATCGTCGCGGGCAAGACGCACGGTGCCTCCCCCGCCGTGGACCGTGCCGTCGACCTGATCGACCTGGCCCGCGGCAACGACCTCGACTCCGGGTACGCGGCCGAGACCGAGGCGCTGACCGACGCCCTGATGTCCGATGAACTGCGCGCGGGTCTGTACTCGTTCGACCTGACGCAGAAGCGGGCCAAGAAACCCGCAGGGGCACCGGACAAATCGCTGGCCCGCGACATCGGCAAGGTCGGCGTGGTCGGCGCCGGGCTGATGGCGGGACAGCTCGCCCTGCTGTTCCTGCGCCGCCTGCAGGTGCCGGTCGTGCTCACCGACATCGATCAGGAACGCATCGACAAGGGCGTGGCCTACGTGCACGGCGAGATCGACAAACTCGCGGACAAGGGCCGCCTCTCCGGCGACGAGGTCAACCGGCTCAAGGCGCTCGTGTCCGGCTCGCTGGACAAGCAGGCCTTCGCCGATGCCGACTTCGTCCTCGAAGCCGTCTTCGAGGAGATGTCGGTCAAGCAGAAGGTGTTCGGCGAACTCGAACAGTACGTCTCCCCGGAAGCGATCCTGGCCACCAACACCTCATCGCTGTCGATCTCGGAGATGGCCGCGAACCTGTCGCATCCGCAGCGGGTCGTCGGTTTCCACTTCTTCAACCCGGTGGCGGTGCTGCCGCTGCTGGAGATCGTGCGTGGCACGAAGACCGACGACGCGTCACTGGCCACGGCATTCTCGGTCGGCAAACAGCTGAAGAAGTCCTGCGTCCTGGTCGAGGATGCTCCGGCGTTCGTCGTCAACCGGCTGCTGACCCGATTCCTCGGCGAGATCATCGCCTCGGTCGACGAGGGCACCCCCTTCGAGGTCGCCGACCGAGCGCTCAACCCGCTCGGCCTGCCGATGAGTCCGATGGTGCTGCTGCAGCTCGTCGGTCCGGCCATCGCCCAACACGTCAACGAAACGATGCACGCCGCCTATCCCGACCGCTTCGGGCTCAGCGACAACCTGCAGCGCTTCGTCGACGCCGGTAAGACCGCCGTGTGGCAGTCCGACGACAACGGCAACCAGGTCGTCGACCCGGAGGTCGCCGAGCTGTGGCAGCAGGGCGAGAATCCCTCGAGCGAGGAGCAGGTGCGTGACCGCGCCCTGCGGGCACTGGCCGGAGAAGCACGGATCATGCTCGACGAGGGTGTGGTCGCCGAGGCCCAGGACCTCGACCTGTGCCTGCTCCTCGGTGCGGGCTGGCCGTTCTGGCTCGGCGGCATCACGCCGTACCTCGACCGCTCCGGCGTGTCCGAGCGGGTCAACGGCAAGCGGTTCCTGGAACCCGGCGTGGCCGACGTGCCGAACTCCTGAGCAGCGTGCTGTTCAAGGGCCGGGACGGCGTAGCTCGTCCCGGCCCTTTGCCGCGCGTGCCCCGGTGTCGGTCGGGCGTGGCATGATGAAGACCGGAATCGAGATGAGGTGATGGCCGGTGTGCCGTTCTTCTGGAGCGTGGCACCGGACGGGCGCGGCCCCACCGAGCTCGTCGCCTACCGCTTGGAGCGCGGAGGTTCCACGCCCGAACTGACGGCCAAGGCCGACGAGATCCCGGTCACCATTACCGCGAGTCCTGCTCCGGTGGAGATCGACGTGGCCGCCCTGCGCGTCCGAACCGGCCCGAGCCTCACGGCGCGACGGGGAGATCCACCGTGACCGCCAGGCCACCGCCGTGCACGGGCTCGGCCGACACCCTGCCCTCGTGGGCGGCAACCGCCGCTCGCACGATCGACAGTCCGAGCCCGGTACCGGTTCGCGCGGTACGCTGCGTTCCTGCCCTGCGGAACGGCTCGAACAGCGCCTCGACCTGCTCCGAGTCCACGTCGGGCCCGGAAGAGATCACCCGCAACGAGGCCCGCTGCGGGCCGCTGCTGGTGAAGACCTCCACCCAGCCGCCATCGATGTTGTGGCGCACCGCGTTCTCCAGCAGATTGCCCACCACCCGTTCGAGCAGAGCCGGGTCCCCCGTGGCCCAGGCCGGTTCCGCACAACGGTGCATATGCAGACCACGATGCTCGGCCTCGTCGGAGACCCCGCGCACCGCACGCCCCACGACCTCGGTGAGGTCGACCGGCTCCCGCGCCGCGAGTTCCACCCCCTCCGTGCGCGCGAGCAGTAACAGGGCCTCCACCAGTCGCTCGGCCCTGGCCGTGGCGTCCCGTACGACCCCCGCCATCCGCCGCAGTTCCGCGGCATCGGCAACGGGGTCCGACAGCGTCACATCGAGTTCGGTGCGGATCACCGAGAGCGGAGTGCGCAACTCATGGCTGGCGTTGGCCACGAACCGCCGCTGCGACTCGAAGGCCACCTGAAGGCGGTCGAGCATGGCATCGAAGGTGTTGGCGAGCTCGGCGACCTCGTCACGCGGCCCGCTCAGCTCGATGCGCTGCTCCAGGGACTCGGCGGACAAGCGGCGCGCGGAGTCGGTGACCTCGTGCAGCGGCCGCAGTACACGGCCGGTCACCGTCCACGCGAGTACAGCCGCCGCCACCACCACGGCCACGAAAGCGGGAACACCGGCCAGCAGAACCTGTTCCCGAGCCGACTCCCGCAACGCGGCACCCAGCTCCTGGGCAGGCACAACAGCACCGTCGACGCGCACCATGCTCCCGCTCGGCAGTCGAGGCACGGCGGAGACGACACTGCCGGTCAACACCCACCCCAGCCACAGCAGCAGGCCACTGACCACGGCCACCAGAGCCGTGGCGAGCAACGTCAGACGCGCTCGAAGCCCCGGTCCCCGGCGGATCACCGGCCGTCCCGACCGCGAGCTCGCCGTCGACGATTCCCGGAGCGCGGTGCCCCCTGGCATCGATCAACCCTCGTGCTCGGACACGGAATCCGCACCCCGGCTACGGCCTGCCGTGGGGACCCGGTAACCGGATCCGACGACCGTCTCGATGATGCTCGGCTCTCCGAGCTTCTTGCGCAGCGTCATCATCGTCACCCGCACGGTCGTGGTGAACGGGTCGGCATGCTCGTCCCAGACCCGCTCCAGCAGTTCCTCCGAACTGACCACCGCACCGCCCGCGGCCAGCAGGACCTCGAGCACGCCGAATTCCTTGCGCGTCAGCTCGACCTCGCCCTCCGAACGGCGTGCCTTGCGGGCGGCCGGGTCAAGTGAGAGATCCCACGCCGTGAGCACGGGAGGGGCCGCAGGTGTGGAACGTCTGCCCAAGGCTCGGACACGCGCGGTCAACTCGGCGAAGGCGAACGGCTTGGCCAGATAGTCATCGGCCCCCAACGACAATCCTTCGACCCGGTCTTCGACCGTGCCACTGGCCGTGAGCATGAGTACCCGGGTGACCTCGTCGGAGCCCGCGATCTCCCGACAGAGCTCATCGCCGGACATGTGGGGCAGGTCCCGGTCCAGCACGATCACATCGTACCTGGTGATCGACGTCTTCTCCTGCCCACTGCTGCCGTCGTAGGCGATGTCGACAGCCAAACCTTCTCTGCGCAGCCCCCGAGCGATGGCATCCGCCAGCGGCTGCTCGTCCTCCACCACAAGGATCCGCACGTATTCACCGTGCCACATTCCGCACTTCGACAGCCGAATACCGGCAGGGCATGTCCGCAAGGCCACGGGCGGAGCGCTGTCGGGGCACGCACCACTCGAAGCGCGAAAGCCGGTAGCCGTCGGCTACTCGAGAGGAAGTTCACCGCCTGCGGCCGCATGCGTGCTGGTGCCGTCGAGCGAACCGCCGAGGCGGTCGGCGACCCACTCGGTGATGCGACGCGCGACATCCTGCTCCGTCAGTCCGAGATCGGTCAGGATTTCGCCCCGCGAGGCATGATCCAGGAATCGGTTCGGGATACCGAGATCACGCAGGGGCACATCGACCTCGGCATCTCGCAGAGCCGCCGCCAAGGACCAACCGAAACCACCGTGTCTGCCACAGTCCTCGAGAGTGACCACGAACCGGTGGCGGGAAGCCATATCGACCACGGTCCGGGAAACCGGTAGCACCCAGCGAGGGTCGACCACGGTGACGCCGATTCCCTGCGCGGCCAGTCGTTCGGCAGCGGCCACACCCATTTCGCCGAAGGATCCGACGACGGCCAGCAGCACGTCGGAGTCCTCGATCGGACCCGGCCGCCGCAGTACGTCCACATCCTCGACACGCTCGACCGCCGGTACCTCCTCGACCACGGACCCCTTCGAGAAGCGCACCACGGTGGGACCGTCCTCGACGGCCACTGCCTCGCGTAACTCCTCACGCAGGGTAACCGCGTCACGCGGAGCGGCAACCCGGATGCCCGGCACCACCCCGAGTATCGACAGGTCCCACATACCGTTGTGGCTCGCACCGTCATCGCCGGTGATGCCGGACCGATCCAGCGTGACCGTCACCGGTTGCTCGTGGAGTGCGACATCCATCAGTAGCTGGTCGAAGGCCCTGTTGAGAAACGTCGAGTACACCGCGAAGACCGGGTGCAATCCGCCCATGGCCATCCCGGCGGCCGAGGTCATGCCGTGCTGTTCGGCGATGCCCACGTCGAAGCAGCGATCCGGGTAGTGCTCGGCGAACTTGTCCAAACCGGTCGGACCGAGCATCGCCCCGGTAAGAGCCACGATGTCGCTGCGCTCACCACCGATGCGGACCAGCTCCTCGGAGAACACACTGGTCCAGTTCTTCGGCGTGGGCGCGGCCGGGGCACCGGTGTGCGGATCGATCACCTTGACCTGATGCATCTGGTCGGCCTCGTGATTTTCCGCCGGGGCGAACCCGTTCCCCTTCTGAGTGACCGCATGCACGATCACCGGGCCTCCGAAACTCTTGGCCATCGCCAGCGCGTGTTCCATCGCCCGCATGTCGTGTCCGTCCACCGGACCGAGGTACTTGATTCCCAGGTCGGAGAACATCACCTGCGGACTCAGGGCGTCCTTGATACCGCTCTTCGCGGCGTGCAGACCGGTGTAGAGCGGCCGACCGACCACGGGGAGGTTCCGTACCGTGCGGCGGCCGTTCTGCAGAGCACGTTCGTAACCCGGGCGCAGGCGCAGCGAGGCGAGATGCTCGGCCAGCCCGCCGATGGTCGGCGCATACGAGCGGCCGTTGTCGTTGACCACGATGACCAGCGGGCGTTCCTGGTCGGCGGCGATGTTGTTCAGCGCCTCCCAGCACATGCCCCCGGTGAGGGCACCATCGCCGACGATCGCGACCGCGTGCCGATCGGCGCCGCTGAGCTGGAACGCGCGTGCGAGACCGTCCGCGTACGACAGCGAGGTCGAGGCATGGCTGTTCTCGACCATGTCGTGTTCGCTCTCCGCCCGCGAAGGGTAGCCGGACAGCCCCCCACGTTTGCGCAGCCGGTCGAAGCCGTCCTGGCGGCCGGTCAGGATCTTGTGCACATAGGATTGGTGGCCGGTGTCGAAAACGATGGCATCCCGGGGAGAGTCGAAGGTCCGGTGCACAGCCAGCGTCAGTTCGACCGCACCCAGGTTCGGACCGAGATGGCCTCCCGTACGCGACACCCTGTCCACCAGAAATGATCTGATCTCGGCAGCCAGCTCGACCAGCTCGCCGTGCTCCAGGGACTGGATATCGGCCGGACCGTGCACGGATTCCAGCAGCGTCACCGCTCCACCTCGCTCATTACGCCGGACCAATCGGCTTGTCGCGCATGCCATTCTCGCCGCGGGAGGCGCCATGCGACTGCCCGCCAGTCTACGGAGCCGTCCCGCATGTACCCGACGAGGAACCGCCGTGCTCCGCCGCTTCCACTCCGTGGCATGAGAAGCGATCCTCGTCGATACGTTCCAACGCCGCGATGCACTCGACATGGTGGGTCATCGGGAAGGCATCGAACCCCTCGATGTCGGCGAGGCGGTAACCGCGCTCGGCGAACAACCCGAGGTCCCGTGCCAGCGCCGCCGGATCACAGGCCACGTGCACGATCCTCCTCGGCCGGTGGGCCGAGATCGCTTCGACGACCGCGCGCCCCGCACCCTTGCGGGGAGGATCGAGAACCACGACGTCGGGGCGTGCGAGATCGCTCGCCGTGATGAGCTTCTCCACCCGCCCCGCACGAAAACCGACCTGCGGCAGGTCACTCAGGTTGGCCGATGCGTCCTCGACCGCACGCCGCGAGGACTCGATCATCAGCACCGAACCCTCGGGGCCGACCTGCTCGGCCAGGACGGCCGCGAACAGGCCCACACCGCCGTAGAGGTCCCAGGCGTGTCCCCCGATCGGTACTTCGGCCATTCTCGCCACGGTGGTGGCGAACGCGTCGGCAGCGGCCGGATGAACCTGCCAGAACCCGTGTGCGGCGAGATCCCACGATCTGTCCACCGCCTCCTCGCGGGCGACCTCACCACCTCGGACACGCCTGGAGACGGGCTTCCCGCGGCCTCGCTTGTGCCGACCGGATTCGCGACCGTGTGCCGTGACATGAACCTCATCGGCCGCGTCCTTGGTGACTTCCAGCTCCGACTGCTGCGGCCACCGGTGTGCGACAACATCGTCGAGGGCACCGGTCATCGTGATCGGGCAGTCCGCAAGCGGGATGATCCGGTGGCTGCGGTGAACACGAAGACCCGGGTGACCGCTGTGATTCACGGCCAGTCGTACCCGGCTTCGCCAGCGCAGCAATCCACCGGGGAGCTCCCGGACCTCGACGGGATGCTCGATACCGGCGATGCGACGCAACTGCTCGGTGACGACAGTGGACTTCAACTCCCGCTGGGTCGGCCCATCGGCATGCTGCCAGTCACAGCCACCGCAGCGATCGGTGCCCCTGGCCATGTCGGCCAGCGGACACGGCGGAGTCACCCGGCCCGGCGCAGCCGCACGCACCTCCACCGCATCCGCCCTGCAGAAGCTCCCGCCCCTGTCCTCGGTGACCTCCACGAGTACGAGTTCGCCGGGCAGAGCATGCCGGACGAAGACCACCCGGCCCTCGTGGCGTGCCACGCAATGACCGCCGTGAGCGACCGAGCCGACCTCGACCTCCAGACGCCTGCCGGTCCAGTCCAACTTCGTCTTCTCCGTGTTCTCCGTGTTCTCCGTCATCGCCGACCGTTGCCCTTCTCGTCCTGCCCTACTCCCCAGCGCACCGACCGCCGGGGCGCGGGCGCACGGAAATTCACCCGAGTCGAGGATTCCAGCTGCCACGGCACGCTGGTCACCATCACACCGGGCTCGAACAGCAACCTGCTCTTGAGACGTAATGCGCTCTGGTTGTGCAGCAGATGCTCCCACCAGTGCCCGACGACATATTCCGGAATGAACACCGTCACAACATCGCGGGGACTCTCCCGCCGAGTGCGCTTGACATAGTCGACCACAGGGCGGGTGATCTCCCGATAAGGGGACTCGACGACCTTCAGGGGTACGGGCAGGTTCTCCGCATCCCATGCGGCCCGCAACGCCCTGGTCTCCTCGTCGTCGACGTTGACCGTGATCGCCTCCAGGGTGTCCGGGCGAGTGGCTCTGGCATAGGCCAGGGCCCGCAGGGTCGGCAGATGCACCTGGGAAACCAGCACGATCGCGTAGTTCCGAGAGGGCAGAACGGCTGGTTCCACGTGTTCCTGCAGCTCCTGAGCAACCCGGTCGTAGTGCCGCCGGATCGCGGTCATCAGCAGGTACAGGGCCGTCATCGCGGCAATGGCGATCCAGGCTCCGTGGACGAATTTCGTCAACAGCACGATCACCAGTACCGAACCGGTCATGGCCAGGCCGAAACCGTTGATGCCCTGCGAACGCCGCATTCGGCGCCGTTCGGCGGGGTCCGTCTCGGTACGCAGCTGCCGGTTCCAATGTCGCAGCATCCCGATCTGACTCACCGTGAAGGACACGAACACGCCCACGACGTAGAGCTGCACCAGTTGCGTGACCTGTGCATCGAAGGCAACGACCAGCAGGATTGCGAAGACCGCCAGGAACACGATGCCGTTCGAGAACGCAAGACGGTCCCCGCGGGTGTGGAACTGCCGCGGCAGGTAGCGGTCCTGCGCCAGTACCGAACCCAGTACCGGAAATCCGTTGAACGCGGTGTTCGCGGCCAGGATCAGGATGATCGCCGTGGCGGTGGTCACGTAGTAGACACCCGGCGGGAAGGCACCGAACACCGCCTCGGCGATCTGGGCCAGCATGGTGTCCTGCTCGTAACCGGGGGGCGCGTTGACGATCTGTTCTTCCGGGTCCTCCGCGATCCGGACCCCCGTGATCCGGGCGAGAAAGATCAGCCCCATGAGCATGATCACCGAGATGGTGCCCATCATCAGCAGCGTGCTCGCCGCATTGCGCGACTTGGGCTTGCGAAAAGCGGGGACACCGTTGCTGATCGCCTCGACCCCCGTCAGCGCCGCTGCTCCCTGGGAGAACGAACGCATCACCAGGAAAACGAAAGCCAGCCCTGCAGCCTGCCCCGGCTCTCCCTGGATGTTCAGCGACGCACTCTCGGCACGCATCGGCTCATCCAACACCAGTGCACGAAACAGGCCGAAACCGATCATCCCGAGGACCCCGACGAGGAACGCATAGGTGGGGATGGCCATGAAGCCCCCGGACTCGCGTGCGCCACGCAGGTTGATCGCGGTGAGCACGACAATGGCCAGCACCGCGAACGCGACCTTGTGCGAAGCCACGAGCGGGACCACCGCACCGATGGTGGCCGCCGCCGACGAGATCGAGACCGCGACGGTGAGCACATAATCCACGAGCAGCGCGCTGGCCACGGTCAACCCCGCCCGGCGCCCCAGATTGACGGTGGCCACCTCGTAGTCGCCGCCCCCGGACGGGTAAGCCCGCACGTTCTGCCGATAACTGGCGACCACGGTGAGCATGACCAGCGCCACCAGCGCACCGATCCAGGGGGTGAGGCTGTAGGCGGACAGCCCCGCCACCGACAGCACCAGGAAGATCTCTTCCGGTGCATAGGCGACCGACGACATGGCGTCGGAGGCGAACACCGGAAGAGCCAGCCGTTTCGGAAGCCGAGTGCGGGACAACCGGTCGCTGCGGAACGGTTGCCCTACCAGTAAGCGCTTCGCCGCGATTGCGAGCTTGGACACGGGCAAGAGCGTAAGCCCCGGCCGTGGCGAGCTCGTGGCACGGCGGCATCGATTCCGCTCACGTCACATCACCGCCCACCCACCTGGTGACGTAATCCCCTGTCACCCGATACGGTGCATCAGCCCGTGCTCCGCCACAGCACGGTTTTCGAACCGGCGCCGCCGCGAAGCGCCGGTGGCCGGACGTGACCGTTACGCAGACCGTCCCGCGCAGTGACGGTCACTTCGCGAGGCGGGCGGGTACCGTCACAGTGGCATCGATGGCCACAGCAGGTCATCGCCGGCAACCAACCTGCGACGAGGAGACGGGTCGTGCATGTGGTGATCATGGGCTGCGGCCGGGTCGGGGCGTCCCTGGCGGCGGCCCTGCAACGACTCGATCACACCGTTGCCGTTGTGGACAGGGACGCCCAGGCTTTTCGCCGCCTGAACAGAGATTTCGGCGGATACCGGATCACCGGCAACGGCATCGACCGGGATGTCCTGGTCGAAGCGGGAATCGAGAAGGCCGCGGCATTCGCGGCCGTGTCGAACGGGGACAACTCCAATATCGTCTCCGCACGGGTCGCCCGCGAAACGTTCGGCGTGGACCACGTCGTGGCCAGGATCTACGACCCGAAGCGTGCCGAGGTCTATCAACGGCTGGGGATTCCCACCGTGGCCACCGTTCCGTGGACCACGGATCGCTTCCTGCGCATGCTCCTGCCCGAGGGAGTGGCAACGGAATGGCGTGAACCCTCGGGCACGGTGGCGGTACTACAGCTGCCGCTGCACGACAACTGGATCGGTCACCGCGTCTCCGAACTGGAGAGAGCGACGGGATCCCGTGTGGCGTTCATCATGCGTTTCGGTACGGGCGTCCTGCCCGAGCCGGGCACGATCGTGCAAGCCGATGACACGGTCTACGTCGCGGCGTTGTCCGGCACGGTCACCGACGTCACCGCGACAGCCCAGCGAGCACCCGAGGAGAACGAATAAATGCGCGTCGCGATCGCGGGGGCCGGCGCGGTCGGTCAATCCATCGCACGGGAACTGCTCGACGGTGGCCACGAGGTCATGCTGATCGAGCGAAGCAGTCACAATCACCAGCCTGCGAGCATTCCGCGCGCGGAGTGGGTCCACGCCGACGCCTGCGAACTGGCCTCCCTCGAAGAGGCAGGCGTCGAGCGCTGCGATGTGGTCATCGCTGCCACCGGCGACGACAAGGTCAACCTCGTGGTTTCCCTGCTGACCAAGACCGAATTCGCCGTGCAGCGTGTGGCAGCCCGTGTCAACGAACCCCGCAACGAGTGGCTGTTCACCGAAGCCTGGGGCGTGGACGTCGCGGTCTCCACTCCACGCATGCTCGCCGCGATGGTCGAGGAAGCGGTGAACGTGGGAGAACTGGTTCGGCTGATGACCCTGCGCCAGGGACAGGCGAATCTCGTGGAGATGACCTTGCCGGAGGACACACCGCTGGCCGGGCGGCGGGTTCGTGACCTCACATTGCCCACGGATGCGGCGCTGGTCACGATTCTGCGTGGCGGCCGGGTGATCGTTCCCCAACCCGACGATCCGCTCGAAGCCGGTGACGAGATGCTGTTCGTGGCCACCGAGAACGTCGAAGAGCAGATCCTCGCCACGGTCCACAACCGACCGGAGCGTTCCTGACCACCGCTCCGGTCGGGCAGGAGCAGCCGGGGCGGCCTGCGAGCAGCAGCACCGTCGCCGGTGCCTCTTATCCGGTCGAGGGGCGTGGCCGTGCCGTGGGAGCTTCACCCCGAGGTGTGGAATCCGCGGGCTTCTCCTCGTCGGCAACCCTGGCGGCCCGTCGAATCGCCCACACGGTCACGATCAGTGCCAAACCGGTGAGCGGATAGCCCATCGCGATGCGAGCGAAGGCAAGCCAGGCGGTCTCGTCGGCGACATAGAGCCACTGCTGGACGATGAACTTGGCGGCGAACACCACCGTCCAGGCCAGCGTCGCCAGATCGTAACCGAGCAGGGCCTTGCGCTGGTGGCGCCAGGAGAATCCCAGCCCGTTCAGCGCGGACCAGGCAACGCCGATCAGCGGCCAGCGCACGAGCAGCGAGAGCAGAAATGCCCCTCCGTAGACGAGGCTGGTCCAGATACCCAGCAGGAAGAAACCCTTGGCATCACCGGTTCGATAGGCGATGAACGAGCACACGGCAACCCCGATCACACCGGAGATCGCAGGCTGCAACGGTTCCTTGCGTACGATTCGTGCGACCGAGATCGCCAGCGCGACCCCGATCGCGGTCCAGATCGCAGGCACCATGCTCGTCAAGGAATTCATCACCACGAACACGATGATCGGCACGGCGGAGTAGGCGAGACCACTGACACCGCCCATCTGCTCGAGCAGGGTCTGCTGCGCATCCTTCGCCTCGGAGTCCCCGCTCCGCGCACCGCTGCCCGGGGAACCGCCCAGGGCGGATGCGTATCCGGCGGACCGCTCCCCGGCATCGTCGTCCACGTGCGATGATCGATCGTCGGGTTCGAATGGCCTGGTTTCGCTCATGCGGTGTTCTGCAACTCGTAGTAGGGGTTGTAGAGAACCTTGTGGCCGTCCCGGACGGCGATCCGGCCCCGTGCCTTGATTGTCCGCCCCGGCTCGATTCCGCTGATCCGGCGACGGCCCAGCCATACCAGCGTGACCCCGTCGGTGCCGTCGAACAACTCGGCTTCCAAAGTGGGAGCCGACGCCTTCGGCGCCAGTCCCACACTCCGCAGCCTGCCCAGCACCACGGCCTGCTGGCCGCACTGGCAATCACATGCACGTTGCGCGCCCACCGCCTGCGACCTCTCCGAGAGATCATCGGCGTCGAGTTCAGCAACGTCGCTGGTGAGGCGACGTACGAGGCGGCGAAGGTAACCACCTCTGGTGTTGCTCATCTAGCGCTCCTGTGCGCCTCGGGGCCCGGCTTCGCAGCCCGTCCGGGATCCAGCGTAGCCCGCCGGGACAGTCACGGTCGCCATCCCGACGGGAATTCGACCTCGATACCCACGATCGGACTCATTTACTCGGCGGAATGCACCAGGCTGCACCTTCGCGGTGGAACCTTCGCGGCGGGCTTCCGCAGGCGCGACGGCGGCCGATCCCGCTACTCGTCCTGTTCCTGCGCCTGCTCGATGTGCCTGGCTATCTCCTCGGGAAGTTCGATCGGCAGCGGGGTGCGCACCGGCATCGGTTCCGCACCTCGTACCACCACCGTCTCGTCGATCAGTGCGTACAGCAGCTTCCCACAAGCATCGATGTTCTCCGCGGAAGCAGCGGCCACTCCGCGCAGCAGCCAGCGCGGACCGTCCACACCCACGAACCGCAGTACGGCCTGGGAGGTGTCGGCCATCAATTCCGGTCCCCATTCACCGTCCTCGACGCGCACCTTCGCCCCGTCGGAGCGCAGCTGTTCGCCGAGTTCCTTGCGGACCTCCTGCCAGAGTTCGCTCGTCTTGGGCGCGGCAAAAGCACTGACGGTGAGACGTCCCACGTGCGTCAACAAGTGCACCGCACGCACCGGTCCGGCCGGATCGACCTCCACCTGCAGCTGACTGCCCTCGGGTACCGGTAGACGCACCGAGCCCAGGTCGAGACGTTCGACCTCGTCGGACGGCGCATCGGCAACATCGTAGGGGCCACCGATCTCCACGTCGGCCGCGACATGCCCGTCGTCCTCGACAAGCGCATCCTCTTCATCGGCTTGCGTACGCCGCTCGCGGCGGCGACCCCAACCGAACATGTCCTCAGACCTCCGTCCTGCGCTCGGCTCCGGAGTCCACCGGCGCCCTCAACGCTTCGTGTCCGCCGGTGGATCCGTAACCACCGGCGCCTCGCCGAGACTCTGGCAGCTCATCGACCTCGTCGAAAATCGCATGCTCCACCCGCTGTACCACCAACTGCGCGATGCGATCACCCCGACGCAGCGACACGTCCGCGTGATGATCATGGTTGATCAGACACACTTTGACCTCACCGCGGTATCCGGCGTCCACGGTGCCGGGAGCATTGACCACACCGAGCCCCATCCTGGCCGCCAGTCCGGAACGTGGATGCACGAAACCGGCATACCCCTCCGGAAGAGCGAGGGCGATACCGGTCCCCACCAGGGCGCGCCTGCCCGGTGCCAACACCACATCGGTCGTGGTCACCAGATCGGCACCGGCATCACCGAGTTCGGCATACGTGGGCACGGGGACATCGGGGTCAACACGAGTCAGCAGGACCTTTACGCTCGACACGGACGGCGAGACTACCCTGAAGACGTGTCGGAGAGTTCAGAAGCAGTCGCTTCCGAGGGCCTGGCGGGCGAGTCGAGCAGCACCGAGGAGGCTTCCACGTTCCGCGAACGTCTGTACGCCTCGTGGTGGATATGGCCGCTGCCGATCGCCGCGGCCGTCCTGCTGGCTGCCGAGGTGCACCTGGGTTACCCCGGGTTCCGGGCCTGGTTGCCCTATGCCGTCCTGATCCCGGCGGCCGTGGCCGTGCTGCTGTGGTTGAGTCGCACCCGAATCGAGGTCACCGGCGGCGAACTGGTGGCCGGTGACGCACGCCTGCCCCTGCGGTTCATCGCCGACGCCGAGGTCATCAACCCATCGGAGAAGCAACGGGCCCTCGGGCCCGAGCTCGATCCCGCGGCATTCATCGTGCACCGTCCGTGGGCGCGCAGTGCCGTTCGCATCTGGCTCGACGACGACAACGACCCCACGCCCTACTGGATCGTCAGCACGCGGCGTCCGAAGGAGCTCACCGAGGTCCTCACACCCCACTGAGTCGATCCACCGAGTGGGCACGGAATTTCCCACCCGCCGAGCACAGGTCTTGCCGAGCACAGCGGAAACAGCCTCCGAAACGAGAGACCGAGCACCCGCACCCCGCGTGTGCCCGGTCTCATCCGTAGGCGGCTTGATGCCGTCACCGGCGTCATGCCGCGCAGTCGCGGCAAACCAGTTGACCGTTGCGTTCCTCGGCCAGCCGGCTGCGGTGGTGCACGAGGAAGCAGCTGGAGCAGGTGAACTCGTCCGCCTGCTTCGGCAGCACCTTGACGGTCATCTCCTCGCCGGAGAGATCGGCACCCGGCAGTTCGAAGTTCTCCGCCATTTCCGATTCGTCGGCGTCGACGACGCCGGATTGCGCATCGTTGCGCTTGGCCTTGAGCTCCTCCAGCGAGTCCTCAGCGAGCTCCTCCGAGTCGCTGCGGCGCGGAGCATCGTAGTCGGTCGCCATCGTATTTCACCCCTGCGTTTGTGAAGATGTGCAATGGTGTGCCGCTGGTTAACGTTCCAGGGCCTGAATTTGTGCCCGCAGGCTCACGTGACGGAGGTCTCGTCCTGCTGCGCTCCAAGTTCCCCCGAAACGCCGTTCCCGAAACGAGCGGATCGCTCCCGTCCGTCACAGCGTGGAGCGCGGAGAGGGTAGCTCATTTACGGCGCCGATACGCATCGGGTCACCCGTATGTGTGGTGTTCGTTGCATCAGGCTCGAGTGGTCCCCTCACGTCGGCTCCCCACATCCGGCGCAGAGGTTGCCGACGCCACCGCCCCGTGATGCCATGCGGCGCAGGGGCGACCACGAGCACGACGGGGCCTATGGCCTCGAGAGGCCACGATCGCAATGGAGCCGTGACCACGACGGGGATCGGACAACAACTCCGACACAACCCCTCGTCGAGAAACGCGCAACACCGCCACAACGCCTAGGCTGATCACCACGACATCGTTACTCGCCGAAACACGGCGCCGATCAGGGGAGGGTCGCAGAAACGTGTCTGCCGCAAGCTCAAGGCAGGGGCAGCGGGGCCCCCGATACAAGCGACGGCGACCGCTACCGGCTCTCGTGGTGCTGGCTGTCCTCGTGGTCCTGTCGGGGGTGCTGTGGAGCAGGGTCTTCGGCACGACGGAGACCATCGAAATGGCCACCCGATGCGCTCCGCCCAGTCCGCCGACCACAGCGCCTTCCCCGGCGGCGTCGACCACGTCCGACACCCCCGAACTGGGCAAGATGCTCCCCCGGGACGCGCTCAACACGGTCGCGCCCATCCCCCCGCAGGATGTGCAGGTCCGGGTACTCAACAGCAACGGCGAAAGCAACCAGGCGACACTGATCAGCAAGGAACTGGGCAATCTCGGTTTCGGCAAGGGGGGAGAACCCGCCAACGATCCGATCTACAGCAACCTCAACATGCAGTGCCACGCCCAGATCCGGTTCGGCCAGGCCGGGGTCGGGGCCGCTCGTACGCTCAGCCTGATCGTGCCGTGCGCACAACTGGTTCGGGACCAGCGCACGGACGCCGCGGTCGACCTCGCCCTCGGGACGGAGTTCGATGGCATCAAAACGACCCAGGAAGCCAAGCAGGTGCTGCAGCGCCTGAAGGCCTGGGGCAGGCAGCACGATCCGCAGGGCGGCACCCCGCAACAGGATGGCACCCCGCAACAGGCCCGCACTCCTGACATCAGCAACGCACTGCTGTCCCGGGCCCGCGAGGTGCACTGCTGAACATCTCCGGCGCCCCCACGGGCAGGTGCGCAACTGCCCGGACCGCACCTGCCGAGCGAGTCCCGCCGATCAGGCCCCGGCGGCGCCGGAGCGCTTCAGTGCCGCCGTGAACTCCTCCGTGATTCCGGGCGCTGTACACAGGATCGCGTCGTCACCGAGGCCGTCACCGGCACCTGTGCCGGGAAGCCGGAGCCGAGCACCGGCTTCGGTCGCGATCAATGCACCGGCGGCCCAGTCCCAGCGTTGCAAACCGTGCTCGTAGTAGCCGTCCAGCCATCCTGCGGCCACGGCACACAGGTCCAGCGAAGCAGCACCCGAGCGCCGGATGTCGCGAATCTCACCGAGCAACCGGGCGACGGCTGCCGCCTGAGTGCGCCGTCGCTCGACGGAGTAGCTGAAGCCGGTCCCGATCAAGGCCATTTCCACGCGATCGGCTCCCGATATCCGCAAGGGCCTACCGTCGAGTTCCGCACCGTGTCCTCGCGCAGCACTCCAGACACGTCCGGAAGCCGGTTCCACCACGGCACCCGCCACGGATTCCCCGTCCACCTGAGCGGCGATCGAGACCCCGTACCACGGGAAGCCGTACAGGTAGTTCACGGTCCCGTCGATCGGATCGACGACCCATCGCAACCCGTCCGTAGCGGCTTCGCCGCCCTCCTCCTCGCCGAGCACCGGAACACCCGGACGCAGGGTGGCCAACCTGTCCCGGATCAGGCGTTCGGCAGCCCGGTCCCCGGTCGTGACCACGTCGGTTTCCGTGCTCTTCGTCTCCACCGGGCCCTGCGCCACCGCTTCATCTCGGATGCTGCGCACGAGATCGGCGGTCTGCTCCGCGACCTCCACGGCAACCATTCGCAGCGTCTGCGCGTCATACTCGAATCCGAATCCCACGAACACATCGCAACACAGCGCGGTTAAGGTCTGCACACCTCGTCCTGAATCGAATAGGAAGGATCAGGCATGGGCACTGCCCGCGGTCTCGGCGTGGACATCGGCGGCTCCGGCATCAAAGGATGCCCGGTGGACACCGACAGCGGAGTCCTGACCGAGGAACGCCTGCGCATCGCAACCCCCCAGCCCTCCACCCCGGATGCGGTAGCCGACTCCGTCGCGGAGATCGTCGAGAAATTCGAGTGGAATGGCCCGATCGGCATCACACTGCCCTGCGTGGTCAAGGAGGGCACGACACTGACCGCGGCGAACGTCGATCAGTGCTGGATCGATACAGACGCCCAAACGCTTCTCGCCGAGCGACTCGGCAGGCAACGCCACGAGATCATGCTGCTCAACGACGCCGACGCCGCCGGGCTCGCGGAGATGCACTGCGGTGCAGGCGCCGGGCGGAACGGCCTCGTGGTGGTGCTGACCTTCGGCACCGGCATCGGCAGCGCCATGTTCCTCGACGGCAAGCTGGTCCCGAACACCGAGTTCGGGCACATCGAGGTCGATGGGCACGACGCCGAGACACAGGCCGCCGCCTCGGTCAAGGACACACTCGGGATCTCCTACGCCGAATGGGTCCCCCGGGTCAGCCGCTACGTCCAGGCGCTGGAGAGTTTCCTCTGGCCCGATCTGATCATCGCGGGTGGTGGGGTCAGCAAGGACGCGGACAAGTGGCTGTCGCTGCTGGAGACGCGCACCCCGCTCGTGGCCGCCGGACTGAAGAACGATGCCGGTATCGTGGGAGCTGCTTCCGCCGCTGCGAGCGGCACCCAACATTGATCATAACCACCATTCGGGTGGCCGGGCAGTCGACCAACTCCGCCTTGCAGCGGAACCGTCTTCACCTCACGCAGTTACAATGGAACACGGCCCGCCGAATCCACGGTCTCCCGGAACGCTTCGGAAGGCTCGGACGGTGGGTTGTTCCCGACCTCTGGCGGCCGAGGTTTCGCGTCCCCGGCCAGCCCTGATCGACCGTCGCGAAAGGGCGTACGTGGCAGCCGCAGAAACCGCAACCCGACGCTCCAGCTCCGCTGCATCCGCCGGCGGTGCAGAGCCCGCCCAAGCGTCCGCTGCTCCGGAACCGGAGATGGCGGCGCAGTCCGAGATCAACGAGCCACAGCAATCGGCGACCTCCGGCAAGGGGACGTCGAAAGGTTCGGCCGGCGCGAAGTCGACCGCACGCAAGGCCGCCGCCAAGAAGGGCACGAAGGCGTCCTCGTCGAAGACGGCCAAGCAGCAGCCGGACTCGGCCCAGGGCAATGGCGAGAGCCTGGAGATCGACGAACCGATCGAGACAGACCTGACCTCGGCGAATGTCGGTGACCTGACCGACGTCGAGGTGGAGATTCCCGAAGAGCCGACCGTCCCGGAAGATGAGGACGGCAAGGCCGATCCCGACTTCGTCTGGGACGAGGAGGAGTCGGAGGCGCTGCGACAGGCGCGCAAGGACGCCGAGCTGACCGCCTCCGCCGACTCGGTCCGGGCCTACCTCAAGCAGATCGGCAAGGTCGCACTGCTCAACGCCGAGGAGGAGGTGGCGCTCGCCAAGCGCATCGAGGCAGGGCTCTACGCCTCGGAGCGGCTGCGCCAGTCCGAGGAGGCCCAGGAGAGCCTCGCCCTGCAGATGCGGCGGGATCTGCGCTGGATCGTGCGGGACGGTGAACGTGCCAAGAGTCATCTCCTGGAAGCGAACCTGCGTCTGGTGGTCAGCCTCGCCAAGCGCTACACCGGCCGTGGCATGGCGTTCCTGGATCTGATTCAGGAGGGCAACCTCGGCCTGATCCGCGCGGTCGAGAAGTTCGACTACACCAAGGGCTACAAGTTCTCCACCTACGCCACCTGGTGGATCCGCCAGGCCATCACACGCGCCATGGCCGACCAGGCGAGGACCATCCGGATCCCCGTCCACATGGTCGAAGTGATCAACAAACTGGGTCGGATCCAGCGTGAGTTGCTGCAGGACCTGGGCCGCGAGCCCAGCCCCGAGGAACTCGCCAAGGAGATGGACATCACCCCGGAGAAAGTGCTGGAGATCCAGCAGTACGCCCGGGAGCCCATTTCCCTGGACCAGACCATCGGCGATGAAGGCGACAGCCAGCTCGGCGACTTCATCGAGGATTCCGAGGCCGTGGTGGCGGTGGACGCGGTGTCGTTCACCCTGCTGCAGGACCAGCTGCAGTCCGTCCTGCAGACGCTGTCGGAGCGCGAGGCCGGTGTGGTGCGACTGCGGTTCGGGCTGACCGACGGGCAGCCACGCACCCTCGACGAGATCGGCCAGGTGTACGGCGTCACCCGCGAGCGCATCCGGCAGATCGAGTCCAAGACGATGTCGAAACTGCGTCATCCGTCGCGCTCGCAGGTCCTGCGGGACTACCTGGACTGAGCTCGGAGCTTGCCGGATTCGGCCCCCACTTTCACCGCATCGGCCTCGGTGGAGGTGGGGGCCGAATCCTGTCGCGACGGCTGTTCCTGTGCAAAAATAACGGCCGACCACGGGCCGACATCACCTGCATCGGTGCGGACTCGCCTCGTTTCATTCGGTCATCGAACCGCTACTCGGAGTCTGCGAGTCCCGAGGGTGCACACTGATGCGGACGCTCCGTTCGATGGTTTTGCCGTCCCATCATGTGGATAAATCCTCTCCACAGGGCGACGAACCCCGTTCGCTTTCAGCGGAACGGCAACCGCTCCGATCTCCTGAAATGTGTCATGAAACACTCGATTGGCTCTTGGGGCGGACTTCATTTTTCCGAGCGGCCGTCGTGACGATCTATATTTTCCCTGGTCACAAGGTCTTTTCCGCTGTTGATCACAATACGCGATCAGCATTGCTGCATTCGGGTAGTTCCGAGTGACGACCGTCGCGAACTGCGCTTGGAACACTGACGCAGCCTCAAACGTCTGTAAGAGTGGAGCTAGCGAGCACCGGCCCCGTCGCCGGCGGGTCACCGGTGGTCGCAGCAGGATCGAGGCGTCGGGGAATCCCGGCGCCGGGACGGAGGGAGATTCCGATGCCTGAGACGCTCACCCGCCCCGAGCTGACTGCCGCCGACCGCTGCGACCGCTGCGGGGCCGCTGCGAAGCTTCGCGCCGTTCTACCGTCCGGCGGGGAGCTGTTGTTCTGCGGGCACCACGCCCGTGAATTCAAGTCGGGACTCAATGAGATGGAAGCCGACTTGCAAGAGGACGAGCAGATCGAGCTCTGAGTACTCGACAGACGTGCCCGGCCGGGTTTCGCCCCGGCCGGGCACGTTTGTCTCGGCCGGGCTCGGCACCGGCGAGCTCAGGAGCACCTACGCGGACCTACCGAACAGAACCGGCCCCGCCAGGAGCAGAACCGGCCCTACCAGGAGCGCAGGGTGGCAATACGCTCCTCGATCTGTTCGATCGTGGCCATCGCCGTCGGGGGGCCACCGCAGACCCGCCGGAGTTCGTTGTGAATGGCACCGTGCGGTTTCTTCGTCCGATGGTGGTGCAACGACACGAGAGTGTTGAGTTCCTTGCGCAGGCCCTGCAAACGCTCCTGCACGCTCTGCGGACGCGATGCGGGCTTCTCGGGCTGCTCGGCGCTCTTCGCGGCTTCATGGGCCTTGTGGGCCGCCTCGCGCTTGCCGACCTCCGTAAGCTGCTGCTCCTGTCGCTGCCGCAGCAGGGCTCGGACCTGGTCGGGCTCCAGCAGCCCGGGAAGACCGAGATAGTCCTGCTCGTCCTCGGTGGTTCCGAACGCGGCAGTGCCGAACGAGGAACCGTCGTAAATGACCTGGTCGAGTTCCGCATCCGCGCCGAGCGACGTGTAGGGCTTCTCCTCCTCACCGGGTTCGTCCCGTTCCCGATTGGCCTCCGCCAGCAACTCCTCGTCCCAACCGTCCTTCTCCCGGTGCGGTTTGCCCAGCACGTGGTCGCGGTCGGCCTCCAGTTGGCTGGCCAGCTCCAACAGCACGGGCACGCTCGGCAGGAAAATGCTCGCGGTCTCCCCCGGACGTCGGGCCCGCACGAAACGTCCGATGAGCTGAGCGAAGAACAGCGGGGTCGAGGCACTCGTGGCATAGACACCCACGGCCAGCCGCGGGACGTCCACGCCTTCGCTGACCATGCGCACCGCGACCATCCAGCGGTCGTCGGAATCGGCGAACTCGGCGATCCGGCCGGAAGCCTTCGGATCGTCGGACAGGACAACCACCGGTTCGGTACCGGTGATCCGCTGCAGTGTCTTGGCATAGGCTCTGGCGCTGGCCTGATCGGAGGCGACGACCAGACCACCCGCGTCCGGAATCCCGTCCCGGCGGAGCTGCGTCAGCCGGGTGTCGGCCGCCTGCAACACCGAAGGGATCCACTCCCCTGCCGGATCGAGCGCGGTTCGCCAAGCCCGTGCGGTCTGCTCGGCGGTAAGGGGCTCTCCCAGGCGCGCGGTGAACTCGTCACCCGCATTCGTGCGCCAGCGCGCTTCACCCGAATAAGCCAGGAAGATCACCGGACGGACCACGCCGTCCCGAAGCGCCTCGGCGTAACCGTAGGAATGATCGGCCCTGCTTCGCATCGAACCGTCCGCGTCCGGTTCGTAGTTGATGAAGGGGATCGGCGCGTCATCGCTGCGGAACGGTGTACCGGTCAAGGCGAGGCGTCGCACCGCAGGTGTGAAAGCTTCCCGGATGGCATCGCCCCAGGACTTCGCATCCCCGGCATGGTGCACCTCGTCGAGGATCACGAGTGTCCTGCGCCGCTCCGTACGCACTCTGTGCAGGTTCGCGTGCGCAGCCACCTGCGCATACGTGACCACCACGCCCCGGTAATCGTTCGAGGTGGCACCGTCGGCATTGCTGAAGTTCGAGTCCAGTGGAATCCCGGTGCCCCCTGCCGCCAGGGCCCACTGGTGCTTGAGGTGTTCGGTGGGCGCAACCACGGTGACCGAGTCGACAGTACGGTCGGCCAGCAACTCCGCGGCCACCCGCAACCCGAAAGTCGTCTTGCCCGAACCCGGGGTGGCGACCGCCATGAAATCCTGCGGGTTGCTCGCCAGGTACCGAGTGAGCGCGCGCCGCTGCCAGTCGCGGAGCGGCAGTGCCGGTGCCTGTGACGGGTCGCTGAGCACGGATCGCACGGATTGTTCACGTTGCGTCCCGGACACGCTTGATCGCCGCTCCTTTCCGGACAATTTCCCACGGTAGGCTCCTGCCACACCGACAGGACCCGGCCCGGCGCCTCATGCGGGAGACGCCGAGTCTGCGATGACGGGCTCTCGCAGCCTACCGCCCCCGCAGGCATCATCCAGCCCGACGGGTCGGTGCGGTCGGACAATGAGACACCGACGACACTTCGTGCCACCGGCCGTGTCACCGGTGTCGGCATTCACCGAGCCTGCACATGCACCATCCCGAGGAATGCGATGGGTCCAGCGAGTCCGAACGACAGCAGCGGGGTGCGCCACGCAGCACCCCTCCGGAAATCCCCGGCACGGGGATCGCTGCGCCTGGTGGCTCGCACCATGTCCAAGGCCTGGGACGACAACATCTTCTCGGAGTCGGCTGCCGCCGCCTTCTGGCAGACACTGTCGTTGCCCCCGCTGCTTCTCGGCTTACTCGGCAGCCTGGGGTTCCTCGACGAATGGTTCGGTCCCGCAGTCGTCAGCGCCGTGCAGGGCAGGATCGTCGGCTTCTCCCGCACGGTGTTCAGCCCGAATGTCGTGCACGGGATCATCGGCCCCACCGTCACCGATATTCTCACGCAGAGCCGCACCCGGATCGTATCGGTGGCCTTCCTGCTGTCACTGTGGGCAGGCTCCTCGGCCCTGGCCTCCCTGATCGACTCGATCACGCGGGCCTACGGCCAATACCTCGTCCGCAACGCCGTCTGGCAGCGCATCTTCGCGCTTCTGCTGTACCTGGCGACCCTGGTCATCGCAGTGGTCGTCCTGCCGGTGATCGCCTTGGGTCCTGCCTGGCTCCCGACGCTGTTTCCGGACCGATGGCAGGACAACATCGCCACGCTCATCCGGATGTTCTACTACCCCGCCACCGGCATGGTGCTGATGCTGGGTCTGGCAACCCTGTACAAGGTCTCGTTGCCGCGAAAGCTGCCCTGGCATCGCGGGCTTCCCGGTGCCCTGCTGGCCATGCTGGTGTTCCTGTGCTCGAGTGTGAGCCTACGGCTCTACATCACCTGGGTCACCGGCACCGGCTATACCTATGGTGCGCTGGCCGCTCCGATCGCGTTCCTGCTGTTCGCGTTCTTCATCGGCTTCGCGATCATCAGCGGTGCCTACTTCAACAGCACCATCCAGGAGATGTGGCCCGCAGCCGGAACCAGGCGGGAACGGCGCCGCCGCCGCAAGCTCGACATGCAACGCGCCGCACAACGCCTCCGCACCGAGGAGGGCCATGCGGCGTGGTCGAAGCGACCCGAACAATCGGGGCGCAGCCACCCGGAGCAGGACCACCCGGATCAGCGCGGCGGGTGACCGGTGCCGCCGCGCCTGTCCGCCGACTTACTCGTCCCCACCACCGGGGGGAAGCGACTCGTAGACCTTCTTACAGTCCGGACATACCGGCGAGCCGGGCTTCGCGGACTTGGTGACCGGAAACACCTCGCCGCACAGTGCGACCACATGGCTTCCCATGACCGCGCTCTCGGCGATTTTGTCCTTCAACACGTAGTGGAAGACCTCGGGCTGGTCATCACTGGTCTGCTCGGTGTTTTCCGGCCGGGTATCGGTATCCGGCAGCGTCATCGTGCTCATGACTCCATGATGCCGCATTCCGCCGGCCCACGGAGCCCGACGGCCCGATATCGCCTGACCCGATACCCGAGGACGCTGTTACCGGGCCCTCCCCGGACAACACGACCATGCCCGACGTCACGAACTGTCGATCACCTGACGATTCCGGCCTTCCAGGGAGCGATGGGATCGCTCGTGCCGGTATCGGTTGACCTTCTCGTTGCGCCGTGGGGGCCGATCGTTGGCCACCAACACCGCCATCCACGGCAACGGAATGGACAACGCCAGAATGATCAGCGAGAGCCACCAGATCGGATACACCCAGACGGCCAGGATCAGACACGGAATCCGCAGCGACATCATGATCGCGTACTTACGGCGCCGTGCCGCTTGCTGATCGTCGTACGACGGCTCGGCCTCGGTGATCAGCACCGGGGTGTCGTCGTCGCGCTGCGAACCATTCACGACACCACCTCCAACCTCCATCGTCGCACCCATCCGAGCAGGACGACAGTTCGGGCGGACCGTGCCGAGCGGCGTACAGGTCCGGCGTGTGAGGATCGGTCCCGTGATTCCCGATCTCTCCCCGGACCGCATCGACCGGCTCCGCGACGCATTCCTGTCGGCCGACTATCACGCCGACGGCGTCATGGAACTCCTCGGATCGCAGGCCCACGCCGCACTCGGCCGCGGCGAGCCCCAACCGGCTCTGCGGGCCACGGCGGACGCAGGCTCCCTGGGCACACTGGTACGTCTGTTTTTGCTCGGCGAGGCCGAGAGCACGGCAGCGGTGGAGAAAGCCCTGCATCCGCTGAGCCTGGACGAGGCAACGGCGGCAGGGCTGCTCGTCGGAGGGGGAAAGACCGTACACGCGGGTCTCGACGTCCGCCCGCACGCGGCGGCCGAACGCTCCTGGTGGGTCATCTCGGATCTGGATTCCGACCTGCGCCCCGCCTCGACTCCGGTGGGAACCGACCATGTCCTCGGAGTCGGCCACGCCTCCATGAGCCTGGTCCGAGCCACGTCACGCCGCCGTGTCGACTCTCTGCTCGATCTCGGGACGGGATGTGGTGTGCAGGCATTGCATGCCAGCACACACGCACAGCGGATCACCGCCACCGACGTGTCCCGGCGTGCCTTGGCCTTGGCGGCGGCAACCTTGCGCCTGAACCGGATCGATGCCGAACTCCTCGAGGGGGAGTGGTTCGAACCCATCGCGGGGAGGCGCTTCGACCAAGTGGTCTGCAACCCTCCGTTCGTGGTCGGCCCGGCCAGGACCGACTTCGTCTACCGCGACTCCGGACTCGAGGGTGACGATGCCAGCGCCACGGTGGTCGGCCACCTGCCGTCCTTTCTCAACGAGGGCGGCACGGGTCAACTCCTCGCCTCCTGGGTCCACCGCCGCGGTGAGGACTGGCAGGAACGGGTCACCGGGTGGCTGCCGTCGGAGGATGTCGATGCCTGGTTCGTGCAGCGCGATGTCGCCGATCCGGCACTCTACGTCGGCACCTGGCTGCGGGACGCCGGCTACGACCCTCGCTCGCCCAGCGGACGGAAGAAGGCGTCCGCATGGCTGGACTGGTTCGACGCGCACGACGTCGAAGGTGTCGGTTTCGGCTTCGTGACGCTACGGCGCACCGGCGGTGCGCGGGGAGAGGTCGTGTGCGAAGACCTGCGGCACGCATTCGACGACCCGCTCGGCCCGGAGTCGGACGCATGGCTGCAACGCGTGGACTGGCTGCGCAGCCGTGATTCCGCCGAGGCGTTGCTGGGCTCCCGCCTGGTGACCGCCTCGAGCACTGTACTGGAGCAGGTCTCCTCGCTCGGGGAAGACGGGTGGAGCGAGTTCGTCAATCGGCTGCATCGTACGGACGGGCCGGGTTGGCAACACGAGATCGACGAGCTCGGAGTCCGGCTCGTCGCCGGTTGTCATGGCGCACTCCCGGTTGGCGACCTCGTCGAACTGCTGGCAGCCGCCCACGGCGAAGACCCCGCCGAATTGGCCCGTGCGGCCGTACCGATGCTGCGCGAGCTGGTCCGCCATGGCATGTTGCACCCTGCGGAATGGTCGGAGTCCGAGCGGTGAGGGCGGTGGTCACGCGCGTACACCACGCTTCGGTCAGCGTGGCGGACACCGTCGTCGGCCGGATCGATGAGCCGGGTCTACTGGTTCTGTTGGGTGTGACCCATTCCGACGGCGAGCAACACATCACCGCCATGGCACGCAAGCTGCACGAACTCCGAGCGCTGCGCGACGAACAGTCCTGTGCCACCGCCGACGCACCGCTCCTCGTCGTGAGCCAGTTCACGCTCTACGGCGACACCCGTAAGGGGAGAAGGCCGTCGTGGACCTCGGCGGCGCGTCCCGAACAGGCCGAGTCGGTGATCGACGCAGTCGTCGACGAGTTGCGACGGCGGGGCGCACGGGTGGAGACCGGCCGATTCGGCGCGATGATGACCGTGCAGAGCGCCAATGACGGCCCTTTCACTCTATTGGTTGAAACATAAGGCACATACTGTTTCTCAGGGAACCTTCAGGTTTTAGTACGCAACGAATGTGACGCCCGCGACGTCTCCTGTTTGAGACGTCCGGGAACGAATTCGGGTCCATGTTCGTTTTCCAGGTAGTCGGCCTCGCAACAAGCCGACCCCTACACAAGCCGATGAGCCCGAAGCCGATTGACCGAAAGCTTGGTCAGCCAGAAGCCCGAACAACCAGAAGCCTGATCAATCAGAAGCCTGGGGCGGTGCGCGGTTTTCGATCCTGACACCGAGCGTACCCGTCCTTCGCACCACGCAAGGCCGCGTCGGTGCATGGCCCCAAGCCAGCCCGCCAGGGAGGGAGCTCAATGACCGTCCCGCAGACCATCAGCCCGGACGCTGCCGCCGAGGTGGACGTCGACAACCAGGGCCCGTCCGCCGACCTTGTACGGGTTTATCTCAACGGAATCGGGCGCACTGCACTGCTGACCGCCCAGCAGGAGGTCGACCTCGCCAAGCGCATCGAAGCAGGCGTGTTCGCCAAGCACATCCTGGACACCTCCGAGGACCTTTCACGTGAACGGCGCAGCGACTTGAAGTCGGTGGTTCGCGACGGACGCGTGGCCAAGAACCACCTGATGGAAGCCAACCTGCGCCTGGTGGTCAGCCTCGCCAAGCGCTACACCGGCCGCGGCATGCCCTTGCTCGACCTCATCCAGGAGGGCAACCTCGGCCTGATTCGCGCGGTCGAGAAGTTCGACTACACCAAGGGCTACAAGTTCTCCACCTACGCCACCTGGTGGATCCGCCAGGCCATCACCCGGGGAATGGCGGACCAGAGCCGCACGATCCGCCTGCCCGTGCACCTGGTCGAGCAGGTGAACAAGCTCGCTCGAATCAAGCGAGACCTGCACCAGAAGCTCGGCCGGGAAGCCACCGACGAGGAACTCGCCGAGCAGGCGGGGATCGCGGTGGAGAAGGTGGTCGACCTGCTCGACCACTCCCGGGACCCGGTCAGTCTCGACATGCCGGTCGGGGCCGAGGAGGACGCTCCCCTGGGCGACTTCATCGAGGACGTCGAGTCTGCCGATGCCGAAAACGCCGTCATCTCCGGTTTCCTCCAGGATGACCTGCGCCGGGTACTGAACACCCTGGAAGAGCGTGAGCAGCAGGTGATTCGGATGCGCTATGGCCTGGAGGACGGCCAGCCGCGCACCCTGGACCAGATCGGCAAGGCTTTCGCGCTGTCGCGAGAGCGCGTTCGCCAGATCGAACGCGAGGTCATGTCCAAGCTGCGGCAGGGCGATCGGGCCGATCGGCTGCGTTCCTACGCGAGCTGACTCGGAGACAGCGCCGGGCCACAGACGGACACGGGCCGCTCGGGTCATCCGCTTGCCCTGCTGGTTCCTGCACAGTGGGCATCCGGTGGCGCCACGAAAGGGCGAGCGGGTCACATCGAGGATCCGCCCGCCCTTTTCCGGACGGCAAATACCGCAAGGCTCCACGCAGCCGCGCGAGACTCACTCAGGTGTGCTCAGAAAACGCTGCTGCCACCGCGTGATCTCGTTCCTGCTTGCGCCATGAGCCAGCAACCAGCCGGCGGCACCGCCCTGGTGCTCGTCGAGCCGTGCCAGCACCGCTTCCATCGCCGCGGCCGGGGCCGAGATCAACTCGTCGACGGCCGCCTCCTCCACACCCGGCGGCAAAACCGGCGAGACGTCGAGTCGCTGTAGCACGTGCTGCATGTTCCGGTCCGTACGGACGTAATCGGCGACAACGGCATCCGACCGGACTCCGGCAGCACGCATCAGCAGCGCGCAGGCCACCCCGGTGCGATCTTTGCCCGCCGCGCAATGGATCAGTACCGGGCCCTCCGTATCCACGGCGACGCGGAACACTTCCAGAAGTCTCTTCGAAGCTCCGTCGAGTAGGTATTCGTACAGGGCACGCAGACTCAGCGATGTTCCCCGTCCCGCTCCGGAACGGAGATCCTCCATCACCGGAATCCGGTGAACGCTGCTCGACCACGCCAGTGGATGTTCCCGCTCCTCCTCTTCCACCGTGTCACGCAGATCAACCACTGCCTTCGGTGGCCACTGCGGCATCCCCTCCGGTACACGGTCCCCGGCATGGGGTGCGTCGCTGCGATACAGGACACCGGGTCTGGTGGTCTTCTCCCCTTCGGTGGGCAAACCACCCAGGTCCCGGAGATTGACCAGCCCGTCGAGTGCGTTCGGTTCCCGGTCGGTCATGAGAAACGCGTCCTCCTCTGCTCGCGTGGCCGCTACAGCGAGCCACTCGACCGCCAGCCTCCCAGGTACCGAGCAGCACAACCAGACCTCCCGGACAACGCCGGGGATTCACCCGACATCGGGGGTTACTTGGGTGGCACCTTGACCTCGCGCTCTTCCAGCACGACTGTGCGCTCCCCCAGCGGAGCATCCAACTCGGCCGTCACCGCCGGATAGCGAATATCCATCGTGCAGATACCGGCCGGCTCCGGAATCTCCTCGACGAATACGACTCTGACCTTCTTCCCGGTCTGTTCGGCGACTTCGGCATGGACGTTGCTGCAGCCGCCCTCCTGCCCGGTGGCGACCACGACGATGCCGCCGCCCTGCGTCCACACCTCGCGGGGGTACCCCTTCGGGAGCGCGGTCGCATCGATGTTCTCGGGGGGCACGACGATACGTTGCTCGGTCGGTTTCGGCGTGACCGAACCGGTCTGCTGTCCTTGCTCTGCCGATGACGGGACGGACGGCTGCCCGCCGAATCCCACTTCCTGTTGTTGTTCGGCGCAGGCGGTTACCGCTAGGAGCAGGACGCCCGCGCCCACTGCGGTGTGTAGGCGTCTCATGCCTTACAGACGGGGTCGGGCGAGGTGAAGGTTGCGCCCATTTTCGGCGGAATCGGTAATTTCTCCTCCGGTGCCGCCGAGGCGTGGCAAGCCGGGCGGCCACCTCACCGCATCACCGCAGACGACGCGGACCGCTATCCGACCACGACGGGGAATCTCCCACACCGAGAACGGCACCGGCGACGTAGGCGCCCTCCGAGGAGGCCAGAACCGGTTCGAGAACCAGTTCGTGCACCTCCGGCAAATCCTCGGACAGGATCGCGACCCGGAGGACCAGATCCTCCAGCGCGTCGAGATCGGCCGGTTCACCACCTCGATAGCCATCCAGCAGGGGCGCTGCCCGCGGGGTCCGGATGAGCGAGGAAACATCCACATCGGTCAACGGCACCGCGCGGTAGGCCCGGTCGCCGAGGAGATCACTGACCACACCGGATAGTCCGAACGACACCAGAGTGCCGAACGACGGATCGTCCATCAGACTGATCACGCAGGAATTGCCCTTGGGAGCCATGCGCTGCACATAGACCTCGTCCATGCCGGAAACCCGCCGCAAGTCCCGGTAGGCAGCCGCCACGGCCTCGGAGGTCGCCAGGTCCAGCCGTACTCCGACCAGATCGATACGGTGCCGCAGCTGTTGGCCCGCCGACTTCAGTGCCACGGGTAGGCCCAGTTCCTCGGCAGCCGCGACGGCGTCGTCGGCATTCCGGACCAACCGGAACGGCGTGACGTGGATGCCATAGCAACCGAGCAGTTGCACGGCTCGCTCATCGTCGAGCCGTTTCGCTCCCTCGGCGATCCACTCGTCAACCAGCGCACGGGCACGCTCGGGGTCGATCCCCGCCGGCCGCACGAAGTCTCCTTGGGGAGCAGCACGCCACTGCGCATACCGGGTGGCTCTGGCCAGGGCGAGCACCGCACGCTCCGGACTCGGGTAGGAGGGCACCGAACCGTGTCCGGCAGAGCCGTCCGGACCGGGCACCATGAGTTCGTCGGGCACGCCCTCAGCGGCCAGAAAGGTCGTCACCACCGGTTTGGTGGCCGCCGTGTCGGCCTCGTGCAACGCCTCGCGGAGAGCCCGCGCGTAGGTGGCTCCGGGGACCGCCACCGGCGGCGCGAACACGGCCACCAATGCATCGACGTCATCACGCAGGGCCGCTTCCCGTACCGCACCGGCGAACTCCTCCGGTCCGGCCGCAGCGCCCACATCGACGGGTTCGCCCGCCAGTCGCAATTCCTGTGCCAAAGCGACATCGGCAGCCAGCATGCCCAGGGCGGACGAGTTGCCCACGATGGCGATTCGGTCCCCGACCGGCAACGGTTGATGCGCGAGCAGCAGTGCGGTGTCGAACATCTGCGCCACCGACTCGACCCGGATCACGCCGGCCTGATCGAACAATGCCTGCACGCTGGCCTCGTCCACCTGCACAGAGGTGGCCGCCAAGCCCGCCCGCACCGCGTTACGCCCCGACTTCACCGCCACGATGGGTTTCGTGCGGGCGAGCCTGCGGGCCAGTCGCCCGAACTTGCGAGGATTACCGAACGACTCGAGGTAAAGCAGCACCACGTCGGTGGACGGATCCGTCTGCCAGTACTGCAACAGGTCATTGCCGGAGAGGTCGGCGCGGTTTCCTGCGGAGACGAACGTGGACAGGCCCAGTCCCCGTTCGGTCGCAGCGGCCAGGATCGCCACACCGAGCGCACCGGATTGGGCGAAGAAGCCCGTACGGCCACGCCCCGGCAGCCGGGGAGCCAGACTCGCATTGAGCCGGTATCCGGGGTCGGTATTGACCACTCCCAGCGCGTTCGGCCCGACCACGCGCATCCCGTGCACCCGTGCGGCTCGTACCATCCGCCGCTCCACGTCGCGACCGGATGGCCCGCTCTCGCTGAACCCGGAACTCACGATCAGCAACGCCTTCACGCCCTTGGCCAGACAGGCATCGAGCACCTCGTCGATCCCGGAAGCCGGGATGGCGACCACGGCGAGGTCGACATCATCGGGTATATCCAGCACCGAGGGGTACGCGCGAACCCCGCGTACCGCGCGGTGCTCCGGGTTGACCGGGTACACCGGACCGGTGAAGTCGGCGGTCAGAAGATTGGTCAGCACCGCATGGCCGATCTTGAAATGGTCGGTGGAGGCACCGATGACCGCGACCGAACGCGGGTGCAGCAGGTTGTGCACGCTGCGCGCTTCGGCCGCCTGCTCTCGGGCCCTGGCCACCTCGAGCGATTCCTCGGTGAGGTCGAGCGGGAACTCCAGGTGCACCACACCTTCTTCCATCGCCCGCTTGACCCGATAACCTGCGTCCCGGAAGACGCGGACCATCCGGGAGTTCTCAGCCAGGACTTCGGCCACGAATCGGCCGAGACCGCATTCCCTGGCCGCGGCGGCCAGGTGCTCCAGCAGGATGGACCCCAGCCCTCGCCCCTGGTGAGCGTCCTGGACGACGAAAGCCACCTCGGCGGAGTCCTGCTGCTCCTCGAGCCTGTCGAAACGGCCGACGGCGACGATGTCGTCGCCGAGCAGGGCGACCAGTGCCACGCGGTTGACGTAGTCGACCCGGCTGAACCGTTCGATGTCGCGCTGGGGCATCCGAGGGTAGGGACCGAAGTAGCGAAAATACCGCGTCCGATCGCTGAGCCTGCTGTGAAAGGCGACGATCTGGTCGGCGTCTTCCGGCGTGATCGGGCGTAGGTGGACCGTACCGCCGTCGGACAGCACCACATCGGCTTCCCACTGCCGCGGATAGCTCTCCGGGGGCGGCTGTGGCTGAGGGGTTTCCTGCTGCATACCGTCCACTTCGCGCCTCTCAATCTCGCCTGTCGAGGGGATCGAGACCATGTAGGGGAAAAACAGCATGGCGCGCATCGCGGATCGCGGTATCGACCGGCGAATCAACCGTCCCATCCCACGGCACGAATCCTGCTGCACACTCGTCGGTCATCGACGTCGGTATCGCCACGTTGCCCGCGACGCGTGCGGTGTGTGCCACCCAGTCCGCGGGCAGGGACGTCGCCGGATCGAGTTCGTGGTCCAGCACCGTCGCCAGCAGGTGCGTCCAGGCGCGCGGAACGACGCGGAACAGCGAGTAACCGCCACCTCCGAGAGCGAGCCACTTGCCTCCCGCACATCGTTGTGCCAGGTCACGCAGCGTCCGGTAGATGGCCCGCTGGCCATCCACCGACAGCGCGAGATCGGCCAACGGGTCCTCTCGATGCGGGTCGGCACCGCACTGGGTCACCAGCACCTGAGGTCGGAAGGCATCCAGTACGGAGGGCACCACCGCATGGAAGGCTCGCTGCCAACCGGCATCGTCGGTTCCCGGAGGCAACGGAATGTTCACCGACCTCCCGTCGGCACCGGAAGCCCCGGTCTCGGTCGGATAACCGGTACTCGGCCACAACGTCCTCGGATGCTGATGCAGTGAGATGGTCAGGACTCGGGGATCGTCGTAGAACGCCGCCTGCACCCCATCGCCGTGGTGCACGTCGATGTCGAGATACGCGATCCGTTCCACTCCGTTGGCCAGCATCCAGGCAATGGCCACCGAGCAGTCGTTGTAGATGCAGAATCCGGAGGCGTGATCGGCCATCGCGTGGTGTAGTCCCCCGGAGATACTGATGGCACGGTCGGCCCTGCCGGAGACGATCTGCTCGGCCGCCAGCCGGGAGCCGCCCGCAATGAGCGAGGCGGACTCGTGCATCCGGTCGAAGATGGGATTGTCGGCCGTACCGAGCCCGTGTCCGACCTCCCAGCCGACCGTGGGTGCCGACCGAACGGCCTCAAGATACTCGGGGGCATGTGCCCGCAGGAGGTCCTTCTCGGTGGCGGGCTCCGGCGCGAGCACGTCCACACCGTCGAGTACGCCGAGTGCACGTGCCAACCGCATCGTCAAGTCGAGCCGGACGGGATGTAACGGATGCTCGCCACCGAGGTCGTATTCGAGTACGGATTCGTCCCACACCACCACGTGCTGGTTGCCCATGCCGGGACGCTACATGCTTTCCGATGCCACACACAGGGCACTCGGGAGTGCACGGGCCCGAGATGCTCGAGTCATCCCGGTTCCGGCCCCGTGGCAACAGGGCGTTCCGGATCGCGCGACCAGTGCGACCACGAACCCGCATAGAGCATTGCCGGGTGGTCCGGAGTGCTCACTCCGGCGTGTTCGAGCGCCAGCAGCACCGAGCACGCCGTGACCCCCGATCCGCAGTACGCTCCGACCGGTGCGGTGCCTTCCACGCCCATGCGGGCGAAACGCTCGGCGAGCTCGGCGGGCGAACGCCACTGCCCCGCAGACTCCTGCCCCGAAGGCACCACATGGTCGGTGAAAGGCGCGTTGATCGCCCCCGGAACATGGCCGGCCCTGGCATCCACCGGCTCGTGCTCGCCCCGGTAGCGCTCGGGAGCCCGGGCGTCCAGCAGATATCCCTCCCGAGCCAGGCGTGCAGCTCCCTGCGCATCCAGGACGGGCATGCATCCGGGCCGCACGCGAAAACTTCCCGGGCTCGGCCGTGGTTCGACCGCGGTCACGGGCAGGTCTGCCGCCACCCAGGCCGCGTATCCGCCGTCGAGGACCGATACCTGCTCATGGCCCGCCCACCGCAGCAGCCACCAGGCACGCGCCGCCGCGGAACCGTCGCCGTCGTCATACACGACAACCGAGCGATCCCGGTCGACTCCCGCAGCACGCAACAGTTCTCCGAGCCGTGTCGGATCCGGCAATGGATGACGCCCCTCGGCCCCGGGGGGCGAGGCCAGTTCGGAGTCCAGATCGACGAACACCGCACCCGGCAGGTGCCCCTGCTCGTAATCCTGCCTTCCCGGCGGCCCCATGAGTCGCCACCGAACGTCCAGCAGGGTCGGCGGGGACTCCTGCTGCAATCGAACCCCGAGGGCAGAAACGCTGAGCAAAGGATGCATCGTCACCTCTCGGAAGGTAAGGGCGGGCAGGCGCTGACGCACTGACTGTCCACTGCCCCATGCGGCTAACATTGAGGGGTGGGACTGAATGGGGAGCTGGCGTGAACGATCTCATCGATACCACCGAGATGTATCTTAAGACCATCTACGAGCTCGAGGAGGAGGGGCTTGTCCCGCTCCGGGCCCGTATCGCCGAACGGCTCGAGCAAAGCGGGCCGACGGTGAGCCAGACGGTGGCGCGGATGGAGCGCGACGGGTTGTTGTCCGTCGCCGAGGACCGCCATCTGGAGCTGACCGAGTCGGGTCGGGCCCGCGCCATCGGCGTGATGCGCAAACACCGCCTTGCCGAGCGCCTCCTCGTCGACGTCATCGGGCTCGACTGGGAGCACGTCCACAGTGAAGCATGCCGCTGGGAACATGTCATGAGCGAAGCCGTGGAGGTCAAGCTCGTCAACTTGCTGGGCAGCCCGAGCACGTCACCGTACGGAAACCCGATCCCCGGCCTGGATGAGCTGGGGGTCGGTGAGCCTGCACCACCGGCGGAGGCGGATCTGCAGCGTGTCGACGCCATCGCCCGCCATGGTGGCGGGCGAGCCCTCGTATGCCGGATCGCCGAACACGTGCAACTGGATCCGGACTTGATGAACGAACTCAAGTCGGCGGGCATCGTCCCCGGCAACGAGATCGACATCGTCTCCGTCGTCGGAGTCAA
The DNA here is from genome assembly GCF_031458135.1 of Haloactinomyces albus. Lineage (NCBI taxonomy): Bacteria > Bacillati > Actinomycetota > Actinomycetes > Actinopolysporales > Actinopolysporaceae > Haloactinomyces > Haloactinomyces albus. The sequence continues at coordinate 3,490,763 of NZ_JAVDXW010000001.1, read as the reverse complement.
CAAGACGATCGAGGTGCAAGGCAGCAAGGGCGGCAGCCAGTTGCCATCCAGCATCGCCCATGCGCTCTTGGTTCGTGCTCGGTGAGCGCGGCCACACGCGCGGCCGACGCCTTCGTCGCCGAGTACGGACACACCCCGGACAGCATTTGGTCGGCTCCCGGACGAGTGAACCTGATCGGGGATCACACCGACTACAACGATGGATATGTGCTGCCCTTCGCGCTGCCACAGCGTACGGCGGTGGCAGTATCGCCCCGCGGTGACGGACAGCTGTCGATGGCCACCGTGGGAAGTGACGGCGGAGTACAGCGCTCCGGGCCCGTCGCCCTCGCCGATCTCACGCCGGGTAGCCCCGACGGCTGGGCCGCCTACCCCGCGGGGGTGGCATGGGCACTGAACGGAGCCGGGATCCGGTTGCCGGGCGCCGACCTGATGATCATGGGAGATGTTCCCACCGGTGCCGGCCTGTCGTCGTCCGCGGCACTGGAGTGCGCGGTCGGCTTGGCGCTGTTGGACACCGCAGGCCGTAGCCCGGACGGGGCCGACGCGCCGAGCATGTCCGAACTCGCCCGGTGGACGCAACGCGCCGAGAACGAGTTCGCAGGTGCCCCCACCGGGCTTCTGGACCAAACCGCCTCGCTGACCTGTACGCAGGCGCACGCCCTGTTTTTCGATGTACGTTCCGGCAAGACGGAGCAAGTTCCCTTCAACGCGAGCGCTGCCGGTTTGGAAGTGCTGGTCATCGACACCAGGTCGCAGCATTCGCACAGCGAGTCCGGTTATGGTGAGCGCAGGCGTGCTTGTGCACGTGCCACTGAACTTCTGGGAGTCGAGGCGCTGCGGGACATCGCGGGAACCGATCTGGATTCGGCTCTGCGGCGACTGCCCGGTGAACTGCAGCCACTCGTCCGGCACGTCGTGACCGAAAACGATCGTGTACTCGCCACCGTCGACAAGTTGCGCTCGAACGAACTCACCGCGATCGGTGCCATGCTGACGGCCTCGCACATCAGCCTCCGCGACGACTACCGGGTTTCGTCCCCGGAACTGGATCTCACGGTGGACGCGGCACTGGAGTCCGGTGCTGTCGGCGCCAGAATGACGGGGGGCGGATTCGGCGGGTCCGCCATCGCGTTGATACATCCCGAACACCGCGATGACATCGAGCGCACGATCCTCGAAGCATTCCGAAATCACGAATTGCCCGCGCCCCGTTTGTTCACCACCACTCCGGCCTCCGGTGCCGGGCGTGATCAAGTGCGTCGCTAGGATCGTCCGGGTTCTCCCGCCATGGCGGAGAGTAACCAGCTGCGGTGATAATCGGAGGAAGGAAGAACACGGGTGAGACTCCTGGTGACCGGTGGGGCCGGTTATGTGGGCAGTGTCTGCGCGGCACGGCTGTGCGAGGCCGGGCACGAGGTCGTGGTGGTCGACGACCTGTCCTCCGGCCACGCCGACGCCGTCCCCGGCGGTTGCCGATTCGTCGAGGCGGAGCTGTCCGATGTTGCGGACAGCCTGCTGGCCGAGGGGTTCGACGGCGTCCTGCACTTCGCCGCCAAATCGCTGGTTGGCGAATCCATGCAGGATCCCTCGAAGTACTGGCACGGCAATGTGGTGACGACGCTGCGGCTGCTCGAGGCCATGCGCAAGCATGAGATCACTCGACTGGTGTTCTCCTCCACAGCGGCCGTCTACGGGCAACCGGACACGATTCCGATTCCCGAGGACACCCCGGCACAGCCGACGAACACCTACGGTGCCACGAAGCTCGCCATGGACCACGCCATCGAGTCCTACGCGACCGCGCACGGGCTGGCCGCCACGAGCCTGCGCTACTTCAACGTCGCCGGTGCGTACGGTGCGTACGGTGAGCGACATGCCGTGGAAACACACCTGATTCCGATCGTGCTGCAAGTCGCACTGGGGCAGCGAGAGTACGTGCAGATCTTCGGGGATGACTGGCCGACGCAGGACGGCACCTGTGTGCGTGACTACATTCATGTCGCCGACCTTGCGGATGCGCATCTGCGGGCGCTCGAGCTCGCCCAACCCGGCAGGCACCGGATCTACAACCTCGGCAACGGAACCGGGTTCTCGGTCAAGCAGGTTGTCGATACGTGTCGCCAGGTGACGGGCCATCCGATTCCGGCCCGGGTATCCCCGCGCCGCGAAGGGGATCCGGCCTCGCTGGTCGCCTCCGGTGAACGGGCTCGGCAGGAGCTGAACTGGCAGCCGCATCGAGCGGAGCTCGACACGATAGTGCGACATGCGTGGGAGTTCGCCCATGCGCATCACCGGGATTGATCTCTCGAGGCAGGCCTTGAGACGCGGGCTCACCAAGAGCCGCCCTCTTCGAGGAGTGTCCGGGCGTCCTCGGCTGCGTCCTTGGCGATGATCGCGACCTCGGAGGGCGGGATTCCCGCTTCGAGGGCCTGCCGGAGCAGAACACCCAGTCGGTGTTCCGGGCGGGACGCCTCGATCTTTTCCAAGGCGACTCCCGCGAGCGCACCATCGCCGCGCAGGTAGGCGGAAAAGGCAAGCAGCGCTGCGACCTCGGCCATTTCCGGCGGAGGGGCCTTGCGGACAAGAGTCAGCCACAGCTGTTCGGCAGCTCCTGCCCACTCGGTGAGCGCGGTGCTCAGGGCGACGTCCCGGATACGATTGTCCGACAGGGCAAGCAATACCCGGACGAGATCGTCCTCGGTCAGTGCTGCTCCTTCGGCGGTGCGCCGTATCGCCGCCAACACGCACTCCAGGTCATGATGAGCACATTCGGCACTGGCACGCTCCTGCTCCGTATCCTCGTACGCGGCGTCCAAGCGCGCGGCCCGGCGCGCAATGCTGTCGGCAGGCTCGGAAGCAACAAGGTCGGCGAGCTCCTCGCGGCTCGCAAAAGTCACGGAGCCTGCTGCCGCCATGGCAGCAGCCAGTGACGAGCTCGTGGGATCGGCAATCACACCGGACCGGTGTTCGTCATAACAGTGCCAGCTGTTTCCCCTTTCGATCCCGGCCGTCCAGACGGCCTGCACAACGGGCAACTCCGCGTCGGCGAGGACGTCACGCAGTGTTCCGACCAGCTCGCTGTGCGGAAACTTCCGGTGATTCGACCCGGTCCCGTATCGATGCGCTGCGGGAGCCGCGCTGCCGTGATCGCCGTCGAGCGAACCCGTGTCGGGGTCTCCACTCCCGCCCACGATGGCGAGTATCACCGCGTCCGCACCATGGCGGGAAAGCGGCCCTTTCACGAGGTGTTCGGCGAGTTGGTGACGATCCTGCGGGGATGGCACGTCGACACGGACACTCATCCCGAGTCGCACGGATCCCGGAACCGCATGCACGGTGATCACCACGAGCGAATCCACCGGATGAAATCCCAGGAGATGAGGGATGGCGGCCAGGACGTCACCGGGATCGGTCAGTTTGACTGTGCTGTGCAGTGGCGTTGTCATACCACCACGATCGGCGTGCCACTCCGGGTTGCGACAGGGACAAATCCGCACTCTGTGGACAGAAATGCCCCTTGTGGACAACTCGGAACTTTGCCCCGGACCTCCCCGGCGAGGGCTTATGGACGCCACCGCTGCGTGGTTGTCACCACGGGGACCCGTAGCCGACTCGACGAGAGATCCAGCCACAGTCCCGTGCCGGGACTCGGGCGGAGGGTGAAGTCGTGATCGCTGGAGAGCACCACGAGACCCAACCGATGGCCGGTGGCCAGCACGTAATCCGCGGGCATCATCGGTACCTCGATCCGGTACTCCTTGCCCGGCCGGATCGGCGAGGTTCGGTCGATCGAGTGCCGGTTCTGCGGATCGGTCCAGCCCCGAGTGATCGGTGCTGTGGTCCCGTCCGGCGCCAGGTCCACCAGCATCGCGGTCACGTTGGCGGCCCGACGATCGAACGTCAGCGCCAAGTGCGCATACGCGGTGCCGCTCACCCGCAATGGCTGCTTGGTCGGCTCGGTGAAGTACGCGAGCCGATGCGGGGAGCTCGGTGCCGCGGCGAGCTCCTCGGCGAGCTTGCTCGCGTCGTCACGAAGCATCTCGACGGCTTTGCCGTTCCTACCGCGAGACAAGCCCAGCCCGCCACGCTGGTCACCGCCCGGCTTCGGTTGCAGCGCCACCTCGCGAGCTCCGGGCGCCGGCCACTCCGGTTTCCGAACCCAGCTACCGTCCTCGCGTTGAATCGTGGCCCGCGGTTCCTCCTCGACACCGTTGTCCACGCCGTACAAGTAATGGGTGAACCATCGGTTCAGCGTCCGCAGCCACGCGTCCCTGCGCAGGCTGATCGGATCCCGGTGCCCCGAGCGATGCCACCAGATCTTGTGCTCGACGCCGTTCTGACGCAGCGCTTCGTACCACTGTGCCGCCTGGTTGGTCTTGACGTTCCAGTCGTTGAGTCCATGCACCATGAGCACGGAAGCACGCACGTTCTCCACGTCGTCGAGATAGTTGCGCTTGTCCCAGAAACGGCTGTAGTCACCGGTCCGGCGATCCTGCTCGGCAGCCAGCCGCCGGATCACGTCCTTGCACGAAAGACCGTTGGTGTGGACGAACTTCGCGAGCACGTCGGCGTCCTCACCCTGGTATCCATCCGGGGCAACCACGGCACCATCGGCTCGGTAGTAGTCGTACCAGTTCGAGATCGCGCCGATGGGCACGATCGTCTCGAGTCCCTCGATGCCCGTCGTGGCCACGGCATTGGGCAATGTGCCGTTGTAGGACACCCCCATCATGCCGACTTCGCCGGTGGTCCAGTCCGCCGAAACGGGATCGCCCTGCGCATCGTGTGCGGGTGCGCGCGAGTTCAGCCAGTCGATCACCGACTTGGCACCGATCGTCTCGTTTCTCCCGCCCGTCGTGGGGCATCCGGTGGACTGTCCACTGCCGAGTGACTCGGCATAGACCACGGCGTAGCCACGAGCGAGCAGATACTGCTCGTAAGCCCAGGTGATATCGGTGGCAGCGGCGCCTGCGCTCGCGATGGCCGGGCGCTCGTCAGCGCCCCGCCTGCTGGGGCGTCCGACCCCGTGCGAACGGGGATGACCCGGCCGGTCCGGCACGTGGAGCTCGCGGTCGACATTGTGGTTGTCCACGTCGTTGCCACCGGCGAAGTACGGACTCGCCCGGTACACCACGGGGACCTGCAAGCCCTGCTCGGTGGCTTTCGGACGGACCACCTGAACGTGAACCCGATCGTCGCGACCGTCATGATCACTGTCGACGGGCGCGGTGACGAACAGATTTTCCCGTATCGCTTTCGACGGGTCGAAAACCGGCTGTGCCGCACCGTTGGTGAATACGGGGCCGGACGGCACCGATTGCGGCGCGGCCGTGGCCGCAAATCCGGTCAGGGGCAAGACGAAAACCGCCGCCAGCAGGGCCGTTCGAACGCGCCACATGGAGACTCCCGCAAGAACCGAACAAGGTCGAATCTCACCCTGCCACCCGCGAAAGCAATGTCAATCACCACGTGTGGCGGCTTTACGACACATGGTTCGGCAACGGCTGTGTGTTCGAGTTCTCCGCCCTGCTGGGAAAACCGTCCGCAATGGCCACAGCACCGTCCGGCTCCATGCCGACCGACTCCGTGCCGTGAGCGATCCACGGTGGGGAGGCGACCCTACGTCGGCTCCCCACCGTGTGAACCGGAGATCACACTCCACGGATCATGCCCGATATCAGCTGCAGCCGGAGGTGGCGCCGCAACCCTCGCAGAGGTAGCAGGCCCCGGAGGGCCGCATCTTCGTCCCGCAGGTCATGCACAGCGGCGCATCGGCCGCCTTGCCCAGCCGCAGTTCCAGAAGCTCCGTCGAGCTCCCCACTCGCTGCTCGTCCTCGTTCTCCGAGTCCGATGATGTCGAGTTCGACGACGAGGAGTTCGACGACGTCGAGTTCGAGGAGGAGTAATCCACCGTCGAGCGCATGGTGTCCAGCTCGGCATCGCTGTCCACGGACCGGCCCGCGTCGTAACCGGATGTCTGCGCGTTGCGTTCCTCGACGGTGAAGATGCCCAACTGGGCCCGCTTCTCGTACGGCAGGTAATCCAGCGCCAGCCTGCGGAACAGGTAGTCCAGCACACTGCTGGCCATCCGCACGTCCGGATCGTCGGTCATTCCGGCCGGTTCGAAACGCACGTTCTGGAACTTCGAGACATAGAACTCCAGCGGAATGCCGTACTGGAGCCCCACGGAAATCGACATCGAGAAGGCGTCCATGACACCCGCCAGCGTCGATCCCTGCTTGCCGAGCTTGACGAAAATCTCGCCGAGTCCGTCGTCCGGGTAGGAACCGGCATGCAGGTATCCCTCGGCACCGCCCACGGTGAACGACACGGTCTCGCTCGGACGCTTCTTCGGCAGGCGCTTGCGGACCGGGCGGTACTCGATCTGTTTTTCCACCGCCTTCTCACCATCGGCCTTCTCGCCCTTACCGGCCGACAGCGGTTGACCGACCTTGCAGTTGTCGCGGTAGATCGCGAGTGCCTTGAGCCCGAGCCGCCATCCCTCGAAGTAGACCTCCTCGACGTCGGCGACGGTGGCCTCTTCCGGCATGTTCACGGTCTTGGAAATCGATCCGGACAGGAACGGCTGGACGGCCGCCATCATGCGCACGTGCCCCATCGGGGCGATCGAACGCTCGCCCATCGCGCAGTCGAACACCTCGTAGTGCTCCGGCCGCAGTCCCGGAGCGTCGACGACGTGACCGTGCTCGGCGATGTACTCGACGATCGCCTCGATCTGCTCCTGCTGATAGCCCAGCGCGTGCAGCGCTCGAGGCACCGTCTGGTTGACGATCTGCATCGAGCCGCCACCGACCAGCTTCTTGAACTTGACCAGTGCCAGGTCCGGTTCGACCCCGGTCGTGTCGCAGTCCATCATCAAGCCGATGGTGTTGTGGCTGACGAAGCCGCTCGCCACATAAGTGACGTTATCGGGCACCGACAGGTCGTAGGTCGGTTGCACGCCCCCGTCCTCGTTGAGCGACACCGTTTCGAAGAGGTAGTCCAGTGCGTGAGCGAGCCTGTCATCCCCGGTCTCGGCGAAGATCTGCTTAGCCAGCGTCCGCGATACGCCGCCGCTCTTGCCGAGCGAACCGACGACGGCACTGCGCAGATCATGTCCCACCGGGACAAGAGCGTCCCAAACCTCACGGGGGAGCAGAATGCGGTCGCTGTTACCGGACTGCTGACCACCGAACGAGACCTTCGCGTTCTTGCGGTTACCCATGAAACCGACGAACTCATCGAACGCTGCGGCGTGCTCGGCATTGCGCAACCGGACCTGGAACTGATCACTGCCCCAACCGCTGGTGGTTTGCCGAGTGGTCGTAGCCAGTCCCAGCGTCAGTGCCAACGTACGCAGTTCACCCGCAAAGGACTCGGACGAGGTGGAAACGGACGGCACACCTTCCTGAACGGTTCCGTCCGCTTCGAACAGGCCCCGCAGGAATGCTCCGTACACCTCGGGGTCGTTACTCTCCAGGATTGCCGACGGAATGCGCGGATTCCATCCCTTTCCGGTGTGCTCCGGATCCGGCAGTGTCTTGGCAAACCCCGCAGCTTCCCACCACCGTGCCAGTCGGACCGACTGCAGGATCACCTCCTGGTAGCCCTGTTGCTCGGTAACAGTCGGTTCGATGCCGAACAGCCCCTTGCCGAGAACCCGGAAGCGGTCGACGACATCCAGATCGCTGTCGGCGACGCAGAACCTGATTCCCTTGGCGTGCAAGCTTCCGTCGCCCATGAAATACCCGACCAGCTCCGCGAGGTCGGCATCCACCAAGTCCGGCACCCGGACTCCGCGGTCGCCCGCATAGTAAGCCTGATCGAGTACCGGCAGTGGAACCTCGCGCGGCTCACCGACCTGAGTACCAAGTTGCATGGGCACCACATCACCCTCGGTGATGTCGGCCATGCGCTTCCACTGCCACTCCCCCGAGTCCGGATCAACGACCTTGATGCGATGCGCCAGGGTTCCCCGGAGCCCGTAGCCATCCGTCGTGACGACCCGGCGTGTCGGCTCCTCGCCATTGACGAAGAACTTCGTGGCCTGGCGCGCGCCTTCGTCGGTCGAGACGTTCATCTCGATGTCCTGCCACTGGCTTCCGTACTCGTCACCGAGTTCACCGAGCCGCACCAGGCCACGATCCGTCGTGACCATCGTGTCCGCGGTGAGGCAGCCGGTCGGAGCCAGTACCGAGGCCTGCGCATTGCGCCAGCCATTGTGCGCACCGATTTCCAGGCCCTTCTGCCACACCTTGGTGGCCAGCCGGTGCACGGCGACATCGTTGTGGTGGTAGGTACGGATCAGATCGTTGGCAGCCGCGTGCTTGCGCATGACGCGCTGGTGCCCCTCGGCGTTGTGCGAGTAACCCGCATAGGGGCCGACCGCACCGGCCAGCTCGGCGGAGCGCTTGTAGGCCGTTCCCGTCATCAGCGACGTGATGGCCGCGGACAACGCGCGGCCGCCATCGGAGTCATAGGCGTGCCCCGTCGCCATCAGCAGCGCACCCAGATTGGCATATCCGATACCGAGCTGGCGGAACTTGCGTGTGGTGTCCCCGATGGACTCGGTCGGGAAGTCCGCGAAGCAGATCGAGATGTCCATCGCGGTGATGACGAATTCGACGGCTTTTTCGAACAGCTCCGCGTCGAACGTCAGGTCCTCCCGCAGGAACTTCATCAGATTCAGCGAGGCCAGGTTGCAGCTGGAATTGTCCAGATGCAGGTACTCCGAGCACGGGTTGGACGCGGTGATCCGTCCGGTTTCCGGACTGGTGTGCCAGTCGTTGATCGTGTCGTCGTACTGAATCCCCGGATCGGCCGACTCCCAGGCTGCCCGGGCCATCTTCCGGAACACGTCACGCGCCTGGACCGTCTCGACCACGGAGCCGTCCGTTCGCGCCCGCAGGCCGAACCGGCCGTCACTTTCCACCGCACGCATGAACTCGTCGCTGACCCGCACCGAGTTGTTCGCGTTCTGGTACTGCACCGAGGACATGTCGGCGCCGCCGAGGTCGACATCGAAGCCGGCGTCGCGCAGTGCGCGGATCTTGTGCTCTTCCTTGGCCTTGGTCTCGATGAACTCCTCCACGTCGGGGTGATCGACGTCGAGCACCACCATTTTGGCCGCACGCCGGGTCGCACCACCGGACTTGATGGTTCCGGCGGAGGCGTCCGCGCCGCGCATGAACGACACCGGACCGGAAGCCGTACCACCCGAGCTGAGCAGCTCCTTCGACGAGCGAATTCGCGAGAGGTTCAGTCCTGCCCCGGACCCCCCCTTGAAGATCAGTCCTTCCTCCTTGTACCAGTCGAGGATGGACTCCATCGTGTCGTCGACCGACAGGATGAAGCAGGCCGAGACCTGTTGGCTCGATTCGGTGCCCACGTTGAACCACACCGGCGAGTTGAAACTGAACACCTGGTGCAGCAGCATGTAGGTCAGTTCGTGTTCGAAGATCTCCGCATCGGTCTCGTCGGCGAAATAGCCGTACGCGACACCATTGCGGACGTAGGTCCGAACCACGCGGTCGATCAACTGACGCAGGCTGCTCTCCCGCTGCGGGCTACCCAGAGCACCGCGGAAGTACTTGCTGGTCACGATGTTGACCGAGTTCAGTGACCAGAAATCGGGGAACTCCACTCCTCGCTGCTCGAAGTTGACCGATCCGTCCCGCCAGTTCGTCATCACCACGTCGCGGTGTTCCCACGTCACCTCGTCGTAGGGATGAACGCCTTCCGTCGTGTAGACGCGCTGCATCCGGATACCCTGGCGCGAACCGGCGTCCGATTCCCCCGCAGCGGCCGGGCTGTCGACGGTCTCTGTCATGACCTGGCTCTCTCCCTTGTTGCTCGCTCCACGTGGACCGCCCCCGACCGGGCTCCCCGTCCGGTTCGGGCGTACCTCGTCCTGCTGGGTCGGCCCCGGTGGGGCCTCCCCTTGCCGTCCGGCACGTTGCCGCTTCGTGCGCGCGGACCCGCGCCGGGACACACGTCCGCGCGACTTACTCACTGTCGTCCTCTTCCTGCTCGCCCTGCTGCTCACCTCGCGCGGCGCGCAGATCCACGATCTCCTTCTCGAAGTCCTCGACCGAGGAGAAGGCGCGATACACACTCGCGAAGCGCAGGTAGGCCACCTCATCCAGCTTGCGCAGCGGCCCGAGGATCGCCAATCCCACTTCATGGCTGGGGACCTCGGACACTCCCGACGAACGGATCGTGTCCTCGACCTGGTGTGCGAGCTGTTGAAGCGCATCCTCTTCGACCGGGCGTCCCTGGCAGGACCGGCGGGCACCGCGAACGACCTTCTCGCGGCTGAAGGGCTCGGTGACACCGGAACGCTTGACCACCGTGAGCACGAGCTCCTCGATGGTGGTGAACCGACGGCCACACTGTGAGCAGGACCGCCGACGACGGATGGCTTGACCCTCTTCGACCTCACGCGAATCGACGACCCGCGAGTCCTCACCCCGACAGAACGGGCATCGCACCGGTACTCACCCCCTTCCGCAATGCCAGAGCCACCGCCGACTCCCGCGGTCGGTCTCCAGTGCCCTGGGGCCAGAGCCCTGGAGACCGGCACAGATGAGCGGGTGAACCCAAGCTATGGATTAACTACAGCAGTGCAACTACTAGATGTTGTGGTCGACTCTAATCCTGAGCGGACTCGGAAGCAAACCAGCACGCCCGGGCGTGTCGACGGCCCCCAACCCAGGTGAAGCAGCAGCTCAGCACTGCAGCCGACTCGTCGACACATCAGCACGGCATGCGAGCTTCCGCGAGAAAATTAACTCGAACAGGTGTTTGATCGTCGCCCCTGTCGCCTCTACTGTGGAAACCACACACCAGGTGGTGCTCTTCATGCGGCAGGAGGCAGTGGTGGCAACGGATGCTACCGGTTCGATCGAGAACCGAGCACATGACGTACCCGACTTGCAAACGACCGGGGAAGCGGAAGCCGAAGTACGGAACCTGCCACAGCAGGCGAGCACAGCGGACGAGCTCAGTCCACGCCAGCGCAAGGTACTGGAATCGATCCGCGCCTGGATGCGCGACCACGGCTACCCGCCGAGCGTTCGTGAGATCGGTGACGCCGTCGGCCTCACCTCCACCTCATCGGTGGCCTACCAACTCCGCGTACTCGAGCGGAAGGGTTATCTCCGTCGCGATCCACACCGGCCGCGTACGGTTGGTGTCCTGGTTGCGGACGGCCAGGACCGGGGCTCCGAACTCGCCGGTCAGGTGGCCCCCTCCTACGTACCGGTGGTCGGCCGGATCGCAGCAGGCGGTCCCATCCTGGCCGAGGAATCCGTCGATGACGTCTTTCCACTGCCCAAGGAGATCGTCGGCGAGGGTGCGCTCTTCCTCCTCCAGGTCGTCGGGGACTCGATGATCGACCTGGCGATCACCGACGGAGACTGGGTCACGGTGCGCCAGCAACCCGATGCCGACAACGGCGATGTCGTCGCGGCCATGATCGATGGAGAAGCCACCGTCAAGACGTTCAAGCGTACCGAGGAGCATGTCTGGCTACTGCCACACAACAGCGCCTATGAGCCGATCCCGGGGGATGACGCGACGATCCTGGGCAAGGTTGTCGCCGTGCTGCGCCGCCTCTGAACCAGAACCAAGGCGGCACGGCCACCGCAATCAGCGTGTACGACGACGGAGCCGACCCGCGACTGCCACGATCACGGCAGCGAGCCCACCCGCGATCAGCAGCGTTGTCGTGGCCGACAGCCCATGCCGATCACCGCGTGCGGAAGCCATCCCGTCCGATGTACCTTCAGGCGCCTGTGCACTCGACGTGGTGCGCTGCGGTGGTGTGGAAGAGCTGCCGCGCATGCCGTGGGCTCTCGCCGCTTGAACGGCACCCGGAATGGCGCGTACCGGGTGACTGCCTTCCGAGGCGGAGAGAACCGTGCCATCGGGTTCGAAGGCGAGAGCTTCTCCCTGAGGCTCATGCGGTAGAGGCACCCGCAGCGGCTCCCGTTGCAAAGCGGCGATTATCCCACCACCGGATGCGGGATACAGGTACGCATCCGTATAGGTACGCACGGCGACCACGGTTCCGTCGTGGCTCATCGCTGCTCCTGTCACCAGTACGGAATCGATACTGCCCGCCATGGGGCCACCCGGCGTTTGCGTCGCAGAAACGGTGAGCGATCCGACTTTCCCGAGGGGGACGGTCTGCCCTGCGACCAGCTCGGCAGTGGGCCGGTAGATCCCAGCGGATCCGAGCGGTTCCTTCGTGACGATATAGGGGACACCGTCCGAACCCAGCATCAATGCTTCCGCATCATGGGGCCCGTCCGGATAGGTCAGCCGATACAAGGAAGCACCACCGCCCGCGGGCATCACATGCAGCGCCACCGTGTCCCGGCGAAGACTGTTGTCTCCGGTATCGGCGAGCCAGAGGTCCCCGTCCGCGGTGAGGGCGAGATCTTCGACATCGTAGGGGTCGATGCCGGCCGTACGCACATCGCGTACGGCACAGTTCTGCGGGTCCAGGACATGGACCTTCAGCGAACTGCCGCCGTCACCGACCGCGTACCAGGAGGTACCGTCCGAAACGAGTCCGGACAGTTCCGAGAGTCGATCATCGGTGATACGGCACCGTTCGACCGGCGAGGGCAGGCGCGACATCGGTGCAGCGACACCCGGTGCAGCGACAGCCGCTGCACCGGCACCCGGCCACAACACCTGCGACAGTAGTACCGCCGCAACGGCACCACCGCGCAGCCGGATACTCATCCGGCGCCCACGAACGGTTCCAGTGCATGGGCCAGGTCCACCCGCACCTTCGCACGAACCCTGGTGCCCTCGGCCGTGTGCTCCTCGTCGACGAGCTCACCCTCGGAGTGCACACGAGAGACCAACTCGCCGCGGGAGTAGGGCACCAGTGCATCGACGAACACGTCCGGCCGCGGAAGCCAGTCGGCGATGATCTCGCGCAGTGACTCGATTCCCTGCCCGGTCTGCGCGGACACGAATGCCGCATCCGGCAGAAGTCTGCGGAGTTCGGCGATCCTGGTGGCATCCACCGAGTCCGTCTTGTTCACCACGAGCAACTCCGGCGGTAGCGGCTCGCCGTGCTCACCGGAGATCTCCGCCAGTACGTCCCGAACCGCGGTGACCTGCTCGTACGGTGCGGAATCCGATCCGTCAACGATGTGCAGCAGCAGGTCGGCCCGGCTGACCTCCTCGAGGGTGGAGCGGAACGCCTCGACGAGCTGGTGCGGCAGGTGGCGGACGAACCCGACCGTGTCGCTGAGCGTGTACTCGCGGCGATCCGGTGTTCGTGCGCGGCGGGTGGTGGGGTCCAGTGTCGCGAACAACGCGTCCTCCACGAGCGCGCCTGTGCCCGTCAGTGCGTTGAGGAGGCTGGATTTACCCGCATTGGTATAGCCGGCGATCACCACACTGGGTACCGCGTTGGCCATGCGCTGAGCACGTTTGGTGCTGCGGATGGTGCGCATGGCGGCCAGTTCCTTGCGGAGTTTGGTGATCCGCTTGTGCACGCTGCGGCGATCGGTTTCCAGCTTGGTCTCACCGGGGCCGCGGGTACCGACACCGCCGTTGCCGCCGCCGGCGCGCCCACCGGCCTGCCGGGACATCTTGTCGCCCCATCCGCGCAGTCGAGGCAGGTAGTACTGCAGCTGCGCCAGCTCGACCTGAGCCTTGCCTTCCTTGGAACTCGCGTGCTGAGCGAAGATGTCCAGGATCAGCGCCGTGCGGTCGACAACCTTGACTTTGAGTTTCTCCTCGAGCTGCCGAAGTTGCCCCGGTGCGAGTTCGCCGTCGCAGACCACCGAATCGGCCCCGTTGGCGGCCACGATGTCCCGCAACTCCCGTACCTTGCCGGAACCGACATAGGTGGAGGGGTCCGGGCGGTCACGGCGTTGGACGAGTCCCTCGAGGACTTCCGAACCGGCTGTCTCGGCCAGTTGCGCCAGCTCCGTCAACGAGGCTTCGGCCTGCTCGGAGCTGCCGTCGGTCCACACACCGACCAGCACCACTCGTTCCAGACGGAGTCGCCGGTTCTCGACCTCGGTGATGTCGGTGAGTTCGGTGGACAGTCCCGCGACTCGCCGCAGCGAGGCACGGTCGGCCCGCTCCATTTCACCGATCGACGGTTCCTCCGAGGAGAGCTGCTCTTGCCGGGTCTCCTCGGCCGTCTCGGCGTCGAGCACCGACAGCTCGGAGGCGGAAGGCTCGAAAGGGGATGGCCGCGAGGCTGGTTTGTTCATATCACCATCCATTGTTCCACGGTGCGCGAGGGATTTTTATCGCTTCGTCGGCTCGTGTTGCCCGCCGTCGGTCAGCCGCCGCCGACGTGCTGCCACCATTCGGCGTCGAGCCACCCGTGGGCAACCAGCACAGCCGGACCGGTCAACGTGCTGCTCGTCTCCGTTATTTCCACCTCGACGGTGCCGCCGGGAATCTCGACGATGCGGCGGCCGGTGTCGTCGCCATCCGCGTGCAACGCTGCGACGGTGGCGGCAACGGTGCCCGTCCCACAGGACCGAGTCTCACCGACTCCCCGCTCATGAACGCGCATACGCACCCGCTCCGGGCTCCTGCGGTGCACGAACTCGACATTGACGCCGTTCGGGAAGAAGGCGGTGTCATAGGACGGCACCGTGGACAGGTCGATGGTGTCCAGCCCGGCGGTCGTCACACAGGCGAGATGCGGATTGCCGAGGTCCACCGCGAATCCGTGCCAGGTGTGCCCGTCGACCGTCACGGTCGATTCGCCGACCACCGAGGCCGCTCCCATGTCCACGCTGACGCGCCCGTCCGCATGAACCGTGACGATACGGGGGCCGGAACGAGTACCCACCGGAAACTCACCCGATCGTGCAAGCCCCGCCTCCACCAGGTACCGAGCGAACACCCGCACACCGTTGCCGCACATTTCGGCGATCGAGCCATCGGCATTGCGATAATCCATGAACCAGACATCACCGGGGACCGTGGCGGGAGCGTCGCTGACGTCACCGGACCGGACCACCCGCAGGACACCGTCGGCCCCCAGACCCCGCTGCCGATCGCACAACGCCTGCACTCGTGCCTCGGTCAGTTTCAGCTCATCCCGTGGATCCGGCAGGACGACGAAATCGTTCTCGGTGCCGTGTCCCTTGGCGAACTCGGGCCCCTTGGCGAACCGGCTCCCCTCGGGGAACCGGTCTCCCTCGTGGAATTGGGCCCCTGCATCAAGCTGCACGGTCGCCAGTTTACGTGTCCAGCAGCGCCCGCACCTGTCCCGTCAGTTCCTGCCCCGTCGGCCCCTGCCGGGTGGCGCTGAACCAGTGGATCCGGCGATCACGCCGGAACCACGAGCGCTGCTTGCGAACGAACCGGCGGGTCAGCTTGGCGGTCTCGGCCGCGGCCATACTCATGTCACCGGCTCCATCGAGTTCGGTGAGTACCTGCTGGTAACCGAGAGCGCGGGAGGCGGTGCGCCCCCGGCGAAGCCCGGCCCGTTCCAAGCGGCGCACCTCATGCAGAAGTCCCGCGTCGAACATCCGCGCCACTCGCGCATCCACCCGCTCGTCCAGCTCGGCAATCGGCCGATCGAGGCCGACCATCACCGCCCCGTACCGAGGCGGTCCCGGCGCCGGAAGGTTCGCCGAGAAGCGCTTCCCCGTGATCTCGATGACCTCCAGCGCCCGCACCACCCGCCTGCCGTTACTCGGCAGAATCGACTCGGCGGCAGGCGGGTCGAGCTCGGCCAAGCGCCGATGCAGCGCTGCGGCGCCGTGCTCGTGCAGCTCCTGCTCCCAGCGGGCACGTACCTCCGGATCGGTTCCGGGAAAGTTCAGCTCGTCGAGGACCGCCTGGATGTAGAGCCCGGAGCCACCCACCAGCACCGGAGTCACCCCCCGGGCGAGCAGCTCCTCGACGACGGTGCGGGCCTGCTGCTGGTAGGTGGCCACGGAAGCGGTTTCGGTCACATCGAGCACGTCCAGCAGGTGGTGTCCGATCCCCCGACGCTCGGAGACCGGTGTCTTGGCGGTGCCGATGTCCATGCCCCGGTAGAGCTGCAGGGCGTCGGCGTTGATCAGCTCACCGCCCAGCTCGACGGCCAACTGCATCGCCAATTCCGACTTACCGGTGGCGGTCGGGCCGACGACGGCCACCGGGCGCGGCGAGGATGCAAGGGGCATGGCTACCGACTCCGGGCATCGCTACGGGACCACACCGCAACGTGGTAACTCACCCCGTATGGTGCGGCGGAGTACAGCAGATCGCCGGACCACGCGCCCGGCTCCGGTTCCACCGCCCCCGCCAGTGCCTGCAGGGCCGCACGTCCCTCCATACCCGCGTGGTGGCACCGCTCGGTGTCCAAGCCGAGCAGCGCCGCGGGATCGACGTCGGCCAGTGCCCGCCGCACCTGCTCGTCGAGCTGCTCGACCCCTTCCGCGGGCTGGGCCCCGACGGTGTACACAGCGCCTTCCGCCAGAATCAACAGCCCGAAGTCCCCGGTTTCCCCAACACCTCCTCGATCTCCGGGGGTCCTCAGACGGGCGCCGAAGGCACGACTGTCCTCGGGTGGGGTGTCCGCTGCCAGCAGGTGTGCCGTCACCTGCTCGGCCCCGCTTTGCTCCCGTAGCCACCCCGCGACGAGCGCAGGCAACGGCAGCAGCGGATCCGGCGCACTGGTGTCCGTCGCGGAGGCATCCAGCGCTACCGTGACGTCCACACCGTAGCCGGCGAAGGTTCCCGCGCAATGAGGCTCCAGCAGACGTGGATCACCACGATTCACTCCCACCGCCACCCACGTGCGGGCCGAGTCGGTCAGACTGGACACAGCACGCAAACAGGCCTGTCTGAGCCGCTCGGTCTCCGCGCTGGCACGCACGGTCAGCTCGGGTACCAACAGCGGCGGATACGGCACCACAGCGATGCGGGTTATCACGCCCGTGCACGGTAGAGGTCATGGTCAATGGAGCAGCGAGCAGGGAGCCCCGGCAGCCACACACGGCGGCCCGCACGCCGACCACCATCGAGGGCTACACGAGCCACCGGCGACAATGGCATGGTGCAGGGCACACTCGGAGCACCGGGTCGCAACGGGAGCGTCGCACGACCTCGCCCCGGGTCGCCCAACGGCCTGGGAGTAGGCGATCGCTGCGGTGAACTGTTTCAATGCGCCAGCGGAGACCGGTCCGCAAGGGGACCGGATCGACGCTTGCTGGGCCCCGTCCACACGGGGCGCCCGTGTTTGTCGTGCACGGGCATCGGAGCGGGCACGCAAGGAGGAAGCCGGCTATGAGACATCAGGAAACAACGCCGGAGGCCGCCGTCACCGAGACGACGACCACGAACTCGGCCACCGGCAGGACCGGATCCCACACGGCTCCCCCAGCCGTCCCCACCGCCTCCAGCGACCCGAGCCGGTGGGGACGGGTCGACTCCGACGGAACCGTGTACGTCATCACCGCGGGCGGCGAGCGTGCGGTCGGTTCCTGGCAGGCCGGTGACGCCGCCGAGGGGCTCGCCCACTTCGCGCGGAAGTTCGACGATCTGCGCACCGAGGCCGAACTGCTGGAAACCCGGCTGTCGACCCACGCCGGGGAGCCGAAGCAGACGTTGACCAGTGCGAAGCATCTCCGCGACAGCCTTGCCGACGCCTCCGTCGTCGGCGATCTCGACACGCTGGCCGCTCGGGTGCAGCACGTGATCGAGCACGCCGAGCAGGCCGTCGAGCGTGCCAAGACGGAGCGCGAGCAGGCACGTGCGGAGGCGACCGCCCGCAAGGAGGCACTCGTCGTCGAGGCCGAACGGATCGGAGCCGAAGCCACCCAGTGGAAGAGCGCGGGGGATCGCCTCCGGGCGATCCTCGACGAGTGGAAAACCATCCGCGGCGTGGACCGTAAAACGGACGAACAGCTCTGGCGCCGGTTCTCCAAGGCCCGCGAGACCTTCAACCGGCGACGCGGTTCCCATTTCGCCGAACTCGACCGGCAGCGCGGAGTCGCCAAGGAACACAAGCAGAAACTGGTCGAGGAAGCCGAGTCGTTGACGGACTCCACCGACTGGGGCGCCACCGCCACCCGCTACAAGCAACTCATGGCCGACTGGAAGGCCACGGGACGCGCCCCCAAGGACAGCGACGAGGCGCTGTGGCAGCGCTTCCGTACCGCGCAGGACACGTTCTTCACACGGCGCTCGGAGGCGTTCTCCGAACGCGATGCCGAGTTCGCCGAGAACGCCCGGCTCAAGGAGCAACTTCTCGCCGAGGCCGAACAGATCGACCCGTCGGTCGACCTGGCGGCCGCACAGTCCCAGCTGCATCGTGTTCAGCAGCGCTGGGACGAGATCGGCAAAGTACCCCGCGAACGGATGCGCGAGCTCGAGGGAAAGCTACGCGCGGTGGCCGACCGGGTGCGCTCGGCTTCGAACGCACAGTGGCGCCGCACCGACCCCGAGGCACAGGCGCGGGTCGAACAGTTCCGGGAAAAGGTCGAGCAGTTCGAGGAACAGGCAAGCAAGGCGCGCTCTTCCGGCAACGAGCGCCGCGCCAGGGAAGCCGAACAGCAGGCCGAACAGTGGCGCGAGTGGCTCACCACAGCCGAGCACGCACTGGCCGACCGCTGACCGTGGCAGACCCGGGCCTCTTTTCCGCGCGAAGGGGAGAGGCCCGGGCCGTCACACCGACACGGTCAGGGGCGTGACCAGGCAATCCGCAACCATTGCCCGGCCAGCACGAACATACAGATCACCGCGATGACGAGTCCGACGGCGGGCCCCGCTTGCGGTACCGTCTGCCGCGCCCAGATCGCGATGAGCCCTTCCAGGGCCACGACCGAACAGGCGAAGGCCGCCACGAAAGAGGCCGCCCAGCGCCGGGTCGTCAGTGCCAACGCGCTGAGCAGAATGCCCGCGATACCGGCGTTGATCGAGAACAGCCGCGGAAGCAGGCCCACGTTCATGGCGGGATCGACACGGTCCACCAGCACCTGCCAGCCGCTCGCCCCACCGATCCAGGGCAACAGGGAGCACAGCACGAGCACCAGCATCACTCCGGTGATCACCAGGGCTCGCTGCCCCGGATCGATACTGCGTCCCAGGTCCCGTTCGGTCCTCGACAGTTGTGCGCGGAACTCTCGCTCAGCCGTGGGGGACATGGGGCTCCCTCCATCCTGCTCCCGGGATTCACCGGTGTCGTGGTCGCTCAACACGCACATCCTCGTTCGGTCGTCGGCTCCTCCGCGGGCGCCCCGAAGGAAGGCAGCCCCAGGCTGACACCGGAGGTCCTGGGGCGCTGCCCCTTCTCCCAGTGGTCCCCCGCCGCAGTGCGCCGGTGCGCGAGGACCTCGCCGTCGGCGATCAGGTGGTGCGGGGCCGCACGCGTCACGGTGGTGTGCACGATGTCGCCGGGACGGATCTCGTCATCGACCGCGCCGGTGGGCGTGAAATGCACCAGACGCCCGTCCCGCGCACGCCCGGACAAGCGGTGTGTCTCGGCGTTCTTGCGGCCCGCCCCCTCGGCGACGAGCAATTCCACGCTGCAACCCACGAGTTCGGTGTTGAGCTCCCAGGAGATCTCGTTCTGCAGCGCCACCAGACGCTCGTAGCGCTCCTGCACGACCTCCTTCGGCAGTTGGTCGTCCAGCTCGGCCGCCGGGGTACCTTCGCGCTTGGAGTACTGGAACGTGAAGGCACTGGCGAACCGCGACTCGCGCACCACGTCGAGGGTGGCCTGGAAGTCCTCTTCGGTCTCGCCGGGAAAGCCCACGATGATGTCGGTGGTGATCGCCGCGTCGGGCATCGCTTCCCGCACCTTGCGCACGATGTTCAGGTAGCGCTCGGAACGGTAGGACCGGCGCATGGACTTCAGGATTCGGTCGGAACCGGACTGCAACGGCATGTGCAACTGATGGCAGACGTTCGGTGTCTCGGCCATCGCTTCGATGACGTCGTCGGTGAAATCCCGCGGATGCGGGGAGGTGAAGCGGACACGCTCCAGCCCCTCGATATCACCACAGGAGCGCAGGAGCTTGCCGAAGGCGTAGCGGTCGCCGAACTCGACGCCGTAGGCGTTGACGTTCTGCCCCAACAGCGTCACCTCGAGCACGCCCTCGGAGGTCAGCGCCTGCACCTCGGACAGGACCTCACCGGGACGGCGGTCCTTCTCCTTCCCGCGCAAGGACGGCACGATGCAGAACGTGCACGTGTTGTTGCATCCGACCGACACCGATACCCAGCCGGAGTAGGCGGACTCGCGGCGCGCGGGCAGGGTGGAGGGGAACACCTCGAGTGATTCGAGGATTTCGACCTCGGCTTCCCGGTTGTGCCGAGCGCGCTCCAGCAGCGTCGGCAGCGACCCGATGTTGTGCGTGCCGAACACGACGTCCACCCACGGCGCGCGCCGGACGATCTCGCCCCGGTCCTTCTGTGCCAGGCAGCCCCCGACGGCGATCTGCATATCGGGGTTCTCCTGCTTGGCCGGGCGCAGCCGCCCCAGGTTGCCGTACAGCCGGTTGTCCGCGTTCTCCCGCACTGCACACGTGTTGAACACGACCAGGTCGGGGTCGGCCTCCTGGTTCGCGCGCACATACCCCGCGTCCTCCAACAGCCCGGAGAGCCGCTCGGAGTCGTGCACGTTCATCTGGCAGCCGTATGTGCGAACCTCGTACGTCTTTACACCGCTGCTCGTGGTCACATATGACACCATATCCCCTGCTCAGATACGGAATTTCACCCCTGCTACCCGGCTACGATCGCGCTCACTCCACCGCGCGCACCTCCTCGCCCGGCGACTCCGGACAGCGAGATGCGGGAAGCCACCCAGCCGGATCCGGTGCCCGCGGACCACACCCGGCTCTCTCCGCACGAGCCGAACCGTAATCGAGTTGCAACCTACGATGATCCATTTTTTCTGGACTCTCCACTCGATCGCGGCTTAAGTTGCCGCCATCGTGTTCGACAATCCCACCCGGTCTGGAGAACGAATGACCGAAGCTGCCACGGATACACCGATGATCCGGGTGTCCGCGGTCGACAAGTACTTCGGTGCGCTGCACGTACTCAAGGACATCGACCTGGAGGTACCCCGCGGCCAGGTCGTCGTGGTCCTGGGCCCCTCGGGCTCCGGCAAATCGACGCTGTGTCGGGTCATCAACCGCCTGGAGACCATCGACTCCGGCTCCATCGCCATCGACGGCACCCCCCTGCCCGCCGAGGGACGCGCACTGGCCGAGCTGCGCGCCGACGTGGGCATGGTCTTCCAGCAGTTCGACCTGTTCGCGCACAAGACCATCCTCGACAACGTCACGCTGGGCCCGATCAAGGTCCGCAAGGTCGGCAGGGCCGCCGCCCGCGAAGAAGCGATGCAACTGCTGGAGCGCGTCGGCATCGCCGACCAGGCAGACAAGCACCCGGCACAACTCTCGGGTGGCCAGCAACAGCGGGCGGCGATCGCCAGAGCCCTGGCGATGCGGCCGAAGGTGATGCTGTTCGACGAACCGACCTCCGCGCTCGATCCCGAGATGGTCAACGAGGTCCTCGAAGTGATGACCGGTCTGGCCGCCGAGGGCATGACCATGCTCGTCGTCAGCCACGAGATGGGATTCGCACGCCGAGCAGCACATCGCGTGCTGTTCATGGCCGACGGAGAGGTCGCAGAGGACTCCACCCCGGATGACTTCTTCCAGGCCCCGAAAAGCAGCCGTGCCACCGACTTCCTCGGCAAGATCCTCACCCACTGAGTACACGCGCGGACCGAGTACACGCACGGAAGGCCGCAGCCGCCACAGCGGCTGTCCGTCGGACACAGAAAGGGACACGACATGCGATCATCCAGGAGAACCCGGGTAACCGCCGTCCTGGCGGCGACGCTGGGGCTCGTGCTCACCGCCTGTGGCTCGGGCTCGACCAATCAGCTCGGCGACAGCGGAAAAGATCGGTTCCAGGCACCCGTCGCCGAGAACCCATCGTTCGAGCCGGGCACCACGATGGCGAAACTGAGCAAACAAGGCACGATCACCGTCGGCACGAAGTTCGACCAGCCCCTGTTCGGCCTCAAGGGTCTGGACGGCACGATGCAGGGCTTCGACGTCGAAATCGCCCGGATCATCGCGGGCCGACTCGGCATCCCCGCGGACAAGATCAACTGGGTGAAGACCCCGAGCAAGAGCCGTGAAGGCTATATCGAGCAGGGCCGCGTGGACATGGTCGTGGCCACCTACACGATCAACGACAAGCGCGCGCAGCGCGTGAGCTTCGCAGGCCCGTACTACCAGGCAGGCCAGGACCTCATGGTGAAGGCGGACAACACCGAGATCACCGGCCCGAAGTCACTGCGAGAGGCCGGCGCCAAGGTCTGCTCGGCCCGTGGCTCGACACCGTCCGAGGAGATCAAGAAGTACATCGACCCGGACAACCTCGTCCTCTTCGACGTCTACTCGAAGTGCGCCGATGCCCTGCGGACCGGTCAGGTGGACGCCGTGACCACCGACAACGTCATCCTGCTCGGCCTCGTCAACGAAAGCGGCGGCGCGTTCAAGCTGGTCCGCAAACCCTTCACCGAAGAGCCCTACGGTGTCGGGATCACCAAGGGTGACGTCGCCTTCTGCGAGTTCATCAACAAAACACTCACCGAAGCCGCACAGAACGGCACCTACCGGAAGGCATGGGAGGCCACCGCGGGCAAGGTCTCCGAGGACACCCCCCAGCTACCCGAGCTGAACACCTGCAGCTGACCCGTACCTGCAGCGGGGGCGCGGGCCACAGCCGGTGCCCCCGCAAGGCCGGAGTGAACCGTGCGCGTCATCACCGACAACCTCCCCCTCTACCTGAACGGCCTCGCCACGACCCTGCGGATCTGCCTGTACTCGGGGCTGCTCGCCCTCGTGCTCGGTACGATCATGGCCGCCTTCCGCGTCTCACCACTGGCTCCGCTGCGTGCAGTGGGCACCTCCTGGGTCAACGTATTCCGCAACTGCCCACTGCTGGTGGTGCTGTTCTTCATGGCCTTCGGGCTGCCCGAACTCGGCATCAACGGCAGTTACTTCGTGTTCGGCACGCTCGGGCTCGCCCTGTACACCTCGGCGTTCGTGTGCGAGGCCATCCGCAGCGGAATCAACGCCGTGCCCCCGGGCCAGGCCGAAGCGGCCCGCGCCATCGGACTCGGCTTCGGCCAGTCCCTGTCGCTGATCGTGCTGCCGCAAGCGGTGCGCTCGGTCATCCCCCCGCTGGGCAGCGTCCTCATCGCCATGATCAAGAACTCGGCGATCGCCGGTGCGTTCGGCATCGGCGGAGACCTCTTCTCCGTCGGGGAGAACCTCACCTCCGCCCAAGGAGAAGCGGCACTGCCGGTGCTGACCGGTGTGGTACTCGGCTACCTGATCATCACGATTCCCGCGGGTCTCCTGCTCGGGATCCTGGAGCGGAAGGTGGCGGTCGCCCGATGACGACCTCGGTGCTGTACGAATCCCCCGGTCCCCGCGCCAAGCGTCGCGCCCTGTTCACGAGTATCGCCGTGAGTGCGGTGCTGATCGGTGTCGCCGTCTGGGCCGTGCTGCGACTCGCCGCAGCGGGGCAGTTCACCGTGGACAAGTGGGGACCGCTGATCGACCCGACGAACGCCACATTCGGGCCGGTGTGGAACCTGCTCGCCCAGGGACTGGTCAACACCCTGCAAGCCGCGGCGCTCTCGATCGCGCTCTCGCTCGTGATCGGCACGGCACTGGCGCTGACCCGAATCACCAGCGCCGCCTGGTACCGGTGGGCGGTCGTCGGCGTGGTCGAACTCCTGCGTGGCGTGCCGGTCGTCATGACGATCTTCTTCGCCGCACGAGTCCTTCCCGACTACGGCCTGGACCTGCCGCTGCTGTGGTACCTGGTGATCGGCCTGACCGCCTACAACTCGGTGATCATCGCCGAGATCGTCCGTGCGGGCGTTCTCTCGCTGCCCAAGGGTCAAAGCGAGGCCGCCTACGCCATCGGGATGCGGCGCAGCCAGGTGCTGCTCACGGTGCTGCTGCCGCAGGCGTTCCGGGCGATGCTGCCCGCTCTGATCAGCCAGCTCGTGGTGGTCCTCAAAGACACCTCGCTGGGCTACGTCATCAGCTACCCGGAATTCGTCCAACAGGGCAAGTACGTGATCCAGAACCTGGACAACCCGATTCAGGTCTACTTCGTCATCGCGCTGGTCTTCATCGCCATCAACCACTCGCTGAGCCGGCTGGCGGTGTTCACCGAGCGGCGTCTCGGCCGGGGCCGCCGAACAACCACCACACCGGCGAAGAAGCAGGAACCGGTGGGTGCCGCCACCGGAAACTAGCCAACGTCCGGTAAGCCCTGGTGGAGGTATGCGGGTGTGCCGGAAAACCGGCACACCCGCTCAGGGACCCAGGTCCGGTGGCCGTGCGGGAACCCCTGCCTCGCCGAGGGTGGACTCATAGGCGCGTCGCCATCGCCCTTCGGCCACGGCCCGAGCGAGGATGCGCCGAAGTTCCTCGCGCAGCGCGGCATCGCGAGGCGGGACAGCGAGGAAGTGCGCGGTGGCCGCTCCCCGCGGCCCCGTCAGCGCGTACGGTCCCACCCTCGCCACACGGGACGCTCCCGGATCGACACCACCGAGCTGGATGTCCACGCTGCCGCCCGCAACCGCCTCCACGCGCAATGTCGGCGGCAGCCACCGGAACGCCACCTGGGTTTCGGGATCGAGCCCCAAGCCCCCGGCGAGTATCCGCGCCACCTGTACATCGAAACCGGTGTACTCGCCACTGTCGCGCTGCACGAGCTTCGGGACGTCCGAGCGCAGCCCCACCAGTAGCGTGCCCCGCTTGCGGATCCCGGCGATCGTCGGCGAGCCCCGAACCTCCACCGGGTCGGCCGACGACGGGGCCACCCTCGTGACCTCCGGACGCGCGGAAACCGGCGTCGGAGCCGAGTTTTCCGGCGTCTGCTTTTCCGGACCGCCCACCTGCCCGCACGCCACCAGCAGCATCCCCGCGGACACCACCACCGCAACCACACGACTCCCCATGGACGATCATCCTCACGATCCGCCGAGCCGTTGTCCAGACATCACCGGGCCGCCGAAGTCGTTCACTTGACCGATTTTGACACCTGTGCCACACACGATAGAGTCGAAGAGGTCCAGCCACCGGAGGCGCCAGCGTCGTCGCTCTCATGTGCTTTGTTCCCAACACGGCAGGAGGCGAGGAATGGCGCACGCGCCCATCCATCCGGTAGTTCAGCAGGTCACCGACCGCATCGCGGCACGCAGCGAACACACCCGCCGCGCCTACCTCGACCGGACCGAGGCAGCGAAGGGCGACGGCCCTGCCCGTGCGAACATGGGCTGCAGCAATCTCGCCCACGGGTTCGCAGCGATCAGCGGAACCGACCGGCAGTCCGTCAAGGGCCTGGTCCGGCCCGGTGTCGCGATCGTGTCCGCCTACAACGACATGCTGTCGGCGCACAAGCCCTACGCGGAGTTCCCGGACTGGCTCAAGGACGCCGCCCGAGCCGCCGGCGGTGTCGCCCAGTTCGCCGGTGGCGTGCCCGCCATGTGCGACGGGATCACCCAGGGACGCACCGGCATGGAACTGTCCCTGTTCTCCCGCGACGTCATCGCGATGGCCACCGGCGTCGCCCTGTCCCACGAGATGTTCGACGGCGCCCTGCTACTCGGCATCTGCGACAAGATCGTGCCCGGCCTGCTCATCGGCGGACTCTCCTTCGGCCACCTGCCCACCATGCTCGTCCCCGCCGGGCCGATGGCCTCCGGCCTGCCCAACAGCGAGAAGAGCCGCATCCGCCAACTCTTCGCCGAAGGCAAGGCCACCCGTGACGACCTGCTGGAAGCCGAATCCGCCTCGTACCACTCCCCCGGCACCTGCACGTTCTACGGCACCGCCAACTCCAACCAGCTCGTCGTCGAGATGATGGGGCTGCACCTTCCCGGCGCCAGCTTCGTCGCCCCCGGCACACCGCTGCGCAAAGCCCTCACCGAGGAAGCCGCGCGCCGCGTCGTCCAAGCCACGCGCGACGAGAACGCGGCCTCCATCGGCGAGATCGTGGACGAGCGAGCCGTGGTCAACGGCGTGGTATCACTGCTGGCCACCGGCGGCTCCACCAACCACACCATGCACCTGGTCGCGATCGCCGCCGCCGCAGGAATCGAACTGACCTGGGACGACTTCGCCGACCTTTCGGCCGTCGTACCACTGCTGGCCAGCGTCTACCCGAACGGCTCCGCCGACATCAACCACTTCACCGCCGCAGGCGGAGTACAAACCCTCGTCGGCGAACTACTCGACGCGGGACTGGTGCACCCGGACGTGCACACCGTGGCAGGCCACGGACTCGACCGGTACCGGCAGCAGCCCTTCCTCGAAAACGACGAACTGGTGTGGCGCGACGGCCCCCGGCACAGCCTGGACACCGACGTCCTGCGCAGCGTGGCCGAGCCCTTCGCACCGGACGGCGGCCTGCGCGTCCTCGACGGCAACCTCGGACGCTCGGTCATCAAGGTCTCGGCCGTGAAGCCGGAGAACCGCAACGTCACCGCACCGGCACGGGTCTTCGACGATCAGCACCAGTTCACCACCGCATTCCAGGCGGGCGAACTGGACCACGACGTCGTCGTGGTGGTCCGCAACCAGGGCCCCCAAGCCAACGGCATGCCCGAACTGCACGGGCTCAGCCCCGGCCTGGGCGTGCTCCTGGACCGAGGACACCAGGTCGCACTGGTCACCGACGGCCGCATGTCCGGCGCCTCCGGCAAGACCCCGGCCGCGATCCAGGTCACCCCCGAAGCCACCTCGGGAGGCCCCCTGGCCAAACTGCAAGACGGCGACATCGTCCGACTGGATAGCGACCACGGCACCCTCGAAGTACTGGTCCCCGACGACGAACTCGCCTCCCGGCACCCCGCCTCCGGAGCCACCTCCGGCCAGTTCGGCACCGGACGCGAACTGTTCGCGGCATTCCGCCGGACGGTCGGCCGCGCCGACCAGGGCGCGAGCGTCTTCCCCCCACTCGAGCCCCAACCCTCGCCGAGTGACGTGTCGGCCTGACTCATCCCCGAACCGAGGGCAACCGAACGGAAAAACTCCACCATGAACACTGCCACCGAGATCCTCGATCTCAGCCCCGTCATCCCCGTGGTCGTCCTCGACGATGCCGAGCACGCCGTCCCCACCGCACAGGCCCTGCTGCGCGGCGGACTGCGCACCATCGAGGTCACCCTGCGCACACCAGCGGCACTGCCCGCCATCGAACGGATCACCGCCGAAGTTCCCGACATCGTCGTCGGCGCGGGAACCATCACCGAACCGGGACAAGCGGAAAAAGCAGCCAAAGCCGGTGCCCGCTACCTGGTCACCCCCGGCTGCACGGAACGGCTCCTCGACGAGGTCGACGACACCGGTCTGCCCGGCCTGCCCGGCATCAGCACCGTTTCGGAAGCACTGCGCCTGGCCGAACGCGGCGCACGGGCACTGAAGTTCTTCCCCGCCGAACCCAGCGGCGGCGTGCCCTACCTGAAGGCCCTCACCGGGCCGCTACCGGACCTGCGATTCTGCCCGACAGGGGGAATCACCCCGCAGAACGCGCCGAACTACCTCACACTGCCCAACGTGCGCTGCATCGGCGGTTCCTGGCTGACTCCCCGCGACGCGCTCACCACAGGCGAGTGGAGCCGTGTCGAGGCACTGGCCCGGCAAGCCGTCGAACTCGGCTGAACGAACAGGACTGCGGGTGGGGCGGAAGTTTCCGGGAAAAACTTCCGCCCACCAAGATCAACCGTCCCTACCCCGGGCAGCGGACTCGGCACCGATCGTCTCGAGTGCCTCGGCGATCGAGTCGACCACCGGAAAACCCGTGGCTTCGAGAGCAGGCCGCGCCATCACACCGGTGGTCAACAAAACGCAATCCGCACCCGCCTGCTCGGCGGCGTACGCATCATCGGCCACGTCACCGATGAGAACGATCTCGGCAGGATCGATCCCGAGCGCAGTGACGTGCTCGGTCAAATGCCCCGCCTTCGAACCGCCCCCGATCTCGGCGCGCAGCCCATCGACACGAGTGAACAACGCGTTCAACCCGAAGTCCTCCACCAGCGCGAGCAGCTCCTCGTGGAACCACATCGACAGCAGCGACTGGGTACGCCCCGAACCGATCCACTCCCGCAACGCACCGGGCACACCGCGGGCCAGACCACAGGTGTGCAGCAACTCGCGGTAGGCCTCGTGGTACAGCACATCGATCCGCGCCCAGTCGTGCTCATCGAGCACCCGCCCCAGCACATGCTCATAGGCCCGCCGCAGCGGGCGACCGAACACCGCACGCCACCGATCGAGATCGATATGCTCGCAACCGAATGCGGCACAGACCTTGTTCACCGCCGAGACCACGGCGGCATTATCGTCGAGGAGCGTGCCGTTCCAGTCCCACACGATGTGGCGCGCACCCGGCGCTGTGGTCAAACTCGTCACCCAGCGACCCTACGAGCCACCGACCGCACCGACCAAACATCGGATCATCCGTCCCGGTCGCCGAACTCCGAACCGTCCATCTCCATAGCGTCCACATCGGAGTCCTCGGTTTCTTCCCGGACGACGCGGAAAGCCAGCGCCTCGCTGTAGCCCTTGCGTGCCAGCATCGCCACCAGACGACGAGTCCTCGTGGTGGGATCGTCGACACGCATTCCGCGCAGCTTGCGCCGCACCAGCTCCCGCGCTCGCTGCGCCTCCGCATCAGCGTCCACACCGGACAAAGCTTCGACGACCGCCTGATCGTCCACGCCCTTACGGCGCAACTCGGCACTCAGCGCCCTGCGCCCGAGTCCCTGGTACTCGTGCCGTTGGCGCACCCAGCTTTCCGCGAAGGCGGCATCGTCAACCAGCCCCGCGTCCTCGAACTTCTGCAGCACGCCTTCGGCGATGTCATCCTCGATCCCCTTGCGCAGTAGCGCTTGCCGGAGCTCGGAGCGGCTTCGGGCCCGCGCCGCCAGGAGCCGGTACACGGTGTCCCGAGCGAGCTGCTCGGGAGCTCCGGACGACTGCGAGCTCTGCTGCCCGTGCCCCTCCGAGGCACCGCCCTCGCCCGGAGCACTGCCCTCATCCGGTAGCCGATCGGTGCCGGTGTCCCGGTCACCGTGGAAGCGTCGGCGGAGATCACTTCCACGGTGTCCCGAATCCTCGGTGCTCATGACGGACAGGATCAGAAATCGACCGGAGCGGCCTCGGTATCGGACTCGGATGCCTCCGATTCCGGATTCGCCGCCCCGATGCCCAGCTTCTCCTTGATCCGCTTCTCGATCTCGTTGGCGACGTCCGGATTGTCCCGCAGGAACTTGCGAGCGTTCTCCTTGCCCTGACCGAGCTGGTCGCCCTCGTAGGTGTACCAGGCCCCGGACTTGCGGATGAAGCTCTGTTCGACACCCATGTCGATCAACGAACCCTCGCGGCTGATGCCGTGCCCGTAGATGATGTCGAACTCGGCCTGCTTGAACGGCGGGCTGACCTTGTTCTTGACGACCTTCACCCGAGTGCGGTTGCCCACCGCGTCAGAGCCGTCCTTCAGCGTCTCGATCCGGCGCACGTCCAGCCGCACCGACGAGTAGAACTTCAGCGCCTTACCACCCGTGGTCGTCTCGGGCGAGTTGTGGACCATGACACCGTCGACGAAGTAATTGTGATTTCCTTCGACCTCGATATCGAACCGATTCATACCTCGGGTCTCGGGCTTGACGTGAATATCGAGGATCCGCGCCGGGACCAATCGCATCTCCGGATCGACAAAAGTCGGCTGCACACCACACTGCCCTCGGTAACGAGACAGCAGCTTGTATTCCATTGACGGATGCACGTACGGTGCGATCAATTCCTGGAATTTCGCTGTGGCGGCAGTGGAGAACTGGAGTACCGACACTCCACGCTGCCCACGGTTGGTGAGCTTGACATCCAGATCGTGGGTGTCGCGCAGATATTCCACGATCCGTTCCCGACTGCCCGGACTCATCGCTTCGAGGCAGATCTCGATCCGGCCACTACCTCCGTGCGTGCGCTCCTGCGCTCTCTTCGAGCGCAGGGTGAAACATCCGTCGTCCATGTACCAAACAGCAAGAGCCAACGGAGTCAGGGCTTTGAGGTAGTCCCAGGAAAGATGCTTCTTGCCGTCACCGAAATACACCGCCTCGTACAGTTCGTGAAGCTCCGGCAGCGGCGTGAAGTCGGCGAAGGCAGCGCCCTTGGTGTTCTCGGTACGGCTGTGCGCGACGTTGCCGAGCAGTTCCGTCTTCCAATCGAGGTATGCAGTCTGCTGAGCGCCGTGTCCCGTCCGGAACCGCACACCATGACGGTCCCGTTGGTTCGGCGAGAGACTGCCGTCGCCCATCAAGGACCCGAGTACAACCTGCCACTGTTGATCGCCGAGCACATGCTCTTCCGAGGTCAGCAGCCGGTCTCCGGCCATCAACTCCCCGGCCTCGCGCCAACCACCGGGTGTACGAACCAGATGATTGGCTGTGGCGGCAAACTGCGACCGACCGTTCTTGCCGGACTTGGCGACGGTAAATTGAAGGAATTCGTCCGTCGGGCCGTTGTTGAACCAATTCACGATCTTGCGAGGAACGATCCGATCTGATTCCGGATCGTAGGACATCACCTCGACGTCCATCTTCTGGTTGACGATCTTGCCGATCTTTTCCTGAGAACCGTCCGCAAGCGTCACCCGAGTGGAGTAATGCATACATCCGAACATCACCCCGACTTTTTCGCGGAGTTGGTTGATGAAAATGGCTGTGGTTTGTGCACTGTACAAAGCCGAGGTCAATTTGCGCAGTGCCTGGCTCATCAGACGGGCCTGCAGACCGACGTGGCTGTCGCCCATCTCGCCCTCGATCTCGGCGCGCGGAACCAGCGCGGCCACCGAGTCGATGGCGATGATGTCCAGTGCGCCGGAGCGGATCAGCATGTCCGCGATCTCCAGCGCCTGCTCACCGGTGTCGGGCTGGGAGACCAGCAGGGAGTCGGTGTCCACCCCGATCGCCTTCGCGTACTCCGGGTCGAGAGCGTGCTCGGCGTCGATGAACGCGGCGGTACCGCCCTCCTTCTGCGCACCGGCCACGGCATGCAGGGCCACCGAGGTCTTACCGCTGCTTTCCGGGCCGAAGATCTCGACGATCCGGCCGCGCGGCAAGCCTCCGACACCGAGTGCCACATCCAGCGAGATGGACCCGGTCGGGATGGCCGCGACCGGTGGCCGCGAATCCTCGCCGAGCCGCATCACCGATCCCTTGCCGAACTGCTTGTCGATCTGGGCGAGGGCGAGCTCCAGGGCCTTCCCCTTGTCGGGGCCCTTGTCGGATGTTGCTGCCATCTCCGGGTCCACCTCGATCGAGTCGAACGTTGTCGTGTCGAAACCGACGCTACGGGCTGGGGCCGACACTCCACCTGCGGGTCTGCGAATCTGTGGACAACCCGGCCCCCTGTGGATACATCATAGACGAACGCGTGTTCGAAGCGGTAAGCGACACGCCGAGAGGAGGGCATCGGCTCGGTAACCCCCGATTCAGCGGCCCTCGTCCGCCCCGTTCAGCGACGTTCGGGCGGTACCTCGAACGTCTCGCACAGCGCGAGCCACACGCGTTTGGGTTCCACCCCGGCTTCCAGCGCCTGGTTCGGGGTGCGCTGGTCGAGCGAGGACAGGACGAAGTCCTGGGCCAGTGTGTCGGCGCGGATCTCACCGAACTCTTCGATCATTCGGCGGCGGAAAACGGTATGACGCATGATTCTCCAGGTCGGCGAGGCCTCCCACCAGGCTAGAGGACCGGTAATCTGGTGGTGTGCTCCTCCTGCGCGGTGACCCGCTCCTCCTGCGGGGCGACTCGCTTTTCCTGCAGGGTGACCCGACCGGACTGTCCTCGTGGGCGGGGCGGCTGGTCTTCATCGTCATTCTGCTGTCCGTGCTCGTTCTCGCGGTGCGCTGGTTGTGGGATCAGCGCAAGCGCTGACCCCGCCCATGGGCGGAGAGCTGCCTGACCGGCTGCCCGTAGGCGGGTTCACGTTCTTCACCGTGTGGCCAGCCGGAGCAGGCTCCAGAGTTGGGCGATGGCGTCGTGATCACCGGTGATGCCGATCATCCGGTTCGGCAGGCGACCCCATAGCCACAGGTAGACCGACGGGGCTGCACCGGTGATCACACCGTCTGCACCGTCTTCCGCGCTGCCACTGTTCGGCTCTGCACGCATGGCCGTCGTGTGCTCGCGGTCGGCCTCGACCCTCCAGTGGTAGTCGTGTGTGACCACGCTGAGCGACCAGGCGTCGGAGGGGGTCACTCCGAGCACGCCCAGGCGATAGCCGAACCAGAGCCGCAGTGCTTCGTCGATGCCATCACAGGCGACGTCGGCTGCTACCGGTGTCACCGGTATCCCTGCGGCCGTCTGTGCGTCCACACGGTTCATGGTCGTCGCGTGCAGCATGCGACGGATCCAGAAGGTGATGCTGGGATCGTCGGGCCACCAGGTCGGGCAGGGGTCGGTGGGCGGTCGCGTACCGAACTCGGCGAGCAGATCGGCCAGCCTGGCCGTGAAGCGCCCCGCCAGTTCGCGCTTGCTGCCGTCCGTGGGCGGTGTCCTGTTCGGTGCTGTCTTCCTCGGTGCTTTCGGTACGGCAGAGGCTGTGGAGGCGGTGGTGCCCATCCGGGTCAGCGTGTCCTCGCACTGGTCACCGGCGTGGCGAACGGTTTCCGCCAGGGTGCGTCCGCAGACTCCGGCAGCCGGCGAGTCGGGATGCGCATCGTGTGTGGCGGCGACCAGTAACCGTCCTTCGAACTCGAGCAGATCGAGCATCCGCCCGTGGTCGACCAGTGGGGGCCGGTTCGTGGCGTTGTTCCGGGTGAAGCTGTGCTCGTGGTGGCGTAGGGCGCCGTGGGTGCGGCGACCGTGGCGGCGTTGCTCCGGGATCGGCTGGGGGGTGGAGACCGGCATCGGCATTCCTGGCGAGTCGTTGTTCCTGGCGGGGTGCTTGGTGGTGGGCCCGTCCGGTCGGAAAGCGCTTTTTCGCACCGTCGGTCGCATGGGAGCACCAGCACGTTCTTGTTCAGCCGTGGGGAAGCCGGCGGTGCCCGGCGGTGGTGTGCTTCCCCCACACCACCGCCGGACCGCGCTCGAACCGCCGCCAGAGCATCGCCCACCTCGTCTCGGAGGTGTGTCGAAGCCCTGCGCTCGGGTCGACCGTGGTTGGCCGGTCGAACTTCAGTTCGAACACATTGAGATTAGCGTCCGCTGCGGACACGATTCAAGAGCTCCGCCATAGATCACCAGTTCGAATGACATGCCTCGGATGTGCACGTCGGTTCCGGCTACTCGGCGTCGCGTTCCTCGCGGCCACAGCACTCACCCGACCGGACGGCACATGGTTCGGGCCGACCCCTTAGTGTGCGAACCGTGAGCGCTGCGCCCTCTCCCCGATGTGACCGAGTGGTGGAACTGTCCACCGACCAGCTTCGTGCCCGTCTCACCGAAGCCGTACAGCTCTACGTCACGGCAATGGGCTATCCGACCGCCACCGCGCAACAGCGCGCCCCCATGTGGTCGGCGCACATGCTGCGACCGGGCTGGCGCTGTATCGGTGCGTTCGACTCGCACGACGAGCTCATCGGTATCGGATACGGCTATCTCGGCGCCCCGGGCCAATGGTGGCACGAGCAGGTGCACCGGGGGATGCTCACCGCTTTCCCCGCCGCGCACGTCGAGGCGTGGATGAGCAATTACTTCGAGCTGACCGAGCTGCACGTGCGGCCGGACAGTCAGGGCGGCGGACTCGGCGAAACCATCCTGCGCAGGCTGCTCGACGGTGCCGAAGGGCGGGCGGTGCTGCTGTCCACTCCGGAAGGGCCGACCCGGGCCTGGGCACTGTACCGCCGGGTCGGCTTCACCGATCTCCTCCGCGACTATCGCTTCACCGGTGATCCGCGCCCCTTTGCCGTTCTCGGGCGCAAGTTGCCCCTCGAAGCTTCGGGCTGAGCGGCCGGAACCTTGACGTCCTCCACACGGCTAAAGCCGGTGGATTCCAACTCTCGCGCGTTACGCGGCGGGTCGGTGCGGTAATACCTCACGGGTTCCCGCTAGTTCCTGCTTCACAGACCCACCCGACGGCGAGTCTCCACAGGCTGACACCGACAGCCCGTCGGCCAATACATTCTTGGCTGCGTTCACGTCCGCGTTCTCGCAGTGTCCGCAGGTGGTGCACCGGAACCGCGCTTGGCTTTCACGCGATACCGGGTCCACACGGCGGCAGCGAGAACACGTTTGCGACGTGTACGCAGCCGGTACCTCCACAGTCCTCGCGCCCGTATACCGCGCCGCGCTGCGCAACGCGAGTTCGAGCTCGTGCCACCCCTTGTCCAAGATGGCCCGGTTCAACCCCGCCTTCTGCCGCACCTGCGAACCAGGCTGTTCGACGGTGCCTTTCGCGATGCCGGTCATGTTACGGGTCCGCAGGTCCTCCAACGCCACCGTGCCGTGCAGGCCGGCGAGACGGCTGCCGGTCCAGGCGGTGAAGTCGTCACGCCGGTCGCGTTCGCGGCGCTTGATGCGGTTCATCTTCGCCACGGTCTTCTGCCGGTTCGCGGACCCCCTCTGCTGCCGGGCAAGTTTCTGCTGCAACCGCCGATACCGACGCTGCTCGCCGGGTGCGGCGAACTGGCGGTCCCGCATGGTGCCGTCCGAGCAAGCCACCGCAGCGGCCACACCCCGGTCCACCCCGACCACGCTCTCACTCGGGTGCTGCTGCGGTGTCTGCTTGCCATCCTCCACGAGGAACGACACGAACCAGTGCCGTCCGTCGCGGGATAACGTGACCGACCGCACCTGCCCGTCCAGGTGGCGTGACCAGCGAAACGACACCCAGCCGAGCTTTGGCAGCTCCGCCCGGGCCTTCCGCTTGCCCAACCGCTCCACGGTGATGTGGTTGCCAGCCGGGAACCGGAACGACGGGTTCCAACGGCGTTTCGAGCACCAGTGCACCCGGAACGTGCCGTGATCCCGGCAGGCCGCATCCAGGTCTTTCAGCGTCTGCTGCAATACGTGCGACGGCGCTTCCGCCAGCCACGGACGTTCGCGTTTGGCCTCGGCCAGTTCTCCGGCTTGCCGGGTGGTAGTTCATCCACGCGCCGCGCCGACGGTACTCGCGCCGCTGGGCCAGGCCGGTGTTCCACACCGACCGACACACGTTCCCGATCTGCTCCGCGTACGCGGCCTGATCGTCAGTGAGCAGCTTGTACTTTCGTCCCGTCAGCATCGGCTTACCGCTTCTTCTGCTGTTCGACGTAGCGACGGATCGTGGATAACGGTGCGCCGCCGACCGTGGCCACGAAGTAGGCGTTCGTCCACAGCGTCGGCAGTTTCGCCCGCAGCCGCGGAAACTCCTGCCGCAGCTCCCGCGACGACCGGCCCTTGATGGCCTTGACCAGCTTGTGCACCCCGTACTGCGGGTCCACCTCGACCAGAAGGTGCACGTGGTCCGGCATCGTTTCGAGTTCCACCAGCCACGATCCCTTCTCGTCGATGACTTCGCGGATGATCTGTTTCAGCCGTTGCTCCATGCGTCCGCCGATGATGTTCCGGCGGTATTTCGGGCACCACACCACGTGGAACGCGCATTGGAAGGTCACGTTCGAGTTCGAGCGCGGTGTAACGGCCACGACTGACGCTAAACAGCACGTCGCTACCTATTGTCGCTCGGGCAGCCCGTATGGTGCTGTTGGTCGTGCGTTTAATGCGCTAACCCCACGGCTAAAGCCGGGGGCCTGCGCGCTACATAGAACCGATCACGGGTTCCGACCGCAGCCGCACTCACAGCAACGCGAGTTGCCGTCGCAGGGTGTCCAGCCCCATCGCCCCCATCCGCAACGCATCCCGGTGGAAGGCCTTGAGGTCGAACGCCGCACCATGGCGCTCGCGGGCATCATCGCGAGCCGCCAGCCACAGACGTTCACCGAGTTTGTACGAGGGTGCCTGCCCCGGCCAGCCGAGATACCGGTCGATCTCGTCCCGCACGTGGGAGGGATCCGTGATGGTCCTGGTGAGCATGAATTCCAGGCCCAGCTCGGGGGTCCACCGGTCGCCCTCGTGGAAATTCGTCCCCTTCGGAATCTCCAGTTCCAGGTGCATACCGATGTCCACGATCACCCGGGCGGCGCGGAACAACTGGTCATTGAGCATGCCGAGCAGGTTGCCGTCGTCGGCCAGGTATCCGAGTTCGCGCATCAGCCGCTCCGCGTACAGTGCCCAACCTTCACCGTGTGCGGACACGAAGCAGGCCAGCCGCTGGAACTTGTTCAAGCGCTGCGACTGATGCACCGACGTGGCGACCTGGAGATGATGGCCGGGGACGCCTTCGTGGTACACGGTCGAGACCTCTCGCCAGGTCGGGAATTCCTCCTTGTCGGCGGGTACCGACCACCACATCCGGCCGGGGCGCGAGAAGTCGTCCGTCGGGCCGGTGTAGTAAGCACCGACACCGCCGCCGGGCGGAGCGATGCGGCATTCCAGGTTCATCAGTTCTTCGGGGATCTCGAACTGGGTCTCGCGCAGGTCCCGTAGCGCCTGATCCGACAGCCGTTGCATCCATCCGGCAAAAGCTTCCTGGCCGTGAACCCGGTAGCACGGGTCGGCGTCGAGGGCCGCCGCGGCCTCGGCCAGGGTCGCCCCGCGTTTGATCCGGTCGGCGACCTGCTTCATCTCGGCCTCGATCGCGGCGAACTCACGCCAGCCCCAGTCGTACGCCTCCCGCAGGTCCAGCTCGGCACCGGTGAAAAAGCGCGACCACAGCCGGTACCGCTGTTCACCGACCGCGTCTTTGGTGGGTGCCTGCGGGAGCAGCTCGGTGCGCAGGAACTCCGCCAAGTCCGCATAGGCCCCGGCCGCATGTCCGGCAGCGGTCTCCAGCTCTCCACGCAGGGGCGGGTCGACGCCATCGGCCCGCGCCACCAGCGAGGCGAAGAACGACTTTCCGCTACTGCGACCGGACCAGGTTTCACACTGCTCGGCGACACGCTTGACCTGTCGCGCCGCCGCGACGTTGCCGTCCGCAGCGGCCCGGGCCAGTCCTGCTTTCAGTCCGCGGACCGCCGAGGGCATCGCCGAGAGGCGCCGGGCAACGGTTCGCCACTGCTCTGCGGTGTCGGTGGGCATCAGGTCGAACACCTGGCGCAGATCCTGCACCGGGCTGGCGATCACGTTCAGCGAGGACATGTCGGCACCCGCATCGTGCAATTCGACGTCCAGGCCGACTCGTTCCAGGAACACGGCCTGTGCGACCCGTTCCGATTCATCGGTGGGCTCGGCCGCGGCCGCGTCGGTCACCGCTCGACGTGCCAGTTCGGCACGCGCACGATGCCCGTCCGGAGAGTAATCGGTCAGTTTCTCGTCCTCGCCCGGAATCCCGAGAGCGGTTGCCGTGATCGGGTCGAGTTCGGCCAGTTCCTCCACGAACCGGTCGCTGATCTGGTGGACACCGTGCTGATCGGATGGCATACCGGGAACGCTATCGCGCTGTGCGATCGATCTTCGACCACGATTGCGCATCGGTGCGTGCCACCCGATCGCACCCGGTGAAATCCGTGCTCGGATGGCACGATCAGAAGGGTGCGGGAGGCAACACGGGGAATCGGCGGACAGCGGCGCGGCAGGCTTCCGGGCTGCGGGTTTCGGCGCGCCGGACATCGGCGTCGGATGATGGTGCTGCTGCTCGGCACACTCGTGGCGGTACTGGTGAGTGGCTGTCTGAACGCGAACGTGTCCCTGACCATTTCCGAGAACGACCGAGTGTCCGGGCAGGTCCTGGTGACGGTGCCCACTGTTGCCGGGCAGGAGCCGTTGCGGCTGCGACCGCCACGGGGCCTGGCCGAGCGCGTGCAGGTATCGCCGTACGAGGACAAGGGGCGATCCGGAACGAAGCTCTCGTTCACGCGGCTGACCTTCAACGAGGTGGAGCGGCTCGGCAGAACACTGAGCAACGCCGAGTCCCGGTATCGTTTCGACCTCAGCCGTACGGGATCGCTGGTCATGGTGCAGGGATCAGTGGACCTGACGCCCTTGGCGAGGACCGATTCCTCCGTACTGCTCGAGATCAACACGCCGGGCGAGATCACCACTACCAATGGTCATGCCAGCTCCGGGCTGGTGAGCTGGCGACCGAAGCCCGGAGAGGTCACTCGGATTTCGGCCACCTTCCAGTTCTCCAACACCAGCGAAGGCACCGTCTGGCTCGGCTGGACCACCTTCGTCGGCGCTGTGGCCATCGGGGTGGCCCTGCTGGTCGCGGTACTTGCCCTGTTCAGTCATCGTCGGATGCGTCGGGAGGCTCTCGAGGAGATTTCGTAGCCGACAGCCGTACCGCTGTCCATGCTGTGCACATCCCGATGCCGCACCAAGGCGCCTCGCCGTATTCGCTGTGTACAGCGGTCTCCTACCGGCTGTGAGCGTCCGGCGCGGTTCCACAACCGAAGCCACACCCCTTCGTGCCCTCCGGATGCGGCATCGCGGACGATGGTCGGATGCACGCACAGGATCTGGCCGTCGAGCAAGCCGTCACCGAGGACGTCGTCACCGTGGACATCGACCTGCCCGGCCACGTGCAGGAAACACTGGCCGACTATCTGGAGATCCGGGTTACCGAATGTCGTGGCCTCGATCCCGCCTTTGCCGAGGCCGCTCGGAAGCTCGCTCGCTTCGTCCTCGACGGAGGCAAGCGCATCCGACCCACATTCGCCTGGTGGGGCTGGCGCGCGGCAGGTGGTTCCGCGGAGGGGCCGCAGGCGACCGCGATGCTCCGGGCGGCCAGCTCTCTGGAACTGATTCAGGCGTGCGCCCTGATGCACGATGACCTCATCGACGCCTCCGATACCCGGCGCGGCAATCCCACCGTCCACGTCGAGTTCGCCGAAAGGCATCGCAGCGAGCACTGGGACGGCTCCGCGCGCCGGTTCGGCACCGCAGCCGCGGTACTCCTCGGTGACCTGGCGCTGACCTGGGCCGACGACATGATGCGTTCCGCGGGACTCCCCAACGACTCCATGGTGCGGGCATTGCAGCCCTGGCAGTCCATGCGCACCGAAGTGCTCGCTGGGCAGTATCTCGACATCCTCGGCCAGGCTCGCGGCGACGAGAGCCCGGCGTCCGCACTGCGGATCGACGAGCTCAAGGCCGCCTCCTACACCGTGGAACGTCCGTTGCAGTTCGGGGCCGAGATCGGTGGTGCCGACAGGGCCACCCTGACTGCGTTGAGCCGTTTCGGTGCCGACCTCGGCGTGGCCTTCCAGCTCCGCGACGATCTGCTCGGTGTGTTCGGCGATCCCGAGATCACCGGTAAACCGGCCGGGGACGACCTGCGCGAGGGTAAGCGGACCCTCCTGGTGGCCGAGGCGTTCACCAGGGCGCGGCAGCTCGGCGATGACGAGTCACTCGGTGTGCTGAGTTCCGTCCTGGGTGACATGGAACTGACGACCGCACGCGTCCGACAGGCGCGGGAGGTGTTCGAACGGCTCGGTGCCGTACGCGCCGTGGAAGAGCGGATCAGTGAGCTCACCGAGGAGGCCATGTCCACTCTGCGGAACACCGACCTGCCCGAGCCCGCCGCGACACGGCTGGCCGAACTGGCGATCGCCGTGACCGACCGCAATGCCTGATGAAACGACTGCTCCAAGGCCCGGTCAAGGGCCGCTGAAACACGCGCTAGAAGCCGCCCATGGCCTGCGCACGGCGCTTCACCTCGCGACCGCGGTCGCCACGCAGAGCATCGATCGGCGTGCCCGGTAGCGTGTCATCGGCGGTGAACAGCCACTGGAGGATCTCGTCCTCGCCGTAGCCGTTGTCACGCAGCAGGGTGATCGTTCCCCCGAGTCCCTTGACGATTGCGGTGTCGGTCAAGAAGGGGCTCGGCACTCCCAGCACCCCCTCTCGGCGCACTGCAAGCAGATGACCATCACGGATCAATTGGTGCACCCGGGTCACCGCGTGGCCGAGTCGCTCGGCGACGTCGGGCAGCGGGATCACCTCCACGTCGGGGGCGAGCACATCCGGGGCAGCTGGGACAGCACTCACATCCCCCACCTTGCCAGTCACCGCGCCACATTGCCAGCCACCGCGTCGCCACAGTCACCGGCCACCACACCACGACCGCCGACTCACGTACCGTGCACCGGCGGGGACATGGTTTCTCCTACGATCGGTACTGTGACCGAGGGTGTGTTTCGGAAGCCACCGGCCGGCCCACCGGTCGGTCCGCCGGTCGGTCCGCGCAGCGCGAT
This sequence comes from Haloactinomyces albus, assembly GCF_031458135.1. Classification (NCBI taxonomy): domain Bacteria; kingdom Bacillati; phylum Actinomycetota; class Actinomycetes; order Actinopolysporales; family Actinopolysporaceae; genus Haloactinomyces; species Haloactinomyces albus. Next base: position 3,450,482 of record NZ_JAVDXW010000001.1, on the reverse strand, counting down.
CGGCGACGTGATCGATGCCGCGGCCGATGCCGCGGCCGATACCGCGGCCGATGGCACAGCCGAGGTGTTGCGGCGGCACAATGTGTCCTGCGCACCTCTCGCGGTGGGTTCAGGCGGTGCCCGGCGGCGAGCATTCCCCGGCACCACACTCCTGGAGGTATTCCTGACACGGCAGTGCACGGTGAGCACGGTATGACCGCCGAGACTCGGCGCGACCGACGCGACGACCTCGTCGGGACCATGCTGGAACGCCGCTATCGGGTCGACTCGCTGATCGCGCGAGGCGGGATGTCAGCGGTGTATCGCGGCCTCGACACCCGTCTCGAACGGCCTGTGGCCCTCAAGGTGATGGACTCGCAGTACTCCGGCGATCGCTCGTTCATCGAGCGATTCGAACGGGAGGCCCGCGCTGCCGCCAGCCTGCACCATCCCGATGTCGTTGCCGTCTACGACCAGGGAGTCGACCAGGACACCGGTAGCGATCGCGTGTACTTGGTGATGCAACTGGTCGAGGGCGGGACACTGCGCGATCTCCTCCGCGAGCAGGGCAGGCTGCCACTGCCCGTCGCGGTGAGCGTGCTGGAATCGGTGCTCTCGGCACTGGCCGCGGCGCATGAGGCGGGCATGGTCCACCGGGACATCAAGCCGGAGAATGTGCTGATCGGGCCGGGAGGCTCGGTCAAGGTCACCGATTTCGGACTCGTGCGCGCGGCGGCTTCGGCGGGAACGACCAGCGGCAGCGTTATTCTCGGGACCGTCGCGTACCTCTCCCCGGAACAGGTGACCACAGGAGCGGCCGACGCACGCACGGACGTCTACGCGGCCGGTGTCGTGCTGTACGAGATGCTGACCGGCGAGCCGCCGTACACCGGCGATACAGCCCTGTCCGTGGCCTACCGGCACGTCAACGACGACGTGCCCGCTCCCGGTGAGCATGTACCCGAACTCCCGGCCGCCGTCGACGATCTGGTGCTGCGCGCCACCCGCCGGGATCCCTCGGTCCGGCCTGCCGACGCCGCGGCATTTCTCACCGAACTCCGGGCTCTGCGAAACCACTCGGGCATGGGGCCGGTGGCGGTACCGGTCCCGGTCACCGAGCGGCAGGCCGACGACATCGACGATGACGACGACGAACCCGCCACCGACCGCTTTCCACCGGTGGACAGGACCGCGAACGGCACTGCCATGGTGCTGCCCGCACACGAAGACACCCGGTCGGGAGGGCCGCAGGGCACTCGCGCACTGTCGCGGTCCATGCTCGATCCCGAGCGGGCACAGGACATGAGCGCCGTGGAGGAGCAGCGGTCCGACGACCACAGTGCCGATCCTGCCCGGTCACGCCGTCGCAATCGCCGGAGATTCGCGGTCTCGACGCTGGTGGTTCTGTTGTTGGCGGCCCTGGTCGGTGGCACCGCGTGGTGGCTCGGCAGTGGCCGCTACGTCACGGTCCCGCCGCTCACCGGGGTAACCGAAGCAACGGCAGTGCGGGCTCTGCGCCAGGCCGAACTGGTTCCGGAGGTCACTCGCTCCTATCACGACACCGTCGCCGCGGGCACGGTCATCAGTGCGTCGCCGGCTGAGGGGTCCCGCACACCGCGGGGAGACGAAGTCCGCCTGGTCGTCTCCCGGGGCAAACCGAAAGTTCCCGAAGTACCCCCCGGCACGCCGGTGAGCGAAGCACAAAGCATGCTGCGCAATGCGAAACTCGACCCGGAGCTGGACTCCTCGGCCAATCGGTACCACGCCGAGGTACCGAAGGGGCGCGTCATCGGTGTGAATCCCGCTCCGGGAACGCCGGTGGCGACCAGTGCCACGGTCACGATCATCGTCAGCAAGGGACCACCGCCGGTGGCGGTGCCCGACGTGCGCGGGTCGAGCAAGGAGGAGGCTTTCGCGGCGCTGCGCCAGGCCGGATTCGAACCGTACGTGGCGGGGAGGAAATTCTCCTCCGAGGTGAGCACCAACCACGTCCTCAGCACGAAACCCACCGTCGGAACGAAGGTGAAGCTACAGGGCACTCCCAGGGTCGGAGTCGTGCTGTCGAACGCGGTGACCGTGCCGGACCTCACGGGCATGCGCGTGCGTCAGGCACAGCAGAAAGCCTCCGACCTCGGGGTACAGCTCGAGGTGAAGTCGTTTTTGAATCGGCAGAACGGCAGAGTGCTGGGCCAGTTCCCATTGGCCGGAACCAAGGTCGAGCCCGGTTCCAGCATCACCGTCACCGCGCTGTAGCGTCCGCACACCGCACTTCCGCGAGCGCGGGAAGCTCCTCGCGGCCTTTCCGCGAGAAGCACACGATAGGGCCACTCGAATATCGGGTGAAACCGCCGTGTGGGATTATGTGCACACGATGCCCCCGAGTCGTGCTCCGGTGTCGGCGCGGGTTCCATGGTCCAGCTGGGCCGATCTCACCGCGCTCGACGATGCTCCCAGCAGCGGCCGCGCACCGCGCGGACCGCTTCCTTTGCGCACCGTTCTGCTCGGCACGATCGGGACGGTGCTTGTGCTGCTGGGCTCGATCGGGGCCGGGGGCACTCTCGTGCACGACCCGATTCTCGGATCGGGGCCTCTCTCCGCTTTCCGCTACGGTCACGGCAAGTACCTCGCAAGCGCCGTCGTCTACCTCGGCTTCGGCCTGCTGGTGTGGGCGTGGGTGCGGCTGGGGCGCGGTGTACTCGCAGCCCAGGTCGGTTCCCGCAGTGTGCTGCTGGCTGCCGCCGCCTGGATCGCACCGCTGCTGATCGCACCACCGCTGTTCACGCGGGACGTCTACAGCTACCTCGCCCAAGGACTGCTGGCCCTGCACGGATTCGATCCGTACTCGGTGGGGCCTTCGGCACTGACCGGGCCGATTCCGGACAACGTGCACCCGTTCTGGCAGACCACTCCGGCTCCGTACGGCCCGCTGTTCATCGGCCTGTCCAAGGGCGTGGTACTGCTGGCCGGAGGTAACGTGATCGCAGGCGTCATCCTGATGCGCCTGCTTCTGCTCGTCGGCCTCGCCATGCTGATCCATGCCCTGCCCGGCCTGGTCCGGTATCTCGGAGGCAACCTCCCGGTCGCCTTGTGGCTCGCCGTAGCCGGTCCGCTCACCGTGGTGCACCTGGTGGGCGGCCCGCACAATGACTTGCTGATGATCGGCCTGCTCGCACTCGGCACACTCCTGGCTCTGCAGGGCAGGCACGCCTCCGGAATCGCGCTGGTGACACTGGCGATGGCGATCAAAGCGACTGCGGGACTCGTCCTGCCATTCCTCGTCTGGGTGTGGGCGAGCCGGTTGAGCGGACCTCGCCTGCACCGGTTCGTCAAGGCGGTGGTTCCCGCTGTGCTGCTGTACGGCGCGGTCTTCGGCGCCTGTACGGCACTGGCCGAGGTCGGGATGGGCTGGTTGCACGGCTTGTCGGCACCGTCGCTGATCACCACGTACACATCCGTACCGACCGGACTCGGTCAGCTTCTGCACAGCACCACCGAAGCATTCCTCGACGTCAACGCCGGTGTGTTCATCGGTGTATGCCGAACCCTCGGCGGGCTGGCACTTGTGGTGCTCCTGCTCTGGCAGTGGTGGCAGGCACGCGACGGCGGTGCGGATGCAGTCCAGCGTGCGGCACTCGTCCTGTTCGCAGGCGCGATGCTGGCCCCGACCATGTTCCCCTGGTACCTGTCGTGGAGCATGGCGCTCGCCGCCGCGCTGCCCTGGACAAGACGTACGTTGTCCGTGGCGGCCGGTGCTTCGGTGGTGCTGGTGCTCGCCTACTACCCCGACGGTGAAACCGGGCTGTACCACTGGCCGTCCATGGCAGCGGCCGTCGGCTTCGCACTGCTGGCCGCCGTATCGCTGATCCGATTCGATCCGCTGGGACTCGGCGAGACCTTCGGGGGGAACCATTCCCACGGCGCCGCGATCCGATCCGGCACGAACGGACGTTGATGGCGAACCGCCCGCGCATACCCGACAGCGTCGCCGCGGCACCAGCCGCCACGGCGATCAGCTGCGCAGCATCTCCGCCACGAGAAACGCCAGCTCCAGTGACTGCTGGGTGTTCAACCGAGGATCACAGGCGGTCTCGTACCGACCGGACAGGTCCGTATCGGAAATGTCCTGCGCGCCACCCAGGCACTCGGTGACATCCTCACCGGTCAGTTCGGTGTGAATACCGCCCGGGTGCGTGCCGAGCCGGTGGTGCACCTCGAAGAAGCCCTGCACCTCGTCCACGACCCGATCGAAATGGCGGGTCTTGTATCCGGTGCTGGCCTCGTGGGTGTTGCCGTGCATCGGGTCGCACTGCCAGATCACCTGGTGCCCGGACGCGGTGACCTTCTCCACGATCGGCGGGAGCAGATCACGCACCTGGCCGTTGCCCATCCTGCTGATCAGTGTCAACCGCCCCGGCTCGTTGTGCGGATCGAGTCGCTCCACGTATTCGACCGCTTGCTCCGGAGTCGTGCTCGGGCCGATCTTCAGCCCGATCGGATTCGAGATCATCTCGGCGAAGGCGATGTGCGCGCCGTCGAGCTGGCGGGTGCGGTCGCCCACCCACAGGAAATGCCCGGAGAGATCGTACAGGCGCGGTTGGTCACCGCTGGTGTCCAGCCGCAGCATCGCACGCTCGTAGTCCAGCACCAGCGCCTCGTGGCTGGAGTAGAAGTCCACGGAGTGCAGGCTGGAGTCATCCACGCCACAGGCCGACATGAACCGCAGGCCCCGGTCGATCTCCGCGGCAACCGACTCGTAGCGTTCCCCGGCAGGCGAATTGAGCACGAAGTCCTTGTTCCAGTCGTGCACCTTCGTCAGCGCGGCCATACCCCCGCTGGTCAGCGCCCGCGACAGGTTCATCGTCGCGCTCGCGTTGGCGTAGGCACGGATCAGCCGCGACGGGTCGTGGACTCGCGCCTCCTCCGTGGCGGTCAACGAGTTCACCATGTCACCGCGGTAGCTCGGCAGTCCGAGGGCATCGGTCGGCTTCGAACGCGGCTTGGAGTACTGACCGGCCATCCGCCCGACCTTGACCACCGGCATGCTCGCACCATAGGTGAGCACCACGGCCATCTGCAGCAGCGTGCGGATGCTCGAGCGGATGTGCGGCTCGGTGTTGTCGGCGAACGTCTCGGCGCAGTCACCCCCCTGCAGCAGGAATGCCTCGCCCCTGGCGACCGCCGCGAGATTCTCCCGCAACCGTTGCACCTCGGAGGGAACGGTTACCGGTGGCACACTTTCCAGCACCGACCGGACATTGCGTGCTTGTTCCGGATCGGGCCACTCGGGCTGCTGCGCCGCGGGCCGGGCAAGCGCGTCATCGAGCTGAGTGCGCATCTCGGCCGGCAACGGTGGCAGTTCGGGAAGGGTATCCACCGGTACGTCGACAGTCCAATTCACGCTGACCAGGGTAGGCGGTTACCCTCCCGCACCACACAGCGGGAGTGACTGTCCCAACAACCGGGAGACAGCAGTCACGCAGCGCATGTCGATTCGGCGAACATCCGAGCAGGCTTTCGAAGCAGGCCCTAACCGAACAGCGCTTGAGCCTCGGTGTAGCGCTGCGGCGGCACGGTCTTGAGTGCCGAGGTGGCCGAGGCGAGTGGGACCCGCCGAATCCCGGTTCCCTGCAGCGCCACCATCGTGCCGAAGTCACCGTCGTGGACAGCGTCGATCGCGTGCAAGCCGAACCGGGTCGCGAGTACCCGGTCGTAGGCGGTGGGGGTCCCCCCGCGTTGCGTGTGTCCGAGCACGACGGCACGCGACTCCTTGCCGGTGCACTGCGCGATCTCCTCGGCCAGCCAGGTTCCGACACCACCGAGGCGCACATGGCCGAAGGCGTCCTTCTCACCGGCCTGCAGTACCTCTTCGCCATCTTGCGGGACAGCTCCCTCGGCAACCACGATGATCGGCGCGTACTGTCGCTCGAAGCGCCGTTGCACCCATGCGCAGACCTGCTCGACGCTGAATCGCTGTTCCGGGCCGAGGATCACGTTGGCGCCCCCGGCCAGGCCTGCGTGCAGTGCGATCCATCCCGCATGCCGCCCCATCACCTCGACGACCAAGGCGCGATGATGGGACTCGGCCGTCGTACGCAACCGATCGACCGCCTCGGTGGCGATATGCACGGCGGTGTCGAAGCCGAAGGTGTAGTCGGTCGCGTCGAGATCATTGTCGATGGTCTTGGGGACACCGACGACGGGCACGCCTTCCCCGTGGAGTCGTTCGGCGACGCCGAGGGTGTCCTCACCGCCGATCGCGATCAGTGCGTCCACCTCGTTGTCGGCGAGGGTGGTCTTGAGCCTGTCGATGCCGTCGACGTCGTTGTACGGGTTGGTGCGCGAGGACCCCAGAATCGTGCCGCCCCGGCTCAGAATGGCCTCCACGTCGTCCAGGCCCAGCGGCGTCACCAGCCCCTCCAGTGGACCCTGCCAACCGTTGCGGAACCCGAGGATGTCGTGACCGTAGACCTCGATTCCCTTACGGGTGACCGCGCGCAGCACCGCATTGAGTCCCGGACAGTCACCCCCACCGGTCAGTACACCGACACGCTTGCCAGTCGCCATCCGGCCGCCTCCTCACCCGCATCCCTGTGGATGTGACGTGGGTCTCCGGGAGAGAGCCTGTCATGGGCTGGATCGGTGCAGCAAGTGGCGAGGTCAGCGCACCGGGTAACCACGCTCGCGGCGACGCTCCTCGATCACGTTCCATCGCCGCAGGTTGTGCCTGGCATCGGCCAGAGCGTCGTGGGCATTCGAGGGGGCGGGCGGCAACTTCGGCTTGCCGACGGCTTCCCAGTGCTGACGCAGGTCACGGGTGAACTTCGGCAGCTGCGACGGCAGAGCGGGCATCGCACCCCACAGTTGGGCCAACGCGACGTGGTCGTAGGCGGCGTACCACGCCCACAACTCGACATCGGACCCGCGGGAAGTCAGGAACGCGTACAGATCCTCGCGGATCCGCGCGCGCGAGCACCAACTGTCCGAGGACGGTGGCGGCAACTGCGGCAACACGTGCCGACGCACCCAGCTACCGGCCCGGGTCGAATCGAACTCCGTGGACACCGCGTAGAACTCGCGGCCCGTCTCGTCGACCACACCGATCGAAATCAGCTCGATGGTCAGCCCGTCTTCGATGAACTCGCAGTCGTAGAAAAACCGCACCGGTCAAGAATATGCGCCATTCGAACGAACCAGGACACGCCCCGCCCGGGTGTGCCCTGCCGGAGCCTCTTATGCTCTGCCCGCTTATACCGCCGGTGGGAAGGAGCTCGAGTGCTCCATCGGCAGGACCGCGGCATCGGCCGGGCGCATCAGCCCGCTTTGGTTTCCGGGAGCCGATCGGCCTCCTGCCGATCCGACGGATCCGCCCGCTTCGTGATGACCCGCCCTTGCGTCTCCAGGTCGTCCTTGGCTTTCGCCGCGTAGACGTCGACGTACTCCTGACCCGACAGCTCCATGAGCGCATACATGATCTCGTCGGTGATCGAACGCTCCACGAAGCGGTCACCGGCGAGACCCTCGTAGCGGGAGAAGTCCAACGGCTTTCCGACCCGCACCCGGATGCGGAACGGGCGCCATATGGTGGACCCGATCGGATTGGCCCGGTCGGTACCGATCATGGCGATGGGAATGACGGGCACGTTGGCTTCCAGCGCCATCCGTGCCACTCCGGTCTTTCCCTTGTACAGACGGCCGTCGGGTGAGCGGGTCCCTTCCGGATACACGCCGAGCAGTCTTCCCTCCCGGAGTAACCGCACGCCGGTGTCGAGGGCTGCCTGCGCGGCGGCGCCGCTGGAGCGATCGATGGGGACCTGTCCGATCCCGGAGAAGAAGTATCTCTTCAGCGCGCCCTTGAGTCCCCGGCCCGTGAAGTACTCCCGCTTGGCCAGGAAGGTCACCCGTCGCGACATCTTCAGTGGCATGAAGAACGAGTCGGCCACCGCCAGGTGGTTGCTCACCAGGATGGCCGCCCCGGACTCGGGGACGTATTTCCGCCCTTCGATCTTCGGCCGACACCACAGTTTCATGAGCGGACCGAGAAAGATGTGCTTCAATACCCAGTAGAGCACTGTGCCGTTGCCTCCTGACGCCCCGAGTACGCTGCTTTAGCGTACGGAGCCCGTTGGGTACGCACAATGTGGGATCAATATCGCCGACATCGCACCGACCGGACAGTTATCCTAGGACCACGCGCGACCAAGACGTGCCGCCAGGGTTGCCAACAGGCCCGGATTGCCCACGGATCCGGTTGTCAGCAGACCAGGGCTTGCCGGTGCCCCGGGCGGGTTCGCCGGTAGCGTCGAGTGCGTCCACAGGATCCACCGCGAGCGCGCCAGGGAAGTCGTATGAACACGCGCCATGGCAACGCCGACGGCCCCGACGACATCGACGCGGCATTCGCGGAGATCGTGGCCGAACTGGAACGCGATACCCCACTGCCCCGATGGCCGACGGGTGACACACGCACCGAGGAGTCCGGTACGGCGGATCCGGCGAGCTTCCCGGCGGACGAGTCGGAGGCGGACGAGCCGCACGGGCCACGGAACTGGTCACCCCCCGAGGAGGACGAAGGCCACTTCGAGCCCCCGGATCCGCCACCGCTGCCCGCGCCGAAAGCGGGCACCGTGGGCGGCATCGTCCTGATCATGCTGGGGGTGGGATTGCTGGTGGTACCGGGTTTGGCCGGGTGGCTCGGCACCATCGCACTACCGGCCGGGCTGATCTCGATCAGTGCAGGCATCGGATGGCTGCTTCTGCGGATACGTCCCACGCCTCCGGACTCCGCGTGGGACGACGGCGCCCAGCTCTGAATTCGCAGCACGGCTAGTGCGTTTTCGTCCGGGGTCCACCTCGCCGGTCTCCGGTGCCGGGCACATCCCGGTGTGCCGTCAACGCCGACGGTCAGCACCCGTGTCCTTCGGCGCGGACTTCTCCTTCACTCGGACGCAGGACACTTCCGTGTACTCGCTGTACGCCGATCCGCTGCACCGGAGGCGCATCGTTGTCGGGGCCGGGTTCCGGCGAGAAACCGTTCGCGGTTTCCGGACGAGTCCGTTCGGCGTCTCGAGGTGAGTCGTCCTGCTCGGCGAGAATCCGGCGCAGCACGGTCACGAGTCCGGCCAGGTGCTCGGACATCCGCGTGGCCAGTTCCGGCCGGTCCCCACGAAGGAACGACATCGCCGCACACAGCGGGCACCACTCGCAGGTGCCCGCCGAGGAACATCGCAGCCGTTCATCGGCGGCCGTATCGGCTCCTCCCGCCTGCTCATCGGGGCCACGGCCCAGCCCCAGCAGGTACTCCTCGGCTCGGAATGCGAGGGCATCGAGCAGCCACCGCAACTCCTCGCCCGTTCTGTCCCGGCCACCGTGTCCGGCACCGTGAGCGGCACCTTCCGCGGAAGTCTCCTGTCGTGTCCGATCCACTGCTCACCGCATCCACAACTCGGGGTCGGGCCGGAAGGCCACGGTCACCCCGTCATCACCGGCTTTCGCCCCGGTCACGGTGCAACGCCGCAACACCGCGGGCAATGCGATCAGCTTGCGACGACCATCCACGGTCACCGCAAGCTCGTCACCGACCCGGGCGAGATCGAGGTCGGCCCCATCGTGCAACGGCAGCGCAATTCGCAGAGCATACTCCGAGTCCAGACTACGGCCACCACCGGTGACCTCCATTTCCGGAGCCCGCCCGGCACCGTCGAGCGGATCGGAGTCGCCGTAGAGTTCCGCTCCGAGTTCGAGGAGTGCGCGCAATCCCACCGGTTCCCCCGCGCGATGCTCCACCACGCGCAGCGGAACACCGGCACCGGAGCGCAGCTCGGCCAGGACGGTGTCCTGCTCGTTGCGGCGGGTACGCAACCAGTTCGCTGCGGTGCCCCGCGCCGATCCCGGGTGCGGCACCAGCCGGTTGGCCACCAGGCCGTCGACATGGATCCGCTGTAGCGCCAACGCCGTGAGCGTGCGGCGGGTTTCCGCGGCCACGACGGCTTCGGGAGTCAACACCAGCCGGACGCTGGTCCCCGCAGCGGCCAACCACTCGGTCAGCGTGCCGAGCCGTCCGGCCAACCGACCGAGCGCATCCGCCACCGCGTCCCATCTCTCGAGGTTGTCACTCCCCGCCATCCCCGCCAGCAGTCCGCGCACGGCACGCCGATGCGTCGGAAAGAGCCGTTCGAGGTAACCGGTGAACGCCTCGGGCAGCGCCAGCAGTCGCAGGGTTTCGGCGGTCGGACCACAGTCGACGATGACGGTGTCCCAGACACCGTAGGAGACCAGCCGGTGCACTTCACCGAGAGCCAGCAGGTCCTCCACTCCGGGAAGAACGGTGAGCTCTTCGGTGTTCAGTTCGGTGACACCCGCCCCGAGCAACAATGTCCGGAGGTGCTCGCGGAGCTCGCCCCAGGCATCGTCGACGAGCGTGCGGGTATGTACCTCGGCGGCATGCATCCGGAGGTCGCTGTCAGCGCAGTCCGGCAGCGGTACCTCTTCCGGCTCCGGACCGAGTCGCGTGCCGAGCGCGTCGGCCAGCGAATGCGCCGGATCGGTGGAAACCACCAGCACCTTGTTGCCCCGTACGGCCAACCGTGCCGCGGTGGCCGCGGCGAGGGTCGTCTTACCCACGCCGCCCTTTCCGGTGAACAGAAGGCTTCGCACGGTTGATCTCTCCCACGCAGGCATCCGTCGGCCGCACGGCGGACAACGGTCACTGATGTGCGGACTCGACACGGCGCTTCAGCTCCTTCAGCGCCGTATCCATGATCATCTTTTCGGCCTTGCGTTTGAACATGCCGATCATCGGAATCGCCAGGTCCACGGCCAGGTCGTAGGTCACCTCGGTGCGCTGGTCCGACTCGGGGCGCAATGTGTAGCTGCCCTGCTGAGCCTTCTGCACCTGTCCCTCGGACAGGGTCCAGCTGACCGACAATCCGTCGTCGCTCCAGTCGTAAACGAGAACATAGGTGTCCTTGACCACGCCTGCGTCCAGGACGAACCGAACCTTCTCCGCTTTCCCAGCGGATGTCGTCGACAGCACCTGTGTCTCCTTCACCGCCTCGGCCCACTCCGGGTACGCGGCGAAATCCGAGATCACCGACATGATCTCCGGGGCAGAAGCCTCGATCACAATGGACTGGGTGGACTTCTCGACCATGCCGGGCAGGCTACAGGTCGAGACCCGTATCCGGCGTGAAGGCCGGTGATTACTGCCCTATCGGGATGTCGCCCTCGGCCCCCGGTGCGCCTGCCGGGACCGTCCCGGACAAGTCCCGGGCAGTCGACCGACACTGCGACACAGCTCACCATCGCAACACGTACGGCTTTCCGGTGTGCTTGAAGTGGCCGACGTTGACACACTCCGTGAAGCCGATCCGCATCCGTTGCGCCAGCGGCTGATGCACATGACCGAACAACGACCATCGGGGCAGATCCCGCCCGATCCGCTCGAGCGCCCCGCTCGATCCGTGTTCCGGACGGCGCGCCACGACGTCGTAGAGCAGCTCGGGCACGTTCGGAGGGACATGGGTGCACAGCACGTCGACCGGGTCGAGCTCGCCCAGTACCTCGTTGAACTCGGCCGCGGAACGCAGGTGCGGCACCCATGGCGCGTCGCGGCGCAGCACTCCTCCCGGCGGCAGTAATGCCCCACCGGCGAAACCGAAGCGCAGACCACCGATCTCGACGCTGCGGCCGTCCAGCACATGAATTCCGTGGCCGGCGAACTCCGGCCACAGGTGCGGCACGTCGACATTGCCTGCCGTGGCATAGGTGGGTGCGGTCATCGCACCGAAAAGCTCCGCATACTGCTCGCGGACGGCCTCCTCCACGACCTTGACGGGATCGGACAGGCTCGCCCACAACGAGCGGGCGTAAGCCCCCACATCGGCTCCACGGTGGCTACGGCGCAGCTCGGCGAAATGTGCCACCTTCTCCGCGCCGAACACCGCGCCGAGGATGCCCTTGCCGTGATCGTGGTAATCGACGAAGTCGATCAGGTCCCCGAGCACGACGAGCGCGTCGGCGCCCTCACCGGCACGCTTGAGTCCCTCCACGTTGCCGTGGACATCCGATACCACATGCACCCGCAAGCCGGCTCCGTTCACCAGTCCGATTCGTCCGTACCCGAAAGTAGCGAGGACGGCCGGGGCAGCGCACTCTCCACCACCTTCCCCCGGACCACCCGACCGGCGAACCACGACACCGGATGGGCCGCGTTTCGAGCTCTCGCCCCACAGGAAATAATGCGGAACAGTGCTGTCGAGCCCGGCGCACACCAGGGCCTGACCGGTGATCCGACCCGATACGGGAAACGGGGCTACCGATCGGTAGCTTGCAGGGTTAGGTTGTTCCTCACAATTTGGCGTGTTTTCGGAGGTTTCGAGTGCGAGAGTTCAGCGTCCCCGCCACGACCAGTGTGGCCGACGACGAGAACCTCACCGACATGGTGTGGGCCAATGCGGAACGTTTCGGTGGCACCGTGAGCTTCCGGCGCCGAGTGGAGGGCACCTGGGTCGATGTGACCGCCGCCGAATTCGCCACCCAGGTTCTGGGCGTGGCCAAGGGGCTCATGGCCTGCGGTCTGCAGCCCGGTGACCGGATCGGCCTGATGTCACAGACCCGCTACGAGTGGAGCCTGCTCGACTTCGCGATCTGGGCAGCCGGCTGTGCCACCGTGCCCATTTACGAGACCTCGGCCGCCGACCAGGCCGAGTGGATCCTGTCGGATTCCGGGGCCAAGGCCGTCATCGTGGAAACCGAGGCACACCGCAGCGAAGTGGACACGGTGGTCGACAAGCTCACCGAGCTGCGCCATGTCTGGCAGATCGACGGCCCGACTCCCGATGGTGCTGCCCCGGCGGTGGAGGAGCTCACCTCCCTGGGCACCGACATCACCGACACCGACGTCGACGAGCGCCGCCGATCGGTCAAGGCCGACGACCTCGCCACCCTCATCTACACCTCGGGGACCACCGGTCGCCCGAAGGGCTGCGAACTGACGCACCGCAATCTGCTCGCCGAGGTTCGCTCCGATGTCGATGCGTTCCCGCAGCTGATGCAACCGGGCAACTCGATGCTGATGTTCCTGCCGATGGCCCACGTGCTGGCGCGTGCCATCGCCATCGCCTGCGTGTACTCACGGCTGACGCTGGGCCACACCGGCAACGTCAAGGAACTCGTCAACGATCTCGGCTCGTTCCGCCCCACCTTCGTGCTGGCCGTGCCTCGCGTGTTCGAGAAGGTCTACAACACCGCCAAGCAGAAGGCCCACTCCGAGGGCAAAGGCAGGATCTTCGACGCCGCCGAGGCCACGGCCGTGGCCTACAGCCAGGCACAGGAGCAGGGCGGACCGGGAGTCGGCCTGCGCATCAAGCATCTCGTATTCGACAAACTCGTCTACGGCAAGCTGCGTTCCGCGCTGGGAGGCCAGTGCGTGGCAGCCGTCTCCGGAGGCGCTCCCCTGGGGGAACGGCTCACCCACTTCTACCGGGGCATCGGGGTGCCGATCCTCGAAGGCTATGGCCTGACCGAAACCACCGCCGCGGCAGCCGTCAATGTCGAGCACGCCTACAAGATCGGGACGGTCGGCAGGCCACTGGCGGGCACCAGCATTCGGATCGCCGAGGACGGCGAGATCCTGATCAAGGGTGACGTGGTGTTCCGAGGCTACTGGAACAATCCCACCGCGACCGATGAATCCCTGGAGGACGGCTGGTTCCACACCGGTGACCTCGGTTCTTTGGACGAGGACGGTTTCCTGCGGATCACCGGCCGGAAAAAGGAGATCATCGTCACCGCAGGCGGCAAGAACATCGCCCCGGCGGCGCTGGAGGACCATCTGCGGGCGCATCCGCTCATCAGCCAGTGCCTCGTCGTCGGGGACCAGAAGCCGTTCATCGGCGCCCTGATCACCATCGACTCCGAGTTCCTGCCGTCGTGGCTGGCCAATCACGGTCGTTCCGAGAACCTCGAGACCGCCGACCTCGTCGATGATCCGGAGCTCCGTGATGAGGTGCAGAAGGCCGTCGACAGCGCCAACGAGACCGTGTCCCAGGCAGAACGGATCAAACAGTTCCGCATCCTGCCGCATGACTTCACCGAGGCTCGCGGGGAGATGACGCCGAGCCTGAAAGTCAAGAAGAACAAGGTCGCCGAGAACTACGCCACCGACATCGAAGCGATCTACTCCTGAAATATCGGACGGTGCTGCGCCGGTGGTCGGGTACCCCGGATCGGGTCCACGGTCACCGGCGCAGAGCGCCTCAGCCGAAAGTACGGCGCAAGTACCGGCCCCAGTTGTCGACGAACTCGGCTCTGGTCATCCCCGTCATGTCGTGCAGCGCCTCCGCCGCCTTTTCGGACGACCGTGACCCGGCGATACGGCGATACAGCTCGACCACGCGCTGCTCGCCCCATTCCTGGACGAGGAACCGCACCACCGACCACGACTGCTGATAGCTCACGTCCAGACGGTTGCCCGACCTTCGGAAATCACGATCCGACGGCAACGCGGTGGGCGGGCCTTCCGTACGAAGCCGACGGATCAGGTCCGGCACGATCCGTTCCGGAGGAATCCCGCTACCGCGGTAGCCCACGTAATCGGCGAATCCCTCCAGCATCCACATCGGGGCGCCGCCGACGGTGTCGGCCCGGGCGGCGATGTGCAGGATCTCGTGCTTGAGCACCACGCGCAGGGCGGTATCGCTCAACGGACCCGCCATGCGCGTGTTGAGGATCACTCGCGCCCCTTCCACACGCCCGGTGGTGGTGTCCACCTCATCGGTCACCGCAACGGCCGCGATCCCGTCCAATCCGAACGAGGGGCCGACCAGCGCGCGTAGTTCCGCACGGGAACCCGGTACCACGACACCGATCCGGCGGGACCACTCGGTGCCCCATACTTCGGTGACGGCCGCGATCGACTCATCGAGCATCCCGGCCACTCGATCGACGAGTTCCCGGTTGGAATCGTGGCCGAGCACCAATCCCGACTCCGTCGGTACCGCACGCACCATGCCGTGGTCCCACGGTCCACGCCAGGTCGAACGTCCCCGTGACCGCAGGGCGGTATCGCTGGTCAGGTACCACGAGTCACCTCGCCGAGCGAACAGATAGCCCATCACCCGAGTGACGGGCACGGTATCGACTCCGGCCAGGGCGTAGTTCAGGGTCACGCGTGGAGCCCACAGCTCGTCGGGAGGGGCAGGAAGGGTCTCGGGGTCCGGCGGAGGCACTGTGGAGGCAGCCTCAAGCCGGTAAGTCCACTTCGCCAGCGGTACTTCCGTCAGGTTCCGCACGAGCATGCGTTGCCGGTGTTGAAATCGTGACGACGCCTTCGGATCGACCGATGTCATGAAGGCGGCCTCGTCTCCGGTGCGCAGCGCCTCGGCGCGTCGGCGCAGGAGCACGGTGATGTCGTGCTGACGCGAAGTCGCCGCGATACGGCCGCCCCGGCCCCGCCTTTCGGGGGGATCGACGGCCTGTTCCCGGGGCGGCACGGGGGTCCAGGCCATCATCGCGATTCCGGTCAGGACCGCAACGAGAAAACACCCTCGCCACGTCCTGAAGGCCCGCACAGAGCCGATGGTAAGTCGCCTGCGTGGCGCGGGCAGGCCACGCAGGCGCACTCACCCGGACATTCTCCCCACCATGGCGCGGAAAACCGGCGCACCCGCAAAGTGCCGGTTCGAACCGAATGCCGAGCTCAACCCGCGACGCGACGCATGCGGTTGACCGGTGCGATGTCCTGATAATCCGTCACATGCACCGTGGAACCGGCGGTCGGTGCGTGCACCGCCTTGCCGTTGCCCACGTACATCCCCACGTGACTCACCGGGCTGTAGTAGAAAATGAGGTCACCGGGCTGGAGCTGGCTCGCCGAAACGGGCTTGCCGGTCTGTGCCTGGGCACTGCTGGACCGCGGAATCGACACTCCGACCTGGTTGTAGGCCCAGTACATCAGGCCGGAGCAATCGAACCTGTTCGGTCCCTCCGCACCCCAGACATAGGGTGAACCCTGCTTGCTCAATGCTGCCTGCACCGCTCCCGCAGCAGCACCGGCACCTCCCTGGAACTCGTAGTCGGTGTTCCCACCGGGGATCGCCGCCTGCTCTTCGCTGGTCAACTCCTCCAGTTGATCGCGCGCCTCGGCGACCTGCTCCTCCATGGCGGCTTTCTTCTCGGCGATCTCCTTCTCGATGCGGGCCGCATCGGCTGCCGCCTTGGCAGCGCGCTTCTTCGCCTCGGCAGCACGCCGCTCGGCTGCCTCGGCCTTGTCCGTGGCGGCTGCCAGCGCCCGGATCGCCTCGCTGTTGTCCTTGGCCAGGGCGTCCATGGTGGCCGCGCGGTCGAGGTACTCGCCGGGGGATTCACTGACCAGCAGCGCGGAAAGCTGGTTGAGCCGGGCCCCTTGATAGGCCGAACTGGTGAGTTCATCGACCTTGACGCGGAACTTCTCTTCCTCGGCGCGTGCCTGGTCGGCGACCTTCGTCGCCTTGGCAGCAGCGGCCTTGGCCCGCTTGAGGTCGGCCAGCCGCGCATCGTGATCGTCCTGTGCCCGGTGGTACTTCTCGGTGAGCTTCTCCGCCTCGCGGGACAGCTTGCGCAGCTGCTCGACCGCTTCCGGGGCACTGTCGGGAAGTTGCGGATCTGCGATGGCCGGCGCGGAGGTCATGGTGATCGCGGCGGCAACCGCCGTCACGGTGAAAGTTCCGCGCATCGAGCGCTTCGTTCGGTGCGACGCCACCTCGCGCATAGCTCCTTCACTGCTCCGACCGCCTGACCGGGATGCGGTCACAGGTTCGAGCCACGATGCGGCCCACCGACGGGCATGCTGGGCATACCCGGACCGGACTCGTCCACGAGACGAGCCCCCGGTTCGGCTCCCCGACAAGCCGAGACGGCGGTGACTTCGCGGAGCCACCCGGTTTGAGTAGCTGATCGCCACGAAGTCTCGGCTAGGTTACGAGAGGTGAGCCGAGGCGTCCAGAGTGGGTCCGATAGAACCACACCTCTCGGCATCGAGCCCCGAAAGGAGGAACTTCGATCGCTGAATGTAGCCGAAATGCAGGTCCCGCCCCGTGCTCGAAAACCGCGCCCTTGACGGAGACCTCCTTCGATATTCCACCGGGCACGACACGTGACCGGCTATGAGATCACTCTCATGCGCCGAGCGGTCGAAGACCGTCGCCGAGTTGTCCTCCGCAGTGACCGCACGACGTACGGCGAGCGAGCACTTCACGATCACGTCGTGCCCATGCACAGCACTTCTCGACGACGTCCTACGTCCGGTTGATACGCGCGAGCAGCACCGAGGAAGCCACCGCGTAGGCCCCGCGATGCCGCACCGAGGTGACCACTTCCTGATCCGACGTGGCCACGATCAGTTGCCGTCCCGGCGGCTCCGCCTCCACCAGGCCACGGATCACGTCGTCGGCCTGGACACCCGGCTCGCTGAACAGCACCCGAACCCCCCGCGGCCCGGCCGCGGGGACCGCGACCACATCGGCACCGTCGAAAACCAAGGTCACCTCCACCCCGGTCTGCGCGGCCAGGGATGCGAGCTGATGAGCCAACCGGTCCCGCTGATCGGCAAGCGGAATCTCCGGATAGCCGGTCTTGGTGACGTTGTAGCCGTCCACGATGAGATGGATCGCAGGCAGCGCCAGCAGGCGCTCCAGTGCGGCTCTGTCGGGTACGTGCGGCGGAGTTCCGGTATCCGCCCGCACTCCCGAGACCGCATCAGCCGGTTTGGGGCCGCGCCCGGTGGCGCCCAGTTCCCGACGCAAGCCTCCCAGCGCACCCTCCATCGTCTCCAGCAGAAGTGCCAGCCGCATCTCGTCGCCCTGCCTGGCTTCCCGCGCCGATCGGCGAGCGGTCTCGGCCTCGGCCCCAGCACGCTCCGCGCGAATACGCTCCTCCTGAGCCTTCGCCTGCTCGCGGTCTCGTTGTGCGGTGGTCTCCGCGATCGCGGCCGCCGACTCCTGCCGGACGCGTTCCAGATCGGCCCGCGCGGATTCGGCCTCCTGCCTGGCCTCCTTGAGACGGACGCCCTGTTCGCGGAGTCGCTTGCGCAACCGGTCCGCCTCGGAATCATCGGTGTCTCCGGCACGTTCGGCTGCGAGCTTGGTCTCGGCCAGCTCATTGCGCAAGCGCTCGACCTCACCGGCAAGCTTGTCCGAACGGGCCAGGGCCGAGTCCCGTTCGGAACGCAGTTGCCCACGCTCGGTGCGGTAGCCGACCAGCTCCACGTAGTGCGTGGCCACAGCCGAGTCCTGTAGGAGCGCGGCCGCGGCCACGACGGCAGGGTCACCATGCTCGAGATCGAGTGCCTCGGGCCGGTGTGTCCGGCACCAATCCACCACCGCCGTGCGGAACACGGCCGAATCACGCAACGCCGCGACCAGGGGCACCAATCCCAGTTTCGCCCGCTTGGCTGCCGCGAACCGCACGACGGGCCGTAATTGCGCGGGAATGTCCGAGTGGCGCAGCGTGCCCAGCGCCGCCGCCGATAACTCGGCCAGTCGGTGAGCCACCGGACCGGGCAGGTTCTCCCAGTCGACCCGGGCGACAGCACCACTGGTCTGCTGTGCACTGTCGGCAGCAGACTCGTCGGGAAAGGGTGCCTCGTTGCCGTCACCCGTCGTCGGCGGTATCACTCTCCCAGGTTAATCGCCGCTCGGTTGGCTGCGGGAACGCACCGGTAGCATGGCACTGTCGGTACAGGCGCGTACGGTGCGCGAAGATGACGGAGACCTCTCGAGAGCACGCCCGGCTTCCCCGCAGGCAGCTCTCCTTCGACGAGCTCGGGCTGCCACTGCACGAGGTCACCTTCGTCGTGGTCGACCTGGAGACCACCGGCGGCAGGAGCGGTCAGGACGCCGTCACCGAAATCGGAGCGGTCAAGGTCCGGGGTGGCGAGGTCCTCGGCGAATTCTCCACACTGGTCGCCCCAGGACAGCCCATCCCATCCGCCGTCGTATCGATCACCGGTATCACCGACGCCATGGTCGCCGAGGCACCCACGCTGGAATCGGTGCTGCCCGCATTCCTCGAATTCAGCAGGGGCAGCGTCCTCGTCGCCCACAATGCGACATTCGACCTCGGATTTCTGCGTGCGGGCTGTGCACAGCTCGGACTGGTGTGGCCGAAGCCCACGAGCGTGTGCACCGTTCAGCTGGCTCGACGGGTCCTGAGCAGAGAGGAGACCCCCAACCACAAGCTCGCCACGCTTGCGCGGGTGCTGCGCACTCGGACCGAGCCGGTGCACCGGGCTCTCGACGACGCCCGCACCACCGTCGACGTCCTGCACAGTCTGCTGGAGCGCGTCGGGCCGCTGGGCGTGCACTCGCTGGAAGAGCTCCTCGGATACCTGTCCGACGTCAGCCCGCAGCAGCGACGCAAACGCCACCTCGCCGATGCTCTCCCGAGCGCTCCCGGTACCTACCTTTTCCGCGGGCCGAACGACGAGGTGCTGTATGTCGGCACCGCCACCGACCTGCGTCGAAGGGTCCGCCAGTATTTCACGGCCGGTGAGCGGCGGGGCCGGGTCAAGGAGATGGTCGCCCTTTCCGACCGGGTGGATCACATCGAGTGCTCGCATCCCTTGGAGGCCGAAGTCCGCGAGCTGCGGCTGTTGGGAGCCCATCAGCCGCCCTACAACCGGCGTTCCAAGTTCCCGCAGCGCGCATGGTGGGTGATCCTGACCGACGAGGCCTTTCCCCGGCTGTCGATCGTACGGACACCGAAGCCGCAGGCCATCGGGCCGTTCCGAGGCCGCCGGGCCGCCGTGGAGGCGGTGGAGGCCCTGCAATCCGTCACCAGCCTGCGGCGATGCACCGAGCGCATTCCCGCCAAGGAGCAGCGAGGCCGTCCCTGCGCCGTGTACGACCTGGGGCACTGCGGCGCCCCCTGCGCCGGGTATCAGAGCGTCGACGAGTACGCCCCTCAGGTGATCTCGGTACACGATGTCATGACCGGACGGGGCGACGCGCTCCTGGAGCATCTGCGCGCCGAACTGGATCAGCTGTCCGCGGCTCAACGGTTCGAGGATGCCGCAACCCACCGCGACCGGCTCGCCAACCTGGTACGTTCCCTCGACCGGGGGCAGCGACTGGCCGCGCTCGCCGCGATTCCCGAGCTGGTTGCCGCCCGTCCCGACGGCCTCGGCGGATGGAACTTCGCGGTGGTACGACACGGTCGGCTCGCCGCGGCGGGAACGGCGCAACGCGGAACCCCACCGATGCCGGTCGTGGACGCGCTGCAGGCTTCCGCCGAAACGGTCGTTCCCGGCGACGGGCCGCTGCTGGGGGCTCCTGCCGATGAAATCCACGTCGTTTACCGGTGGCTGACGGCAGGAGACACCCGCATGGTCCGATGCGTCACACCGTGGTCGGAACCGGCAGGCGCCGCAGGCCGATGGCGCACCTGGCTCGATCGTGTCGCAGACGCACGCACGCCCTACCCCGCCGCCGACTGAGGAGCGGGCTGAAGTTTCGGGCAAAACTTCGAACGGCGAGGGGCCCGGCACCGAGAGCATGGTGCCGGGCCCCTCGCCGTGATCGGATCAACTCACTCGGAAGGCTGCTGCGGTTTGCCCGCCACGAGCTCGCCCTGCTCGCGCTCCTCCTGCTCGATCCTCTCCCGCTCGGCTTCCTCGCTGCGAGCACGCTCGAGCGCTACCGTCTCATCGACGGGATCGGGCTTGAGGAAACTGCCCTCGACCGGATGCCCCGCGGCACCGAGCTTGTTCATCCGCTTCGGCACCGGAGCACCCTGGTACTCCAGCTCCTCGGGATGACCGTGCGAATCCACCGGCCCGAGCGGCTGGTGCACCTCGATGAACTCACCGTGCGGCAACCGCTTGATGATGCCGGTCTCGATGCCGTGCTCGAGGACCTCACGATCGGCCTTCTGCAGACCGAGGCAGATCCGGTAGGTGATGTAGTACGCGATCGGCGGGGCGATCAGCAGACCGATACGGCCGATCCACGTCATCGCGTTCAGCGAGATGTTGAACTTGAACGCGATGATGTCGTTCACGCCGGAGATCATCAGCACCATGAAGAACGTGATCGCCATCATGCCGAGGCTGGTGCGCACGGGAACATCGCGTGGCCGCTGAAGCAGGTTGTGGTGTGCCGTGTCCCCGCTGAGCTTGCGCTCGATCGCCGGGTACAGCAGAGCGACCGTGAAGATCGCGCCCATGAAGAACGCGGTCGGCCAGAATGCCGCGGGGATGGTGAACGAGCCGAGGTAGATCTCCCATGCCGGCCACAGACGACTCGAACCGTCCGTCCAGATCATGTACCAGTCGGGCTGGGACGCGGCCGAAACCTGCGACGGGATGTAGGGGCCCAGGTTCCAGACCCCGTTGATCTGGAAGACACCACCCATGATCGCCGTCACGCCGGTGACGACCGCGAAGAAGCCCCCCGCCTTGGTCGCGAACATCGGCATGATCCGCACACCGACGACGTTGGTCTCCTTGCGGCGTACACCGGGGAACTGGGTGTGCTTCTGATACCACACGAGCGCGAGATGCACCGCGATCAGCCCGAGGATCAGTCCCGGGAGCAGGAAGATGTGCATCATGTAGAAGCGCGGGATGAGCTCGGTTCCGGGGAACTCGCCACCGAAAAGGATCCAGTGCAGCCATGTGCCCACGACCGGCACGGACAACGTGATCCCGGAGGCGATGCGAACGCCGGTACCCGACAGCAGGTCGTCCGGCAGCGAGTAACCGGTGAACCCTTCGAACATGCCCAGGATGAACAGCAGGATGCCGATCATCCAGTTCGTCTCACGGGGACGGCGGAACGCTCCGGTGAAAAAGATCCGGAACATGTGGGCCACGATCGAGGCCATGAACAGCAGGGCCGCCCAGTGGTGCACCTGACGGGCGAACATACCGCCACGAACCTCGAAGGAGATGTCGAGCGTACTGGCGAAGGCACGCGTCATCTCCACGCCACGCAGGTTGGCGTACGCGCCCTGGTATTCGACCTCGGCCATCGACGGGTCGAAGAAAAACGCCAGGTACGTCCCCGTCAGAAGCAGTATGATGAAGGTGTAAAGCGCGACCTCACCGAGCAGGAACGACCAGTGCGTCGGGAAGACCTTGTTGATCTGACGGCGCAGCCCCGCGGCCATCTGGAACCGCTTGTCGAGCTCGTCGGCCTGACGTCCGGCCAAGCGGTAGGCGGCACTGTCCGATTTGGTGGGGGTGGTGATCGAACTCATGAGTTACGCTCCCAGTACGCCGGGCCGATGGGCTCGATGAAGTCGTGCCTGGCCACGAAATACCCTTCCGTGTCCACCGTGATCGGAAGCTGTGGCAGGGAACGCGTCGCCGGGCCGAATACGGGCTTGGCGTAGCTGTGTGCCACGTCGAACTGTGACTGGTGGCAGGGGCACAGCAACCGGCCGGTCTCCGCCTCGTACAACGAGGTCGGGCAGCCGAGATGGGTGCAGATCTTCGAGTAGGCGTAGTAGTCGCCGTAGTTGAAGGTCTCCTGGCCCTTGCGCTCGACAGGAGCTGCTCCCGGATGCAGCCGGATCAGCATGACGGGGTTGTCCGACCTGCGCAGCGCATGCAGCAGGGCTTCCTCGTTGTGGCGTTCGGACTCCCGGAACGGGAAGACCGTCTCGAAACTCCCCGGCGCGAGATCCTGCGGACGCACCAGCGACACATCGTGCGGATCACCGGTGTTGCGCCGCAGGTAGACCTTCTCGCCTTCGGTCTGCATCCATCCCGTGTGCAGCAGCGAGTCGGGGCCGGTCTCGGCCCACGGGTTCTTGACCATGCCGCCGAGCACGAGCACGCCGGTGCCGAGACCGAAGGCACCGACACCGAAGCCGGCCGTGCGCTTGATCATCGAGCGCCGTGCGATACCGCTGCGACTTCCGGCGTCCGCGAGCAACGCGGTCGCGGTCTGGCGGTCGGTTTCGTCGGAGCCGTGGCCATCGTGGCGCTGCTGGACGGCGACCTCGTGCGGCAGGAACTTCTTCGAGTACAGGATCACGCCGATACCGACCGCGAAGATCGACAACCCGAGGAAGAAACCGATCAGCGGGTTGTACAGCGAGTAGATGAAGTGCCCGCGCGGATCGATCAGCGGATTCTGGTAGCGCCACGGCCAGAAGACGAAGACTCCGATGAACGCGAGCGCCGACAGACCCGCGAGGGAGAACCACGCCGCCACGGCCCGCTCGGCACGCCGCTCCGCACGAGTTCCCTTGATGGGCCACTCGTCGCGGTACTCGACGAGTTCGACATCGTCGAGGGCCACACCGAGCCGCACCTTCTCGTCACGGCTCATTTCGGCCAGTTCGGCCTCCGTCGGACTGGGCCGCTGGTGTTCGCCTGTTGCGTACTCGTTGACGGCCTGCTCATCGGCAGGCTGCTCGTCGGCGGTCCGCTCGTTGTCGGCGTGTTCGTTGTGGCTGTTGTGCTGCTCACTCATGCCCTGGCTCCGATCCACAGAGTGAGGCCGATCAGGCTTCCCAATCCGACCACCCAGGCGACGACCGTCTCCGGAGCGGGACCGTAGCCGCCGAGGGCGTTCCCACCCGGGTTGTTCCTTCCCTGGGTGACCGACTCGACATAGGCGATGATGTCTTCCTTCTCCTGCGGAGTCAGCTGCCGGTTCGAGAAGGTGGGCATGTTCGACGGGCCCGTGAGCATCGCCTCGTAGATTTGCTGCTCGGTCGCCTGGTTCAGCGACGGCGCGGACTTACCGGCGGACAGTGCGATCCCGCGCCCGGTGAAGTTGTGACACGACGCGCAGTTCAAGCGGAAGAGCTGGCCTCCGCGCGCGGAATCGCTGCCCTGCAGCGCCTCACCCGTTTCCGCCGGTTGCCTGGGGCCACCACCGACCGCCTGTACATAGGCGGCGAGCGCGTCGATCTGCTGCGGCGAGAATTCCGGCGGCTTGCGCTGAGCCTGCGCTTCCTGACGCACCAATGGCATCCGTCCGGTCGAGACCTGGAAGTGCACGGCCGCGCCGCCCACGCCGATCAGGCTCGGACCACGGTCCTCGACGCCCTGCAAATTCGAACCGTGGCAGGTGATGCAGGCGTTGTTGTACAGCTGCTTACCCTGCCTGACCAACGCCGGGTTTCCCTGCGCGCTGGCGGTTTGTGGCTCCGGGAGCAGAGCGGTATAGAGGGCGCCGGCGCCCACCAGGGCAGTTCCCAGCGCCAGCACACCGGAGAGCCGCCGCCGGAACTTCGAGCCCGCGCGGGTGCGTTTCTTGTTGGTGGTCATGAGTGCGCAAAACCCTTGCTGTCATGGTCGGGGTGTTTCAGCGGATACACCATCACGCTTTCCCGGACCTCGCCGTACTCCACATCGTCGTCTTCCACACCGCTGTCACCGTGCTGCCCCGAACGTCACGGGAGAAGGTAGATGACCGCGAACAGACCGATCCACACGATGTCCACGAAGTGCCAGTAGTAGGACACGACGATGGCCGCGATGGCCTGAGCCGGCGTGAACTTGCTCATCTTGGTCCGGATCATCAGGAAGATGAACGCGACCAGCCCACCCATCACGTGCAGCCCGTGGAACCCGGTGGTCATGAAGAACACGGTTCCGAAGGCCGAAGTCGCCATCGTGGTGTGATGCTCGGTGACGAGTGTGTAGTACTCACCGGCCTGGCCGAGCATGAAGATCGTGCCCATGATCAACGTGACCATGTACCAGCGTCGCAGACCGTAGACATCGCCACGCTCCGCCGCGAACACGCCCCACTGGCAGGTGAACGAGGACGCCACCAGGATGATGGTGAACGGAAGAGCGTAGCTGACGTTGAGCTCCGCGGGCGGTGGTGGCCACGGGCCCTCGTTCTGAGCTTTCACCGTGAAGAACATGGCGAAGAGCCCAGCGAAGAACATCAGCTCGCTGGCCAACCAAACGATGGTGCCCACGCTGACCATGTTCGGGCGGTTCAGCGAGTGCACGCGTTGACTGATTGAGGGCGCTGCCGTTGTCACGCGACGCATTATGTCTTGCATGTGTTCGGCCTGCCCGGTCGGGTCCGCCATGGAGCGGACCGTTGATCGGAGCGCGATGTGGAGGTCACTCAGAGTGAGAAGGATTCGAGAATTGCTCGCGCGTCTCGGCCGCGGCGCACGCTCCTCCGAACCTCCCGTGATCGACGTCGACGATCCGGACCTGCACGTGGTCGTGGAGGCGTTCGACGATGCCGAAGCCGCCTCCACCGCACTCGCCCGTGCTCCCCACTGGCAACCCGACCGACCAGCGGTATTGCGCCACTATCTGAGCCTGCCCAGCACGGATACGGAAAGCGTGGCCACACTCTTGCACGAGGACGGCTGGACGGTGCGCGAAAGCGTGCACGGTCCCATTCCCGAAGAACCTGCGAACACGAGCGATGGTGAACAGGCCACCACCGTGATCGCACTGCGTGTGCAGCGACTCGACGCGTTGCACTGCGCACAGGCAAGCGCGCGCATGGCCGGACTCGCTCAACGGTTCCGGGGTCGTGCACTCGGTTGGGACGCTCTGCAACCAGGGCAGGCTAACTGATCGATTCCTGCGCGCCTGTGTACTACTGTGCGCACCTGTACAGCGGATATGATTCGAGGAATCCTGTCTCGCCGTCCAGCCGAACCCTCCAGTTGTTCAAGGAGTGCTGATGAGCGCACCGGCCACGACCATCCTCGTGTTCAGCCATCGGCCCGAAGTCCGTGCGGCGATCACCACAGCGATCGGGCGGCGCCCGGCCCCTGACCTGAACAGGGTGCACTATCATGAAGCGGCGACAGTGGCCGATGTACTCAGCGCGGCCGACGCAGGCACCGCGGATCTTCTGATTCTCGACGGCGAGGCACAGCCGACCGGTGGTATGGGAGTTTCCCGGCAGCTCAAGAACGAGATCAGTGGCTGCCCGCCGATCATCGTGACCGTCCGCCGCAAGGACGACCGGTGGCTGGCCACCTGGTCTCAGGCCGACGCTGTGCTCGTGCATCCGCTGGATCCGATTTCCGCCGCGGAAACGGTCGCAGAGGTGCTGCGCTCGCACGCCCTGCCGGTCGTACACGGCTAGTCGAACACGAGGTGACAGTGGCAGCGACGACAGGAAGCTGGCCGGAACTTCTCGGCCGGCTGGTCGGGGGTAGGGACCTCACCGCAGAGGACACCGGTTGGGCGATGGATCTCGTCATGACCGGAGAAGCGACACCGGCGCGGGTGGCCGGGTTCGCCGTCGCGCTCCGCGCGAAGGGGGAAACTCCTGCCGAAATCCGCGGTATGGCCGACGCGATGCTCGCGCACGCACGGCCGCTCGACATCTCCGCGCGCACGGCCGACATCGTGGGCACCGGCGGCGACCGCGCCGGGACGGTCAACATCTCGACCATGACCTCACTGGTGCTTGCCGCCTCGGGGGCGACCGTGGTCAAACACGGGAACCGAGCGGCCTCGTCGAAGTGCGGTACCGCCGACGTCCTCGAGGAGCTCGGGGTTGCCATCGACCTACCGCCCGACGGCGTGCGCACCTGTGTGGAGGAGCTCGGCATCGGCTTCTGCTTCGCCGCGCTGTTCCATCCGGCGTTCAAGCACGCTTCCGGCCCGCGCCGTGAGATCGGCATCCCCACCGCGTTCAATGTGCTCGGGCCGCTGACGAACCCGGCGCGTCCCTCGGTCGGTCTGATCGGGTGTGCCGACCGGAGGATGGCCCCGGTGATGGCCGAGGTCTTCGCCGGACGCGGCGACTCCGTCCTCGTGGTCAGTGGCGATGACGGACTGGACGAGATCACCACGACCACGTCGACCACGGCATGGGTCGTGCACGACGGCACCGTCCGTCAGGAGCGGATCGATCCGGTCGAGCTCGGTGTCGCACTCGGCTCGCCGGAAGACCTGCAGGGGGGCGACGCGCAGGTCAACGCGGAGGCAGTACGGCGTCTGCTCGCCGGGGAGCGCGGTCCTGTGCGGGATGCTGTGCTGATCAACGCAGCCGGTGCACTCGTCGCCCAGGACGGTCCGGAGCCCGATCTGCGGAACCAACTGCGAGAGGGGATGCAGCGCGCCGCGGCAGGCATCGACTCCGGCGCCGCAGCCGATCTGCTTCGGCGATGGGCAGCACGCTCCACCGAGCTTCGCGCCACTCTCGCCGACTCCTGACGGAGGGCTTTACGCGCGTACTGCCTCAGCCTTCCATACCGAGAGAGAAGGTCGCCTCGGTGTCGCGCCGGGAGTACGAGCGGAAGGCGATGTGCGTGTCGGTGTCGAGCACACCGTTCACCTTGTTGATCCGGCCGGGCACGATGTCGGCGATCTCCTCGTGGTCGCGGACGCGCACCATGGCAATCAGATCAACGTCACCGGCACAGGAGTAGACCTCGGCAACGCCTTCGAGGTCGGCGATCTCCTGTGCCGCCTCCGTCAGACGTTCCGCGGCGGTCCGGATCAGCACAATCGCGGTTATCACGGCAAACCTCCTGCTGGCGATACGGGCGAGAAGATCATACCGCCGCCGACCACGGACATGTCACGACCGGACGGGCACGCCGTCCGGTCCAGCAGCAGCATCCCCGGATTCCGATACCGGCGGGGATGCTGTGCGTGCCCCCTCGTGGGTGCGCTCACTCGTGGTTGGGGCCGGTGTGGTACTCGAAGACCAGGCCCGCGACGGTGATCAGCAGAGCGCCGACCGAGAACACCAGCATCCAGACATGGAAGAAGGCCAGTGCCAAGCCGGCGAATCCGGCCGCGGCAGCCACCGCGAAAGGCCAGTAGCTCCCCGGGCTGAAGAAACCGAGCTCGCCGGCACCGTCACTGATCTCGGCATCCGGATTGTCCTCCGGACGTGGATCGATGCGCCTGGCCACGAACTGAAAGTAACTACCGATCAGCAGTGACAACGCACCGACCAGGATCAGCGCCACCGTCCCCACGGGCTCCTGTGCCCAGAAGCCGTAGACGATCGCCGACAGGAAGAAAAAGAAGGTGATGATATTGAAGATCTTCGCTTCGACCTTCATGGAGTCCTCGCTCTCACGCCGTACGCCCTGGGAGAGGGCACTCCTCAGTTACTACCGGCCGTCGTGGCATCGGAAGACGCCCCACGGTTGGTGTCGAAGGGGCTCGTGGTCACCGTGTACGGCGTGCACAACTTTCCGCAGTCCATCCTGCGCAACGCCTCCGGCGCCGTGTAGGGCTGGTTCGTCGCCGGGTTGATCCGCGTCCGCAGATTCATGTAGCGCTCGAACTTGTCCGGGGACAAGGCTCGAACCTCGAAGTTCATCATCGAGTGATAAGTCCCGCACAGCTCGGCACAGCGCCCGACGAACGAGCCTTCCTGCTCGATCGTGTTCTGGAAAACGTTGTCCTGGTTGTTCTTGTCCGGGCGCGGGAAGGTGTCCCGCTTGAAGTGGAACTTCGGCACCCAGAACGAGTGGATCACGTCCTCCGAGTGCAGGCGGTACTCGATGCTCGAATCGGTCGGCAGGACCAGCAGCGGTGTCCTGCTGCTGGTGCCGATGGTCGACACCGGCTGTCCGCTCGGGGTGCGGTACTCGGGGTACTTGAACTCCCAGTTCCACTGGAACGCCACCACGTCGACGACCTCGTCCGGGTTCTCCTCCTCGGCCATGACGTAGTTCTGCGTCGTGGCCGTGAAGTAGAAGAGCACGACGACCATCAAAAACGGGATCACCGTATAGATGATCTCCAGCGGGTTGTTGTACTGGAACTGGCGAGGCAGCTCGTCACTCTTCTTGCGGTGAAAGGTCACCGTCCAGAAGATCAAACCCCACACGAGCACGCCGACCGCGAGGGCGGCGATCACCGACCAGGTCCAGAGCTGGCGCATCGCCTCGGCCTCCGGGGTCACACCCCCTGGCCAACCGAATCGCAGGACCTGGTCGGGCGTGCAGCCCGTGGCCACGACACACACCAGGCCGATCAATCCACTGACCTTGACCAGCCGTGGCACTCGGGTCCCGTCCTTCAGGCCCACTGCGCGACGCCTCCTCGATGTAAAACTCACCGGTACGGCACTGGCAATCCACCCGTCCGCACCGGGTGGGAGATCGGCCGCCGGAATACTGCGGCGAGCCTAGCCCAGCAGTAGTCGCGATACTGCTCCGGGGTCGGCTCTTGCCGTAGTCATGGTGGTACCGACTCGCCGAGATCGCCAGGTCGGCCCACCCGTCACCACTGCTCACCGCCGACGAAGATCCGAGATGCCCCCGCGCATGTGGCCGAACACGAGTGGATCGGCATACTGGGAAGCGCCCAACTCCGGGGCATTCGACGACACCGCCGACACGAGAGGTGCGCGAGACGCGTGTGCGGCCTGCTTGGACTGGTCTGTCCCACTGAAGAGAAAGCCGGTAACGCCGTCAACGCGGTGGCCGGTGCGTTACCGTGCCAACGGCATCGAGGACCGGATGAGAGCGACACCTGGCACGGTGGTGAGGTCGTCTTCGGCTTCAACCGGCTGTCGATCATCGACCTGGAACACTCCCACCAACCGTTGAGCTGGGGACCACCGGAGCGCCCCGGGCGCTACACGATCCTGTTCAACGGTGAGATCTACAACTATCTGGAACTGCGTGCCGAGCTGATCGAACAGCACGGCGCCCGGTTCGCCACCGACGGCGACACCGAGGTCATCGTCGCGGCCTACCATTATCTCGGCACCTCGATGGTGGGGCGCCTGCGCGGAATGTTCGCGTTCCTGGTCTGGGACAACGAGCGCCACGTCGTCTTCGGCGCGCGCGATCCTTTCGGCATCAAGCCACTGTTCTACGCGGTGGGTCCGCACGGCGTGGCCTTCGCCAGCGAGAAGAAAAGTCTGCTCAGCCTGGCCACCACGCTGGGCTTCGCGACCGACGTCGATCCCCGGTCCCTGCAGCACTACCTGGTCATGCAGTACGTCCCCGAACCGGCGTCACTGCACCGATCGGTACGGCGCATCGAATCCGGCACTTCGTTCACCGTCTCCCCCGGTGGCCAACTTGTCACCGAGCGCTACTTCGCGCCCAACTTCACCTCGCGAGTGATCAACAACGATGCCGACGCGAACCGTTTGCACAACGACATCGTCGACGCGATGCGCGACTCGGTGGCCAAGCACATGCGCGCCGACGTCACGGTGGGAGCGTTCCTGTCCGGCGGTATCGATTCGACGGCGATTGCCGCCCTGGCCAAGGAGCACAATCCGGACCTGGTCACCTTCACCACCGGGTTCGAGCGCCAGGGGTACTCCGAAGTCGACGTGGCCGCCGAATCGGCAGCCGCGATCGGTGTCAAGCATGTGGTGCGCACGGTCTCCGCCGAGGAAATGATGGAGACTCTGCCGCTGATCATCTGGTACCTGGATGATCCGGTGGCCGATCCCGCACTCGTGCCACTGTGGTTCATCGCCCGGGAAGCCCGCCAGCACGTCAAGGTCGTGCTCTCCGGCGAGGGTGCCGACGAGCTCTTCGGTGGCTACTCCATCTATCGCGAGCCCCTGTCCCTGGCGCCGTTCGAGCGCGTCCCCGATTCGCTGCGTAAGGCACTCGGGCGGGTATCCACCGCGATCCCGGAAGGGGTGCGCGGCAAGGATCTGCTGCGGCGCGGTTCGCTGAGCCTGGAGGAACGCTACTACGGCAACGCCCGAATCTTCCGGGATGACCAGCTCAGCAGTGTCCTGCGGAACTTCGACCCGGACGTCTCGCACACCGATGTCACCGCAGCCGCCTATCGCGCCTCGGAGGGCTGGGATGCGGTGACCAGGATGCAGCACGTGGATCTGTTCACCTGGCTTCGCGGGGACATTCTGACCAAAGCGGACAAGACGACGATGGCGAACTCGCTGGAACTCCGAGTCCCCTTTCTGGACCAGGAGGTCTTCCGGGTCGCGAGCACCATTCCGCTCGAGCAGAAGATCACGCGGGAAACGACCAAGCACGCGTTGCGCCAGGCCCTGGCCAAGGTGGTGCCTTCCCACGTGCTCAACCGTCGTAAGCTCGGTTTCCCGGTACCGATCAAGCACTGGTTGCGCGACGAGATGCACGACTGGGCGCGCACGATCATCCAGGAGTCGCAGACCGAAGCGCTGCTGAACAAGACGGCGGTCCTCCAGCTGCTCGAGGAGCACCGTTCCGGGGTGCTCGACCACAGTCGCAGGCTGTGGGCGCTGCTGGTGTTCATGATCTGGCACGGCATCTTCGTCGAGGGCAGGCTGTCGCCCCGGGTCCCCGAACCGCACTACCCGGTCAAGCTCTGACCGCTCTGCGGGTGCCGTGAGCCGTGCGGCTCCCGGCACCCGCAGAGCCGAAAGGTCAGGTCGATTCCGATTCCGGCGTGCCGGTTTCCGGAGTCACCGTCCCCGGTGCGATGACCTCCGGAACCACCACGTCCACAGCCGGTGCCATGTCCGGAGCCACGGCCGGAGCCGGTCGCACGTTGTGCCAACGGTTGAAGACGTTGCCGGGGTCGTACTCGGCCTTGATCCTGCTCAGGCGCTCATGGTTGTCCCGGCCGTAACCGGCGACCACCCGATCCGCTCCCTCATCGCCGATGAAGTTCAGGTACACCGCCCCGGTCGTCCACCGGAGGAGATCGTCGCGGATACCATGTGCCCAGCGCTTGGCCGCGGCATCGTCCGCCGGGTTCTCCCACATCCCGAGCGGATGCACGACCCACGGAACCGTGCGGCCCGACATCGCACCGGTGCCGTCGCCGCGCGCGACAGCGCCGCCCCAGGGCACCAACGCCTGCTGCGAAGGCGAAGGCACGAGCATCTCCTCCGCCCGAGCGCAGAAGAGATCCAGCGCCTCGTCCGGCAACTCGCGCAGGTACTCGCCCGACCAGTAATTGCGATACCCCGGTGGGTCGTCGAGCATGCACTGCAGGTCGGCGTACGGAATCTCCGTGATGACCTGGCCGGGCGGGTTCAGATCCAGCAGTGGCCTGATCCGCTCGCGCAGGTCTTCCTCGGTACCCAGATTCGTGACCAGAACCGCACAGCACAGTGTGCCGACCATGCTCTCCGGGACGAACTGCTCCGGTGGGCCCGTGAGGTAGAGCAGGCCGCTGCCGATCTCCTCGGGCACCCCCATCGCGAAGTCGCGGTAGCGGCCGGCCACCCGGCGGCCCTCGTCTCCCGGCCAGAGCATCAGCGCCATCGCGAAATCCGGAGCCGGGTGCAGCCGGAAGGTCAGCGAGGTGGCGATACCGAAGTTGCCACCACCTCCGTGCAGAGCCCAGAACAGTTCGGGATTTTCCTCCTCGTTGGCCACGACTTCACGACCGTCGGCCGTCATGAGCTCGACGGAGAGAAGGTTGTCACAGGCCAGTCCGTACTTGCGTTCGATCCACCCCGAGCCGCCGCCGAGAGTCAGGCCGGCGACACCGGTCGTCGACACTCGGCCGCCCGTGGTCACGAGGTGATGTAGCTGGGCGGCTCGATCGAGGTCTCCCCACACGGCACCACCACCGACCTTCGCAGTACGGGCCTCCGGATCGACCGAGACGGCGTTGATCCGGCGCATGTCGATGACGAGACCCTCGTCGATCAGACTCGCTCCGGCCACGCTGTGGCCGCCACTGCGCACCGCGATCCGCACATCGTGGTGCCGGGCGAATTCAAGAGCCGTTCGGATATCGCGGGTGTCCCGACACTGCGCGATCACCTGCGGTCGTGCTTCGATCATCGCGTTGAAGATGCTCCGCGCGGCCTCATAACCGGGGTCCCCCGGAGTGACAACGGCGCCGCCGAAGTGACTGCGGAGTTGCTCGATGGGAGCGCGATGCAAAGTATGCTTTGTCATGATTGCCCTCGGCACTGTTCAGCAAGAGCAGGCCCCACCGGTTCGATCGATGTACCGAACATCATTTTTCGTTCGTGTCGCCCGCCACTTTCAGTGTAGAGCGATGTAAGGCTCTGGCCAGGGATTTCACGCAAAAATCACCGACGGGCCCAGGCGGGTCTCCCATTCCCGGTACCGACCTCGGCCGAGCACCGCCGAGGTGGCTCCTGCTTCGGCGAGGACAATCGCTGTCATGCAGGAAGTGGAGATCCGTGACAGCACGATCCGACTCGGGCAACTGTTGAAGCTGGCCGGGATCGCCGAGCACGGGGCGGACGCCAAGGCTCTGCTGGAAGAGGAGGA
Organism: Haloactinomyces albus; assembly: GCF_031458135.1. Taxonomy (NCBI): domain Bacteria; kingdom Bacillati; phylum Actinomycetota; class Actinomycetes; order Actinopolysporales; family Actinopolysporaceae; genus Haloactinomyces; species Haloactinomyces albus. The sequence continues at coordinate 3,417,377 of NZ_JAVDXW010000001.1, read as the reverse complement.
GGTACGGGTCAACGAGACCGTCGAAACACGACGGGGGCGTCAGGTATCCGTCGGGGACCGGATCGCGGTCGGCGACGAGGAGATCCGCCTCGTCAGGAGTTGACCGGTCGGGAGTGAACAGCATGAAGGCGGTTCCCGAAGACCGTATCGGTCACCGGGAACCGCCTCGATGGAACGTCAGTGGAACGAGTCACCGCAGGCGCAGGAGCCGCCCGCGTTGGGGTTGTCGATCGTGAAGCCCTGCTTCTCGATCGTGTCGACGAAGTCGATCACCGCACCCTGCACGTAGGGTGCGCTCATCCGGTCGACGACTACGTCAAGACCGCCGAAGTCACGCACCGCGTCACCGTCGAGCGTGCGCTCGTCGAAAAAGAGTTGGTAACGCAGTCCGGCACAGCCACCGGGCTGGACGGCGATACGCAGATGCATGTCATCGCGTCCCTCCTGCTCCAGCAGTGTCTTGGCCTTACCGGCCGCCGAGTCGGTCAGCGTGACGCCGTGCGCAGGCGCCTCGGTCTCCATGGTGTCTTGGGCGGTCATGGCTCTCCCTTGTGGTTTTCCGGCCGCTTGCGGGTTTTGCCCGGGGGTCCCCGTGACGTGGAACATCACGCGGGCCCGAGCTATTCCCACGGGCGCACCCAGCGGGAATGCTTACAGCCTGTCCTGCTACCCCACATGGTGACACAAATCGGCCGTGAACTGGTGTGACGTGTGCGCACCGCGGGCGGCACCCACCACGATGGTGGTCGTGTTCACCGACGGTACCGGCGTCACATACCCTGGAGGTGTGAGGTTCCTTCGTCGCAACAGTACCGAACAGACCGCCACCACCGAGTCCGAAACCGAGGGTGCGCAGTCGGCGGAGGATCACGTCCCCGGCCGCACCCCCGGTAAGGGACGGGCGACTCCGAAGCGCCGGGAAGCCGAGAGCAAACGCCGGGGTCCCGTGCCGCCACCGCCGCAGACGCAGCGCGAGGCCATCAAACGCATGCGCGGCAACAAGCAGAACAAGGCAGAGCGCCGCAAGGCCGCCGCCGAGCGCCGCGAACGCATGATGGCCGGTGACGAGCGCTACCTCATGCCACGTGATCGCGGGCCGGTGCGGGCCCACGTCCGCGACACCGTCGACTCGCGCCGGCACCTGATGGGCCTGTTCATGCCGTTGGTGCTCGTTGTGTTCGCCACCACCCTGGTGCCGAATCCGGTCGTCCAGCAGTACGCGACGCTGGCCTGCCTGGTACTCCTGCTCACGATGGTCTTCGAGGGCACGGTACTCGGCCGGCTCGTGAACAGGAGTGTCCGCGCGAAGTACCCGGACACCAAGGACCGCCCGTTCAGTCTCGGCTGGTATGCCTTCACCCGAGCCATGCAGATTCGCAAACTGCGTGTGCCACGCCCGCGAGTCAGTCCGAAACAGCCCGCCAAGGTCGGCTGAACACCACCCGTCGCGTGTCCGACCGCTCCGGTCGATCTAGGGTTCGGGTATGGAGTTTCGTCGCCTCGGCCGCAGCGGCCTGAACATCAGCGAGATCGCCTACGGCAACTGGCTCACCCATGGCTCCCAGGTCGAGGAGGAGCAGGCGCAGCAGTGCGTCCGCGCCGCCCTGGACGCCGGGATCACCTCCTACGACACCGCCGATGTGTACGCGGGGACCCGGGCGGAGTCCGTCCTCGGCCGTGCGCTGTCCGGTGTGCGACGGGAGAGTGTGGAGATCTTCACGAAGGTCTTCTTCCCCACCGGTGAGGGTCGCAACGATCGCGGTCTCGGGCGCAAGCACATCATGGAGTCCTGCCACGCCTCGCTGCGCAGGCTGCAGACGGATTACGTCGATCTCTACCAGGCACACCGCTTCGACCGGACGGTACCGCTGGAAGAAACGATGACCGCCTTCGCCGACCTGGTCCGGCAGGGCAAAGTGCACTACATCGGTGTCTCGGAATGGAACGCCGAGCAGATCACGCGAGCCGCGGAACTGGCTCGGGAACTGCGTGTCCCGCTGGTCTCCAACCAGCCGCAGTACTCGATGCTGTGGCGGGTCGTCGAGTCCCAGGTGATCCCCACCTGTGAACGCGAGGGTGTGGGGCAGATCGTATGGTCCCCGATCGCGCAGGGAGCACTCACCGGTAAATATCTGCCGGGCCAACAGCCGCCTGTGGGCTCACGTGCCACGGATGAGGCAGGCGGAGCGACGATGATCTCGCGGTGGATGGGCGATGACGTGCTGCAGCGGGTTCAGCAACTCAAACCCATCGCCTCCGACCTGGGTCTGTCGATGGCCCAGCTCGCGGTGGCGTGGGTGCTGAACAACAGCAATGTTTCGGCGGCGATCATCGGGGCCTCCCGCCCGGAGCAGGTCGTCGACAACGCGGGTGCCGCGGGCGTCACGCTGGACCAGGACGTTCTCGACAAGATCGACGAGGTCCTGGACAACCTGCCGGAAACCGATCCGCGCCACACCACCGCTCCCTGAGTGCCTGTCTTTGATCTGGCTCTTTCGCTCGGGTGATCAGCCTGAGCAGGGTGACCCGCTCCGGCGTTTCAGGGACCACCTGACCAAGTTCCAAGACGGGCTCTGAGAGGGCATCGGTGGCACAGCACACACTGGTACTCGGAGGTGCACGGTCGGGCAAGTCGGCCCATGCCGAGGGGCTGCTGCCTGCGGCGGAACCGGCAACCTACGTGGCGACCTCGCGGCACGATCCCGACGACGCCGAGTGGGCCGAACGGATCGCCGCACACGTCGCGCGCCGACCGTCCGACTGGCGCACCTCGGAAGCCCCACAACCGGATGACCTGCGTCGGATCCTGCACGCGGCGGCACCGTCGGATCCGGCGTTGCTGGTCGACGATCTCGCGACGTGGTTGACCGGCACCCTGGACGATGCGCAGGCCTGGGAACGGGATCCGGACAGCTTGGGCGTCGTCGCCGGGCACTGCGATGCCCTGGTGAGCGCCGTCGACGATTGTGCCGCCCGGTTGGTACTGGTCTCCGCCGAAGTCGGGCTGGGCATCGTCCCCGCCACCAGGTCTGGAAGACTTTTCCGCGACGAGCTCGGCGCCCTCAACGCACGACTCGCCGAGGTGTGCGACGAGGTGATCCTGCTCGTCGCAGGAGTGCCGCTCCGCTTGCGCTGAGCGAAGCGGCCGAACGACTACCGGAGGTAAGGCTTGTCCACCGTGCCCGATGCCCCCCATTCGAGCACTTCCCCGGCGGACGCTCCCCAGTCGAGCGCCCTGCCGCCCGTGCCCGAGCGCCACATCGAGTTCGCTGCGGTACAGGCTCCCGACGAGCAAGCGAGGAGAGCGGCAGTGGCCCGGCAGGAGCAACTCACCAAGCCTGCGGGTTCGCTGGGGCGACTGGAGGAACTCGGCGTGTGGGTCGCCGCCCGGCAGGGCACCTGCCCGCCGCATCCCTTCGCCCGGCCACGCGACGTGATCTTCGCGGGCGACCACGGTATCGCAGCGAATGGCGTATCGGCCTACCCCAGCGAGGTCACCGGCCAGATGGTGACGAATTTCCTCACCGGCGGTGCGGCGGTCAACGCACTCGCCGCGACCACCGGTGCCGGTGTGCGTGTGGTGGACATGGCCGTCGACGGCGACACCGCGGAGATCGTCAGCGCGCACAAGGTCCGCCGCGGTTCCGGATCGATCGACCGTACGGATGCGCTCACCTCCGAGCAGGCCCACGCGGCCGTGGCCGCCGGACGAGCGGTGGCCGACGAGGAGGTGGACAGCGGCGCCGACCTGCTCATCGCCGGGGACATGGGCATCGCCAACACCACTCCGGCTGCGGTGCTCATCGCGGTGCTCACCGGCAGTGAGCCGGTGGCCGTGGTCGGGCGCGGTACCGGCATCGACGACGACGCCTGGATGCGTAAGACAGCAGCGATCCGGGATGCGCTGCGCCGGGCACGCAGGGTCGTCGACGATCCGGTTGCCCTGCTGCGTACCTCGGCGGGAGCCGACATCGCCGCCATGGCGGGTTTCCTCGCGCAGGCCGCGGTGCGGCGCACTCCCGTGCTGCTGGACGGTGTTGTCGTGGGCGCGGCGGCGATGGTGGCCGAGGAGCTCGCTCCCGGTGCCCGCCAGTGGTGGCTGGCCGGGCACCGTTCCGTCGAACCGGGCGCGTCGCTGGTACTCGACCACCTCGATCTCGCACCGGTGCTGGACCTGGGCATGCGGCTCGGTGAAGGCTCCGGCGCCCTGACCGCACTGCCGGTGATCACGGCAGGAGTGCGGACTCTCGCCGAGATGACCACGTTCGCCGAGGCAGGCATCGGTGGCCCCACCGCCGCGGAGGCATCCGGACCGCCCGCCGATCAGCAGTCCGAGAAACCGTTCTGACGCCGCTTCGCATGGAAGGTTTACGGCTCGCACTGTCCTTGCTCAGCGTGCTGCCCGTGCGGGTCGGCACTGTGGATACTCGAATCGGGCGCCGGGCAATCATGGCGGCTCCCCTGGTCGGTGCCCTGCTCGGCGTGTTCGGCGCCGTGGTGCTCTGGGGGCTGACGGCACTGTCGGCCCCTCCCCTGCTCGCGGGACTGCTCACGGCAGCGGTTCTCGTACTGGCCACCCGGGGTATGCACGTCGACGGCCTGGCCGACACCGTCGACGGCCTCGGCTGCTACGGCCCACCGGAGCGCGCACTGTCGGTCATGCGCGACGGCAGTACCGGCCCGTTCGCCGTGGTCGCCTTGATCCTGGTGCTGGGGGCGCAGGTGGTCGGCCTGGCCGAACTCGCCCGTACGGCCGACTGGTCGGCCGTGGTGCTGGCCTGGGCAACGGGGCGGGCCGCGTTCGTGCTCTGCTGTCGCCGTGGGGTACCGGCCGCGCGCCCCGAGGGATTGGGCGTCCTGGTGGCGGGCTCCCAACCGGCCTGGGTGGTGGCCTGCTGGTGGGGCGCGCTGGCAGCGCTGGGTGCGTTCGCCGTCGAGGGCGCGTGGTGGATCGGCGTGCTGGCGGTGATCCTGACCGCGGGCGCGTTGTGGTGGTTCACCCGGCACGTGCACCGCCGGGTCGGCGGCGTCACCGGTGACGTCCTCGGCGCGGGCAGCGAGCTGTCCACCACGATGGTGTTGGCGGTGTGCACATTCGCGTGATCGGAGGCGGGCTACCCACCCGCCACGGACGGGATCACCCGAATCTCCGCACCCTCGTCGAGCCGGGTTGCCGTCCCCGCCAGCCCCCGGCACTCCTGCTCACCGATGTAGAAGTTCACGTAGCGACGCAGCGCTCGACTTTCATCGCGCAACCGCCGCTCGAGAGCAGGATGCCGCACACCGAGTTCGTCCAGCACACCGCCCAGCGTGGCATCGGCGGCCATCTCGAGTTCCACCCGCGCGGTACCGCCCGCGCTCGCACGCAACACCTGCGGCAGCAGGATCGTGACTCGCATCGGTCACCTCCTCACACCGTCGCCGCGCGGACCGAGAGAACGTCGGGCAGGTGCTCGACGATCCGGCGCCAGCTGTCCCCCTCGTCCGCGCTGGCATAGACCTCGCCGGAGCGGGAACCGAAATACACCCCGGCCGGATCGGCATCATCGAGGCACAGCGCGTCCCGCATCACCGCCGACCAGAATCCCTCCACGGGCAGCCCGTCGGACAGGGCGCTCCACGAGTCACCGGCGTCCTCGCTGCGGTAGACACGGCAACGGCCCTCGGGTGGGAAGCGCCTGGCGTCGGCGACCAGCGGGAAGCCGTAGACGACCTCGGGGCGGTGCGGGTGCACGGCGACCGGGAAACCGAAGTCGGCGGGCAATCCCTCCGCGATCGAGCGCCAGCTACCACCTCCGTCGTCACTGCGGTACACGCCGTGGTGGTGCTGGAGGAAGAACCGTTCCGGCACCGCAGGGTTCCGTGCGACCTTGTGCACGCACTGGCCGAACTCCGGGTACTCGTCGGGCAGGAAATACGCCCGGATGCCCCGGTTGCTCGGTTGCCAACTCCGCCCCGCGTCCTCGGTGCGGTACACGCCACCGGTGGACATCGCCACGAGCATCCGCTGCGGATCGTGGGGATGCGCGAGCACGGTGTGCACGGCTTGGCCGCCGCCGCCCGGGAACCACTCCTTGCGGTGCGGGTGGTCCCACAGTCCGCGGACCAGCTCGTACCTGCGGCCGCCGTCCTCGGAGCGGAACAGCGCGGATGGTTCCGTACCGGCGTAGACGACGTCGGGCTCGTCAGCGGGCCCGGGCTCGATCTGCCACACCCTGGTCAGCGCGGCCTCCGTGTCCGGTGGGAAAGCCACCGGTGCGTGCTCCGGTTCCTGCCAGCGGGCACCGAGATCGTCGCTGGTGAACACGCTGGGACCGAAGTGCTCACTGGTGGCAGCGGCCAGGATGCGCGGGTGGCGGCGCGTGTCGATGGCCACGGCGTACACATCGGTCATCGGCAGGTGCGGACCGGTCACCTCCCACGTGTCGCGGCCATCCCGGCTGGTTGCCAGCCACAGCCCCTTCCTCGTCCCGATCACCAGCAGCACGGTCGTGGCCATGGATGCCTCCTCGGTGTGTTTCGTATCTCGCCGAGGAAGCTACTCGGCCTCCCTGACAACAGCTTTCGACAGCGGTTCCGGGGGAAGACCAGCACAGGGCAAGGCCGCAGCCCGCAATCGACATGCGAAAGGAGAACGGCGCTTCCCGACCGGGAAGCGCCGTCGGCTGCCGAAGAGGTCGCGCTCAGTCGAGCTTGGTCATCCAACCGTTGGTGTCGGGAAGCACGCCCTGTTGGATACCGGTGAGCTTCTCGCGCAGGGACATGGTCACCGCACCGGGCCGACCGTCTCCGATGGTGAACTCCCCCTCGCTGTGTTTGACGTGCCCGACGGGGGTGATGACGGCGGCGGTACCGCAGGCGAAGACTTCGGTCAGTTCGCCGGATTCGGCTTTCTTCTCCCACTCCTCGGTCGTGATCCGCCGCTCCTCGACCGCCATGCCGAGCTCTTCACCCAGCCGCAGCAGCGAGGATCGGGTGATCCCCGGCAGCAGACTTCCGGTCAGGGCGGGCGTCACCAAGCGAGCGTCCGCTCCCGAGCCGAACACGAAGAACAGGTTCATCCCGCCCATTTCCTCGACGACACGCCGCTCGACCGCATCCAGCCACACGACCTGGTCGCAACCCTGCTCGGATGCCTGAGCCTGGGCGAGGAACGAGGCCGCGTAGTTACCGGCGACCTTGGCCGCGCCGGTTCCGCCGGGCGCCGACCGAACGTACTCGTGGCTCAACCACACCGTGACCGGCTTGATCCCGCCTGCGAAGTACGACCCGGCGGGCGAGGCGATCAGGGTGTACAGATACGAGCTCGACGGCCGATTGACCCCGAGACTGGCCTCGGTGGAGATCATGAACGGCCGCAGATACAGCGAACTCTCGCCTTTCTCCGGCACCCACTGGCTGTCGACGGCGACCAGTTCGCGCAGCGAGTCGAGGAAGAGCTCCTCCGGCAGCTCGGGCATGGCCAGCCGCCGCGCCGAATCGCGGAACCGTGTGGCGTTCGCCTCCGGCCGGAACGAGGCGACCGAGCCGTCCGGCTGGCGGTAGGCCTTCAGCCCCTCGAAGATGGCTTGGCCATAGTGCAGCACCGTGGTGGCCGGATCGAGTTCGAGCGAGTGGTACGGCTCGAGACGAGCATCGTGCCAGCCTCGCTCGCCGTTCCAGCGAATCGTGGTCATGTGGTCGGTGAAGTGCTGTCCGAAACCCGGATCGGCCAGTATTTCGGCCCGGCGCTGCGCGGTGACCGGTTGGGGGCTGGTGGTCCGGGAAAACGACAGCTCTTCATTCATGTGCGTACCGTATCGTGCCCTCTCGAGCAGTGGAAACCGGATCACCAAAAGTTGGTCCTCCTAGTTTCTCGATTGCCTCGTAGCGCTTTCGCTCACCGCCGGAGGCGGAAGAGCACTCCCGCCAGTACGGGCCCCAGCACCGCGGCCCCCAGGGTTCCGAGCATGGCGGGCACCGGCATGCTCATCGCCAGGATCACGCACAGCCCCACCCCCAGGCAGGTCATCCGCATCCGCCATGTTCGGTCCTCCACCAGAAGCACGCGTGCACCGGCGTTGGCGAATGCGTAGTGCACGAGCACGCAGCATGCGGCCAGGGCGATCGCCTGAGCGGGTTCGACCAGAAACGCGAGTCCGGCCGCGGCGATTCCGCCTGCGAGATCCAGCAGGTAGGGCGTGCCACTGCCTGCCCTCCGGCCGAGCGACGCGGGCAGATCACCGTCCTGGAGCACAGCCAGTGCCGTGGACCGAAACAACTCGAGCACACCGAGCAGCACGGGCAACATCGCCAGCGCGACTCCGACACCGACGAGGGAGGTGAGCGCGGCGGCATCGGCCGCCTGCAGCGCACGGATCATCGGCGTCGGCGACAGCGCGAGCCGCGCCGCTCCGAGCTGGTGGATCACGGAGGCGCTCACGATCACCACGACGGTGCCGGCGATCGTGAACATCACGATGAGCCCACGCCGCACAGCGGGGCGGCCGTATCGGTCGCGCTCTTCGGCAGGTGCTGTGAGTCGCTCGAAGCCGAGGAAGGCGAAAAGCAGTATCCCTGCCGCAGCGGGAATCCCCATCGGAGTGGGGCCCGGCGTGTTGCCGCCCGCCGGAACTCCGGTGGGCGGCAGCGGGGCGATTGCCCAGCACGCCGCGACCACGAGGGCCGACACGGTCAGGGTCAGGCAGAGCCACAACCACGCGGCACCACCCCGGATGCGCAGCCCCGCGGTCGCGGCCACCACGGTGAGCAGGATTGCCACGGCAGCGATGACCGGGCTCGACGTGGGCAGGTACGCACCGACAGCACTCGCGATGGCCGCCATCGCCGCGATCTGGCCGAGCAAGTACGTGCTTGCCGCGATTCGCCCCGGAGCGATGCCCAACTGCGACCGGATACAAGCGTAGGCAGCACCGGGACCGCGGTACACGGCCGACTGTTCGGCCGTGGACAGTGCGCAGCACACAGCCGTCAGCCCGGCGATCGGGACTCCGAGCAGCAGCCAGACACCGGCCAACGCCGAAGCGGGGGCCAATCCGACGAACAGGCCCGCGCCCAGCATCCCGCCGAGTCCGAGCGGGATCGCACCGGTACCGGTCGCGAGCCGCCGCGGCAGCTCCAGTTGTTGCGCCACGCGATCACTCTCGCAGATGCGGGTGTCCCGGACAGCCGCCTGTCGGCTGACGGACGACAGTGCCACAGTCTAAAGCGGTGCATCCTGAAGCGGTTCATCGAGCCTGGTCCCATGCCCGGAAGCCGCCGGATCCGGTAACCGGTCGCCGAGCGTTCTAGAGTGCGGGGTGAATCCATCAACGCTGCGTGCTGCTGCGAAAGAGCCGCAACGGCATGCAGCACGGCTCGAGAGGATCCGCACGTGACAACGCCCAAGCTTGCCCTCACCGACGGCGCGGCTTCCAAACTGACCGTCGAGGCGCTGGTCATCGGTACTGTTCAGGGTTCGCAGGGCCCGGAGCCGGCACCGGGCGCCGAGAAGGTCGCCGCCGCCTTCGACGGGGATCTGAGTAAGGCGCTCGCGGCCTTGGGAGCAACCGGCAAGGCCGATGAGGTCGTCAAAGTACCCGCAGGCAACTCGCTGAAAGCGGACGTCCTGATCGCAACGGGGCTGGGCAAACCCGGCCGGGATGGCGACTTCACCGCCGAAGCGGTCCGGCGTGCTTCCGGCGCCGCCGCTCGCTCGCTCGCGGGGGTGTCCCATGCCGCCACGACGTTGTCCGTGCTGGACCTCTCGGCCGCCGTGCAGGGCACGGTGATGGGCTCCTACTCCTTCACCCGGTACAAATCCGAGCCCGGCGACGACCCTGTCGGCAAGGTGGATCTCCTGGTCTCCGACGATGCGAAGGACGAGGCGAACAGGGCCACCCTCAAGGGAGCCACCGCCATCGGCGAGGCGGTCAACACGGCCCGCGACCTGATCAACACACCGCCGAACGATCTCTTCCCGGCCTCCTTCGCCGAGCGGGCGAGCGAACTGGGCCGCTCGGCGGGCCTGGAGGTGGAGATCTCCGATGCCGACGACCTGCGCAAGCACGGATACGGCGGCATCCTCGGTGTCGGCGGTGGCTCGTCGCGCCCGCCGCGGCTGGTGCGGATGCGCCACAAGGGCGCGAAAGGCGCCAAGAAGGTGGCACTGGTCGGCAAGGGCATCACCTTCGACACCGGAGGGATCTCGCTGAAGCCTGCCGCGGGCATGGACGAGATGACCTCGGACATGTCGGGGGCCGCCGCGGTCGTGGCCACGATGGTGCTGGCCGCCAAGCTCAACTATCCGCTGGAAATCACCGCGACCGTGCCGATGGCCGAGAACATGCCCTCCGGAAGCGCCTACCGGCCCGGCGACGTGCTGACCATGTACGGCGGCAAAACCGTGGAAGTCCTCAACACCGACGCGGAAGGCCGGTTGATTCTGGCCGACGCCATTGCTCGCGCCTGCGAGGAGTCCCCCGACTACTTGGTCGAGACCTCGACCCTGACCGGTGCACAGGTGGTCTCGCTGGGGAAACGGACTCCCGGCGTGATGGGCAGCGAGGAGTTTCGCGACCGGGTCGCCGAGCTGTCCCAGGCCACCGGCGAGGCCGGTTGGGCGATGCCGTTGCCGGACGAGCTGCGCAGCGATCTCGACTCGCGGTTGGCGGACCTGGCCAATGTGAGCGGACACCGCTGGGGCGGGATGCTCGCCGCCGGGCATTTCCTGCGCGAGTTCGTCACCGAGGGACTCCCGTGGGCACACATCGATGTGGCCGGTCCCGCTTTCAACACCAACCAGCCGTGGGGCTACACCCCCAAGGGCGGCACCGGTGTGCCGGTGCGCACGATGGCCGCCGTGCTGGCCGACATCGCCGACAACGGCTGATCCACCCGCCCGACCGTTCCACTCCCCCGGTGAGCCGTTCTGCGTGGAAACGGCTCACCGGGTCGGCCGGTCCCAGCCGGTCGAAGTGCGACACCACCGGCGATGCGGCACCGGTGATGCCGCCGCAAGCCACCGCGACTGCTGCGAACCGCGCCGCGAGCCGACAGTCCGCGCTCATTCCTCCAGAGACCTGCGGCGCTCCCGCTTCCGCAGGATGCGTTGCCTTGCCTGGTAGTCACGCATCCGCTGCGGATACCCGGTCTTGGACACCTCGTAGAACGGGATCCCCAGTTTGTTGGTGAACCGATGAGCCGCGTCGGCACTGCGCACCCGGCGCCGTGTCCACTCCCCGTCGTGCGCGACCAGCACCAGTGTCGTCTGCGTCATCACGGTGGGTGGTTCGAGGAATCCCTCCACCCCACGACGCTGCTCGGCCCAGGCACGCAGATACTCGGTGTCCTCCGAAGTCACCGAGTTCGCAGCCGTCCTGCGTCGCCGACGTCGCAGGCGTTTGAACAGACCCACCGTACTCGCCTCCTTCTCCCGGCTCCCCTCCTCGATATTGCCAGCTCGGACATGCACAACCGCGCTGCGCGCGAAATCCGTTCGCGAAGTGTGCGCCGGCTGTGATCTTTGCCGGTGTGGGGGCAAACACTCGAAGCCCACATCGCATCACCGCACCCCGTGGTGACAAGATGAACCCCGGTGCCGGGCTCCGCACGGGCCTGCAGCGCCGCAAGCGAGTTGAATCAATGATGCCTGTCGAGGAGTGCAAAGTGACCGACACGTCCGCCGATCTAGTCATTCTCGGGGGCGGCTCGGGCGGCTATGCCTGCGCTTTCCGCGCGGCCGAACTGGGCCTGTCCGTCGTTCTCATCGAAAAGGACAAGCTCGGGGGGACCTGCCTGCACCGAGGTTGCATTCCCACCAAGGCGCTGCTGCACTCCGCCGAGATCGCCGACGCTGCTCGCGACGGGAATCAGGTCGGTGTGCAGACCTCGTTCGAGGGCATCGACATCGATGGCGTGAATTCCTACAAGAACGGCATCGTCAGCAAACTGCACAAGGGGCTGCAGGGGCTGGTCAAAGCACACAAGGTCAATTATGTGGAGGGTGCGGGCACACTCGTCGACGCCAACACCGTCGAGGTCGACGGCACCCGCTACACCGGCACCAACGTGGTGCTGGCCACCGGTTCGTACTCCAAGACGCTGCCCGGACTGGAGTTCGGCGGCCGGATCATCGCCAGTGAGCAGGCGCTGAATCTCGACTATGTACCGGACAAGGTCGTGGTACTGGGTGGCGGTGTGATCGGTGTCGAGTTCGCCAGCGTGTGGCGTTCCTTCGGCGCCGAGGTGACCATCGTCGAGGCCCTGCCGCACCTGGTGCCCAACGAGGACGAGTACCTGTCCAAGCAACTCGAGCGGGCCTTCCGCAAGCGCGGCATCAAGTCCAAGACCGGAGTGAAGTTCACCGGAGCCGAGCAGAACGAGTCCGGCGTGAGCGTCAGCCTGGAAAACGGCGACCAACTCGACGCCGACCTGCTGTTGGTTGCGGTCGGCCGTGGAGCCAACACCGCCGGCCTCGGCTTCGAGGAGGCCGGGCTGACCATGGAGCGCGGCTTCGTGCGCACCGACGAGCGCCTGCGCACCAACCTGCCGGGCGTCTACGCTGTCGGGGACGTCGTGCCCGGTCTGCAACTGGCGCACCGGGGTTTCCAACAGGGCATTTTCATCGCCGAGGACATCGCGGGCCAGAACCCGCCTGCCATCGACGAGGCCGGTATCCCCCGGGTCACCTACTGCCAGCCCGAGGTGGCCTCGGTCGGCCTGACCGAGACCGCCGCGAAGGAACAGTACGGCCAGGTCGAGACGTTCACCTATGACCTGGCGGGCAACGGCAAGAGCCAGATCCTCAAGACCGCGGGTGCGGTCAAGGTCGTCCGGGCACCCGAGGGGCCGGTACTCGGCCTGCACCTGGTCGGCGAGCGGGTCGGCGAACTCATCGGCGAGGGTCAGCTGATCTACAACTGGGAAGCGCTGCCCGAGGACGTCGCCCCGCTGGTGCACGCCCACCCGACCCAGACCGAAGCTCTCGGCGAAGCCCATCTCGCGCTGGCAGGCAAGCCGCTGCACGTACACGGCTGACGGTGGAGTCGCCAACCGGTACAGGCCCCGTCAGCACAGGTCAGTCAAGCACCCCGCCACACTACGAGGAGTCAGCAACAGATGGCCTTCTCCGTCCAGATGCCGGCACTCGGCGAGAGCGTCAGTGAGGGCACGATCACCCGGTGGCTCAAGCAAGTCGGAGACACCGTCGAGGTCGACGAGCCCCTGCTGGAGGTCTCCACCGACAAGGTCGACACCGAGATCCCCTCCCCCGCAGCAGGTGTCCTGCAGAACATCGTCGCCAACGAGGACGACACCGTCGAGGTCGGCGGCGAACTGGCTCTGATCGGCGACAGTTCCGAGGGTGCCGCCCAGCCGGAGCAACCGGCCGCAGCCCCCGAAGCCCAGCAGCAGACGCCCGCACCCGAGCCCCAAGCCGCGGAGCCGCAGGCGGCACCGGAACCCGCCACGGCCGCTCCCTCTGGGTCGGCGCAGTCCGGTGCGGCGCAGGGCACGGATGTTCAGATGCCTGCACTCGGCGAGAGCGTCGGCGAGGGCACGATCACCCGGTGGCTCAAGCAAGTCGGAGACACCGTCGAGGTCGACGAGCCCCTGCTGGAGGTCTCCACCGACAAGGTCGACACCGAGATCCCCTCCCCCGCAGCAGGCACGGTGCTGGAAATCTCGGCGAGTGAGGACGACACCGTCGAGGTCGGCGGCAAGCTCGCCGTCATCGGTGAGCAGGGTGCGGCACCGGCTGCCGCCCCGGAGCCCGAACCGACCCCGGCTCAACCCGCCCAACCGGCACAACCCGCCCAACCGGCACAAGCGGCTCAGCCCGCGCAGCCGGCTCAGCCCGCGCAGCCGGCTCCGGCCCCATCCCAGCCGCAGCAACAGCAATCGGCTCAGGCTGCCGAGGCACCGAGCGGTGGCGGTCCCTACGTGACCCCGCTGGTGCGCAAGCTCGCCAACGAGCACGGCATCGACCTGACCGCTCTGCAGGGAACCGGTGTCGGCGGGCGCATCCGCAAGCAGGACGTCCAGGCGGCGGTCAAGGAGAAGCAGACTCGCGCGGCCGAACCGGCTCCGGCCTCCGCGCCGTCAACGGCGGCTGCACCGAGCAGTGTCCCCGCCACATCGCCGGAGCCCTCCGAAGAGGCCCAGGCTCTCCGCGGCACCACGCAGAAGATGTCGCGGCTGCGGCAGGTGCTGGCCCAGCGGATGGTGGAGTCGCTGCAGACCGCGGCGCAGTTGACCACGGTGATCGAGGTCGACGTCACCAGGATCGCCCGGCTGCGAGACCGTGCCAAGCACAGCTTCGAGGCCTCCGAAGGAGTCAGGCTGTCCTTCCTGCCGTTCTTCGCCAAGGCCACCGTCGAGGCGCTGAAGCTGCACCCGAAGCTCAACGCCTCGGTGGACGAGGAAGCCAAGGAGATCACCTACCACGGGGCCGAGCACCTGTCGATCGCCGTGGACACCGACCGGGGCCTGCTCAGCCCGGTGATCCACGACGCCGGTGACCTCAACCTCGGCGGACTGGCCCGCAAGATCAGCGACGTCGCCGAACGCACCCGCAACAATCAGGTCAAGCCGGACGAGCTCAGCGGTGGGACCTTCACGCTGACCAACACCGGCAGCCGGGGCGCGCTGTTCGACACCCCGATCCTGAACCCGCCTCAGGTGGGCATGCTCGGCACCGGAACCGTCGTCAAGCGTCCTGTCGTGGTTTCCGACGAGGTCGACGGGGACACCATCGCGATTCGCTCGATGGTGTATCTGGCGTTGTCCTACGATCACCGCCTGGTCGACGGCGCCGACGCCGCCCGGTTCCTCAACACGCTCAAGCAGCGCCTCGAGGACGGCGCCTTCGAAGCCGACCTGGGTCTGTAAAGCGAGCGGAACCCGCAACGGGGCCGTCCACCCGCAACCGGTGGGCGGCCCCGTTGCCGTCTCGAGAAGAACTCGGCCGGAAATTCGTGCGCCGCAGCGATCATTGCGCCATGATCGGGGTATGCGCGTGGTGATCGCCGGTTCGTCGGGATTGATCGGTACCAGCCTCGTTCCCGCACTGCGGCAGGCACGGCACGAGGTGATCCGGCTGGTGCGTGGTCAACCCAAGGCTCCGGACGAGCGCCGCTGGGACCCCGATGCGGGCACCCTCGACGCAAACGCGCTCGACGGTGCGGATGCCGTGGTGAACCTGTGCGGCTCGGGGTTGGGCGACAAACGCTGGACACCCCAGCGCAAACGTCTCCTGGTGTACTCGCGGACCCGGTCCACCTCGGTGCTCGCGCGGGCCGTCGCCCAGCAGGGCGTCCCGGTTCTGGTCAACGGTTCCGGTGTGGGCTACTACGGCGACTCCGGTGATCGGATCGTCACCGAATCATCGCCTCCGGGGGCCGGGTTTCTCGCCAACCTCTGCAGACGCTGGGAAGCAGCGACCGAACCGGCGACGGGTACCCGCGTCGTCCGCATCCGCACCGGTCTCGTCCTCTCCCCTGCCGGGGGATTGCTGGGACAGCTCAAGCCGCTTTTCGCGTGCATGCTCGGCGGGCAGCTCGGCGACGGGCGCCAGTACATGCCCTGGATCTCGCTCGACGACGAAGTGGCCGCGATTCGCTTCGCGGTGGAAAACCCGGAGGTCTCCGGCCCGGTCAATCTCACAGGGCCTGCTCCCGTGACCAACGCAGAATTCACCAAGGCACTCGGTGCCACGATGGGCAGACCCACACCCTGGGTGGTTCCGGCTTTCGCACTGCGGACAGCGCTGGGCGAGTTCGCCGACGAAGGTGCGCTGGTCAGCCAGCGCGCCCTGCCCACCGTGCTGGAGCAGCACGGATTCACCTTTCAGCATCCGTCGGTGGAGGCCGCCCTCACAGCCGCTGTCACCGGCTGAGGGACTTCGAGTAACCTGTCGCGAGTGAGTCGCACCGACATCTCCTGCCGCACCTCGTCCGAGACTGTCGAGGTGCGCGAACTGGGCACCATCGATTACCTGTCCGCGTGGGAGCTGCAGCGGGACTTGGCCGCCGAACGCACCGAAGACTCCGGGCGGGACACTCTGCTCCTCCTGGAGCATCCGTCCGTCTACACCGCGGGCAAGCGCACCGAACCCGAGGACCGTCCCCAGGACGGCACTCCGGTGATCGACGTCGACCGTGGCGGGAAGATCACCTGGCACGGCCCGGGCCAGCTCGTCGGTTACCCGATTCTGCAACTGGCCGATCCGATCGACGTCGTGGACTACGTCCGTCGCCTGGAACAGGCACTGATCCGGGTGTGCGAGCGCTTCGGAATCCACGCCGGACGTGTCGAGGGACGCAGTGGGGTATGGCTTCCCGCCGTGGAGGGCCGACCGGAACGCAAGATCGCCGCGATCGGGATCCGGGTGCAGCGGGGCGTGACCATGCACGGGTTCGAACTCAACTGCAACGCGGACATGGCGGAGTTCGACCGGATCGTGCCCTGCGGCATCAGCGACGCGGGTGTGACCTCGCTGTCGCAGGAACTCGGCCGTGACGTCGCCGTCGCCGAGGCACTACCGCTGGCCCGCCAGGATGTCCTCGACGCGCTGGAGGGCACCCTGCCGGTCACCGAATGCAGCATCGATCGTGCGGAGGAACCCACCGCAGCGGGGGTCACGCTCGCCCTGGATCCGAGTCTGCGCTGACGAAACCCGCCACTCCGCAGTCTCCGCGGCGCCACCGCCGCATCCGGCGTTGCCGGACGGCGGCGGTGGCGACCGAAGGCGACCCGGAGTGTCCTCAGTCGAGCTGCGGTACGACCTCCGAGGCGACGAGTTCGAGCTGGTCGAGGTCGGAGACGTCGAGAAGCTGCAGGTAGAGACGAGTGATCCCGGTACGCCTGCGCCACGCCCCGATCGTGTCCACGACCTCGGCGGGAGTGCCGGTGAGGCCGTTGGCACGGAGCTCGTCGACCTCGCGGCCGATCACCGCCGCGCGACGGGCGATTTGCGCCTCGTCCTTGCCCGCGCACACCACCAGCGCCGCCGATCGCACGATTTCCGAGGGATCACGGCCGAGCTCCGTGCATGCCCGGCCGACCCGATCGAATTGCTCGGCCGCCGTGGCAACGTCGACGAAGGGCAGGTTGAACTCGTCGGCGAACCTGGCGGCCAGCATCGGAGTCCGCTTCTTGCCCGCCCCGCCGATCAGTACCGGTGGGCGCGGCCGCTGCACCGGCTTGGGCAAGGCCGGTGAATCGGCCAGTTGGTAGTGGGTGCCCCGGTAATCGAACGTGGCCCCCTGCGGGGTGTCCCACAAGCCGGTGATGATCTCCAACTGCTCGGCGTAGCGGTCGAACCGCTCCCGCAGGGCCGGGAACGGAAGGCCGTAAGCGGTGTGCTCCTGCTCGTACCAGCCGCTGCCGAGTCCGAACTCGAGCCGGCCGCCGGACATCTGATCGACCTGGGCCGCGGAGATGGCCAGTGGACCGGGAAGCCGGAAAGTCGCGGCACTCATCAGCGTGCCCAGCCGCAAGCGCGTCGTCTCCCGGGCCAGACCGGCCAGGGTCAACCACGCGTCGGTAGGACCCGGTTCACCGGAGATCGGCCCCATCTTCAGGTAGTGATCGGATCGGAAGAACGCATCGTACCCGGCCGCTTCGGCGGTTCTGGCCACGCGCAACAGGTCATCGTAGGTGGCGCCCTGCTGGGGCTCGGTAAAAACCCGGAGTTTGAAATCCTCATTCACACGTCCTGAGACTAATTACGGTCCCACCACGTCTGCGAGGTGACGTCTCCGATCGGGTACGGATGAGGCATGCCCACGTGGACCGAAAACGACATCCCCGATCAGTCCGGCCGCACGGTGCTGGTCACCGGCGCGAATTCCGGCCTGGGCCTGCACAGTGCCCGGCTCCTGGCCGCGAAGGGGTTGGGGGCTGTTGGTGGTGGTGTGTCGGGGTGGGGTGTTCTGTGTTGCTCTGTGCGTGGTGGCGCTGTTGGTTGTCGAACTGGTGTTTCACTCGCTGGGGTGATGACACCGGCCAGTGGGCATGGGCATGATCACGGTGTGACCGGTCGCGTGTGCGTTCCCGCCGGGCAGCACCAGGAGGAGGGTTCTGCCGGCGAGTCGGGTCGGGTGGTGCAGGCGTATCGGTTCGCGTTGGATCCCACGCCGCCGCAGCAGCAGGCGTTGGCGTCGCATTGTGGGGCGCAGCGGTTCGCGTTCAACTGGGCACTGGACCTGATTGGGGCGAATCTGGCCCAGCGGGAGGCCGAACGCTCTTATGCACTCTCGGACGAGCAGTTGACTCCGGCGGTGCCGTGGTCGGCCTATGGGGTGCGCAAGCTGTGGAATCAGGTCAAGGACACGGTCGCGCCGTGGTGGGCCGAGAACTCCAAGGAAGCCTACTCGTCGGGCCTGGCGAACCTGGCAACCGCGCTGGCCAATTGGCACGCCTGCCGGGCGGGCAACCGCCGGGGCAAGCCGGTGGGGTTTCCCCGGTTCGCCGCCAAGCGGGGCCGGGCCTCCTGCCGGTTCACCACGGGCTCCTTCGGGTTGGCCGAGGCCGACCGCAGGCACGTGACACTGCCCCGCATCGGCACCGTGCGCATGAGTCGACGCGCAAATTGGCTCGCCACGTCGAGCGAGGCCACGCCCGGATCCGCTCGGCGCCCATCTCGTACCAGCAGGGCCGGTGGTGGGTCTCGTTCTCCGTGGAGATCCAGCGCCAGGACCCAGCCCCGACCCAGCCCGAGACGGTGGTCGGGGTGGACCTGGGGGGTGACAAACCTGGCAATGCTGTCCACGGGAGAGGTCATCGCCCCTCCGAAACACCTGGCCGTGGCGCTGCGGGAGTTGCGGCGCCTGCAGCGCCGAGCGGCCCGGCAACACGGCCCCGACCGGCGCACCAGGCAGCAACCCTCGACTCGGTGGCGAAAAACCCGGGCCAAGATCGCGAAGCTGCATGCGCGCCTCGCGAACCTGCGCCGCGAAGCCCTGCACCAGCTCACCACCCGGCTGGCGAACACCTTCGGCACGATCGTGCTCGAAGACCTGCACGTGGCGGGCATGTTGGCCAACCACCACCTGGCCCGCGCCATCAGCGATGCCGGCCTGGCCGAATTCCGCCGCCAGATCGAATACAAGACCACCTGGCGCGGCTCCACACTGGTCCTCGCCGACCGGTGGTATCCCTCCAACAAGACCTGCTCGGACTGTGGCGCGGTGAAAGCCACATTGCGCCTGTCCGAGCGGATGTTTCACTGCCAGGCCTGCGGTTTACATATCGACCGCGATCTCAACGCCGCCCGCAACCTCGCCCGCCTCGCGGACGAAACAGTGGCACCGTCCACGGAGAGTCGCGCCGGGACGCAAAACACGCCCGCTGGAAACCCACACCCGCCCACCCCCGAGGCGGGCACCGGGTACCGCCACGGGAAGACCCCAGCCACAGCCGGGGCCAACGCTGCGCCGCAAGGCAACAGCTCAGGAACAGCTTGACACAATTCCTGAACGGCTCACCTGCTTCTTGCGTGCCGCAACGCCGAACGCGGCAGGCAAGCACTCTCCCAGATTTCTCAGCGTGACCTCGCCCATTGCCGAGCCCCCACCCGATGGGCGTAACCTGTGGCCGTGACTGTGGCGCCGGAGGGGCGGAAACTGTTGCGTCTGGAAGTGCGCAACAGTCAGACCCCGATCGAGAAGAAACCGTCCTGGATCAAGACTCGTGCCCGGATGGGGCCCGAATACCAGGAACTGAAGAGCCTGGTGAAGCGTGAGGGACTGAACACCGTCTGTGAGGAAGCAGGCTGTCCCAACATCTTCGAGTGCTGGGAGGACCGCGAGGCCACCTTCCTCATCGGAGGTGACCAGTGCACCCGCCGCTGTGACTTCTGCCAGATCGACACGGGCAAGCCCGCCGAACTCGACACCACCGAACCCCGCAAGGTGGCCGAGTCGGTACAGGCCATGGGCCTGCGCTACTCGACGGTCACCGGGGTGGCCCGCGACGACCTCGACGACGGCGGCGCGTGGCTGTATGCCGAGACCGTGCGACAGATCCACGACCTCAATCCCGGTACCGGCGTGGAGCTGCTGATTCCGGACTTCAATGCCGAGCCCGACCAGCTCGCCGAGGTGTTCGGATCGCGTCCGGAAGTCCTGGCGCACAACGTGGAGACCGTGCCGAGGATGTTCAAGACGATGCGGCCCGCCTTCCGTTACGACCGCTCGTTGCAGGTGCTCACCGAAGCCCGCGAGGCCGGGCTGGTGACGAAGTCGAATCTCATTCTCGGTATGGGCGAGACCCCCGACGAGGTCGAGCCCGCGCTGCGCGATCTGCACGAAGCAGGCTGCGACATCATCACGATCACGCAGTACCTGCGTCCGAGCCCCCGGCATCATCCGGTGGACCGCTGGGTCAAGCCCGAGGAGTTCGTCGAGCACACCAAGGCCGCCGAGCGCATCGGTTTCCCCGGCGTCATGGCCGGTCCCCTGGTTCGCTCCAGCTACCGGGCGGGTCGCCTGTTCGCCAAGGCCACCCAGCATCGTGGGATGCCCCTGTCGGACAACCTCGCCCATCTTGCCCAGGCACAACCCGCCGCTCAGGAGGCCAGCAGCCTGCTGAGCCGCTGATTCACTCGCTGTCGGGGCCGCGGCCAGGAGAATGGTCGCGGCCCCGACTCGTGTCCCGGGCACCGCTTCGGTGGCGGAACGCATAGCCCAAGCGCGCTGCATAGGCGAGAACACCGGCACCGAACATCACCGCGGTGAGGAGCAGCCAGCGATGGGAGAACGGCTCCTGAGTCTGCCCGGTGGCGGCGATGTACGTGGCCGAGGACCGTTCGAGGATGCCGGGGTAGAACAGGATGAACAGGAGTCCGACACCGAGTGCGGGCAATCGGACGTAGTTCACCGGCGAGACCGGCGGGCGCATGCGCTGCGACCGCCGCAGCGCGCGGGATCCGCCGGTGAGGAACCGGTCCCCCAGCGCGTACACGGGAAAGAGCACGAAATCGTGCACGATGACGGCGGCACCGAACCAGACGAGCATGCGCGAGAACATCGGTGCCGACTCGGCCAGGCTCACCGCATAGCCCGCGAGAGTGCAGCCGGCCAGCAACAGCAGCAGGTGCAGTGGGTTCGCCCCGTAGAGCCACAGCCACCCGGTCCGGATTCGACGCACCTCAAGGGCTCCTGAACTCGATCGAACGCACCCACTTGGTGTTGTGCACCCCCGGCAGCGCCGGGACGATCACTCGCGCGGGGTAGCCGTGGTCCAGCGACAGGTCGGCACCGTTGACCCGGAGGGCCAGCAACGAGTCGGGATCGCGGACCTGGTTGGGCTGCAGGGTCGCCCGGTCGAAGGCACCGACGGCTTCCAGTGATCGCACGTACGCCGAGCCGGGATGGGCGACTCCGGCGAGCGCGGCGAGATCGCGCAGTCGCACCCCCGTCCAGGTCTCGGTCGTCATCCAACCCTCGACACAGGCGATGGGCAGTCTCGCGGTGTGCTGCGGCATGGCCAGCAACGCCGCACGATCGAGCTTGACCGGTTCGGGGCCTCCGGTCAGCACGAGGCGCCATCCCGCCCCGACATCCCGAGGACCGATCAACGCCGCCTCGGCGGTGCGGTTGATTTGGAAGCCGTTGGGTCCGTCGCCGTAGGAGCGGCCACGGGGCAGCAACAGAGCGAACTGCCGCGCCCACCCGCCGATACTCTGACCGACCGTCAACACGGCGACCAGCAGGGAACCGCTGCCCACCAGTCCCAATGCTCCGCGACGGCTGACCGTGGGGGCATCGGGCCTGACCGCGACCAACCCGTCCACGTCGAGTGGCTCGGGACGGGTCTGCGCACGGGACGTTCGCAGCTCCCCGCGCAGCGAGCGCGAACGCAGCGCGGTGATCAGGCGAGGCAGCTTGATGGCCACGTGCACCACGAAGCCGGCGATGAACACCCAGGCACCGAAATAATGCGCGGTGTAGAAGCTGAAACCGAAGACGTAGTCGTACTGGATGTTGAGGACACCGGTGCCGATCTCGAACAGTACCCCGCCGACAAGCAGCAGCAGCGAGAGTCGTTCGACGACCTGTGCCACGGACCGGGCCTGCGGCCAGATGAACAGTTTCGGAATGACCGACCACAACTTGGCCAGGACCACCGGGATCAGCACGAGCCCGAGCAGCACATGCACGCTTTGATTCAGCCCGTAAAGCCAGGACGGGTGCGTCGGCCAGGTGAACAACGGCAGGCGCAGCCAGCCGACCTCGACCGGTATCGCCTGTCCGAACTGCGGCGCGTAGGCGATGTAGGACACCAGGCCGGTGAGAGTGACCGCGGGCAGGGTGACCAGCAGGACCGCTCCGAACACCGAGGTCAACCAGGGCCCGCGCAAGGGGCTCCGCCACAGGCGTGACCGGCCGAAGCCGGGAGGTCGGTACCGCGCCATGCCGCGCCACCACCAGCGGGGAAAGGACTCGGATTGGCGGTCGGCGGGATCAACCGAGTGCGCACCCGTCTGCGCGGACTCGGCGGAATCGCCGGGCTGCCCGGACTGTGGGGTGGTCAATGGCTCCGCTCCCGGTGGTCACGGCCGGTCTTCAAGCCTGCGGACGCAATCACCCTCGCACGGACACGGTCACCTTGGCATACTTCCGCAGGGGCACAGCGCGCTCGGGACTCTCCCGTTGCGCACCATTCGTCACCGTCTCGACGGTGGCTCGGGGGTGCGCCGTATCCTGGTGGGCATGGCCAAGCAGGACAAGGCCGCCAAGAAAGAGGCGGCCAAGCAGAAGCGGCAGGCATCCAGCGCACGCCGCAAACAGTTCTTCGAGGCGTTCAAGATGCAGCGCCGGGAGGATCGGCTGCTGCTTCCGCTGATGCTGGCGGTGTTCGTCGGGGTCGCGTTGGTGGCGTTCCTGCTCGGCTTGGTCTGGGGCCTGCAGTGGTACTTCCTGCCGGTGGGCATCGCACTCGGCGTTCTCGGGGCGGTCATCATCTTCGGCAGGAGGGTGCAGGCCAATGTCTACCGCAAGGCCGAGGGGCAGCCCGGTGCGGGCGGCTGGGCATTGGAGAACCTCCGGGGCAAGTGGCACCTGTCGCAGGCGGTCTCCGGTACCAGTCAACTCGATGCCGTGCACCGGGTGATCGGACGCCCCGGCATCGTGCTCGTCGGCGAAGGGGCACCGCACCGGGTGCGAAACCTGATGTCCCAGGAGAAGAAGCGGATCTCGCGTCTGGTGGGCGACACCCCGATCTACGAGTTCATCGTGGGCAACGAGGAAGGCCAGGTGCCGATCCGCAAGCTGCAGTCGCGCATCATGAAACTGCCTCGCAACATCAACGCGGGGCAAGCCGACTCCCTGGAGAAGCGTCTCGCCGCGCTGGCCGGTCGGGGCAACTCGATGCCCAAGGGACCGACTCCCCAGGGCGCGAAAATGCGCAGCATGCAACGTGCGACCCGCCGCCGCTGAGCCACCGGCGCACCGGGGCCGAAACTTTCCCGGAAACTTCGGCCTCGGCCGGAGGGCTCTAGCGGCGTAGCACGACGGTCCCGGTGAGCCGGTCGTGCCAGGATCGGCCGTCCAAGTTCCACAGCACGGCGGGAACCAGCAACAACGTCAGCAAACAGCGCAGCAAGGCGCGTGGTACACCGACCACCATGGCCCCGTCCAGTCGGGAGACCCAGATTCCGGTCACGGCCATGCCGGGAGTGAATCCGAAGAAGCCCACCGGCACGATCGTGATGAGGATCCAGGCCAGCAGGCTCCAGTTGCCCGGTAACTCCGGTGCGGTGAACAGACCGGCCACAAGCGCGGCCAGCCCCAGATCGATGAAGAAGCCCAGTGCCCGCCTACCGGTGGGGGCCGCCGCACCCGATCCGCTTTCCGGCAGGCCCAGCCGCTCGCCTCGCCACCGCTGCCGGTCGGTGTCATCCTGGTGACCGTACGCGGCCCTCGGGCCGGACAGCCAGGAACCCGTCACTCTACCCACGGCTTCAGGATACGGCCTGCTCGAGCAAGCCCCTGCAAGTGCAGCTGAAGCAGGTCGCTATCGCGTTAACGTCGACGAAACACAGGAGTGACGACCAGGCAACACCGGCGTCCTAGCGTAGATGTCGAGTCGGTGACCGCAAGAGTCGCCGGTGAGCGGTACAAGCAAGCGTACGAAGGAGCCATCGAGGGTGTTCAAGAATCCAGACGAGGTCCTGCGCTTCATTTCCGACGAGGGCGTGAAGTTCGTTGATGTCCGGTTCTGTGACCTGCCGGGGGTCATGCAGCACTTCACCGTACCCGCATCGGCGTTCGACCACGACACCTTCATCGAAGGGCTGGCTTTCGATGGTTCGTCGGTTCGCGGTTTCCAGTCGATCCACGAGTCGGACATGCTGCTGCTGCCCGATCCCTACACCGCGCGGCTCGACCCGTTCCGCATCGAGAAGACACTGATCCTCAACTTCTTCGTGCACGACCCGTTCACGTTGGAGCCCTACAGCCGGGATCCGCGCAACATCGCGCGCAAGGCCGAGCAGTACCTGGCGGAGTCCGGCATCGCCGACACCGCGTTCTTCGCCTCCGAGGCCGAGTTCTACATCTTCGACTCGGTGCGCTTCTCCGAGTCCGCGAACACCTCGTTCCACGAGGTCGATTCGATCGAGGGCTGGTGGAACACCGGGCGCAACGAGGAAGGCGGCAACCGCGGTTACAAGACCCGCTACAAGGGCGGCTACTTCCCGGTCTCGCCGTACGACCACTTCGCCGACCTGCGCGACGAGATGACCACGGAGCTGAGCAAGGCGGGCTTCGAGGTCGAACGCGCCCACCACGAGGTCGGCACCGGCGGCCAGGCCGAAATCAACTACAAGTTCAACACGATGCTGCACGCCGCCGACGACCTGCAGCTGTTCAAGTACATCATCAAAAACACCGCATGGCGGAACGGCAAGACCGTCACCTTCATGCCCAAGCCGCTGTTCGGTGACAACGGCTCCGGCATGCACTGCCACATGTCGCTGTGGCAGGACGGCAGCCCGCTGTTCCACGACGAGTCCGGCTACGCGGGCCTGTCGGAAACCGCGCGTTACTACATCGGCGGCATCCTGCACCACGCACCGAGCCTGCTGGCGCTGACCAACCCCACGGTGAACTCCTACCGGCGGCTGGTCCCCGGTTACGAGGCACCGGTGAACCTGGTCTATTCGCAGCGCAACCGGTCCGCCTGCATGCGTATCCCGATCACCGGTACGAACCCGAAGGCCAAGCGCGTCGAGTTCCGCTGCCCGGACCCGTCCGGTAACCCGTATCTGGGCTTCGCGGCGATGCTCATGGCAGGCGTGGACGGCATCAAGAACAAGATCGAGCCTGCCGAGCCGATCGACAAGGACCTCTACGAGCTGCCGCCCGAGGAGGCCAAGAACGTTCCGCAGGTGCCCGATGAGCTGTCCAAGGCCGTCGACAAGCTCGAAGCCGACCACGACTACCTGCTCGAGGGCGGCGTGTTCACCGAGGACCTGATCGAGAACTTCATCGCGCTCAAGCGGGAGGACGAGATCGACCCGATCCGGCTGCGCCCGCACCCGCACGAGTTCGCCCTCTACTTCGACGTGTGATCCTGCCGGTCGACAGCGGGGCCGGTGGCGGAGATTCGTCCTGCCACCGGCCCCGCTGGGCGATCTCCCGGGCGAAATCGACCGCCCCGGGATGCTCGCTCAATGGCCGTTCCAGGCGGTTGTGGGCAGGCCGACAGATCCGGGGCGGAACCGCAGCAACGCACCCGCATAGGGGTCGGCACGCAGGTCACGCTCGTGATAACCGACACATGCCGAGGTCACGTACATCTCGTCCAGCCGACGACCACCGAACGCCAGCCCGGTGATCCGGGCGGTGGGTGCCCACAGCACTGTCTCGAGGTCGCCGTTCGGCCGGTAGCGATGAATCCTGCCGGTGCCGTCCAACGCCACCCAGACACACCCTTCACGGTCCACCACGATTCCACGCGGGTTCCCTTCCGACTCGGAACAGACGACCCACCGACGGCCCGCACCGAGACGACCGCGCTTGGCATCGTAGGCGTACATCCAGATCACCCGCGGCGCGGAATCGACGAGGTACATCGTTCCGCCGTCGGGGCTCCAGTCCAGTCCACCGGGTGCGGTAAGCCCATCCACCAAGGGCCGGGCCCGATCGGAGTCCAGCACGTACAACGCGTTTCCCCGCTCGCTCCGGTCGTAGGTGGCGGTGCCGGCGAGAAAACGTCCCGCCGGGTCACAGGCCCCCTCGTTCATCCGGTCACCACAGGGCACTTCGGCAACCGGGTGCAAACCGGCGCGGGACCGGGACAGCCGGGCAAAACCGTGCCCGGCCGCCGTGATCACCTGTCCGCTCCGGCTCACAGCGAGGGACGTCACCGCTGCGGACAACACGTTCACGTCATCGCCACCGGAATTCCGGTGGTAGGTGTGCAATTCGCGTCGCAGCACATCCACCCAGCGCACTGCATTGAACGCACGCATCCACACCGGACTCTGACCATGCAGTGCTTGCCGGTCAACGAGCAGTTCGAACTCTTCGGACATCGTGCACTCCCGGTGTCCAACCACGCGGCAGAACCCGTGCATGATGTCACCACGCCCGAGCGAATGGCTACCACCGCAGGAGTGCGATCACGCCGGAGTGAGCACCAGCTTGCCGCGTACGTGACCGTCCTCGAGCACTCGGTGTGCTGCAGCGGCCTGTTCCAACGGGAAGGTCTGCTGGACCTCGACGCGAAGTTGCCCGTTGTCGGCAAGCTCGCCCAGCCACGTCAACTGTTGCGAGTCCGGATGCACGAAAACGTACCGACCGCCCTGGGACAGCACAGTGTCGGGGTCCATGACCGAGACATGCCGCTCGGGACTGCGCACGATCGAAGGGGAGTCCGCCAGCGCCTGCCCACCGACGAAGTCCAATGCCACGTCCACTTTGCCCTCGCCACCGACGAGCTCGGCGAGCCGTTCGGGAAGGCGCTCACCGTAGGTCAGCGGCTCCGCACCGAGCTCCCGCAGGAACTCGTGATTGCCTTCGGAGGCCGTGCCGATCACACGAGACGCGCCCATCGCGGTGGCGATCTGCACAGCGAGGTGTCCCACCCCACCGGAAGCGGCATGCACCAGGACGATGTCACCACGCCCGGCTCCGGCAGCGTGCAACGTCTGCACCGCAGTCAGACCGGCCAGGGGAATCCCCGCCGCCCGTTCGAAATCCAGCGAACGAGACTTGTGCGCGAGCGTTCGCACGGGCGCTGCGACCATATCGGCGTAAGTCCCGTTCTGGACGTGATCCTTACGCACATAGCCGACCACCTCGTCACCGGGTCGGTACCCGGTCACCGCCGGGCCCGCCGCGCGCACCACGCCGGCAACGTCCCAACCGGGAATCAGCGGCATGTGATGTGGGTACGCACCCTGCAAATAACCACGGCGAATCATGTAATCCACCGGGTTCACTCCGGCCGCACGGACCTCGACGAGGACCGTATCCGGCCCCACCAGCGGATCATCCAGCTCCTGGAGGGACAGTACCTCGGGCTCACCGAACTCGGTCAACGCAACAGCCTGCATACGAGCAACATCCCACAGGCGGGAACGCGTCGCCTGCCGGAGACCTCTTTCGAGTACTAGTAGGACTTTGTTAACTCGTTTCTGTTGGGTGGGATGATGGTGGGAGACACCGGAGGAGATGCAGGCCGTGGCCCCACGGATCGAGGAGTTCGCGGCCCGGATGCCGCGGTGCGGCGGCTGGCGCTGGACATGCTCGACGAAACCCCCGAGGACTGGAACCTGTCGGCCCGGCCGGTGGTCGCCGACAGCGGCTACGGCGATGCCACCGCTTTTCGTTTCGGGCTCGCCGAACGCGGCCTGTCCTCTGTGGTCGCGGTCAAGCCTGGCACCTGCCCGCAGCCCGGCTGATCGTCGAATGGCCACCCGGAGAGCCCGAATCCACCGACTACTGGATCTCCAACCTGCCCGCCGAGACACCCTGCGCGAACTGGTGCAGCTGGCCAAGCTGCGCTGGCGCGTCGAACACGACTACCGCGAACTCAAAACCGGCCTCGGCCTGGATCACTTCGAAGGCCGCAGCCTGCCCGGCTGGTACCGCCACGTCACCCTGGTCAGCCTGGCACAGGCCATCTGCACCCAGCTGCGGGCCGACCCAAAAGCCCCTGCGCCGGCCTGACCCTCTACGCAGTCCTGCGACACCTGCAAACCCTGCTGGCCGTCTGGACCGGCGCCTGCCCCACCTGCCACCAAACCGCCCCGGACAGCTGGAAACCCCCTGACCAGCAACGATCAAACACTTGACAAAACCCTACTAAGAGACTCCGGGAGATTCCTCGTAAAATATTCGCTCGACCACTGCCCTCGCACGCCGGGTGACACGGAGATAATCATCGAGCACTTCCCCCGTGTCCACTCCGGTCGGGTAACCGAGAGCCGCTGCCACGGCGATCAGTTCCCTGGTTTGTTTGGGCAACTGATCACCGGACTTTCCCCGCACCAGCATCACCGCATTGCGGGCACGCATCGCCAGCATCCACGCGGCAATCAGCTCGTCGGCGTCGCTCTCGGCCAACACGCCGACCCCCATCGCCGCACGGAGACCTTCCACGGTCGAGGTGGTACGCAATTCCGGAAACTCGTCGGCATGGCGCAGCTGCAACAGTTGCAGTGTCCATTCCACATCGGCGAGCCCACCGCGCCCCAGCTTGGTGTGCGTGGTCGGGTCCGCTCCTCGCGGTAAACGTTCCGCATCGACACGAGCCTTGATGCGGCGGATCTCGCGGATATTCGCACCGTCCAGACCACCCCGCGGGTAGCGGATCGTGGCGATCGACCGGCAGAACCGCTCCCCCAAGTCCTCGTCCCCCGCCACCGGACGAGCACGTAGCAACGCCTGCGCTTCCCACACCTTGGCCCACCGTTGATAGTAGTTGAGGTAGGAGTCCAGCGTACGTACCAGGGCACCGCTTCGTCCTTCCGGACGTAGCTCGATATCGACCTCCAAGGGCGGGTCCAGGCTCGGCTTGCCCAGTAGTCTGCGTATCTGCTCCACGACGGTGGTGGCGAACCGCAACGCCATGGATTCCTCGACATGCTCGGCCGGTTCGCACACGAACATCACGTCCGCATCGGATCCATAGCCGAGTTCGGCGCCACCCAACCGCCCCATACCGATCACGGCGATCCGAGCGGGCGGCAGTCCACCACCGGCCCATTCGGGACGTCGGGCCACCTCACGCACGGACGCGTCGAGTGCGGCCTCGAGAACCGCCGCCCACACACTCGACAGTGCCCGGAACACCGCTTCGGGCTTCATCAGACCGAGCAGGTCGGCACAGGCGACACGAAGCATCTCGTGCCGCCGCAGCGAGCGTGCCGCAGCGACCGCACGTTCCGGGTCGCCGTGCCGCGAAACCGCGCTACGCAAGGAATCCGCCACCTCCCGCGGATTCCGGCCCGCCAGGGCAGACACATCGGACAGCAACCGCAATACCTCGGGGGCGCGTACGAGGAGTTCGGGAACCAGCTTGGAAGTGCCGAGCAATACCGCCAACCGCTCGGCCACCGCACCCTCATCACGCAGCAAGCGCAGATACCAGGGCGTTTCGGCCAGAGCCTCGGACACCTTCCGGTAGGCGAGCAGCCCGCCGTCCGGATCCGGAGTCTCGGCGAGCAGATCCAGCAGCATCGGCAGCAAAGTGCCCTGGATACTCGCGCGACGCGAGACTCCGGCCGTGATGGCTCCGATGTGCCGCAACGCGCCCTCGGGCGAGGTGTAACCGAGAGCGCTCAACCGGTCGACCGCGGCATCGGTGGTCAACCGCAGCGCCGCCGAAGGAACCTTCGCCACCGCCTCCAGCAGCGGGCGGTAGAACAGTTTCTCGTGCAATCGCCGAACCCGGTTACTGTGCCTGCGGAACTCGGTGAGCAGAACAGCGCCTGCGTCCTTGCGGCCACTGGAGCGCAATCCCACCGACTTGGCGAGAACGTGCCGGGCGTTGGCGTCATCCGACCCCGGAAGCAAGTGCGTACGCCGCAAGCGGCGCAACTGCAGGCGATGCTCCAGGATGCGCAGAAAGCGGTACGAGTCCGCCAGGTCCGCGGCATCCGTGCGCGCGACGTAGCCGTTGTCGCCCAGCTTTCGCAGCGCCTCCACAGTGGCCGACGTGCGCACCGAGTCGTCACTGCGCCCGTGCACCATCTGCAGCAGCTGCACGGCGAACTCCACGTCACGAAGCCCGCCCCTGCCGAGTTTGATTTCACGTTCGGCGTGCTCCGGCGGAACGTGCTCCTCGACCCGGCGCCGCATCGAGCGCACATCGGACACGAAGTCCTGCCGCTCCGCCGCAGTCCACACCAGCGGTTGCACGGCTTCCAGATAACGCATGCCGAGATCACCGTCACCCGCCACCGGGCGAGCTTTGAGCAGCGCCTGAAATTCCCACGTACGGGCCCATCGACGGTAATAGCTGAGATGCCCGTCCAAGGTACGTACCAGAGCACCCGCCTTACCCTCCGGGCGCAATGCCGCGTCGACCTCGAAAAACGCGGTCCCGGCCACACGCATCATCATGCTGGCCAGCCGGGTCGCCGGGGCGACGTCCTCCTCGGATTCGGCCACGAAGACGACATCCACGTCGCTGACGTAGTTGAGTTCCCTCCCCCCGCACTTGCCCATCGCGATCACCGCCAGCCGAGCGACCGAATCGTCTTCGGAAAGTTCGGCCGCCGCAACGGACAGGGCGGCTCGCAGTGCCGCGACAGCGAGATCGGAGAGCGAGCTCGCCACCTGCTCGTAGGTGGTCGAGGCGACACCGGGTTCGACGACAGCGGCGAGATCGGCCGCAGCCACCTCCAGCAACAGCCCGCGGTAAGCAGCGCGCAGCGCACTCGTGGCGGCTTTCCCCTGCAACGACGCGACCGGCCCACCGGGTGTTCCGGGGACTCCACTGCCGCGTGCACCGACCGATTCCAGCAGCACCGAGGTGTACTCGTCGACATCGCGCATGTTCTGCCGACAACCGGTACGCAGTCGGCGCCAATCACCGGGATGTGCCACCAGGTGGTCGGCGAAGGCACCGGAGACACCCAACGTTGCGAACAGACGCCCGCGTAGCCCCTTGTCGGTGACCAGTTCCGCGGACAACTCGGGCCACGTCATCCCCACTGCCTCGCGTAACCGCTCGACCGAGTGCAGTGCGAGATCGGGATCAGGCGCTCGCGACAGTGCCGAGACGACCCGTTCCGCCTCCGCCACAGGCCCGGAATCGGACCACCAGCCTGCAGCCCGCAACTGCGTCTCCGCACGTTGCACGTCGCTGAAGCCGTACCTGGCCGGAGAGGGCATCGATCCCGGACGCTGGGAGCCGCTCTGGGTCATATCCGAACCGTAATCCGTGACGTCGGCCGAGCCGAGTCGTCACCGCACTTACCTCCTGCGATCACGCTCACACGAGCGGCAGCGAGCGGCTGCCCGGACGTTCGTCCGGGGACTGCCCGGCCAGGTCGACGAAGCGCTCCACCACCGGCTGCCATGTCTCGGCCAGATCACCGTGGAAGGCGTCGAGGTGATCACGATCGAACTGACCGGAGCGAGCGGTTTCGGCGAGATCGGGCATATCGCGCGCCCACTCCAGAACCGTATCCGTGCTCGTCTCGATGTGGAATTGCAGACCATATGCCCAATCACCCACTCGAAATACCTGATTCTCGCACTTCGGCGAGGAAGCCAGCAGCTTCGCGGACGGAGGCAGGGAGGCCACTTCGTCCCGGTGGAACTGCAAGACGTCGGGAGTCAGCGGCAGAGGTCCCAATAGCAGGTCCTCGGCAGCAGCATCACGCTTGGCCACCAGCAGCGTGCCCACTTCGGGGCCGTCGCGTACCGGTTTGACCCGGCCTCCGGTCGCCGCTGCCAGCAACTGAGCCCCCAGGCATATGCCGAGCACCGGCATCCGTCGACCGACTGCCTGACTCAACAGTGCTCGAACACCGCTGAGCCACGGGTACTCGAGGTCATCGAGCGCACCCATCCCACCGCCCAGCACCACCAGCGCCGAATACGCATCCACGCTCTCCGGCAGCTCCTGTGCAGCGGGCAGGACAACGTCAAGTTCCGCACCGGCCGCAGTCAGCCACTCCCCCAGCTGTTGAGGAGGACCCTGCTCGGACGGTTGGACAAGGAGAATCCGCACACCACCCATGTGCGTCAGGGTACGGATCGCCGGAGACTCATCTCACCCACCATCCGAGAGCGAGTTCGGCGACATCCATCGAATCGTGGTGCTCGACGTTCATCGGCCGAGGTTCTCGCCGTACCGTTGCCTTCGCAATCGGTTTTGGTCGGGACGTGAAAAAATCGGAGGGGCTGTGCAGTCCGCGCAATGCGGTGTGCACAGCCCCTCCGAAGTGGGGGTCGGCGGTGTCCTACTCTCCCACACCCGTGGGGGTGCAGTACCATCGGCGCTGGCGGGCTTAGCTTCCGGGTTCGGGATGGGACCGGGCGTGTCCCCGCCGCTATGACCACCGACTCGTTCTGGCCACACAGTCTAGCCCATGGCCAGTGTGTGGAGTTTATGGGGGGTGGTTGTTGTTTCAGATCCGTATAGTGGATGCGCACCCTGGGTGGGTAAGTCACTCGGCCGATTAGTACCGGTCGGCTGCACCTGTTGCCAGGCTTCCACCTCCGGCCTATCAACCCACTCGTCTGGTGGGGGCCTTACCCGATCCAGGTCGGGGGGAGACCTCATCTGGAGGACGGCTTCCCGCTTAGATGCTTTCAGCGGTTATCCGTGCCGAACGTAGCCAACCAGCCGTGCTCCTGGCGGAACAACTGGCACACCAGAGGTTCGTCCGTCCCGGTCCTCTCGTACTGGGGACAGCATCTCGCAAGTCTCCGAACGCGCGCGGCGGATAGGGACCGAACTGTCTCACGACGTTCTAAACCCAGCTCGCGTGCCGCTTTAATGGGCGAACAGCCCAACCCTTGGGACCGACTACAGCCCCAGGATGCGACGAGCCGACATCGAGGTGCCAAACCATGCCGTCGATATGGACTCTTGGGCAGGATCAGCCTGTTATCCCCGGGGTACCTTTTATCCGTTGAGCGACACCGCTTCCACCAGCCAGTGCCGGATCACTAGGCCCTGCTTTCGCACCTGCTCGACCCGTCGGTCTCACAGTCAAGCCCCCTTGTGCCCTTGCACTCGCCACCTGGTTTCCAACCAGGCTGAGGGGACCGTTGGGCGCCTCCGTTACCCTTTGGGAGGCAACCGCCCCAGTTAAACTGCCCACCAGGCACTGTCCCTGATCCGGATCACGGATCGAGGTTAGACGCCCGCAACGACCAGAGTGGTATTTCAACAGCGACTCCACCCACACTGGCGTGTGAGCTTCCCAGTCTCCCACCTATCCTACACAAGCCGAACCAGACACCAATACCAAGCTACAGTAAAGGTCCCGGGGTCTTTCCGTCCTGCCGCGCGTAACGAGCATCTTTACTCGTATTGCAATTTCGTCGAGTCCGTGGTCGAGACAGCGCCCAAGTCGTTACGCCATTCGTGCAGGTCGGAACTTACCCGACAAGGAATTTCGCTACCTTAGGATGGTTATAGTTACCACCGCCGTTTACCGGCGCTTCCATTCTCCGCTTCGCGGGCGCACCCACTAACGAGTCCTGTTAACGTTCCGGCACCGGGCAGGCGTCAGTCCGTATACCTCGTCTTACGACTTCGCACGGACCTGTGTTTTTAGTAAACAGTCGCTCGGGCCCACTCTCTGCGGCCACCACCAGCTTCGGAGGCAACGCTCCTACACCGGCCATGGCTCCCCTTCTCCCGAAGTTACGGGGACATTTTGCCGAGTTCCTTGACCACGGTTCGCTCGCTCGCCTCGGTATGCTCTACCTGACCACCTGTGTTGGTTTGGGGTACGGACCACCCACGCACTCGCTAGAGGCTTTTCTCGGCAGTACGGGATCACCCACTTCGCCACACGGGCTCGGCCTCCGGTCTCAGGCACCGGTGCACGGATTTGCCTGTGCACCGCCCTACACCGTTACCCCGGGACTACCATCGCCCGGGATGGGCTACCCTGCTGCGTCACCCCATCACTGACCGGACCGCCGGGCCTCGCCACCATGAGCACCGGACACCGTCCCGCACAGCGGAACAGGCCGGCACCGATAGCACCGAGAACACCGACACCGGTATGGGACGCGCGTCGGCGGGTACGGGAATATCAACCCGTTATCCATCGGCTACGCCTGTCGGCCTCGCCTTAGGCTCCGACTCACCCTGGGCGGATCAGCCTTGCCCAGGAACCCTTGGTCATCCGGCGGCAGAGATTCTCACTCTGCTTGCACTACTCATGCCCGCATTCTCTCTCGCATGGTCTCCACGACTGGCTTACGCCGCCGCTTCACCGTCCACACGATGCTCCCCTACCCACCATGACACAGTCACGGCGACACGGCTTCGGCGGTGTGCTTGAGCCCCGCTACATTTTCGGCGCAGGACCACTCGACCAGTGAGCTATTACGCACTCTTTCAAGGATGGCTGCTTCTAAGCCAACCTCCTGGTTGTCCGGGCAGTCCCACATCCTTCCCCACTAAGCACACACTTGGGGGCCTTAGCCGGTGTTCTGGGCTGTTTCCCTCTCGACGACGGAGCTTTTCCCCCGCCGACTCACTGCCGCGCTATCCACGCCATGCCATTCGGAGTTTGGTTGACGTCAGTACCCCACACAGGGCCCTCCACCATCCAGTAGCTCTACCTGCACGACGAAACACACGACGCTGCACCTCAATGCATTTCGGGGAGAACCAGCTATCTCCGAGTTTGATTGGCCTTTCACCCCTACCCACAGCTCATCCCCCAGGTTTTCAACCCTGGTGGGTTCGGGCCTCCACCCGGTATTACCCGGGCTTCACCCTGGCCATGGGTAGATCACTCGGTTTCGGGTCTAGAGCACGCGACTACCACGCCCTGTTCGGACTCGCTTTCGCTCCGGCTTCCCCACCACGGGTTAACCTCGCCACGCACCACTAACTCGCAGGCTCATTCTTCAAAAGGCACGCCATCACCGCGAACGGCTCTGACGGATTATAGGCACACGGTTTCAGGGACTCTTTCACTCCCCTCTCGGGGTACTTTTCACCATTCCCTCACGGTACTCTCCGCTATCGGTCACCAGGAGTATTCAGGCTTACCAGGTGGTCCTGGCCGATTCACACGGGAATCCACGGACCCCGTGCTACTCGGGATCACACCCGGGAGCACGCACCACTTTCACCGACGGGGGTCTCACCCACTACGCCTGCGCATTCCAACGCATTCAGCTGGCCATGCATACACTCCCCGCTGAGGCGGCAGCCCCAACCAGATGCTCCCAACAACCCCGAGCACGCAACGCCTGCCGGCTTGCCACGCACCCGGTTTAGCCACACATCCCGTTTCGCTCGCCACTACTCGGGGAATCGCTATTGCTTTCTCTTCCTGCGGGTACTGAGATGTTTCACTTTCCCGCGTTCCCTCCCACTGCCCTATACATTCAGACAGCGGTGACCGGACATCACTCCGGCCGGGTTTCCCCATTCGGACACCCTCGGATCACAGCTCGGTTGACAGCTCCCCGAGGCTTATCGCAGCCTCCCACGTCCTTCATCGGCTCCTGATGCCGAGGCATCCACCGTGCGCCCTTACACACTTACACACCAAGTATCAAGATGCTCGCATCCACTATACAGTTCTCAAACAACAACCACCACGGCAACACACCCACCACCACCCCAACCAGGGGCAGCACCAGCGGCATGTTCCCTCAGAACCCAACAGTGCACCGACACCGAGACCACCCAGGCCCCAGCAGCATTCCATGTTCGACGTTTCCACACTCTCGGACAGCACCACCCGGTGCGCACCACATCCGGGCACACCCACCAGGCAGCACCCACACCCGGCCACCACCCTGCCCACACCGGGACAGGACACGCCGGCATGTGCGAGTACCAGTGCTCCTTAGAAAGGAGGTGATCCAGCCGCACCTTCCGGTACGGCTACCTTGTTACGACTTCGTCCCAATCGCCGGTCCCACCTTCGACCACTCCCCCCGGCAAACCGGTTGGGCCATGAGCTTCGGGCGTTACCGACTTTCGTGACGTGACGGGCGGTGTGTACAAGGCCCGGGAACGTATTCACCGCAGCACTGCTGATCTGCGATTACTAGCGACTCCGACTTCACAGGGTCGAGTTGCAGACCCCGATCCGAACTGAGACCGGCTTTAAGAGATTCGCTGCCCCTCACGGGTTGGCCACCCTCTGTACCGGCCATTGTAGCATGTGTGAAGCCCTGGGCATAAGGGGCATGATGACTTGACGTCATCCCCACCTTCCTCCGAGTTGACCCCGGCAGTCTCCCGCGAGTCCCCAACCGCATTGCTGGCAACACAGGACAAGGGTTGCGCTCGTTGCGGGACTTAACCCAACATCTCACGACACGAGCTGACGACAGCCATGCACCACCTGTGCACCGGCCCCAAAAAGGGAAACCCTGTCTCCAGAGCGATCCAGGCATGTCAAACCCAGGTAAGGTTCTTCGCGTTGCATCGAATTAATCCACATGCTCCGCCGCTTGTGCGGGCCCCCGTCAATTCCTTTGAGTTTTAGCCTTGCGGCCGTACTCCCCAGGCGGGGCGCTTAATGCGTTAGCTACGGCACGGACACCGTGGAAACAGTCCCCACACCTAGCGCCCAACGTTTACGGCGTGGACTACCAGGGTATCTAATCCTGTTCGCTCCCCACGCTTTCGCTCCTCAGCGTCAGTATCGGCCCAGAGACCCGCCTTCGCCACCGGTGTTCCTCCTGATATCTGCGCATTTCACCGCTACACCAGGAATTCCAGTCTCCCCTACCGAACTCAAGTCTGCCCGTATCGACCGCACGCCTGCCGTTAAGCAACAGGTTTTCACGGCCGACGCGACAAACCGCCTACGAGCTCTTTACGCCCAATAAATCCGGACAACGCTTGCGCCCTACGTATTACCGCGGCTGCTGGCACGTAGTTAGCCGGCGCTTCTTCTGCCCCTACCGTCACCTTCGTCGGGACCGAAAGAGGTTTACAACCCGAAGGCCGTCCTCCCCCACGCGGCGTTGCTGCGTCAGGCTTTCGCCCATTGCGCAAGATTCCCCACTGCAGCCTCCCGTAGGAGTCTGGGCCGTATCTCAGTCCCAGTGTGGCCGGTCACCCTCTCAGGCCGGCTACCCGTCGTCGCCATGGTACGCCGTTACCGCACCATCCAGCTGATAGGCCGCGGGCTCATCCCGTACCGCCGGAGCTTTCCACACACCACCATGCGATGACATGTCCTATCCGGTATTAGACCCCGTTTCCAAGGCTTATCCCCAAGTACAGGGCAGATTGCCCACGTGTTACTCACCCGTCCGCCACTCATCCACCCCTGCGAACAAGAGCTTCAGCGTTCGACTTGCATGTGTTAAGCACGCCGCCAGCGTTCGTCCTGAGCCAGGATCAAACTCTCCAACAAAGGATCATTCAACAACCCCAGCAGAAACACACCCCACAACAGGGCATGCCCCAAAAAAACAAAACCGAAAAAACGGTCCGCATCAAACACAAAACCATCGGCACACTGTTGAGTTCTCAAAGAACACACCCACCACACGGCAGGCCATCCTCATGATATCGCGGCTACCCACTATACCCCATCCGAATGCCACCCCAACAACCGGGCCCCACATCTCTCAAGACCCAGCGAAGCAACACCGAACACGGACACAATCGCAGCAACCGCTCACCTATTATTCCACCCGACCGAAAACAACCCCGCACAGGCCCCACACAGGGCAACCCGCCAAGGCCAATTTCCCGGACCGAGCAAGGCCGCTCACTCCACCACCAACGTGGGAGATCACTTCACGACCCCACCAACACCCGACCCGACTCACACCGGCTCGTTCCGTGCTGACAGCGAAAACTTTACACATCCCCGAACCCACCCCGCACACCCACCCCCCGCAACCCACAAAACACCAGCACAACCCCCCATTAACACCACATCAACGGAGATACCGATCGCATGGCGACCGCGCCGGCGCCTCCGCCGTACGGGAGACCGCCGTTCGAGTGATCACCAGCCGTCCTTCGGATCTTGCGGTCCTGCGGGGGTAATCTCGGGAGTTGACCGTGAGAACGGGGGTAGTAGTGGACTCGACACCGATTTACACCGAACTGCAGAAGACACTGATCGATCCGGAAGCGGACCACTGGGACACGAGCGCCCCGCCCGAGTTCGTGTCCTCGCTCAACGAGCAGGCCGAGCAGCAATCGACGACACACGCCGAGGACCAATCACAACAGAAGTCCGGGCGTAGCGGTGGCCGCAGACACCGCGCCGAGGACTGACCGCAGACAGCGGCTTCCGCAGTCCGTGCCGCACCGTGCCTGCTTGGCGCGGTGCGGCTTGTTTTGGCGCGGTGCAGCTTGTTTCAGCCGCCCCGACTCAGTCCGCTGCCGACAGGAAGTGCGGCAGGGAGACGGCAGGAACCCGCGCGTCGGCGGACTCGTCCGTTTTCCGCTCGGAGCTTTCGTGCTGACTGAACAGCGTGGGCTCCTCTTCCTGCGCCACGAACTCCTCCTCGGCCTTTCCGCCTTCGGAGGAATCCTGCTTGGCGGCAGCCTTGGCCTGCGCCTGCTCGTTCATACGGTCACGAGAGCGCTGCGCTGCTCCGCGGATCTGCTCGGTGAGCTGGCGGTTCGTCTGCCGTGCCCGGCGCTCTTCCTGCTCTTGCTGACGAGTCTTACGCGAGGTCTGCTCTGCGGTTCTGGCACGTTCGATATAGCGCGCGAACACCGCACGCAACTGTTGGGCGTGTCGTTCGCTCAGGTCGATTTCATACGCGACGCCGTCCAACGCGAATGTGACTGTCTGCTGCGCTCGGGACCCGTCGATGTCGTCGACGAGTTCGACCTGAATCCGCTCGGCCATGATCACCTGTCTCGGGAACGTGCCCGTCTCGATCCGCGACACTTGCAGGCGAGACTCCTGCAATCCTGGTTCCGTTATATCACGTCGCCTCGCAGGTGTCTCGTACTCCACGATAGAACAAGCACACAGCCGACCGTGAAGCACCCGTGAACGCCGCCCACTACCCAACGAGCAACTTACGGTCGGGTCTTCAACCGGACGAAACTACCGATGGCGACGACCGGAATGAAGCGAGCAATCTCACGCAATATCTCGGCACCGCCAGGATACTCCGGCTTCCGACACGGTCGGCGCCGTCCATGCGGGCAGCCACCGGCGCAATATCGCAGTACTCGTTTATTGTTCTCGCGCTGTTCGTCGTAAGGTGTATGGCGACCGAAAAAAGCGATCCGGAATCGAGGTTCACCAGTGGCGCAGAAGGTCACCGTTCAACTCGTGGACGACGTCGACGGTTCGGAAGCCGAGTCCACCGTCGAGTTCGGCCTGGACGGCGTCAACTACGCGATTGACCTGTCGGCCGACAACGCCGCCGAGCTCCGTGATGCATTGGCATCCTATGTCGCCAGCAGCCGTCGGACCGGTGGTCGCAAGCGTAGCGGCGGCAAAGCGGGCAAAGAGGCCAAGGCAGGCAAGGCAGCCAAGTCCGCCAAGCCGACCTCGGCTCCCAATACGGCTGACCGCGAACGCAATCAGGCCATTCGGGAATGGGCCAGGCAGCAGGGCATGCAGGTTTCCGATCGCGGTCGCATTCCTGCGGAGATCGTCGACGCTTACGACAAGGCGCAGTAAAGCGACCATTGCCGCACGGGCGGTCGGGTTTCGGCCCCGAGCACATATCCCGGCCGCCCGTGTCCGGAACCATCCGGAGCGGACAAGCAGCACTTGTATGCGCATCCTGCATCCGGCAGGACACCGAACGTCATCATTCCTGATCGTGTGCCGTGGCAGCCAGGAAATCATTCACTTCCCGTCCTGTCGGCATCGAACTGCTCGCACCATTTCGCTGCACGGACAATGCCGAGGCCGCAGCGGCTCGCCGCAGAGCTTCTCGTCTTTCCGCCCCCGCGGCCACGGCGGCACTGAGCACTCCGACGAAAGTGTCTCCCGCGGCAGTGGTGTCGACTGCTCGCACCGGGTAAGCGGGCATGTCGATGCGGTCGCCGGCTCTGTTGCCGTAGAACGATCCGCGATCACCCATCGTGATCACGACTTCGGGAACCTGCTCCAGCAGAACTCGCATCGCCCGTTCCGGCTCGTGACACCCGGTCAGCACGGCGGCCTCGTGCTCGTTCGGTACCAATAGGTCGATGTGGGACAGGACGCTCGCGGGGAGCTCCACCGCGGGCGCCGGGGTCAGCACGACCGGAACGTCGTTGCGCCGGGCTGATTCGGCCGCAGCAACCACTCCCTCGAGCGGGATCTCCAACTGCAGCAGCAGGCTCCGCGAAGCGGCGATCCGTTCCTCGTCACCGGGCGCCAGCGAAGTGACGGTTCCATTCGCCGCCGGGATCGCGATGATCGAGTTCCCACCCTCGTCATCAACCACGATGTGTGCGGTACCGCTATGCCCCGAGACCTCGCGTAATCCACGGATGTCCACTGCACATTCCCGCAGGGCCTCACCGATCGTGGCTCCGAATTCGTCGGTACCCACGGCCCCGATCATGGCGGTGTGTGCTCCGACC
Source organism: Haloactinomyces albus (assembly GCF_031458135.1). Taxonomy (NCBI): domain Bacteria; kingdom Bacillati; phylum Actinomycetota; class Actinomycetes; order Actinopolysporales; family Actinopolysporaceae; genus Haloactinomyces; species Haloactinomyces albus. Next base: position 3,376,706 of record NZ_JAVDXW010000001.1, on the reverse strand, counting down.
CGTGCGGCCGCGATGGCCTGGTTGGCCCCCTTGCCGCCGGGAACGGCCCGGAATTCCCGCCCATGCACGGTTTCCCCGCTTCGTGGCGGAATCTCGACATAGGCAACCAGATCCATATTGCAGCTTCCGAACACCGTCACGGTCGGTGCCGCACCATCCATGATCATCCCCCTCGCGATTGCCGATAGCGGTGAGTCCGTATCGGTGAGCCGTAGTGCAACGAACGCATCGGTGAACACGTACCATGCCCGACAACCGGTCGAAAGGCGAAACAGGGTGGATTACGTAGTCACGGCGGCCCTTCAACCGCCGGTTCAGGCCACGGTATTGGACGAGCTGCAGCAGGAAGGAGTGGTATCTCTGCTCGACCGTCAACTCGGCCAGGTCGAAGGCGTCACAGGTCCGGAAAGCGAGGAAATCGACGTCCTGGATTACCGGATCAACGCTTCCGCCGAAGGCGTGACGGTCATGCTCGCGCTGGACGCCCCCTCGCTGCGTGCCGCCGAGGAGGCCGCGGCGCAGGTACTCGACGAGTTGATCGGTGAGAGTGAGCAGCTCGTGAACTGGACCGTCGCGCAGTCCGAGGTCCGCATCACCGAGGACGAGTTCAATCAGAGCCTCGCGGCGGCTTCCGGAAGTTCCGAGGAGCCTCGGGACGAGATCGAGGCAGCCCTGGAAGCCGCGGTCGACGAAGCTCTGGGGGACTCGGAGACTTCCATGCCGGGCACCGCCGCACCGGACGGCGGAAGCTGGCGGGACAGGTTGATCGAGCTCGCTCCCCGGCTGCGCGCGTTCGACTCGACCGCCTTCGCGCCCTCCGGCGAGGCAGACCAGGAAACCACCCGGTTGGCCGCGGGCGCGCTGATCCACGCCGTGAGCGTGGTCACCGACGAGCTCTTCTACGACGAACTCGCACTGACCATCAACGACGCCACCGTGCGCGAGGCCGTCGGGTTGCTGGTGCTGGAGGAGCTGCCGCCCTGCTACCAACACCGCTACGATTCGCGGTTCACCCGTGCACTGCTGCTGTCGTCGGCGGCGGTTGCGGCCAGGCTGACCGAACGATCCTGGACACCACCCCGCTGTGTCGCCGAGTCCCTCGCGTTGCGCTTGTTGGTCAATGAGGCGCGGGTGGTGCTGGAAGCGGCCGAACTGCTGGAGTGGGAGCAAAGCGAGCCCCTGTTCGCCACCTTCACCGGTCGTGCTTTCGCCGATACCGGTCACGAGGAGCTTTACGAGGTGGATTTCCCACTGGTCTCCGGTGCCGAATTCGATGAGCCTTCCACCGAGATATCGCAGGCCCGCATCATCGAGGTCGAGGATGCGTTGCGCGTGCGCGGGCTCGCCTTCGAGCAGTGGTTCCAGGTGCGGGCACAAGAGCCGTTCGAGAATTCCGACGGACTGCACCCCTACCTTCCCTGAAGTCACTGCCCCCGGATACCCGGATCCGACGAAGGAGCCGAGAAATGGACAGTGGCCGGGTGGCACGTGCGGTTTCGGAGCGCGGCGAGATCGTCCTGACCCGGCGCAGCGGAGACGGGGCGCTGGAGCTACGGGTCAACGGGGTGTTCGTGATGGACACCGTGCACACGTCGACGGAGCGGCTGCTGGCGACGACGACCCTCGACGCCTACTACGCTGCTGCCCACGTCCGGTCGGGAACGGCACCGGTGCGGACGCTGATCGGCGGTCTCGGCCTCGGATTCACGCTGCGGGAGGTGCTGGCCGACCGCCGGGTCACCCGGGTGCTCGTGGCCGAGATCGAGCCTGCGCTCGTCGACTGGCACCGTCGGGGATTCGTTCCGGATACGGCGGCGGCGATCGGAGATGAGCGCGTCGAACTCGTAACCGGAGAGATCACCGACATCATCGCCGAGCAGGTCTCCTCCTCGTGGGAGGCCATTCTGCTCGACGTCGACAACGGTCCCGGCTACCTGGTTTACGAGGCCAACGCTGCGGTGTATCGCCGCGACTTCCTCACTGCCTGCCACAGGACTCTGGCACCGCACGGGATCACTGCGATCTGGTCCGCCGATCCTGCACCCGAGCTCGACACGGTCATGCGGGAAGTATTCGCAGCGGTGGAGGAGTTGACCATTCCGGTGACCCTCGGCGGTCATCCGACGACGTATCACCTCTACGTCGGCAGGCGCGGCGGGCGATGACCTTTCCGCAGGGAAGTGGGTGGGTTGGTCAATTTCTCGAGAAATCGACCAACCCGGCCGCGCTCTAATCCTGGTGACGCACCGAGTACGGCGGCACCGTGGAACCGATCAGGCTGGCATCGTCCACCGAGACCGGCTCGTACGAGCACTGCGGCAGCGCATCGAGCATGACGTTGATCGGATCGTCGAGTTGCTCGACCCGTCCGAACAGGAACGCCCACTCGTGCTCGTCCGAACCGAAGTACGTCACGGTGTCGAACACGGATCGGAAGCGGTTGTAGGCCCGCACGAGCGTGGTGTTGCGCCACACCGTGGGACTGCCCGCCTGGAATCCGACGACTCCGCCGGGGGAGAGGACCGCATGGCAGCGACGGATGAAATCAACCCCGTACAACCGGTTGTGCTGGCTGTCGGCCTCATCCGCACTCTCGTCGGGCAGGTCGACCACGATCAGATCGTAGCGGTCCCCCCGACCGAGTGCCTGGTCCAGGAAGCTCCACCCGTCCGCATAGTGCAGCCGGACCGGCCCCTCGCCCTGCTCCACCTCGGCCAGCTCGGCCGGGGTGTAGCCATACGGCAGGTGTTCGGCGCAAGCGCGGACGCACTCCTGGTCGATGTCGACATGATCCACGCGGCTGGCCCCGGCATCGACGGCCATCCTGCTCGCCACGCCCTCACTGGACCCGACGATCAGGACGCTGTCGACCTTCTCGGCCAGCAGAAAGCCCGGCACCATCATCGCCTCGTGGTAGACGATCTGCGAGAACTCGGTGCTCTGGCGATCGTTGTCGCAGAACAGGGAGATTCCCTGCCCGGTGCGGCCGATCAGCACGTGCTGATAGGCGGTATCGCCCTCCCACAACACCTCGTCCACCCGCCAAAGGCGCCGCATATCGGCGCCCAGCGTTTCCTGGACCCACTGTTGCCCGTCGAGCTCGATCAACTCCTGCTCCTTGTCCGACGTCCCTGTGGCGCGCGCCCCGGCCGTGGTCACCGACACCGTCTACGAGACGAAGTCGGTGTCGTGGTCACGGCCGCGCCGGATTGTCTGCGTGGTCACCGAGGACGGGCGCAGTGCCTCAGCCAGCAATTGCACCGCCTGCTCCGGCTGAGCACGGTTGCCACAGGTGAACACGTCAATGAAGATCGAACCATCTTCCGGATACGTGTGCAGCGAAGCGTGGGATTCCGACAGCAGTGCCAGCACCGTGACGCCCTGTGGTTCGAAGCGTTGCGCGATCACTTGGCACACTGTTGCCCACGAGCGATGCAGTGCACTGTGCAACGTGTCCCGCAGGAACTGCTCGTCGTCGAGTAGACCCGGATCAACGCCCTCCAATTCGGCGAGGACGTGCTGTCCGGCGAACAAACCGACGGTTTCGGCCTGCAGGGTTCCGGCGTCAATTGACATCTATCGACCTCCCAACATTTCGCAGATTTCGCCTCGGAAAACTCGGGCAATAGCCCCACCGCCGCACCTGCGGCGGTCAGGGTCGCTCGGTTCGCTCATCACCGTCGACACAATGAGTGGGCAACGGCGCGAATCCGTTGAACTCCACCGAGGAGTAACTGGCGGTATAGGCGCCTGTACTGAGCAGCTCCACCCAGTCACCCGCGCGTAGTGTCTCCGGGAGTTCGTACTCCGTGCTCTCGTAGAGCACGTCGTCGCCATCACAGGTCGGTCCTGCCAGCACGACGGGTCCGACGGGATCGCCGTCCCGGGAGGTCCGCAACCGGTAGGTGATGGCCTCGCCCTCGGTCTCGGCCAGTCCGTTGTAGCGGCCCACGTCCAGGTATATCCAGCGGCGGTCACTGCCGGTCTCGGGTGTGACGAGCACGACCTCACTGCGCAGCACACCGGCGTCTCCGACGAGATGCCTGCCGGGTTCGACCAGCAACTCCGGACGGTCGGCACCGAAATGCCGATCCAGCGCGGCCTCGATCCGCGTGGCGTACTCCTGCAGCGGCGGCGCGGACTGGGTGTAGGCGGCGGGAAGGCCACCGCCCAGGTTGACCATGCGCAACGCGATGCCCCGGCCGGCCAGCCCCTCGAAGACCTCGCGTGCGGCGAGGATCCCGTGCTCCCACGCATCCGGGTCGAGTTGCTGCGATCCGATGTGGAAGGACACGCCGTACGGATCGAGCCCGAGTTCTCGGGCGCGGCCCAGCAACCGCACGGCGGTCTCCGGCGGACAGCCGAACTTGCGGCCGAACGGGGTACGGGATCCTTTGTTGTCCACCAGGATCCGGCAGAAGACACGGGAGCCGGGCGCGGCCGCGGCGATATTGTCCAGGTCCGGTTCGCTGTCGGTGGCGAACAGGCGTACGCCGTGCTCGTAGGCGCGCGCGATGTCACGCCGTTTCTTGATGGTGTTGCCGTAGGAGATCGACTCGGGTGCGGCTCCCCGTGCCAGGCACAGCTCGATCTCTCCGAGGCCTGCGACGTCGAACGAGGAACCGAGGCCGACCAGTTCGTCCACCACCCGCGGCTCGGGGTTGGCCTTGATCGCGTAGCAGATCCGGGCATCGGGAAGCGCCGACCGCAGCCCGGCGTAACGATGGCGAACCGTGGGCAGGTCCAGCACCAGGCACGGGGTTTCGGGGGCCTGCCTGCTCAGGAAGTCACTGATCCGTTCGTATGCGGGGCCCCCGGATACGAGATCCCAGGCGGCACCGGTTCCGCTCGGGCGGTCCGTCACACCGGTGGTGGCGGACAGGTCGGTCAATCCCGGTACCTCCGATCCTCAACCGTGCGAATGGTTTCCACAGGTCGGCTCCCGACTGATCCGCGCCAGGTCCGTGTCGCGGGCGCTGCCGTGTGCCGACCAAGAACAGTACCGCTTAAGGGCGGCGGATTTCGAACCGGAAACCCAGCTTCCCCCGGACAGCGGACGCGGTTGTGACAACTGACACGACGAACTGCTCCGTGGGGACCCCGTGCGGCCATGTGCTCGCCTGCGAGATGCTTTTCGTGCGGTGGAGCCGTACGCCCGCGTGCTGTGGCGTGGGGCTCACGTATCCAGTTGTAGCGCGAGGTAGAAATCCACCCGGGTCGCGAAATCACCCAGATCGCGGCCGGTGATCTCCTCGACTCGCTTGATGCGGTATCGCAGCGTGTTGACGTGGACATGTAGCCGTTTGGCACAACGCGACCAGGAGCCCGAGCATTCCAGGAATGCCCACAGCGTGTTCACGAGGTCGGAATGGTGCACCTCGTCATAGGTGATGAGCTTCGACAGGACCCGCTGCCGGTAGGAACGGCGGAGATCGTCGGTTGCCGAGGCCAGCAGAACCTGGTGTGTGGCGAGCTCGCCCGCGGTGGCGATGCCGCACCGGTCCGATCGGTGTTCGGCCAGGCTTCGTGCGTAGCGTGCCTCTTCGACGGCGCCGCGCAACCCGGTCGCCTTGCTGATGTCGCTCACGCCCAGTGTCAGGCGCGGCACGCCCATGCCGCTTTCGATGTCCTCCACCGTGCGCCGCAGGCTCCGGTCGATTCCCGCGAGTCCGTTGCGGTCGCCTGCGAACAAGGCGAGCGCTCCGGTGTCCACGGGCGCGGTCACCGATGCGATTTCGGTCGATGCGGCGATCTCGTGCAGCAGTGTCGTCGCCGCTTCGCTCCGCCCCTCCACATCGAGCGCGACCACGCGCAGGGGTTCGCCCGTGGGCAGGCCCGCGGCCTCGAGGCGTGCCATGACCTCCGGGGGACTCGCCGATCCGTCGAGCAACCGGTGCAATGCGGCTTGCACCGAGCGACTCGCGGCCTGGCGTCCCTCGTCCCGCCGCGAGCGCAGCAGTGCGACCGCCGTGGCGAGGTCGGCAACGATTCCCTCCCGTTTCGCGCTCCGGTGCTGCTGTTCCTCGAGGATCGTGATGAACCACCGAGCGGCGCGCGGCTCGGTATCGGAACCGACCGGCCACAGCACGAACGAGGCACCGGACTCGTCGGAGGGGAGGTGCACCGTTCGAGGCAGCACTCCGGGCGTGAGGAATTCGCGGATGAGGGCGCGCCGGGAGCTCTCGTCCAGTGCACCGGCCCCACCGATCACCGCTCCGGCGGCCGAGAGCACCCAGCAGTTCGCTCCGAGCTCCGCGGTGGCCATCGCGAGCACCCGGTCCAGATCCGCCCCCGCGGCCACGGCGCCGACCAGCTCACGTCCGGGCACGGAGGCCTGCTGCTCGGCACGCCACACCCGTTCGGACAGTGTGTTGAAGCTGACTGCCAGCGGCACTTCGAAGATCGGGACCTGGTACCGGGCGCACGCTTCGACCAGGTCGGTGGGAGCTCTGCCGAGACGGGCCGTGCCCGCGGCCAGACCGGCCACGCCCGCGTCGGACAGGGCAGCGGCGAACCTTTCCGAGTCGGCGGGGCCGGTATGCCACACCAACCCGCTGAGCACGAGTTCCCCGCCGTGCAGGTATCGCCGGGGGTCGATGAGGTCGGTGATGTAGATCCCGCGAACAGGCCGGTCCAGCTGTTCTCGGCCTGCCAGCAGGGCCAGCCCGAGCTCCGGGTCGTCCAGGAGATCACGTAGCAGCATCCGCGCACCGTACAGCACTGGGCGGTCACCCGGGCACGACCGCACCGACGTCCGCGGCACCGACGGGTGGGTCCGTTCTCCCGGAGACGGGCCCCACGTCGCGCGCCGGGGGAGTCCGGCGTGTCGGTGACGGTGGAGGTGACGGTTCCTTGTAGGAAAATACTAACGCCATCGGGTCATCCCCGACCGCTTTCATGGATTCCACCGCTAGTCAATTCCCCGTTCACACCTGTGTACTTACTCACATCCGTAACCGGTACCGGGCTGTCCGGCTGCTGGGCTGCCCCCTCTGGAGAACAACGTGGACTTCCTCCGTCCGGCGTCCTGGCGAGACGCACTCGAAGCCAAGGCCAACCATCCCGACGCGACCCCCATCGCGGGCGGCACCGACATCATGGTCGAGATCAATTTCGATCACCGGCGCCCCGCGACCCTGCTGGATATGACCGGTATCGACGAACTGGCGAACTGGTCCGAACACGCGGGCCGGTTGCGAATCGGTGCCGGCCTGCCCTACACGCGGCTGATCAACGAACTCGGCGACAGGCTCCCCGGCCTGGCCATCGCGGCACGCACCGTGGGATCCCCGCAGATCCGCAACCGAGGCACGCTCGGCGGGAATCTCGCCTCGGCCTCACCCGCCGGAGACGGGCACCCACCGCTGCTGGCCTCCGGCGCCGAAGTCGAGGTGGAGTCGGTGCGCGGAGTGCGCATGCTGGCGATGGAGGAGTTCTTCACCGGCGTCAAGCGCCACGCGCTGGCCCCCGACGAGCTGATCTCGGCCGTGCACATCGCCCCCGCAACCGGTGCGCAGCAGTTCTCCAAGATCGGCACGCGCAACGCGATGGTCATCGCGGTGTGCACTTTCGCCCTCTCGCTGCATCCCGAGCAGCAGCGCGTGGGAACCGGTCTCGGTTCGGCCGCACCCACCCCGCGCCGGGCACCCGAAGCCGAGGACTTCCTGTCCGCCGAACTGGCCGACTCCGGTCAGTGGACCTCGCCCCGGCCGCTGGCCGACTCGGTCGTGCGGCACTTCGGCGAACTCGTCGCTCGTGCGGCCTCGCCGATCGACGATGTCCGCAGCACCGCCGAGTACCGCACCCACGCGCTGAGCGTCATGGCTCGCCGGACACTGGGCTGGGTCTGGGACGAGCACCGCCGTCAGCACTCGAGCAATCACCCGTCGAACGACCACACCGGGAGGTCGGAATGCGCCTGACATTCACCGTCAACGGCAGGCAACGCGAGGCCGACGACGTTTGGGAAGGCGAGAGCCTGCTCTACGTCCTGCGGGAGCGCCTCGGCCTGCCGGGCTCCAAGAACGCCTGCGAGCAGGGTGAGTGCGGCTCGTGCACCGTCTATCTGGACGGCGTCCCGGCCTGCGCCTGTCTCGTGGCGGCCGGACAGGTCTCCGGGCGCGAGGTCGGCACCGTGGAGGGACTCGCCAACGGCGACAAGCTCGATGCCGTGCAGGAAGCGTTCGTGGACGCAGGCGCCGTGCAGTGCGGATTCTGTACCCCGGGTCTGCTGGTGGCCGCCGACGACCTCATCAACCGCAACTCCGAGCCGTCCGACGCCGAAATCCGCGAGTCGCTGGCGGGCAACCTGTGCCGCTGCACCGGCTACGAGAAGATCATGGACGCGGTGCGACTGGCCGCCGACCGCCGTTCCTCCTCCGACAACACGCGACCGGACAAGGCCGACGCATGAACGGGAACTCACGGATCGTGATCGAGGGGGCGGCGGTCGTCACCGTCGACGCCGCGGAACGACTCGGGGCGCATCTCGGCACCGAGCATTCCGAGGGTTACCTGGTCATCGAGGACGACCGCATCCTGGACGTCGGTCCCGGCACGGCACCGCCCCAGGACGCGCCTGCGCGCCGTATCGACGGCAGCGGCTGCCTGCTCACCCCCGGCCTGGTCAACACGCACCACCACCTCTACCAGTGGGCCACGCGCGGATACGCGGCCGACGCGACGCTGTTCGACTGGCTCACCGCGCTCTACCCCGTGTGGGCGGGGCTCGACGAGGAGATCACCCACGCGGCCGCCTCGGCCGGGCTCGGCTGGACGGCGCTGTCCGGATGCACCACTGTTGCCGACCACCACTACGTCTTCCCGCGGGACGGTGGCGACGTGCTCGGCGCGGTCGTGTCCGCAGCCGAGCGCGTCGGGGTCCGGCTGCACGCGGTCCGGGGATCGATGGACCGGGGACGGTCCCACGGTGGTCTGCCACCGGACTCGATCGTCGAGGATGTCGACTCGGCGCTGAGCGGTACCGAGGACGCGATCGGGCGCTTTCACGATCCGGCACCCGGTTCGCGGGTGCGCATCGCCGTGGGCCCGTGCTCGCCGTTCACGGTCAGCGCCGAACTGATGCGTTCCTCGGCCGAACTCGCCCGGTCCCACGGTGTCCGGATGCACACGCACCTGGCCGAGACGCTGGACGAGCACGAGCAGTGTCTCGCCGAGTTCGGCTGCACCCCCGCCGAGTACGCCGAGCGGCTGGGATGGCTGGGAACGGACGTCTGGCTCGCGCACAGCGTGCACCTGTCCGATGCGGCCGTGCGGCGGTTCGGCGACACCGGCACGGGCGTCGCGCACTGCCCGAGTTCGAACGGCCGCCTCGGCGCCGGTGTCGCTCCGGTGCGCCCCCTGCTGGATGCCGGTTCCCCCGTCGGGCTGGGGGTCGACGGGGTGGCCTCGAACGAGGCCGGACGCCTCGGTGACGAGCTTCGCCAGGCCCTGCTGACCGCCCGTGCGCACTACGGGCCGCAGTCGCTGAGCGTCCGCGATGCGCTGTGGCTGGGCACGCGCGGAGGCGCGCGCTGCCTCGGCCGCGAGGACGAGCTCGGCTCGCTGCAACCGGGCAAGCTCGCCGATATCGCGATGTGGCGACTCGACGGACTCGGGCACGCGGGCATCCAGGACCCGGTCGCCGCACTGGTGCTCGGACCGCTGCCCAGGCTCGAACGTCTGCTGTGCGGCGGCGAGCCGGTGGTCGACAACGGGCACCTGGTGACCACCTCGGAGACCGATCTCACCCACGAACTTCGCCGGGCCGGTGCGCAGTTGGCCCGGCACCACAACACCGACCAGGAGGTGGCGTGATGAGCGACCATGCCCCCGCACGCAGTCCCCAGGACCTCGACGACGCCATCGCGGGCGGAATCGGCGAGTCCCCGATGCGGCCGGACGGCGCGCTGAAGGTACGCGGCGAGTACGCCTACGCCTCCGACCTGTGGGCCGAGGACATGCTCTGGGGTGCGACACTGCGCAGTCCGCACCCGTACGCCCGGATCAATTCGATCGACATCGGCCCCGCCCTGGCCACGCCCGGGGTGTACGCGGTACTGACCCATTCCGACGTGCCGGGCGAGAACCTCTACGGCCTGAAGGTCGTCGATCAGCCGGTGCTCGCCGTCGACGTGGTGCGGTACCGGGGTGAGGCGGTGGCACTCGTGGCCGCCGACCATCCGGAGACCGCACGGCGTGCGATGGAACGCATCGAGGTCGACTACGAGGTGCTGGAGCCGATCACCGACCCCGAACTCGCCGCGCACGACACGACGTTGCCGAAGTTGCATGCCGACGGCAACGTCGTCCGTCACCAGCCGATCATCAAGGGCGATCCCGACGCCGAGGCCGAGGTCGTCGTCTCCGACGTCTACACGCTCGGCATGCAGGACCAGGCGTTTCTCGGTCCCGAAGCCGGGCTGGCCATCCCGGCTCCCGACGGCGGCGTGGATCTCTACCTGGCCACCCAGGACCTGCACTCCGACCGGAAGCAGACCGCGCGGGCGCTGGGACTGCCCGCCGAGAAGGTCCGGATGACCATCTCCGGGGTCGGCGGCGCGTTCGGTGGCCGCGAGGACCTGTCCATCCAGGTCCACTGCAGCATGCTCGCCCTGCACACCGGCAAGCCGGTCAAGATGGTCTACAACCGGGAGGAGTCCTTCTACGGCCACGTGCACCGGCACCCGGCCAAGATGTACTACGAGCACGGCGCCACCCGCGACGGAGAGCTCGTCTACGTCCGGGCGACGCTGTACTTCGACGGTGGCGCGTACGCGTCGAAGACACCGGTCGTGGTCGGCAACGGCACCACGCTCGGCATCGGCCCCTACTCCGTGCCCAACGTCCGGATCGAGGGCTGGGGGCTCTACACCAACAACCCGCCGTGCGGTGCGATGCGCGGCCTGGGAGCGGTGCAGCCCGCGCTGGCCTACGAGGCACAGATGGACAAGCTCGCCGAGGCACTGGGCATGGACCCGGTCGACCTGCGCATCCGCAATGCCCTCAGCCAGGGCGGCACCACCCCCACCGGCCAGGTGCTGGACTATCCCGCTCCGGTGGCCGAACTCCTCGAGCGGGTCCGGCAACTGCCACTACCGCCCGAGCGCGACGCCGGCCCGGCCGACATCCGCGAGCTGCCCGGCGGAGCCTCCAACACCACCCACGGTGAGGGCGTCGTCCGGGGCATCGGCTACGGCGTGTGCATCAAGAACATCTGCTACGCCGAAGGTGCCGACGACTACTCCACCGCACGGGTGCGACTGCAGGTCATCGGCGGTGAACCGCTGGCGATGGTGCACACCGCGGCCGCGGAGGTCGGTCAGGGCCTGGTCACCGTGCAACAGCAGATCGCCCGCACCGAGCTCGGTGTGGAACGGGTCAACATCCACCCCAACGACACCGACGTCGGCCAGGCCGGGTCGAGCTCGGCCTCGCGGCAGACCTACGTGACCGGCGGCGCCGTCAGCAATGCCTGCGCGGCCGTCCGCAGCATCCTCTTCGAGCGCGTGGCGACACGTTTCGGCGAGGACGCCGAGGACCTGTCGCTGTCCGGCGGCAAGGTCGTCTCCGCTGCCACCGGTGTGCTCGCCGATCTCGCCGACGTCCTCGGTGACGACGTGATCGAGGAGACCCGGGAATACCATCACCGGGAGACGTATCCGCTGGACGAGGAATTCGGCACCAGCGAGCGGGCACAGGTCCAGCACGCTTTCTCCGCGCACCGTGCGGTGGTCGATGTGGATACCGAGCTCGGCCTGGTCAAGGTGGTTCAGCTCGACTGTTCCCAGGACGTCGGCAAGGCGATGAACCCGGAAGCCGTCATCGGTCAGATCCAGGGCGGTTCCGCACAGGGACTGGGGCTCGCGGTGATGGAGGAGATCCGGGTCGAGGGCGGCGCCATCCGCAACGCGTCGTTCACCGATTACCTCATTCCCACGATCCTGGACATGCCACCGATGAACATCGACGTCATCGAACGTGCCGACCCCAACTCCCCCTACGGGGTGCGCGGTGTCGGGGAACCACCGACGATCTCCACGACACCGGCGATCAGTGCCGCGATTCGCGCGGCCACCGGAAAGGCACTGACCCACACTCCGGTCGCGCCGGAGCACATCATCGAAGGCACCTCCCGGTAGGAAGCATTTCCCGCCGGAGTTCCCTTTCTCCGTTCCTGTCGGGTCCGGGATTTCGCACGTGAAATCCCGGACCCGACAGGCGAACGTGCCGCAGCACGAATCCGATCCACCAGTCACGAATCGATCAGCAGGGAGCACGCATGTCCGTGGACACCCACGTGGCAACCGGCCAGCACGAGAATCAGTGGATGGGTGAGGTGATCCGGCTGGCCACCGACAGCGTCGCCACCGGCGGCGGGCCGTTCGGGGCGCTGGTCGCCTCCGGCGGCGAGGTCGTCGCCACCGGCACGAACCTCGTCACCTCCAACTTCGATCCGACCGCACACGCCGAGGTGACCGCGATCCGCAACGCGTGCCGCACGCTCGGCACTTTCAAGCTCGACGGCTGTGTTCTGGTGTCGTCGTGCGAACCCTGCCCGATGTGCATGGCTTCCGCGCTGTGGGCACGGCTGGACAGCATTATTTACGCCGCCGACCGGGAGGACGCCGCCGTCGCCGGATTCGACGATCGCGCTTTCTACGAACTGTTCAGCGACCCCGACTCGGTGTGGCCGACGTCCGTGCGCCGCGTGCACGCCGACGACCGCACCGCTCCTTTCGACGCCTGGCAGGTCAAGGCCGACCGCATCGAGTACTGAGGCGACAACTACGCTGTCGGTACCAGCACACGACGGCGCCGTATCGGCGACCGGGTCGATACGGCGACGCATTGGAGCAATTCGGCAATTCTTTTTTCCCGTCGAAATTGCTCCGTACCCGATTTCGGTGCACACCACCGATCGGTCATCGATACCAATGTGATTGAAACGCCCATCAACAGTCGACCGCATTTTTCCATTGCGGTTCGACGAGCAGTCCGGACCGTGCTCGTTGCGACGAGTACGGTCCACGGGCGCCCACCGGCATGGGAGGACGCATGACCCAGCAGTTGAGACCGGAGACCATCGGGTCCGATTCGGAACCCGCGGGATCACGGCGCTCGGCACTCGACCGATATTTCCGCATCACCACTCGTGGTTCCACGATTCCCCGCGAATTGCGGGGCGGTCTCACGACCTTCGTCGCGATGTCCTACATCGTGCTGCTCAACCCGCTCATTCTCGGCTCCTCGTCCGACGCGACCGGAGCCACCCTGAGCACCACGGCCCTGACCACGTCCACGGCGCTGTGCGCCGGTGTCCTGACGATCCTGATGGGCCTGGTCGGCAACGCCCCGCTGTCGATGGCCGCCGGACTCGGCGCGATCCCCATCGTGGCTTTCACCATCGCGCCGGAGATGACCTGGGCTCAGGCGTTCGGGTTGGTGGTACTCGAAGGTATCTGCATCATCCTGATGGCCGTCAGCGGCGTGCGGGAACGGATCATCAACGCGATCCCATTACCGCTCAAAACCGCACTGACCGTCGGCATCGGCCTCTACATCGCCCTGGTCGGCCTGGTCAGCGCCGGATTCGTCACCCGCGTTCCGGATGCGGCGGGCACCACCGTTCCGGTCCAGATGGGCGCTTCGGGCAGCCTGGGCGGTTGGCCGATCGCACTGTTCTGCCTGACGCTGCTGTTGATGGTGGTACTCGTGGCGCGCAAGGTTCCGGGCGCCATCCTCATCAGCATCGCGGCCGGAACGGTGCTGTCGATCATCGTCAACGCGGTGTTCGACATCCCCGAAAGCGCCTGGGGACGGATCGCGCCGGAGCTGCCCTCGAGTCTGGTCTCGGTACCGGACTTCAGTCTGCTCGGCAACATCGACCTCTTCGGCGGGTTCGTCTCCGCCGGTGCCGTGGCGGCAACGGTCTTCCTGTTCACTCTCGTCCTGTCCGGCTTCTTCGATGCGATGGGCACCATCACCAGTGTCGGCAACGAGGCCGGACTGATGGACTCCCGGGGTAAAGTCCAGGGCATGGGCCGGATCCTGCTGGTCGACGGTGTCGGTGCCGCCTCGGGAGGACTCGCCGGATCCGCACCGAACACGGTGTTCCTGGAATCGGCCGCCGGTGTCGGCGAGGGGGCCCGTACCGGCCTCGCCAGCGTCGTCAGCGGCGTACTGTTCGCCGCGACGATGCTGTTCACCCCGCTCGCGGCGGTCGTTCCGGCGCAGGCCGCTGCTCCCGCCCTCGTGGTCGTCGGCGGCATGATGATGGCGCAGTGCGCCAACATCCCGTGGAGCAACAGCGACTACGTCATCCCGGTGTTTCTCACCGTGGCGGTCATCCCGTTCACCTACTCGATCACCAACGGTGTCGGCGCCGGCCTGATCGCCTACTGCGCCATCAAGATCTGCACGGGCCGAGCCCGCGAGATCGGCTGGATCATGAGCGTTCTGTCCGTCATCTTCGCCCTCTACTTCGGGGTGGAGGGAATCAAGGAGCTACTCGGAGCCGGCTGAGGACTGCTTCGTCACCGGCCGCTCGGGAGATCACGGGAGGTAACCGAATGCGGGATATCGCCGAGAACCTGCTCGCATGGGCCGAGGCGGGAGAGCACTTCGCGATCGCCTCGGTGGTGGCGGTGCAGGGAAGTGCACCCCGTGGTCCCGGGGCGGCCCTGGCGGTGCGCTCCGACGGTGCCGTGGTGGGCAGTCTGTCCGGCGGATGCATCGAGGGATCGGTGCATGCCCTGGCGCTGGAGACGCTGCGCACCGGCCGCCCGGTGCGGTCGGACTTCGACTACGACCCCGATGATCCGTTCGCCGTGGGGTTGACCTGCGGTGGCCGGATCGGCGTGTACGTGCAGCCCGTCGACCCCCACCGCGACACGGCCCTGCGGGCAGTGCTGCGGGCGGGAGTCGCCGGGGAGCACGTCGCGGTGGCCCGTGTCCTGGACACCGGTGCCACCCTGGCCGTGTGGCCGCAGGATCGGGACGGCAGCACGGCCGATCGGGAGCTCGACGACCGGATCACCGTGCAAGCCCGGGCCATGCTCGAGCAGGACCTCTCCGGCCTGCGCCAGGTGTGCCTGCCCCCCGGCGGTTCCGGTCCCGAGCAGGACGGCGCGGAGCGCACGGTGTTCATCGAGTCCTGGAGCACCCCGCCCCGGATGCTGATCTTCGGCGCGATCGACCATGCCGCCGCGCTCGCCCGCCAGGGCAAGTTCCTCGGGTATCGCGTGACGGTGTGCGATGCTCGAGCCGTGTTCGCCACCCCGGAACGCATGCCGGACGCCGACGAGGTGATCGTGCGATGGCCGCATGAGTACCTCGCCGAGACCGACATCGACGCGCGCGCGGTGATCTGCGTGCTGACCCACGACGCCAAGTTCGATGTGCCCGTCCTGCGGGTGGCGCTGCGCAGCAGTGCCGCCTACATCGGGGCGCTCGGCTCCCGCCGCACCCATGCCGACCGGCTCGGCCGCCTGCGCGAGGCGGGGTTGGACGAGGGTGAACTGAGCCGCCTGCGCGCTCCCATCGGTCTCGACCTGGGAGCGCGCACCCCGGAGGAAACGGCGGTGTCCATCGCGGCGGAGATCATCGCCGCCCGCGCCGGTGCGAGCACTCGGCCGCTGGCACACACCACCGGACCGATCCACGCCCATGCGTGAGGCGGTGGCCGGTGTGGTGCCCGCAGCCGGTGCGGGGCGTCGCCTCGGCCGACCCAAGGCACTGGTGGATTACGGCGGCACCCTGCTCGTCGAACGCGCGGCAGGTGTGCTCACCGAGAGCGGGTGCGAGCCCACGCTGGTCGTCCTCGGCGCGGCGGCCGAGGAGGTGACCCGGCGGGCGCACCTGCCGAGGGCCACGCTGCTGACCAACCCGCACTGGGCAAGCGGCATGGCATCATCCCTGCACACAGCCCTCGACACACTGGCGGGCAGCGACCGCTACGACGATGTGACCGCGTTACTGGTGCTGCCCGTCGACATGCCCGGTATCACGGTGCAGGCCGCGCGCAGGGTCGCGGCCCATGCGAGCTCCTCCGCGCTCGCGGCAGCGAGCTATGCGGGCGTGCGCGGCCATCCCGTCCTGCTGGGCCGGGAGCACTGGGCCGGAATACGCGCCTCCGCCACCGGGGACGCCGGTGCGCGCGAGTATCTCCGCCACCACGAGGTGACGTTCGTGGCCTGCGACGACATCGCCGAGGGCTTCGATCTCGACCACCCCGAAGACTTACGGCGGCACAACACGTAAAGTCGATGGCCACGCGTGAGGTGACCGAGCCACCTTCGGCGCCGCGGGTGACCGGCAACGGCACCGGCGCGGGAAGTGCAACGTCACACGATATGGAGCATGCTCGACGCGGAGGCACCATGGCTACCGGACACATCACTGCCAATTACCTGCCCGAGGGCGACGACTGGTCGGTCACCGTCACCTCGGGGAGCCAGACCCACACCGCTCGGGCTCCGGGATTGATCGCAGCGCGGGACAAGGCCGACCAACTCATCGAGGAGGTTGCCCCGAACCAGTCCGGGCGCGTGGTGATTCACCTGCTCGACGGTGACGGTTTCGCATTCAGCACCGCCTACCTCCAAGCCAGGCACGGATTGTCCGACGAGGCGACTCTCGCGGCAGCACAGCAGGCGAGTGCTGCCGCCGACAAGGGACACACCAGTCACATGGCCCGATGAGCACGACCGGGGCGATCTCGGTAGCGTTCACCGTGGAGGAAAGGGATTCCAATCTCGAGGATGTCCACCGTGAACGCACCCACCAGTAGTGCCGATACCACCAGCGCAGCGACCGGCGGCGGTCCCAGTGAAGACACTTCCGGCACCAGGACTCCCGATGACAGGGCAGCAGCCGACAGCGCGCGAACGGAGCACACGCACCTGAGCCCCGCTCCGGGCCGCAGCAGCAGACAGCCCACCCCGGGAAGAGGGCGCCCCCGCGATGCCAGCAGGGATGCCGCACTGCGCAGCGCGGCTCTGGAAGTGATGGCCGAGGTCGGCTACCGCGCGCTGACCATGGACGCGGTCGCCGCCCATGCCAGGGCGGGCAAGGCAACCATCTACCGCCGCTGGGAATCCAAACTGGAGCTGGTCATCGACACGTGCACCCAGCTCGTCCAGCGCAACATCCCCGAACCCGACCACGGCTCGATCGACGGCGACCTCCGGGAATTTCTGAGTGCGTTCGCAGGCTTCCTCGGCGGCCCGATCGGCAAGGCCGCACAGGCACTGGTCGGCGAGCTGCCGCACGAGCCGGAGCTGGCCGAGGCGTTCCGCGAGTCCTTCCTGCTTCCCCAGCGGGATGTGCTGCGCCGCATCATCGATCGCGGTCTCGAACGTGGTGAAATCCGCGCCGACGCACCGATCGACACCGTCGTCGAGCTGGCCGGCGCCGCGCTGATCCACCGCCTGATGCTCACCGGCGATCCGTTGGACCAGCGCTTCGTCGACCGGCTGCTCGACGAGGCGCTGCTCCCGCTTCTACGCTGAGGTCGTGCGCCGCGGGACGATGCCGCTTCACCCGCCTTCCGCGGTGGGCGCACGGGCCGCTTCAGCGGAACAGTTTGCGCACCACGACGACCGCGACCACAGCGCCGACGCCGATCAGCGCGTAGCGCACCTTCGGGTCGTTCAGTTTTTCCTGGATACTGGCCTTGCCGGACTCGACGACGCGTGCCGGGCTCGCCTTGGTCTCCAATTCGTCGAGTGTCGCGGCCAGCGCATCGCGGGCTTTCTCGATGTCGCGCTGGATGTCGTCGGGGTCACGGGCCACGTGTCCTCCTCTGCGTTCACCGGGCTGCCTGTTCATCGGTGGCCTGTCCACCCGACTACTGCACCCTGGCTGCGTACACGGTAGATCACACCGCACAAAGATTCTCACCCGTGGTTGCCCGTGTCGCGCCGACACCCGCCGGGCACTCCTCCGGCACGGGGAACGGCCACCGCGAGCACGCTCGCGGGCACACGCTAGGCTGGGGGCCATCGGGGCCGTAGCCCAATTGGCAGAGGCACTAGGTTTAGGTCCTAGCCAGTGCGGGTTCGAATCCCGCCGGCCTCACTTGTGATTTTCCGGCCAGCAGCGGAGCAGAAGCCCGATGTGAACCGGCGAGCCGCATACCGCAGAAGCACCGCACACGGCGCGATCTCCAGTTACTACCAACTGCCAACACGGCATCGCCCCCCGGTACATGGGCACCGGGAGGCGATGTGCTGCACAGACGAAGAGCCGCCATCACTGCTCTGTGCAACGAGGGCGGCTCTTCGCCGTGGTGGCCTCCGGTTCGTTCGCGGTTCAGCTCGGGTCGAGCCGCCCGCTCTTGACGGTGGCGACGAATGCCGACCACTGCTCGGCACCGAACGCCAGCGTTCCGTACGAGCGATCTTTCGTATCGCGCACGCCGCGTGCGTTGTCGGCGAAACCGACCTCGACGCAGTTGCCGTTATTCGCATTGCTGCGAGTGGACTTGCGCCAGGCAGCGCCCGTGAGGTTCGGGGCGGGCATCCCGCACCTCCTTCATCTGTGCTCACTTCACTGCTCGGACAAGCGCTTGAGCATGGCGCGGGACTCCTCCGCGTCGAGCGCCATGCCGCCAAGCTGCTCGACCATGAGGCTATACCGCGCTATATCGCCCGGGTCTTCCTGGTAGATCGCACCCCGCTCGTTCTCGAGGTAGGCAAACGCAGGCGAGTCCTCATCGGGAAACCGCATCAGCACGAACGAACCGGACATCGCCGGATGTGCGCCCGCCGAAAACGGCACCACGCGCAACGTGATGTGTTCGAGCTCGGATGAGGCGTACAGGTGCTCGAGCTGCTCGCGCATCACGTCGGCGCTGCCGACCCTGCGCCGCAGTACCGCCTCGTTGAGATAGAAGTGCAGGCGCGGCGGTGTCTCGCCGTCGATCCTCGATTGCCGCTCGCGACGCAGTTCGACCGATCGCGCCACGTCGGCATCGCTGATATCCGGGCGCGCTCCCCGTCCGATCGCTTCCACATACGCCGACGTCTGCAGCAGGCCGGGCACAAACTCGGACTCATAGTTCCACAAGTCTGCGGCGTCGCCCTCGAGCCCGACGAAGTAGCGAAACCAGTCAGGCACGGTGTCACGGTAGGCGGTCCACCAGCCGCGCTGTCCAGCCTCCTTCGCCAAGCGCAGCAGGTTATCGAGCGTACCCGCGTCAACATCGTAGAGCTGGCATAGCAGTCGTACGTGCGGACCCTTGATCGCCTGGCGTCCGAGCTCGATCTTGCTCAGGGTCGGCTCGCCGATCTCAAGCCATTCAGCGGCATCCTTGCGGGTGCGATCTGCGCTGACTCGCAACTGTCGCAACATAGCGCCGAGCTGCCGTCGCCGCACGCTCGGTCCAGGGCGCTTCGTCATGACTGCCTCTCGCACAGGTGATCTCGGAACGTGCGCAAGTCTGTCACGTGCATCTCGGGTTAGGAACGTGCCTGTGCGCTCGGGCTCGGCCTGATTCGTCCTTTCGAGTGATCATCTCCTGCGTTTCTGCGCGCATATTGATGAAGGAACGTTCCTGTGACAAAGTTCCCAAAGTGTCAGTGATCAGTGACCGTGTGTTTTCGGTCGTTCCTATGTGATCGCACGGGGAGTGATCTCATGCCCGACTCGGGCCATCTTGCAGTCCTGCTCGTACTCGGCAGCGTCGCGCTCGTCGCGATCGGCAGCGCCATCGCATCGATTGCCGCCGACACCCGCCCGACGAGCGCCAACTCCGCCACCCGCGCCCGCCGAAACCGTTCCTACGTCCACCTGGGGAATCGCCGTGTCTAATCCGCTGCTATGGATCGTCGTACTGGCTTGCACCGCGCTCGTGTGGGTACCGCTCGTGCGCGACCTCGTCGACGAGTTGCGCAGTCATTCACCCGTGCCGTCACGGCGTCGCAGGCGCCAAGCGCGCGACGCCGCCCGTGCGCTCCGGTCGCGCGTGGGCGGACCGGTCCCCGAGTGCGCACGCAGCGCTGAGCACTCGTCGTACCGTCAGCACGCCCCCGAACGGCTTCGGCAAGTCATACCGGCGGCGAGCACGGTACCGTCTCCCGCGTCCACCGCCGGCCTCCGCTCGAGGGGGCCTGCCGCATGACCGTGATCCTCGCTCGCAACCGGCACGGCACCGACGAGCACAGCCGCAGCGTGCACGCTTTCCCGCTGCCGATTGCACCCGACGCGACATACCTCCGCGCCGCCTGCGGGCGCTCCCTCGCCCGCACCGACGCCGACGTCGTCGAGATGTTCACCGGCGCACCCTGTACGGCGTGCCTGCTGCTGGCGGCCCGCGTCACCGAGACCGGGGAACCGAATAACGGAGCCGAATCAGCACCGCAGCTTCCCACCGCCGGAACGGGCGCATCCACGGGGCGCTACGCGGTCGCGCTGCGCGGTGAACATGTACGCCACCTCGTGCCCGCACGGCCGATCACGGGCAGGCTCGACGGGCACAGCGTCGTACAAACCGTGTGCGGCTGTCTCGGATGGGGACCATTCGAAGAATGTCCACAGTGGCCACTCTGTGGTCGGTGTGCGCGAATGCCCGACGAGGCGATCTCGTGAACAAACACGCCTGGCTGACCGGTGTGCACGAATCTCGGTGGCATGCAGTGGCAATCTCGACACCAGCGCCGATCGCCGCATGTGGACACCGAGTACGCGGCCCGGTGCATCGCAGGATCGGACACGCGCCTCCGGTCGACGAGACACGCGACATATGTCCGGCGTGTGCGCACACGGTCGGCTACGTCGAACCACATCGACTGCGACACCCGGACCCGATCCCGTGGCCGACCACCGACCCGGACACCGACGCGACCGTGCCGACGAAACGACATCCGTCACTCGTGGCAGCACTCGCCGCCACCCTCCTCGACGCAACGCCACACGAGGGATAACGCACAGGAAAAATCCATCCCCACCAAGCAGCATTCGTGCGCTCATGTCCGCATTCGGATTGAACTACGGCGCGCTGGACTTCATCATCACCCGGTTCGCCGACCGCGGCACCCACCACGAGGCCACATCGAGCAGCACCAAGCCCGATCTGATCGTGCGCATGCTCGAAACACTCGACGTGCACGACGGGCACACCGCGCTCGCCTCGCCGATGTCGGGTACCACCCCACTCTGGTAACACGGGACGAAGCGGACGGACTGCCCGAACAGGCCCCGTACGACCGGATCATCGCGACCTGCTCGGTACCCCGCGTGCCCTGGGCATGGACCGAGCAGCTCACCATCGGCGGCACGATTCTGGTCGACGTCAAACCCACCACACACGCGGGAAACCTCGCACTCCTCCACCGCTATCCCGATCGGCTCGAAGGGCGTTTCCTCGACCGGTGGGCGGCATTCATGACCATGCGCCACCACGGCGACACACCACCAGCGGCCATCACAGCGCCACAAGACGACCGGCCACGAACACGCACCACCGCAGCACCACCGAGCCCCTGGTGGGATCACCGCGTCGTATGGCTGCTCGCCCGGTTCCACGGGCTCCCCACAGACGTGGCAGTCGGGATGCAACTGGACCCGCAAACCCGGCAACCCACCGCAGCCACCATGTCCACACCGGACGGATCGACGGCCACGATCGATCTCGCACCTATCGACGGCCGCCACCGGGTCACCGAAACCGGGCCGACCTCGCTCTGGGATCCGGTCGAGCACGCCCACC
Source organism: Haloactinomyces albus (assembly GCF_031458135.1). Classification (NCBI taxonomy): domain Bacteria; kingdom Bacillati; phylum Actinomycetota; class Actinomycetes; order Actinopolysporales; family Actinopolysporaceae; genus Haloactinomyces; species Haloactinomyces albus. The sequence continues at coordinate 3,354,997 of NZ_JAVDXW010000001.1, read as the reverse complement.
AAGCCTGGCTCGACCATGACCGTCCCGACTGGCCACGGCTCGGGCTGACCATCACACCCCACCACCAGTGGCTGTGGATCGACGAGCCGCACGGCCCGCACCAGTGGTCGGGAGTGTCGATCTAGCCGAAGCAGCCGCTTCAGCCTGTCGAATCACCACCCCACACGCGAAGATCAGAGCAGTACCTCGACACTCCTTGGCTCGGGTTGGCTCGGGCAAGTCCGTTCAGCGACCCGTTCCGAGGGGCGTACAGGCGGCGAATGTCCCCAGGTCCGGGCGTCCTTGCGCGCGGCCGGCAGTGGTCGGTTCAGGTGGTGGCGGGCGCGTGGGCGCCGAGCTTCTTCAGCTTGACGATCGGAATGCGGTGGTTGACCGAAACCGCAGCCACAGGTCGGCCTTGGTGGTGCCACTGAAGGAGCGTCGACCGCTGCCGGGGATCGCCGGCCAGGACTGTCGGCACAGTGCCCGCAGGGATCTCGCCGCTGATTTTGATATCGAGACCGAACTGTTCGGTCCAGTAGTAGGGGTCCGGTGGTGGCACGGGGGCAGTTTCGCCGTGCAGGAGCGTGCGAGCGGCGGCCTGGCCCTGGAGGACGGCGCTGGTCCAGTGCGGGGAGCGCCGGGCCCCCGCACCGTTCCTACGGGTGACGGTGACGTCGCCGGCGGCAACGATGTGCGGCGTGACGCGGCAGCGCGGGTCGACGACGAGGCCGCCGTCGAGGGGTAAGCCGCTGTCGGCCAGCCATTCGGTGTTGGGGAGGTCGCCGACTGCGGAGACGACGACGTCGGCGTTCAGTTGCCGGTCGCCGCAGTCGACCCCGGTGATCTCGGGATGGCCGACCAGCCCGACACCGTTGGGGGCTTGGACGAACCGCACGCCACGGTCGCGCGCGGCGTCGACGACCAGATCCGCCAGCCACGCGCCGAGCAGCCGGCGCAGAGGTGGGTCGCGGTCGACGACGGTGACCGTCAGTCCGAGTTCGGCACAGGTGGAGGCGACCTCCATGCCGAGGAACCCGCCACCGACCACGAGCACGGAATCCGCAGCACCGATCCGGTCTCCCAGCGCGGTGGCGTCATCGAGGGTGCGGACGACGTGTTCGCCGGTCCGGCCGGGTATGGCGAGCCTGCGGGCGTGGGCGCCGGTGGCGATGGCCAGCCCGTCGTAGGGCACCTCCTCGCCGTCGGCGAGGATCACCCGCCGGTCTTCGGGCCGCAGGTGCGCGGCGCGAGCGCCCGGGCGGACGGTGATGTCTTCACCGAGTGCCGGTAGGGCGGCCAAGTCCGGCGTCTCCTTACCGGACAGGACGCCCTTGGACAGGGGCACCCGAGAGTACGGAGCGTGGATCTCCTCGGACAGGAGGGTGATGTCGCCCTCGAAGCCCTGCGCGCGCAAGTTCTGGGCGGCGGTGACCGCGGCGATCGAGCCACCGGCGATCACCACTTGTCGCAATGGGAACGCGCTCACTGGGCCCCCTCGGACTCGGACACCACGCGAAGAGCGGCTACGGGGCACACGCGCGCACCCGCCTCCGCTTTGGCGTGCAACTCCGGCGGGACCTCATCCACGAGCAGCTCCAGCTCCGCGTCGTCGTCGAGCCGGTAGACCTCCGGGGCGGTCTGTTCGCACAGACCGTGGCCCTCACAACGGTCTCCGTCGAATTCAATACGGCTCATGACACACCTCGCAGACTCAGACGATGACGATGGCCCGAGAAGAACAGCGGTACTGCCTCGAAAAGGGCCTTGCGTCACGATCCCAAGCCGCCCATGAACCCAGGAAGACCGATATTCCGATCCGGAACATAGGTCATGTCTATAGTCACTCGGGCTCTCGAAGCGGTGCCGTCGCTCGCAGGACCACATCGCGGAGGAACTCGTGCTCGGGGTCGTCGTCGTAGAAGGGGTGCCACCACATCGCTTCCACGAGCGGCCCGGCGTCGACCGGGCACGGCAGTGCCCGGACGCCGGCGTCCGCCGGGAACCGCTCCACCAGCCGTCGTGGCAGGACGGCGATCCGGTCGGTGCCTGCGACCATCTCGGGAATGGCCAGGAAACTCTGCATCGTGACCTGGACGTGCAAGTCGATGCCCAGGGTTCGTAGCGCACGCGCGACCGTCGTCCAGGAGGTGGCCGTCTCGTACGCGGCGACCCATGGGAAGGATTCCAGTTGCTCGACGGTCACCCGGTCATCCAGGACGGGATTGTCCGCGGCGACGATGCACTGCCACTCGTCCCGGAACAGGTCTTGATGAGCCGCATCGGTGATCATGCCGTGCGGGAGCATCAACAGGTCGCAGTCGAGCAATGTCTCGGGGCAGCCCTCCACGTGACGAGTCGTGACCGTCGTGATGGCCAGCCGCGTGCGCGGCGCCTCCTTCGCGAGAAGGCCGGTCAGGCGCCGGGCGATCATGGAGGTGTCGTAGTCGCTGGCGATGATGTGGAATTGCCGCTTGGAACCGGCAGGGTCGAAGTCGGGCTGTGACTCGAAAACGCGATCCGCAGCCCGGACCGCTGTTTGCGTGCGCTGTTGCAGGCGGCGAGCCAACGGTGTGAGGCGGTGCTGCCGCCCGGATCGGACGAGGAGATCGTCGTCGAAGTGACGGCGCAGGCGGGCGAGCGACGCCGACATGCTCGGCTGGCTGACCCCCATGCGTTCGGCCGCCCCGGTAACAGTGCGTTCCTCCAACAACGCGCGCAACGCCCTGAGCAGGTTGAGGTCCACGGTGTCGGGGTTCATAGCCGCTGAAGTATAACCAACGCCTATGCGCGGCCTCAGAAGTTTCGTCTTCCTCGATGCTCGGATGTAGCCGACACTGAGGAGGCACACCGCCGAAGGCGGTAGTCAGCGACATTGTTCGGCACCAGCCCTGACTCCGCGAGTGCGGCGCTTCGAACCGACCGGTGAGGTGATCCGGCGCTATAACCCGGTGGTGCGCAGCTTGGACCGCCGTTCCGCTCGCCGTCGAGGGCATCGCCGAACAGCGCTGATGTCCCCCAATTATCCGAACATGGTGTGAGGTGCCTCCATGACCGTGACAGCACAATCTTCGTCCGGTGTGGACATTTTCTCCGACGAAGTCCTGACCGACCCGTATCCCGTCTTCGCCGAGCTGCGCGAACAGGCGTCCGTGGTCCGGCTGGAGAAGACCGGCGTCTGGGCGATCACGCGGTACCAACCGATCCGCGAGGCGATGGGTAACTGGTCGGTCTTCTCGTCGAACGCGGTTGCCTTCAACGACCGGATGAACGAGATCCTCGTCGGGACCTCCCTCGCGACCGACCCGCCGGACCACCAGCAGCTGCGCGCCGTCATCTCCGACAACCTGTCGCCCCGCGCGCTGCGCAGGCTCAAGGGCGACATCGAGGCCAAGGCCGACGACATGGTGGCGGATCTGGTCCGGCGAGAGACGTTCGATGCGGTCGACGACCTCGCCCGAGCGCTGCCGCTGGCGGTCGTGGTGGACCTCATCGGCGTGCAGGGGGCCGTACGGGACAACATCCTCAGCTGGGGCGAGGCGGCGTTCAACCTGCTGGGCCCGATGAACGAACGAGCGATCGACGGCTTCCCGCTGGCCGGCGAGCTGTTCGAGTGGGCGCACAACGTCCAGGCCAAGGACCTGGTCGAGGGCAGCATGGGGCACGCGATCTTCGCCGCTGGGGAACGCGGGGAGATCCCGCACGAGAACTGCGGGATGATGGTCCACCAGCTCGTCGCGGCGGGCATGGACTCGACCATCGCGGCGATCAGCAACGCCATCGCGATGTTCGCGGCGCACCCGGACCAGTTCGACCTCGTCCGCGACGACCCCTCGTTGATTCCGTCCGCGTTCAACGAGGTGCTGCGCTACGAGGCCCCTATCCACGCCTTCGGGCGGCGCGTCAAGGAGGATTACGAGCTCGACGGGACGATGATCCCCGCAGGCTCGCAAATCGCGGTGCTGTTCGGGTCCGGGAATCGCGACCCGCGCCATTACGAGGACCCGGACACCTTCCGGGTGCGGCGGAATCCCGTCGACCACCTGTCCTTCGGCTACGGCCCGCACAGCTGCGCAGGCCAGGGCCTCGCCAGGCTCGAAGCGTCCGCCGTGATCGGCGCGCTGGCCCGGCGGGTACGCCGACTCACCGTCGGCACCCCGCAACGCCGCCTCAACAACTCGACCCGCAGTCTCGACAAGCTGCCGGTGGTCGAGCTGGAGGCCGCCTGATCGGAGCGTGCGAAGCGTCGAGGTCGGATCGACCCTCCGGTTCGGCTACTTCTTCTCCGCCGCGTTGCGTGTGGTGAACGGCAGCACGAGCCGGGAGGGGTGGGCGGCGTCGCGGTAGATCTTGTGCGTGACGGGGCGACCCACCGGCAGGTGGAAGGCGTCCGGCGGCAGCAGCGCGTTGTGCGCGTCGGCCAGCGGCTCGTCGTTGGAGAGCTCCACCGTGAGGCGGTGCCCCGGCTTGAACGTGTTCGCGAACGGGTAGAGGCGCAGCACGTACTCCTCGATCGTCCCCGGCTCCACCGGCACGGTACGCGTGTGCGGGTGGTACGGGTTGCCCTCGGTGGTGCGCTCGTCGAGCTCGCGGTGCGAGGCCTTGAGGTAGCCGGTGGTGATCAGCTGCCGGTTGCCGTCCGGGGCGGTGTCCCACAGGCGCAGGATGAAGTTCGTGTCATCCTGGTCGATCTCCGCGAAGAGGTGCGCGGCACCGGTGCCGATCAGCTCCGTGTTCTCCTCGAACGGCTCGGTGCTCCAGCTCAGGATCTCCACCTTGTCGGTCACCGTCAGCGGCACCTGGTAGAAGCCGTCCGGGGCGGCGTACTCCGCACCCATCAGCTCGGGCTCGGGAGACAGCTTGCGGCGCGGACGCAGGTACAACGACCGGTACTCCACCTCCTTCGGCGGCCACTGGCTGCCGGTCACCCGCTCGCGCGAGCCCTCCACGGAGACGGTGACCTCCGGCTCGTCCAGCACGCCGTTGTCGATGCCCTTGAGCCAGTAGTCGTACCACCGGAACATCGTGTCGTGCTCCTCGACGAAGGGGCGCGACTGCATCGGCGGGTACGGTCCGATGTCCAGCCTCTTGGGGCCCTTCAGCACGTTGAACAACTCGATGGTGCCGTCCACGGTCCAACCACGGCCCTGGTCGATCTGCAGGTAGACCGGGATGTCGATGTTCGGGGCCAGCGTGATGGGGTTGCGCTCCTCGTACCACTCGCCGTCCAGGTGGTTCAGCACGATGTCGAACCAGAACTCGCGGTTGGTGGGGTAGCGCAGCACGTGCACCAGGTTCGGCCAGGCGGCCACGTCCGGGTCCTCCAGCCGCGCCTCGACCAGCTTCTGCAGCTCCTCCCGGGAGTACATCTCCTGCATGCGGGACTTGACGTTGGTGTGCGCGATACCGGAGTCACCACCGCGCCCCTCACGCGCAGCGCGCGGCATGAACCACATGATGCCGCCGTGGTAGGTGGTCTCGTAGAAGTCGAAGTGGCCACCGCTGACGAAGATGGCCTTCAGGTGCGGCGGGCGCTCGGCAGCGGCCAGCACCTGCATGGACCCGAAGTAGGAGATGCCGATCATGCCGACGTTGCCGTCGCACCACGACTGCTCGGCGACCCACTCGATGAAGTCGTACGCGTCCTGACCCAGGGACACGCCGCCGGCGTTGTAGTTGCCGATCATCTCGCCGCCCGAACCACCGGAGCCGCGCAGATCACCGATGACGTGGACGTAGTCCTCCTGGACGACGCGTGCGATGTCACCGGCCTCGATGCAGCCGTCCCACAGTGGGCTGGGGCGCCGCTGGGGAGGCATGGTGAGGGCGAAGGCCTGCAACTCCTTGCCGTAGGGACTCAGGGCCACCAGTGCAGGCCGCGGCTTGTCCTCGGCGCCGTGGTAGGCGTCCGCGGCGAGCTCGACCCCGTCCCGCATCGGGACCCGGAGGTCCTTGCGGATGTTGATCGTCTCCCCACCGGCATCCCACGTCGTGAAATCAGCCATGAGTGTGCAGCTCCTCTGCAACGTTCGAGTACCAGGTGTACCGCTGGCGGACATGCTCTCCAGAGCGTGACTTATACATATTATTATATTAATGTAGATAAGGCCACATCGTCGACGCGGTCCACGCGCGGCGCTGCCACGATCGACGGCGTAGCCGACGGTCATCGAAGACCGGGAACCGCCTCCGGCGAGCGAAGGAGAGACAGCGATGACGCACGACGTCAACATCCACCCCCTGGTGTCGCCGTGGGGACGTTTCGGCCTCTACAGCTTCTTCATCGATGCACCCGAACCGGCCATCGTCGACACCGGGATCGCCTCATCGCCTGTCGACGGCATGGTCCCCGCCCTCGAGAACCTCGGCCGCAGCATCGAGGAGGTGCGCTGGATCCTGCTGACCCACGGCCACATCGACCATCTGGGCGGCGCGCACGCCCTGTGGGAGCTCACCGGTCGGCGCGCGCAGGTCGTCATCCACGAGGCCGACGCGCACCTGCTGCGCTCGCGGCGCGCGCACGTGGACAAGTACGTCGACGCGCGCAGGCAGTACCTGCACGATCCGAACGGCGAGGAGGAGCAGACGAGAATGGCCGACAAGGCCATCTCGGGCGAGATGGAGCCGAGCGTGCTGCTGCAGGGCGGCGAGACCCTCTCCCTCGGCGGGGACGTCTCCGTCTCCGTGCACTACATCCCCGGTCACACCGCCGGATCCGTCGCCTACGTCGTGGACGGACAGAACTCCGTGTTCGTCGGCGACGCCGTGCAGATCCACGGGGCCGCCAACGGCTTCCCCGGCTACGAGGATCCGGCCGCCTACCGCTCGAGCCTGCGGTACCTGCGCGACGAGGTCCGCCCGCAGCACCTGTACCTGGGCCACCCGTACCGCGGTGCGGACGGAGTGTCCTACGGCGTCGAACTGGACACCGAGGCGTCCCGGCGGGCCCTGCAGGAGAGCCTGGACATCGAGGCCCGCGTTACCGACACCGCCCAGCGGGCCCTGTGCGACGGCCTGCAGGAGACCGATTCGGCGTACTCGCCGTTCGAGCGGGTGGCCGAGGAGCTCGGCTACACCGGGGACCCCACCCTGGAACCGTCCCCGTTCTTCACGACGCTGCACGGCTACCGCAAGCAGTTCGACGCGGCTCGGTGATCCACGACCACAACGGTCTACGGTCGGCCGCGCCGCACTACATCACGATCATCAGCATCAAGCGCTGATTATCGGTCGAGTAACCGGCTTCACGCTCAGCAGTTGCTTCAGTCCGGAGAAGTCGTCCGGGTTGGTCGTATACAGCGGCAGGCGATTCGCAGCGGCGACACTGGCGATCATCAGGTCAGCGACCCGTCTCCGTGGCACGCGGCCTGCCTCCAGGACGGCGGCCGACACACGGCCGTAAACTCGCGCGGCTTCGGTATCGAACGGCAACGGGTCGAACTCGGCTTCAGCGCGTTGCAGGACATCCAGGCGCCGTGCTCGTTCACTCGGATCACCGGTGTGGTGGGGTCCCGCAGACAGCTCGGCCAAAGTGACGCTGCTGATCGACATGCGGGCCGGTAGCTCAGTGTGATCGACGAGGCGACGAAGTATCAGAATGTTGGTGTCGAGCAACCCGTGGATTTCATCGTCCATAGGGGTCCCGCATCTCGGCGTCTACAGCGTCGTCGAGATCGGTGCGGAACCGCTCGACGTCGACCACCATCGCACTTTCCGACATCGCAGCGAACTCAGCACGGCTGACTACGCGACGTTGCCGCAGCGGGACCAACTCACCGATCGGCGTACCGCTGCGGGTCACCACGAACGTCTCGCCGTGCGCGACAGCATCCATGATCTCGCCGGACCGGCTCCGAAGGTCCCGTTGCGTTATCTCATGCTCAACCGTCATGCGCTTACAGTACTCGACTGTGCCGCGCGGTGCTACACCGTGCCACCATCAAGTCTCGGCTGTAGACCGGGGACACTGTTGGAGGGGAGGCGGGCGAGCTCAGCGCCGGTTCAGGAATTCACCCGTCTCGGTGAAGGCCTGGTAGTACTCCGGGATCCAGGCGAAGTTCACGACGAACCCGTGGTTGGAACCCGCGTAGCGACTGACCGTGGCATCCACGCCGGCCTCTTTCAGCTTCTGCCCGTAGAGTTCGCCCTCGTCGCGCAGGGGGTCGTACTCCGCGGTGATAACCAGGGCGGGAGGCAGCCCGGTGAGATTCTCGCGTTTGATCGGCGAAACGAGGGGATCGGCCGGGTCGGCGCCGCTGTCGATGTAGTGCGAGTTGAAGGGCTTCAGGCCGGCCGTCTCGAGGCCGTAGCCTTCGGCGTTTTCCCGCAGCGACGGGTAGCGATCGACGTCGAAGTCCAGGTCCACGGAAGGATAGAACAGGACCTGGTGCGTGATGCGGTCGCTCTGCTGATTGGCGATGGCGTCGTCGTGGGCCATCGCCGCGACGCTCGCCACGAAGTTGCCGCCGGAGCTGTCGCCGGCGAGGGCGAGGTTCCCCCCGTCCCACTTCAGGTCCTCGCCGTGCTCGGCGGCCCACCGGACCACCCCATAGCAGTCCTGGAGGCCGGCCGGGTATGCGGCTTCGGGGGCCAGGCGGTAGCCGACCGAGACGACCTTGTGTCCCGTTTCCTTCGCCAGTGACCGCGCGACGCCGTCGTGCGTGTCCAGGCTGCCCGAGAAGAACGCACCACCGTGGAAGTACACCAACAGGCCGTAGGAGTCCGCCTCGACCGGCGTGTAGATCCGCACGGGCACCTCACCCGACGACGTCGCCGCGGTGGCGTCGGTGACGGCGTGGAGAGGCAGGCGATCTTCGAGCGGCGGGACCTGTTCCGCCTCGGCGGCGCGCATCGCTTTCGGATCCGGCGGTGCGCTGTGGTCCGGCGTCGGGAGGGTGGCGAGCAACTTGGCGATCTCGGGATGCAGGGTCATGTCCTCTTCGTCCTCTCTGCGTCTCGTCCTCGGCAGTGGCGGACGGACCCGGTGAGGTTGGCCGGGTCCATCCGCCGACCTCCGTCCTGGGAGGCGGCGGGACGCTCAGTCGATGGAGGCCTTCTCGGGGAAGGCTGTCTTGAGGCCCTCCTTGGAGTCCCACTCCTCGCGGGAAACGCGCTGGAGCGCGTCGGTGGTGGGCTTGCGCCTCGACTGGTACAGCGCCAGCGCGCTCTGCACGGAGTCGGACTCCTGCAGGGCCTCGGCCAGGGCGCTGGAGTCCTGAACCGTCTGGTTGGCCCCCTGCCCCTGGTGGTGCAGCATCGCGTGGGCCGCGTCCCCGATGAGCACCACGGAGTCCGAGTGCCACGTGTCGATGGGGTCGATGTCGTACACCCCGCGGCTCGTGACCGCGGCCGGGTCCAGGTTCCGAGCGATCCGCTGCAGGCGCTCGTCGAAGCCGTCCAGCAGACCGGCGATCTGGTCGACGGTGACGTCCGGGCGCCAGCTGTCGTCGTCCGAGGGCGCGGTGATGTCGAAGGAGACCTGGTTGCGGTGACGCAGTGGCAGGAAGTAGACGAGGGAACCGTTGTCGCCCTGGTACATCCGGAAGTTGTCGTCGGTGACCATCCCGTACGTGTCATCGGCGGAGATGACCGCACGGTGCGCGTGGGCATGGGCGAACACCGGCTGGACATCGGCGAACAGCTGCGCGCGCACCGTCGAGCGGATGCCCTCGGCGCTGATCACCAGGTCGGCGGTCACCTCCCGGCCGTTGTCGAAGGTCACCGTCGCACTGTCTCCGTGGTCGGTGACCGACACCATCTTGTGGCCCAGGTGGAGTCGTTCGGCGGGGATGTGGTTGATGAAGGTGTCGATGAAGTCCGCGCGGTGGATCAGGCGGGTCTTGTTCTCCTGGGCGTACTCGTGCTTCTTGGGCCACTCCTCGCGCAGGATGGGCTCACCGGCGCCGGTGAGGATCTCGAAGTAGTCGCTGGCCGAGCTCACCGACGCCATCGCGTCGAAGATGCCCCACGCGCGGAAGGCCTCCACCGTCGGCGGCCGCATGCCGATGCCTGCGCCGACCTCACCGGTGGCGGGGGCCTGCTCGTAGAGGTGGACGTCAGCGCCCAGCTTGTCGAGGAACACCGTCGCGGCGGCACCGCCGAACCCGCCGCCGATAACGGCGACCTTCAGATTCCGGATCTCCGAATTCTGCATTCTTCGTCTCTTTCTTCTCAGGCCTCGGCACGGGTCAGTTGCGGATCGTCAGGAAATCGGCGGGGTTGTCCTCGAGCAGGGTTTTGATCGTCGCGTCATCGACACCGGCCTCGCGCAGGTCGGGAATGAGGTCGGTGAAGAGGTAGTTCACGGTGTGGCCCTTGACGCCCGGCCAGCCGAGCGGGCTGCAGTTCGCGTCGGCCGAGACCAGGAGCTGATCGAGATACCCCTTGTTCACGAGGCTGAGGAAGTGATCCAGACGCTCCTGGCGCGGGCGGGCCCAGAACGGTGGGTCCTCGAGTTCGGTCTCGTACCCGAACGTGTCGAAGCCGATACGGCCGCCCCGTTCGAAGATCCACTCGTGCGGAGTGTTCGGTGCGTTCGGGCCGTCATCGGCGTGCCCGAACAGCACGCGGTGCAGCGGGAGGCCTTCCTCCTCGAAGATGTCGACCGCGGGCTGGGGGTCGATCGCCAGGTGGGTCAGGATCGGCACGCCGGTCGCCACGGAGGCACGGGCCGCCGCGCGGTAGATGCGCTTGTCGAGCTCCGTCATGCGCCCGCCACGGCTCACACCGACCTTGATGACGCCGGCGCGGCTGCCGGTGTCGGCGATGCCGACGGTGATCTCGTGAACGAAGTGCCGGGTCAGGTAGTCGACGGTCGCGCGAGCGAAGTGCGGCAGCGCGGTGTCACCGCCGACGAAGCCCGTGCAGGCAACGATGTGGACCCCGGTCTTGGCGGACAGTGACTTGTAGTAGTCGACGTCGCGACCGTTGCAGATGCCGGTCACGTCGACGAAGGTCCCGCCGCCGTACTCGCGGAACCGACGCAGCTTCGGAACGGTCTCGGCGTACCGCTCCTCGGGCGTTTTCCACCACTGCGTGTCCAGTTCCGAGCCGGGCATGCCGTACCCGATGTGCTCGTGGACGGCCACGGCTCCCAGTTCTTCCGTGGGAACCGACCCCAGGACGGTGTTTACCCTTGACATGATCTCACTCCAAAGACTCACAAAGAATCGGTCGCCCTCGTCATCTCAGCGCAGGGTCAGCAGGTCGCGCGGGTTGTCCACGAGGATGCGCCGGGCGTCGGTGTCGCCGAGCCCCAGGGACTTCGCCAGGGGAACGAACGTCGAGGAGACGTAGCTGTACGGCAGTTCGTAGGCGGGCCGGCCCTTGGCCACGCCGATCGTGTTGCTCGACAGCAGGATCCGGTCTCCGTGGCCGGCCCGGACGAGGTCGAGCACCAGGGCGGCGCGCTCGCGGTCGGTGACGTGGGCATCGTCGTCATCCAGGCCCACGTGGTCCAGGGCGACGAAGGCCCCGCGGCGGGCGACCTCGATGGGGGCGCCGGCGGCGAGGGCGTCGGTGCGGTCGAGCCCGCCGACAACGACGCGGTCGGCCGGGAGCTGCTCGTCCAGGACGACGTCGAGGTCACCGACCGCGTCGCTGCCGTACCGGATGGAGACTCCGATGCCCGTGTTCAGGGCGGTCCTGGCCGCGCCGCGAAACAGGCTCTCCTCGGTGGCGGTCATGCCGTCGGAATCGGCCGCAGTGGCCACGAGGCCCGCGGCACCCCGCCGCTCCACGCGCGGGACCACCATGCCCTCGGTGATCTCCCTGGTGAAGAGATCGGCGAACTTCTCGGCAGGCCACGGCGTCGGCGGATTGGTCTGCGGCGTCAGGAAGTAGCCGCCGAGCATCTCCTCGGGTCCCATGCCCGTGGACGCGACGATGTGCACCCCGGTCGAGCGCGAGAGTGCCTCGTACAGCTTCACGTCGCGACCGTGGAACATGCCCGTGCTGTCGACGATGGTCTTCCCGCCGTGGTCGCGGAAGTCCGTCAGCTTCTTGGCCAGGACCTCGAAGATTTCCGCGCGGTCCATGGTGACGTCGAACGCGTGCTCGGCGCCCGGGACCACGGACAGCAGTGCCTCATGGACCGCGACGGTCCCCAGCTCGTCCGCAGGCACGGGGCCGAGGACGGTGTTGACGGTATTGCTCCTGACAGTTTGTGCGCCCGTCATTGGCACTTCCTTTCGTCAGCGTCATACCGGCGCGGCGTGGAGCGCTGTGGAGGAGCGTCCACAGCGGCATGTGCATTGACTCCTCGCCGAACTCGGTGCAGGCGGCAGTAAACGAAGGAGGGCAGTGCACCGGGGAGCCTGACGTCCGCCTTACGGGCCGTAGTCCACTGCCTCGTGAGTGTGAAACTCCCTACATATTGATATTTTATAATACTAAAGTCAAGCGCTCATCGCGCCCGGCCCCCTCCGGCGACTCACCCGCCCGTGACGAATCGGTACTTGAACTTCTCGGCCCGGTGGACCGCGAAACGGTAGCCCGCGAGCAGGCCACCCGTCGTGTAGAAGGTCGTCTCGATGGCGAGCAACGGGCTCCCCTCGCGCATACCCAAGCTCGCCGCATGGTCGGCGGTCGCCACCGTCGCCCAGGCCTCGTTATCGGCCCGTTCGAGCGTGATACCGAACTCTCTCTCCAACAGCTCGAAGGCGGAGCCCGTGTCCTCCAATTCCGCAGCCGTGGGGCTGAACTCCTCGGGCACCCGGATATAGACGTCGGCCTCGGCAAGAGGCTCACTCTCGACCGAGATCAACCGAGTGAAATGCAAGAGCCGCTCGTGCGCTTCGAGCCCCAGGCGGTGCCGAATCCGGTCGGGCGGCACGACCCGTTCGATGCCGGAGACCTTCGAGGCCGGATGCAGCCCGCTCTCGGAGAGGTACTGATGCAAAGCCCCCGGCCGCAGATCGGCCGGTCGATGCACTCGGACGCCTGGGACCGGAAAGGTGCCTCTACCCTGCTTTCTGTAGACGTACCCCTCGCTCGCCAACTCCTTGAGCGCCTGCCGGATGGGCGCCCGGCTCACGTCGAATCGGCTGAGTAACTGCGCCTCGGTCACCGGTTCCTGAGGATCCGCGACTCCCCTGGCGATCTCCGTGCGCAGAATGTCTTTGATCTGCCGATACAGGGGAACCCCGGACGAGAGGTCGAGTTCGCCATTTACCACGAGTCTTCAGGCCCTCCACGTCGTTGGTCACCGGGGTGCATCTCCAGGCAGTCAAGCACAGCTTGGCGCAAGCATGGGCGATGCCCGTCTTCAGGTCCTCCAACGCTGGACGAACCACGAGGTTGGTTGCGTCCGGGGGCGTGGTGTACGCCGGAAGCGCGGGTCAGCGTGGCGGTGATCATGAAGGCAGCCCTTGGCCGATCATTCCTGCTGCGACAGCAGGAAGACCGATCCAAGGGCTGCGATGATCCGTGTGCATGATGTCGACCGCGAGTCGGCGCTCGGGGAGTTGGCCCGGTTCCGGCGATCAGCACGGGCGACAAGGTGTCGACTCGTCGAGAAAATCCGCAGGCGGCCCCCGCCCGCCGAGAGACGGAGGCCACCTGCGGGTACTCGTGTCCGTGCTCTTGTACGTGGTGCGCTCAGGATCGGACCACTGGAGGATTCAAGAACCCACGGACAGGTGAGAATGCTGCTCGGCAACGATTACCGAAGGAGTCGTTGCCACGATCCGAAACCGAAACCACACGGAGAAATTCGAGCTTCGGCAACGACTGCTTTCCATCCGACAGGAAGGGGCGAATCACCAGCTCGCGTACTCGTGGTGCCCGTTGCCGTTCCAGTCCTTGTCGTGGTGCCCGTTGTCACCCTTGTCCTTGTCGTGGTCCTTGTCGCAATCCCTGTCGTGATGGCCGTTGCCGTTGTCATGGCCGTTGCCGTTGTCATGGCCGTTGCCGTCGTGGTTCCAGTCCTTGTCGTGGTCGTCCCACTTGTCGGAGCTGTACTCGACGTGCGTGTACTTGACGTTCTTGTACAGGGTGTACTCGTAGCTGGTGTACTCGTAGCTGCTGTCCATGTCCTTGGAGCAGGAGTGGTCGCACTTGTCGTGCTCGGGCTTGTCGTGCCCCCCTCCTGCCAAGGCCACGCCGGCGCTGCCGAACATGAGCGGGAGTGCCAAGCCACCGGCCGCGACGAGACGAGTAAGCGAACGCATAGAGGTACTTCCTTTCCCGAAAACGATCCAAGATCGGGATTTCGGATCATCGAAATTCCCGCTTGCCACTTCATTTTTAGTACGACCGGCCGGGAGTGTCGCAGCGAGTCGGGACTCTTCACTCCATGTGCTGAAACGCTGCCGAACCCGTAACAATCCGGATCACCGTCAGCCGCAACGGCCCGGATGCCGAATCAGAAAGAAATTGCACAACCGAGAAGGCACCGAAAAAGGCGAGAAGAGTTCCATTACGAACCACCACGTATCGACGTCCCCCGGTGGCCACGGCCACCGGGGGACGTCTGTCGCAACGCAGGCACGGCGGCGACTTCCCCTGTCACCGGTGGTATCCCCGCCCATACACGGGCCCCACCACCGGCAACTTCAGGCCGCGTACTCACACCTTCGTGGAAGCCCCGCTACCGTTGGAGGACCCGTCGCCGTTGGAGGACCCGTCGGTGCCGGAGTCATTGCTGTTCGTGGCGTTCTGCTCCACGTCCTGACCCTGCTCGGACATCTGGCCCTGCACAAAACCCTGCTTCTGCTCGGTCTCGCTCTCGTTCTCCTGGTCGAGCTTGGGCACGATCATCTGCATCGGGTCGCCCTCACCGCCGAGGACGAACTGGTAGATCGAGAACCTGTTGTAGTTGGTCTGCTCGTTCTCCTGCTCCTGCCCGGCAGTGTTCTTCTGAGCCTGCACCTGTTCCGAACTCGGCCAGCTCTGGTCGGCGGCCTTGTTCACGTTGTCACCGTCCTTGCCACCATCACCGTGGTCGGCCGGCTTGCCGTGGCCCTCACCGGACTTGTGATAACCCCCGTCAGTACCACCCTTGTCGTAGTCACCGGCCAAAGCCACGCTGGGCATCCCCAGCGCCAACGGAAGTCCGAGCGCTCCGGCGATCAATCCACGGTAGACATTACGCACAACGATCATTCCTTTCGTGTCACGTTTTCGTGAAATCCCATTGAAGCTCGATTCGGAAAAATCCGCATCGCCTCCGGAGGAGAATGTATCTCCCCGAATTCCTGATCGCTCAAATCGATCTTATGTGACTCAAATCACAAGTAACAACGTTGATGTGGAGTTCGATCAACACTGTGGGCAGTGGAACGCCCCTCGTGCCCGGAACCGTCCGCTCCGGGTGCTCCTCGCCGACTTCCATGTCGCCCTCCCAGGGGAGGCCACTCCTCACTCCACCGGGTGCACTCTCCGGCGCGATCACCGGGACGGAAAATCATTCGGGAGAAATTCACTTCCCACCGGAAACATCCATAAATGAATGATCCGCTTCGTGTCGTGTCGTATCTCTTCGAATCCTCCCCGCCATCCGGGCACCACTCCTCGGTACCCGCTCAACACATGCTGCGGACACTCGGAGGCTTCGTTCGTTGCCCTACCCTGAAGGGGTAACCCGTGAGCACCTCATCACGAGTCCGGCAGAAAGAGGCGACCGTGTCCGACCCGCAGACAGTGCCACCGGGCTACCTGAGTCTGCGTCCGCCGCGCCACCGCGTCGAGCGGCGCGCCATTCTGTGGTGGACGGTTCAGGCGGCCTCGTCCGTGGCATCGCTGCTCATCGCGCTGGCACTGGCGGCACTGTGGATCACTCCGGCCACCTACTGGCTCGTGCTCGCGTTGATCGTCGTCGCCGTCCTCGGGCTTTGCTACGTCGTCATCATGCCGCAGTGGCGCTACCGCGTACATCGGTACGAGACCACGGACAGTGCCGTCTACACCGCTGCCGGATGGATCAACCAGGAATGGCGAGTGGCTCCCCTCTCGCGGATCCAGACCGTGGACACCCAACGGGGCCCACTGCAACAACTGTTCCGACTGTCCAGCGTCACCGTCACCACGGCTTCCGCCGCCGGGCCACTGACCATCGACGGTCTCGACCGGCACGTGGCCACGGAGCTCGTCGAACACCTCACCGCTGTTACCCAGGCCACGCCGGGTGATGCCACATGACCACCCCGCCGGACGAGCCCCACGGACAGTGGCACCGGCTCGACCCGAGAAGCATCCTGGCGGTCGGGGCATTGGCACTCGCGCCGAT
This sequence comes from Haloactinomyces albus, assembly GCF_031458135.1. Classification (NCBI taxonomy): domain Bacteria; kingdom Bacillati; phylum Actinomycetota; class Actinomycetes; order Actinopolysporales; family Actinopolysporaceae; genus Haloactinomyces; species Haloactinomyces albus. The sequence continues at coordinate 3,338,793 of NZ_JAVDXW010000001.1, read as the reverse complement.
GCTGCCCGCCGCGGTCTTCATCGGCTTCGGCGACACCAGCACCTCCACCTTGCTGACCACCCTGGGAATCTGGCTGGCGATCGCCGCCGTGGTCTGCGGGGGTGCCGCGGTGCGCTGGTACTTCACGCACTACCGCGTGACCGGGCAACGGTTCGAGTTACGCAGGGGCAATCTTTCCCGCAGCCACCGCTCCATCCCCCGCGACCGGATCCGCAGTGTCGATCTCACGGCGCAACCGGCCCACCGGCTTTTCGGCCTTTCGGTGGTGAAGGTCGGCACCGGTCAGCATTCCGGCGAGGACGGCGAACTCAAATTGGACGCGATCGCCACGCCCCGCGCCGAGGCACTTCGTCGCGAACTGCTCCATACCGTCGGCACGGACAGTGCCACCACGGCCGCCTCCACGGTGGGTTCCGAGCCCTCGCACACCGAGTTGGCTCGGCTGCGCCCGGTGTGGCTGGGCTACTCCGTGACGACCGTGTCACTCGTGCTGATCGTGTGGGGTGCCCTCGCCTCCGGGCTCGGCTCGCTGTACGACCTGCTGACCTCGCTGGGCGTCTTCGGAGGAGCAGTCGATCGGTTCGGGTCGGTGCCGCTGTGGGCCGGTATCACCGTTGGCGCCCTCGTACTACTGCTGCTCGGACTGCTCGGATCACTCCTGTTGTCGCTCGAGATGTGGTGGGCTTTTCGCCTGGTGCGGGAGCGCGATGCGACCCTGCGGGTGCGCCGGGGCCTGCTCACCACCCGGTCCCTGTCGCTGGAGGAGCGCAGACTCCGAGGTATCGAGATCCTCGAACCACTGGTCCTGCGCTGGGTGGGCGGAGCCCGCACCAATGCCGTGGCCACGGGGCTGAGCGCACAGCAGGAGAGCAAACAGCCGGATCGCAAGGCATTGCTACCGCCTGCTCCTCGTGCCGAAGCGGAGCGAGTAGCCGCCGCTGTCCTCCGGGAAGACCAACCGGTCACGGGCGGTTGCCCGGCCGCGGCACATCCGCGCGCCGCACTGCGCCGACGCCTGACGTGGTCCCTGGCAGGCCCTGCCGTACTGGTGATCACCTCGGCCGTGTGCGGGGCGCTGATCGGTCGGGTGCCCTCGTGGATGTGGATCCCCGCGCTGGGGACCGTTCCGTTCGCGGTCGGCTTCGCCGTCGATGCCTACCGCAACCTCGGCCATGCGCTCGACGAGAAATACCTGATCACCCGATCCGGTACCGGCATCCGGCGCACGGTCGCACTCCGCCGCGACGGAGTGATCGGGTGGCGTATGCAGCAGTCCCCGCTTCAGCGGCGCTCCGGACTGATCACCATCGCGGCCACGACCTCCGCGGGTTCAGGGGCTTACGCGGTCCGCGATATCGCCACCCATGACGGGCTGGCCTTCGCGGGGGAAGCCGTTCCCGACCTCCTGACTCCGTTCCTCGAAACTCGCCACTGCGGGCAGCAGTCGTCTCACGGGGTCGCTCGGAGGGCGTAGAGCAGGGGAATGCGGGGAGCACCGTCCGGCAGACGCCACCACCCGTTGTCGGCATGCACCATCTGCTTCCAGCGCCGCCACGGCAGCATGTCGCTCTCGCGCAGTCCGGACACGGTCATACCCGCCCCGACAACCGCGTTGACGACATCACCCAGACCGTGCATCCACTCGTAACTGACCCTCGTGCCCTGGAGCGCGGGACCGTCCGTGTAGGTGTAGGTCGCCTCGCGTTCCACCGCTCCACGGCTCGGTAAGTAATCGTTGCGGAGCAGCAGCTCCTCCCCCTCCCCCGGCTTGGACACAGGACCGAGGGAGTTGAGCAGCGGATGGAATTCCGTCACGTACAGGATGCCGCCCGGCCGGAGCAACTCGGTGATGATCCGCGCCCATCGGGCAAGGTCGGGCAGGTAGCACAGGGACCCCTTACCCGTGTAGATCACGTCGAAGCGGTGCCCGTCCAATGCCTCCGTTGCGTCATACACATCGGCGTACACGTACTCGACGTCCACCCCGGCCTCCGATGCCATGCGCCGCGCATGCTCGAGCGACTCGCTCGAGAAGTCCAGCCCGACCGTGCGCTTCGCATCCTTGTACGCGAAGGCCAGGGTTTCGGTGCCGAGATGGCACTGCAGGTGCAGCACCTCCCGCCCGGCGAGGTCACCGAGGTCTTCCCACTCGAAGGGGGCGAACCAGTCGAAGGGCGTTCGGGTCCCGTCCAGACCATAGAAGGCGCTGGTGAGATGCACCGGTGTCCGGGCATCCCAGTTGGCTTCGTTGGACCGCAGCATCGACCGGGTCGTGACATCGAATCCGTCCGCCATGCACCGTTTGTACCGCTTGCGTTCCATGGTCGGAAGTGCGCGCGGACAGCGTCCATCGACGGTGACCGACGACCCCGTACCGCCCCCGTCGAACCACCGGCCACGGAAGCGGCCGCAGCCGTGGCCGCCAGCCGTGGCCGTGGCCGAAACGCGGATCAGGACTCGAACACGCCGCGCTTGAGGTCACGCACGAACGCGTGCCACTGCCGCGGCGGCACGATGAGGTGTCCGGCGGCGCGGTTCTTGGTGTCCCGCACACCGATGCCTGCACCACCGAAACCGACCTCGACGCACTGCCCCTGCCCCTGGGTGCGGGTGCTGGTACGCCAATTGCCGATGTGGGACATCTACAGTTCTCCTATTCGCTCATCGATGACCTGCAGCGAGGTTTCCGGGTCTATCGCGTGCGCCCGTAAATGATCCATCATCGTGACATAGTTGGACAGTTCGATCTCCCTTTCGAGATACAGGCCACCGACGTGCGTTTCCAAGTAGACGACGTCCGGATCGGCGTGATCGGAGTAACGCAGAATGACAAATGGCCCAACCTGGGCCGGATGCGCGCCCGCATCCAACGGCATCACCTGAACCGTCACATTGGCCATCGCGACGAGCTTGAGCACGTGCTCGAGCTGTCTGCGCAATACTCCCGGTCCGCCGACACGCCTGCGCAGCGCGGCCTCACCAAGCACAGCCCACAATTCGAGAGGCTTTTCACCTATCACTCGCTGCTGCCGCTGAATGCGCAATTCCACTCTTCGGGCTATTTCGGCTTCATCCGCTCGAATGAGCGTCGCCTTGGTGATTGCGTAGGCGTACTCGTGCGTCTGGAGCAAACCGGGAATAGCCTCCGACTCGTACGTGTGAATCGACGATGCTTCGGCTTCCAAACCGACGTAGGTCTCGTACCACTCCGGAAGAACATCGCTGTACGAGTGCCACCAGCCGCGCTTGCGCGCATCACGCGTAAGATTGAGCAACTGTTCGCGCTCGGCGTCCCCGACGCCGTAGAAGTCCAGCAATGCCGAGACATCGCCGACGGAAGGCGTACGCTTGGCGGTCTCGAAGCGCCCGATCTTCGCCTGCGTACACCCCAGATGCGCGGCAGCCTGCTGCTGAGTGAGATCGAGTGCCGCACGAAGACGGCGTAATTCCGCGGCGAGCCTGCGACGGCGGACGGTGGGGCTGACTGTCATGCCGCCCAGTGTCCCCTTGCGGCCACCGTGCGTCATCAACATCTCGCCGTCGGGCGGGCAGCACCCGGTGACCACCACCACAGAGGACATCGGCCGACCCGAACCGCCACCCCACCGCGCAACCGGCATCAGGCGGCATCGGCTAACGTCGAGACATGACCGAACAACTAGCACCGGGCGACGCCGCCCCCGACTTCTCCCTGACCGATGCCGACGGCAACACCGTGGCGCTGTCGGACTACCGGGGCCGGTCGGTCGTCGTCTACTTCTACCCCGCTGCCAGCACTCCCGGCTGCACCAAGGAAGCCTGCGACTTCCGGGACAGCCTCGCCCCGCTCAACGATGCCGGGTTCGCGGTACTCGGGATCTCCCCGGACCTGCCCGAGAAGCTGGCGGCTTTCCGGGACGCCGAGTCCCTGACGTTCCCGCTGCTCTCCGATCCGGACCGCTCGGTCATGACGGCCTGGGGTGCGTTCGGTGAGAAGCAGAACTACGGCAAGACCGTGCAGGGTGTGATTCGCTCGACATTCGTCGTCAACGCCGACGGAAAGATCGACAAAGCGATGTACAACGTCCAGGCCACCGGCCATGTCGATCGCTTGCGTCGCGAGATCGGCGTCTGAGCCGAACACCGTTTCCGTCGGTCGGGGCACATCGCCCCGCCATGAAACATCCCGAAGGCGCCCTTCCCGGCGGGGCGCCCCTTCCCGGCGAAAGCCATGGAGCCAACGGACTCCCCGGGCAGGCCGCCCAAGAGCCCGGCACGGCGTCAGACGCGGTGTCCGATCAGTCGAAAGCCATGTATATCGCCACGGCCGCCGCGATCAGCACGACGAGGTAGCGCAGTGCCGTGGCGGGCAACCGCTGCGCGAGCTTGCTGCCGATGTAACCACCGAGCAACGTCGTGGGAACGAGCAGCAGCACGGCCGACCAGGCGACCGGCGCCAACAGTGCGTACACGGCGAGGGTCACCGCACTGCCCACGAGGCTGAGCCAGCTTTTGACGGCGTTGAGCTTGCGCAGCGGAGCATGCGCCGTGAGCGCCAGGATCACGATCAGGATGACGCTGCGTGCGCCGCCGAAATAGCCACCGTAGATCGAGGCGAGGAAGATCCCCACGGTCAGCAGGGTGGTGTGGTCCGGAGCATCCTGATCGGGGTTGCCCAACCACTTCTTGAGCGCGCCCTGGAACGCCATCAGCACCGCCGACAATCCCACGAGTCCGGGCACGACCATGTCGAACACCGAACCGGGCAACGTCAGCAGCAGGAGGCAACCGATCGCCGAGCCCACCGCCGCAGCGATCGAGGTCCACACCAGCCGTTGCCGCTGCTCGACCAGGTCGTTGCGCTGACCGACAGCCGCCCCGACGAAGCCGGGGCCCTGGGCCACCGAGTTCGTCACGTTGGCCACCAGCGGCGTCATCCCCGTGGCCAGCAGTGCGGGAAAGACCAGCAGTGAGCCTCCCCCGGCGACCGCGTTGATCGCTCCGGAGAAGAGGCCGATCACGGCGAACAGGGCCAGTTCGAGCCATCCGGTGAACACGAGCCAGGAAATTAGCTGCCCGGATTCACCCTGCCCACACCGGGGCGGCGGGGATCACAGTGGACCACTGGCGATTCCTTTCGTGATCTACTCCGCCTGCTCCCGCAGGTGCGGCAGCAACAATCGCAGGGCACGACCGCGATGGGAGTCGGCGTCCTTCTCCGCCGAGGTCAGCTCGGCCGAGGTGCGGGTCTCCCCCTCCGGGACGAAGATCGGATCGTAGCCGAAGCCGTTGGTCCCGCGCGGCTCGCGCGTCAGGCTGCCGGGCCACTCACCGCGCACGACGACCTCGCCACCGCCCGGCGTCACCAACGCGGCAGCCGCCACGAAGGCCGCTGCCCGGCGCTCGTCGGGCACATCGGCGAGCTGGCCGAGCAGCAACTCCAGATTGGCGGCATCGTCACCGTGGCGACCGGCCCAGCGCGCCGAGAGCACGCCGGGCATGCCGTTGAGGGCTGCCACGGTCAGCCCCGAGTCGTCGGCCACGGCGGGCAGACCCGTTGCGGCAGCGGCATCGGTCGCCTTGGCCACGGCGTTGTCCTCGAACGTCGCGCCGGTCTCTGGGGCCTCCGGGAACTCGGGAACCGAATCCAGTCCGACGACCTCCACACCGGTCACGCCCTCGGCTTCGAGAACCCGGCGAAGCTCGGTCAGCTTCTTGGCGTTGCGGGTGGCCAGCAGCAGCCTGCTCACGCCTTGCCTCCGGGCAGCTTCCCCGGATACGGCTCGGCCAATGCGGCCGCCTGCATCTGCGACAACCGGTCGGAGCCCGCCAGCGCGAAGTCGAGCATCTTGTCCATCGTGGATCGGGGGAAGGTGGCTCCCTCGCCGGTTCCCTGCACCTCGACCAGCGTGCCGTGGTCGGTGGCCACCACGTTCATGTCCACCTCGGCACGCGAATCCTCCTCGTAGGGCAGGTCCAACCGTACCCGGCCGTCGACGACACCGACACTCACGGCGGCGATCGAACAGGACAGCGGCTTCGGGTCCGACAGCCGACGCGAGGCCCGCAACCATGTCACGGCATCGGCGAGCGCCACGTAGGCGCCGGTGATCGCAGCCGTGCGGGTGCCACCGTCGGCCTGAATCACGTCGCAGTCCAGCGTGATCGTGTTCTCGCCCAGGGCACCCATGTCGATGCAGGCACGTAGCGAGCGCCCGACCAGCCGACTGATCTCGTGGGTGCGGCCGCCGATCTTGCCCTTCACCGACTCCCGAGCGCCGCGAGTGCCGGTCGCCGAGGGCAGCATCGCGTACTCGGCGGTGACCCAGCCCAGGCCGGAACCGGCGCGCCAGCGCGGGACACCATCCTGGACACTGGCCGCGCACAACACGCGGGTGCGTCCGAACTCCACCAGGACCGAGCCGGCAGGCCAGTCCTGGTATCCGCGGGTGATCCGTACATCCCGGAGCGCATCGTCGCTCCTACCGTCAGCTCGTGCCACGCGCCCACCCTAAGGCCTGTCCCGATGAGCCGTGCACACCGCTCGATGATCCGCCACGGCGTGCGCGGCAGCTCAGATCTCCATCGGCTGCCAGTGCACCGATGTCGGGCGTTGCCCGGTCCGAAGGAACTCGCGCAGCGCCTCGGCGAGCACTCCCGTGGAGACACCGCTGCCTTCCGGAAAATCGATGTCCTCGCCCTCGCATCCGGGCGAGTCCGCGTCACCGTCGAGCACCGCGAAGTCGTTGCCCGCATCGATGTAGGCGAGGTAGCCATAGCCGTTGTGCACCACCGCGAGCACGTCGTGGTCGAGCATTTCGGTGTCCGCCTCGGCCGGTTCACGGCCCTCGTGCCAGATGGTGGCCGGCCCCGCGTTCGGCTCCGACAAACGCCTGATCAGGTCATCGATCTCCTCCGGTTCGGTGACTGTCCGGCCGTCTCCCGCGTTCGGGTCCTCGGACGAACTGATCGGCCATACGGCGGTGATGGTCATAATCCCTCCTTTAAACGGTATAGGTGTGGCCTGCTTGAACCAGCTCGGCGGGCTCGAAACACGCACGTGCCTCGTCGAGAACGGCACGGCCCTCGGTCCACGGCTGTAGATGAGTGAGCAGTAGTCGCCGCGCACCGGCCTCGCGCGCGGTCTCGGCGGCCTGGCGTCCGGACAGGTGCAGCCCGGCGGGCGCTTCGGGGAAGTCCGCCCACGATGCCTCGGACAGCAGCACATCGGCGTCCCTGGCGAGCTCGGCGACCTCCGCGCACGGACCGGTATCGCCGGTGTAGGCGAGCACTTTGTCGCCCGCTGTCACCCGGAAGCCCCATGTCGGGCACACATGTGTCATCGGAATCGCACGCACCTCGAACGAGCCGATACGCACCGGAGCCACCGGCAGCTCCCGGAATTCGTACACGTCCGACAGGTCGGTTTCGGCGCGCTCGGCAGCCGACGGCGCATACAGCGCGGCCAGCCGGTCGGGAGCTTCCGGTGGTGCCAGCACCGGCAGGCGCCGCTGTGTCGGCTCGTAGGGCGGCGCCGGATGGTAGCGCCGCATGACCGTGAGCGCGCCGACGTCGGCGCAGTGGTCCGGGTGCAGGTGCGACAGCAGCAGGGCATCGAGCAGGAAGGGATCGGCGAACCGCTGCAACATCCCGAGCGTGCCGTTGCCCAGATCCAGCACGATGCGGGTGTCCCCGGCCTCGACGAGGTAGCCGGAGGCGGGCGAGTCGGGGCCGGGAATGCTGCCGGAACAACCGAGAACCGTGAGTTTCACGCCGACGAGCGTGACACGTCGAGCAGTTGTCCGGCATCGGCCGGCATCGCCGGGCCGAGGAACCTGCGGGCCAGTTTCGCGAACGACTCCGGCGAACCGGTGGACCGGAACTCGTGTGCGGGCACGGGCTCGGCAGCGGGTTCGGCGAACAGGTCGTGCTCGGTGAGCACCCGCACCACGTCCTTGGCGGTTTCCTCCGCACTGGAAACCAGAGCGACCTGTTCCCCCATCGCGATCTGCAGAACCCCGGTCAGCAACGGATAGTGCGTGCAGCCGAGCACGAGCGTGTCGACATCGGCCTGCTGCAGTGGATCCAGGTAGCTCTGGGACAGCCCCAGCACCTGGCGTCCCGTGGTCGTGCCGCGCTCCACGAAGTCCACGAAGCGCGGGCAGGCGACCGTGCTCAGCGCCACATCCGGGGCGGCGGCGAAGGCATCGTCGTAGGCGCGGGACTGGATGGTGGCGGTGGTACCGATCACGCCGATGCGTCCGTTGCGGGTGGTCGCCACAGCCCGGCGTACAGCGGGCAGCACCACCTCCACCACGGGGACGTCGTAACGCTCCCTGGCATCGCGCAGGCATGCCGCGGAGGCGGTGTTGCAGGCGATCACCAGCATTTTCACCCCGCTGTCGACCAGCGCGTCGGCAACCGCGAGCGCGTTCCTGCGCACCTCGGCGAGCGGCAGCGGGCCGTAGGGAGCGTGGGCGGTGTCGCCGACGTAGCGCAGCCGCTCACCGGGTAGCTGGTCCATGACCGCGCGGGCGACCGTCAGCCCGCCGACACCGGAGTCGAAAATCCCGATCGGCGCATCCGTCACGCGCTCATTGTCCCAGGAGGACGAGTCCGGTGTGTGCGGGTGCGCCTGCTGCGGTCACTTCCGGCGACCAACCAGGCAGCCAGCAACCCGCCGAACGCACCGAACAGGTGCGCCTCCCAGGAGACACCGGGCGGGCCCGGCAGCACTCCCCAGAGCATGCCGCCCCAGTAGAAGAACAGCACCAGGGCAACCACGACCTGCGCGAAGCTGCGGGCGAAAAAGCCGCGCACCAGCAGGAAAACCAGCCAACCGAAGGCGAGCCCGGACGCTCCGATGTGGTTGCCCTCCGCACCGACCAACCACGTGCCCACGCCGCTGAAGAGCCACACGACGGCGGTCACGGCGATGAACTGCCGCACTCCTCCGGCCATCGTCAGCCAGCCGAGCACGAGGATCGGCACGGTGTTGGCGAGCAGGTGACCCCAGTCGTCGTGCAGCAGCGGGGCCCACAGCACCCCGTCCAGGCCGGTCACGGAACGAGGGTCGATACCGTTGCTTTCCAGGCTGACCGCCGTGACGAGGACGTCGAGAAGCTCGAGCGTGTAGAGAACGGCGACGAACACGGCCACCACGAGAGCCGCGCGCGCCGGTTTCGCGGGCACGACGCGGGCTCGTCGACGACCGTTCGAGGGTTCCGGCACTGTTTCCACACCACGACATTACGCTGCCGAGCCCCCGCGCAACTCGGGGACGAACCCCGAGTTTTCGCCTCACGTCAGGCCCAGAGCTGGCCGTCCAGACCCTGTGCGGCCTCGTCGAGGGTGCCGGTGTAGGCGCCGGTGGACAGGTATTTCCATCCCGCGTCGGCGACGATGAACACGATGTCGGCGGACTCGCCCGCCCTGGCCGACTTCTCCGCGATGGTCAGCGCCGCGTGCAGCACACCACCGGTGGAAATCCCCGCGAAGATGCCCTCGCTGTCCAGCAGCTGCCGCGTGCGGCGCAGCGCGTCGTAGGAGCCGACCGAGAACCGCCGGGTCAGTACGTCCTCATCGTAGAGCTCGGGAACGAACCCCTCGTCGAGATTGCGCAATCCGTAGACGAGTTCCCCGTATCGGGGTTCGGCGGCCACGATCTGCATGTCCGGCTTCTGGTCGTGCAGGTAGCGCCCCACGCCGACCAGAGTGCCGGTGGTGCCCAGCCCACCGACGAAATGCGTGATGCTGGGCAGGTCACGCAGGATTTCCGGGCCCGTGCCGTGGTAGTGCGCTTCGGCGTTGGCGGAGTTGCCGTACTGGTAGAGCATCACCCAGTCCGGGTTCTGCTCGGCCAGTTCCTTGGCGACCACCACCGCCTGGTTGGAGCCGCCCGCAGCCGGAGAGGAAATGATCCGCGCACCGAACGCCTGCAGGATCTGCCTGCGCTCCTCCGAGGTGTTCTCCGGCATCACACACACCAGGCCGTAGCCCTTGAGTCTGGCTGCCATGGCCAGCGAGATCCCGGTGTTTCCGGAAGTGGGTTCCAGAATCGTACAACCGTGCGTGAGACGGCCCTCCTTCTCGGCCGCCTCGATCATCGCCAACGCCGGCCGGTCCTTGATGGAACCGGTCGGGTTACGGTCCTCCAGCTTCGCCCAGAGCCGCACGTCCTCGGACGGCGACAACGACGGCAGCCCCACCAGCGGGGTGTCGCCGAGAGCATCCAGCAACGAGTCGTAACGGGCCATGGTCAGCCTCCTCCCTGCGCAGCAGAGCTCAGCGCATGCCGCCGGCAACGGCGGGCAGGATCGTCACACTGTCACCGTCGCTGACACTGGCGTCCAGGCCACCGGCGAACCGCACGTCCTCGTCGTTGACGTACACGTTGACGAAGCGGTGCAGGTTGCCCTCCTTGACGAGCCGGTCCTTGAGACCGTCGTGCCTGCTGTCGAGGTCGTTGATGACCTCGGCCACCGTACTGCCGTTGGCCTCGACGGACTTCTGACCACCGGTGTGGGTACGCAGAATCGTCGGGATCGAAACGTTGATTGCCATGACGGAACCTCCTGTGCACTACAAGGATTGACAATGACGAACTTGCTCGCGTCGACCGCACCGAGCCGACCCGATCGGCCGACGCGGGGAATGCATCACCGACAGTCGGGGACTTCGTCGGCACCGGTGTGGGCGAACATGTACGACTCGACGACCTCCACCGGCTCCTCGGTCACAACGCCATCGACGATGCGATAGGAGCGCAGTTCGTGGTCCTCGGGGTCTCTGGTGGACACGAGTACGTAATGCGCATTGGGTTCCGAGGCATAGGAGACATCCGTGCGAGACGGATACGCCTCGGTCGCGGTGTGCGAGTGGTAGATCACCACTGGTTCCTCGTCGGAAGCGTCCATCTCGCGCCACACTCGCAACTGCTCGCCCGAGTCGAAACGATAGAAGGTCGGCGAACGTTCGGCGTTGGCCATCTCGATCAGCCGTTCCGGCCGTTCCGACCCTTCCGGGCCTGCTATGACACCGCACGCCTCGTCCGGGTGGTCCCGTCGAGCATGCGCGACCATCGCGTCCACGAGGTCGCGTCGGATCACCAGCACAGACACCATCCTACGGGGTGAGTCACCGGGGTCTCACGATGTGAACTCCTCCGGCGGGGGCTTTTCCACGTGCAACGTTCTCAGACGGTGCTTCATTCCCGGACCGAACGGTAGAGGCCCGTGTAGGGGATCACGTCGCCGAGGGGGTCGGCCGCCAGCACCGCGTGCACGATCGCGCGCGCCAGGACATCGGCGGCAGCGGCACAGAGTCCGTCGAGCGCGCTCGCCCACCGTGCCCGGTCGTCCGTCTCCGGCGCGCTACGACCGGTGGACAGCGCGAAGACCGTGTCGCCGTCGGACATTGCGTGCGCGGGCCTGATCGCCCGCGCCAATCCGTCCTGGGCGGCCACGGCCACGCGGTGGCACTCGGCCTTGCTCAGCGGGGCATCGACGGCCACGACACCGATCGTGGTGTTCAGCGGTCGCGCCGACGTCCCCCGGCGGGCGGGGCGGCTGCCCGCCCGCTCGCGCGCCGCTTCGACCTCGGCGGCATCGGGCGGGCGCAGACCGAACTCCCCTGCCAACTCCAGTCCCACCGCCCACGGCAGTCCCGTGGCCGGGTCGATCACCGCCCCCGAGGAGTTGACCGCCACCAGCGCACCGACGGTGGCCCCGCCGGGCAGGGCCGCATCACCCAGCACGGCGCTGGCCGTGCCGGTACCGCCCTTCACGCTCCCGGCGACCGCGCCGGTTCCCGCCCCGACATTGCCCTGCCGAGTCTCACTGGTGGTGGCCGCGTCGCAGGCCGTGTACCCGAATGTCGCGTCGGGCCGGTTACCCCACTCCCCCATCGGCAGGTCGAACAGCACGGCGGCGGGAACGATCGGAACCACCTCGTGCGGCGTCTCACCCACGGGAAAGCCGTGCCCGCGCTCGGCGAGCCAGCGCATGGCGCCGTCGGCGGCGGACAGGCCGTAGGCACTCCCGCCTGCGAGCACGATGGCGTGCGCCTGCTGCACGAGATGGGTGGGATGCAGCACATCGGTCTCTCGGGTGCCGGGTCCGCCGCCGCGGACGTCGACCGCCGCGGTCGCTCCCTCCGGAACCACCACGGCACTGACCCCGGTCGCCCACCGTTCGTCCAGGCGTTGGTGATGCCCCACTCGCACGCCGTCGACATCGGTGATCGCATTCGCCCGGCCGGGCCGCGGCTCCTCCGTCATCGGGTCTCCTCCACACCTGAGCGTTCGCGCCATGTCGGTCGCCACCCGAGCGGACGGCAACGCCGCTGCGTCCCGAGTGCAGGGGCGGGGCCGCAACGACGCCGAGCGAAACCACCGAAGCGAGCTGCCCCGACCCTGCACCTACGAGGTCATGGCCTCCACCAGGCTGTCCTGCACCCAGGTCAACCACTGGTACACGTTGAGGTGCTCTCGGCGCAGGTCGTCCTCGGGCAGCTCCTCGGGCATGTCCTCGTCGATGTCCAAGGCGGTGCCCAGAGCCAGCCGGACATCGTTGATCGCCGACATCCAACTGTCCGCCTGCTCCTCGGTCAGCTTCACCGTGCCGCCGTCCCGAGGACAGGTGTCCAGCACCGTGGCCGCCACACCGGTTTTGAGCTCCAGCAGTTCCGGCTCGTGCAGCGAGCGCATCGCCCCCGCGGCATCGGCTTCTTCCGCATCGGATTCCCCGGTCTCCGGGTCGCGCCGATAGAAATCGGGCAGCAATCGACCCATCACCCGGTCCTCCGGGGGCGTCGTCGGCCCGGTGCGGATACCGGTGAGCTCGCTCAGCTCGTCCGCAGGCGCCTCATCCGCACGCGCGGTGAGCATGTCCTTGATCTGGCCGACCAGACCACGGACCACCGCAGCTTCCTGCGGGGCGAGGCGAGTTACCAGGTGACCGTTCTTGCGCGTCCAGCCGTTCACAGGATCCGCTGCCCGTTCATGAGTCCTTCTGCATCGTTGCCCAGAGACCCGCGGCGTGCAGTTTCGCCACGTCGGCCTCCACCTTCTCCTTCGAACCCGAGGACACCGCCGCCCTGCCGTGGTTGTGCACGTCCAGCATGAGCTTGGTGGCGTGGTCCTTGCTGTAGCCGAAGATCTTCTGCAGCACGTAGGTCACATAGGACATCAGGTTGACCGGATCATTCCAGACCACGGTCACCCACGGCTTGTCCTCGGAGGCGAATTCCTCCTGCTCGGGCTGTGCGTGCTCCACTTCGGCGGGCGAGGTCATGCTCCCATTTTCGCACGGGATATCGGCATGGATAGCGGCCACAGGGCCATCCGGCTACCCGTAACCTTGCGTGCATGACCGATCCAGCCAGTACGGCGCTGCTGACCGACCACTACGAGCTGACCATGCTCGCAGGCGCGCTGCGCGACGGGACCGCCGACCGCGAATGCACGTTCGAGGTGTTCACCCGACGCCTTCCCGACGGGCGCCGGTACGGCGTCGCCTGCGGGATCGAGCGAGTACTCGAGGCGGTCGAGGCATTCCGCTTCGGCGACGCCGAACTGCAGGCGCTGGCCCGGGACGGTGTCTGCGACGAGGACACTCTCTCCTGGCTGCGGGAGTACCGCTTCCGCGGTCGGATCGACGGCTACCCCGAAGGAGAGCTGTACTTTCCCGGCTCCCCCCTGCTGACGGTGCAGGCCACGTTCGCCGAGGCCGTGCTGCTGGAGACGGTGATCCTGTCCATCCTCAACCACGACAGTGCGATCGCGGCGGCAGCGGCGCGGATGGTCTCGGCTGCCAACGGTCGCCGCATCATCGAAATGGGCTCCCGACGGGCCCACGAGGCAGCCGCGGTCACCGCCGCGCGCGCCGCCTACCTCGCCGGGTTCACGGCCACTTCGAACCTGCAGGCAGGAAGCCGCTACGGGATTCCCACGTCCGGCACCTCGGCGCACTCGTTCACGCTGCTGCACGATTCGGAACGCTCCGCCTTCGAAGCCCAGGTCGCGGCTCTGGGCACCGGCACGGCCCTGCTGGTGGACACCTACGACATCTCCCGGGGGATCGAGACGGCCGTCGAGGTCGCCGGAACGGAACTGGGCGCGATCCGGATCGACTCCGGTGATGTGGGCGCCCTGGCCAGGCAGGCACGTGAGCAACTCGACTCGCTCGGGGCCACGGGCACCCGCATCGTGGTCTCGGGTGATCTCGACGAGTACTCCATCGCCGCGCTGCGCGCCGAACCCGTGGACGGCTACGGGGTGGGAACCTCGCTGGTGACCGGTTCGGGGGCTCCCACGGCGGGTCTGGTCTACAAACTCGTCGAGGTCGAGGGAAAGCCGGTCGCCAAGCGCAGCTCGCACAAGGAGTCCCGCGGTGGTCGCAAGGGCGCTTTGCGCACGCACAAGGGCACCGGTACCGCACTCGAAGAGATCGTCTACTCGGCTACCCCCGGTGCCACTCCCCCGGAGGCAGGGCCGCACGACCGGTTCGTTCCGATTCCGCTGATGCGCAACGGCGAACGGGTCGATGATCTGCCCACGCTGGAGGACAATCGGCAGCGGCTGCGGCATGCGCTGGTGAGCGTGCCGTGGGAAGGCCTGAAGCTCTCGGCGGGCGAACCGGCGATTCCGACGGTGTTCCCCGACCGGGGCGCCTGAAGTGCCATCCGAGGACCCGCAACGGGAGGAGCCGACGAGATGAGCGAGGCACTGATCGTCGTCGATGTGCAGAACGACTTCTGCGAGGGCGGTGCCCTGGCCGTTCCCGGTGGCGCGGGCGTGGCCGGGGCCATCTCGGCCCACATGGCCACCGTGCACCACGGTCATATCGTGGCCACCCGGGATTACCACATCGACCCGGGCGAGCACTTCAGCGACGAACCGGACTTCGTGCGCTCCTGGCCGGTGCACTGCGTCGCGGCAACGGCGGGTGCCGCCTTCCACCCGGAGCTCGATATCGCCCCGGTGCAGGCGGTGTTCTCCAAGGGGCAGTACAGCGACGGCTACTCCGGCTTCGAGGGCAACGGACTCGCCCGGTGGTTGACCGAGCACGGTGTGGACCGGGTGACCATCACGGGCCTCGCCACCGACCACTGTGTACGCGCCACCGCGCTGGACTCCGTCCGCGAGGGGTTCACCACGAGCGTGCTGCTGGACCTCACCGCCGGTGTCTCCCGGACGACCGTCGACGCCGCGCTCGAAGAGCTGCGGGCGGCGGGCGTGACCCTCGTCGGAGAGCCCGTCGTCCGCTGACCCGTGCCGTGCCGTTCGGCCTCGGCGCCGGGCGGTAGCGTCTGCGAACGTGCCCGCTTCCGTGCCGCGATGGTCCAACCCCGATGTCTTCGAGCTCGACGACCACGACGAGCTCCCCCCGGAACTTGCTCACGAGCGACCCCCCGACAGTGGCACCGGTCGGCCCCACGGCGGTCCACGCGGTGGGGACCACGGCGAGGCCCACGGTGGGGGCAACACGGGCAGTACGGAGAACGCGGAGGCGGCGGACACCGACCACGTCGCCGATCTCTCGACGCTGCTGACGATCGCGGTCGACGCCGTCGGCGGCACGCAGCGCAGCGGTCAGGCGGCGATGGCCGAAGCGGTCGAACAGGCGATCGGTTCCGGGGAACATCTCGCGGTGCAGGCGGGCACCGGAACGGGCAAGTCGCTGGCCTACCTGGTTCCGGCGATCCGCCATGCCGTGGTCGCCGGTGCCACGATCGTGATCTCGACATCGACGATCGCACTGCAGAGCCAACTCGTGGACCGCGATCTTCCCCGGCTGACCGCAGCCCTGGCCGGGGCCTTGGGACGCACGCCCACGTTCGCCATCCTCAAGGGGCGACGCAACTATCTGTGCCTGAATCGGCTGCACGGCAACGCTCCGGAGGAGCCCGACGAGTCAGCCCTGTTCGATCCCTTCGCGGCTTCGGCACTGGAACGTCAGATCAAGCGACTTCGGGAGTGGTCGTCGGAAACCGAGACGGGTGATCGGGACGATCTCGTGCCGGGTGTGTCCGACCAGGCGTGGCGGCAGGTATCGGTCACGGCGAAGGAATGCCTGGGAGCGCATCGCTGCCCGGTCGGCACCGACTGCTTCGCCGAGCACGCCAGGAACGAAGCAGGCCGTGCCGACATCGTCGTCACCAACCACGCGCTGCTGGCCATCGACGCTCTGGACGACCGGCCGGTGCTGCCCGAGCACGACGTGGTCATGGTCGACGAGGCACACGACCTCGTCGACCGCGTGACCTCGGCGGCGACCGGTGAACTGGCGGCGAACGCGGTCAAACTCGCCGCACGCCGCTGCGGACGGGCCATCGACCAGGAGATCGCCGATCGGCTGGACGAGGCCGGCGACGGCCTGGAGCTCGTGCTGTCCGAGGCGCACCCGCAGCGGCTCGACGAGATGCCACGAGACCTGGCCGGGACCCTGAGCTCGGTGCGGGACGCGGCCGCGGCCTGCGTCACCGCGCTCGGACCGGAGCGCAGGGAGGACCTCGAGGACAGCACCGCACGCAAACTCGCGTTGGCGCCGACCGAGGAGATCCACGACACCGCGGTGCGGTTGCTGGAGGCTTTCGACGAGGACGAGAGCAATCGGCGCGATGTCGTCTGGATCGCGGGCGAGACCAACCGTCCGGTCACCCTGAAGGTCGCGCCACTGGGCGTGGGCGGACTACTCCGGGAACGGTTGTTCGGGCAACGCACCACCGTGCTGACCTCGGCGACTCTCGCGCTCGGCGGCTCGTTCGACACCCTGGCACGGCAGTGGGGGCTCCCGCCGGAACAACGGGCACAGCCTGCTGCGGATATGGCCGTCGGCAAGGAACCGCCGTCGGACACCGGTGAGGTGAAATGGAGCGGCCTGGATGTGGGCTCGCCGTTCGAGTACCAGCGCAGCGGCATCCTCTACGTCGCCCGTCACTTGCCACCACGAGGTCCCGGCGAGCTGCCGCCCGAGTATCTGGACGAGTTGACCGAACTCGTGCAGGCTGCGGGCGGACGAACGCTGGGGTTGTTCTCGTCGATGCGGGCGGCCCGGCAAGCCGGTGAGGCGCTCCGCGAGCGGCTTGCGACGCCGGTGCTGTGCCAGGGCGAGGACACGACCTCGCTGCTGGTGAACCGGTTCGCCGAGGATCCGGGGACCTGCCTGTTCGGGACGTTGTCGCTGTGGCAGGGGGTGGACGTGCCCGGCGCGTCACTGCAGCTGGTGGTCATGGACCGGATTCCGTTTCCACGTCCGGACGACCCGTTGGCCTCCGCACGGCAGCGAGCGGTGTCGGCACACGGCGGGAACGGGTTCATCACCGTGGCCGGAACACATGCGGCACTGCTGCTCGCACAGGGAGCGGGTCGTTTGTTGCGTTCCACCAACGACCGCGGTGTCATCGCGGTGCTCGACCCGCGGCTGGCCACCGCTCGCTACAGCAGCTTCCTGCGGGCATCGCTGCCACCGTTCTGGACGACCCAGGATCCGGATGTCGTCCGGGGTGCCCTCCGTCGCCTGGACGCCGCAGCACAGTCGGACTGATCCCCCAGCAGCTCGGCCACACCCGGTTCGGTTGGCCACACCCAAAAATTGCAGTTTCGCGCGAAACTGCACAAATCCACGGGATTGTGGGGTCTCCACAACAGGAAGTGATCTTTTCTGTTTTATCGACGGCCCCGGGTAGGTTGGCGCCGCCGCACCGCCACGGCGTCCCTCGATGCCCCTGCGGGCAGCGGCGTTACCAGGCGAAACCGACGAGGAGAAACCCCGTGCCCGGATCACCGACCGCCCCCGATCAGCACAATCCCGACCAGCACGACCTCGGTAAGCGCGCGCCCGGCGATCGGGCTCCCCGCAAGGCTCTGCCCGCAGCGGAACTGGCCAGGACGGTGGTCTTCGCCGCATTCATCGCGGTACTGGGCATCTTTCCCGGCTTCTACCTCGGCGGCGCCGCCGTGCCGATCGTCCTGCAGAACATGGGGCCGCTGCTGGCGGGCAGCATGCTGGGAGCACGCCGAGGCGGTGCCGCGGTCCTGCTGTTTCTCGCCCTCGTCGCTCTCGGCCTGCCCCTGCTGTCCGGGGGACGCGGTGGGATCGCCGTCTTCGCCGGGCCGAGCGGTGGATTCCTGGTCGGCTACGTGCTCTCCGCGGTCGTGGTGGGGCTGATCGTGCAACGCGCCGCGCCCCGGCCCGGCCTGCCGATCCTGCTGCTCGCCAACATCGCCGGTGTGGCGGTGGACTACCTCGTCGGTATCCCGTACTGGGCCGCGTTCACCGGTGATCTGCGGGCCGCGGCGATCCAGTCACTCGTCTTCGTACCCGGGGATGCCGCGAAGCTCGTGCTCGTCTCCCTGGTCGCGGCCGCCGTGCACCGAGCGGTCCCCGCCGTGCTGACCGGCTCCCCGCGCAACGCCGAGGACTGACCACCATGCACGCACCTCCCCCCATCCTCGCCGGCTCCGCCGCCCGGATCTCCGGCGAGCACGAGACCCTGACCGGTGCACGATTCCTCGCGCGTGTGCACAGCGCGGCCCGGGACCTCCGAGCCGCGGGCGCAAGTGCGGGTGGGCGAGTGGCCGTCGAGGCACACGCCGACGCACCGACGCGCCTGTGCTGGTTCCTCGGCGCGGACCTCCTCGGGGCCGCGGCCCTGCTCACCGAACCGACGTGGACGGAACGGGAGCGTGCGGCGGTCCTCGGCGATGCCTGCCCGGAGGTGGTCGTGGACGGGACGCCACAGTCCGCTCCCCGGCCGGTGGCCCCACAGGGGACCGACGCCACGCCGTTCTACCTGGCCACGACCTCGGGCAGCAGCGGCAGACCACGGGTGCTGGTCCGTGATCGGCGCTCGTGGCTGGACAGTTTCCGCGCCTTCGACCTCGGACTCGCTCCGCACGGCGAGAGCGTGCTCGTGCCCGGACCCTTGAGTTCGTCACTGTTCCTGTTCGCCGCGCTGCACGCACTGCACGGCGGCCACGAGGTGCATCTGCTCGAACGCTGGTCGGTCACCGAGGCCGCCCGAGCCTGCCGCAGGCATACGGTGGTCCATCTCGTTCCGCCGATGCTGTCGGCATTGCTGGCGGTTTTCGAACGGCAGCCGTGGTTGCGCGAGGAATGCGCGGTGCGCACGGTCGTCTGCGGGGGCGCTCGGGTCGACGACGAACTGCGGGACCGGCTGGCGCGGAACCTGCCGGAATGCGCGCTGATCGAGTACTACGGTTCCGCCGAACATTCCCTGGTGGCACTGCGGCGAGACCGCACCCCGCTCCGCCCGGTCGAGGGCGTCGGCCTCGACATCCGCGATGGTGACCGCTCGTGCCCTGCGGGCACCCCCGGCACGCTGTGGGTCCGTTCCACGCTGGCCTTCAGCGGTCACCTCGAGGCAGGCACGGTCCGCCCCGTCGAGACCGGCTTTTCCAGTGTGGGTGATCGGGCCGTGCGGCACGAGGACGGCTCACTGACCGTGCTGGGGCGCGCAGGCGCCACGGTCACCAGTGGCGCCAAGGTCGTCGCCGCCGAAGAGGTCGAGTCGGTCCTGCGGGCCGTGGACGGTGTCCTCGATGTGGTGGTCTCCGCCACACCACATCCCCGGTTCGGCTCGATCGTGACCGCCGTCGTGGAGGTCCCCCCGGATACACACCCCTCGCTGCGCACGCTGCGCGCCCGTGCCCGCGAAGGACTGGAGTCGAGCAAGCGTCCCCGGCGCTGGCTGGCCACCACGGAGCTTCCGCGCACAGCATCCGGCAAGCCCGCACGGGCACAGGTGGTCGAGCACCTGCGCCGGGGGACGCTGGCCGGGGAGGTGCTCTCGTGACGGATCCACGCGCTCCCGTGGTGATAGCGGCCCGTCGCACTCCGATCGGGGAGGCTGGTGGGGTGCTGCGGCACCTCGGCCCCGACCGGCTTGCCGCCGCCGTGCTGAGCGCGGCACTGCGCGACTGTGGTCTCGACGAAGTCACCGATGTGGTGCTGGGCAACACGATGGGACCGGGCGGAAACCCGGCCCGGGTGGCGGCGCTGGATGCCGGTCTCGGGGCGGAGGTCCCGGGGATGACGGTCGATCGGCAGTGCGCGAGCGGGTTGAGCGCGATCACCACGGCCGCGGCCATGATTCGCGCCGGGATCGGGGACGCGTACCTGGCAGGCGGCGTCGAAAGTCCGTCCACGGCTCCGTGGCGGGCGTGGCGCCCTCGCTCGGCGGCAGAACCGCCCCGGTTCTACTCGCGTGCCCCGTTCGCCCCGGCACGGTTCGGTGATCCGGACATGGGTCCCGCAGCGGACCTGGTAGCGGCCGAGGCAGGTATCTCCCGCCAGCGCCAGGATGCTTTCGCCGCACGCAGTCACGCCCGTGCTGTCGAGGCACAGCGCCGTGGACGGTTCGATGCGGAACTCGTCGAGGTCGGTGGAGTCGGTACCGACGAGCGTCCCCGGCAGCGCTTCACCGCCGAGCGGCTCGCCCGGTTTCGTCCGGCCTTCACGCCCGAGGGAACCACGACGGCAGCGAACTCCTGCGGTATCAGCGACGGCGCGGCGGTGGTGCTGGTCACCAGCGAACACCACCGCAGGCGTCTCGGATTGCCCGGATTGAGACTGGTGGACCAGCAGGCTTCGGGCGTCGACCCGAACCGCCTCGGCCTCGGTGCCGCACCCGCGATGCGCGCGGTGCTCCGGCACCACGGGAGAGCACCGCAGGTCGTCGAGTTCAACGAGGCCTTTGCCGGGCAGACGTTGGCCTGCCTGGACGCGGCCGGAATCGACGAGTGCACGGCCGGGCCGGACGGCGGTGCGATCGCGCTCGGGCACCCGTGGGGTGCCTCCGGTGCCGTGCTGGTGGTGCGGCTGTTCCATCGGATGCTCGCGGACGGAGCCCGAACGGGCCTGGCCGCGATCTCCTCCGGCGGCGGACTGGGTGTGGCCACGATGTGGGAGCGAGCACAGTGATCGAGTTCGAAGGAGTCGGGCACCGCTACGGCGATCACGCCGTAGTCGACGACGTGACCCTGCGGTTGACCGAGCAGCGGATCGCCTTCGTCGGGGCGAACGGTTCGGGCAAGTCGACGCTGGCCCGGATGATCAACGGACTCGTGCATCCGACCAGCGGCAGGGTTCTCGTCGACGGCGTGGACCCGGCCCGGCAGGGCCGCACGATCCGCAAGCGGGTGGGATTCGTCTTCACCAACCCCGACAGTCAGATCGTCATGCCCACAGCCGGTGAGGATGTTGCCTTCTCGCTGCGCAGAAAGGGAATACCGGCAAAGGAGCGGGAACGTCGGGCAGCCGAGATGCTCGCCCGGTACGGCCTGGCCGGGTACGAGGAGCACCCGGCACACCAGCTCTCCGGCGGGCAGAAGCAGTTGCTGGCGCTGTGCTCGATGCTGGTACTGGACCCCGATGTGCTGGTCTGCGACGAACCGACCACGCTGCTCGACCTGCGCAACAAGCGGCGATTCGTCGATCGGCTCGAGCAGCTTCCGCAGCAGATCGTGCTGGCCACCCACGACCTCGATCTGCTCGACGATTTCGACCGCGTCGTGGTCCTGGACGAGGGCCGGGTCGCCGCCGACGATCTCCCCGAACCCGCACTCCAGTACTACCGGAAGCTGATCAGTTGACTCCTCTCGGCCTCTATCAACCCGGCACCAGTGTGCTGCACCGTGCGGCGGCGGGGTGGAAGTTCCTGGCCCTGCTGGCCTTCGCCGTCCTGATCTTCGTCGTGCACTCGCCGATGGGGCTCGGCGTGACCGTGCTGGCCGTGGCGTTGGCCTATCTTGTGGCTCGGTTGCCCCCACGGCGCTGTTGGCAGGTCGTGCGCCTGCTGGTTCCGGTGCTGGTGTTCGTGTTCGCCGCGCAGTGGTGGCTGCTCGGGTTCGACAGTGCCGCCGTGGTGTGCCTGCGCCTGCTCGCCGCCTTGGGCGCCGCGAACCTGTTCACCCTGACGACCAGGGTCGACGACCTGGTCGGTGCCGTGGAACGCGGTCTGCGGCCGATCCGGCGGTTCGGGCTCCGGCCGGAGCGGATCGGGCTGCTGGTGGGCCTGACGCTGCAGGCCGTCGCGGCATTGTCGATGATCGCGGGCGAGACGCGCGAAGCGCAGCGCGCACGCAGCGCCGAGCGCTCCCTGCCTGCGTTCGCGGTGCCGTTTCTCGTCCGGACCCTGCGCCATGCCGACGAGCTCGGTGAGGCACTGGCGGCACGCGGCGTCGAGGACGACTGAGCCACTCCCGTGGGCGTGGTCGACGGCACGAGCTCCTCTACGGGCTCTCTCTGCGTCTGTGGGGTCCCGGTCTCGGGACGGAGTCGGCCTACCCGTCCGGTCGCGTGGGACGCGCATGCCGGGGCTTCCGGGGTCTGGGCAAGAGCCGGTGAGAATTGAACATCACCGCTGGTCGGCAGGCTGATTCAGCCGGCGTCCGATGCTGACAAGTATTCGTCTCCGACGCTGTGGGCGGCTGCGATTCTCACCAGCGCTTCCTCTGTTGCGAATTTTCCTCGGACTCCTGCTTGGCCATGAGGCGTCGCCCATAGGCCTTACTGGCCTGCACGATGACGAGCAGCATCGCGACCAGCAACAAGACACTAAGCAGGGGAACGAGATCGATCGGCAGGGTATAGGCCATGACGATCCGAGCGGCCGCATCGAGGAGGAAAGCCGTGCCCCAGGCGATCGTCATGATCCGCATGACTCGCCGAAATGTGGGGTCGTGCTCCCAGTCGTGTTCCCAGGAGCGGGCGGTCTTCTCCGGCAGCAACGGCAGGGTCGCGGACAGAATGAAAGGGCGGGAGAACCACAGGGTGAGGATGATCCAGACACCGACCAGCCCGGTCAGGTAACTCTCACGAGCCAGCAGAAGACGCGGATCGCCGGTGACGAAGCCGATCGCCGTGCCGGCGGCGAGGATGGTAAGCGTGAAGACCGCGAGCAGACCGAGACGGCGCTCGGTGATGAGTCGATAGCTGATCGTAACGACGGGGAGCGCGCCACTGAGGATCAGAGCGAGCCACTGGTTCACACCGGCCCACCGCAATCCGTAGAACAGGGCCAACGGTGCCGCGGTGTCGAGCAGCATCATGACGAGCTGGGCACGTGGCCTGGTGCGGCTCGGCTGCGATGGAAGCGTTGTCATCGTGGGCCCTTCGCGGTGGCGAGGTCGAACATGGTGATCAGTTCGCTGGTGTAGGCGCCGATGTCGAAGTGTGGATCCATGCTGATCCTGCCGGACGCAGCATCGATGGCGGCTCGGATCACGATTGCCATGGGGCGAGTGGAAAAGTCGCGGAACTCCCCGGTTTCCTGGCCGCGGCGCAGGATGCCCTCCAAATGCTGAAGGAGACCGTCAGCGTCGTCAGGGCCGTAACGTAAGTGGCCGTTCTCATCACGGAAGTTCATGACGATGTCGGTCAACACCCGCACGAGGTCGGGATTCCCTTGGATGAACGCCAGGTTCACTTCGAGGTACCCCTGCAATGCCGAGGCCGCGGTCGGAGCCTTTTCGACCCGCGTGCCGATGAGTTGCCCTGCTCGACGGTAGAGCTCGAACACGACCTGCTCGGTGAGCTCGTCCTTGTTGGCGAAGTGGTACGCGATCACCCCTTTGCTGATCCCGGCACGTTTCGCGATCTCGGCCAACGATGACCGTACGTAGCCGAACTCGGTCATCGTGGCGATCGCGCATTCCACGATCTGAGACCGACGCGCCTGCTCAGTGAACGTCCTTCCCTGGCCATCCGTACTCTTATCTGACCGCATATTCAGATAGTAGTACGGCTGGTCAAATCAAGACAAGGTGAAAGGACTATGCGACGTCGATTTCAGTGCCCGTAACGGCCGGTGGACCAGCCCAGCCGGCGAGACCCCTCCACGACCCGCTCTCTTGCCGGCCAGAGCTGTACGGTGCTCGCTCAGCAACGTCCTGGTCGAGAAGACGTGGCAGGTTTCGGCCGCATCCCGGCCGATCCCGTTCACCATCGGCGCTTGCGCCCATCCCACAACGCGCCTCGCTCCACAGTGCACTCTTTCGGGTAACGCCGGATGCCTTGTGCGACCAAGAAACCATGGTTAGGCTTCTCAAATATAGGTAAGGCACACCTCAGCAACCCGACGCGGTCACACCGACACAGCGCGATCAAGACAGCCGGGCTCGATCAGAGCAGCCCGCTCAGGACAACGCGATCCGCCCATGCAGCGGATTCCGCGAGCGATCCCGGCAGTTTCAGCAACAGTGACGATCCCAGCAACAGTGACGGGGGAAGGCGCGTGACGAGCAGCACCCAGCTCGCCGGTGGTAATGGCGGGCCCGAGCACCTGCTACCGCTGATCGACACCGCGCTCGAGGGCCTTGGCAAAGGCACCGTCGAGCGCAACGGGCCACTACCTGCAGGCGGACCCGGTTCGAACGGACTCCGCACCGGCAGCACCGCCGTGACCGGGGAGGGCTGCCCGAACACCGGCGTGGGAGCAACCCGGGCGCTGGCGGAGATGAGCCAATGGTTCACCCAGTACGCGATCGATCCGGCCGACCCGGCATGCGCCGCACATCTGCACACACCTCCGCTGGCGGTCGCGGTAGCCGCCGACGTCGTGGCCGGTGCGGTGAACTCCTCCTTGGACTCCTGGGACCAGGGACCGTCCGGTGTCGCCGTCGAAGCCGATGTGGTGCGCGCCCTCGCCCACCTCATCGGCTACTGCCCCGAGACGGCCACCGGAGCAATGACCTCCGGCGGCACCGAGTCCAATGTGACCGGATTGATGCTGGCTCGCGAGCATGCCACTCGTGCGGCAGCGGGCAAGGCCTCCCGCCGGGGACGGCCCAGAATCCTGTGTTCGACCGACGCGCACTTCTCGGTGGCACGCAGCGCAGGCGTACTGGGCCTGGGCGAAGACGCTGCCATCGAGGTCGGCCTGGACAGCAGGCGCCGGATGGACCCGGAGAGCCTGCACACGGCTCTCGCCGCCATCGACGATGCCGGTGACGTTCCCATCGCCGTCGTGGCCACGGCAGGCACGACCGACCTCGGCACCATCGACCCGATTCCGGAGATCGCCGGAATCGCCGAGACACACGGCCTGTGGCTGCACGTGGATGCCGCCTATGGCGGTGGAGCAGTGTTCTCGCACCGCTTGGCGCCGCTGCTCGACGGACTCGAACGCGCCGACTCGGTAGCCATCGACCTGCACAAACTGGGGTGGCAACCCGTTGCCGCGGGGCTTTTCCTCGTCCGCGATGCCACCCTGTTCGATCCACTGCAACGCCGGGTCGCCTACCTCAACTCCGAGGACGACGAGCAAGCAGGCTACCGGAGCCTGCTCGGCCGCTCACTGCGCACCACGCGCCGGGCCGATGCCCTCAAGGTCGCGGTGACCTTACGCGCTCTGGGGCGAACGGGCCTCGGCGCACTCGTCGACCGCTGCCACGATCTCGCCGGGCACGCGGCATCGCGGGTGAACGACGAACCTCGGCTCACGCTCCACAGCGATCCGGTACTGACCACAGTGGTCTTTCGCTATCTTCCCCGAGCCGGCGATCCGGACTCGGTCAACGCCCGGCTGCGCAGGCGGCTGCTGGACGAGGGCCGTGCCGTCATCGGCCGCACCGAGTTCGACGGGGCGGTCCACCTCAAACTCACGCTGCTCAACCCGAACACCACGGAGGGCGACATCGACGCCCTGCTGGAAACCGTTGTCGCCGCCGGAGACAAGGAGTGCGCATGACCGCGGCACCGACCGCATCGATCCACACGGTGCGGGGACAGGATCCGGACGAGATGGCGGGCGCCGCGGCGGTGGACGGGCTGCTTCGCTGCTGGCTCCGGGAAACCCGAGTCGCCGTCCCCGAAGCCGGTCCGCTGCTGCTGGAACTGCCCACCAGCGGCACCTGCCTGCACGCCGAGGTTCTGTACCGCTCCCCCACCGGTTTCCACCGCTTCGGGACGACAACCCTGAGCACGGGGACACCGGTCGGCGCCGTGACCATCGCGACGCTGCTGGCTCTCGAGGCCGCCACGAGCAGGACGGCGGCCGGAAACGCTGTCGGCGACCTGGTGGCCCGAGTCGCCGACTCCGAACAGCGCATCGCCCGGCACCTGAGAGCGCGCCGGAAAGAAGCGGACAGTGGCACTGCGGGTACCAATGGCACTGCGGGTACCAATGGCGCTGCGGGCACCACGGGCACTGCGGGCACCACGCCGTTCCTCGCAGCAGAGCAGGCACTGGTACTCGGGCATCCGCTGCATCCCGCGCCGAAGAGCCGCATCGGCTGGACCGAGACCGAGGCCGAGCGGTTTTCTCCCGAACTGGGCGCCGGTTTCGCGTTGCACTGGTTCGCCGCCGCCCCCTCGATCGTCTCCGCTTCCGGTGATATCCGGGAATCGCTCGCGGATTTCGCCCCCGCGACACCCGGCAACACCATCCCCGTACCCGCACACCCGTGGCAGGCACGGGAACTGCACGCACGGCCGCAGATCAGACACTTGCTCGAGGCCGGCCTGCTGCACGACCTCGGGCAGTCAGGTCCACAGTGGTATCCCACGGCGTCGATTCGCACCGTTTACCACCCGCACGCGCCGGTCATGCTCAAATTCTCCCTCGGGCTTGCCATCACCAATTCCAAACGGGAGAACCTGCGCAAGGAGTTGCGCCGCGGCGCCGAGATACACCGGTTGCTCGAGGCCGGTCTCGGAGACGAACTCGCGCAGGCCCATCCGACCTTCGGGGTGGTTCGGGATCCCGCCTGGCTGACCGTGGAGGCACCGGGCCGGGCGGAAAGCGGGCTGGAACTGGTAGTGCGTTCCAACCCCTTCGGCGACACCGATCCGAACACCATCGACCGCACCGGATGTATCGCCGGCCTCCTGGCCGAACGGCCCGAACTGGGCCGTTCGAAGATCACCTCGATCATCGAGGACCTCGCCACGCGCACCGGCAGGACGCGTGGCGACATCGCCGAACAGTGGTGCGACCGCTACTTCGACCACGTGATCGCACCCGTGCTGTGGTTGTACGGCACCCACGGTCTCGGACTGGAGGCCCATCAGCAGAACACCCTCGTGACACTCGATCCCGACGGATGGCCCTGCGGCGGCTGGTACCGCGACAACCAGGGGTACTACCTGTCCGAACGGCGCATCGAGGCACTCGAACGGTTCCTGCCCGGTGTCGGCGAGGACGGGGACAACCGCTGCGCCGATGCCGTGATCGACGAGCGTCTGGGCTACTACATCGGCATCAACAACATCCTCGGCGTCATCGGCGCGTTCGGCTCGCAGGGGCTCGCCGACGAGCGGCGGTTGCTCGCCCTGTTCCGTCGGCGCCTCCGGGAGTTTCCTTACCTGCAACCGGCCCGGACGCTGGTCCATTCGGCCACGCTGCGCTGCAAGGCCAACCTGCTCACCCGGGTCGACGGGCTCGACGAACTCGTCGGCCCGCTGGAGACGCAGTCCGTGTACTGCGACATCGCAAACCCCTTCCAGGAGGGCGAACCGCAGGAGGCGGGAGATACCGCATGACGACCTACGACCTTCTCGGAGTCGGCGTCGGGCCGTTCAACCTGTCCCTGGCGGCACTGACCGACGGCGTCGAGGACATCTCGGCTGTCTTCCTCGACGAGAATCCGGAGTTCTCCTGGCACCCCGGGTTGCTCATCGACGGCACCACCCTGCAGGTGCCGTTCCTCGCCGATCTGGTCACCCTCGCGGATCCGACGAGCCGGTGGTCGTTTCTGGCCTACCTCGCCGAACACGAGCGGCTGTACCCGTTCTACTTCACCGAGGACTTCCACATTTCGCGCCGCGAGTACGACCACTACTGCCGATGGGCGGCCGAAACATTGCCGTCCTGCCGTTTCGGCCTGCGAGTCACGGCGGTGCACTGGGACGGCACCGACGAGGTTTTCCGGGTCGAGACGCAGGACGTGCACACCGCACGGTGTGCGACGTTCACCGCCCGCAACGTCGTGCTCGGGGTGGGCACCGAACCGACCGTTCCCGCACCGATGCGCGGACTGCCGGGCAAGGAGGTCTTCCACAGCTCCGCCTATGTGGACCGTGCCGGGTCGCTGCGCGAGGCCACCGACATCACCGTACTCGGCTCGGGCCAGTCCGGGGCGGAGGTTTTCCTGGACCTGCTGCGCGCACCGCAGGCACCGGAGCAGAGACTGCGCTGGCTGACCCGATCCCGCGCGTTCGCACCGATGGAGTACTCCAAGCTCGGGCTCGAACACTTCACGCCCGACTACACCCGCTACTTCCACTCACTGCCGCAGCACACCAGGGACAGCGTGCTCGCCGGACAAGGACAGCTCTACAAGGCCGGCAGCGCCGAAACGCTGGCCGAGATCCACCGCGTCATCTACGAGCGCGGTGTCGGTGGCCGGGATCCGGACGTGACCATGATGCCCAATGTGGCCGTCACGGATGCCCACCGCGGCGACGGTGGCATCGAACTGGCCTGCCACCACGTCGAGCAGGACCGCACGTTCACCGTCAACACGCATCGGGTCGTGCTCGCCACCGGCTACTCGGCGCAGCGCCCCGCCTGCCTCGATCCACTGGCCGATGTCGTCGACCAGGACGCCTCCGGACGCTATCGGATCTCCGCCGACTACCGGGTCTCGCTCGACGACACGGTGACCGGCGGTCTGTATGTGCAGAACGCCGAGATGCACACCCACGGTGTCGGTGCTCCGGATCTCGGTCTCGGAGCACACCGCGCGGCGGTCATCCTCAACGCCGTCACCGGCAGGAACGTCTACCCGCTCGCCCGCCGGAGCGCCTTCACCACGTTCGGCGTCGAGTGAACTCCGACAACCAGCCACCCAAGGCCGACACGACAGGCCCCAGCACAGGAGATCCGCGATGTCTTTGTCCGTGCCTCCGGAACTGAACGCCGACACCTGGCGACGTGCCGGGCGTGAGCTGCTCGCCAAGGCCCTGGCCGAGTTGTCCTACGAGCAGTTGCTCGAACCGGTCGAGATACGGTCGGGTCGGTACCGCCTCGACCTGCCCGGCGATGTCTCCTACGAGTTCTCCGCTCGCGGAGGTGCCTTCGCGCACTGGCGTGTGGAGCCCGCCTCGATCACGCGAACCGCCTTCAGTACCGAGGAACCCGCCGAGGACCCGCTGCGGTTCCTGCTCGACGCCCACACCACGCTCGGCATGAGCGCGGACACCGCAGGCCATCTCGCTCGCGAACTGACCGCGACCATGACCGCCGACACCAAGCTGCTCGGTCCGGACGCATTGACGGCCGCCGAGCTGGCGGATCTGAGTTACGCCGATCTGGAGGGGTACCAGACGGGGCACCCCTGGCTGCTGCCGAACAAGGGACGTATGGGTTTTTCCGCCTCGGACGCCGCCCGCTACGCCCCCGAAGCACGGCAGGAACATCGGCTGCCGTGGATCGCCGTGCACCACTCGCTCGCCGACCATCGGTCGGTCGAAGGACTTCCCCGCGAGACGCTGCTCGACGGCGAGCTGGACGAGGCCACGCGGGAACGGTTCACCGAGGAGCTGACCTCCCGTGCTCTGGAGCCGGGCGACTACGTCCGGATGCCCGTGCATCCCTGGCAGTGGGATGAGGTCATCCTGCCGATGTTCACCCCCCAGATCGCGGAACAGCAGATCGTGCCTCTCGGTACCGGCCCCGACCGCTACCGTGCCCAGCAGTCCATCCGCACCTTCGCCAACCTCGACCGGCCGCAGCAGCACTACGTCAAACTGCCGCTGTCGATCCTGAACACCCTGGTTTGGCGAGGGCTTCCGACCGAGCGCACCGTGGCCGCGCCAGCCGTGACCTCATGGGTGCTCGGCATCGCCGAGAACGACGAGTTCCTCCGGGACGACACACGCGCGGTGCTGCTCGGCGAGGTTGCCTCGGTGACCGTGCAGCATCCCGTGCTGGAGCACATCGACGACGTGCCGTACCAGTACCGGGAGTTGCTCGGCACCATCTGGCGGGAATCCCTGGAGGGCAAACTCGATCCCGGAGAACGTGCCCGGACCCTCGCCGCGCTCCTGCACGTCGACCGCGGCGGCCGGGCGTTCGTCACCGAACTGATCGAGCGTTCCGGCTTGGACGCCGAGACCTGGTTGCAACGACTGTTCGGGGCCCTGCTGCCCGCTCTGCTGCACTTCCTGTATCGGTATGGCGTGGTGTTCTCCCCGCACGGCGAGAACACCATCGTCGTGTTCGACGAGAGCGACGCACCCGCCCGGTTGGCGGTCAAGGACTTCGTCGACGACGTCAACATCAGCGCCACCCCGCTGCCCGAACTGGCGGACATGCCCGCCGAGGTCGATGCGGCGCTACTGCGCGAGCCCCCGGAGTTCCTGCGCCAGTTCATTCAGAGCGGCCTGTTCGTCGGCCACTTCCGCTACCTGGCACCGCTGATCGAGGATCATCTCGGGGTGCCGCAGGATCGGTTCTGGACGATGGTGCGCGAGGAGGTGCTCGCCTACCAGAAGCGTTTCCCCGAACTCGCCGAGCGCTTCGCGATGTTCGACCTGTTCACTCCGGAGATCGAGCGGCTCTGCCTGAACCGCAACCGGCTGCTGCTCGACGCCTATCGGGACCGCCCGGAGCGTCCGCACGCGGCCGTCCACGGGCACGTGCCGAACCCGCTGCATCGGCCGTGATCCTCCCCGAGCCGGCATCGGCCGTTCACCCGGCGTCGGTCAATTTCTCGCGAAATTGACCGACGCCGCCCGGCCACTGGGCGAGCACGGTGACGGTGCCCGGGTCGATCTCGGTGAAACCGGCGTCCCGTACGGCGGCGACGCCGCGCTCGCGCCACGCCGCCGCCGGTTCCGTCCCGGGATGCAGGGCACGCCAGCTCGCCCCATCCGGGGTCCGCACCGCACAGGGAAAACCGTCGGCGGCCCACCGGTCCAACTCACCGTGCGCCCCCGTGCCGTACAGCAGAGCCGCCAGGATCATGCTTGCGTGGCCGACCTGTGCGGCCGACTTGCCCGCGCTCATCTCGATATCGGGGTTGAGCCACAGAACCGGCACGCCGTCCACCGCCGACTCCGGCTCGTCGGGTTCGAGCTCGCTACCGGAGATCTGCAGGCGCGTGAGCTCCTTGGGCATCTCGGACAACCGCATCGGCAGGAACGCGCGCACCTGCGCAGTGCCCACGGTGATCGTGTGCCCGGGCAGGGACTGCACGGCGCTCCAGTGCGATCCACGAGCGCGCCGGGCTACCTTGCGGATACGTCCGGCCGCCCAGGTGCCCACCGCATCGCGCCACTCGCCTCCCGGCCTGCACCGCTCGTCCAGACACACCGCGATGGCCGCCGAGGCCGCCGCTTGCAGCAGGTCCGTCCGTGCGGGCGGCTCGTTGCGTTCGATCCGCAACACCATCGGCATCAGGACGACATCGTCCGGGTCCTCGTCCGAGGTGTCGGCGGTCGACTCGTCGGACAACTCCAACCAGGACGTATAGCGGGCGGTCAGCGGCTCGAGAACGGAGGCGGCATCTGTCACGGCGACGATTATCCGCACCGGATTCCCCGTCCTGTCGCTGGTGGGCGTCCGGCAAGCTTTCCGCTCGGTGTTTCCGCCGGCCACGTCGGTCCCACGAGTGGTGGGCTCGGCCGGACCAAGTGTGCACGCTACGCATTGGTGCACGTTGTGCAAATTTGTGCGTAAGCTGAGTGGCGCTCTTGCCACGAGCAGTCGAGCAGCCGCCGCCCCGGAAAGGACGTGTTGATGAGCGCCGACAGCGAGGCTCCCCGGATCGACTCCACGACGGAGTCGCCCACGGCGATGCGTCGTCTTCTGCCCGCGGACATGGTGGATCGGCAGCGGTGCCCGTTCGATCCGCCACCCGGTCTGGAGCGGCGGCGTGGCGACGGGTCGGTTCAGCCGCTGCCGCTGCTCAACGGCGCCCAGGCCTGGCTGGTGACCGGCTTCGAAGAGGCTCGAGCCGTGCTGGCCGATTCTCGTTTCAGCTCCGACAGAGTCCGCCACCGCGACGCCACCCGGATGCAGCCGCACGAGGTGGCCGAGAGGGCGGCAGCGGCGGAGCGTGGCGAGGTGCAGACGGGCGAGAGCGGCGCGGCGCAGGCTGTGGAGAGCCGCAGCGACGGGATGTTCATCTTCATGGACCCGCCGGAACACACTCGGCTGCGGCGGCTGCTGACCGGCCAGTTCACCGTGCGTCGGATGCGGGCGCTGGAATCGCGGGTCACCGAGATCGCCGCCGAGCACATCGCGGCCATGCAGGCCGCAGGCACCGAGGCCGATCTCGTGCCCGCGTATGCGCTGCCGCTGCCATCGTTGATGATCTGTGAACTGCTCGGCGTCGACTACGCCGACCGGGCGGAGTTCCAGGAGCACACCGCCACCTCACTGAACGTCAACACCAGCGACGAGGAGCGAGCACGCGCCGGCGCCGAACTCTACACGTTCATCCAGCGCCTGGTGGCCGACAAGCGGGCGACACCCACCGACGATCTGCTCTCGGGGCTCATTCACGACGCCGACCCGCCACTGACCGACGCCCAACTGGTCGACATCGCCCTCGTCCTGCTCGGCGCCGGGCACGAGACCACCGCGAACATGCTGGGTCTGGGCACCTTCGCGCTCCTGGAGAGCCCCGACCAGCTCGCCGCGCTGCGCGCCAACCCCGACCTCATCGACAACACCGTCGAGGAACTGCTGCGTTACCTGAGCATCATCCAACTCGGGGTGACCAGGGTGGCCACCGAGAACGTCACTCTCGGCGGCGTGGACATTCCCGCCGGAGCCACCGTCGTGCTGGGAACACCCGAAGCCAACCGGGATCCCCAGCAGTGGTCCGAACCCGATCGGCTCGACCTGCACCGACCCCGCGCCCCGCACTTGGCCTTCGGCCACGGCGTGCACCAGTGCCTGGGGCAGCAGCTGGCCCGCATCGAGATGCGCATCGGGCTCAGCGAGCTGTTCACCCGACTGCCGAGGCTGCGACTCGCCGTGCCCGCCGAGGAGGTGGCGTTGCGCAACGACATGCTGATCTTCGGCGTGCACTCGCTGCCCGTGACCTGGACCTGACCATGCCGCCGAGCGTGCCACCCCGCACCGCCGCTCCCGGTGACACAGCACCGGCGATGGGGCGCCGCGAACGAAAGAAACTGGCCACCCGGACCGCCGTACGAGAAGCAGCCCTGCACCTGTCCCTGCGTCACGGCGTCGAGAACGTCACCGTCGAACAGATCTCCGCCGAAGCCGACATCGCTCTGCGAACCTTCTTCAACCACTACTCCAGTAAGGAGGAAGCGGTGGTGGCCGTCGCGTCGGCCGGGGCCGAAGCGCTCATCGCGGAGTTCCGTGCCCGGCCGCGCACCGAATCGGTGCTGCAGGCGATCCGCGAAGCGGTGCTCGTCGTCATGGACCAGAGCGACGCAGCCAGTCGCGATCACGTCGAGGCACTGCGGTTGATCCGGCAGTCACCATCGCTGGTACCCCAGCAGCTGGCCGTGTTCGCCGCACAGGAGAAAGCACTCGCCGACGCCATCACCGAGCGCATCGACCTCGACGACGAACCGACCGAATCCCCCACGCCGCCTCCGGCCGAGGCCCCGCACGAGCCCGGATCCGGCCGCAGCGCCGTCTACCCGGGGCTGTGCGCAGCAGCGGCACTGACAGCGCTACGCGTCGTCCTCGACCGGTGGCTCGACCAAGCCGCAGGCTCGGGCGACACACCACCCATGGAGGCCCTGCGCGTGGAGGTCGACCGGGCAATCACCGAGCTCGCCGCAGGACTGGATCGGCCCGGCCCCGCAGCAGCCGAGCGAAGCACCCACTGACCACGAACGAAACCGCCGGTCCGAGCCACTACACGATCCGACATCGGTGTCCCCCGAAAAGAGCAAAAATTGCAGTTTCGCGCGAAACTGCAAAAACCACGCCTACGCAGCTGCACGCATCTGCGATGCCCGCACGCGGACATTGCCCGCCCAGGCCACCAGCAGGGAAACAGCGGCGATGCCCACGGCGATGCCGAGGATGTGCAGCAGCACCCCCGCCGGCCCACCGACCTCCACAGGCTGCAGGAACGGGTACGGGTACCAGTCGACCACCACGCCCCGCGTGAGCGAATAGACCAGGTACAGCATCGGGACACCGATCCAGGCCAGTGCCTTGCCGTAGTCGACACGGCACTGCGGGCACACCGCGAGCCAATCGACGAACAGAACGATCGGAATCACCCGGTGGAGTACGGCGTTGACCCACGGCAGTGTGAGGCCGAGTTCGCCCGTGTCGAGCAGTACGGCATACACGATGCCCGTCGTGGCCAGGTAGACGGTCATCGCGCCGCGCAGCCACTCGGCCAGGCGCGCTCGGTTTCTGCCTGGCGCGAGTGCCAGACCGATCAGGAACAGTCCCGCCGCACTGTTGCTCAGGATCGTGAAGTAGCTGAAGAAGTTCACCGGGGAGAAGCCGGGCAGGACGACCTCACGTCCGAACTGCGCTCCCACGGCGAGCACAGCGAGCCCTCCGAACAGCAAGCGGAGCAGCCGAACCGGCCATACCTCGGATGCCAACACCGGTACAACTCTCACACATCGAGGGGGACGCGACGCAGGACGCCGTCCTCCGCGTCCGCGGCCTCCACCTCGGCTCGTGTCACCCCGAGCACGAACAGCACGGCATCGAGGAACGGGTGCGACAGGGCCGTGTCGGCGACCTCGCGCAGCGCGGGTTTCGCGTTGAACGCCACACCGAGTCCGGCTGCCGAGAGCATGTCCATGTCGTTGGCGCCATCTCCCACGGCCACGCACTGCCCGATCGGCACGTCGAATTCCTCGGCGAACCGGTGCAGGGCTCGCGCCTTGCCCGGCCGGTCGACGATCTCCCCCACGACCCTGCCCGTGAGCTTGCCGTCGACGACCTCGAGGTCGTTGGCCGCGCTGAAGTCCAGCCCCAGGTCGTCGACGAGCTGGTCGATGATCCGGGTGAATCCGCCGGAGACCACACCGGTGTGGAAACCGAGACGGCGCAGCGTACGGATCGTGGTCCGCGCCCCGGGCGTCAACTCCAGGTCGGCGGCGACCTCGTCCATCACCGTGGCGGGCAATCCCTCCAGCACGGCGGCACGTCGCCTCAGCGACTCGGCGAAATCCAGTTCCCCGAGCATGGCCTGCTCGGTGACGCGGCGTACTTCCTCCTCGCGTCCTGCCTTGGCCGCGAGCATCTCGATGACCTCGCCCTGGATCAAGGTCGAATCGACGTCGAAGACCACCAGGCGTTTGGCACGGCGGGTCAGGCCGGTGCGCTCCACGGCCACATCGACACCGAGCCCGGCGGACACGTCGGCCATCTCGGAGGTCAGCAGGGTGTCGACGGCCTCACCCGTGCCCGGAGCGCTGACCTGAAGTTCCAGGCCGGTGACCGGATAGTCGGCCACCCGCTGGATCGAGTCGATATTGACGTCGATCGCAGCCAGCCTGCGTGCCACCTCGGAAAAGCTCCGTGCGGTCACCGGCTGGCCGAGCACGACCACGACATGGGTCGACCCGAGCTTGTCGGCCTCGCCGTCGGCGGCGCCGATCTCGATGTCCACCCCCACACCGACGCTGGCCATCGCCTGCTCGACCGACTCCTGCAGCTGCTCCGGGTCGTAATCGGTGGACACCAGCACCCCGAGTACCAACCGTTCACGGATCACCACCTGCTCGACGTCGAGCACATCCACCCCGTGCCTGGTGAGGGCGGCGAACAGCACCGAGGTGACCCCCGGTTTGTCCTTGCCGGTCACGGTCATCAGCACGGTGGTGGGATTCGGCGTGGTCACGACTGACGGCACTCCTTCGATATTCGACGCTGTGGTTCTCGCCCGAGGTTCACCCGGGAGTCACGCCCGAACGAAAGCGAGCCCCGGTGGACGGCCGTAGCCGTCCACCGGGGCTCACCGTCGAGCTCGTCCCACCTTTACACAACAGTGCGGTGTGGGGCTATGTCGAGCGTCACTTCTCCCGCGGGTCCCGGTCGCCGCCCTGCTCCGGCGGAACCGTGAGCTGTGCAGCGTTCTCGGAGGGCGCCGCCGCGTGAGCCAGGGGCTTGCCGGTCAGGCCGACATGGGCCTCCAGGCGCATCCGTTCGGACATGTGCGGATAGTGCAGCTCGAAGGCCGGACGGTTCGAGCGGATGCGGGGCAGTTCGGTGAAGTTGTGCCGCGGCGGCGGGCAGGAGGTCGCCCACTCCAGCGAGTTGCCGTAGCCCCACGGGTCGTCGACGGTGGCCATCTCGCCGTAGCGGTAGCTTTTGAACACGTTCCACAAAAACGGCAGCATCGACACGCCCAGGAGGAACGCACCCGCGGTGGAGATCATGTTCAGCGTGGTGAACCCGTCACTGGGCAGGTAGTCGGCGTAGCGCCGGGGCATGCCCTCGTTGCCCAGCCAGTGCTGGACGAGGAACGTCGTGTGGAAACCGAGGAACGTCAACCAGAAGTGCAGCTTGCCCAGCCGCTCGTCCATCATCCGCCCGGTGAACTTCGGGAACCAGAAGTAGATCCCGGCGAAGGTGGCGAACACGATGGTGCCGTAGAGCACGTAGTGGAAGTGCGCGACCACGAAGTACGAGTCCGAAACGTGGAAGTCCAGCGGCGGGGCGGCCAGCAGCACACCGGTGAGGCCGCCGAACAGGAAGGTCACCAGGAAGCCGATGGAAAAGATCATCGGCGTCTCGAAGGTGAGCTGGCCGCGCCACATGGTGCCGATCCAGTTGAAGAACTTCATGCCCGTGGGAATGGCGATCAAAAACGTGGTGAAGGCGAAGAACGGCAGCAGCACCGCGCCGGTGGCGTACATGTGGTGGGCCCACACGACCACCGACAGGGCGGCGATGCCCAGGGTGGCATAGATCAGGCCGGTGTAGCCGAACAGTGGCTTGCGGCTGAACACGGGGAAGATCTCGGTGACGATGCCGAAGAACGGCAGCGCGACGATGTAGACCTCGGGGTGGCCGAAGAACCAGAACAGGTGCTGCCACAGGATCACGCCGCCGTTGGCGGGGTCGAACACGTGCGCACCCAGGTGCCGGTCCGCCAGCAATCCCGCCAGCGCGGCGGTCAGGATCGGGAACGCCATGAGGATCAGCACGCTGGTCACCAGGATGTTCCAGGTGAAGATCGGCATCCGCCACATCGTCATGCCCGGTGCGCGCATGCAGACCACGGTGGTGACCATGTTGACCCCACCGAGGATCGTGCCCAGGCCACTGACGAGCAAGCCCGAGATCCACAGGTCCGCACCGATACCCGGCGAGTAGATGCTGTTCGACAGGGGGGTGTAGGCGAACCAGCCGAAGTCGGCCGCACCGCCGGGCGCGAGAAAGCCCGCGACCACGGTGAGCCCGCCGAACAGGTACAGCCAGTACGAGAACGAGTTGAGCCGGGGGAAGGCGACATCGGGAGCGCCGATCTGCAGCGGCAGGATGTAGTTGGCAAAGCCGAACAGAACCGGCGTCGCATACAGCAGCAGCATGATCGTGCCGTGCATGGTGAACAACTGGTTGTACTGCTCGTTACTCAGAAACTGCAGCCCCGGCACCGCGAGCTCGCCCCGCATCAGCATGGCCATCAGGCCGCCGACCAGGAAGAAGGACATCGAAGTGACCAGGTAAAGGATCCCGATCTGCTTGGGGTCCGTGGTGCGGAGCAACCGCAGCACAGCGGAACCCCTGGACGTATTGCGCACCGGATATGGGCGCGTGGCGATCGGCTGTGGCGCGACGGCCGTCACGGTGCCTCCTGCACTGCCTCATGCGTTCCGGACCCGGTTCGAGCCCGCCGGCCCGGGTGGGCCGGTCAGTTGTCTCGGCAGCCCGACCTGAAAGATGGTCACGATCGCTGCCGTCTGCGGATAGTAGTCCGGCCGCTTCGCGGTTCCGCGACCGGGCCGTAGTCACCCTAGACATCGGGCCACATTCGGTCACCGAGGATGAGAGCCACCTGACATGCTCGAGCGCGCCTGCGAGGCAGGACGAATCCGCATGATTGCCCGAAAAAAGGCGGGTTAGGCTACAGGAAACAGTCCCGTGGGTACCCCCTGCGGGAAAGCCCAGGTCCGTGGTCCGCAGCACGCATCGAGGCAATCGGCGCAGGAAGCCGATCGAGCGGGACCCTCGGACACAACCACCACCCCGGAGGCGAAGCAACGGTGCGCAAGAGCACGATCATCGGCGCGCTGGCGGCTGCCGGCATCGCACTCGCAGGCTGCAGTCCGTCGGAAGACCCCAGCCCCATGCCGCCCGCCCCGGGAACCCCACCGCCGCCCAGCGCCATCGCGCCCGCGGAGAGTCCCCAGGACGGCGACGAGACCCGAAATCTCAACACCGACATCCAGTTCGCCCAGGAAATGCTCGCCCTTCGCGAGGTGGATCTGCAGCTGCTGGAGGTCGCCATCTCCAATGCAGGCCGGGAACGGATCACGGAACTGGCGCATCAGTTCGAGCGCACCCACGGGCCGCAGATCGAGGAGATCCGGAACTGGCTGCGTGACCACGGGCAGTCCGGCGTCTCGCCGCATGACGTCGGCCCGGGCGAGGACGCGCAGGTGCCGAACGTGGGCTTTACCGAGCAGCTCCGCAAGCTGGAGGAGGCCCAGCAGGGCCAGTTCGGGCCGCTGTGGATCAAATCCATGCTGGCCCACGAGCAGGATGTCCTGGACGCCGCCATGGTTGAGATCAACAAGGGCAACGCCCCGCAATTGCGCTCGGTGGCCGAGAAGATCGCGGACAGCCGCCGAGCCGAGATCCAGCAGCTGCGGCAGCTTCAAAGCGAGATCTGACGCGCGGCACTCCGTAGGCCACGGCGCCGATCACACCCGCGACGCCGGTCAGCGCAGCCCGCACGGAAACACCCTTTACTTTACGCTTGAGTAACCTACTATGGGTAACTCAGGAAGCGGACGCTCGCCGTCGAAGCGTCCGTCAGCGTGAGTCGAGGGAGTGCCCATGCCGATGCAGCTGTCCGGCAAAGTCGTCGTCATCACCGGTGCCGCGAGAGGAATCGGCGCGGAGACCGCCCGGGAGCTGGCTCGCCGCGGAGCCCGAATCGCACTGATCGGCTTGGAGCCCGGCGAGCTCGCAACGGTGGCGGCCGAACTGGGTGAGGGGCACGCCTGGTTCGAGGCCGATGTGACCGACCCGACCTCGATCGAAGCAGCAATCGAAGCGACGGTCGGACAGTTCGGCGGCATCGACGTGGTGGTCGCCAACGCCGGGGTGGCTCCTTTCGGCACCGTGCGCGACCACGATCCGCACGCCTTCACCAAGACCATCGACGTGAACATCAACGGTGTGTTCCACACCGCGCGGGCCGCGCTGCCGCACGTCATCGAGCGGCGTGGTTATCTGCTGGTGGTTTCCTCGCTCTCGGCGTTCGCCCCGATCGGCGGGATGGGCGCCTACACCGCCAGCAAGGCCGGCGCCGAGGCCCTGGCCAGCGCACTGAACTCCGAGCTTGCCCACCACGGAGTGGCGGTCGGCAGCGCTCACCCCTCCTGGATCGACACCGACCTCGTGCGCGATGCCGGCGAGGACCTGCCCTCCTTCCGCGAGATGCGGCGGCGACTGCCGTGGCCGATGCGCTCCACCACGACCGTGCAGCAATGCGGCCGCGCGTTCGCCGACGGGATCGAGCGCCGCGCTCGCCGGATTTATGTGCCGCGCTCGATCATGCTCATGCACTGGCTGCGCAACCTGCCTGCCTCCCGGCTCATGAGCCGCCTGATGCTGCCGACGACGCGAAAGCTCATGCCTCGGATGGAGCAGGAAGTGGCGCGACTGGGGCGGTCCTTCAGCTCTCGTAACCAGCAACTGCAGAGCAGGAGTGACGAACAAACGCGCTGACGTCGTCACCGCCGGAGCGCGGCTTCCGGCGGGCAAGGATGTGCAACCATCCTCTTTCGCAGCCTCCTCAGCAGCAACTTCAACAAAAGGTGTACTCCAGGAGGTCAGGTCGTCTACCCTGCTTGTGTCGCAGTATCCCGTGCGCGATGCGCCCTGGCGGTGGCACCGCACCCGGCAGCACGTGGATTCGTCACGAGCAGGACAGGAGTTCCCGTTGAGCGAGCCGACGTACTACGCCCCCGAGGGTGGCCTTCCCTCGCAGTCCACGCTGCTGACCGATCGCGCCGTCGTGACCGAGGCGTACACGGTCATCCCTCGTGGCGTACTACGCGACATCGTGACCAGTAACCTGCCGGGCTGGAACCGTACGCGCGCGTGGATCCTCGCCAAGCCCGTCCAGGGCTTCGCCACCACGTTCGCGCAGTACATCGTCGAGGTATCGGCCGGTGGCGGGAGCACGGAGCCCGAGCCCGAAAGCGGCGTCGAGTCCGTGCTCTTTCTCCTCGAAGGTAACCTGCACGTGGCCATCGAGGGGGAAAATCACCACCTCACGCCCGGCGGGTACGCCTACCTCCCGGCCGGGGCGAACTGGTCGGTGGCCAACGAGTCCGACGAGCGGGCATGTTTCCAGTGGGTCCGCAAACCATACGAGCCGCTCGAGGGGTACACCCCCAAGGCGTTCGCCGTTCAGGAACAGGACATCGAGCCCACGCCGATGCCCGACACGAACGGAACCTGGGCGACCACACGGTTCGTCGACCCGGACGATCTCGCCCATGACATGCACGTCAACATCGTGACTTTCGAGCCCGGTGCCGTCATTCCGTTCGCCGAAACGCACGTGATGGAGCACGGTATCTACGTGCTCGAGGGCAAGGCGGTGTATCGGCTCAACGACGACTGGGTCGAGGTCGAAGCGGGCGACTTCATGTGGCTGCGGGCCTTCTGCCCGCAGGCCTGCTATGCAGGCGGACCGGGCAAGTTCCGGTACCTGCTCTACAAGGACGTGAACCGCCAGATCAAGCTGACCTGACAACGCGGGCACTCAGCCGACGGAGCGTGCGCACGCCCCTCGACAGCGCGGGATTTTTGCAGTTTCGCGCGAAACTGCAAAAATCCCGCGCTGTTCCGACTCAGTCCTGCTTGCGGCGGAAGAACCGCAGGATCGGGTCGTAGCGGCGATCGGCGACGCGCTCCTTCAACGGGATCAGTGCGTTGTCGGTGATCCGAATGTGCTCGGGACAGACATCGGTGCAGCACTTGGTGATGTTGCACAGGCCGAGACCGTGGTCACCACGCGCCTCCTCGGCGCGGTCACCTCCGGCCTGTTCGTGGCTGTCCAGCGGATGCATCTCCAGTTCGGCGACACGAATCAGATAGCGGGGGCCGGAAAAGGCCTCCTTGTTCTCCTCGTGATCGCGGATGACGTGGCACGTGTCCTGGCACAGGAAGCACTCGATGCACTTGCGGAACTCCTGGGAGCGCTGCACGTCCACCTGCTGCATCCGGTACTCCCCCGGCTCCACGCCCTCCGGAGGTCGGAAGGACGGCACCTCCCTGGCCTTGACGTAGTTGTAGGACACGTCGCACACGAGATCCTTGATGACGGGAAACGTGCGCATCGGCGTGACGGTGACCGTCTCGCCCTCGGTGAACGTCGACATCCGCGTCATGCACGTCAGCCTCGGACGCCCGTTGACCTCGGCCGAACAGGAACCGCACTTTCCGGCCTTGCAGTTCCACCGCACCGCCAGGTCCGGGCATTGGGTGGCCTGCAATCGGTGCAGGATGTCGAGGACGACCTCCCCCTCGTTGACCTCGACGGTGTAATCACGCAGCCCACCGGAGTCGGCATCGCCGCGCCACACCCGGAAATGTGCCTGGTATCCCATTACGCCGGTCCTTCCTCCTCCACGGTCTGGCGGCTCGCGGTTTGCGACTCACGCTCACGGCTCGTGACTCACGGCTTTCGGCGGTGAACCGTCCCGGAGTCCGGCCAGTTCGTCCTCCGTGAAGTACTTGCGCAGTTCCTCGAGCTCGAAGAGCCCGAGCAGGTCCTCCCGTATCGGTGTCTGCTCCTGATCGGTGACCTCGATCTCGTCCTGGCGCCAGGAGCACGTCAGCAACGTGCGTCGCCACGTCGGATCCATCTCGGGGTGATCGTCCCGCG
Source organism: Haloactinomyces albus (assembly GCF_031458135.1). Lineage (NCBI taxonomy): Bacteria > Bacillati > Actinomycetota > Actinomycetes > Actinopolysporales > Actinopolysporaceae > Haloactinomyces > Haloactinomyces albus. Next base: position 3,296,810 of record NZ_JAVDXW010000001.1, on the reverse strand, counting down.
TGTGGCCGCCGCGACTCTCCGTACGGCGCACAGCCGCCTTCGCGACACACTCGCTGACCAGCAGCATGTTGGCCATGTCCAAGGCGAGGTGCCAGCCGGGATTGAACTGCCGGTTGCCCTCCAGCACCGCGAGGTCGCCCGCCCGGCGTTTGAGGTCGGCCAGCAGCTCCAGCGCCGACCGGATCTCGTCCTCACGCCGGATGATGCCGACCAGATCGTTCATGACCTGCTGCAGTTCGGCGTGCAGCGTGTAGGCGTTCTCCGCCGTGGCGGATTCACCGGCGTCGAACGGCGCCAGCGCACGCCGCGCCGCCGCGTCCACGTCCGACTGCGAGGCCTCCGGCCGGTTCGCCCCGAGCTGCTGCAGGTACTCCTGCGCACCGAGTCCGGCCCGTCTGCCGAACACCAACAGATCGGACAGCGAGTTCCCACCGAGCCGGTTGGAGCCGTGCATTCCTCCTGCCACCTCTCCGGCGGCGAACAGACCCGGCACTCGGGAGGCGGCCGTGTCCGGATCGACCTCGACCCCGCCCATCACGTAGTGACAGGTCGGACCGACCTCCATCTTCTCCGCGGTGATGTCCACATCGGCGAGTTCCCTGAACTGGTGATGCATGGACGGCAACCGCCGCTTGATCTCCTCGGTCGACAACCTGCTGGCCACATCCAGGTACACCCCGCCGTGCGGGGTACCACGGCCCTCCTTGACCTCGTTGTTGATCGCCCGCGCCACCTCGTCACGCGGCAGCAGCTCGGGCGGTCGCCGGTTGCTGTCCGGATCGGAGTACCAGCGGTCGGCCTCCTGCTCGCTGTCGGCGTAGGAGTCCTTGAACACCTCGGGGATGTAATCGAACATGAATCGGCGGCCCTCGCAGTCGCGCAGCACACCGCCGTCGCCCCGCACGGACTCGGTGACCAGGATGCCCTTGACACTGGGCGGGTAGACCATCCCCGTCGGGTGAAACTGCACGAACTCCATGTTGATCAGCGAAGCGCCCGCGCGCAGCGCAAGCGCATGCCCATCGCCGGTGTACTCCCAGGAGTTCGACGTGACCTTGAACGACTTGCCGATGCCGCCGGTGGCCAGCACGACCACCGGCGCGTGCAGCCGGATGAACCGGCCGTTCTCCCGCCAGTAGCCGAAAGCACCCGCGATTCGACCGGAATCGAGCAGCAGTTCGGTCACGGTGCACTCGGCGAACACCCGCAGACGCGCCTCGTAATCGCCGTGCTCGGTGTAGTCGTCCTGCTGCAGGGAGACGATCTTCTGCTGCAGCGTACGGATCAGCTCCAGCCCGGTGCGGTCACCGACGTGCGCGAGCCTCGGGTACTCGTGGCCGCCGAAGTTGCGCTGACTGATCCGTCCGTCCCCGGTGCGGTCGAACAGTGCTCCGTAGGTCTCCAGTTCCCAGACCCGCTGTGGGGCCTCCTTGGCATGTAGCTCGGCCATGCGCCAGTTGTTCAGGAATTTCCCGCCGCGCATGGTGTCGCGGTAGTGCACCTGCCAGTCGTCGCGGGAGTTCACGTTGCCCATCGACGCCGCGATGCCGCCTTCGGCCATCACCGTGTGGGCCTTGCCGAACAGGGACTTGCACACCACCGCGGTGCGCAGTCCCCGCATCCGTGTCTCGATCGCGGCACGCAGGCCCGCACCTCCGGCACCGATCACGATCACGTCGTAGTCGTGCCGTTCGATCTCCACCATGTCGTGTCTCGACTCCTCGCGGGTTGTGCCTGTCGTATTCGGGTGTCCGTGCCGTATTCGGGCCGGTGCGCCTGCGATGTGTGTGCGCGTGCGCTGCTTAGTTGAGCAATCTGGGGTCCGCGAAGGCGCCGGCGGCGATGAGCATCACGTACAGATCCACGAGCGCCACCGAGATCAACGACGCCCAGGCCAACTGCATGTGCCTGCCGTTGAGCCTGCTCACCTTCGTCCACATCCAGTACCGCACCGGATGCCGGGAGAAATGGTTGATCCGGCCGCCGACGAGGTGGCGACAGGAGTGGCAGGAGAGCGTGTACAGCCACAGCAGCACCACGTTGATCACCATCAGAATGGTGCCCAGTCCGATCCCGAAGCCCCCGGCACGTCCCTGGAAGGCGATCGCCGTGTCGTAGGTGAGGATCGCGGCGACCAGGATCGCCGCGTAGAAGAAGTACCGGTGCACGTTCTGCAGGATCAGCGGCAACCGTGTCTCACCGGTATAGCGGCTGTGCGGTTCGGTGACGGCGCAGGCAGGCGGTGACGCCCAGAACGAACGGTAATAGGCCTTGCGATAGTAATAGCAGGTCAGACGGAATCCGAGCACGAACGGCAGCACGAACACCGGCGGCGGAATCCACGACGGGAGCGCGGGAATCGGCGTACCGAAGTGGCTCGACCCCGGCACGCAGCTGTCACTGAGGCACGGCGAGAAGAACGGCGCCAGGTAGTGGTATTCCGGTACCCAGTACCACTGGTTCATGAACGTGCGGACCAGGCCGTACACCACGAACGCCGACAGGCCGAGGAACGTGGCCAACGGTGGCAGCCACCACCGGTCGGTGCGCAGGGTGCGTACGGACAGCCGTGCACGGCCGGCGGCGGTGGTGGTGGGAGCGGACATCACAGACCTCGTTGTCGTTCGGACGTATCAGCGATCGTGTGGTTGTCTGCCGCCCACTCCTTCGTCGTCGACGTCGCGCCACAGGGAGGGGTCGTACGGCGTGTCGGGCACCTCGACCACATCCTGCTGCTCCGCTTTCCCCGAGCTCGCCCGTGTGGAATGCCGTGCGCTTCGCTGAGGTGGCGGTGCGGGCGCGGCGGTGGACAGCTCGGAGACATCGATCTCCAGTCGTTCCAGATCGTTGTCGATACGGCGCACCATGGGAACGTCGCCGTAGCGGGCGTGCAGGCCGTCGACTCCGGTACGCAGTTGCGCGAGCGCACGCAGAACGTCCCCCATCTCAGTCGTCGAGGACATACCAACACCTCTTCTGTGCCTGGTCGTGTCGGTCCCCTTGACTCTGCCCTCGATCCACCATCGTGACAAGCGACACACGTGATGAACGACCGATTTTCTTGACTTCACCTCCCAGGGGCGAGGTCACAGCGGCTTGGATTGCTCTTCCGAGACGACAGCTCGGCCTTGTTCCAGGGCCCGGACACGCACAGAGCCCAGCGGCGGAAACCGGCTTCCGCATCGACGCTGCTGCCCGTCATGCTGGTGGCATCGTCCGCCAGCAGCCGGCGATAGCACTCCAGCCACAGTGCGAGCTGATCGGTGATCGCCCCCGTGGTCTGTTCGGTGGCGGTGCCGATCAGGCGACCGAACCGCTGCGTGGACAGTGCCCGCGCTGCTTCACACATCGCCCAGCCGGATCGAGGCAGTCCGCCGTCATCATCGACCCGAACGTGGTGCGGGAAGCCGAATTCACCTGCCGTATCACCCCGGTTCGTGCGGTACGGCATCGATACAGGCGATCATGGGTACACAGAGGTTCCGACAGTTCCTACTGCCGGAACCTCACAGGTACGAAGGGATCTCTTCGCACCACACCACACGACAAAACGGAGAAAACACGGATGCAACAGCGCAGTTTGGGCAGTCAGGGCCTGACCGTGACCGCGCAGGGCCTCGGCTGCATGGGCATGAGCTTCGCCTACTCCGGTCAGGACGACCAGGAGTCGAAGGCCACGATCCTGCGTGCGCTCGACCACGGCGTGACCTTCCTGGACACGGCCGACATGTACGGGCCGTGGACCAACGAGCGTCTCGTGGGACAGGCACTGGCAGGGCGCCGCGACGAAGTGGTCCTGGCGACGAAGTTCGGCAACGAGGTCGACAGCGAGGGCAACCTCGCCGGAAGGGTCAACGGCCGTCCCGAGTACGTCCGCCGGTCCATCGACGGCTCGCTGCAGCGGCTCGGCACCGACCACATCGATCTCTACTACCAGCACCGCGTCGATCCGGACGTTCCCGTCGCCGAGACCTGGGGCGCGATGTCCGAGCTGGTCCAGGCGGGCAAGGTCCGCTACCTGGGTATCTCCGAGGCGTCACCGGAGTCGATCCGCGCGGCGCACGCCACCCACCCGGTGACGGCGGTGCAGACGGAGTACTCGCTGTTCAGCCGTGAGCCCGAGGACAACGGAGTACTGGCGACCTGCCGGGAGCTCGGCATCGGGTTCGTCGCCTACTCCCCCTTGGGACGCGGCTTCCTGTCCGGCACGATCCGCAGCATCGACGACCTCCCGTCCGACGATTGGCGTCGTGGCGCCCCGAGGTTCCAGGGCGAGAACTTCGATCGCAACCTGGCCGTGGTCGACCGGGTCCACGAGCTCGCCGAGGGCAAGGGCGCGACGGCCTCGCAGCTCGCGCTCGCGTGGGTGCTCGCCCAGGGCGACGACATCGTGGCCATCCCCGGCACCAAACGGCGCACGTACCTCGACGAGAACGTCGCCGCCATGGACGTCATCCTCACGCAGACCGACCTCGACGCGATCGAGGAGCTCGCGCCCCGTGGGGTCGCCTCCGGGCAGCGCTATGACGAGCGGGGGATGCAGACCGTCCACATCTAGGGAAAGCCGATGTAAGGAGTACTCGCCATCCGTAAATTCCTCTCGGGTTTTTCCTCGAGAGGCTTCCCGATCGGTCACCCCACGTGCACGAAAACGGGCACTGTCGCCCCACCGAGCGCAAGAGCGACGCGCTGATCTCGGTGTCCTCTCACCATATGTGTTGTGAGTGAGACTACGGGTTGTTTCTCCTGGTCAGAAACTCTTCGAGGGCTATCGTGAAGCTGTGGGTTCGAGAAACCCACCCCTGTCCGCACGGAGGACCGACCGTGCGGATCCGGACCTGAGACATTCGATCTCCGAGAGGACCGAATGTCCTTATCCTTGCAACGGAGCGAGTCCTTATGGCAACTGTTTCAGATTCCATGTCGGCCGACGCGTCGAACATCGCCGCCACGGAGATCCCCGACCAGGGACCGCCCCCGGCGTTGCCGTTGTCTCACCCGCCTCTCGACCGCCCCCTGCGGCTGCGGGTGCATCAGTCCGACAGCGGTTCCCAGGTGATCGCGGCCGGCGGCGCCCTGGACACCGCCGGTGCCGACGAATTCGCCGACGTGCTCCGCCGCCGGATCGACACAACGGCCGACAGGATGGTGGTGGACTTCTCCGCCGTGTCGTTTTTGACCACCGCCGGGGTGGTCGCCCTGCTGGAAGCGGGCTGGCGTGCCCAGCGCCGCGGGATCGCGCTGGTACTGGTCACCGGAAACCGCGTGGTGGATCGGCTCCTGGAGTTGATGGAGGTCACCGAGCGCTTCGTCCGTGCTCCCACGGTCGCCAGTGCGCTGGCGACGACCGCAGGCCCCAGCACGGAGGTACCGCGGCCGCGCTGACACGCCGTCCCCGCGCACACGTCGGCCGGGCTCTCCGCTTTCCGCGGCGGCCCGGCCGACATCGTCCACTCCCCGGCAAACCCGGCTTGCGCATGCTCACCAGCTCCGGATGATGCCCTGCTCACTCGCCGCTGCCACCGCCGCCGTACGCGAATCCACCTCCAGTTTGGTGTAGATGTGCACCAGGTGCGTCTTCACCGTGGCCCGACTCAGAAACAGCCGCCTACTGATGTCCGCATTGGACAAACCGGCTGCGACGAGTTGCAGCACCTCGACCTCACGAGAGCTGAGTTCGGTGCCCGTCGACCGCATCCTGTTCGTCAATCGGGTGGCGACCCGGCGCGCCAGTGCGGTCTGACCGCCCGCGGCGGCCCGCACCCCCGCCGCCAGCTCGTCCGGCGGTGCGTCCTTGAGCAGGTAGCCGATCGCCCCGGCTTCGATGGCGGCCAGGATGTCGGCCTCGGTGTCGTAGTTGGTCAGGATCAGCACGTGCGGGGCCTCCGGCCGCTCCGTGATCGCCGTAGTGGCCCGAACTCCGGAGGAGGCGCTACCGAACTGCAGATCCATCAGCACCACGTCCACTCCCCCGCCCGCTGCGAGCTCGACGGCCTCGTCCGCTGTGGAGGCTTCGGCCACCACCCGCAGGTCGGTTTCGACCTCCAGCACCGCGCGCAGCCCCGCACGGACCACCGGGTGGTCATCGGCCAGCAGCAAGCGGATCGGTTCCGTCACGAGTCCCCCCGGCATTCCCGTTCGAGGGGAAACGTCACCGCCACCGCGCACCCCTTCCCCGGGGCACTCTCCACCGACATCGTGCCGCCCAGTTCCGCGGCGCGAGTACGCATCGCCGACACGCCGAATCCGCCTTCGGACGCGGCACCAGCGGCCTCGACACTGCCGGATACGGCGCTGCCGGATACGGCGCGGTCGGACGCGGTCCCGTCGGAGAGAGCACGGTCGGGCTCGAATCCCCGACCGTCGTCGACGACATCGACCGCGACCGCGCCATCGAAGTAGCTCAGCGTCACCTCCACCCGGTCGGCGACGGCATGCCGCTCGACGTTGCTCACCGCCGACTGCGCGATGCGCAGGAGCGCCACCTCCACCGGAGTCGGCAACTCGACCGGAGTTCCGGTGCGGCGGAACGTCATGGTCGCCCCGGAGGAACCGCTCTCGCACAGCCGGTGCAGCGCCGCGGCCAGCGAGCCGTGTTCGAGGTCGGGCTGGGTGAGCGCGCGAACGAAACGACGCGCCTCCGCGAGATTGGCACCGGCCGTGGTCGTGGCGCGGTCGATGTGCTCCCGAGCCGCAGCGACCGCGGCATCCCGAGGCATGGCTCGGTCCGCGGCGCGCAGCAGCAGCACGATGCTGGACAAGCCCTGCGCAAGCGTGTCATGAATCTCGCGGGCGAGCCGTTCACGCTCCCCGAGCGTACCCGCATGGCGTTCCGCGGCAGCCAGCTCCGCACGAGTGGCCACCAAGTCCTCGATGAGGCTGCGGCGCTGCTCACTCTCCCGGTGCAGCGCCTCGTACCCGAGGACCGTGGCCACGGCCACCGCCGCCCCGAGGGCCGGTCCCACCACGGTGCCGACCGTCAGAGTGTGCTGATGCCAGGCGAACCCGAGGATCGTGGCCAACGTGGTCGCGGCCACCACCACCATCCGGATACGCCGTGGCAGCAGGTGCAGTTGCAGGAAGAACAGGGGAAAGGCCAGCCAGGCACCGTCGGCGGCCAGCGCCAGCAACACCAGCCAGCAGGCGCTGAGCACAGCCAGCCACGCCGCAGCGGCGAGCGTCGAATGCCGAAATGTGCTCAGCACCGCACCACCCGTGTACACGGCGGCGGTGAGGACCACGGCGGCCACGATCCCGGTCACATACGGCGAGGTATCGAGCACCGCCCGGAGGGCGGCCAGCATGAGCAGGCAGGCGACGAGCAGATGCAGGCACGCTGTGAGCACGCGCAGCGCCGGGGCGAACTTGGCCGGATCCATACCGGTGCACCAGCGTAGTCCCGGTGATATCGCCGCTCATCGATCGAAGGGTTGATTCGGCGTCCATCCCGCGAAGGAGCCTGCGGCGATCCCGCGTGCGATGCCGGGGCGGGGCCGTGACGGCGACGGTGGAGGCACTCCGGTACCGCCGGAGATCGCAGCCACCACCGAAGAGGAGCAGTCGACGTCATGTTCGTCGCATGGAGGGACCTGAGATTCGCCCGGGGCAGATTCGCCCTCGTGGGCAGTGTCGTGGTGTTGATGACCGTGCTCGTGGGGATGCTGTCCGGACTGACCGCCGGGCTCGGCAGGGAGAACATCTCGGCGATCACGGGATTGCAGGCCGACCACATCGCCTTCGCCGAGCCGCCCGACGGGCAGGACCCCTCGTTCGCGGGCTCGATCGTGCACCGGGACCAGTGGCGCTCGTGGGCACAAACCACCGGTGTGGCCTCGGCGGCACCGGTGGGCATCGCCACGACGCGGGCACGGGCCGGTGACACCACGGCCGCTGTCTCGGCATTCGGTGTGGATCCGGCCGGATTTCCGGGGCCGGCCACACGCCCCGCCCCGGGCAGTGCCGTGCTGTCCCACACCGCTGCCGAGGAGCTCGGCGTCGGCATCGGCGACCGAGTCACCCTGGGCAAAACGCTGAAGGTCGATATCGCCGCAGTCGAAGGCGATGCTTCCTACAGCCACGCACCGGTCGTCTGGACGTCCCTGCGCGACTGGCAGCAACTCGCCCCCCGGACCACGGGCAGTGGTTCCGCAGGCAGTGGGGCGCAAGCCACGGTGATCGCGCTGTCGTTCACCGGCGAGGTCGACACGGCCGCAGCCGACGCCGCAGCAGGCACCCGCACTGTCACTCGACAGGAATCACTCCGGGCCATCGGCTCCTACACGGCGGAGAACGGCTCGTTGCAGCTCATGCGTGGCTTTCTGTTCGCGATCTCGGCACTGGTCATCGGTGCCTTCTTCACGGTGTGGACGGTGCAGCGCAGTGGCGATATCGCGGTGCTCAAGGCACTCGGTGCGTCGACGGGCTACCTGCTACGGGACGCGCTCGGCCAGGCACTGCTCCTGCTGCTGGGAGGAACGGCAGCGGGCGGGGCCATCGCCGCGGGCGCCGGTGCCGCCGCGGCCGGAACCGTCCCCTTCGTTCTCGACCTCACCACCACGGTTCTGCCCGCCCTCGTCATGGTCCTGCTCGGTGCGGCCGGTGCCGCGCTGGCCGTACGCCGAATCACCACCGTCGACCCCCTCACCGCCCTCGGGAGCGCACGATGAGCCTGCACCTGGACACCATCACCCTGACCTATCCCGACGGCCAAACCCGTCTGACCGCGCTCGACAACGTCACCCTGCACGCCGAGTCCGGGCGGTTCACCGCCGTGATCGGACCGTCCGGCTCCGGCAAGTCCAGTCTCCTGTCCGTGGCAGCCACTCTCGTCACCCCCGATGAAGGGCAGGTCACCGTGGGCGGCACGGAGGTCACGGCGCTGTCCCGCACGGCACGGACGGCGCTGCGCCGGGACAGCATCGGGTTCGTCTTCCAACAGCCCAATCTGCTGCCCGCACTGACCTCCTGCGAACAGCTTCAGGTGATGGCGCACATGGCCGGGCATCCCCCGCGCACGGCTCGGGCTCGCGCTCGCGGCCTGCTCGACACGGTGGGGCTGGCAGCGCTGGCCGACCGGCGCCCGCACCAGCTTTCCGGGGGCCAGCGCCAGCGGGTGAACATCGCCCGCGCACTGATGAACGAGCCGCCGGTGCTGCTGGTCGACGAGCCGACCAGCGCACTCGACCGGGCACGGGGCACCGAGGTCGTCGACCTGATCGACGACCTCACTCGCACCCGCGATATCGCCACGGTGATGGTCACGCACAATCGCGGCCATCTCCAGCATGCCGACCAGGTCGTCGAGCTCGTCGACGGCACGCTCAGGACACCGAGCGTGCCGTGAGCCGATCGCCGCCCGGGCAGGCTCGGTCTATTCGGAACCCGCCGTGCTCTGCCCGGTACCGGGCGCTCCTGCCGCGCTCAGCATGTTCGTCGCCTCGTCGGCATGGTCACTGTCGACGAGCAGGTCGTAGGACCCGGCTCGCATGTTGGGTGTGGAGCTGAAGTCACGTCGACCGCCGGTCATGGCATGGGCGATCATTCCGATGATGGCGCCGACGATCGCACCGAGGATCGCACCGTAGAGCGCCAGGAGCAGCCCGGATATCAACGGCGCCACCCAGGTGAACAAGCCGAACACCCAACCGATCAGTGCCCCGGTGACCGCGCCTCCTGCCGCACCGTTGCCTGCCGCGGACAGGTAGTTGTACCGGCCGGTGACCTGCTCGACCAGTTCCAGGTCACGCGCGACGATGGCGCTGCTCTGGACCGGGAATCCGTTGTCCGAGAGGTGGTCCACCGCGCGTTCGGCCTGCCGGTACTGCGGATAGGACGCCACGATCCGGCGGTGCGTGGCCGCGGGGCTGGAATCGGGTGAAGCCATGGGTATCTCCTCCTGCGCGTCGCAAGCGCGCCGAGTTACTCCTCTGCCGTCATCCGGTGTACCCACGCGGAAACTGTTTGCACATCTTGGTGGGCAAAAGCCGGTACTGTCGCGGTAGGGGATGCGGGGACGGAGAATATGTGAATAATTCTCGCGATTTGCCGCGCCGGAAGGGATACCGGTGACCTCGGAGCACAAGGGCTCGGATGCGGTCGGCTCCGTCGAGGGTGGTGAGCTCTCCGGCTGAGTGGAGAGGGTGCGGCTCCTTCCGCTGCCGGATGCTCCTGCGCTGCTCAGCATTCCGGACGGCAGGGTGATCCGTACGACCGAACGGGCTGCTCGGTTGGTGGGAGGGAGCCTCGTCTGCTGCGTTGCTCGGGCAGACGCTGATGGACCTGGCAGTGCGGGAAGGCTCGACTTCACCGCACTGCGGGGGACCGGAAGTTCCCTGGTGCGTACGGTGAGCTGGCTGCACGAGGCGGACGAGCGGCTGCGCGTCACGGTGCTGCTCGACGTCTCGGATCTATGGTGCCCTCGGACCGACCGTCCTCGGCGAGGTCGCATGGGCCGCCCGGATCGGCACCTGGGAGTGGGATCCGGCCATCGACGTCATGCGGGTGTCGAAGGTACCGCACGAGCTCACCGGCACCAGCTGTTGTGACCGGTTCACTCACCGCTCGTCGGGCACGGGCAACGGGCTACTGTCCAGCAGGTCGCGGAACTCCGCTGCCGGAACCGGCCGAGAGAACAGGAAACCCTGGTAGGTATCCATCCCGAGCTCGCCGAGTATCCGGAACTGGCTGGCGGTCTCCACGCCCTCGGCCACGCAGGTGCGCCCCATGGCTCGCCCGATGTCCACCGCGGCCCGCGTGATCGCGAGGTCGGCGGAGTCGTCTTCCACCCCGGAGATGAATCGGCGGTCGATCTTGATGATCTGTATCGGCAGGTCCTTCAGGCGGGCCAGCGAGGAGTAGCCGGTGCCGAAGTCGTCCATGGCGAACCGCATCCCACGCTCGGTCAGCTCGACCATGCCCTTCCGGGGCCGCGAGGGCAGATCCAGCAGCGAGGTCTCCACCACCTCCAGGACCACGCGGTGCCAGTCGATCCCGCTCTTGGTGACGATCTCGGTGACCTCGTCGACGAAGTCCGGATCATCGGGCAGCAGGCTGGCCAGGTTGACCGCGACGTCCACCGGACGACCATGCGACGTCGGCCAGCTCATCGCCTGCCGCAGCGCGGTGCGCAGTACCCGGAGGTCCAGCTCGCGCAGCAGACCACCCTGCTCGGCCACGGAGAGGATGACATCGGGTGTGAGCAGACCACGTTCGGGATGGAACCATCGCACCAGCGCTTCGGCCGCCATCACGGAGCCGTCGCGGGCGAGCATCGGCTGATAGTACAGGGACAGACCGTCGTTGGTGATGGCCTCGCGCAGCTCCTCCTCCAGGCGCAGCTGCCCGCCGAGTGAGGTGGCCAGGTCGGGACTGGCCAGTGCCACCTGCCCGGCACCCTGGCGTTTGGCCCGGAACATCGCCGCATCGGCGAACCGCAACAGATCCTCGCCGTCCATGATCGAGGAATCGAATCTCGCGGCACCGACGGCGGCCGACACCTGAACCAACTGCCCGCGCACGGGCACGAGCGTGCGCAGGAACTCCGAGATCCACGTCGCGAGTTCCTCCAGGCCGCCGATGGCATCGACATCCGAGCAGAGAACCAGAAACTCGTCCCCGGAGAGCCGGGCCGCCCTGCATTGTTCCGGCAAGCCGCTCCGCAGGCGCCGGGCCAATGCCATGAGCAGCTCGTCGCCCGCCTCGTGGCCGAGCGAGTCGTTGACCCGTTTGAAGTTGTCGAAGTCGCAGAACAGCACGGCCATCGAATCGGGGGCATCATCGAGCATCTCGCCGATCAGCTCGTTGATGCCCTGACGATTGAGCAGTCCGGTCAGATCATCATGGGTGGCCTGGTGATGCAGTGTTTCGGTGTGCCGAATCCGCTCGCTGACGTCCTGGAACGAGGTCAGCCAGAAGCGGCTCCCGTCGTCCTGCACCGACAACGCGCTGTGCACGTCACAGGGCACCGGTCGGCCGTCCGCGCGGGCCAACACCCGCTGCGGAAACCGCTGCCCGACCACGGACGCATTCGGACCCCGCCCTTCGGGGGTGAGTCCCCCGGCCCGGTCATCGGGATGCAGCAGGTCCGCACCGGTCAAGCCGTAGACGTCGCGCCGCCGGTATCCCAGGAGATCGCACAGTGCACCATTGGCATCCAACAGGCGTTCAGAGGCGTCGAACAAACCGATCCCCACCGGAGTGAGATCGAGCAAGTCGGTGAATCGCCGACTCGATCGCTGCAGCCGGTCCTGGGCCTCGGTCATATCCCGGGTCACCTTGATGAAACCGCGTAGCGTGCCATCGCGCTCGCGCTGCGCCGTGATGACGACATGGGCCCAGAACCGGCTGCCATCGGCGCGCACACGCCAGCCTTCGTCGATGAAGAAGCCCACTTCGGTGGCCTGCGTCAGTTCCCAGCTCGGGTAACCGGATTCGGCCTGCTCCGGCGGGTAGAACACCGAGAAGTGCCTGCCGGTGATCTCCTCGGCACGGTATCCCTTGACACGCTCGGCACCGGAATTCCAACTCTCGACGTATCCGTTCACATCGAGCGAGAAGATCGCGTACTCACGCATACTCTCGGGAAGGAGAGTGAGCCGCTCCGCAGTGCCTTCCGGCAATGGCATGCCACCGACCTGTTCACGGTGGGCCGAGACCTCGTCATGCTCGTGCTCTGTCATGTTTCCTCGGTGGCGCATAGACATGTCATAGCGATATCGATACCCATAGAGTGCACCGCAACGGGTGTTCATACACATTACAGAAGCCCGCAGCAACGGCCGAGTCGCACGAGCAAGAGGGCCGCCGGAAAGTTTCGGCGGCCCTCTTGCTCGGTGGAGGTTGGGGGAACTCACTCGAACACAAAAGGCCAGTTCAGCGCGCTGAAAGTGCTGCAGCAAGAGCTGCCCGACCTAGCGGCGCCCGCCCCACCGGCGCCGAAGCGGCGACGGCCAGCGCGTGCCCGCCAGCTCGACGACGACCAAGTGCGACAGCTGATCGAGGGCTACCGACCCGGCTCGACCGTCTGCGAGCTGGGCGATCATTTCGGCATCGAACGGCGTACCGTCAGCGCGATCCTGCACCGCCGGGGCATCGCGATGCGCCGCCGCGGTCTGACCGATGAGCAGAACGAGAGGGTGGTTTCAGACCCCTTCTGTTACCGAGGCTCATACCTGTTCTGCGTCACCGACACGCGAGCGTGTCTCGGTGGGCCTGATTGGCCTCGATGAGCGCGTCCAAGGATTCGCGGGTTCGAATCAGATTCTCGATGTGGTCGCTGATCCGGTCGCGCTCGTGCAGCATCCGCGCGAAGGCCGCGTCGGAGTTGTCGACGCTCGGAGACTCAGCGCACGGGAGGAGTTCCACGATGGTGCGGCTGGAGAGGCCCGCAGAATAGAGACGTTTGAGGAACTCCACACGCGCGACCTGGTCTTCGCTGTAGTGCCGTTGCCCCGAGCCGCTGCGATGGCTCGAGAGAAGGCCCTGCTCTTCGTAGTAACGCAGCGATCGCACGCTGACCCCCGTCTCCTTGGCGAGTTCACCGATCCGCATTGGAGCCTTCCTTCCCGTGAGTTGAACCACGCACCTTGCCCCTGACATCAGTGTCAGGTTCTAGCCTAACAGCGCTCCCACCGAAGTGGAATGCGACTCACGAAGGAGAGAACGCTTGATGGCTGGTCTATTCGATCGGTACGAACTGCGCGACTTGCATCTTCCCAACCGCATTGTGATGGCGCCCATGACCCGGGTCCGGGCCGCTGAGGGCGGCCTGCCCACGGCCTCGATGGCGGTCTACTACGCACAGCGGGCAACTGCAGGCCTGATCGTCAGCGAGGGCATCCAGCCCAGCCTGGTGGGCCAGGCCAACCCCGGAACGCCGGGACTGCATGCCGACAAGCAGGTGACTGCATGGCGGCAGGTCACCGACGCCGTCCACGTCAACGGCGGGCGGATCTTTGGTCAGCTCATGCACGGAGGTCGCGTCGGGCATCCCGACACTACCGGTCACCAGCCGGTCGGCCCTTCGGCCGTACCGGCGGAGGGCAAGGTTTTCACCCCCGCAGGGCTCCAAGACCCGCCCTTTCCGCGCGCCCTGGAGACAGCGGAAGTCCCTGAGCATGCGCAGTCCTATGCCCAAGCCGGAGCACGGGCCGTGGAAGCCGGCTTCGACGGCGTGGAGCTGCACGGCGCCAACGGCTACCTAATCCACCAGTTTCTCTCATCCAGCGCAAACCGACGCAGCGACCGTTACGGCGGCTCAACCACCAACCGCATTCGCTTTGCGGTCGAGGCCATCGAGGCGACCGTCGCAGCGATCGGCGCCGGCCGCACCGGGATCCGGCTCTCCCCCGGCGCCGAGTTCTGGGGGTCGCGCGAAAGCGCTGTCCTGGAGCTCTACACCGCCTTGCTGACCGAACTTGCCAGGTACGACCTCGCGTACATCCACCTCGAGGCAACCGCCGAGGAGGAGCTCCTGGTGGCGCTGCGCCGTCAGTGGGCCGGGTCGCTCATCGTCAACCCGGTACTTCCCATGGGACCGGTGAAGACCGACCGCACGACTGCAGATCACTGGCTCGGCCTCGGCGCCGACTTGGTCAGCTTCGGCCGCTCCTTCATTGCGAACCCAGACCTCGTCGAACGCCTCCGTTCCGGGCTCCCCATCGCACAGGATGACCAGGACACCTGGTATCAGGGCGGCGACGCCGATTACATCACGTATCCCACCTACGCTCACACGGCCTAGATCCCCCAAACAACGCAGCTTAGCGTGCTGAGCTCAGGCGGTTGTCCGTGCTCTGCGGCCGCCGGCGGCCTTTGGCGGCCGGCTCGAGACGCGTAGCGGCACAACTTCTTCGCGCGGCATGTCATGCCCAGCCTCGTACGCTCCACTCCCAGGGAATACTCATGATCATCATCGCCGGACGTGTCCAGGTATCCCCGGCGGACCTCGACGAATTCATCGCCGACGCACGAGCCACCTACCCGGTCGCCGCGGCGAATCCCGGCAATATCCTCATCTCATTCTGTGTCGACGACGCAACCACGGGCACTGTCACCGTCCTGGAGGAGTGGTCCTCGCAGGAAGCGCTTGACCGGCACCTCAGCGCACCAGAGGTTATCGCGATCTTCACGAAGTGGGGTCCTCGGATGCACAACCAGGTGCGCAAGTTCGATGCGCTCAACGAACGCGACCCACGTGCCTGAATCCGAGGGCGGCGCAACCGCTCGGTCTGGGAGGTGCTGTGGTTCATGCGCGCTTACCTTTGCGAGGACGATGTGGTCGTCGCGTGCCAGCGTCTCCCGGACAGCGAGCTGCTCTGCAAGGTCGAGATCCACCTCTCCCACCGGGATTGTGCTGCGGTGGCTGACGGGTGACGGCTCATTCCTGAGCGATCGTGAGCACGATTTTGCCTTGGATGTGTCCTCGTGCGGCGCGTTCGTGCGCGGCTCGGGTATCCGCGAGTGGAAACGTACTGTCGATCGCAACGCGGACCGTGCCCGCATCGAGCAGGCGTCCGAGCTCGGCGAGCTGCGCGCCGTTCGAACGAACCTGGGTACCCGAGACCGTGACACCCAGTTCGGCGGTCTCTTCGTCGTCGAACTCACCGAAGAACACCGGGAACAGGGCCCCGCCGCGGGTGAGCGTCCGCAGGAAGCGTGTGCTGTCGGGGCCGCCGACGGTGTCGAGAACGAGGTCGAGGTCGTGCACGAGTTCCTCGGGCCGGCTCGTGGTGTAGTCGATGAACTCGTCCGCGCCGAGCTCGCCCAGGAACGATTCGTGCGCGCCCGATGCCACCGCGATGACACGTGCTCCCTTCCACTCCGCCAGCTGCAGCGCGAGGTGCCCCACCCCGCCCGCGGCGCCGTTGATGAGCACCGTCACGTCGGCGTCGAGTCGCACCGGACGATGCTTCGCCGCCTGGAACGGCGAGGGGTGATCGTGCCCGACCTCGATCAGGAACTGCCACGCGGTGAGCCCGGACATCGGCGCGCCAGCGGCGTGCACGTGATCGATACCGGCCGGCTTGAGCGCGAGGTCCGAGGCAGGCGCGGCCACGTACTCGGCATAAGCGTGACCGTCGAAACTGGGGAAGCGAAGGAGGCCGAAGACTTCATCACCGACGGTGAAGGCGTCCACATCCGCGGCGACGGCCTCGACAACGCCCGACACGTCCGTCCCCGGAATCACGGGCAGATCGAACGTCGGCCTCGTCTCCGGAGGCAGATTGGACATCCCGTCGCGCAGATACCAGTCGGGAGGATTGACTCCGGCCGCGTGCACGCGAACGAGCACCTCACCCGGCCCCACCTCGGGAACCGGCACCTCGTCGTAACGCAGAACCTCAGGGCCTCCGTGCTCGTGGAGCCGGACCGCCCTCATCGTGTGTGTCGGCATCGTTCTCTCCTGCTTGCGCTGCGGGATAGGCTTATTCGGATCAGTGGTCCGAGTAAGCGGACCGCTGGTGCGAATATATGGACCAATGGTTCGGATAGTCAAGGGGAGCCATGCGGGCAGACGCCAAAAGGAACCGCGACCACCTGCTCGCCGTAGCGGGCACCGCCATCGCCGAGCACGGCGTCGACGTGTCACTGCGCGACATCGCACGCAGGGCCGGTGTCGTGCTCGCGACGCTGTTGCGCCACTTCCCGACACGCGAGGCGCTGCTCGATGCCCTGCTGCGCACGAGCTTCGACGAGCTGACAGCAAAGGCAACCGAACTCGAGACGTCGAGCTCGCCCGAGGACGCCCTCGTTTGCTGGCTACGCGACTGTGTCGCGTGCGCAACCGAGTACCGAGGCGCGACATCGCTGATGGCCGCCGCCATCGAGGACACCGAATCCGCGCTCCATGCGTCGTGCTCTACCATGCGCGCCGCCGGCGCGCGGCTCCTCACCCGTGCCCAGGACGCGGGCGTAGCGCGGACCGACATTGACGGCACGGATCTGTTCGCGCTGGTGGCCACGCTCGCGTGGCTCGGCGATCAACCCTCGCTCGCGCCACGCGCCGATCGCCTCTTCGACGTCGTCGCGAGCGCGATTCTGATGAGCGCAGGAAGTGACGATCCCGAGGGGGGACGCCCTCGGGCCCGGAGCTGACATCGCCGCACGCCGACCAGCAGCCCCGGCCGCGCCCTCGGCAAAGAGCGGTTCGACGCCGAGTTCGCCAAGGCGGTCAAGGTCCCCCGGCATCGAGTCGCGCAGCGGGCGCAGGGGCGCTCCCGGCACGGCCCCGGCATCCACGTTCAAGGATGCGGCAGATCACCTCGATCCCAGGACGTTCGGCGAGCCAGGCGACGACCCTCACCGCTTCGCGGTCAGGCAGGAGGCCCACCGGCCGCCCGGTCCCGACGAGCAGCTGCATCTCGTGATGAACGCTTGCTCTGTGGCCTTGACGGTCATCGCGTGAGCGATGACCGTCTTCCCCAGTTGGTGCGCCTGGTCGACGCCGGCACGGAGCGTGTCGGTCGTCATCACCGGAAGTCCTGGATGCACCGGGACCGTGCCCTCTTCGATCATCACTTTGATGCAGTCCGCGCCGTCGGCCACCTGTGCCGCGACCAGTGACGCGGCTTCGTCCGGTGTGGACGCTGAGGGCATCGACCACCCGTCACCGTGCGGACTGTCGTGAGCCTTGATGATCTGACTGGGGTGACCGTCCTTCGCCATGAGGCCGGTGAGGGACGACCTGAGGTCTGCGACCTCGGGATCGGCGGCGACGGCCGCACGCTGCTCGGGGTCCAGGACCCCTGCATCTCGAGCGCGGTAGTAACCCCGAATCGCAGCGCAGTGCCCAACTCCTCGACAGTGGTGTGGACGTGGTTGTCGATCAAACCGGGCAGCACCATTGCGCCACCGGCGTCCACGACCGTGTCGAGGGCGGCGGGCTCGGAGCCGATCGCAGTGATCACTCCGTCGTTCATGGTGAGGGATCGTTCTTGCCGCACCGTGCTGCCGTCGAAGATCCGGGCGTTGACTAGCGTTGTCGCCAACTTCACTCCCATCGGGATTGGTGATGAGTGGTCGTATCGAAGGCCTGCCCTCGCAAGCCGGGCTCGCCGGACACGTCGAACGACGCGAAATCGAAATCGATCTCGCCCACCAGAGGGTGCCGGTATCTCTTGACGCCTTCGCGGGAGCGCAGCACGTTATGCGAGCAGGCCCGCAACTGCCGGAAACGCTCGCTGTGCGTGGACAGCTCACCGACGAGCTGGATGATGCCTTCGTCCCCGGGGTCGCGTCCGGCCGCGGCGCGCAACAACGCGACCGCGTTGTTCGTGGACAGCTCCCACTCCCGGTAGAACGTCAGTGCTCGCGGGTCAAGGAGCTGGAACTTCAGGGGGTTGAACGTGCCGCCCTCGGCCTCCTGCGCGTGCGGGTGGACCGCCCACCCGAGCTGGTCGGCTGCCAGGACGTCCAAGCGGGTGTCATGCATTCGACGGTACTTCCCGCCCCGCGCGGGGGAAGGCCTGGTCGCCGACCTGCTCGGCTGGCGGGCGATCTACCTGATCATCGCCCTCATCCTGGCCGGGGTGCTGCGCGCGATCACCCCACCTCTCGAGCGCGGTGAACGGATCTCCTACCCGCGCCTGGTCGGCCCGGTGTGCACCACGATCGCGGCTGGTCCCGTGCGCGCCAACGGCCTCGCCCTCGCATCGGTGGGCGTCTGCCCGGTGGGGGTATGGCTTGCGCAGCACTCCATCGTCGCACTGACCATCGTGGTGGTCATCCTCGACGTCGGCTTCCAGTCCGATCTCGTGCTGTCGCAGACCTGCATGATCTCGCTGCCCGGTTCCGCCCGCAGCCGGCTGAACACCGCAGTCGTCGTCAGCAACTTCCTCGGCGGCGCGATCGGCTCCGCCCTCGCCGGCCCCCTCTGGGCCGGCGGCGAATGGGCGGCGATCATCACCGCCGCTCTGATCATCACGGTCATTGGGCTCCTCATCCTGGTCCGTTTGCACTCCCGGCTCGCGGACCTCAGCTGAAGCAACCGAATCTTCCTTGTCAGAACATGTCTCATACGGCACGGCCGAAGCCGACGAAGGTCCCGAAACCGCAGTCGGTGCTCGCGATGACGCGGTCCGGACCGACGAGCAGGCCACTTGCGGACCGCGAAGAACATGACGGGGCTGGCGCGTTACGCGGGCACGTCGAGCAAGGGAAGTGGGGTGGCGGTGAAGACGCGGTCCGGGTCGTAGGTGTCTTTGGCGGCCACGAGCCGGTCCGCGTGGCTGCCGTACGCGTGGGCGATCTGTTCGTGCTGCCCCGGGACGAGGAAGTTCGGGTAGCCGCCGGGGAGGGCGTGGGAGGCCACGTCGGCACTCACGCCGTCGACCCACTTCCGGTACGGCTCCGGGTCTTCGTCCGGCCCGCGGCCGGCGGAGATCTCGAGTACGACGTGGCTGTCGCGGCGGCCGAAGGCGGTGTCATCGGCGCCGACACGTGCAGCAGCCCCGTGGAGCGGGCGCAGCCCGATTCCCGCTCCCGGCCCTGGGCGCTCCTCGATCCAGGCGGAGAGCAGTGCGATGAGCTCGGACGTGAGAGTGGCGACGGTGCGGGTGCGGATGTCCCAGTGCATCCCGTTGGGGACGTGCTGATCGAACTGTGCGAGCAGATCCTTCTGGGAGGTCGGGGCAAGCGTGTTGGCCACCGGTGTGCCCAGTCGTTCCACGGCGGCGAGGGCAGTCTCCGCTTCCTGTGGCGGCCCCGACCAGGTGGGCACCGCGAGGAGGCAGGGTCCGAGGTCGGGCATCCAGGTCATCTCGATCAGGACGTTCAGTCCGTCAGGTGCGCCGTCGATCAGTTCCGCGTAGCGGGCGAGTACGGTCTGTGCCTCGTTCCAGGGAAAGACGATCGTGCCGCCGACGAGGCCGCGGTCGGGGTAGAGGCGGACGCGCATTGATGTGACCACGCCGAAGTTGCCACCTCCGCCACGCAGCGCCCACAGCAGTTCGGGATCGTCGTCGGTCGAGACGAGGCTGCCGTCCGCCAGAACGACCTCGGCGCCGAGTAGATTGTCGACTGCCAGGCCGGCCGTGCCGGTGAGCGGACCGTACCCCCCGGCGAGGGAGAGCCCGGCCATACCGACGACACCTGCGGTGCCTGTGGCGAGGTTCATGCCGTGCGACGCGGCAGCTTCCACGACGTCGACGGCGCGGCTTCCACCGCCGAACAGAGCCGCGTCGCCCGAGATGTGCACGTCGCGCAGATGTTCGAGGTCGAGGACGAGTCCTTCCTCGCGCAGCGCGCGGCCGGCCCAGTCGTGGCCACCGCCACGTACGGAAAGGCCAACGCCGACCCCCCGGGCCAGGGTGACTGCGGTCGCTGCCTCCGCGCTGCTGCGGGGGCGTACGACCAGTGCGGGACGCACCGCCACGGCGGCGTTCCACAATCGCGAGGCATCGGCGTACTCACGGTCTCCGGGCAGATGAACTCGGCTGCTTCCCCACATCTCCGCGAGCTGACGTGTCAACTCCCGGATGGCATCGATTGAAGGCATCGCTTCTCCAACTTTCTGTCGCTTGTGGACTGTTGTGAGCTGTTTCCTGCGCCGTCCGCTCCAGCACGCCTCGTGAGTGCAGGTCGCGCGGTGCCTCTACGCACGACAGCAGGCCGATGATGATCCGACTGGAAAGGCCGGCAGCGTACAGCCGCTGCGATCGGACAGGGTGTGCGTGTCCGCACGGCATTATTCCGTGGTCACCCAGTGCTCGTTGCCGCGCGCACGGCGGGCACGATCTCGTGCGCCCACCGGGAACTGTCCCTCTCCTTCTCGTCAGTGCCGTCGGCGACCGACGAGAACAGGAAACCGCCCGCGCGGTAATCGTTGATCGCGGCCACCAGTTCCTCGGTCCATTGTTCGACCGTCCCCGCTCAGTCATGGAACCCCGTTGCTGCCGACACCGCGAGCCGAGGCGGGTACGTGCCGCCTGCCGGCCCGAGTTCCGCCCTTGCGCGGAATGAACGTTCATTTCGCTCCTAGCAGTGCGGCGACAGCGGTTCACCCGACATTGCGGAACATCGATACTCCATGAATGATTGCTCGACTCGGCCGTTCCGGGATTCGCGGTCTCGGCACCGCGGATCTCCCGAACGCTATGGGGCCGGTGACCCAAGATCGTCACCACACAATCGACACGTGCACGTAGCTCGCACGGAACGAATTTCGCCCAGCTGCGCACGGGAAACGGCGCTACACGTCACATAGCCACGACAGCGGTCTTTCCGCCGTCCACGGTCAGCGTCACGCCGTTGATGTAGGACGCCTTGGGTGACACGAGGAACCGGACAGCGTTCGCGACATCGTCGGGGTCTCCGCCACGTCCGGCAGGCAGCGAGGCGAGGTAGGTCCCGTACATGTCGCGGACGCCCTCGTTCACCGGGGTGAGGATGAAGCCGGGATCGACGGAGTTGACCCGCACCCCTCGAGGACCGTATTCCGCCGTCCACGACTTGGTCATCATGGACAACGCCGCCTTCGAGGCCTGGAAGGCGCACGTGCCGGCGGGGGCCATCGAGGTGCTCAAGCTCCCCACGTTGACGATGGCCCCTCGGCCACGTTCGGCCATCGCCGGGGCGAGGGCGCCCGTCAGGATGAACGGCGCCTTGGCGTGGACGTTGAAGGCCGCATCGTACACCTCCTCCGGGGTGGACTCGGTCGGCGCGAAACTGCCGCCGCCGGCGTTATGCACCAGGACGTCGAGCGGGCCGTCGATGGCGTCGTGCATCTGCGCCACCAGACCGCGCACCGCTGCGGAATCGCCGAGGTCAGCAACCAGATCGATCGCGCGGCCTCCTGTGGCCTCAATGGACCGACGCGTCTCGGCGGCCCGGTCTCGGTCTCGACCCGTGACGATGACCGAGTAGCCGTCCTGAGCCAGGCCGACCGCCGTCGCGTGACCGATTCCGCTTGTCGAACCAGTCACCAGTGCCCATGAAGAGTCTGGTGCGGACGTCTCCGAGTGGCTGTGCTCGCTCATTGCTGCGTTCCTCTCCTGTTTCCCACGGGGAATATCACCACGCGGGTGATCACCGTGCTCGTATTACTCTGCACACATTCCAGGCTTGGAGTTCTCGCGGTTCAGCTCCATGCCCATGTTCTGGCACGGGCCTTCGCCAACCTTCGCTCGCGCGCTGTGCACGCGAGGCGCAGGATCACCGAGCGAAGTGCCTCGACGGGACGGCTCGACGGCACGAACATCTGCTGCTTCAACCGTGCGGCTCGCTGGTGCTTCCTGATGGGCGGGCGCAACCGTGCTTCCCAGATGGTCAGGGCGGTATCGAGGATCGTCCGGGGACTGCAGCAGTGCCCTGCCGAGTTCGGCGCCACCTTGGAGGGCGGCTGTGGCTCCCATTCCCGAGTAGAGGTTCGGGCACCAGGCCGCGTCGCCCGACAGGGCAACCCGTCCATGGCTCCACCGGGGCATCTTCACCTGGTGCACCGAGTCGAACAGATAGTCCGGCGTCTCTTCCAGGGCCGCCAGGGTGTGCCGCACCGCGGGGTCGTCCATCTCGGAGAAGACCGTGCGCAGGCGCTGGGCCGTGGATCCGGTGGATTCCCGCCGGGTGTCTTCGGTGCGGTAGGTCAGCAGGACGGTGGGGGGCCGGTCGGCGAACCCGAACACCCACACCGCACGGCCTGCGCGGGCGCTGATGATGCTGTCCGTCGCCGCGAAGGACGGTACCTGGTCCTGCAGGGGGAACACGCAGACCATCGCATCCCACTTCGTCATGTAGTCCTCGTGCGGGCCGAAGACCATGCGGCGCACGCGCGAGCGCAGCCCGTCGGCGCCGACGACCAGGTCGAAGTGCTCGCGGTACTGCGCGCCGGTACCCGCCTCCTCGAACAGCACCCGCACGTCGCTGCCGGTGTCGTCGATCTCGACAGGTGTCGTCGCGAACCGCACGTCGATGGGCTCGCCCGCCGCGTCCCCGCAGGTGCTTCGCCAGAGAGCGGCTTCGATGTCGCCGCGGACCACTGCCGCCGGGTCGCCCCGCTGGTGCAGGAATCCCACGCCCGGTACCCGGTTCCCGCGCCGGGTCAGCGACCACGCCTTCCCACCCTCGGGCGGATTGCGGGTGTGCAGATACTCGGCGATACCGAGGTCGACGGCCGCCCGCTTCCCCTCCGGCATCAGGCCGACGAAATAACCACCCGTGCGGCGCTGCGGCGCCCGTTCGACGATCACCGGTGTCCAGCCGGCTTGCCGCAACCCGATCGCCGCGGACATGCCCGCGACCCCCAGCCCGACGACCAATCCGCGCTTGCGCACGATGCCGCTCTCCCCTTCTCCTCGAATCGGATCCGATCAATCCGGGACGATGACGGCGCGGGCGCGTCCCTGGTGCGCCCAGGCCTCGCCGACGCGGCTGAGCGGATAGACGCGATACGGCGCGTCGAAGGTGCCATCGGCGAACCGGGCGAGAATCCCGGGAAGTCGGCCGATCATCTGCGCCTTCGATACCGAGCCCACGCCGCTACCGCTGATCCGGATGCGTCGGCTGCGCAGCAGCGCCGCGGGCAGCGCCACCTCGGCTCCGGCGAGCGAGCCGATCTGCACGTAGTCGATGGCCGCGCTGCCATCGCCCGCGCCGGGCGTTGCCAGTACGGCGAAAGCGGCCTCGGCGACGGGACCCCACACGAAATCGAGCACGAGGGCAGGCTGCGCCTCGGCGACGGCCGCGCCGAGAGCGGCCGTCCAGGCACCGGGTGCGGCGTCCGCGAGGGCAACGGTGACAGCGCCGAGACCGCACAGCCGCTCGAGGGCCTCGGGGTCACGCCCGGCCGCGATGACACGTTTCGCGCCGAGGGACAGCGCCGCCCGCACGGCCAGGCTGCCCGACAAGCCGGTCGCGCCGAGCACCAGCACGGTGCCCAGCTCGCCCGCCTCCTCGCGTCGGCCGGCCAGCGCCATCCAGCCCGACATAGCGGGGTTCATTCCCGCGGCGACCGCGAACGGATCGGCCCCGGCGGGCACATCCACCTCGAACGGGGTGGCCAGCCATTCGGCCATCGTGCCCCACGGCGACCGGGCGAGACCGGTGTAGACCAGCCGCCCGCCACCGGTCCGAGCCACGGCGTCGACGCCCGGCACAAGGGGATACGCCTGCTCGCTGCCGTAGTGGCGGCCGGAAGCCAGTGCGCGGACGACGTGATGCAGACCCGCGCCCACGAGCCGCAGCGGCCGCCGACCCGGCCACGGTTCCAGGTCCGGGAAGTCCGCGCAGACGGGGATCGCTTCGGGGGCGTTGACGACTGCTGCACGCACAACAATCTCCTTAACAAAGTTCAATTACTAGCATTCCTGAACTTTGTTAAAGTGTCAACCGTGGCGAAGGGCATCACGCGGAAGTGCATCGTGGCGGCGGCGCTCGAGCTGCTCAACGAGAAGGGCATGGACGCTCTCACCGTCCGCGCGCTCGCTTCCCGGCTCGACGTCCGAGCCCCTGCGCTGTACTGGCACGTCCGCAACAAGCAGGAACTGCTCGACGAGATGAGCACGGTCGTCATGCGCCGTGTCACCGACACGCTCGCGGGGATCCCTCCCCGGGCGAGCTGGCGTGACGACGTAGCCACCTACGCCCGCGTCCTGCGCTCGGAGTACCTGCTCCACCGGGACGGGGCCCGCATCTTCAGCGGCACGCGGATCTCCGATCCGGACGTGGTGAAGGCAAAGGAACCCTGGCTCGCGCGCTTGACAGCGGCCGGATTCACGCTCGCCGAGGCGGACGACGCCCTTGAGCTGGTCACCGCCTTCGTGGTCGGCTTCGTCATCGAGGAACAAGAGCGGGACCAGTCGGCCACCACAGACCCCGCCCGTTACTCGCTCGACGAGCGTGACGCGTGGCTGGGCGACGATGCCGAACTGGTCAAGGCCGCCGGACACCTCCGCGACGACGGTGACCCGAGGTTCGAACGGCAGCTCGACGTCGTTCTCGACGGGCTCGCGGCCCGCCTGCGCCGCTGACGGCCCGGTACGGCGATAGGCAGGGGCGGGTTTGCGGTCATACCAGGCCATGGCGGTAGGCGTAGACGACGGCCTGGACGCGGTGGCGCAGATATGCGGGAGACGTACCGCGGTCACCGGCGAACAGGCCCATTACCACTACCACGCTCCCCGGCGGTGCCACTGGCCGAGCTTGTGCGCATGGCCGGAATGCGCTGGCACGCCGAAGATGCCCTTTCAGGGCGCCAAGAGGTTCGCCGGA
This sequence comes from Haloactinomyces albus, assembly GCF_031458135.1. NCBI lineage: Bacteria > Bacillati > Actinomycetota > Actinomycetes > Actinopolysporales > Actinopolysporaceae > Haloactinomyces > Haloactinomyces albus. The sequence goes on along the minus strand of NZ_JAVDXW010000001.1, from coordinate 3,271,607 downwards.
CTCGATCACTACTCACTACCAGCGACGACACCACAATATCGCTGGGGTGCCGGACGCGACAGCGCAGGCGGGCCGTTCAAGGTGTGCAGATCGAGCCGACAGCGCTAGACCGACCCGAGCACGTAGTCCCGGGTCTCGCGGATCTCTCCGCCGCGGACCCGAATGACGAAACAACAGCGCAGGCTCAGCGGTGGATCGTCACCGTCGCCGTCGCTGACGTAGGCGAGCTCCGCGACGATGACCTCGGGGTCACCTGTGTCGTGGATGCGGACGTGCTCAGTCAGCTCGTGGAACGTCTCTTGCGACGTACGGGCACATGCGTTCCTCGGCAATCTCATCTCGCATCACGGTGCATTGCTCAGAACAGCGTAGTTCGCCCGGCGCACCGGAACACGTGCCAAATCGGCTGTGATCGAAGCGCGAAAAGCGAACCGAATCGGCAAGACCGCGACAACGCCGACCGTTTAAAACTCAGAACGTGGCGGCCGAAGTTGGGGCTTTCCCCTCGGCTCAGCGATGCCGAACTGGTGACTCTGGCGGTCACGCAGGCCTTGCTCGGGGATACCTCGGAGGCGCGGTGGATGCGCTATACCCGGGCGCACCTGGGGCACCTGCTTCGGTACCTGCCCGGCCAGCCCGGTTACAACAAGCGGCTGCGTGCCGCCTCGGGACTGATCCAGGCCGTGCTGCGCCTGCTGACCACCGACACCACGTTGTTCACCGAGGATGTGTGGGTCGTCGACTCCACCCCGGTGGAGTGCGGCCGCTCGCGCGAGACCGCGAAAAGCTCGGATCTGGCCGGATGGGCCGAGTACGGCTACTGCGCCTCGCATTCGCGCTTCTTCTGGGGGTTGCGCCTGCACGTGGTGTGCACCCTCGCCGAACACGACGTGGACATGCTGCGCCCGGCCCGCAAGGGCGAGGCACAACGCCCCGGCGCCCGGCTGTTCAAACCCCTGCGCCAAACGATCGAATCGATCAACCAAACCTTCAAGGGCGGACTGGACCTGGAACGACACGGAGGACGCACGCCATCAGGCATGACGGCACGTCTGCTCCAGCGCATCCTGGCCTTCGCCACTGCGATCTGGCACAACGACAAAACCGACGCACCCGCCCGGCGCTCCCTGATCGACTACGATCAGGGAGCCCTTGGAGCCAGCCGTCTGGGGTGGAGCTGAGGGGATTCGAACCCCTGACCCTCTGACTGCCAGTCAGATGCGCTACCACTGCGCCACAGCCCCTTGTTCGATTTTCGCGATGTCCGGTGGCGGTTGGCGTCCCGTCTCATCGCTTGCCTGCATACCGTACAACAGGCTCCCACCGGCCCCGCCAGGGGGGTCCCCGATCCGGCCGCCCTGCCCGCCCGAGGCTCGGCCGACACATCGAAATCCCCGGTGACAAGGCCGGTGGGAGCGGCCGGTGGGACCGGAGCCGCTCTTGCCTCAGCCTGTTCGCCTCAGCCCGCCTGACTCTGCTCACTCACCTGACTTCGTTCGCTCGGCAGGCCACGCGTATTGGCGGCCTTGACGAACTCCGAGCGGGGCTCGTGCAACCCACCGAGAGCGACGACCTGGCGTGGCAGCGGCAGCTCCATGAGCCAGTCACCGACGATCCGCGCCTTACGTGACGCGGTCGGCATCTTCGCCAGGTGGTAGGTCCGGTGCAGCAGCCATGCGGGAAATCCCTTGAGCTTGATGCCGTACACCTCGGCCGCGCCCTGGAACAGCCCCAGGCCGGCGACCGAGCCCGAATACTTGTGCCGATAGTCGGTGAGCCGGCGCTGCCGCAGCAAGGCGACGATATTGTCGGCGAGGACCCGGGCCTGGCGCACCGCGTGCTGCGCCGAGGGGCCACAGAGCGCTCCGGGCTGGCTGCTGGTCAGGTCGGGTACGGCGGCGCAGTCACCCGCCGCGAACACGTCGTGTGTCCCGTGCACCTGCAGTTTTGTGGTGCATTCGACACGGCCTTTGCCATCCCGGGGAAGATCGCTTTCCTCCAGCATCGGATGTGGCTTGACCCCGGCGGTCCAGGCGATCGTGTCGGTGTCGAACTCATCACCATCGGAGAGCACGACGTGTCCGCCCTCCATGGTCTTCGCCGTCGTATTGAGCTTGACCTCGATGCCGCGGTCCTCCAAGCGGCGACGGGTGTAGACCCCCATCGGCTCGCTGACCTCGGGCATGATCCGGTCCATCGCCTCCACCAGGATCCACCGCATGTCCGCGATCTCGATCGTCGGGTAGTTCCGGGTGGCATAGCGGGCCATGCTCTCCAGTTCGGCCATCGCCTCGATTCCGGCATAGCCGCCGCCGACGAACGTGAAGGTGAGCAGCTTGCGCCGCCGCTCGGGGTCGGAGGTGGTGGCTGCGGCATCCAACCTGGACAGCACATGGTTGCGCAGGTAGATGGCCTCACCGATGGTCTTGAATCCGACCCCTTCCTCGCCCAGCCCCGGAATCGGCAGGGCACGGGAGATCGAACCGGGAACGACGACGAGAATGTCGTACTCGATGTGTTCCTCCCGGCCACAGGCCAGGGTGGCGGTGAGCTCCCGGTGTGAGTGATCGATGCAGGTCACCGAGGCAGTCAGCACCTCGCACCGGCGCAGGGCCTCCCGCAGCGGCACCACCACGTGGCGAGGTTCGACCGATCCGGCCGCGGCTTCGGGCAGGAACGGCTGGTACGTCATGTGCGGCTGGGGGTCGATGACGGTCACGGTCGCCTCGCCGTCCGCGAGTTGCGACTGCAGCCGGAGCGCGGCGGTCAGGCCGGTGTGCCCGCCGCCCACGATGACGATGCGTGGACGTTCACGGTCCCCGGCAACGTACCCGGAACTCTGCGGCGCGGACTCAGGCATGTGCCTTGGCTCCTCTCGCTCCTGCGCGGGTCCGTCGAGGGTCGACATCGCGTTCGGGATGCCGCCGCAAGTACTCCTGCTCCAATTCGAAGGTTCGGTCGGTGTGTTCTCGCAGCGCATCGGGGGCACCGTGCAAGAAAGTCTCGTTCCGGGTGTGGTGCAGGTGCGTGAGCTCCCTGACCAGTGCTTCCTCGGAGAGTTCTGTCGCGTCGATTCCGGTGTCCATCTCGTCCTCCGTGTGACCAGTGGTTGCCTCGCTGCACCATCCGGTACCCGTGATGGGTCTACCCCGATTCGGGGCGAAGAACACATACGGCGTCGATCCGAATCCACGGGAGGGCTGAAGTTCCGGGAAACGTCAGTCCTTCTCGGGTTCGGAGGTGCTTCGGGAACGCGGCAGGGTCTCGGGGGCGACGAGCCACAGCATCAGGGCGAGCACGGCGATCAGTCCGGTCGCCGCGAACGCCGCCTGGAAACTCAGGACATCGGCGAGCACACCCGCCACGATCGGGCCGAGGATCGCGCCCACGTCGGCCGACATCTGGAAGACGGCCAGCACCGGACCGCCCTTGCTCTTGGCCCCGACGATATCGGCGATCGCGGCGCTCTGGGCGGGGGTCATCAGTCCGGCACCGATACCGGCAACCAGGGAAGCGCCCAGTAGCCACGGAACCGAGTTGCTGAACCCGAGCGAGACGCTGCCCACCGCCGAGATCGCCAGTCCGGCGAGCAGCAGCGGTTTGCGCCCCCGTGCGTCGGCGAGGCGCCCTGCCGGGATCAGCACGGCGGCATTTCCGGCGGCGAACACCGACAGCGCGACACCGGCCATCGACTGCGGCAGCTGCAGCGCCTCCACCACGAACAGCGGCACCAACGCGATCCGCACGCCCTGGACGGCCCAGCCCTTGTTGAGATTGGACAGCAGCGCCGCCCGATAGGCGCGGTGTCCGAGTGCTTCCCGAACGGTGATCTCGGGAGCTCCGCTGCTCCGGTCCGGCGCGGCCAATGTCGAGTTGCGCAGCATCAGCCACCCGACGAGCGCCGCGAGGTACAGCGCCACCCCGTAGGTCAAGAACGGCAGCCGCAGCGAGTACCCGATCATCGCCCCACCTATGATCGGTCCGAAGATGCTGCCGAGCAGGAAACTGGTTCCCCACAGGCTCGACGCACGCCCGCGCAGGTGCGGCGGTGACAGGCGCACCAGCAGCGCCAGGGCCGCGACGGTGAACATCGTCGACCCCGTCCCGCCGAGCCCCCGGAACACCAGCAACTGCCAGTAGGACTGGGCGAAGGCGCACGCGGACGTGCTCAGCCCCACGATGAAGATGCCCCAGGCGTAGATGCGGCGTTCCCCGAACCAGGACACGAGCTTGCCACTGACAGGTGCGAAAACGAGCCGCATGAACGCGAAGGCACTGACGATCAGCGATGCGGCGGCCACTCCGACGTTGAAGCTGGCGGCGAACGTCGGCAGGGCGGGCGAGACGATGCCCATGCCCACGGCGACGATGAACCCCCCGGTGATCAGGATCCAGAGTTCGCGGGGGAGCCGGTTTCCGGTGTCTCCGGCGTCTCCGGTGTCCGAACCAGCGGCCGAATCCTGCGCCGCGACCGAGTCCTGTGACACCGCTTCTCCTCTTCCGTCGAACCATCCCGGCAGGCCCGTCCGCAGGTCCGACCCGCGCGGGCCAGGTCCGCGCGGGCCAGGTCCGCGCGGGCCCGATCCGGTGGGTTGGGCGGGGCCCGAACCCACCCGAACCGATCCACGACGCACGGGTTGCCTCAACGGGAAGTCGGCAGGACTCCGAAAAATTCCCGCGCAGCTCGCCCGGTCCTCAAGCTGCCGTCAGTCGAGCAGTTCGTCCACGCGCCGTGCATAGGCGGTCACGGCGTATACCGCTTCGAACCCGCACACCTCGGCGAAACGCTCGGCCGATCCACCCTCTTCGGCGTGTGCGGCGATCATCCGTGCACCGCGCTCGCGCACGTGGGCGACGATATCGGCCACCAGGGTCCGGCCGATTCCCCGACCTCTGCGGCCGGGCCGAGCCACCACCTGCTCGACCAGTCCGACCCCGTGTTCGACGAATCCCATCGCGAATCCGGCAAGCCGCTCCACCTCCGGAGCGGCATCCGCGTCCCGAGACCCACCGGGATCGTCCACCACCGACAGCACGCAGCGCGGATCGTCGAGCCGATGCCCGAGATTGCGAGCGAGCCGGGACTCACCCGACGAAGACAGACCCGCCTCGTCGGCCAGCAGTTCGGCCATCCCGGAGACGTCCGCCTCGCGGGCGGTGCGCGGTTGCGCTCCCCGGCCGACCGCGGCCGGTTCCTGCCGCATGCGGTACAGCAGCGCCACGTTCTCCTCCACGGCGCGCCATCCGGCGTCGTCGGCGATGCCCTCGATCTCGGCGACCGTGGTCGGCGAGGCGTAGACGACGGCTTCGGCCCGTTCCGCCTCGGCGAAGGTCTCCTCCAGGTGCAGCAGTGTCCGCGCGACCTCGGCCAACGTGCCCCACAGTGCGCAGGCATGGTTGCCGCCGGTCAGCGGGTTTCCGTTGTTGAGCACAACACGGGCGGCACCGACACGTCCGATACTGCCGTTGCGGACGGCTCCCGAGGCCATCCGGGCGGTCTCGATCACACCGGCAAGTTCGCGAGCCTGTCTGGGGTGCAGCAGCTCTTCGTCATCGGGATCGTGCAGCGGGTCCACACCGACCCATTGTCGACCACCGCAGCACGAGCGGTCAGCCCACTCCCGGGCAACATCCGGGAGAACCATGCCGCCGTCTACGATGCCCGGTCGGATCCACGAGCTCGACCGGGCCCGGCGGGTCCCGACACGAAGGGGAAACCGTGACCGAGACGACCGACTGCGTGTTCTGCAAGATCGTCGCCGGGGAGATGCCCGCGAAAACGGTCGGCGAGACCGAGCGAACACTGGGATTCCGCGACATCAACCCGCAAGCGCCGACCCACGTTCTGGTGATTCCGAAAACCCACCACGACACTGCGGCGGCGATGGCCGCGGCCGACGGCGAACTGTTCGGTGAGCTGATCGAGCACGCCCACCGCATCGCCGCGGACGACGGCATCGCCGACTCCGGCTACCGCCTGGTGTTCAACACCGGCGACGAAGGCGGCCAGACGGTGCATCACGTGCACTGCCATCTGCTCGGAGGGCGCGTCATGACCTGGCCCCCGGGGTGATGTGGTGAAGGGCCTGCCCGGGTGGTCGCCGACCGGCCCACCCGGGAGCTATTGGCCGACACCGACCTCCTCGCGGCACACCGCCTCGAACTCCCCTACGGCTTCCGCCTCGACCGAGGTGCCGTAGGCCACCACGAGAAGAGATCAGCTCTGCCGCAGCGAGTCCAGGAACGCCGCCCAGGCGCCGGAACCGAAGCTCAACACAGCGTCCTCGGGGTGTTTCGAGTCCCGCACCAGGAACCGTGCGTCCGTGATACGCACCTCGACGCAGTTGTCTCCTCCCGACGTGCTGCGCGAGCTCTTGAACCAACTCGTGTCCGGCCCGTCCGACGACATTCTCAGTCATCCTTCAGCATCGTTTCGATCGGTCTTCGCGACTCCTCCGCGCTCAAGGCCAGCTCTCCAAGCCGGTCAAAGACACGAAGCATGGTCGCAGTGTCCGCCTCATCGCAGTACGAGGTGGACCGTCTCAACGAACAGGCCACCCTGTACTGCGGCCGACACGGCGAGTACGTCCTGCACTGGGCCGCACCAATCTCGCCGAGTTCCGCAACGTCGCCACCAGGGCCACGGCCGAGCTCGACGCTACCGAGGAACCCGCCACGGTCTGACTCCGCTCCGGCGGTGCGGGGCGATCGGCGCACCGACCGCCCCACACCTCAACGTCCCGCGACCGGACCGCGCGGAAGCGGACGACCCGCTGCTCCCGACCCGGCAAACTCCTCCGCCTCTCGACAGCGGAGCGGAGACTCCCGAGATCAGTGCTCCGGTCGGCGGCCGAAGTGCACGGTCTTCGCGGTCAGCAGGAACACATCCGCACGCTGGTCGACACCTGCCGGGTCGGCCGGATCGAGCAGCCGCTCCAGCGTCACCGCGTCCTCGGCGTCCAGGCGGTCACCGAGCATCTCGCGATGCCGCTCCAGCGACCGCCGGACGAACTGCCGTGGCCCCTCGGCCAGGGGCGCGGGGTGGTCCACGAGGAAGGTCTTGCTTCGCACGTCGGTGAGGCCCGCGGCCTGCAGCATGTCGGGCCAGTTCTCGGTCACCGCCACCGAGCCCGGTAGCTCGGCCCGCATCCGGTTGAACCGATCCGCCATGCTCGCATCCAGCCGCGCCTCCAGCCCGGGAATCCCGAAGCCCAGGTCGCGCGGCAGGCATCGGGTCGGCAGGCCGCCCTCGACGATGGCCAGCACGCCGTCGGGCTCGAGCAACCGGGCCAACTGCCGCAGCGCGCCCTGCTGATCACCGACGTGGTGCATGGCCTGCCCCGACCACACCAGGTCCGCCGGCCCCAGCTCGGCGAGTCCCTCCGGAAACTCGGCCACCCGAGTCCGTAGGCGGACGCCGAGTCGCTCGGCTCGTTCCGCTGCACGGGTCAGCAGTTCCGGCTCCCCATCCACTGCGGTGACCTCGGCCTGCGGGAACACCGCCGCCAACCGGCAGGCGGCGACCCCCGGCCCGCTGCCGATGTCCAGGACCCGCCGTGGTGCCAGATGCTTCAGCTCCTCGAATGCCTGCCGCACGTAGGGACTGTGCGTCTCGCCCTCGAGCTCCATCATGTCGGCCATCGCGGCCCAGTCGACGTCGTTCATCGGTCGAACACCTCCTGGCATCGACCATGTGCCCGAGCGGAACGATTTGACAAACATTTTTGCTGTTTTCGCAAATCAGGGAAGGAGCTCTCGCCGCAGTCCGGAAGCTGCTGCTACCGATCGCACACGCCCATCAGGTTCTCCCCCTCGAGACACAAAAAGGCTGCCCGGCGGCATCGCCGCCGGGCAGCTCCCTCGTCGGTGGAGGTGCCGGGAATTGAACCCGGGTCCTCCGTCGCCTCACCAAGACTTCTCCGTGCGCAGTTCGCTGTGTCTCTACTCGGCTTCACCGGTCTCGCGAACCAGCCGGTGTGACAAGCCCAGCCGCTGTAGGGTGTCCCACCAGGCTCCGCGGCCGAACCTGGCGGTCGAGCCTCCTAGTCGATGCCGGAATCCGGGACGGAGGCGTTCCCGGTCCGACAGAGTCGCTACTCGCTCAGGCGGCGAGGGCGAACTCGCGCTGACTCTTGTCGGCGCTTATTTGTTTACGGCGACGCTCTCGGTGGTCTCCCGTCTGCACCGGCACGCTTCCCTCGGATCAACGTACGGAGTCGAAACCGTTCACCCCCTTGTCGGAGCCCACTCTTCTGGCGGGCCGGTTCTCCTGGTGGACCGAATCCTTCCGGATCGGCCCGCACGTGACCCGTCCTTCGGATCACTCCGCGATTGCCACCAAGGCTAACGCCTCAACGGCGGCAATCATTCCCGGATCACCCAATGAACGTATCACGATTCCGCGCGATCTTGCGATCCACGCCGCGAGCACCGCAGCCCTCTTGCGGAGAGCCGCCACGGAGCAACCCCACCGAAAACCCCACAGCGGAGGTTACCCGCGGACCTGCCGCGCTCACGTTTTGTTCAACGCCTGGCACCTTCGCTGTGTTCCAGCCCCAGGAGCCGAGCGGGTGTGTCGTACAACACAGCACGAAGGAAGTTCCGGCCAAGACGATCATCGGCGGCCGCCCAACCGCCGATCGCAGCGAGTTGCTCCGCGTAAGGATACGGGATGTTCGGATAGTCCGAACCCAGCACCACGCGATCGGCGACCGGAACCAGCCGCGCCGACCAGTCCTTCGGCAACGGTGCGATCCTTTCGGTGAACCCGACCCCCACCATCGTGGTGTCCAGATGCACCTTCGGATACCGCTCGACCAAGTCCAACGCCACGCCGTACTCGGGCATTCCCGCGTGCGCGAGCACCGCCACGAGGTTCGGATGCCGGGCGAGAACCTCGCCGAAGACATCCAGCCCGGTGTGCTGTCCCCGCAGCGGGCCGTGCCCGCAGTGCACCACCACCGGAACCGCCGCCTCGGCAAGCAGGCCCCACGCCTCGTCCAGCAGCGGATCGCGGGGATCGAACTCACCGACCTGGACGTGCGCCTTCACACACCGCACCCCCGCACGCAAGGCCCTGCCGAGATAGGCGGCCACACCGGACTCCGGATACATCGTCGCGGTCGGTACCGCACCGTCGGTGTCGCGACCGAAATCCACCGCCCACTCGGTCAGCCATTCGGCCATTCCCGATTTGTGCGGATACACCAGCGGGGCGAACGCCTCCACCCCCAGATCCGCCAGCACGCGCAACCGGGTCGGCTCGTCGTAGCGGTACTGCACCGGCCAGTCCAGCCCGTAGTGCGTCCCGGCCGCGTCGAAGTAGGCCCACACCTTGTGCAGCACCCGTTCCGGCAGGAAGTGCGTGTGGATGTCGACCAGGCCGGGCAGGCCGAGCTTGCTCAGCCACGGCCGGATCTCCTCGTCATGGGACGGCGTGTCCGGCTCCATCGGCACTACCGCATGCCCTTGCGCGCTCGACCGATCGCACGTTGCATCTCGCGCTGGGCGTCCCGCTCCGCCATGTCCCGGCGCTTGTCGTGCTTTTTCTTGCCTCGGGCGAGCGCAAGTTCGACCTTGGCCTTGCCCTCGGAGAAGTACAGCGACAGCGGAATCAGGCTCAGGCCGCTCTCCTTCGTCTTGCCGAGCAGGCGCTCGATCTCTCCCCGATTCAGCAGCAGCTTACGCGTCCGACGTGGTTCGTGGTTGGTCCACGTTCCCTCGGCGTATTCGGGGATGTGCATGTTGCGCAGCCACACTTCCCCGTCGTCGATAGTGGCGAACGCGTCCACCAGCGAGGCGCGCCCCTGCCGCAAACTCTTGACTTCGGTACCGGTCAGCGCGATGCCGGCCTCGTAGTTGTCCAGCACCGACCAGTCGTGCCGCGCCTTGCGGTTCTGCGCGATCAGCTTGCGGCCGCGTTCCTTAACCATGCCCGCGACTCTAGCCGCCGGTCACAACCGCACGTACAGGCGCAGGGTGAGATAGCCGGTGATCGCCGAGATCCCTCCGGCCACCAGGAGCAGGATCGGTGAGACGTAGAGGATATCGGCGTAGCCGATCCGCGGGATCACCCCGGTGCCCAGCACCGGCGCCATGACCTTGTCGATGAACAGCACCTTCGACATCAGCAACCCGCCGACGGCCAGCACCGCACCGACGAGGCCGGATACCACCGCCTCCAGCAGGAACGGCAGCTGCGTGTACCAGCGGGTCGCCCCCACCAGACGCATGATGCCGGTCTCGGTACGGCGGTTGAACGCGGAAAGCTGAATCGTGTTCGAGATGAGCATCAGCGCCGCCAGGGCCTGAATCAGCGCAATGGCGAACGTCGCGTTGCGGACACCGTTGAGGACACCGAACAGGTCCTTGAGGTACTGGGCCTGGTTGACGACGCTGTCCACTCCGGTGCGGCCCTTGAACTCCTGTTTGATGGCCGCGAACCGTGCGGGATCGTCCAGTTTCAACCGCAGCGAAGCAGGCAGTGCCTCGGGCCGCACCACCTCACGAAGCTGGGGCTGGGATTCGAACAACTTGTTGAAGTGGTCGAAAGCCTCCTGGCGGCTTTCATAACTCACCGACTCCACGCCGGAGGTCTGCTTCAGGTCGGAAAGTATCCCCGCGCACGGCTGCTTGCTGCAGGTCGAGTCGTTGGCGCTGACATCGTCGGTCATGAACACCACGACCTCGACCTGGTTCTGGTAGGTCTCCTGCATCCGATCGATCAACCGGACGACGAGCAGACCGCCGCCGAGCAGGCCGAGCGAGATCGCCGTGGTCAGGATCATCGCGATCGTCATCGTCACATTGCGACGAAGGCCGTTGACGACCTCGCTGAATACGAAGCTCGCGCGCATGGTGTGTCAGCTTTCCGTATCGGTCCCGAAGGGGCTGGTCGGCGTCAGTGGGCCGGCCCCGCAGAGGGCCGGGTCTCGAAACTTGAGAAGGCGGGCTCTCATGGCCGGTGGAAAACGGGGCTCAGCGGCCGACGCCGTACACGCCCCGCGCGTCGTCCCGGATGACCTTGCCGAAGCTCAGTTCGACGACGCGCCGACGCATCGAATCCACGATCGAATGATCATGGGTGGCCATCACCACGGTCGTACCGGTGCGGTTGATCCGTTCCAGCAACAGCATGATGTCCTGGCTGGTATCGGGATCCAGATTCCCGGTCGGCTCGTCACACATCAACACCAACGGGCGATTGACGAACGCCCGAGCAATCGCGACGCGCTGTTGCTCGCCGCCGGAAAGCTCGTGCGGCATCCGGTCGGCCTTACCATCCAGCCCCACGAGCTGCAGAACCTCGGGTACGACCTTGCGAATCGTGTGCCGCGGCTTACCGATGACCTCGAGCGCGAAAGCGACGTTCTCGGCAACCGTCTTGTTGTTGAGCAGTCGGAAATCCTGGAAGACGCAGCCCACGCGCTGGCGCAGGCGGGGAACGCGTCGTCTCGGCAGCTTGGCGACGTTCCAGTCGGCCACGATCACCCTGCCTCGGCTGGGCACGTCCTCGCGCAGCAGCAGCCGCAGGAAGGTCGACTTGCCCGAGCCCGAGGGGCCGATGAGGAACACGAACTCACCCTTGTCCACGGATACCGAGACATCCTCAAGAGCTGGACGGGTCGACGTCTTGTACGACTTTGACACGTGTTCGAGCCGGATCACGGGGCGTGAGCTTACCTGCGACCATTTGGGGGACTCGACGCACCCATGCTGGTGGTTGTACCACTCCCGACAGAGACGAGTTCCCGATCGGTTCCGCGGATGACTCGCCCCGTTGGACGGTTTCGCGCGAAACCACACGCACCCGCACCGGCAGGTGGGCAGGAGACCTCTCAGGCAGCCTGGTTCTGCTGGCTCCGCCAGCGGATACCCGCGTCCAGGAGCCCGTCGATCTGCCCCTCCAGCACGGCGTCGGGGTTACCGATCTCGTAGTCGGTACGCAGGTCCTTGACCATCTGGTACGGGTGCAGCACGTAGGAGCGCATCTGGTTGCCCCAGCCCGAACCACTGCCGTCCTTGAGCGCATCGAGTTCGGCCTGCTCCTCCTCGCGCTTACGTGCGAGGAGCTTGGATTGCAGCACGCGCATCGCAGCCGCCCTGTTCTGGAGCTGCGACTTCTCGTTCTGGCAGGAAACGACGATGCCGGTCGGCAGATGCGTGAGCCGCACCGCCGAGTCGGTCGTGTTCACGCTCTGCCCGCCGGGACCGGACGAGCGGAAGACATCCATCCTGATGTCCTTGTCGGAGACCTCGACGTGGTCGGTCTCCTCCACCACCGGAAGGACCTCGACCCCGGCGAACGAAGTCTGCCTGCGTCCCTGGTTGTCGAACGGTGAGATACGCACCAGGCGGTGCGTCCCCTGCTCGACCGAGAGCGTGCCGTAGGCGAACGCGGCGTCGACTCGGAACGTCGCCGATTTCACGCCGGCCTCTTCGGCATAGGAGGTGTCGTAGACCTCGACCGGGTAGCCGTGCCGCTCCGCCCAGCGCAGGTACATCCGCATCAACATCTCGGCGAAATCGGCGGCATCCACGCCGCCGGCCTCGGCACGGACCGTCACCATCGCCGAGCGCTCGTCGTACTCCCCCGACAGCAGGGTGCGAACCTCGAGATCGGCGAGATCCTTGCGAAGCCGCTCACGCTCCTCGTTGGCCTCGGCAAGACTGGCGCTGTCGCCCTCGTCCTCACCGAGTTCGTACAGGACCCCCAGGTCGTCCAGGCGCTGGCGCAGGGTGGTCACCTTACGCAGGTCCGCCTGCTTGTACACGAGCTGACTGCTGACCTTCTGCGCGTACTCGACGTCGTCCCACAGATCCGGCCGGGCGGACTCCTCCTCCAGTTCCGCAATCCGCGCACGCAGGGTGTCGAGGTCCATCACGCGCTCGATACCCTCGAGCGTGGTGGACAGGTCCTTGAGATCGGCGGCGACGTCGGGATTCACAGTATTCCAGCCTACTTGACGTGCTCGTGCCTGCGACGAGGACGGGCGAGGAGCGCCGTGGAGCGCCCGACAGGAGACTCGCACCGTCTTACGGTGCTCACTCCGGGATGGCGTCGAGCAGCTTGATGATGGCCCGATTATAGGCCACGGTGAAATCCGCGGTCGCCTTCTCGTACGGGTCGCTGGCGGCCTTGGCCGTGCTCCTCGACTCGCTGAGCTTCTGCGTGTACTGCTCGCGAGCGGAGTTCACCAGGTTGGCCCGCTGCTTCGGAGTGAGTGCGCCCGCGTGGTAGAGGCGCAGAATCAGCGGACTGCGCACATTATCCGGCCCCGGTTCCGTGTTCAGCCACGACTTGAAGGCACGCTTTCCGGCCGCGGTAATGACATACTGCTGGCTGGAGCGCGGTCCCTGCTTACCGAGGCGTAGCAGTCCCGCATCGGTCATCACGGGCAGCTCCCGATAAACCTGACTGCGGGTCACGCTGAAGAACCCGCCGAAGCGCTCGGCGGCGGCAGCCACGAGCTGCCCACCGGTCTTCGGACCTTCGTGCAGCAGCCCCAGCAGGGCTGCGGATGTCGCATTCAGCTCGGTCACACCACCACGGTGCCATGCGAGCGCGATGCTGTCCACAATGGTCGAGTTCTGTCCATTGTGCTGCACTGAACCGCCCCGAGTGGCCGGGCACGGAAGCTGTGCCCCAGCCCCGCCTCATTCGCCCTACCCATCCATCCTGCCCGTAACTCGTCCTGTCCACACACCTCGACAGCCGAGGCAAAACACATTCGAAGAATCCACGCCGGAGTCACGCATACAACACCCTCCCGCGGAGGGGGTACTCCGGACGGGCGCTCTTGGTGGGCCGAAGAGGGGTAATCCCGCGCCAAGCCTGCACAGCAGCCGGTAATACCGGCACCCTTCCCCCTGGCCGACCAGTCAGCGGCCACAGGAGATCGGCAAAGGAGGCATCCGAGGTGCATCGAAGTTTGTTGCGAACCAAGCTCGCGGCAGGCAGGACGAAGGTGACCAATAAAGTCACCGAACGTGCCAAGTCGGTGATGCCCGTGCAGGGCGACACCCACCCGTGCATCGTGTGCGGACGCAAAATGCGCTTCTACCGCACCGGGGGCGGGGAAGGGCGCGTGTGCTCACCGCGCTGCGCCAAATCCTGGGCCGGCTGACCGCAGTGATCCGCAGCGGGGCGACAACGTCGATCCCTTCGGCCCGCTCGCCCCGCTCCGGAGGCTTCGCCTCCTCGCGTGCTCCCGCTCGACAGCGGGAGCCGGTCCATCGGGACACAGGGCCGACGACAACGACGAAGGCCCCGGAAGCAATGCCCGGGGCCTTCGTGGCTGGTAGCGGGGACAGGATTCGAACCTGCGACCTCTGGGTTATGAGCCCAGCGAGCTACCGAACTGCTCCACCCCGCGCCGTGTTTCGTTGTAATGATGACTCTACACCACACCCATTGGACCCCACTGCAGGGGGGTGGGTTCACCCGCGGAGCTCCGGCACCGCCGACTCACGAAGTCGGCCCCCGAACCCGAAGGTTCGAGGGCCGATGGCTGGTAGCGGGGACAGGATTCGAACCTGCGACCTCTGGGTTATGAGCCCAGCGAGCTACCGAACTGCTCCACCCCGCGCCGTGTTTCGTTGTATCTTCACTCTAATAGACGAAAGAACCTCCGTGCAACTCCGGGGCCGCATCCATGACCCACGTCACTCTCAGCCGCTCGGACGGCCGGTGTGGGTAATCGACCAACCCACACCGGCCCGAGGCCAGGGTGATCAGGTTCAGCCGCCGCTGCCCTGAGCCTGCTCGAAGCGCCGGGTGGCCTCCTCGAGTTGCTGGAACGCCGAACCGAGTTCACCGAGGTTACCGGACTGCTGCGCGGAACGGATCCGATCCAGCGCGGCCTGGATGTCGCTCACCGCCTGAGCCACCTCCGGGTCGGCGGGCTGCCCCGAAGGCTGCTGCCCGTCCTGTGGTGGCTGCTGCCCGTCCTGTGGTGGCTGCTGCCCGTTCTCCGTCTGCTGCTCGTCACCGGATCCTGCCGCCGTGTCGGCCTGCTCGCCGGCACCGGCACCGAACACCTGCTCCAGCGACTCCCCCAGCGTCGGCGCGTAGCCGACCTTGCCACCGAAGTAGGTGAGCACCCTGGCCAGCTGCGGATACGTGTTCTCGCTGCTCGGCTGGATGTAGATCGGTTCCACATACAGCAGCCCGCCCTGCACCGGCAGCGTCAGGAGGTTGCCGAACCTCGGGCGGACACCGGGGTTGTCGAACAGGGTCCTGTCCTGGGTGACCTTCGGTGTCGACTCCATCTGGCGCTGCACCTGGACGGGACCCGGTGTCTGCGTGTTCGTCGGCAGTTGCAGCAACGTGAACTGCCCGTAGGTCTCCGGCGCCGAGGAGACCGACACCCAGGAGGCGAGGTTCGGCCTGCGCAGGGCCGTCAACGAGCTCGTGAGCTGGAAGGTCGGCCTGTTCTGCGTGGGGTTCTGGGCCAGCACGTAGTACGGCGGCTGCTTGTCCGCCGAATTGTTGCCGCCGCTGGTGTGCGGGTCCGAGGGAACCTGCCAGAAGCCCTGGTTGGAGTAGAAGGCACCGGGGTCGTCCACGTGGTACTGGGTCAACATCGTGCGCTGCGTGTTGAACAGATCTGTCGGGTAGCGGAAGTGCTGACGCAGCTCGGGGCTGATGGCGCTTTCGGGCTTGACCAGTCCCGGGAAGATCCCCTTCCACGCCTTCAGAACCGGATCCTGCTGGTCGACGGTGTACAGGGTGACGGTCCCGTCATAGGCATCCACGGTGATCTTGACCGAGTTCCGGATGTAGTTGATCTGCTGATCCGGCTGTGGCGGACCACCCTGCGAATCGCTGCTCGCCTGACCGAACGAGGTCAGCTGCGAGTACGGGTAGTTGTTCAGCGTGGTGTAGCCGTCGAGGATCCACTTGACCTCGCCGTTGATCACCGCCGGGTACGAGTCGCCGTCGAGCTTGAGCCACGGAGCGACCTCCTGGACCCGCTCGCGCGGATTGCGCTTGTGGATGAGCTTCGACTCGGAACCGATCGCCTGGTTGAACAGGATGTTGCGCTCACCGTAGTAGGCGGCGTATGTCAGCCGTTTGAACCAGTTGCCGATCGCGACGCCACCCTCGCCCTTGTAGGTGTACTTCGAGTTGGGCGTGTCGTACTCGCGCGGCGCGGCACCCGGATCACCACCGACGATGGCGTAGTCCTGGACCAGTTCCCCGTAGTACACCCGGGGCTGGTCGACCGGAATCCGGCCCTTGCCGTTGTTGGAGACGTCGCTCATCGAGAACACCGGGTAGCTGCCCACATCGGCCCCTTCACCGGGCACGGAGTCGACACGGTCGGCGGGGGCGGTGACGAAGCCGTTGCCGTGGGTGTAGACCATGTGCCGGTTGATCCAGGACTGCTGGTTGGCAGCCAGCCCGTCGGTGTTGATCCCGCGTACCGCGACGAGGTAGTCCTGCAACTCCCCTTGAGCATTGCGGTACCGGTCGATGTCCAGCTCGTCCGGGAAACCGTAGAAGTTGTACTGCTGCTGCAGCTGGGTGAAGGTCTCCGAGAGCAGGGTCGGGTCCAGCAACCGAATGTTGGAGATGGTGCCCTCGTCCTGGGCGACCTCCTCGGCCGAGACGTTGCTGGTGCCCTTGTAAGAAACCTCGTTGATCTTGTTCTTGGTGATGCCGTAGGCCTGCCGCGTGGCATTGATGTTGCGCTGGATGGACTGTGCCTCGCGCTGCTTGGCGTTCGGTTCGACCGAGAACTGCTGCAGCAGGGCCGGCCACAGGGCACCGACGACCAGGCTCGACAGCACCAGCAGGACCGTTGCCAGCGCCGGGATCTGCAGGTTCCGCAGGAACACCGCGGCGAAGAACGCGACCGCGCAGAAGAGCGCGATGCACATCAGGATCAGCTTGGACGGCATGACCGCGTGCAAGTCGGTGTAGGTGGCACCGGTGAACAGGTCACTGCGCTGCGAAAGCAGCAGATCGTAGCGGTCGAAGAAGAAGTCGACCGCCTTGAGCAGCACGAAGATTCCCGCCAGCACCGCGAGCTGGACCCGCGCGGGCACCGACACCTGAGCGGACCGCCCGGCCAGTCGAATACCGCCGAAGATGTAGTGCGTGACCAGGGCCCCGATGAAGGAGAGCGCCACTGCGACGAAGCCCAGGGCCAGCAGCCAGCGGTAGAAGGGGAGTTCGAAGGTGTAGAAGCTGATGTCATGACCGAACTGGGGATCGGTCCTGCCGAACGAGGCGCTGTTGAAAAACAGCTGGACCGTCTTCCAGTAGCCCTGACCCGCGAGCCCGGCGATCACTCCCACGATGACGGGAAGGCCGATGCCGATCAGCTTGGAGCGCTCGGTGACCACCGCCCGATAGCGTGCCAGCGGATCCTCCGGGCCGCCCATCGGCACGAACACCGGCCGCTTGCGGTAGGCCAACCACAGGTTGAACGCCAGAATCCCACCGATGAAAGCGCCCACGGCTGCCCACACGGCAATGCGCGTCAGCACGATCGTGGTGAAGATCCCGCGGTAACCGACCTCGCCGAACCACAGCCAATCCACATACGTACCCACCAACCGCGAGCCGGCGATCAGCGCGACGAGCACAACGGCTCCCAGGATCAGCAGGATCCTGCTACGTCGGGACAGTTTCGGCATTCCGACCGGCCTTGTGGCCACAGCGCACTCTCCTGACGACGATCCTCGAACTGGGGGTGCGAGCACATGCTACGCACCGGGTCACCCCGTGCGGTCAACTCTACGACCTTGTTTTCGTCGCCTGGGACGGCGCCCGTGGATTCGGGTGAAAAAGACATTCACCGCGTCACCGGCAGCACGTCACCGGCCGGTCCTGCGGAAGGCCCGTATCCGATCGGTGCGAGCATGGATGAATGTCCACCGCATCAGCCGACGAGAGGGCTGCGGGCCTGCCCGTGGTCGTGCGCGAGATCGAAGAGTTCGCAGGCACGACGGGGTGGGACCAACCACCTCGGATGTTCGCGCTCGTGCCCACTCGCGAGCTCCTCGCCGCCGAACCGAACCTGGCCGAACAACTCGATCCCGAATCGGTGTTCACCCCCATCGCCCAGGACGAACTCCCTGCCCAGGACCTCGCCGAAGCACTGGCACGAATCAGCTGGCCGGAACAGGTCGCAGGCTGTGCACTGGTGCAGGAGATCGTCGTCCTGCCCCCCGAAGCGGAGGACGAACTCCCCGGCGACGGCGAGGCCGCACAGGCGGCGGCCGCCGAGCATCCCGACCGCCAGGAGGCGCGGTTGGTCGCGGGTGTTCTCCGCGAGGGCGGTGAGGCCTGTGTGATGCGTCTGCGCAATACCGGCGAGGACAGCGACACCGGCGAGGACCAGGGGGAGCTCCTCCAGGACACCTCACTCGCACCGAACCTGTTGCACGCCCTCCGCGAAACGTTCGCCTGAGCGGAGTGGTTCCCCGAGCCTGCCGGGACGGTTGCCGAACCGCCGCGCTGTTCAGCACGTCGGTTCAGCACGTCGGCGGGGACTGACCGGCGCGGATGGCGGCCAGTGCCTCGGTCGCGTCGGTCAGCGTGGAGACCTTGACGAGCTTCAACCCCTCCGGCGCCTGCGGTTCGGCCACCGCGCAGTTCTCGGCGGGCGTGAGGAACACGGTCGCCCCGGCCTCCCTGGCCTCGACCATCTTGAATCCGATGCCACCGATCGGCCCGACCTCGCCCTGCGCATTGATTTCACCGGTGCCCGCGACGAATCGACCCCCATTGATCGGTCCCGGGGTGAGCTTGTCCACGATCGCCAGGGAGAACATCAGTCCCGCCGACGGGCCGCCGACATCGGCGAGGCTGATGTCGATGGTGAAGTCGACATCCGGGCGGGCCACCGGATTGACCCCGAGGAAACCCTGTGGCTTGTCGTCGGGACGCTCGGCGAGTTGCACGGTCACGGTGCGGGGCGACTGCCCTTGGTGCTGGAAGGTGATCTGCACTCGCTCACCCGGTCGTGTGTCCGACAGCGCCGCACTCAACGACGGCGGATCGGTCACCGGGTCACCGTCCGCGGCGATCAGCCGGTCACCGGGTGCGATGACCCCGTCGGCCGGGCTGCCCCGGACGATCCTGTCCGCGACCACTTTCATGGGATAACCGAGGTAGCGCAGCGCCGCCGTCTCGGCAGCGGTCTGGGAATGCCGGAACGCCCTGGTGTTCTTGCGCTCGATCTCCTTTTCGGTCTTGCCCGGCGGAAAGTACACTTCGCGCGGAGCAAGCGCATAGCGACCGCTGACCCACAGTCCCAGGGCCCCGAACAGCGAGAGCTGGTCGGTGACCGACACCGTGGTCATGTTCAAGTGGCCTGCGGTCGGGTACGTTTTCTCCTCGCCGATCCGGACGACCGGCACGCCTCCCTCGGCGGCGAGCGTGTTGTACGTCGGGCCCGGCCCGAGTGCCACGTACGGTACGCGCGCAAACGCGCCCAACAACCCGAAAACGACGACCAGGGCGACACTGGTCAGCAGCGTCCATGTTCGGCGGCTCACGGCATGACACCCTACGTGTCCGGCCCGGGCAACCGTGGCCGCCGGTAAGCACGAAACGCCGCGCGCCGGGATGCCTCCGTTTCGCCGAGGGCGAGCAATCCGCCGGACGGCTACTGTCCGGCGGAGTCTTCCGCGTACGGTGGAACCATGAGTGATGTGCCGTTCGGGTTCGGCCCCCACGATCCCAACAACGAGGATCCCGATGATCGCGACAAGGGCGACTCGTCGGAAGGGCGCTCCGGCAGTGGTGCCGGGAATTCCGGAAACTCGGGTAACCAGATACCCGGTTTCGGCGGTATGCCCGGCCCGGGCGGCATGCCCAATTTCGACATCGGAGCGCTCGGCCAGATGCTGACTCAGCTCGGCCAGGTCCTTAGCCAATCCGGCGGTGGGGGCGAAGGTCCGGTCAACTACGACCTGGCCAAGCAGCTGGCCGTGCAGCAGCTGCACAGCAACCAGACCACCGAACGTCCGAGCCAGGAGCAGGTCAAGTCCATCGAGGAGAGCATTCGCCTCGCCGAAATGTGGCTCGACCCGGTGACCTCCTTGCCGGTCGGTACTCATGCTGTGCAGGTCTGGTCGTCGGTGGATTGGGTGGAAAAGACCCTCCCCACGTGGCAACGGCTGTGCGATCCGGTCGCGCAGCGGGTGTCCAGCGCGTGGCTGGACGCGATGCCGGAGGAGGCCAAGCAGGCCGCCGGGCCGCTGCTGTCCATGCTCGGCCAGATGGGTGGGCTCACCTTCGGTTCCCAGCTCGGGAACGCACTGGCCCAACTCGGCGGCGAGGTGCTGACGTCGACCGATATCGGACTTCCGCTCGGCCCCGAGGGAACCGCCGCACTCCTGCCCGCCAATGTCGGCCGGTTCGGCGAAGGGCTGGATCGGCCCGTGGGTGAGATCACCGTTTTCCTCGCTGCGCGTGAGGCGGCGCACCACCGCCTGTTCAGCCATGTGCCGTGGCTGCGGCAGCGGTTGCTGGCCACGGTCGAGGAATACGCGCAGGGGATTCGGATGGATACCTCCTCGCTGGAGGACCTGGCGAGCAGGATCGATCCGACCGACCCGAGTTCGATGCAGGAGCTGATGAGCTCCGGCATGCTCGAACCACAGACCACCCCCGAGCAGCAGGCTGCGCTCAACCGTCTGGAGAACCTGCTGGCGCTGGTCGAGGGTTGGGTGGATGTCGTCGTCACCGATGCGATCGGCGAACGCTTGCCGGGAGCCGAAGCGCTGAGCGAGACCATCCGCCGCCGCCGCGCGAGCGGTGGCCCTGCGGAGCAGACATTCGCCACGCTGGTCGGCCTGGAGCTACGGCCACGCAGGTTGCGTGCGGCAGGCACGCTGTGGCGGTTGCTGACCGAGCGGCACGGCATCGCCGTTCGTGACCGGGTCTGGGATCACCCCGATCTGCTGCCCGGTGCGGAAGACCTCGACGAACCGCTGGACTTCGCCGACAGGTGGGGTACGAGCAACGAGGATCTGGATGACCCGATTGCGGCCATCCGTCGTGCCGAAGCCAAGGAGCAGGGCACCCAAGAAGGCGACGACACGCCGCACGACGAGGACCGCGGCGACAGCGACGAGGACCGCGGCGACAGCGACGAGGACCGCTGAGCCCCATAAAATTGCAGTTTCGCGCGAAACCGCAAAAATGTGATTTCGCGCGAAACTGTACATCCGGGCTCAGGTGTCGGACTTGCTGCCGAGTGGGGTTTCGACATCGCCGTCCAGGTCGAGTTCGAGATGCGCGGCGGCGGACAGTCCCTCCAGGTACCCGATGGCCCGTTCGGTTTTCGGATAGCCGCGTACCCACGCCCAGAAGTCGGCACCGTGCCCCGGAACCAGCAGGTGCGCGAGTTCGTGCACGAGCACGTAGTCGAGCACCCAGCCGGGCACATCGCGGAGGCGCCGGCTCACCCGGATGGTGCCCTCACTCGGCGTGCAGGAGGCCCATCGCGTCCGCATCGGCCGTACCCAGCGAACACCGTGGGGCACGGCACGACCGTCGAGATACTTCTCCGACAGTTGACGGCAGCGTTCGACGAGTGCCTCATCCGATTCGCGCGCCGGTGACCGTCGCCGTGTCTCGCTACGCTGCAGGCGACTGAGCATGTCGGCCACCCAGCGCTTCTCCTCGGTCCGGCTCATCCTGTCCGGCAGTAGCACGATCACCTTGTCGCCGTCCCGATAGGCGCTGACCGTCTGCCGCCGACGTTTGCTGCGGCGCACTTCAACCTGCGGTTCGGTCACGGGAGGTGACCTTAGCGAGTGGCCCCGATGATCGGAGGACCCTGTGAGCGAGGCCGCATGCCGGGGTCGCGATTCGGAGGCTGCTCCACGTGGAAAACCATCCCAGGTATCGCTACCCAGAGTAGTATCCGCGGAACTGGTCCATTCAGCCGAACATGCGATGCGCCATATGCATGCATACCGATGCGTCCACGGGTACCGTTTGCCCAGCGCGGCCCGGATCCGTGCTCCACAGCCGGCAACGATGCTGGATGACGACCAGAAGGAGGGCTGCCGTGGCCGAGACGTACAACGGCTACTGCGTGAAGTGTCGGGCAAAGCGTGATTTTTCCGGCGAGGTCTCGGAAACCAACGGCCGGCGGATGGCCAAGGGCACCTGCCCGGTGTGTGGGACGAAGATGACGCGCATTCTCGGCAAAGCATGAGTTCCGCAGGCGGGTGATCTCGCCGAGGGATCACCCGCGTGCACCACGCACCCACACCACATTCCCGGTTCGCCCGCGCGATCCGCGTTGACGATCATGGCCCACGGACCACGGGAAACCTCTAGCATGTGAGCGGGTCCCCGAAAAGCTGGAACCGGGGACCGGCATGAGCTGTGCGCTCCTGCCCGCTGGAAGGGAGTATCCGTGACTGATATGCCCCGCCGTGCGGCACAGCGAACCGCCAAGCTGGCTGGTCTGCCCTTCGGTGTCGCGGGAAGAATGGCCGCCGGATGGGGGCGGCGGCTCACCGGCCACGATGCCGACGAGATCAACGCCGAAGTGTCGGCTCGCACCGCGGAACAGCTGTTCGCCGTGCTCGGGCAGCTCAAGGGCGGTGCGATGAAGTTCGGACAGGCCCTGAGCGTGTTCGAGGCGGCCGTCCCGGACGAGATGGCCGAGCCGTACCGCGAGGCATTGTCCAAACTACAGGCGGCTGCGCCGCCGATGTCCGAGAAGAGCGTGTGGCGCACACTCGACGAGCAGCTCGGTAGCACCTGGCACGAACGGTTCACCGAGTTCGACGAGACACCGGCGGCTGCCGCGAGCATCGGCCAGGTGCATCGCGCACGGTGGCACGATGGCCGCGAGGTCGCCGTCAAGATTCAGTATCCGGGTGCCGACGAGGCGCTGCGCTCGGACTTACGCCAGCTCATGCGGTTCTCCCGACTGTTTCAGTCGCTGGCCCCCGGTGCCGAGATCAAGCCGCTGCTCAGGGAGTTGCAGGATCGGATGGTCGAGGAACTCGACTATCGCACCGAATCGGAGAACCAGCGTGTCTTCGCGGCGGCTTTCGACGGTGACGACCGGATCCGCATTCCGCGGGTCGTGGCCAGTTCACCCAAGGTCATGGTCACCGAATGGGTGACGGGAATGCCCTTCTCCCGCATCATTGCCGAGGGATCACGCGAACAGCGGGACGAGGCCGGCCGCCTGCTCAGTGAGTTTCATTTCTCGTCTCCCGCGCGATCGGGTCTGCTGCACGCCGATCCACACCCCGGCAACTTCCAACTGCTGCCCGACGGGCGACTGTGCGTGATCGACTTCGGTGCGGTGTCCCGGCTACCGGACGGGCTCCCCACAACGATGGGGCGCATGCTGCGCCTGGCTCTGGAGGATCGATCCGAGGAGTTACTGGACCTGCTGCGTACCGACCGCTTCGTCCACACCGACTCCACCCTCCGGGCCGAGGACGTGCAAGCCTACCTCGGACCATTCGTGGATCCGGTACGCACCGAGACCTTCCATTTCACCCGTTCGTGGATGCAGCAGCAGGCCGATCGCGTCGGTGATCTGCGCAGCCCGGACTTCCGCACCGGCCGGTCACTGAACCTGCCGCCGGACTACCTGCTGATCCACCGGGTCACTCTCGGTGCCACCGGAATCCTGTGCCAACTCGACGCCGAGGTACGGGCCCGCGAGATCATCGCAACGTGGCAACCCGGGTTCGCCGAATAGACGTGCCCGTTCGCTCCGGCGGAGTCCCGGCTTTTCGAAAAACCGGGACTCCGCCGGGTGGAGCCATGACGCCGGCACGGCCTCCACCCCGACTTCCTTACTACCGCAGCGCCCGGTCGGCCCGGTGAGCCGCGTAGCGCGAGAGCCAACGCCACCAGCGTCCCGCACGCCAACGGCGGATCCACCGTCGGTGTTCCGCTTCACGCAGTGACTCCTGACATCGTATTCGGATCAATTCCTCGGTGATCAGCATTCGGATCGCCTTTCTACGATTCGCTTCGACAGTCGGGAGGTTGTGTGGGAGGGATTTCATGCCGCCTGCTCCTGTTCGCCTCGCGCGGTACGCGCATCGGTTGCCCTCGCGGAAGTGGACTTGCGCGGACGCCCCCGCGGGCGTTTGCGTGCGACCACGGCTCCCCGATCGAGGATCTCGCCACCCCACACTCCCCAGGGCTCGCCCCGGGAGAGCGCTCCGGCCAGGCATTCCTGCTTGACGGGGCAATCGGTACACAGATTCTTCGCCTTTTCGAGTTCTCCGGGACTCTCGGCGAACCAGAGATCCGGGTCACGGCGACAGGGCAGGACGGGTTCCTCCGACGGTGTGGAATCGAGCAGCGCGGCGACCGCCGCACCACACTCCTCGGTTCCGTCTTCTGTGGATACCGGGACGCTCGGGGCCGACATCAGTGGATTCCTCCTGGCGTTGTTCGAGTCGGTCGTCGTTCGAGTCGGTCTTTGGTGCTTTTCTGTCCCCATAGGACTTCTCCGGTGACACGAGTGGATCGGGTGCGAGGTGTCCACAAAAGAAGGCCGCGGACCCGAGATGCGGGTCCGCGGCCTTCGTGAGCGGAAAATACTCCTGGATCCAGTGGATCAGGGACTTCGCTCCCGGGCGGACCGGCAAGGATCATTGGTCATCTCGAACCATGCGCGTGCACCACCACGTGGGCGCACGAAGGCACGGCAACGGGGGGCTTCGCTGTTGCGAACGCTCCATAGCACGGTGGCTCCGGACATGAGAGGACCAAAAGTGCCGAACAACGAAATGCCGGACATCGTGGCCACCTCCTTTCCGTGCTCCGCGCCGGGCGCGTCAATACCGCGATCCGGCTCGAAGATTATTGGCACACAGCCACCACGCGCAACCGATTTTTCGCAGCAGCACGTCGAACGAGTGAAAAAATCGCTTCGCCGCAGGTCAGGGGTATCGACGCGAATCGAAAGAAGCGGCTCGGAGAGCGGTCAGGGACCCCGCTGGCTGCCCTGCACCAGGGCGAGAACGTCGGATCCGAAGCGCTCCAGTTTCGTGGCACCGATGCCGGAGATCGTGACCAGCGCGGACTCGTCGGCCGGACGCTGTTCGGCGATCGCCAGCAGGGTCGCATCGGTGAACACCACATAGGCGGGCACCTTGAGCTGCCTGGCCCGTTCGCTGCGCCAGGACCGCAACTGCGACAGCAGGTCCTCGTCCGCATCGGAGGGACAGCTCGAGCACCGCCCGAGCTTGATGTCCATGGTGCTCGCCAGCGGTGTCGCGCAGATACGGCACCGTGGTTTGACGGTCTGCTTGGGCTTCGACTCCCGTGCGCGCGGCGTGGTCGTGCCCGGAAGCGCGGCCGGATGCCCATCGGGAACCAGACCGTGGACGAATCGACTGCGCTTGCGGTGGCGCCGTCCTCCGCTCGCCCGGGACAGCGCCCAGGACAGGTGCAGATGCTCACGCGCGCGGGTGACTCCGACGTAGAGCAGGCGTCGCTCCTCCTCGATCGCCGCGTCGTCTCCGTCGGCGTGCTGGATCGGCAGCGTGCCCTCGACGAGCCCGACCAGGAACACCGCGTCCCATTCCAAGCCCTTGGCCGCGTGCAGCGACGCCAGTGTCACGCCTTCCACCGTCGGTGGATGCTGTGCCTCGGCACGCATCTCCAATTCCGTGACATAGCGCGCGAAGTCCGGCTGCTGCACCGTCTCGGCCAGTTCCGCTGCCAGCTCGACCAGTGCGTTCAACGACTCCCACCGCTCACGGGCGGATCCCCCCGCCGGCGGCTCGGTGGTGAGACCGACCTCGGACAGTACGGCACGCACCAGTGTCGGCAGGTCATCACCGGATGCGGAATCGTCCCGCGCCGCCGCGTTCCGCAGCGCGGTCATCGCCTGCCGCACCTCGGCACGCGCGAAAAAGCGCTCACCGCCCCGCACCTGGTACGGGATGTCGGCGTCCGAGAGGGCCTTTTCGTAAACCTCGGACTGGGCATTGACGCGGAACAGCACGGCGATCTCCGACAGGGCGGTGCCCTGCTGAACCAGAGCGGCGATCCTGCGGACCACCGCCTCGGCCTCGGCCGATTCGTCATCGTGCTCGGCGAACTGCGGATCCGGCCCGTCGGCGCGCTGACCTGTCAGCCGCAGCCGGGTTCCGGCCGGTCGGGAGCGTGCGGCATCGATCACCGCGTTGGCCAGGGAGACGACCTGCGGTGTGGAACGGTAATCGCGTTCCAGCCGCACCACGGTGGCCTCCGGAAAACGGCGTGAGAATCCGATCAACCACGTGGGTGCCGCCCCTGCGAAGGAGTAGATCGTCTGGTTCGCGTCACCGACGACGGTCAGATCGTCCCGACCGCCCAACCAGGCATCGAGCACACGCTGCTGCAGCGGGTTGACGTCCTGGTACTCGTCGACGACGAAGGAGCGATAGCGGGCGCGGAACTCCTCGGCGACCTCGGCGTGCTCCTCCAGAACCGCCGCCGTGTGCAGCAACAGGTCGTCGAAGTCGAGAACCTGAGCATGGTTCTTGAGCTTCTCGTAAGTCGTGAACGCCCTGCCGATCTGCTCCGGGGCCACCGGCGCCGAGCGTCCCGCCCGTGCCGCGGCCGCCGGGTACTGATCGGGGCCGATCAGGGATGCCTTCGACCACTCGATCTCGGCGGCGAGGTCGCGCACGGACTCCTTCTCGGTGGACAGGCCCAACCGGTTCGCGGCCTGCATGACGATCCGGAACTTGTTGTCCGTCAACGGCCACATCTGCCCCTCGAGGACTCGCGGCCAGAAGTAGCGCAACTGCCGGAATGCCGCCGCGTGAAAGGTCTGCGCCTGCACACCGGGAGCTCCCAGCGCGCGCAGGCGCGTGCGCATCTCGCCTGCCGCGCGAGCGGTGAACGTCACCGCCAGTACCTGCTGGGGGACGACCAAGCCACGCTCCACGAGGTGGGCGATGCGGTGGGTGATCGTACGGGTCTTGCCGGTACCCGCGCCCGCCAGCACGCACACCGGTCCGCGTGGGGCGGTGACCGCGGTCCGCTGCTCCGGGTCCAACCCTTTCAGCAGTCGCGGTTGTTCGGCCATGCCCGGCATCTTCGCAGAACCCGAAGACCGGACCGGCCCACACCCCGCCGTACCCATCCGCATGTCGGCACCTGCCCCCCCTTGACCAGGATCGTGAGCCAAAGCACAGTATTGATCGTCGCCCGGAGCACATACCGCTTGTCCGGCACCGCCTACGCGGCCACTGCGCACGCAGTGCCCGATCGAGGAGACGAGATGCAACTGCCCCACGACCTGATCGGTTCCGGCCCGCACAAGGTGATGGTCCTGCACGGTTGGCTCGGTGACCGCACGAGTTTCGGCCCGATCCTGCCGTACCTGGACACCGACACGTTCAGCTACGCGTTCGTCGATTACCGGGGATACGGAGAGGCCCGGGACACCACCGGGAACTACACGGTCGCCGAAGCGGCGCAGGATGTCCTGGACACCGCGGACGCACTCGGCTGGGACCGGTTCTCGCTCATCGGTCATTCGATGGGCGGCATGGTGGCCCAGCACGTCCTGATCGCTGCCGAGCAGCGCCTCGAGGCACTCATCGGTATCTCGCCGGTGCCCGCCTCCGGGGTGCCGTTCGACGAGCAGAGCCGGCAGTTGTTCACCGGGGCGGCCGAGGCGCCGGAGCAGCGTCGAGCCATCCTCGACCTCACCACCGGAAATCGCCTGCCCGCGGCCTGGCTGGACGCGATGGTGCACCGCTCGACCGGACGCACCGACAAGACCGCCTTCCGCAGCTACCTCGACTCCTGGTCACAGACGGACATTCACGAGTGGGTCAAGGGCCGGACCACACCGGTGCTCGTTCTGGCAGGCGCCCACGATCCCGCGCTGTCGCCCGAGGTCATGAAGGACACCTGGCTCGAGTGGTATCCCCGGGCCGAGCTGGAGATCTTCACCGACGCCGGGCACTACGCCCCCGACGAGGTCCCGCTGGCGCTGGTCTCCCACTGCGAAGGGTTCCTCCGGCGATGACGGCGGACGGTGCCAGCACGGCCACCGATACGGAGATCGCAGGGCAGCGGAGATGACCGACCTTGCGTGTCGTACTGGATGCTGTATGCATTCGAGCGCTAGATTCGGTGTCATGCGGTGGGATGCGGGACGGATGGGGTGCGGGGAGCTCATCGTCGGCTTGAAACAGCGACTGGCCACGCTCCCGCCCGGGTCGTCGTTGGAACTGCTCGCCGAGGACCCGGGAGTCTCCGAGGACCTGCCCGCCTGGTGCCGACTGACCGGACACCGGCTGGTGGAGGCACACCCACCGCGCTACGTCATCGAGCCTCGAAAGGAAGCGTGACATGGCCGGGAAGTTCTGCGTGTCGCTGACCCACGCCCGCGACGACACGGACAAGGCCACGGTGGCCTTCGTCATCGCCAACGCCGCTGTCGGCTCCGACCAGGAGACGGTGGTGTTCCTGTCGACGGAGGGCGTGAACCTGGCGGTCGAGGGAGCCGCCGACGACATTCACGAGGAGGGCTTCGCACCGCTCAAGGAACTGATGGACAACTTCGTCGGTGCCGGCGGCACCATCCTGGTCTGCTCACCCTGCTTCAACAAGCGCGCCCTCGACGAGAACGCGCTCGTCAAGGGCGCGAAGATCGTCGGCGGGGCCAAGCTGGTGGAGTTCCTCGCCGACGGCACTCCCAGCGTCTCCTACTGATCGGCCGACTCGTCATGGCCGACGCGCGACACCCCTACCCGCCCGATGTCAGCTTCGACGGCGGTGACCTCGACTGCGGTAACGGGCTGCTCCTGCTGATCCGGCAGCACATCGACCCGCTGCGTTCCGGTCAACTACTGGAGATCCGCTCGCAGCACGCGTCGGTCGAGGAGGACCTGCCCTCCTGGTGCAGGTTGACCGGCAACGAGCTGGTCAGCCTGCACCACGACGGCGGACAACGCAGCTTCCTGGTGAGCAAGGGGGAATTCGTTCCGCCTGCGGAGAACAGCAGGGCCGTCCCCGTCGGCGATACTCCCGTACCCGTGGCCGCCACCGGCGACGGAAAGGCGGGCAAGGGCCGCAAGCGGCACAAGCCACGAATGGCCGTCACACAGCCGGTCGTGTCCCCCACGCTCCCCGAGCGGCTGCCCGAACCCGCCGCCGCACCGGCGATCGAGCCGCTGTCGGTCATGGGCGTCGGCAGCTGGCCACGGCCGAAATGGTTGCTGCGGGCACTGCACGAACATCTCCAGGGCCGGATCGACGACACCGAGTTCACCGAGTACGCCGACGATGCCGTCCGGCTCGCCGTCCAACACCAGGTGACTGCCGGGGTCGACGTGGTCACCGACGGGGAACAGCGGCGGGACAACTACTCCAGCTTCGTCGGCGGGCTGCTGGAGAACTGCCAACTGATCCCGATCACCGACCTGCTGCCCTATGTCGACGACCCGCAGCAGTTCGAACGCGAGCTGCATGCCCTCGACGTTCCCGCCGGTGAGGTGCGCCATCCGGCCGTGTTCGGCCCACTGGGCCGGGGACGTTCACTGGCCACGCACGAGGCGGAGTTCGTCCGGACGCTGACCGACACACCGGTCAAGGTCAGCCTGCCGGGCCCGTACCTGTTGACCCGCACCATGTGGATGGAGTGCGTCTCCGACCGCGCCTACGACGGCCGCGCGGAACTGGCCCGCGACATCGTGCGCATCCTGCGCGAGGAGGCCCACCACCTGCTCGCGGCAGGTGTCTCACTCGTCCAGTTCGACGAGCCGGTACTCACCGAGGTGGTGCACGGCCACGTCGGGCAGGGCGGGCGCACGTTCATGTGCGGCGCGCTCGGCGAACGGCAGGAAACCGGCACGGAACTGGCCTTCGCCAGGGACTTGCTGCAGGAGGTCGTCGCGGACCTGCCACCGGAGCGGCTGGCCCTGCACGTCTGCCGGGGCAACTGGACCGGGGACGAGACGAAAGCACTCGCAGGCGACTACCGGCCGCTGCTGGGACTGCTCGGTGACGTGCCGGTCGGGACAGCGGTGCTGGAACTGTGCACGTCCCGGGCCGGAGAGGTCGAGACCCTCGCCGACCTGCCCGCCGATCGCCGGATCGGGGTGGGCCTGATCAACCAGAAAAACCCGCGGGTCGAGAGCGTCGAAGAAGTCGAGCAGCGGGCACAGCGGGCGATCAACGTGTTCGGCACCGAACGGGTCCTGTTCAACACCGACTGCGGCTTCGCCACTTTCGCCGACAACCCGATCGTCACCGCCGACGCCGCAGCGGCGAAGTTGTCCGTGCTCACCCGAGTACGCGACACCCTGAGACGTGCCCGGGGAGAGGGTTGAAGCTTTCCCCAACTTCAACCCCACCGCGGCCAACCGGACACGCCTTGGGCTCACTCGGTTGGCCAGGTGGCCCAGCCGCGCAGCATCCGATATGCGATGGAGATCCCCGGCGGTAACCGCAAGCCCTGCACCGGACCGTCGGCGTCCAGAGCCGCGCGAACATGATCACGACGGACCCACCGGGCATCGTCGATCTCTCCGGCAGCCGGGCGCAGGGGCTCCGAAGGGTCGGCGATGGCCGCGAAACCGACCATCAGCGATCGCGGGAACGGCCACGGCTGGCTACCCAGATAACGGACATCGCTCGCGCCGACACCGACCTCTTCGAACACCTCACGGCGGACGCAGGCCTCCAGGGATTCTCCGACCTCGACGAATCCGGCCAGCACCGAGTACCGCTCGGCGGGCCAGCCGGTCTGGCGCGCCAGCAACACATGGTCGGTGCCGTCGTGGACCAGGCAGATCATCGACGGATCGGTGCGCGGATACTCCTCGTGATCGCAACCGGTGCATCGCCGTGCCCACCCGGCCCGTATCCGGGTGGTCGATGCTCCACACACTGCGCAGTAGCGCGCACGATCGTGCCAAGCCAGCAGGCCGACCGCGGTGGTGAGCAGCCCCGCTTCGGTGTCACCGAGCAAACCACCCGCCGTGCGCAGATCCCGCCAGCCTTCCTGCCGCCCATCGCGTTCGGTACGCAGCGCCCAGTACACCACCCGATCCTGGACACCGAGCAGGATCGCTCCCGGCACGGGGCGATCGCCGAACTCGGTCGCCGAGTGGTACACGAGCCGGTCATCACCGGTCACCTCGGCACGTCCCCGGGCATCCACCAGCAGGACCCGGCCGTGGGACCACCACGTGGTGTCCCCCTCCGAGGCGTCGCGCACTATCTCGGTCCGGTCGACCGTGGCCCGGGACAGCAGCGGGTCGGTGTCCAACTGGAATTGCGTGAACGCCGCTGCCGCACCGTCCGCGGAACCTGCCTGTGCCTGCGAAGTCATGGTCTGCCCACTCGAGGATGTCCTGTCCGAGAACCCGCCGTCCCGCCGGGTCACGCCACTGTCACGCCACCGAGCGCCCGCAACGGGCCACTCAGTTTCTCCGCGTCTCCCACGATCACGCCGGTGAACGCGGTCGGTGCCCAGAACCACGCCGCCTCGGCGACTTCCTCGGCGGTGACGGCCCGGAGCCGGTCGGGGTGCGCGGTCAGCCACTCCTGCCCCAGGCCGGAGGTGGCGAGTGTGGCGAGCATGGAGGCCAGCCCGGACTGCGAGGAGGTCGACGTGAGCAGACCGCCGATCGCGTACTGCCGTGCGGATTCCACTTCGGACTCGGTCGGCGGGACCAGACCGAGCCTGCCGAGTTCGTAGCGGGTTTCCAGCAGTGCCGCTGCCGTGACCTCACTGGCGGTGTCCGCGTCGACCAGAATGCTGCCGTTACCGGGAGTGAACTCGAACGCCGAGTGCGCGCCGTACGTGTAGCCCTTGTCCTCGCGGATGTTTTCCACCAGTCGAGAGGAGAAGTAGCCGCCGAAGGCGAGGTTGGCGATCTGCAGCGCAGGGTAGCGCGGGTCGGTCCGGGTCAGTCCCTGAGCGGACAGCCGCAACTGCGACTGCACGGCCCCGTCCCGATGCACCAGGCGAACATCACCACCCTGCACCGTGGGCAGGGCGGGCATTTCGTACGCCGAGGCTTCCGAACGCCAGCCCGACAGGCTGCGTGCGATCTCGTCGACGGCCCGTTCGGGGTCGATGTCACCGACCAGGACCAGAGTCGCACCCCGCGGAACCACGGCCTGCCGGTGCAGTGCACGCACCTCTTCGGCGGTGACCCGGCCGACGTCGCCTGCCTCGGGGACCTCGCGGGCGAAGGGGTGATCACCGTAACGGTGCTTCTGCAATTCCTCCCGCGCGATCATGCGCGGTTGCGAACGCGCGACCGCGATGCGCTCGACCAGCCGGTCACGTTCGCCCGCGAGTTCGTCGTCGGCATAAACCGCACCGGTCAGCGCATCACCCAGCACGTCCAGCAAGGTGCTCATCCCGTCGGCCAGCGCGTCCCCGCCGATGCTGAGCCGTTCGGGATCCACCGTGGCGTGCAGATCGCCACCGACGGCCGCCAGGTCGGTGTCCATCTGCACACGGCTGCGCCGCTGCGTGCCGGTGAGCAGGGTTTCCGCAAGCACCTCGGCGCGCGCCGGGTGCATCCGGTCCTGGCCGGCGAACGGAATCCGCATGCGCAGCTCCACCATCGGTACCGCACCATGCCGCGCCACGATCACCCGCAGCCCGTTGTCCAACACCGTGTCCATAGTGGCCGGTTCGTGTCCGCTGCGCGGCTCGGCCAGTGACGGCAACGGCCGCGGGCCGAACTCGGTGCGGCCGATCTCCTCGGCACTTCGATGTGTTGCCCGGGTCATACCGCACCTCCGTCGGAGTTCTCCTCGCTTGCGGGTTCGATCTCCAGCACCGCCCGCGCGTCGGGGCGCAGCGCCTTCGCGGCCGCGGCCACGTCCTGCGCGGTGATCTCCTGCACCCGACCCGGCAGCTCGGAGATCAACTCGGCACGCCCGTGGATGAGCTCGGCACTGCCCAGGTCGAGAGTGCGCGAGGTCAACCGGTCGTGCTCCCGGTACAGGCCCGCGGACCAGCGCGCGGTCACCCGCGCGAGCTCGTCGGCGCTCGGGCCGTCGGCGGCGATGCGCTCGAGTTCCTCGTCGATGGCACCCACCACGCGGTCGGAACCGACCTCGGGCGTGTGAATGGCGGTGACCGTGAAGGTGTCGGGATCACGCGCATCCAGGGGTGCGCCCATCAGACCCGCCCCGGCGTGGACATCGACGACCAGGGAGTCCTGGTACACCATCCGCTGCTGCAGGCGCGAGGCGTCACCATCGGACAGCACGGCCGCGAGCACCACATTGGCCAGGTAGGTGTCGAGCTCGCTCACCGGATCCGGCAGGCGGTACCCCAGTGCGATGGCGGGCAACGGCGCATGCGGATCGGTGTGCTGATCCCGCAGCTCCCGGGAGGGGAACGGCTCGGCGAACGACGGCCGCGCCGTGACCGGGCGTGCGGGCACGTCGCCGAAGTGCTTCTGCACGAGCTCGATGGCGTGATCGACGTCGATGTCCCCGGCGATGGTCAGTACGGCATTGCCGGGTGCGTAGAAGGTGTCGAAGAACGCGGCGCAGTCATCGACGGTGGCCTGTTCGAGATCGGTGAAGTCGCCGTAGCCGTTGTGGGCGTTGGCGAAGGTCGAGTACAGCACCGGAGGCAACAGGATCCACGGAAACCCGCCGTAGGGGCGGTTGAGGACGTTGAGCCGGATCTCCTCCTTGACCACGTCCACCTGATTGCGCAGGTTCTCTTCGGTGATCTTCGGTGCGCGCATCCGGTCCGCTTCGAGGAACAGGGCGCGTTCCAGCGCATTCGACGGCAGCACCTGGAAGTAGTCGGTGTAGTCCTGGTGCGTCGAACCGTTGAAGATACCGCCGGAGCCCTGCACGTGCCGGAAGTGCTCGAGCTTCTCCAGACTCTCGCTGCCCTGGAACATCAAATGCTCGAACAGGTGCGCGAAGCCGGTGCGCCCTTCGGGCTCGGAGCGGAAACCGACGTCGTAGTGCACGCTGACCCCGACCACCGGAGGTCCGCCCTGCGCGGACGATCCCCGTTCGGAGTCCGGGGCGAGCACCACGCGCAGCCCATTGGCCAGGGTGACGCGATGCAGTTGTGGTTCGACCATGCCTTCAGCGTACGTGGGGACGGTCACGCAGCACGGAGCGCCCTGACTCGCGTGTCGGACACGCCGGGTGGCGACCGGCTCGGGCGGCTCATGAACGCGTACGGACCTCCACGCGGCATCCGGCGCGAAGCACCGTCCCCGCTCACCGAATAGCCGCAGGCCGTCTTGGAGGCTTCGGCAGCGGGGCGTTGGATCAGGGAGCGGTGGCCAGGTGGATGCCTCGCAAGACGGAGGAAGGAGGCGTGGCGGAGCCACGTTGACTCCACGACAACGCCGCGAGGCGCCGCCTGGGCACCGCGAGCCCGACAGTTCCTACTGCCGGAGCCTCTTACTGCACCGTACGCAGGCGGCTCGCCCGGGCGAGCACTTCATCCATCGCGGACACCAGCATCGGGAAGTGCGTGCGGAAACGACGCAGGTCCGGCACGATGTGCCCGGCCTGCTCGACGAGCTCGCCGTACCAGTACAGCCCCGGAGTACCGTCCGCACCCGGATCGAGCTCGGCGAACTCGGACAGCCAGCGCTCGGTCTCGCCCAGCACCACCGCGTAGGGCAGCGAGCGCGAGAACACCATCTCCCGATCCGACTCCGGGACCGAATCCACCGATACGTTCCGCAGGTAATCGCCGAGCCCGCGCATCTGCGCCACCAGCGCGCTCCCCCGCTTGGCGCGGGCGGGCATCAGACGAGCACCGGCGGTCAGGGCGATCCCGCCGAGCACGACACCGATACCCAGCAGTGCCAGGGCGGTCGTCAGCGCCAGCACGACCGTGAGTGCCACACCGGCCACCGCGAGGCCGACTCCGGCCCACCAGAACAGGTTGCGTTCCGCGTCCGGCCGCCGCGAGAACCAGTTCTTGTCGACCACATCGGTGTACAACTCATCACGCACCCTGCCGAGGTCCGGTACCTCGCCGGACCTCAGGTCGGACAGCAGCACCTGCCGGAGCGCCTGCGGACCGTGCTCGGTGCCGAGCAGCAGCTCGTACACGACTCGCTCGTACGGTCGCAGGGAGTCGTCGGGCGGGTTGAGCCGGACAATGCGCCAGTCCTTGGCCTGCATCTCGCCGGGCAGTTCCTCGATCCACAGGTAGTTGCGCACGGCGAGGTCGACGACCGTGGCGGTCACGTCCACCACGTCGACGTGCTCGTCGATGACGGTGCCCACCTGTCCGGGCAGCACACCGTCCGGAGAGGCGAACGTGACGCCGCCATCGGCATCGGCCAACAGCACCTCGACCGGTCCGACGTCACCGGACAGCACACGCGCATCGCGTCCCCGCGTGTACCAGAGCAGCCCGAAGCCGCCGATCAGCAACAGCCCGAGACCGGCCAGTCCCGCTCCACTGGCCGGGGTCAGCGCGAACGCCCGCGCCATGCTGAAGGTCTGCTCGAACCGAGCATTCGAGACCACGGTTTCCGGCGGCAACGCGACGGACACGGTCATGCGCTGTCCGGCTCCGAGGTCGAAATGCGTGGCCCGCACGGCGCGGGTATGCGCGATCTGGAACTGGTCGCACGCATCGCCGTTTCCGACCGGCCCGACCCGGCACTCGATCGACTGCGCCGGCCGCGGTGCGATGAAGGAAACCTCGACCTTAGCCACCGAAACATCCCAACCGCTCGCAACCGACCAGCGGACTTCCTGCCTGCCCGCGTCCTCGGCGACGGCACCACCCACGGAGTACGTCACTGTGGACATTCCCGGACGCAGTGTGGTGGTGAACGTCGCACCGTCGGCGCGAGCACTCCCATGCCCGTCCACATGCGCGTTTCCGACCGTGAAGACCCGTTCGACGCCGTCGTCGACGGGCCTGCGCAGCGGCACGGAGCGATGCACGGTCGTGCCTTCGGGGACCGTCACCTCCTCGGTCACCGAGAGCCTGCCATCGCGCTCCAGTTTCAGGTCGACGTCGAGAACCACTTTCTCCCGCTGTGCGGCCGGTTCCTCCTGCGCCGAGGCCACTGTGGGCAGAGCTCCCACAAACATCACGAGCAAAGCCGCGGTGACAGTAACCAGGTCCCGTTTTCTCAACACGGACCACACGGTATCCAACGGCGATTAAAGTTCGTTCCACAATCGACGGAACCGGTAAGGGGAATTTCTCGGATGACAGGCCCGCGAGCGCCGCAGCCGCCCAGGCCGCCACAGCAGCAGCCGCACGGAGGTCACCCGCCCACCCGTCCGGTGGCTCCGCCCCCGGCTGCTCGGCCACTGGATCAGCCGGGGAGTCCACTCGCACCGCCGCCGTCCCGGCCGCCCCGGCCGGTACCACCACCCCCGCCCGGCACGATCCCGCAGCAGGGGCGGGCTCCACTCCCTCCACCACAGGCCACGGCATCACCGGGGACGCCGCCGCCCACTCCTGTCCCGCCCCGCTCGGGCCCGCCGCGACCGCCTGTGGGCAAGCAGTGGGAGGCGGGCAGACCTGGTTACGCCCCCGGAATGCCACCACCCGCGCGTTCCAACGGCCCCAAACGCTCCAACAGCGCAGCCATCGTCGCTGCCGTCCTCACCGGAGCCTTCCTGCTCGTCCTCGGAACGACCGGAATGGTCGCCCTCACCTCCGCCAACCGGAGCAGTGCCTCGGATTACGCCTACAGCACCGGTGACTACAGCACCGGAGCACCCGATGGCAGCGACACGACCGAGACATTCGCCAATGACGACCACGGCAGCACGAGCGACCGGAACTCCACCAATGACGAGTACACCACCACGACGGCCGTCCCCAGTGGACCACAACCGGTGTACGAGACGGCGAGCAATCCGGTAGCCACCGTGGCGATGGCAGTCCCCGACGTACCGTGCGACCTGCCCGCGTGGGAAAGCACACCCCGAGGCGCACAACGCTATTTCAAGGCGGCGCTGCCCTGCCTCGACCAAGCGTGGCGCCCCGTGATGCGGCAAGCGGACCTGCCCTTCGCCCCGCCCAATCTGGCCTTTCCCAGTGGCGGTAGCTGGAGCAGCCCGTGCGGGTCGGTCAGCAGGAGCCAGAACGTCGCAGCGTTCTACTGCAGCAGCAACACCACGATCTACATGCCGTTCAGGGGGCTGCAAACGGACCAACTGGGCAACCGACCCGCCATCTACCTCGGAGTGTTCGCCCACGAGTACGGCCACCACATCCAGAACATCAGTGGCATCGCTCGGGCCTGGCAGCAGAAAGCCTACGACAGCGGGGGCTACGACACACCGCGCGCGCTGGCACTGAGCCGCCGTTCCGAACTGCAAGCACAGTGTTTCTCCGGGCAGTATCTCGCCAGCGCAGAACGCACGGACTCGATCACCACGGAGGCCGCCTGGAACTCGATCAGAAATCACTACGAGCGGGGAGACCGGCCGGGCAAGCCCCGGGACCACGGTACCCCCGAGCACTACGGCGGCTGGATGGAAACGGGATACTCGCGCAACAACACCGCCCAGTGCAACACGTGGGCCGCACCCGCCTCCGACGTGAGCTGATCGGGCTGTCGAGAGGTGCGGCATGCGTCATCCGTGAAAACACCCCGGACTTCGCCCGGATGGGCGTTCAAGAACGATCGAGGGACTCCGCTCGCATCCAGCGCAGCAGAAGCGCGTAACCGCTGCCCGCAACCCCGGCGAGAGTGAGCAGTACCCAGCTCAATCGCTCACGCAGGCTGCTCACCTCCGCGCCGCCTGCCTCCGCCGGGGCGGCGGGCCGAGCCACGAAAGGTCGGTCCACGACGCCACCGCTCGCCGCCACGGGAACCCGTACCGACAGCCGTTGTCCCGGTCGGTGACCGCACCCGTCATATCGAACCCGCATCCGCTGTCCGCCGATGCGCACTTCGACCAGGTCACCCTTCGTGGACGCGGCACACGAGGCGGATTCGAGCACCGTCGCCGTGGCAGGGCGCAACTCGGCGGCGGCACCACCATCGCCGAGCACGCTCGGCAGGGGCCACCAGGACACGGCAACCGCGCCCATCCCGACCATCCCCAGAACCAGCAGAATCAACATCACGGATGCCGAGCCTCGTCGTCGCCCCACTCCCGGATACTCCCAGAACACGACCGGCGCATGTCACATTGCCCGCTTCGGCGATGGACGACCGCCTACTCCTGCCCGCTCGCGACCTTCTTGACGTAGAGCAGGCGATCGCCTTCCTCGATCGCATCGGCCTCCGGCGCATCCACCCGGTAAAGCTGCCCATCACGCACGATGCCCAGCACAATATCGGACAGATGCCGAGGTGAACCGCCGATCTCGGAGCGTCCGGCATCACGTTCGGCGATCGCCAGCCCGATATCCGGCGACAGCAGGTCCTCGAACATCTCCACCACGGAGGGGGTCGACGTCGCCATCCCCAGCAGCCTGCCGGAGGTCTCGCTGGAGACCACGACCGAATCCGCGCCGGACTGCCGCAGCAGGTGCACGTTCTCCGCTTCCCGCACTGCCGCCACCAACTGCGCTTTCGGGGCGAGTTCGCGTGCTGTGAGGGTGACCAGCACGGCGGTGTCATCACGTTCGGGGGCCACCACGATCGCCCGGGCACGGGGTACCCCGGCGACGCGGAGCACATCCGAGCGGGTACCCGAACCGTTGACGGTGACCAGTCCGAGCGAGGAGGCGGCCTCCAGC
This sequence comes from Haloactinomyces albus, assembly GCF_031458135.1. NCBI lineage: Bacteria > Bacillati > Actinomycetota > Actinomycetes > Actinopolysporales > Actinopolysporaceae > Haloactinomyces > Haloactinomyces albus. Next base: position 3,232,953 of record NZ_JAVDXW010000001.1, on the reverse strand, counting down.
GCGGTCGAGTTCGTGTCGACCACGACGATCGAACCGGCTTCGGCACCTTCTCCCAACAGGGCCGTGACCGCCGAACGTCCCTTGGTTCCATACCCGATGACGACCACGTGGTCGCGCACCTTGGACCTCCAGCGTTGGATCTTCAGTGCCTGCCGGGAGCGCTCGGTGAGCACTTCCAGTGTCGTCCCGACGAGCACGATCAGAAACAGCACGCGCAGCGGCGTGATGACGAGCACATTGACCAGACGAGCCGACATACTCACCGGGGCGATGTCACCGTACCCGGTCGTCGACAGCGACACGGTCGCGTAGTAGAGGGCATCGAGGATGCTCAGCGGGGTGCCGTCGGTATCACTGTAACCCCCTCGATCCAGGTAGACGAGCAGCACGGTGATCGCCAACGCCAGACTCGCACCGATGATCCGGCGGATGATCGACTGCGCGGGCCCGACTGTGGTTTCCGGCATCCTGATCACACCCACGAGGGCGTGATCAGGGCGGTCGGTCAGCCGGTCGGTGAGGGTGTCCTCGTCACTGCGGACATCAAGCGATTCGGCCCCCATGCGTGTCACGCGGCGTTTCACGGCACACGCACCTTCCCGGACGTACCGCCCCTACGGGGATCATTCACGACGCAGAACGGTAACGCTTCCGGGCCGGATCCCGCGAAAGGACGCACGACACCGATCGGTAACGAGTCCGACATCATCCGATCCCAGGACTTGTTGAATCCGCAACCTTCCGGATTACCATGCTCCGGTGCAGGAGCTTGAGCATGCGGCCCGCGCACTCGGGTGGCACGGGTGTCTGATCCCGGACATCGAGGTTTTCGGAACTCGCTTCGGTGCCATGACGCGCCTCCGCCCCGATGTGCACTACTGGCGCAGCACACACGGCTGGGAGCCGCAGGCCGATCCATCGTGGTTTCGTTCGTGGTCCGAACCGAGCATGCACGATCACCTTCCCGTACCGGGAGTCGATCTACTGGGAGTTCTCGTACCGGTCTCGAAAGCCAGGCGGGCGCTGCGCGCCTGCGGCACACTCATGACACTCGCACCGTGTACGGTCGTGCTGCCCGGTGACCACCCGTACCGCCCATGGCCGTTGACCGAACTCGACTACTACGGCATCGGAGTCGTCCGATCGGGACCGGACGGGCCGGGCGAGCTGGTACTGGCCCCGGAGGACCGATCGACCGAGTTCGGATTCTCGTTGTTCGATCGCTGGCTGCTGGAGGTCCTGTACTTCAAAGTCCTCGAACATGATTGCCGCAGCCGCGAAAACGCCACCGGTTCCTGAAGGTTCGAGCCCCGAGTCTTCGAGAACGCCGGGTGAGCACTCGAGGCGGGTGTCGGACAAGCACTCAGGCCGTCATGTACTCGTTCCAGTTCAGTGCGTCGGGATTCCAGCGCATGCCATAGCCGTCGCGCACCGCGCGGAGTGCCTGCATCGTGTGCGGCCAGCGGCGGATGACGTTGGCCAGGGCGACCGGTGCCATTTCCTCGCTGGTTCGGCGTTGGCTTCCGGGCCCGAGCAACGCGAGTCCCCCTGGCGTGGCGACGATGTCGGTCAGCGTGACCTGACCGGCCAGTGCGGTGTTCTCGACGCTGGCGAGGCGTTCCGGATGCAGTTCGGACGGCCAGGTGCTGCGGTCCAGATCGGCGGCCACGGGTTGCACGCAGCTACCGCAGCGGCACTCGAACTCGCCCGTCCAGCCGTGCCGCTCCCAGGACCAGACGACCGAGTCGCCGCTGTCCAGTTCGGTCAGCGCGCCCACATGCGGCCAGGCACCCACGACCGCGCTCAGGTGAGTCGCCGAGGCGGGGCGAGGCGGTTGTCCGGGACCGTCGAACAACCACGTTCCCTCGTCGTCCCGGTGAACTCGCACCAGCGGTGCGCGCATCGCCAGGACGTCCTCATCCACCCACACTTCGGTCTGCGGAGGGGTACGGAGCTTCCACTCGGTATTCTGTGACATCGCGGGCATGCTCCTGTGCCTGCACATCCCCTGACAAGCTATGCCACCCGAACGTGTGGTTTTTTTGCAGTTTCGCGCGAAACTGCATTTTTCGAGTTCGTTGCCTGCTTACTCCGCTGCCGGGACCGAGGCGAGCAGAGCACGCAGGCCATCGGCGTCGAGGAGATCGGCGGGACGCAGCGTTCGATCGTGGCGCACATAGTGGAACGCAGCACGGACCTCGTCCAACGGTGCTCCGGACAGCTCCGACCACGCCAGCCGGTACGCGGCAAGCTGCACCGACAGCACCGGGACCCGATCTTCGCCCGGCACCGCACCGGTCTTCCAGTCCACGACCGTCCAACCCCCGTCCGGGTCGGCGAACACCGCATCCATGCGGCCCCGGATCGCCACCCCGTCGATCCGGGTTTCGAACGGCACCTCCACCCGGTGCGGAGTGCGATCGGCCCACGAGCCCGCCAGAAACGCCTGCCGCAGTTCCTCCACAGTACTGTCCGATGCGGCCGAATCGTCGGCAGCACCGGGGAGTTCGTCGATATCCAGCAGTGCCGTGGACGTGAACCGATGCTCCAACCAGGCGTGAAAAGCCGTACCTCGACGTGCCGTGGGGTTCGGCGGAAGTGGTAGCGGGCGGCGCAGTCGTCGGGCCAAGGCATCGCGGTCGTCGGCGAGTTCGACCAGCCGGCTCACCGACAGGTGATCGGGCAACGCAACCTCGTCCCGTTGCCGTGCAGTGGCGTCGCGCTCGGCCAGCAGTACGTCCACATCGCGCGCCCAGCGCTCGGCCTCACCCTCCGCCGAGAGCTCACCGCTCGCCGAAAGTCCGGCATCAGCCGGATCGGCGCCCTCGGTCATACCCGGGTCGGCCAGCGCCGCACGCACGAGATCGGCCCCACCTGCGACCGCGTCCCTGCGCTCGCCGAGCGGGTCGGCGGGCCACTCGATGCTGCGTGTGGCCTCCGTCAACGGGTTCGCGGTAGCACCGTCCGGCGCCGGGGCCCAGTGCTCGACGATCCCCGGCGCCGACTCTCCGCCGAGAACCTCCGCGAACTCCCGCAGGAATCCCGAGGGTCCCTTCGGCTTTCCGCTGCCCTCGCCCCACCAGTGCCCCGAAACCAGCAGGGTGTGCTCCGAACGCGTCAACGCGACGTAGAGCAGCCGCCGCTCCTCGGTGAGCCTGCGTTCCTCGAAATCCGCGTCGTGCCGGTCCAGCTCGGCCGTGAGCTCCTTGCGGTCCATCCCCTCCAGACGACCGAGGTCCAGGCGCGGCAGGTCCTCGGCATCCCCGCGCAGCTCGGCGGGCAGCTCCGTGACCGAACGCAACCAACAGGACGACTTGCGCTTTCCGGGGAAGACGCCGTCGACCAGATGCGGAACGGCCACGACCTGCCACTCCAGTCCCTTGGCGGCATGGGCGGTCAGTACCTGTACCCGGTCCTCGGCGACTTCCACCTCGCCCGGTTCGAGACCGTCCTCGGCCCGTTCGGCGGAGTCCAGGTAGTCCAGCAGCGCGGGCAGGGTCGCAGCGGGACTCGCGGTGGCGAACTCCGCGACCACGCCGGCCAGCGCATCCAGGTGAGCTCGGCCGACCCCGCCCGGCCGGGCCAGGCTCTCGATGTCGAGCAGGAGAGTGCGCTCCACGTCGGCCACCAGCTCCGGCAGCGGCTGTTCGAGCCGCCGCCGGAGCGCGGCGAGTTCACCGCCCAGCCTGCGTATCCGCCGGAACCCCGGCTGCGAGTAGCGCTCGGGCTCGCCGGGATCGTCGAGTGCGTCCACCAGGCCCGCCTGCTCGGCGCTCTCCCCCGGCAACGCCTCGGCCACGGTGGCATCGGCGTCCTCCGGCGCGGATTCCTCCGACAGCGGGGTCTCCGATCGAGCACCCGCCGATCGGGTACCGAGTTCCTGCGCACGCTCCCACAACGCGGCGAGGTCGGCCGCACCGATGCGCCAGCGCGCGCCGGTCAGCAGCCGCATCGCCGCGGTACCTGCCAGCGGATCGACCAGTACCCGGAGTGCGCTGACCAGATCCCGCACCTCCGGCTCGTCGAGCAGCCCTCCCAGGCCGACCACCTCGACCGGCAGCCCTCGTGCGCGCAGTGCCGCCGCGAGGTCGGCCATATCGGCGCGACGCCGCACCAACACCGCCGCAGTGGGTGGCTTCCCCGTCCTGTCCAGGGTTTCCTGCCACTGCGCCGCAACACGATCAGCCAGCCAGTCCCGCTCGGAGCGAATATCATCGACCAGTGCGCACCGGATGTCTCCCGGTCCCGCACCGTCCCGCGCGCGCAACTCGTCGACCTCCAGGCCCGCCGCACGCAACGGCTCGGACACGGCGTTGGCCAGCCGCAGGACCTCGGGCGGGTTCCGGAAACTGGTCATCAGTCCGTACCGCCGGGCGGGTGCAAGCTCGGCGGCAGGCGGGCGATGGTCGGGAAAATCACCCGCCTCGTCACCCGACGGAGTGCGGCGGCACGGGAAGTCGGTGGCGAAGCGCGGCAGGTTCGCCGCACTCGCACCACGCCAGCCGTAGATGGCCTGAGCGGGGTCACCGACCGCGGTCACCGGCATCGGCGTTTCCGCCCGACCGAACAGTGCCCGCAGCAGCACGCGTTGCGCATGCCCGGTGTCCTGATACTCGTCCAGCAGCACGGCCCCGAAGCGGTCCCGTTCCCCCGCGGACACCTCGGGATGTTCGTCGGCCAGCCGCGCGGCCAACGACATCTGGTCGGCGAAATCCATCGCGGCTTCGCGGCGCTTGCGGCGACCGTACTCGTCCAGGAGCGGCAGCAGTGCCGTGCGCAGCCGCTGTGCGGCCGGGACCTTCTGCAACTCCTGGGACGGGGCGGCACGCTGGCCCTTGCCGGGCGGGGCGGACTCCACGATCCGGCACAGCCGCTCGGCGTGCCCGACCACCTGCTCCGGCGACGTCAGATGTTCGGCGAGCTCTCCGGCCAGGGACAGCACGTATTCGGTGACCGTGGCCGGAACCTTGTCGGTGTCCAGGTCCTCGGTCCACGTGGACACGACGCTGTGCGCCAGTTGCCATGCTGCCGTCTCGGTCAGCAACCGTGCGCCGGGCTCCACCGGCACACGCAACCCGTGTTCGCCGACGAGGCGGCCCGCATAGGCATGGTAGGTCAGCACGGTCGGTTCCCCGGCCAGCACGAGAGCACGCAGCTCCCCGGAGGGGTCGACCTCGTCCAACAGTCCCGACCCGGCCAGGCGCCGGAGCCGGGCTCGGACACGATCGGCGAGTTGCCGCGCCGCCTTGCGGGTGAAGGTCAGACCGAGGACGCGCTCCGGGGTGACCAGGCCATTGGCCACCAGCCACACCACGCGGGCGGCCATCGTCTCGGTCTTGCCGGCGCCCGCACCCGCGACCACCAGGGCGGGTTCGGCAGGCGCCCCGATCACGGCGGCCTGCTCGGGTGTGGGCGGGTGCAGCCCCAGTGCCTCCGCGATTCGCTGCGGGCTGATCACTGGCCGACCTGCCTTCCCGCCGGGTGCATGGGACAACTGGTGCGCACGGGACATCGTGGGCAGTCGGCATTCTCGTGCGCCGCGAACGCCGGCCCGGTGCTGGATGCGGCGGCGTTGTGGACCACGTCGAGCCACACCCGCATCCGGTCCTCGTCGAGTCCTGCTTGCCCTCGCTCGGTGGCCGCGCCCTCGGCATCCGGTTTCGCGACGTAGAGCAACCGGGCCCCACCCGGCTGCACATCGTCGGCCGTATCCCCGAAGGCACCCAGCGCGGCGGCGAGCTGATACACCGCCAACTGCGGGTGTTCCTTCGCCTCGTTCTTGCTCACCGGGGTCTTCGCGGTTTTGACGTCCACCACGACCGGACGCCCGCCGGAGTCCGTCTCCAGCCGGTCCACCCGGCCGCGCAACCGCAACCACGGCCCGCCTTCCCTCGCGGGGATCTTGAGGTCGAGGTCGGTTTCGACGCCTGCCTGCGTCAGTTCACCGCGCGAGGATTCCAGCCAGGTCAGGAACGCATCGAGCATCCGCTCGACGCGCTGCCGCTCGCGCCGGGAAAACCACGGGGCGCCCGCATCGACCGACTCCCACGCCTTGTCCAAGGCTCGGCGCAACTGTTCGGCGTCGGCGCCGCCCGCCGCGGACTCGACGAGGGAGTGCACCAGTGTCCCGGTCACCGAGGCCAGTTCGGCCGCATCCTGCCCACCGTGCCGTTCGATCATCCACCGCAACGGGCACTTCGTCAGCGTGTCCACCGTGGAGGGTGAAACGCGGACGGGCTCGTCCCCGTCGACCAGCGGTACCGAACTGGAACTGTCCGGCAGCCCGTACCACGTGTCCGGGTGCGCACCGGGAACTCCGGCATCGGCGAGGCGGGCGAGCTGAGTGGCAGCACGCTCGCGTCGTCGCCGATCGGTCTCGCCGTCACAGACGACCTTCCGCAGTTCACCGACCAGCTCGGGCAGCGCGAGGCCACGCTCGGGCTGCAGCACCGGACGCTCCACCGCATCGGGATCGCTGACCACGCCTTCCAGTTCGTCCAGGAAACGCGAAGGTTGCTCGTCCTCTCCCCGCACCGCGCTGACCAGGACACGGCGGCGCGCACGGCTGGCCGCCACCAGCAACAGGCGCCGTTCGTCGGCCAGTATCGGCGCCGTGGCCGACACCCGATCGGAGGCGTCCACTCCGGACAATACATCGACCAGTCGCTCCACCCCCAGCAGCGAACCGCGCAGCCGAAGATCGGGCCAGACGCCCTCCTGGACATCGGGGAGGGCGACGACGTCCCATTCCCGGCCTGCCGCTCCATGTGCGGTCGTCACCGTTACCGCGTCACCCGAAGGAGCCGAGGGGGCCAGGGAGTCGCCGGAGATGTGCTGGTCCGTCAAGTGCGCGGCGAAGGCCGCGGCGTCGTCTCCGGGCAGTCGGTCGGCATACTGCGCGGCCGCGTCGAACAGCGCCACCACGGCATCGAGGTCCCGGTCGGCCTGAGCACCGGAGCTCCCGCCGCGTTCGGAACGGGCGAGCCACCGCTGCTCGACACCGCAGGCCTTCCACACCTGCCACAGGGTTTCCTCCACCCCTCGGCCCGCGGCATCGGCTTCCGCTCCCGTGCGCAGCAGTGCCGCGATCCGGCGTGCCGGTTCGGCGGCGGCATCCTCCAGTGCCGCCAGCCGGTCCGCACTGTGCAGGGCCTCGACGAGGAGTTCACCGCTGGGCCGATCTCCCCCTGCGGCCAGCTCCAACCGCCGCAGGCCTCGGCGCAGGCGTCGCAACGCGAGTGGATCGGCACCGCCCAGCGCGGACGTCAGAAGTTCCTCGGCGGATTCCGGATCGAGCGTCCGGGGCCGTACGGCACACCGCAGCAGTGTCAGCAGAGGACGCACGATGCCGCGCTGGGCCAGCGGCACATCGTCGACGGGGAGCGCAAGAGGCACTCCGGCGGCCAGCAACGCGCGACGCAGGACCGGTAGCGAGAGTTTCGTCGACTTCGTGATCACCGCCATCCGCGACCACGGCACACCGTCGAGCAGATGCGCGCGGCGAAGCTGATCGGCGACCCACGCGGCCTCCTGTGCCTGCGAAGCCAGCAACCGCACCTGCACCGAGCCGGTGTGGCTCTCGCCGCCGTCCTCCGACCGTGCACCGGCCGTGTCGCGCTGCGGCCCGGCACCCGGCAGGCAGGAAGCCAGGCGATGCACCGCGGCCCGCACCGATGCGGACATCCGATGGTCGGTCGTCAGCACCCGGGTGCGGCCACCGTCGGGGTCGGCATTGCGCAGGCCCTCCGAATCGGCGCCCCGAAACGCGTAAATGGCCTGGTCGGGGTCTCCTGCCAGCAGAAACTCCGACGCCGTTTCCCCCAGCCGATCGCACAACCGGAACTGCTGCGGATCCAGGTTCTGCGCATCGTCGACGAGCAGGTGCCGCACCCGGTCCTGCTCCTGCGCCAGCAGATCGGTGTCGGTGTCGAAAGCCAGCAAGGCAGCGGAGACCAACCCGGCAGCGTCGAGAGCCGGTGCACCGCCCTGCCCTTCGGACCCGCCTGCCAGCAGCGTGACGCGCTCGTACTGCTCACCGAACCTGCCCGCGGCCACCCAGTCCGGACGACCATGGCGGGAACCGAGCTCACGCAGCTCCGCCGGTCCGCAGCCACGCTCGGCGGCGCGCATCAACAGCTCCCGCAGCTCGTCGCGAAAACCGTCCGTGGGCAGCGCCGAGCGCAGAGCCTCCGGCCAGTAGTCGGCGCCTTCCTCGATGTCACCGTCGAGCAGCTCGCGGATCTGCACATCCTGCTGCGGACCGTTGAGCAGTCTCGGCGGTGGCCGCTCGTCACGTGCGGCCTGCAGCCGCAGCACCCCGAACGCATAGGAGTGCACCGACCGAACGAGCGGCTCCTGCGCGGTGTGCGGATTCCCTTCCCGCGCGTTCCCTTCCCCCGCAAGGCCGATCCGTCGGGTGATCTCCGAGCGCAGTCGTGCTGCCGCCCGGCGGCTCGGGGTGAGTACGAGCACGTTCTCCGGGGAGACCTCCCGGCGCAGTATGCGCTCGGCAACGACCTCGGCGAGCAGCGTGGTCTTCCCGGTTCCGGGGCCACCGAGCAACCGCAGGAAACCACCGTCGTGTTCCAGGACCCGCCGCCCCGCCGCGTCCCAGGACGGTCGCTGCCCGCCGGAGTCGGCACGGCGAACGAGGGTGGGCGCATCCGAGATCGGCACATCCCGATGGAACCATGCACCGCAGGCACTGCGGGGCAGGCGGGCCGGTTACGAGCGATGTTCGTGTCGCTGCCGTCCGCATCCGTTCCCTGGGCGGCCGGGCAGCACTGTGAAGCTGGGATACTGCGCCCATGGACGAGCAGACGCTGGAGCAGGTTCGGTCGGTCGTCGCATCGATCCCGCCGGGGCGGGTGCTGGGCTACGGCGACGTCGCCGAACTCGCCGGGCTGCGCTCGGCCCGCCTGGTCGGCCGCATCCTCGCCGAGGACGGTGCCGACCTGCCCTGGTATCGAGTTCTGCGCTCCAACGGCACCGTCGCCGAGCATCTCCGGCACCGGCAGCTCGAACACTTGCGGGCCGAGGGGGTACTCGCCGACAACGGTCGCGTGGACATGCGCCGTTACCGCTGGGGCACGGATTGAACGACGCACATCCGGCGGCTCACACCTCGCGAGCGGGCAATTCCTCGGCGAGCAGCCGCACCAGCGAGGCCGTCCGCGCGCGCTCGGGCACGGAGTACGGCAGACCCTCCTGCGCGATCGGAGCGGCGGTGACCGGGCCGACACACGCGAGCAGCACGCGCGAGCGCATCGCCTCCCGCAAGGACGTGCCCTGCCCGATGCGGTCCGCCCGATCCAGGAGGTTCGCGGCCGCGGGGGCGCTGGTGAACGGCAGCGCATCGATCTCACCGGCGATGACCGCACCGATCAGCCGGTCCAGCGCATCGAGGTCCAGCGGATCCGTCCACCGGTAGACCGCCACCGGCACGACCTCGGCGCCCGCCTCGCTCAACTTCGCCCGGAACTCGACCATCGGATTTCCGTGCACCTGCACGACCACGCGGGTGCCGTGGAGATCGTGTTCCAGCAGCTGGTGCAGGACTTCGGTGGATTCCTCCGAGGGAGCGTTCCACGCGACGGTGAGCCCGGCACCCCGGATCGCGCCGCGCGCCTTGGCACCACGCGCCAGCAGCCGTGCCGGGCGCAGTTGCTCCAGCAGCCGCGTTCCGACACCGTTCTCCTCGGCAGCCTCCAGCCACCCCCGGAAGCCGACACCGGTGGTGACGACGACGAAATCAACCGGGGCCGCCAGCACCTCGGTCGTGGCTGCAGCGAGTTCACCATCCTCGGGCAGCGGCACGGTGTGCATCGCCGCACCCTGCATCACGTGCGCGCCCCGCCTGGTCAGCAGAGCCCCGAGTTCATCGGCTTTGCGCTCGGCCGTGACTCCGACGGTGTAGCCCGCCAGCGGCTGCTCCGTTGTCGCCTCGTTCACGCACCCATCGTGGCACGAGCTGCGTTCACAGGACTTCGAGGACCATTTGGGAGGCGTACTCCAACCCCCCGAGCGAGGCCGTCGTGGCACGCGGATGCAACGCATGCACGGCGAGCCGGAACAGCAGCGCCCGCAGCAGCGCCTGCGGCCACTCGGACAGATGCGACCAGCGTTCCACGATCGCCGCATCCGATCCGCCCCAGGCGAGCGCGTCGATCACGGCGACCGCAGCCGCCCACTCCGCAGGGCGCCAGTACGGTGCGAAGTCGATGATTCCGGGAGGTGCGTTCCCCGCGAACAGCACGTTGCCGAACAGGTCCCCGTGTACCACCTGTGGCCGCAATCGGATCTCGCGGCGCGAACCGGCGAGAACGTCGTAGAGCCTGCCGCCCTTGTCGGCCTGCAGCGGAAACTCCACCTCGCCCCAGGCCATTCGATCGGCCAAGGCGTAAATATCCTGGCGAGCGTCCAGGAACCGCGGATATGCCAGGACTCGGCTCTTGGCGTGCAACCGAAGCGACATCGCCACGACCTCGTCATGGCGGGGTTCCGGTCGGCCATCGATGTGCCGGGTCGCCGCCCAGCCGGAGACCACCCAGCGTCCATCGGTCGACCGCAGCGGTTTGGCCAGCCGAACCTCCTCCGGCGCGAGGGAATCGAGGGCCTGCGCCACCCACGCTGCTTCAGCGGTGCTGGAAACCGGTTTGAGAACGACCTCGCCATCCGCACCGCAGCGCCAAGCGAGGCCACCCTCGAGCAGTTCCGGTTCTTCGAGGCGCGCTCCGAACGCCGCGCGCACATGCGGCGGTGGCGGCTCCGGCGTTGCACTCACGAGGCAGACGCTACCCGCACGGAAGCGTTGAGCGTGGCAGGCGCTCCGGGGCGTCGCCCGATGCGCGCTTACGCGATGACGTCGAAGCGGCACCGGCCTCCCGACGCAGCCTGAATCATGACGCGTCGCGCACCTCTCGTACGGCGGCGACAGCGTCATCAACGGTCACACCTGTGCCCACGGGCGGCGTGTAGGAGGCGACATAATCCGCCATGTTGACGACGTTGGCAACCTCGGCGAGTCGTTCCACGACAAAAGCGTTCAAGGGCCGACGATTTTCCTCGGCTCCCTTGACGAGAGCGGCATAGACCTCGTCCGGCACGCCGTGAAGATTCATTCGCGCCATGGAACGATCATGGTACCGCTCGCACACTTGCGCCATACAGTGGCAAGCCGTCCACACCGGCCATCCTGCGTCACCGGTCGGGGCTTGCGCCGGATGCACAAGCCCCGACCGGTGCCAGGTGATGGTGAAAGCGGTCCTCAGTAGGTCGGCAGGCTCTGGTCGACCTCGTTGGCCCAGCCGAGGACACCGCCACCGACGTGCACGGCATCCGAGAAGCCGGCCTTCTGCAGCGCCGCGAGCGCCTCGGCGGAACGCGCGCCGGACTTGCAGTGCAGCACGATCTGGCGGTCCTGCGGAAGTTCCGCGAGCGCCTCACCGGACAGGATGCGGTCCTTGGGGATCAGTGTCGAACCGTCGATCTTGACGATCTCGTACTCGTGCGGTTCCCGGACGTCGATCAGGTCGAACTTCTCCCCTGCGTCGAACTTCTCCTTGAGCTCGCGAGGAGTGATGGTGCTCCCCGCTGCTGCCTGCTGAGCCTCGTCGGAGACCACACCGCAGAACGCGTCGTAGTCGATGAGCTCGGTGACCTTATCGGCGTTGGGATCCTTGCGGATCTTGACGGTGCGGTAGCTCATCTCGAGCGCGTCGTAGATCATCAGCCGGCCGAGCAGGGTTTCCCCGATCCCGGTGATGAGCTTGATCGCCTCGTTGACCATGATCGATCCGATCGAGGCGCACAGCACACCGAGCACGCCACCCTCGGCGCAGGAGGGCACCATCCCGGGCGGCGGCGGTTCCGGGTACAGGTCACGGTAGTTCGGGCCGTGCTTCTCCCAGAACACGCTGGCCTGGCCCTCGAAACGGAAGATCGAGCCCCACACGTAGGGCTTGCCCAGCAGCACCGCGGCATCGTTGACCAGGTACCGGGTGGCGAAGTTGTCGGTGCCGTCCAGGATCAGGTCGTAGTCGCGGAAAATATCCAGCGCGTTGTCCGACGTCAGGTGCGTCTCGTGCAGGTTGACCTGCACGAGCGGGTTGACCTCGAGGATCGAGTCCTTGGCCGACTCGCCCTTCGAGCGGTTCAGATCGGACTGACCGTGGATGATCTGGCGATGCAGATTGGATTCGTCCACGGCATCGAACTCCACGATGCCGAGGGTGCCCACACCGGCGGCGGCGAGATAGAGCAGTGCCGGGCTTCCCAGCCCTCCCGCACCGATGACCAGAACCTTTGCGTTCTTCAGACGTTTCTGGCCCGCCATCCCGACATCCGGGATGATCAAGTGGCGGCTGTAGCGGGCGACCTCGTCCTTGGTCAGCTCCGCCGCCGGCTCGACGAGCGGCGGCAGTGTCGCCGCATCCTGGGCCGGACTACCCTGCGTTGCCTCGCCGGACATCTCCGAGCTCCTCCTCAGTGGTGCTTGCTTCGCTCGGGTCCTGTGCTGGTGACAGTTCGGTCCCGAACCTTCGTAGGGTACCCGCCGCAGGCGAGCGCCTCACGAAGTCTGCAACGCAAGACCGACCGGTCCGCATTCCCGCCCCCAAGTGTTCCCAATCCTTGGGAGACCACGCGTGGGCCGCGGACTGTGCTGTGCCGCGGTAGCGGTGCTCGCCCCGCCGCCTGTCCTCGTTCATTCCGCATGCTTGCCCAGTGGGAACGGCCAGGCGTTCGGTTCACACACCAAGCCGTTGGCCGGGATGTCGGTACCTTGCGATACCCGCTCGTTCAGCCGGTGCAACTCGTTGTTGGCCACGCTGAACGTCTGCTGCATCATGACCGGCGCCAGTACACCCTGCTCCGGGCAGGCCGCGTGCCCGTTGCCGAAGACATGGCCGACCTCGTGATTGATGGCATAACGCCGGTAGGTACCGATGTCACCGTCGAACGAGACGGCACCCCGCACCCACCGGGCGGCACTGATGTACACCCGTTCCCCGATCCGGCACGAGCTGTCGTAAGGCAGTCCGCTGCTGTAGCCGCAGGTCTCCCTGGCCGTGTTCTGGCTGAGCAGGGTCACGCGGAAGTCCGGAGGCGGCCCCTCCTCGTCCACGCGCTGCAGGGAGATTCCCCCGCCTCTCGGGTTGGTCCAACTACGGGGGTCGGACAACGTCTGCTGGACCAGGCGAGCGAACGTGTCGTTGCCCTCGGTCAGGGTGACCCCGTGCTCGATCTCGATCGTGTAGCGATACAACTCCCCGGAGCCGACACGGGAGGAGGTCCCGGGGACCACGTCGAAGGTGCCCGTTCCGTTCTTGGGGATCGGTGCTCCCGGTGGTAATTCCGCCGAGAACAACTCGGAGTCGTAGGACTTGCCCTTCGGTGCCTCGGTGACGACCGGTGGTGTGCTCGCCTTCGTCCGAGTGGCACCGGCACTGGCTTCCGGCTTGCCCGCGTTCCCCCGCGGGGGTTCGGCGGCCTGGAACGTCGCCAGCGCGGAGAGGACGATCATCACCGGAATGGCGAACACACTCCAGCCGTACTGCGAGAACCGTCCCTTCCGGCGTTGCGGGCGCCGTCGCGAATCGTTCGCACGCTCCGCCTCGGCCGAACTCGCCGGGTGCCAGGATGCCGCCAGGGGCTCCGCTCGGGGCCGCTTTCGATTTCGATGCTGCGAATCCACTGTTCCCCCATTTTCGGTCCGGCCTTTCCGGGCGGCCGTCGGGCACCGGCCACGCCGAGCGGTGGGGTCGCCACTCGATCGGTCCTCGACCCTGGGCATGCTCCAGGGTGCCACAGCAACTGCCCGAAACAGGGAGTACGGGTACGTACAGTCACCGATCCGGCGGACATGGTCACCGAAAGCGACGAACCGCCGCAGCCGAAAGCTCCTGACGAGCGCGGCAATCCTCGGGCAACGGCCCATCCTCCTTTACCGACAAGTAAAGTTGGGGGAACCCCGGCACGGACGGCCCCGGCCGGGTCCGCAGCATCCGGTGGAGGACACGCATGACCGAGACCGTGCAGCAGAGCACCGAGCAGCCTGCCCGTGGGGTACGGCTGCCCCGTGACGCGCGCCGGGCACAACTGCTCACGGCAGCTCAGCACGTGTTCGTGGCCAACGGTTACCACGCTGCCGCGATGGACGACATCGCCGAGCAGGCCGGAGTCAGCAAGCCCGTGCTCTACCAGCACTTCCCCAGCAAGCTGGAACTGTATCTGGCGCTGCTGGAGACCCACGGCTCCGAGATGGTCCGGCGCGTCCGGGAAGCAATCGAGTCCACCCCGGAGAACAAGCACCGCGTGCGCGCCGCCGTGGGGGCCCTCTACGAGTTCGTCGACGGTGAGGACCAGGCGTTCCGCCTCGTGTTCGAGTCCGACCTGCGCGGGGAACCCGCGGTCGAGCAGGCCGTCGAGGGCGCGCTGTCCGCATGCGTCGACGCGGTCGCCGAAGCCGTCACCGCCGACGCAGGTCTCGATCACGAACGGGCACGCCTGCTCGCGGTCGGACTGGTCGGCCTCAGCCAGGTCACCGCCCGCGACTGGCTGGACACTCCGAACTCGATCTCCCGGGACGAGGCCGTGCACCTGATGTCGACCCTCGCGTGGAAAGGGCTCGCCGGTTTCCCCCTCCAACAGGGATAAAGATCGCTTTTACTATGACCGGGCACTGTGGTCCTGAACCGCCGCCCCGGTTCGTGCCTTGCGACGATGCAGGCCACATCGAGTAGCCACCTACGCCACGTGGCCTACTGCCTTGCAATGCATCGAACCGGAACGCCGGAACTGGTCATCCTGCCCAGGCCGATCACTCGAGCAGCAGGATAAGGATCCACGTCACCGGCTGCGCTTTTTACCACCGACGGGAACGAGGGGAGTCGCCTCGCACCGGCAGTCGTCCTCGGGCACCGCCACCACGCTGATCGTGGGGCCATGACGCAGGCCGGTGGTGACGGTTTCACCCGCCTGAGCGTACTTGACCCACTGGTCCCACTCGTCGCTGAACGCCACATCGTCCTCGGACTTGCCCATGGCCGCGCGCAACGTGGTGGCCAACCACTGCGCCACCTCCTCCGGAGTGTGCAGCACCTCCGCCACATCCAGCCGGGAAAGGCGGTCGTGCGCGGACAGGGCGGTGTTCAGCGGCGCGTCCTCGACGTAGCCGTGATGGTGGATGCCGTCACTCGTGTGCTGTCCCACGGGGGTCCTCTCGTCAAGATGCGGACGATGCACCCGACCACGGTACCGAACGAACCCCGACGAGAACGGTGCCGCGCGGACCTCACCGGGATACCGGCCGGGCCGGGAGGTCCGAGCGACAGCAGGTCACCGCACCACCGTACGAACGAGATCGGCGATCCTCGCGGTCACCTCGTCACTCCGCTCCAGCGGCAGCATGTGTCCGGCACCGGCGTAGACCAGGTGCTCGGCGTGCGGCAGTGTCTCGACGATGCGCCGGGCGTGCGGATACGGGCACAGCCGATCGGCCAAACCTGCCAGCACCACCACCGGGATCGAGCGCAGCGCCGCCAGCGCTTCCACCCGGTCGTGGTCGGCCAGCGAGGCACGGAAACCGGCCATGCTCGGCGGATGGCACGCCGCCACCCAGTCCGCGGTCGCGGCGATATCGGCGCGGGCCGGTTCCGCTCCGAACAGCAGCCAGCGCAGCCCGGGACGCATCCACCGCGAACGCTTGGTCACCGCCCGACCACGCGCGGCGGCGAGCCGGGACCGCACCGCGCGCTCGCCCGCGTTGAACAGCGCCGCGAGAGGCTTCGGCAGACCGAGAGACGGCGCGGCAAGGTCGCCACTGGAGGTGGCCACCAGCGCGACACCGCTCACCCGATCGGCGAACAGCTGCGGGTGCCGCTCGGCCAGTGCCATCACCGTCATACCGCCCATCGAGTGGCCGGCGAGCACGACCGGTCCCTCCGGCACCCGATCGGCGAGCAGTTCGGCGAGATCGTCCGCGCACTGCCGGATCGTCGCCGTCCCGGCCGGTGCGGGATCGGAATCCCCGTGCCCGCGCAGATCGAAACTCATGCTGCGCACCGACATCCCCGCCGCGACGGGCAACTCCGCCACCACGCGATCCCAGCTGTGCCTGCTCAATGTCCAACCGTGCACGAACACGACCGTGATCGGTGCCTCCGAAGGACCGTCCTCGTGCACCCGTAGGTCGGTTCCGTCGCCGGCCGTGAAAGTCGGTGCGGCAGCGACGTGTTGTTCGACGGTCACCGGATCAACCCCGCCTTCTTCCACAGGCTCATCCCGGGCTTGCCGACGAGCCCGACCTCGTCCAGGAAAGACATGATCTTCTCGCCACCCCAGTGCACGGTGTCCTGCCAATGCGGATTGCTCAGCGCGGCCTGATGCGCGGTCCTGGGGCGCAGTCCCACGGCCTTGTAGACACGGGGGTTGATCAGCGCACGAACGATGCAGAAGGACACCAGCGCGGTCCAGTACTGGTGATAGGCGCGTTGCGCGGCATTGCACTCCCGCATTCCGCGCGTGACCTCCTCCCGCGCGAAGGTGACGTGGCGGGCCTCCTCCAGCACGTGGATGCGGTTGACCATGCGCACCAGCGGCTGGACCTCAGGGTCGTTCATCTGATCCCGCTGGAATCGGTCGAGGATCTCCTCGGCGACCAGGATCGAGGCGTACGCCGAGGGCCCCTTGAGCACGGCGGGCAGAATCCTGCCGCCGTGGTGCAGGATCGGGATCGGCCCGTAGGCGGGTGCGCCCACCCGCTCGCACGCCCGGGCGAACATCGTGGAGTGACGGCACTCGTCGGCGACCTCGGTCAGCGCGTACTGGGCGTGAGCGGTGCGCGGGTCCCTGCTGTAGACGTCCTTGAGCAGCATCTGCATCAGCAGGATCTCGAACCACAGACCGTTCGAGGCGATGCTGGCGAACTCGTGCTTGGTCAGTTCGATCCGCTGTTGCTCGGTGAGCTGCTCCCACAGCGACGTGCCGTACAGCGAACTCCGCTTGACGGGAATGTAGGGCTGTGACTCGGCCAGTGGCGCGTCCCAGTCGATATCGACCTCGGGGTCATAGCTGCTCTTGGCCGACGACTTGAGCAACCGGGCTGCGGTCTTCGCACGGTCGTTGACCTGAAGCGTCTTGTTCATCGAAAGCCATCACTTTCCGAAAAACAGCGGTGTATGCCGGATTGCGTGTTACTTCCAGTAACAGTTACCTTGGGTAGCGTGAGCCACATCTCCCGGCCTGTCAAGGCCGCCAACGGGCAACCGCGGAACGAACCACCCCGCGGTGACAAGCGGCGCGAACGCTGGCGCGGACACCGCCAGGCGCGCCGCGCCGAGTTCGTCGAGGCGACCGTGCGCGCCATCGGCCAGTACGGCGCCGAGGTCGGCATGGACGACATCGCGGCCGAGGCCGGGGTCAGCAAACCCGTGCTGTACCGGCACTTCAGTGATAAGAGCGACCTCTACCTGGCCGTCGGCGAGTGGGGAACGGAACTGCTGATGCAGCGGATCGGCCCGACCCTCGACGAGGGCGGCAGCATCCACCAGCGCATTCGCCGCATCATCAGCACCTATCTCGGAGTGATCGAGGAGTATCCCGAGCTGTACCGCTTCGTGGTGCGGCGGACCTTCGCCGACCGGCCGGTGCAGGACGATCCGGTCACCACGGAGAAGACGGTCATCGCCAACTCGCTGTCGCGGCTGCTGGGCGAATACCTGCGCTCGCTGAACCTGGACTCCGGCGGCGTGGAGGCCTGGAGCCACGGACTGGTCGGCATGGTCCAGGCCAGCGGTGATTGGTGGCTGGATCGCCAGTCGATGAGCAGAGAAGACCTCACCGACTACCTCACCCGGATCATCTGGTTCGCCATCGACGGCGTACTGCGATCCGGAGGGATCGTGCTCGACCCGGACGAACCGCTGGAGCTGAGCCCCGACCTGCGAGTGATCACCGGCGAGGACACCGAGGGCTCCGAAGACGCCGAAGGACGAGCCCACCAGGGCTGAAGCCGCAAGGAGGCAACATGCAGGAGAGCCCGGCGCACGAGCACGAAGAGGACGACTACCGGGGTCCTGCGGTGGTGTTCACCGAGGAGCGGGAGATCACCGTCGAGGTCGTGCTACGCGGGCACTTCCAGCCGATCGACGGCCGTTTCCACTGGTACGGACGGGTGGCCGCCAACCCCGAGGTCGACGAACTGACCGGCGGCCGGAAGACGGAGGTGGTGTTGCGCACACCGGATGGTCAGGCGGTCGCGACGCTGGCCGATCCCGACCCGTGGAACCGCTACCGGATCAGCGGGCTCGGGTATCCGCCGTACGCGCCGGCCACGGACCTCGGCGAGCTTCGGGAAACCACCTGAACATCTCGCGCAAACGGGTGGGGCTGCCCTGCGGGGAGCCCCACCCGTTTCGTGAAAGCGGTGCTCAGCTGACGCCGAAGCCGACTCGGGTCGGCTCCGACGGGCCGATCTCCACGTAAGAGATCTTGGCGGACGGAACGATGTAGCGCCGCCCCTTCTCATCGCTCAGGGACAGCCGACCGTCCGTCTTTGCCAGCGCGTCGGCGACCAGCGACTCGACCTCGTCCGGGGACTGACGGCTGATGATCGTCAGCTCGCGCGAGCTGTCCACGACGCCGATCTTGACCTCCACGCCGAACCTCCGTGCAAACTCGTCTACGACTACGTCACCCCCAGGCTATCCCACGCCCCGGCGCTCGCGACGCAGGCACGAGCAGGTATCACCGCCCCCGGACCGATCACCCCAGACCGAGGCGGCTCATCCGCTTGGTGTGGTTGTTCTGCAGCCGCTTGAACAGCGCCGCGATACCGGCGAGGTCACCGGAGCCTCGGATGATCAGTTCCGCGAGAGCGTCGCGCTCGGCCACCACCCGCTGCGCCTGCGACACTGCCTCACCCAGCAGCCGACGCCCCCACAGGGTCAGTTTGTCGCGCAGGGAGCCGTCCTCGAGGCACGCCGCCTGCACCTCACGTTCGGCGAACGCCGAATGCCCGGTGTCGGCGAGCACCGTCAGCACGAGTTCCCGTGTCTCGGGATCGAGCCATTTCGCGACCTCACGGTAGAAGTCCGCGGCCAGTCCGTCGCCGACATAGGCCTTCACCAGCGATTCCAGCCACGAATGCGGGGCTGTCGAGGCGTTGAAGGCGTCGAAAGGCCCGACGAACGGCTGCATCACCTCCTCGACGACCACACCGCGCTGGGCGAGTCTCTCCTCCAGGAGTCGGTAGTGGCCGATCTCGGCCGCGGCCATACTGGCCAACGCCGCCCGCCCCTGCAGTGTCGGTGCCGCACGCGCATCCTCGGCCAGCCGGTCGAACGCCGAGAGCTCGCCGTAGGCCAACGCCGCGAGTAGATCGACAACGCCTTGCTCGGAGCCCTCGTCGGATGCCCCGACGGACGCCGCAACACTCTCGTCAGCCTCACTCATGACCGCGAGCCTAACCGGATCCGCGCCGCGCGCAGCCGCCTCCATCCCGGTGTATCGCATCAGAGCGGGTACTCTGGCGGAAGGAGGAGTATTGGCGTCACCCAGTAGTAGGCCTCGGAGCAGTAGGCCTCGGAGCAGTAGGCCTCGGAGCAGTAGCTCTCGCAGCAGTACGTCCCGGCCCAGCAGTACGTCCCGGCCCGGTTCTCGGGAAGGATTCCTCCGGACGTGCGCACGCAGGACGGCTCGTCCCGAGGTGGCTCCGGGGCAGTCGTCCGGCAACCTCGATGCCGAACGGCACAGGACCCACCCGGCAGTTACGGCGGGACGGTTCCGCGGGTCGCTGCGGGGGAAGCTGCGGGGGAAGCTGCGGGGAAAATCGCCGCAGGGGACAGCACTGCAGGCGCGAACGCGGCCCGCACGACAGGGGGCTCTTGCCGCCTTGCGCGACGGCGGCGTTCCCGCGCTACGACGTCGACACAATGACAGACCTGACAGCGGGCAAGCACCGCTGATTCGAACGAAGGCGCGCACCGTCACGTGGGTGACCAGGAGCGCCGCGCGCGGTCGCGAGGGATCCGAGCGGCTGCCGGGCTCACCACCACAACCGGGCTTGAGCCCCGCGTGCGCGCAGGTATGAGAGAGGCGATCATTCTGACGGTCAGCAACGAACGGGTTCCCGCGGGCAGCAGCGGCACTGCTCCCCCGGCAGGGACCCCGGCAGGAACTACAGCAGAAACCACAGCACCCGATCCGAACGTGCTGGAGCACAGCGAGAGCGGCACCCCCGAGGACGTCGATGTCCGACATGCCCGCCCGCTGCACGCCGAACAACCCCCCACACCGGACACCCCCACCTTCGCCGAGCTCGGCGTGGACGAGCAGATCGTGCGCGCCCTCGACGAAGCGGGCATCGAGCACACCTTCGCCATTCAGGAACTCACTCTCCCGTTGGCGCTGCGCGGCGAGGATCTGATCGGCCAAGCCCGTACCGGTATGGGCAAGACCCTGGGTTTCGGGGTACCCCTGTTGCAACGGCTGCGTACCCCCGGTGACGGAACCCCCCAGGCCTTGGTGGTCGTACCGACCCGTGAACTGTGCGTGCAGGTCACGCGGGACCTGGAAGACGCGGCCAAGCACCTCGGCATCCGCACCCTCGCGGTGTACGGGGGGCGCCCCTACGAGCCTCAGATCGAGGCCCTCCAGCAGGGTGTCGACCTGGTCATCGGCACGCCGGGACGCCTGCTCGATCTTGCCGAGCAGCAGCATCTCGTTCTGGGCAAGGTCGGCGGCCTGGTCCTCGACGAGGCCGACGAAATGCTCGACCTGGGCTTTCTCCCGGACATCGAGCGCATTCTCGGCATGGTCCCCGAGCAGCGGCAGACCATGCTGTTCTCGGCCACCATGCCGGGGCCGATCATCACACTGGCCCGGACGTTCCTGCAGCAACCCACCCACATCCGAGCCGAGCAGGCCGACGAGGGGGCTGTTCACGAACGCACTCGGCAGTTCGTCTACCGCGCGCACGCGATGGACAAGACCGAACTGCTGGCCCGCGCGCTGCAGGCACGCGACCGTGGTCTGACCATGATCTTCAGCCGCACCAAGCGCACCGCACAGAAACTCTCCGACGAGCTCAACGAGCGCGGCTTCGCCGCCGGATCGGTCCACGGTGATCTCGGGCAGAGCGCCCGGGAGAAAGCATTGCGCGCCTTCCGCTCCGGCAAGGTCGACACCCTGGTCGCCACCGATGTCGCAGCCCGCGGCATCGATGTCGAGGGGGTGACGCATGTGATCAACCTCCAATGCCCGGATGACGAGAAGACCTATGTGCACCGGATCGGTCGCACCGGCCGGGCGGGCCGCGCGGGCGTGGCGATCACCCTGGTCGACTGGGACGAGGAACAGCGCTGGAAGGTGATCAACGACGCGCTGGGCCTGGGCATGCCACAGCCCGTCGAAACCTACTCGACCTCCGCGCATCTCTACAGCGATCTCGATGTGCCCTCCGATGCGACCGGGCGGCTGCCGCTGGCTCAGCGCAAGCGCGCCGGACTCGCTGCCGAGGCCGAAGAGGGCACGGCTGCCCCGCGCAAGCGCTCACGCAAGCGCACCCGCGGTGGCTCCGGCCGTGAGCACACGGTCGGCGACAACGGCGACGGGTCCCGGGGAGAGTCGTCCGGTGACACACGGCCCGCAGGCCGCCGCCGGAGGCGCCGCACTCGCGGCGGCGTCAATACCGATGGAGCGACGCAGTCCGCGGAAGCGCCGAGCGACCAGGGTGGCCAGGACGTTCAGGAAAGCGCGGAACGACCCGCCCGCCGTCGTCGCAGGCGGCGAGGTGGCTCCGGGCGCACCACCGCGGGCACCGCGCACAGCAGCGCTGCGGACAACGGCACTGCGAGCAGTGGCACTGCGGGAAGCAGCGCCGCGAGCGAGTGACCCGTCTCCCACGCGAAGCGGGACACGGGATCGGGTTCTTCCGTTCGAGCGGGTGATCCTCGGACCACCCGCCCACACCGGTGAAACGAACCCTAAGCTCGGGTGAGACAGCCATCAACGAATCTGTTCGCCGGGAGTCACAGTGGTACGGCCGGAGCGGCGCACGAGAGCCGACCTCACCGCAGTGGTGCTGATCGTGGTGGCCGTGCTGATCGCTTCGGCCGTGGTCTGGTGGCACAGCGACGCCCGGGCGACGATCTCGCAACCCGCGGCCGAACCCGCCGCCGAGGTCCACCCGCCCGCTGCGGTTCCGACAACGCTGCGGGAAGCGTGGCGGGCTCCCAGCCCGGCCACTCCGCAGCCGGTCGTGGCTGGTCCGACCGCAGTGACCGCCGCGAACGGCGAGGTTCTGGGACGTGATCCGGTCACCGGTGAGGTTCGCTGGCGTTATGCGCGGGACCTGCCGCTGTGTACTGTCGGCTCCGAGTGGCGCCGTGCGATCGCGGTGTACCGCAAGTCGCACAACTGCAGCGAGGTGACCTCGTTGGAGGGGTCGACAGGCAAGCGTGGTCCACAGCGCAACAGCGATGTTCCCTTCGGCACCCGGCTGCTGTCCGACGGCACCTACATCACCGCTACCGGCAGCCGAGTCTTCGAGACCTGGCGCTCCGACCTCGTGCGCACGCAGCAGTACGGGATTCCGCACGCACTGAAGAATCCGGACAACAACCTGCAACGCCCCGAGTGCCGCTACTCCTCGATCGCGGTCGGCCACGAGAGAGTGGGCGTCATCGAGGAGTGTCCTCGTGCGCCGGGTGATCGCATCACCGTACTCAAGGCTCGCCCGGAGGACGGCGAGAACCCCGAAACCGTGTTCAGCACCGTCGTCGCCGGGTCGAACGCAAGCGTCGTCGCGGTCGCCGAAAAGCGGGTGGCCGTCGCGCTGTACGACCGCTCCGAGCTGGTCGTCTACGACACCTCGGGGGATGTTCGCGGGAGATTTCCCGTGCACCTGCCCCCGCCCTCGCCCCCGGAGGCCAATGTCCGGGTCGAATCCACGACCGGTGCCGCCAGGGTCTACTGGCATGCCGGAAGCAGCACCGTGGCTCTCGACCCCACCACACTGGCTCCCGTCTGGACGGTTGCGGACACGCGCGGGGCAGGCATCATCGTCGCGGGCGAGCTGCTGCTCCCGGTGCCGAACGGAATTGCCGTACACGATCCCCGCACCGGGGCACGGCAACGAATCATCCCCGTGCAGCGGCAGGAACACCGAGGCGAGATCGAACTCGGGTCCGTCGGTGGCGTTCTGCTGGAACAGCGCGGAAACACCCTGGTGGCCCTGCGCTGATTTCGCCCGCGCACGGGCTCTCCCCGGCACGGGCCGACCTGCGCGTCAATCGAGTCGGGCGAGAAAACTGTTGACCGCGGCCTCCGCGGCGCCGAGAAGTCGGCCGTGCTCACCGAGCTGAGCGGGTTGCAGGTCGACATCGAGTTCCGGGAGCCCTCGAAGGTCGTCGAGAGCCGTTCTCAGTTCGTCTCCCGCATGCCGGATCAGTGACCGGAGCAGACCGCCCAGGATGATGCGCTCGGGTTCGAAAATGTTGATCAGGTTGGCCAGGCCGGTCGCCACCGGAGTGCAGAGCGCGCGAAACGCCTCCAGCGCGGGTGTTTCGGCCTGGTCCGCACCGACGAACAACGCGTCGAGGGCGGCATGGCGGTCGGCAGGATCGTGCACGCCCGCGTGCCGCAGCAGAGCATCCGCACCGACCTCGGTCTCCCAGCAACCTCGCCCACCGCAGTGGCAGTACCGACCACCGGGATGGGTGATCATGTGGCCGACCTCGCCGCCGTATCCGGTATGGCCGGTGAGCAATCGGTCGCCGGTGATGATTCCGCCACCGAGACCGACTCCTGCCGATACGTAGACGAGGTCGCTGTATTCCCGCCCTGCTCCGCGCCGGTGTTCGGCAAGGGCGGCCAGTCCGGCCTCGTTACCGATCACGATCGGCAACGACAGGCCGGTGCGGTGGCGCAGTTCGTCACCGAGGCTGAGGTTGCGCCATCCGAGGTTCGGCGCCCGTGCGATCAACCCGTCGCGGGCACGGACGATCCCCGGCACGGCCACACCGATCGCGACCGGTGATGTCTCGGTGGACTCCAGCCACTCCTGCACCAATCCCGTCAGTTGATCCAGGCTCCTGGTGGGGTCCCCGGAGACGTGCTCGTGTTGCGTCTCCGCTTCCTCGAGGATGGTTCCCCCGAGCCCCACCCGGCCGATTCCGATCGTGTCCACGTCGACGACGACGGCAAGGACGTAGGCCGACTCGTCACGCGGCGACACGATCAGCGGGGGACGCCCGCGCTGCGTGTGCGGCTGGCCCGCACCCTCCTCGAGGACGAGGCCACGCGTGGTGAGCTCTCCGACCAGATCGGCGATGGCGCTCCGGGTCAAGCCGGTGACCTCGCCGAGTTCAGCCCTGCTCGTGGGCCCCTGCAGATGCAGGTGACGCAGGAGCGTCCGGAGATTGTGTCGCCGCAGGCTGGCCGGGTCCCGGCCCTGCGTGGTCGAAGCGGTCACGAGGTCCTCTCTTCGCGGTCGTCGGGTGTACGTGCAGTCAACGTGGCGTCTCCGCATCCCGCCAACGGGTGTGGGTGTTGACACATCGGCGATTTTGTTTTTTCCTTTTACAAATCTTATTCATTGCGCGGGAGTGAACGAACGATGACCGAACCGATACGGCGCCGCAGCGGGCGCTCGGTGTATCTGGCGGCGACGATCTGTGCGATCGGCGCCCTGCTGTTCGGCTACGACACCGGTGTGATCTCCGGTGCCCTGCTGTATCTCAAGGGCCCGTTGGGGATCGCCGACAACGCCTTTCTCCAGGGCTTGGTCACCAGTGGCCTTCTCGTCGGAGCCATGGTCGGAGCGCTGACCAGTGGAAGTCTGGCCGCCCGTCTGGGGCGTCGGAAGATGGCGCTGGTCGCCGCCTGCGTGTTCGCCGTGGGCTCGCTCGCTGCCGCGCTGAGCCCCGACGTGGCCACCCTCGTGGTCTCGCGATTCGTGATCGGCATCGGTGTCGGTCTGGCCTCGGTCATCGTTCCGATGTACATCGCCGAGATCTCCCCCACCCGCATCCGCGGCACGCTGACCTCGCTGAACCAGCTGCTGATCACGGCCGGGATCCTGCTGGCCTACATCGTCGACTACGCGCTGGCCCCGTGGGAGGCCTGGCGCTGGATGCTCGGGCTCGGCGTGGTGCCCGCGGTGGCGCTGTTCGTCGGGATGTTGTTCATGCCCGAGACACCCCGCTGGCTGGCCAGCCGCAACCGGATGGACGAAGCTCGGCAAGTCCTGGAGCGCACCCGGCGCCCCGACGAGATCGACGAAGCACTCGACGAGATCAACACCGCCGAGCAGCAGGCCCGTCAGGAAGCAGGCTGGCGGGACCTGACCGCCAAGTGGATCCGCCCTGCCCTGTCGATCGGTATCGGCCTGGCGGTGCTGCAGCAGTTCGTCGGCATCAACACGATCATCTACTACGCCCCGACGACACTGACCCAGCTCGGTATGGGCGAGAGCGCCTCGATCGCCGCACAGGTCGGGATCGGCACCGTGATGCTGCTGTTCACCCTCGTCGCGGTGCGCTACACCGACCGCATCGGCCGCAAGCGCCTGCTGCTGGCAGGCAGCCTCGGCATGAGCCTGAGCCTGGGGGTCCTGGGCGCCCTCACCCTGATCGTGGGTGCGTCCGGGACCACGGTCGCCGTGATCACGATCATCTGCCTGGCCACCTACATCGCCTCCTTCGGGGCGACCTGGGGCCCGATCGTGTGGGTGATGCTGCCCGAGCTGTATCCCCTGCGTATCCGCGGCCCGGCCGAGGGCCTGGCCACGTGGAGCAACTGGGCCGCCAACTTCGTCGTGTCGCTGGCTTTCCCCGTCGTCCTGGCCACCATCGGGCAGGGCCTGTCCATGCTGATCTTCGCCGCGTTCGGCGTGGTCTCGTTCTTCTTCGTCCGGGCACTGGTTCCGGAAACCACCGGCCGCAGCCTCGAACAGCTGGAAAACGACCTGCGGGAGACGCCGCAGGAAAAGGTGTCGGGTCAGGCGTGATCCAGCGTTTCCGACCCGCTTGTAGTAACCGAGAATCGGAGAAGTGCATGAAGGCAAGACCTTTACGGCTCTTCGCGGCCATAGGGCTGAGCGTGGCCTGTACCGTCTCGGCGGCCTCGACCGCCGGACAGGCCACAGCTGCGGAAGCCAACACACCGATCTACCTGGACCCGTCCTACTCCGCCCGGGAACGTGCGGTCGACCTCGTGTCGCGCATGACCCTCCAGGAGAAAGCCTCCCAGATGATCAGCAGCCAGTCGCCTGCGATTCCCCGGCTGGGCGTGAAAGCCCACGGCTGGTGGAACGAGGCCGCACACGGCGTCGCCCGGGAGCAGTACAACGACGGTGACAACCCGAAGGTGCTGACCAACACCACGTCCTACCCGGTGAGCCTGTCCATGGGATCCACCTGGAACCCGGACCTGATGTACCGAGTGGCGAGCCGGACCTCCAGCGAAGCCCGCGAGGTCGTGCGCAACAACACGCTCGACCTCAGCTTCTACTCGCCGACGATCAACCTCAGCCGCGATCCCCGGTGGGGACGCAACGACGAGACCTTCAGCGAGGACCCGACTCTGACGGCGAAGATGGGCTCGCAGTTCGTCAACGGGATGGAGGGCAAGGACAAGAACGGCAACCTGCTGCCCTCCGCCGAGGGGTACTTGAAGACCAGTACCACGATCAAGCACTTCGCGGCCAACAACAGCGAGTACAACCGCCGCACCGGATCGTCCAACATGGACGAGCGGACACTGCGCGAGTACTACACGGCACCGTTCAGGGAGGTGATCCGCAACAGCGATCCCGGCTCGATCATGGCTGCCTACAACCGCGTCAACGGGGTGCCTGCCTCGGCCGACCTGCACCTGCTGGACACGCTGGCCCGCAAGACGTTCGGCTTCGACGGGTTCTTCACGTCCGACTGCGACTCGGTCTACGAGATCCAGCACGGGCACCAGTGGCAGCCTCCGAACAAGGAGGAGCCGGTCGATCACATCGAACGCAACGCGTACGCCAACGCAGCGGGGATCGACCTCAACTGCAACCAGGGCTTCCACGACGAGCACCACTACGGAAACACCCTGCCCACCGCCGTTGAGAAGGGCATCAAGACCCACAACGGGGTCTACACCGAGAACTTCATGGACGCCTCGCTGGTGCGGATGTTCACGGTGCGGATCAAGCTGGGCGAGTTCGACGATCCGGCAGACGTTCCGTGGGTGCGCAAGGCCCGCGAGCGCGTTCCCCGGGGGAGCTGGGAGAACTCCAACGCCAACAACGCCGTCACCCAGACCCCCAAGCGCCTGGAGCTGGCACGCGAAGCAGCCGCCGAGTCGATCGTGCTGCTGCGTAACGAGCCCGTCGACGGCAGCGGCAGCAAGCTGCTTCCGCTGAAGGTGCCCGAGTCCGGGCCGTTCCGCGTAGCCGTGATCGGCAACCACGCCAAGAAGATGTACCTGGGCGGTTACTCCAGCAACCAGGGATCCGCCGGCCTGGCCAACAGCACCACCGGCTACGAGGGCATCAAGACCGCGATCAAGGCGATCAACCCCGACGCGGTCGTGGACTACCTGCCCGGCACCGCGCCGGGGACGGAGCATCAGCTCAACACCGAGACGGTCGCCAAGTCGGCGAACTACGACACCGCCATCGTCTACGCAGGCACCGGTGAGGAAACCGCCTCGGAGAGCAATGACCGCGAGAACCTGACCCTGCCGAAGCCGCAGACGACACTGATCAACGAGGTGGCCGGGAAGAACCCGAACACCGTGGTCTACATGGAGACCGTGGGCACGGTCGACGTCCGCAGCTTCAGCTCCGACGTGTCGGCCCTGCTGTGGAGCTCCTACAACGGCCAGCGCAAGGGCGAGGCACTCGCCGACGTGCTGCTCGGGCAGGCGAACCCGAGCGGTCACCTGCCCTTCACCTGGTACCGCAGCGAGTCCCAACTCCCGTCGATCGGGGATTACAGCATCCGGCCGACCGACTCGCAGCCGGGGCGGACCTACATGTACTTCGACGGTGACGTGTCCTACCCGTTCGGGTACGGCCTGAGCTACACCGACTTCGAGTACGGCGACCTGCGCATCGACCGCTCCAGCGTCACCCCGAACGGCACGGTGCACGTGAGCGCGAAGGTCACCAACACCGGCGAGCGGGCCGGATCCGACGTGATCCAGCTCTACGGGGCAGCCCCGAAGTCCGAGAAGGCGCAGCGCCCGGACAAGCGGCTCGTGGCCTTCGAGAAGATCTCCCTGAAGCCGGGCGAGACCGAGCGCGTCGAGTTCGACGTCCGGGCTCGCGAGCTGGCCCTGTTCGACCAGCAGCAGGGGCACTTCGAGGTGACCAACGGTGACTACACGCTCCAGCTCGCCCGGTCGAGTTCGACGTCCGGTGTCGCGCAGCGCGCGTCGTTCCAGGTCCACGGCGAGCTGAAGCTGCGCCCGGTGACCGCCAGCACCACACCGCGTGCCAAGGGCGACGCGGCACGCGGGATCACCGTCCGCAAGATCTTTCCGCGCAACACCGTGGTGCAGCCTCGGATCACGGTGTCGATGAACGACGGCACCCTCCACGGCCATGTCGCGGAGGGATCCGGTAAGCCCTTCCCTCCGGGGATGAACGTCCGCTACCGGAGCAACCGTCCGAACGTCGTGTCGGTGGATCACCAGGGCACCATCCGCACCAGCGACGAGGGTGTCGCCACCGTCACCGCGACCGTGAAATACCGCGGCAGCACCACGTCGACGAGCTTCGTCATCAAGGTCCGCTAGCGGATCGCATCGACCGAGGAATCCGACAACAGCGGGGCCGTGGTCATCCCCGCCGCGCCCGGTGAACGGCCACGGCCCCGCTCCCGACTCCGGACGAACCCGGTCCGGAAGACAGCAAGCAGCCAGGACGGTGATCACCGTCCCCGGTCAAGGAGAGACGAGAATGAACGACTACACACCGACTCCCGCGGACAAGTTCTCCTTCGGACTGTGGACCGTGGGTTTTCGGGGCAATGATCCTTTCGGTGCCGCCACGCGGCCGGAGCTCGATGCGGTGCAGGCGGTGCAGCGGCTGTCCGACCTGGGCGCCTGGGGGGTGACCTTCCACGATGACGACCTGTTCGGCTTCGGCGCCGACGAAGCCGAGCGGGAGCGGATCCTGGCCCGGTTCCGCCGTGCCCTGGACGAAACCGGCCTGACCGTGCCCATGGTGACCACCAACCTGTTCGGCCACCCCGTGTTCAAAGACGGCGCCCTGACCGCCAACGACCGCGACGTACGCCGCTTCGCCCTGCGCAAGATGCTGCGCAACGTCGAACTCGCCGCCGAGCTCGGCGCACGGACCTTCGTCGCCTGGGGCGGACGCGAAGGAGCCGAGACCGACGCCGCCACCGACCTGCGGGCCGCCCTCGACCGCTACAAGGAAGGCATCGACCTGGTCTGCGAGTTCATCCGCGACCGCGGCTATGACCTGCGGCTGGCCTTGGAACCCAAACCCAACGAGCCACGCGGCGACCTCTTCCTGCCCACCGTCGGACACGTACTGGCCTTCATCGACCAACTGGCCCACCCCGACATGGTCGGCGTCAACCCCGAGGTCGGCCACGAACAAATGGCCGGGCTCAACTACACCCACGGCCTCGCCCAAGCACTGTGGGCAGGCAAACTGTTCCACCTCGACCTCAACGGCCAACACGGCGCCAAATACGACCAGGACCTGCGCTTCGGAGCCGGCGACGTGAAAAGCGCCTTTTTCACCGTCGACCTCCTCGAAACAGCCGGCTACACCGGACCCCGGCACTTCGACTTCAAACCCCTGCGCACCGACCTCGACCAGGACGTGTGGACCTCGGCCGAAGGCTGCATGCGCAACTACCTGATCCTCAAAGACCGCGCCGCCGCCTTCCGCGCCGACCCCCGGGTTCAACAGGCACTGCACAACGCCCGCATCCCCGAACTGTCCCAACCCACCACCACACCCGGCGAAAAACCCGAAGACCTCCTGCACGCCGACGGTGACTTCGACCCCGAATCAGCCGCCCAACGCAGCATGCACTACGAACACCTCGACCAACTCGCACTCGAACACCTCATGGGAATCTGAGACACACCACGGGACGCCTGCCGCATCAGGCCGGTCGATTCGGGTCGTGCGTGGGCGCAGCGAGCTGTGCCCACGCACGGCCCCTGTGCGTTCTCGGTCTTTCAAACCGGCTTTTTCGCTGGGATGGTCACCAGGAGCAGGCTGCCCCGCTGTCGACGAGTAAGCCGGTACATCGCGCTGTATTTCGTTTTTCGACGAAAGGAAAACCGTGTTCGTTCTGGGCATCGATTCCTCCACTCAATCAACCAAGGCGCTGGTTGTCGACGCCGAAGACGGTCGTGTCCTCAGCGAGGGCAAGGCCGCACATCCAACGGGTTCCGAGGTGGCTCCCTCGGCCTGGTGGACAGCCTGCCGGGAAGCCGTCCGCCAAGCAGGCTCCCGAGTTCCGGGACCGATCTCCGCCGTGTCGGTGGCAGGCCAGCAACACGGCATGGTCACCCTCGACGAGACGGGCACGCCGGTGCGCGATGCCCTGCTGTGGAACGACACCCGATCGGCACCGCAGGCGAGCACTCTGATCGAACGCCACGGTGCGACGAGACTCGCCGAGCGCACGGGCCTCGTCCCCGTCGCGAGCTTCACCCTGACCAAGCTCGCCTGGCTCGCCGAGCACGAACCGCACCAGGCCGACCGGGTGGACCGCGTCCTGCTGCCGCACGACTGGGTAACGTGGCAGCTCTCCGGCGGGGAGAACCCGGTCTGCACCGACCGCGGCGACGCGTCGGGAACCGGGTACTTCTCCCCCGCCACCGGACAATGGCTGCCCGATCTCCTCGCCGAAGCGATGCGGGGGCGGCAACCACGACTTCCCGAGGTCCTCGGACCGTCGGGCACGGCGGGCACGGTCACTGCCCTCGACGAGCTGAGCGGAGCCCGGCTCGGCCCGGGCACCGGGGACAACATGGCAGGCGCTTTGGGGCTCGGCATCGGCCCCGGCGATGTTGTCGTATCCGTGGGCACCTCCGGTGCCGCTTTCACCGTCACCGAGCAGCCCTGCGTCGACGACACCGGCACAGTGGCCGGGTTCTGCGACGCCACCGGTCGTTACCTTCCGCTCGTGTGCACGCTCAATGCGGCCCGAATCCTGGACTCGACTGCCCACATGCTGGGCACCGACCTCGAAGGACTGAGCCGGCTCGCACTGGCCGCGCCCCCCGGCGCAGGCGGCCTGACACTCGTGCCCTACCTCGAGGGCGAGCGCACACCGGACCTGCCGGAGGCGACCGGCACGCTGACCGGAATGCGCGGCACGAACCTGACGCCGGAAAACCTCGCCCGCGCCGCCGTCGAAGGAATGCTGTGCGGACTCGCGGACGGGGTCGAAGCCATACAGCGCATGGGTGTCGACATACGGCGCGTACTCCTCATCGGTGGGGGCAGCCAATCGACCGCCGTCCGCAGGATCGCGCCATCGCTGTTCGGCGTCGGCGTGGAGATCCCCGAGTCGAGCGAGTACGTCGCTCGCGGAGCCGCGCGGCAGGCGGCGTGGGCCGCCACGGGATCGGACACTCCGCCCGACTGGCCGCTGCGTTCCGAACAGCATGATCCGACCGACCTCGACCAAGGCCGGGAAATCAGGCATGCCTACAGCCGGGCCCGCCACGAGCTGTACGGCGTGTGACCAGCACACACGCCGAGCTAGAGCCACCACCAGTACCAGAGGGTACCGACCACCACGGCGAGGACGGCGAAGACGGACAGACCTCCGGCGGTGTCCCGCCTGCGATCAGCCACCAGCTGCGCCACGAGCGCGACACCGCCTGCCACGGAGTGGCCGACCACGGACCCCATGCCGGGACCTATCCAGTCGTTGTTCGCCGCCCAGACCTGAACCCCCACCAGCATGGCCGCGAGCACCAGAAGGCCCGCGGCCAGCGAGCCGCTCAGCCCTCGCAGGATGCCACCCACTCGGCCGGGTGGTTTTTCGGTGCTACTCCTTCGAGTCCTCCGAGGACGGCGCTGCGCTCGCTCCCGCCGCGCCTGCCAGTCGCCGGTTTCCGCCTTTCCGCGTCCCGGTGGCTGCGGCACGTGCGGCATCGTCGACGGTTCCCGGTCGGTCGACGGTTCCTGCCCGCGCTGTTCGGCTGCTGCCCGCATCGAGCCATCCTCATCGGATCCGGTCGGTTTCCTCAACTGTTCCACCCCAGCAGTGCCCATGACGCGATATCCGGCACGGTTCACCTGTTCTCGGGGAGTGCTGCCGGTACTCGATCCCACACTACGCAGTGCGGCGCCCTGCTGCGGATCGGCCCCGATCACAGCGTGGGCGACCCGGCGCGGCCACTCGCCCCCCGGAACCAGTCCGGAACCAGCCGGAATCAGCCGATGACTTTACTGCCGGTACAGCGCTGCTCCAGCCGCTCCAGCGACTCGGCGGGCGTGGTTTCCTGGCCGATCCGGAGGGTCTTGTTGATCCCGTGGTAATCGCTGCTTCCGGTGACGATCAGGTCGAACTCCGCAGCAATGCCGCGCAGCCGCGAACGAGCTTCCGGCTCGTGATCCGGGTGATCCACTTCGACTCCGGACAAACCGTGCTCGGCGAGTTCGGCGATCACCTCGGAGGTCACCATCGGGCCACGAGCAGCCGCGAAGGGATGCGCCAGAACCGTGGCACCACCCGCATCGGCGATCATGTCGATGGCGCGCCACACGGGGGTGTCCGTGCGCGGAACATAGTAGTTGCCGGTGGAGCCGAGATAACGCGCGAACGCCTCGTCCACACTGGCCACCGTGCCGCCGTTGACCAGGGCACGCGCCAGATGGGGCCTGCCTCCCGGTGAGTCCGGCGGCAGACCCGCCATTATTTCCTCGGGATCCACCGGGAATCCGTCCTCGGCCATGCGCCGGGCCATCGTGTACAGCCGGGACCTTCGCTCCGCACGCAACCGCGTCTGCTCGTCGACCAGCGCCTGCGACAGCGGATCGAACAGGTAGGCCAGCAGATGCACGGTGATCGAGTTGCCCCGGCCGTCCGGGCAGCAGCACGACAGCTCCGCTCCCGGCACCAGACGAATCCGCCCGACCCGGCCCTCGTGCAGTACCGCGCGCTCGGCTTCTCCCCATCCGGCAGTGGTGTCGTGGTCGGTCAACGCAA
Source organism: Haloactinomyces albus (assembly GCF_031458135.1). Classification (NCBI taxonomy): domain Bacteria; kingdom Bacillati; phylum Actinomycetota; class Actinomycetes; order Actinopolysporales; family Actinopolysporaceae; genus Haloactinomyces; species Haloactinomyces albus. The sequence continues at coordinate 3,199,753 of NZ_JAVDXW010000001.1, read as the reverse complement.
CCACATCGAGTCCGGCCTCGATCGCGGTGGCGACGAGCTCCGTCGGCGTGTCGGTGCCGTCGGACTCGGTGGAATGGGTGTGCACATCAATACGCACACCCGTCAGTGTGACCGATGGCGCATGCCACGGCGCACCGGCACCCTCGAAACGAGGTCACGGAGACGGGCTGCACGTGGTTTCGGTGTCACTTACCGAGCTTGGCCCGGCTCTTGCCCACGGCGGCACGTCGCGCCTTGAGCATCGAGAACCGGTCCTGCTGAGCCTTCTTCTCACCGAACACCAACGACGAGATCGCATCGAAGACCTCTTCGGGATTGGGCAGGTACTCGATCTTGTTCAACGCCTGGATCTGCCCGGCCGACTCCACGACCAGCGTCCCGTAGCCCAGCATGCGGCCCGGAATGCTGCGCTCGTAGGTCAGGTCGGTCACCTTGGTGATCGGCATCATCTGCACCGAGGTCGTGAAGATGCCTTCGGTGATCATGAAGCGCTTGTCCGTCACCACGATGCGCTCCACGTACCAGTCGAGGATCTGGTAAGTGAACCGCATCAGCACGAACAGCCCCGCGTACCACAGAATGTTCTGCGGCAGCCAGGCGTCCTCGGGCAGCAGGTAGGAGACCATGACGGCGCCGGCAAGCAGGCCCACCGCCTCGAAGAGGTCCCACACCAAACACGCCCAATGCCTGCGTACCCGGATGACTCGCCGCTCGGTTTCGAGTAGGTACTCGTCGGGGTCCCTCGGTGCGAACAAGGTCGTCTCCCGGGAGTCTCAGCGGAAGAGGTTCTGCATGAAGGTGATCACCGCTTCGGCGGCCTGCTGCAGACTGTCGAGAATGCCATCGACCACATCACTGGCCTCAGTAGGCGCAGAGATGAGGAAGAACAGAAGGAACGCGATCCCGGCCCAGGTGAGGATCTTCTTGATGTTCACTGTGACGCACCCCGTCCGAAATGCCCTGTAGTCCGTGCCGGCGCCTGCTGATCCGTTGTACCGCACACAGCCGCTCTACGGCAGGTTTTTCGCACACATGGGTCAGTCATACCCAATCGGCTCCGGATCAGCTACGCTGTGTATTGGTGATCATATCGGAACCTTCCGTGATCCGCTGCGTCGGTGCGGTCGTCCATGACTCGCGGGGTCGGTTGTTGCTGATCCTCCGGGACAACGCACCCGGTCGAGGCAAGTGGTCCCTGCCCGGCGGGCGCGTCGAGCCCGGAGAAACCGACCAAGCGGCCGTACGACGTGAGGTCCGCGAGGAAACGGGACTCTCCGTCACCGTCGGCTCCCTCGCGGGCCGGCTTCGGTGGTCAGGCTCACAGGGCAGCTATGAGATCCTCGACTACCACTGCCGGAGTGACCACGAGGAACTTTGCCCTGGTGACGACGCTGCCGATGCCGCATGGATCGGGCATGCGATGTTCACCACACTCCAACGGGCGGGCTCTCTCACCGAGCACCTCGGTGATTTCCTGCGCGATTGGGGCTGCTTACCCCGCGACGAGTGAGGGATACCCCGGAGGCGGAACCCACCACGCACGCAGCGCTGCCGGTCGAGCCTCGCCGATGGCCCCAGCAGGGGTTCCTCCGGTCGAGGTCGACCAAAATCCTCGGTGAGATTCACCCGTTTCACCCACAGTGTGATTTTGACCGCCCGCCAATGCGAACCATCCACACATGCGGGGTATGGTGACTCGTCGGTTGGCAGAGCCCACCACGCAGGTGGCCGATCTCGAGGAGGTGAGGATTCGTGCCCAGCAGTGCTGACAGCGCACCTCCGTGTAGTAGCGGCCGCATCCTCGCCGACGAAGTCACCCCGGGAGCGATCCACTCGCACTGAGGTCGACAGGACTTTCGGCCGGGATGCGCCCGAGATCTCGATTGATTCGCGTAGCCGTCCCCGCCTTTCCTGGAGGCCACCGTGCCCAGCCTGCCCTCGCTCGGTCTGCGAAGCCGCGTCACCCGTAACGGTCGCAGTATGAGCCGCACCCCGGTTGCTTCCTCTCCTGCCCCCTCTCCGTTGTCCGCGTCGGTCGTGGATTGTGGTGTCTACGTCGAGGGTGAACGGCTCGAAGGCCGCTGGACGCACGAGGAAGCCGTGGCCGAGGTCCGGCGGCGCGGCAGCGGATTCGTCTGGATCGGGCTCCACGAACCGAACGAGGATCAGATCAACGGGATCGCGGAGACGTTCGATCTGCACGAACTCGCCGTGGAGGACGCTGTGCACGCACACCAGCGTCCCAAGCTGGAGCGCTACGACGACACCCTGTTCATGGTGCTCAAGACCGTCCGTTACGTGGCGAACAAGACGCTGACGACCAACAGCGAGATCGTGGAGAGCGGCGAGCTGATGGCTTTCGTCGGCCGTGACTTCGTCATCACGGTCCGCCACGGCAGGCATGCGGGCCTGGCGCGGGTACGCAGGCAGCTGGAGGAAACCCCCGAGCAGATATCGCTCGGCCCGGCGGCGGTGCTGCACGGGATCGCCGACCACGTGGTGGATACCTACCTCGATGTCACCGAGGCCATTCAGGACGACATCGACAAGATCGAGGCCGAGGTCTTCGCCCTGCGCACCAAGGTCAGCGCCGAGCAGATCTACCTGATGAAGCGCGAGGTCCTGGAACTACGGCGGGCGGTGATGCCACTGGCCAAGCCGCTGCAGCGGCTCGCCGAGGGGTACACGCCGATCGTGCCCGAGCAGGTGCGCTCGTACTTTCGCGATGTCGACGACCACCTCACCACGGTCTCCGAACGAGTGGCTTCCTTCGACGAGCTGCTGACCACGCTGGTCGACGCGACGCTGGCCAAGATCACGCTGCAGCAGAACACCGACATGCGCAAGATCTCGGCGTGGGTGGCGATCATCTCGACCCCGACCATGATCGCCGGGATCTACGGAATGAACTTCGAGGTCATGCCGGAGACCGACTGGGCCTTCGGCTACCCGGTCACGCTGCTGGTGATGTTGATCTCGTGTCTGGTCCTGTTCAAGACCTTCCGAAGGAACAGGTGGCTGTGATGCCGGGACGTAACGAATTCCGGAGCGGCTGCGACATACCGTGCGGGTCCGCCCCGCGCGGGTCCATCCTGCGGGAGGCCGGTCAACGCGGGGCCATCCCGCACAGGACCGGTCGTTGTCCGTCCCATCCGGCGGAGAAGAACCACCGATCGCCTCCGGCCCGGCGCGGGCCGTGGACGTATGCACGTGAGGAGGCAGCCATGCAGGTCACACCGCACCACCGGCAGTCGGCAGGACACCGGCTGCCTGCTTCCCTCGCGGGCGCATCGCGACGAAGTCCCAGCGAATTACGGCGGAGCCCGTCGGCAACACGGGCTCATTCGGACGCACTTTCGTTTCGCACGCTGGGAGGCATCGACATGACCCGTCTGGTCACCAACAAGCTGGCCGTGCTGTGCACGCTGATCACCGGGTGGATCATCACCCTGTTCATCATCATCGCGCACCAGGTCTGATCGAGCTGCGTTCCGATCAAGCAGTGCTTCGATCGGGCAGCGTTTCGATCGGACTGCCGTACACACGGCTCCATCCGCACGGATGAATTTGGCGTGCCGCGTGTCCCACGGACGTGGATACGCGGCACGGTACGGCTCGGTTTCGGTGAATACTTGGCAGGCTCGGTTATTTCCGAGCCGAGTTATTTCCGAGCCGACAAGGATCACGCGCATGGCATGGAATTCGCACCGCCGGACGCTCCTCGCTGCCGCGCCGGCCGTCCTGGTCACGAGCACTCTCCTGGCGGGCATGCACGACCCACCCGACGAGTCCACACAGTACTCACCTGAGCTCTCCACGGAGTCCACGCAGCCATCGCGGACACCGCAGCCGTCGCGGGGCTCGCAGCCGTCCTTCGCGGAATCCACACGGACCTCGCAGCCGCCCGCCACCGAATCCACGCAGAGTTCGCAGCCATGGCAGCCGGCACAGGATCTCTCCACGGAGTCCACGCAGCCGTCACGGACACCGACCGCGGACTCCGCGCGGCAGTCACGGTTCCGGCAGCGCATCCTCGAGTTGACCAACCGGGCCAGGGCACGCGCCGGATGTCCGAAGGTACGCCTCGATCCGACACTCAGCCGCACCGCTCTCGAGCACAGCCGCGACATGGCCCGCCACGACTTTCTCGCACACACCGGCAGCGCCGGGTTCGGACATATCGAGAGAGCCAGGGCCGCCGGATACCGGAGCAGCTATGTCGGAGAAAACGTCGCGGTCGGAAACAACACCGCCGAGGAAACCTTCCGGCAGTGGATGACCAGCCCGGAACACCGCGCGAACATCCTGAACTGCTCGTTTACCGAACTCGGCGTCGGATACGTCCGTGATCCGTCCGGCGAGTGGGAGAACTACTGGACGCAGAACCTCGGGCGGCCCGCGGAAAGCGAACCGACCCCTTCCCGCTCGTCGGAAGGGAAGTAGCGCTCACCCGGCCACGCTCATTCCGCCGTGCGCAAGCCGTTCCGGAACCACTGCGTGGCCTCGTGCAAGCCGTCGTCGGTGATCCGATGGCCGCCGGGATGCCGATGCGACCGTACTCGTGCACCACGCTGCTCGAGTGCCGTGACGAGCTCGTCGGCCGGTTGCAGAGGCGCCATCGGATCACGCTCGCCGTTGGACAGGAACACCTGTGTCTCCGCAAGGTCGTGCGCCGGAGGCTCGGGCACGGGCAGCATCGCGGCGAACAGAATGGCCTCCCGGAGCGCATCCGGACGCAGGAGTGTCAGCGCCGCCGCGATGTTGGCACCATTGGAGAACCCGACGGCCACGAGTCGCCGCGTCCCCAACCCGTAGTGTTCACGGGCTTCACCGAGGAAGTCGGCGAGTTGGTGCGTGCGCGCGATGACGTCGTCGGTGTCGAAGACACCCTCGGCTCGTCGCCGGAACCACCGAGCTGCTCCGTTCTCCGAGACCGTGCCCGCCGGGGCCAGCAATGTGGACTCCGGGCTGAGCTGCTCGCCCAGCCCGACCAGGTCCTGCGGGCTGCCCCCGGTCCCGTGCAGGAGCAGCAGGACGGGAGCGTCCGCCGATCCTTCCCGGAAACCGTGGCTCAGGGAGAGATCCGTCGTGCTCATGCGGACAATTCCTCCGGGTTGTTCTCACTGGGCAGGTTCAGCTTCGGCAGCGTGGCCTCGATCTGCTCGCGGTTCGGCTCCAACCACGGAGGCAGCTTGAGCGCGCGTCCCAGCTCCAGCAGTGGTTCGTCGGCGGTGAATCCGGGATCGTCGCTGGCGATCTCCAGCAGCGTTCCGCCGGGCTCGCGGAAGTAGATCGACCGGAAGTACTGGCGGTCCAGGATGGACGTGACGCTCACGCCGCTGCCCACGAGTTCCTGCCGCCAGTTCGCCTGGGTCTGCTGGTCGGGAGCACGCCAGGCGACGTGGTGCACGGTGCCCGCGGCGACCATGCCCCGAGGTGCGTCCGGGGTGACGAGCACGTCGGCGAAGGTTCCCGGGCCCCCGTCGCCCGCGGCGAACCGGAACCGGTTGCCCTCCTCGGAGACCAGGTGCAGCCCCAGCCCGTCCAGCATCCCGGCGGTGGCCTCCTCCTGCGTGACCGACAGCGTCACGGAGTGCAGGCCACGGATGCCGTGCTCGGCCGGAACCACCCCGTTGTCCCAAGGAGCGCGCGGATCGCCCTGCGGATGTGCGACCAACGACAGCATGAGCCCGTCGGGATCACGGAAGGTCAGCGCGTCCTCGCCGTCGCGGTTCCGGATGTGGCTCGCCTCGACACCGACGTCGTCGAGGTGCTTCTGCCACCAGCCGATCGAGTGCTCGGGTACCGAGAACGAGGTCGTGGTGGCCTGTCCGGTGCCCTGGCGCCCGCTGGGCGCGCCATCGAACGGGAAGAAGGTCATCAGCGATCCGGGCCGACCGGACTCGTCACCGTAGTAGAGGTGATAGGTGCCCGGGTCGTCGAAGTTCACCGTGGACTTCACCAGGCGCAGTCCCAGCGTCTTCAGGTAGAAGTCCGCATTGCGCTGCGGATTGCCCGCGATTGCCGTCACGTGGTGCAACCCGCTGGTTGCGATGGTCATGTTGTCCTCCTGGACCGAGGAGTGAGCCGGTGTGGGGCCGGTCGATGTCTCGCGGAATCGACCGACCCCGCCCCGGACGTCGGAACCGCTCCGCTCAGGCGGCGCCGTTCTTGAGTGCCTTGGCCACGGAGACCACGCGCTTGGCCTGCACGGCCGCGGCCGTGCGAGTGACGTCGTCGACCTTGTTCTCACCCTGGGCGTCCACGTGGCTGGTGCCGTAGGGGTTGCCGTCGACGAACTTCGAGCCCTCGGTGAAGCCGGGGCTGACGATGATTCCGCCGAAGTGGTGGATCGTGTTGTACAGGGCCAGCAGCGTCGACTCCTGACCGCCGTGCTGGGTCGCGCTCGAGGTGAAGCCGCTGTAGACCTTGTCGGCCAGCAGTCCCTGCTGCCACTCGCCACCCAGGCCGTCGATGAACTGCTTGAGCTGTGCGGCGATGTTGCCGTACCGGGTCGGCGAGCCGAAGAGCACCGCATCGGCCGAGACCACGTCGTCGGCGGCGACCTCGGGCACCGACCGGGTGGCCTCGACGTTGGCCCGCCAAGCCGGGTTCGAGTCGATCGCGGCGTCGGGTGCCAGTTCCGGCGCCTTGCGCAGCCGCACCTCGGCACCGGCCGCCTCGGCCTCGGCCACGAGCGTGTTGGCGATCTCGGCGATCGTGCCGGTGGACGAGTAGTAGATGACGCTGAGCTTCACGGGCTCCATGGGTGTTTCTCCTGTTCTGCACTGCCCTGCGGGTACCGGACTTGCCCTGCCGGTGCCTGCGGTGAAGTGGCTGCTTGCCGCCACCACGTCGGACACTACTCAGAACGTCTCTCGCTCGCAAGATATTTCCTTGGAAAGGAAAATATTTTCTCTTCACCGATCACCCGGTAGCCTGGTCGGCGGCGAGGCAGCAACGAAAGAGGGAGAACCTTGGACGCCGACGTCGCAGCGGCCGCACAAGCGGGACGGGAGAAACCGGAGCGGGGCGATCCGTGCATCGATGACGACGAGATCGTCACCTGGTGGGGCCTGGTCATCGAGGGCTACCACGTCACCCAGGAACGGTTGATGACCGAGATCGCCAAGCGGTTCGACCTGGCCCCCGCCTCCTTCGACATCCTGGTGCGCCTGATCCGGTCCCCGGAGCACCGGCTGCCGATGACCCGCCTGGCCCACGAAGCCGCACTCAGCAGCGGCGGCTTCACCAAGGTCGCCGACCGCCTGACCGCCGCGGGACTGATCGAACGGCAACCCTGCGAAACCGATCGGCGGATCACCTATGCCGTACTCACCGACCACGGCCGCGAGACCGCCCAGCAGGCGCGGCAGGCATGCGCCGAGATCCTCCGCGAGCGTGTCCTGGCTCCGCTCGGCACGGAGATGTCGGCGTCGCTGGCCGAAGCCATGCGCACCCTGCGGGAAAGCAACAGCGGCGACGCGGAAACACCTCGTTGAATGCGTCGTCGTGGCTGGTCCGACCGTCGCAGCGAGCTGTTATGCGGCTCCGGTAAGCGGGTCGGTATCGAAGCGCTCCGCCTTTCCCGATGCGGAGCGCTGTGCGGCGTAGGCTCCGATGAGCACGAGCATCCCGCCGACAAGTTGCACGGCACCGAGGTGCTCGCCCAGCAGCCACCACGCCAGGATCGTGGCCACCACCGGTTCCAGGAAGGCGATCGCTCCCGCGATGGGTGCGGACAGCTTGCGCACGGCCATGATCCCGGTCAGGTAAGCAAGCACGGTGCTGATCAGCACGATCCATCCGACGGCAAGCAGAGCAGGGATCGTACGACCGGCCAGGGCGATCTCACCACCGAGCACCGACCAGTCGACCTCCCAGGGGCGAACGAGTACGGTGACCACGCCCGCTGCGAGGAGGAGCCCGTAGGCGGCCAGTGCGCGCGGGTCCACGTCGGCACCGGTGTCCGACAACAGGAAGTAAGCGGCCTGACAACCGGCTGCACCGAGCGCCAGCAACAGCCCGACCGGATCGAAACTCAGCCCTGCCCAGATCTCGACCACCGCGGCCAGCCCCACCACGGCGATCGCCACTCCGATGGCCGCGCTCGGTGTGACCGGTTTGCGGAGCACGAATCTGACCCATCCCAGCACCATCACCGGTCCCAGGAACTCGATCAGCAGCGCGACCCCGACGGGAATGCTGGCGATCGCGGCGAAGTAGAAACCCTGCACGCCGGCGATGGCGAACAGACCGTAGCCGAGCAGCAGCTTCGGGGCCCGACGTACCACGTCGAAGTGTCGGACCGCGAAGGGCAGCATCAACAGCGCCCCTCCCGCTATTCGCAGCCAGGTGACCTGCAACGGGCTCAGACCGGCACTGATCAGCGGCTTGGCAAACGGCCCCGATCCGCCGAAGCAGAACGCCGAGGCCACCGCGATGGCCACACCGGTGGACTTGGGACTGCGGGCAGTCACCGATGCCCCGGTCCCCGCCGCATGTTCGCCTGAATCAGCTCGCACGCCGTGCCTTCCTCACCGCTCCGAAGAGCCTCGATGGATACGTCGTCCTGGCAATCCGACTGCCACGATGACGCATTCACCCCGCTGTATCCGGCTCAGGACAGGGACCGCTCCCCTCCGCGGCTGTCGCCTTCTTCGTGGGGACGCGGCGGGGGCTGCACCGGTTCGAGGTCGCCGCCGATGACCGGCGGAGCGGTGCGGGGCAGGCCCAGGTCCTGCCAGGCCTCGTCGGTCGGGACCATGTACTTGTTCTCGTGTTCCTCGTCCTCGTCGCCGCCCTGTTGACCGCCACGGGCGCCGGCCACCGGAGCTCCACCGCGCACACCTCCGGCGCCAGAGGCCGTGGGAGCCGTGGCACGAGGGGTACCGGCACCGGGTGTGCCGAGCGTGCCGCTTCCCGAGCGGCCACCGGGTGCCGGGCCGCTACCACCACGACCGGTTCCCACACCGGTACCTGCTCCCCCACGCACACCCGAACCCGCACCGGAGCCACCTCCGACGACACCACCGACGAAGCCACCACCCGAGCCGGTGCCGGGCGTGCCGGTGCCGGGCAGGGGCGCCGGACCGCCGGTGGCCGGGGGCTGGGTCGCCCAGGAGGATTCGCTGCCTGCCGGGTCCGCCGGCGCCGAGTTCCCACCATCGGCAGCACCACCTGGGCCGCTACTGCCGGGGGCACCGCCTGAGCCGGGTGCGGCGCCACCAGGAGTCGAACCGGTCGGAGACTGCCCCGAGCCCGCCGCGCTGTCATCGGCGGCGCGGTACGTGCCGCCCACCTGCAAACCGGAACCACCGCCACCGGCCCCGGCACCGCCCGCGTTCGGGTCCACGGCGCCGACCGGCTGAGCCTCGGCACGGTTGACCTCGCCACCGAAGGTAGGAACCGGGGAGAAGCGCTGAATGCCGGAGGTGCGGTCGTTGCTGGCCTGGGTGTAGCCCTCGTACTGGCGCCGTGCCTCGGCCTCGACCTCGTCGTGAAGCTGCTCGTGCTTGGCCTGCACGCCCTTCTTGACTCCGTACGAGACCGGGTTGATGTAGTCGGTCCAGCCGATGTTCGACGGCGGCACCTGGTGCGGCGGCGGGAACGCGGCCTTGAAATCGGCCGAGGCCTGCGCCTGCTGCTCCACTGTGGACCCTACCTGAGTGGCCACGCCGATGGACTCCCGCGTGGCCTGCTGCAGCGGTTTCGCACTCGCGCGCATCGAGTCGCCGGCCGCACCGCGCACGGCCACCTCGGAGTCCTTGAGCACACCCTCCAGCTCGGCGTGGGCAACGTCGAACGCGTCACTGACCTGGCGACCCCAGTCTCCGGCGGCCTGCGACATGTCCGCCACGCCCGGACCGGTCTGCCACTCGTTGTAGATCTTGGCGTGATCGAAACCGTTGTGGGCCGTATCGACATCATCACCACCGAACAGCCAGCCAAAACCCAGCACCACGACCACACACCTCCCTCTCTCGCGCTGTGGATGGACTCGGGGTGGGCGGAGGCTCCGCCCGGATCAGGCCGGAGGCAGGTTCTCGAGCACCATGCCCGCGATCTTGTCCGACATGGCACACGGATCGGCGTACTCGGGGGCGCCGCGTCCCGCACTGCCGACCGTGAAGGACACCGAAACCACATCGGTCTTCGACGTACCCACGAACGTTCCGCAACTGATGTCGCTCGGATACGAGTGCACGGCTGGGTATCCGCGCACTCGATGGGTGGGCTTGCCGGACTCGCTGTTGTTGAACGCTGCCGTGCGGATGCCCTGCCCTTGCACCGTGTCCGGAGAAACACTGATTGCCAGTTTCTGGCTATCCCATAGACACTGCGCCTGCCCCCACGGTGATTTCCCGTCCGGCTGAGGTTCACCGGCACCGAGCTGCTGCACCTGCTGCGGAGTCAACAACCGGCAGGGATCGGAGATCGCGGCCAGGTCTTTCGGCTGCGAGATGGAAAATGGGCTCTTCGTCGCCGAGGGCGAGGTCTCACTGCCCGTGGTCGGCTCGGGAGTTTCCGCTCCCGGACCGGCACAGCTCGCCACTCCCGCAGCGAGCACAGCGGCAGCGGCGGCACGGGTGATGTATGTGGTTCGCACCGCTTCAGACCATCCGATTCGCTTCGTCGACGCGCTGGGTGTCGGTGATCGCCTGCTGCACAGCAGCCTTGAAGTCGTCCACCCACTTGATCATTCCTGTGGCCGTATCTTCGAGGCTGTTCGGCCCGCCCGAGGCCCGCTGGGTGATGTTTCTGGTGACCTGCTTGGTCACCTCGTCCCACGCGGGCGGCGCGATATTGCTCAGATTTCGGGATAGACGCAGGGCCTCACGGTACTTCCCCCGCACCCGGTCGAGGCCGGACAGCAGGCGGGGCAGCATGTCGGGCTGAACCTCGAAGGTCGTCTGCCCGTGCACGGTTCCCGCCGTGATCATGGCCGCACCCGTGACCGGATTGAACGGCGTCACAGCCTGACCCACGATCCGCATCTCGGCCGGGCTCATCTCCTCGCTCATCCCGCTCCCCTCGGTGAGACCGCCCCTCGGCCCCGCCGATGATCGTGGCACAGAGCCACACCCGCGTGGGCGAAAATGGATAAAACCCCTACCCGGCCGCTGCCCAGCGCCCTCGGATCAGGACCTCTTTGCCTTGAGGTGCGCGAGGAAATCCGCCCACGCGCGCTCGCCGAACATCAACATCCCGCCGTGACGATCCTTGGTATCGCGCACCCCCACCGCAGGACCCACAGACACCTCGACACAGTTACCGGTTCCATTGCTCCTGCTGGACTTACGCCAGCTCCCAGTCAGGGGACTCAATTCAGCGTTGGCCTTCATCCTGCTAGCTCCTCGGCAGCTGTTTTGATTAACTCCATGCTCTCCTTGGGAGATAATGCCAAGGCCGTGATGGCATTGAACGTATAGGTGTACGCACGTATCTCGTGAGGCTTCTCCCGGAAGGCCCAGGACGTCAATGTCTCCAAGTACACGGCCTCCGGATCGGTGGGCTCGGGGAAACTCAAGATCATGTAGTTCTCACCGCGTCCCGGGTGCGCTCCTGTGGTGAACGGCACGACCTGCACCGTGACGTTGTATCTGGCCACCGTGTTGATCAGGTGATGTAGCTGCTCGCGTAGCACTGCGGCACCGCCTACCTGGTATCGGATGGCCTCCTCCCCAATGACAGCTGTGAGCTGACAGTCGGGCTCGGCCAGACGCTCCTGACGCCGCATCCGAAGATCCACCCGCCGCTCGATGTCCTCAGGACGCACATACGGTGTCGCAGCGCTGATCACAGCTTCCGCGTAGTTCCTGGTCTGGAGCAATCCCGGAACGACGCCGCCTTCATAGGTGCGTAGCCAACTGGCCTCCGTTTCAAGGCCTATCAGCACTTCGACCTGCTCTGGAAGCACATCGACGAAGTCGTGCCACCAGCCTTTCTTCGCGGCGTCACGACGCAGCTCTTGCATGTGCTCTGCTTGGTCGGCGACAACATCGAGGTGGGTCAACGCCGCATCAAGCTGCTTCGCGGTGAGGACCGCACGGCCGTTTTCGCACTGCGACAGATGCGACTGCGAAACGCCCGCAGCCTTGGCGAGTTCAACACCTCGGATATTGGCGTTCGTCCGCAGGTCGCGCAGTTGGGCACCCAAGCGACGGCTACGCACGGTCGGACTCATTGCCATGTGTGGGCCTCCTCGGCAGGACTCGTTGATCTTCCCCTCCTGGCCACCTCCGGCCAAGGCAACCACCCGATCGGGCGTCTTGTGGATCCTCACAATATCTAGAAATATTTTGTGATGTAGGAACCAACCGAGGAGGTAGTGATGCGTAGTGATGGGACGCGGGTGGGGCTTTGGCAGCCGGTGTCGAGTGGTCGGCATGCCTTCGGAGTGCGGGCGCGTCAGGCCGAGCCGGGCGAGACGGTCGAGGCGATGTGCGGAGCCGAGGTCGACACCGATGAGCTGCAGCGGGTGGCCGAGGAAATCGACTGGATCATGAAGCAGACCTGTATGGACTGCTGGCGCCTGCTGAAAGAACAACAGCAGCAAGCCCAACAGCAGCAGTCTTAGCAGCCCCCAAGACCCGGTTTCGCGCGGTGACCCCGACCCGCGCGGGACCGCCCGGTGGCCGGGCAGCGCGCCTCTCCCCGCCCGGCCACCGGATCCATCCCTGCCAGCGGAAAGTCACCTCACCGAATGAGCAACACCGCACAACCACCGACCGGCTACTGGGCCGCCTTCGGTTACCAGAACCATGTCATCGCCCTGCCGGCCGTGCCGGACCGGCGCGGCCGGATCGCCGCCCTGTGCGGCGTGCTGACCTCGCCCGGCGACCTCACCGACACCGACAACCGGTCGGTGTGCGGATGGTGTTCGACCAGGTCCGCACCGGCCGGGTACGTCTTTCCTCCCCCACCTGACCGCCCGATCAATTCCGGGCGACCCGCTCGTGCAACCGGTCCACGTACCGCTGGGTGGTCGTGGCGATCAGCGCGGTGTCCGCCGGGGTCACCGTCGTCGTCTCCCCGTTCGGGGGCTGCCGGAACATCGCCACCCACCCCGATGGCGCGTGGTGCACGTTGATCGCGAACGGTCCGATGTGCAGCGAGTTGTTCTCATCGCGGACGGCCACGGCGATCTGGGCGGTGGTCCGGTCGGCCATGTTCGTCAGTGCCCCGACCGCCTGCGCGTCCGCCGCAGGCACGTCCTGCCTGCGCAGTTCGTAGCTCATCCACTCGCCCTGGTCACCCCGGTGCTTTTCGCCCTCGGCGCCGGCCACGGCCAGCACCTCGGTGGACACCGAAACCGCACGCCCCTCGGCAGGTGCTCTCTCCGGCAGGCACGCAGCCAGCGACTGCCACGCCGCCTCCGGGCGCAGCTCGTCGACGGTCACGTCCTCGCGCTCCAGGACCACTCGGTGGGCCAGACCGTGCTGGGCCACCAGCACCCGCACCTCGTCGGCCTCCGGATCACCGATCTGCAGAAACCCGCAGGAGGAGCCGTGCACCAGCGAGGTGACGATCTCCTCCCACTGATCGTTCAGCTGCTCGTCATCACCGATCCAGCCCTTGTGCCGCGCGCTCGCCTCCGCCTCGGCCAGCACCGCCACCGGATCCGCGGGCTGTTCCAGACCGCTGTCCCGCGAGGTCAGAAACGACGGCAGGGCGAATCTCCCTCGCCCCTGCGCACCGCGCACGAGACCGGCAGCGTGTCGCTTGCGCGCATGCCGCACGATGGCCCCCAACTCCCAGAACGTGCACCGCACCCCAGTCATTCGCGCCTACTCCCACCGCTGTCCATGATCGGATTCCGGACGAGCTTAGCTACGTCGCCGTCGCGCCGAGTGTCAATACGCACATCCGAACAACACCCGAGCCACGCAGGGCCGTGGTCTCCGGCCTACCCGCTCTCGGGGCGGTTCTCGGCGGGCTGTGGACTGCTGCATGCTGCCCGTGGCACTTGAGCCGCGAGCGCCACGGGCAAGAACATCTCGAAGGACAGGCGTTGACAGCGGAAAAAGCCATCCACCACGTGCAGCACCATCTCCGGGAGATCGCCGGGTCGAGTCGGATACCCACCGGCCATGGTCCCGAGTAAGCACGGCCTCCGTACCCGCTCGGCACTGCTGAAGCAACAGCGGGCGCACGGCCATGGCGTTCCGTGTGTTTGTGCAGTTTCGCGCGAAACTGCACAAGCACAACCGCACGTAGTACCGGTTACTGGGAGGGCGGTGGGCGCATGGCCAGGCGGGCGAGCAGGTCGCGGCCCTGCTCGGCGTGGCCGGGTTGGGCCAGTACGTCATAGCGGCCCGCGACGAGCTGGCTGGCCGACGAGAAGTCACGGCGTCCTCGGGTGGAGGCGTAGCCGACGGCGGCGAAGATCATGCCGAAGATCACACCGGCACCCAGGCCGACCAGCACCGGGCCGAACCACATGCCCTGTGCGGAGAACAGGCCCATGATGAGGCCGACGAACAAACCGAACCAGGCACCCGAGGCCGCACCCCCGCCCAGGACACGTGCCCAGCTCAGCCTGCCGGTGACACGCTCCACGAGCATGAGGTCCACGCCGACGATCGTGACCTCCTGCACGGGGAACTCGTTGTCGGCGAGATGATCGACGGCGCGCTGCGCCTCCGCATAGGTGCCGTACGAACCGATCGGCCAACCGGTCGGTGGGGTGGGCAGGCTCGGGGCGCCCGGCCCCGGCCGGGCGGAGCCGGAAAACGGGCTGGACACCGCTGACACCTCCATGACACTGGCTGCCCTGGTCCGGGCGGCTCGCTGCACTGCGTTACTCGACTGTGTTCCTCGCCCGGGATGGTCGCGTCCTGTGTCGCTTCCACACGTGCCGCTTCCGCCCTGGGGCTGCTCGCTGTGGTCAGGCACGAAACCTGCCACTCTCCTGTTCCTCCCAGGCTACTCCGCCGGATACGGCGGGAGATCATCTCCCGCCGTTCGGCCTTCCCGCAAGCGGGTCGAACCCGCCGCATGCGCACGTTCGGGCCGCGGGCGCGGAGGGAGCACATCGACCGTGCCGAGCAGCAGCATGTGCGCGTACGCAGCGACGACCGTGGCCACCGCGATCCAGCCACCGACGGACCATCCCAGCCACGCAGCACCCCACATCGCCGAACCGAACACCACCGCCGTCAGCACGGTCGCAAGGAGCCGGCCGCTGCTGCGATAGGCGAACGTCGCAAGCCACGCCACCAGGACCGCGAACACAGCCAGCCCCAGCGGCCCCAGCCGCAACCCGGTCGTCAACAGCCAGTAGCCGCCCGCGAGCAGAGCACCGCCGACGAACAGTGCCGGGACCCCTCTCGCGAACCCATGGCCATGGCTCACCCGGCCCGCGACCTGCCAACCGAGCCACCCGGCGGTGACCACTGCCAGGGCGAGAGCGACATACACGCCGGGGCCGAACGAGACCCCCGAGAAGTCGAAGAAGGTCAGCCACTGCGGAGAGCGTTGTTGCTCGGTTCGGAGCCGCTGAGCCGATTCGAGGACTTGGGACATCTCCGTGCCGAACAGGTTGATCACGGTGTCCGCAAGATCCGGGGCGGAGCCGTCCTTCCAGGTCATCGTCCACGTCATTCGGTCGGCGCCACCGCCGTCCGGCAGCAGGTCGGAGGCGGAGTGGGCACTCGACTTCGCCCCGATGCCCAGTCCCGTGAACGTGCTGCCCGCCGCAGCGAGGAAGGCGACCAGGGCGGCGCGCGTGGGAGCGGCGGCCACGAACGCCAGGGTCAGCAACAGCGGTTTGAGCAGCATGGTGCCGCATCGCGCCAGTACCGTCGGCACGCCGCTGCGGTTCGGCAGGAGAGCGCGGTAGGCGATCAGGACGAACCGCGTGGCCATCGACGCCTTCCGCTGCTCGTCGAGATCGGTGGCGCGTCCGCGCCCGACGTCGTAGTGCCGCACCTGTTCGACGAGCCGAGCCGGTTCGGTTGCCTGGGCCACATCGGCCGCATCGGGATCGGCACCGGAGGCCACCGAGGAGACGAACGGAACCTCCTCGGCGGCGATGGCCCACTGCAGACGCTCGGTGAGGACCGTACGGGTCTCGGTCAGCGGGTGATCGCTGTCGGGCCGCGCGAACAGGGCATCCAGTTCGGCCCGCACATCCCCGGCACGCGCTGCCCACTTCTCGGCGAGAAACGCACGCCATTGCCGGGTGCCCGCCTCGTCGAGCTCTCCGAGTTCGGCCCGTGTCGGGCGGCAGACAACGGCCTGGAGGGCATCACCGAGTCCTTCCGCACCGAGGTCCGCGTTGTACTGCCGCAGGCGAACAGGGTCGGTCAGCAGCGGGACGAGATTCGCGGCCGAGTCGAGCCGGCCCCACATCCAGTCGTTCGCGCGCCACTTCGCGGACAGGAACGCCGCGAAATTCCCCAGTGCGGAACCCCGGACCTTGTCGGCGACGCGGATCCGGCCGTCCCGGCTCGCACCGCCCCGCCGTAGCGAGTCGAACGGAAGCGGCGTGTGCGTGTCCCCGGCGACACGCAGGAAGCGGATATGCGTTCCGGCGGCACCTCCGGCATCGAGCGGCGCCGTGAGCACGACCAACCGGTGCAGAACGGCGGCTTGCTGCTCGGGGGCCGCACCTTCCAACATCGAGTAGGCGAGCTGCTGCGGTTCGCGGGATCCGGCACGGTCGCCGACGGCGGCCGCCATGCGCGCGAGCACCCGGTGCAGCACCGCCCTCGCCTCGGCCACCGCATCCACCGGGCCGGTGTCCGGGGAAGTGCGGGTCTTCTCGCCGGTGTCCCCGGGTCCCTCGGTGTTCTCCGGGGTCTCGGGTTCGGCACTCGCATCCGCACCCGACGATTCCACTATGGATGAAATTTCCGCGGCGAACTCGCCCAGGCATCGTTGGAAATGCTCCCCCAGCAGCTCCTCGTCCGCCTCGGCCGCCTGCAGAACCGCCCCCAGCAGTGGCCGGATCGGCGACGGCAGGTGGTGCTGTAGCCGGCGCTGCCGCCGCGCCATCCGACCGACCCACCCGTCGAGCTCCTCGAGCCGGGTGATCGGCTCCCACAGTGCCCCGGTGATCCAGTATCGATCGGCGTGATCCGCGAGGACCTCGCCGAACACGCGCAGTCGGTACAGCGTCGCCTTGCACCGGCCGATCTCCCGTGCCTGCTCCTCCGGCACCCGGTGTTCCAGGTCCTGCGCCCAGCCGAGGCATTCGTGCACGCCGGACAGCAAGCCGCGGACACCGTCGAACATCGCCTCCGGAGCATCGGAGGCCAACCTGCTCAGCCGTGCGGACAGTGCTTCGCGCAGCTCGGTTCGCGCCGAGCTCGACCACTCCGCGAGCGGGTCCTCGGCGACCGGCTCCAGGAGGCGGCCGTGCTCGGTCGGCTCCGGGTCGGTGAGCAACCGGTGCACGGCCGCGGCATCCAGTTCCGCCCGAACGACCGCGTGATCACCCAGCACGGACTCGACATGCTCGGCCAGCACCCGCTGCCGTCGACCGGGTGCTGTCGCGGCGAGCTCGGCGAACAACGCCCTCCTGCGCAGTTCCGTTCGCCGCACCGCATTGTTGTGCTCGTCCAACGCCGCGATGTCGGCCAGCAGGGACTCCTGCCCGAGCTTGGCCTGCAATGCGGTGGTGGTGACGGGCAGCGCGAACCGGCGCCCACCGGATTTCCCGGTACCTGTTCCCCGCTGCGCACCGGTTTCCGGCTGCGCGGGCTCGGGGTTCAGGTACAGCAGCCAGCGCTCGGTCGGCCGGTCGGCAGGCGCATCGGCGATCGAGCGAATCGCCGAGGTCACCGGGATGTTGTCGAGCACTCCGCCGTCGATCACCCGGAACGACCGGCGCCCGGAGGACGTGCCCGTCCGCGAGAACAATCCGTACATGTTCGGTACGTCCTCGGCGGGTTCCGCGGCGGACGAGTACACCTCGGAGGGCTCGAAGGCCAGCGGAAACGACGAGGTCGTACGGGCCGCCTGAGCCAGGCGTCCTGCCGTGCCGGGAAATTCCTCCTCGGCGCCGAAATCGGACAGTGGCAGTCCGGGTCGGCCCCGGTGCCGGAACCGGAATGCGGCTCGACGCCGCTCCTTCGTGATCGGCTCGGCACGGCCGTCGAGGTGCCGCTCGACGACCGGATCCAGCAGTGTCGCCGTGAGCAGGAGATCCACTCGGTTCCCCAGTGCCTCCGCCCGGCCGGGTGCGGGCACGTGCTCGGTGATCGCGCGGGCGAGTTCGGGTCGGAAGTAGGCATCGCCTTCCAGCAGCGACTGCGGTCGACGGTGCCAGAACTTCGGTACCGGGCGGGCCATCGCCTCCAGATCCGCCAGCCGCACCCACGTCCGCCGCATCCCCTCGAACGGCATTCCGTAGACGAGCGAAGCGGACAGCAGGGTCGCGTTCAGGCCACCCGCCGAGGTGCCTGCGAGCACGTCCACCTCGACCGAGTCGTATCCGGCGAGCCGGGCCAGTTCCCCCCACGGGTGCACCTCGCCGGAGGTTTCCCGTCGTCGCGCGGCGGCGTTGCGCACGTGCTCGATCTCGGAGACCGCACCACCGATCCACACCGCCATGCTCACGCCACCGCGCATGGCCAGTGCCAACCGAAGTTGCTGCTGATTCGGCCGTGACGGCCCGGTATCGACCACCTCGAAGTCCGCCTCTCGGTCGGATGCCCGCTCAGTGCGGCGAAACTACCGCGCACACCATCCACTTCGGAACCGCCGACCGGATGCGGCCAGAGGGGAAAGCACTCCTCACCCGAAACGGCCGGAAATGTAGTCCTCGGTGGCAGCGTGCGTCGGGGTCGAGAAGATCGTCTGTGTTTCGTCGAACTCCACCAGCTCACCGGGCTGTCCCGTGCCCGCGATGTTGAAAAAGCCGGTGTAGTTGCTGACCCTGGCGGCCTGCTGCATGTTGTGGGTGACGATGACGATCGTGTAGTCCTTCTTCAGCTCGGCCATGAGGTCCTCGATGGCGTGAGTCGAGAGTGGATCGAGTGCCGAACAGGGCTCGTCCATCAGCAGTACCGCGGGCTCGACGGCGATGGCGCGCGCGATGCACAGGCGCTGCTGCTGCCCTCCGGACAACCCGGACCCGGGCTTGTGGAGACGGCCCCCCAGTTCCTCCCACAGATTCGCCCCACGCAGCGACCGCTCGACCACTTCGTCCACTGCGGACTTCTTCATCCGCTTGTTGTTCAGCCGCAGACCGGCGGCGACGTTCTCATAGACCGACATGGTCGGGAACGGGTTCGGCCGCTGGAAGACCATCCCGACCTGCTTGCGGACATCGACCGGATCGATATCGGAGTCGTAGAGGTCCTCATCGTCCATGACGACCTTGCCCTCGACCCGCGCACCCGGCATGAGCTCGTGCATCCGGTTGAGCGCGCGCAGATAGGTCGATTTCCCGCAGCCGGAGGGGCCGATCAGTGCGGTCACCGCGCGCGGCTGGATGGTCATCGACACGCTCTGCACGGCTCGGAAAGAGCCGTAGTAAATGTCCAGGTCCTTGACGTCGATGCGCTTTGCCACTTCTACGTCCTCTTCGGATCGGTACCGCTTCAGCGGCTCTTCGGGGCGAAAAACAGGGAGATCAACCGGGCGACGAGGTTGAGCAGCATGACGATGACCATGAGGGTCAACGCCGCCGCCCACGCCCTGTCCAGATAGGGGTCCGGCGGGACACCCGGGGTCGCGTACTCGTAGTAGGCGAACACCGACAACGTGGCCATCTGCCCCTCGAAGGGGTTGAGATTGGTGCTCGCGGTCGTGCCCGTCGCGATCAGCAGCGGCGCCGTCTCCCCGATCACCCTGGCGACCGCCAGCGTCACGCCGGTGCTGATTCCGGCCACCGCGGTCGGCAGGACGATCCGCAGGATCACGCGGTACTTGGGAGTTCCCAGCGCGTACGCGGCCTCACGGAGATCGCTCGGCACGAGCTTGATCGCTTCTTCGCTGGAGCGTACGACCACCGGGGTCATCAGCACGCTCAGCGCGACCGCACCGGCAAAGCCGGTAATGGTGCCCGGGCCGAACAACAGCCCGAACAGGGCGTAGGCGAACAACCCGGCGACGATCGACGGGATACCGGTCATCACGTCGACGACGAACGTGATCGCTCTGGCCAGCTTGCCGCGGCCGTACTCGACGAGGTAGATCGCGGTGAGCAGGCCGATCGGCACCGACATCAGCGCGGCCAATCCGCAGACGATCAGCGTGCCCATGAGGGCGTGATAGGCACCCCCACCCGCACCGACGACACCACGCATCGAGTAGGTGAAAAACTGCAGGTCGAAGCGCTCGAGACCCTTGGACACCACAGTGATCAGCACGGAGATCAGCGGCATCAGCGCGAGCAGGAACGCGGAGGCGACGATGGCCGTAAAACGCCGGTCAGCGGCCTTGCGCGCGCCCTCGACGAGGCGCGACCAGGCATAGATCGCGATCGTGTAGAACAACACGGTCTCGATGGCGAAGAGGACGACAGCGAAACCCGTGATCGACGACAGCAGGCCTGCCACGAGCATCCCCGCGGCCAGGGTGGCCCATGGTGCCCATCGGGGCAGGGCGCCACGCGCGATCGCTGCCGAGGAGGACACGGCCTCGGAGTCGGGCCGCGTCGACGAAGGAGAAGTGGTCGGGGTGCTCATCAGTTGGCTCCCGAAGAGTCGCGGCTCCGGTTGACGATCGCTCGGGCGAGCATGTTCACCACCAGCGTGATGGCGAACAGGACGAGGCCGGAGGCGATCAGGGTGTCGATGGCGATGCCGGAGGATTCCGGGAACTCCAGCGCGATGTTGGCCGCGATCGTCGACGGGTTGCCCGAACTGATCAGGTTGAACGTGACCCCGCCGGACGTCGAGAGGACGATCGCCACGGCCATCGTCTCGCCCAGCGCGCGTCCGAGACCGAGCATGGACCCGCTGACGATGCTGGAGCGACCGAACGGCAACACCGCCATCCGGATCATCTCCAGACGAGTGGCACCCAGCGCCAGGGAGGCTTCCTCGTGCAGGCGTGGCGTCTGCACGAAAGCCTCCCGCACGACCGCGGTGATGATCGGCAGGATCATCACCGCGAGCACCAGTGCTGTGGTGAACATGGTGCGACCGGTGGTCGAGACCGGGCCCGCGAACAGCGGGATGAAACCGAGGTTGTCCTCCAGCCACCGGGTCAGGCCCGTGGTAGCCGGCGCGAGCACGGAGAATCCCCAGAGGCCGTAGATGATGCTCGGCACGGCGGCAAGCAGGTCGATGATGTAGCCCAGCCCCTGTGCGAAGTGACGCGGGGCGTAATGGGTGATGAACAGCGCGATGAGCACCGCCAGCGGTGCGGCGATCACCAGCGCCAGCACGGCCGCCCACAAGGTGCCGAACACCAGCGGCCAAATGTAGACGACCAGTCCCTCACCGCCCGGGATTTTCTCGTCCGGGGCGAGCAACGCAGGCCAGGCCTCGATCAGCAGAAACGCGGCGACGCCGGCCAGGAGCACGAGGATCAGGATGCCCGCACCGGTCGCGGTACCGGTGAACACGCGGTCTCCCGGCCGCTGCCTCGCTCTGCGGCGTTCGGATGCGCTTTGAATGGTATCGGTCACACGGGTTCCTTCGAGTGATGCGGTGGACGAGGAAGCGTCACACCAAGTTCGGGGAGGTTCCCCGGCAGAGACCCTCCCCGAACTCACAGTCGGTGCGTGTTTCAGCTTGCGCCGATGGCCTGCACAGCGGGCATCAGCTTCTTGCGCAGCGCGTCCGAGATCGGTGCCGAACCGGCCGCCTCGGCAGCCGCCTGCTGGCCCTCGGCACTGAGCATGTACTCGAAGTAGGACCGCACGAGTTTGCCCTTCTGCGGATCGTCGTAACTTCCGCAGGCCATGCCGTAGGAGACCAGAGCGATCGGGTACGTGCCGGACTCCTTGGTGTCCCGGGCCAGGTCGTAGGCGAAGACGTGCTCGCCCTGTCCCTTGATTCGCTTCGAGACCTCCAGCACCTTCGCCGCGGCTTCCGGCGAGTACGGGACGAATTCGTTGCCCACGCCGACGGCCACCGTGCCGAGCTCACCCACGCGGCTGGCGTCGAGGTAGCCGATGGTGCCCTGTCCGGCCGAGATGGCGCGCTTGACACCCGAGGTGCCCTTGGCCGCCTCGCCACCCGGAACCGGCCAGTTGCCGCTGACCTCGTGCGGCCACGCCTCGCCTGCTGCCACCGACAGGTAGTCGACGAAGTTCTCGGTCGTTCCCGACTCGTCCGAGCGGTTCACCGGCGTGATGGGCAGGTTGGGCAGCTGCACATCGGGGTTGGTCGCGGCGATGGCCGGGTCGTTCCACTTGGTGATCTTCTGGTTGAAGATCTTGGCGATCGTCGCAGGCTTGAGCTTCAGCTGATCGACGCCCTCGAGATTGAACGCGACCGCGATCGGGGAAACGTACGTGGGAACCTCGACAAGCGTGCCGCAGCGCTTCTTGGCGGCGGCCAGCTCCTCCCCCTCGAGAGCGGCATCGGTCCCGCCGAAGTCGGTGGCGCCCGAAACGAAGCGCTCACGTCCCCCACCGGAGCCGATCGGCGAGTAGTTGACCGTGACGTTCGGGTTCTTCTTGACGAACTCGGCCCGCCATGCCTGCTGCGCGGCCTCCTGCGAGCTGGCACCCGCACCATTGATGGTCCCGGACAGACCCGATCCCTGACTGCCGCCCGCAGCTTGTTCGTTGGCGGCACCGCAGGCTCCCAGAACGAGAGTGAGCGCCGCTGCCACCGGCAAGGTGACAGTGCGTCTCATGATACTGCGCTGCACAGGTTTGCCCCTTTCGACCTGGCTCGGCCGACAAGCGCCGACCGTTGTATTCGCTGGCGAAGGGAACACTAAAGCGTGAAAGTGACATGGCCGAGCAACTCGGATGAACAGACGGGAAATAGCACTCGACGAATATTCGTCATCACGGTGACGTCACAAAAGTAACCGGATATTCAATTCCGGACTCGAGCACGGCCGGGCACCGTACCGCCCTCGTGGGCCGGACCCTCCCGAAGAGCCGACGACACAAGAAAGCGTACCCGAAACCCGATGTACTCACCACGGCACGCGGAGTAATCGTCGTCGATTTTCGACACCGGGCGCTCCGGCCTACCGGGCACCGGATGAAAAACCGCCGAGAGAACTTTCCCCACCCCAGGTGCAGGGCGTGCGGTTTTGCCGAAAACCGGCTCAGGCATGCCCCTGCACGGCGAACAGCCTGTTGGCGGTAACCCGTAGTGCCAGCCCCCGATCGAACCGAGCAACCACGGCCTCGGCCCCCGCTGCCCGCAGGTGCGACCCCGAGTGGAGCCCACCGGAATAGCCGAAAGCGACGACACCGGCCCGGCGAGCCGCGACGATTTCGGAATCAACACCGCTCACGCAGGCCAGGCGCGGAAAGTCGTGATTCACGGCGGCCAATTCCGCAACCGGTTCCTCGACGTCGGCGATCACCATCGACAACAACCCGCCGATACCCAGACGACGTGCGTCGCGTGCGACCACGGCCAACTCGACCGACGTCACCACGATCACCGGAATCGCCGCTGCGCGCGCCCCGGTGAGCATCTCGGAAGTTCCGGGCACCAGCCGTGCGCGCCGATCCCCGGGGCCGTCGATGAGCGTGCCGTTCCAGCCGAGCACGACCGCACGATTCCCATCGGCAACCATTCGGATCTCCCGGGCCGGACGAGCTCACGCACCCAGCTTTGGGCAGGAAAACCACAGCCGCCACACACTCCGGGTGAACACCCGGCGAACATCGGCCGGACGAACGAGGACACGTCCGTCCGGCCGCCCGAGCTCACCGGGTCTTTCGACACCCGGGTTTCAGTCCCGGGGCGGGGTCCAAGGCTCGGTCCGCCGCATTCCGGCGGCACGTCCCTTTCCCGCGATCACCAGCGCCATCTTGCGCGAGGCCTCGTCGATCATCTCGTCGCCGAGCATCGCCGCGCCGCGCTTGCCTCCCGCCTCCGAGGTGTGCCACTCGTAGGCGTCGAGAATGTTCTCGGCGTGGTCGTAGTCCTGCTGGCGCGGGGAGAAAATCTCGTTGACCGCATCGACCTGACCGGGGTGCAGCACCCACTTCCCGTCGAATCCCAGCGCGGCCGAACGACCGGCGACCTGCCTGAGCCCGTCGATGTCCTTGATCTGCAGGTATGGACCGTCGAGGACCTGCAGGTCATGGGCACGCGCGGCCATGAGCAGGCGCATCAGGATGTAGTGGTAGGCGTCTCCGACGTCGTAGCCGGGTGGTTGCTCCCCCACCACCAGCGAGCGCATGTTGATCGAGGCCATGAAGTCGGCAGGGCCGAAAATGAGCGTTTCCACCCTCGGTGAGGCCGCCGCGATCGCGTCGACGTCGACCAGGCCTCGCGCGTCCTCGATCTGTACCTCGATACCGATCGCCCCGGCGTCGAGCCCGATCGCCTTCTCGAGCTGGGTCAGCGTCAGGTCCAACCAACGCACCTGATCGGGACTGCCGACCTTGGGAAGCATGATCGTGTCCAGCGCCGATCCCGCTCCCTCCACGACCTCGATCACATCCCGGTAGGTCCATTCGGTGCTCAGGCCATTGACCCGAACGGTGCGGGTTTTGCCGTCCCAGCCACCCTCGTTGAGCGCGGCGACGACGGTCTCCCTGGCCGATGCCTTGGCCAGTGGCGCGACCGCGTCCTCCAAGTCCAGGAAGAACTGGTCGACGTCCAGACCGCGTGCCTTGTCGATCATCTTCGGACCGGATCCGGGAACCGCCAGACACGTGCGGCGGGGGCGATGACGGTCGACCACTGCAAATCCTCCTCGAGCCGGGACACGACCTCTCGTGTCTACCACCCGCGTGAGCGTGTCCCGAAGCGCGCTCGGGACTAGCCTGATCAGCGTGGCGGGCACGAACAGAGTCTATGCCGCGCAGATGGCCGGACTGGCCGTGTTCGGACCGGACGGCGAATCGATCGGCAAGGTGCGGGATGTGGTGGCCGGGCTGCGCCCGGATCGCCGACCCCCGCGCGTGCTCGGTCTGGTGATGGAGATGGCCACCCGCAGGCGCATCTTCGTGCCGATGCTGCGGGTCACCCGGATCGAGGCGGGTGCGGTGATGCTGGCGACCGGCACGCTGAACATGCGGCAGTTCCACCAGCGCCCCAACGAGGTTCTCGTGCTCGGCCAGCTCCTGGATGCCCGGGTCACCGTGGCTGCTTCCGGGTCCCCGGCGATGCTGGTCGATGCGGCGATGGAGCAAACCCGCACCCGCGACTGGCAGCTCGGCAAGCTCGCCGTCCGGGAGCGCACCGGTCGACTCGGGCGCCGTGGGCCGGTGCAGGTACTGGCCTGGGACCAGATCACGGGTCTGGCCGTCGCCGAACTGACCGACCAACCTCAGGGCGTGCACCAACTACTCACGGTGTTCGACACGATGCGCGCCGTCGATGTGGCCAGCGCGCTGCACGAACTGCCCACCAAGCGGCGTTACGAGGTCGCCGAAGCACTCGATGTCGAACGGCTGGCCGACGTCGTCGAGGAGTTGCCGGAGGAGGACCAGAAAAACCTGGTCGAGCACCTGGGCGAGGACCGTGCCACCGAGCTGCTGGAGGCCATGGACCCGGACGACGCTGCCGACCTGCTGGCCGAATTGTCCGAGAGGGACAAGGAACGGCTGCTGGAACTGATGGCACCGGAGGAGTCCGCGCCGGTCAAGCGGCTGCTGAAGTACTCCTCCGATACCGCGGGCGGACTGATGACACCCGAACCGGTGATCGCCGAGCCGGACGCCACCATCGCCGAGGCACTCGCGATGGTGCGCAACGCCGAGCTGCCGGTGGGCCTGGCGAGCATGGTCTTCGTGTGCAGGCCCCCGTCGGAAACACCCACCGGTCGGTATCTCGGTTGCGTGCACATCCAACGGCTGCTGCGCGAGCCACCGTCCAACCTCGTGGGGGGTGCCCTGGACACCGACCTGGCGAGCCTGCCCCCGGCAGCACCGCTGACCGAGGTCACCCGGTACTTCGCCGCCTACAATCTGGTGTGCGGACCGGTCCTCGACGATCAGGAGCATCTGATCGGAGCCGTCACCGTCGACGACGTGCTCGACCACCTGCTGCCGGAGAACTGGCGGCGCAGCGGGTTGCCCGACAGCGACGAGTCGGCCGCCGCCGTGCAGGAAGCGGGTGCCGGCAATGCCTGAGCTGCTGCCCCGACGGCGGCTCGACCAGCCGCGCCAACCCCGCCGCTTCTCGCTCGATCTCGATCCGGAACTGTTCGGCAGGCTCTCCGAACGGATCGCCCGGTTCTTGGGGACCGGCAAGTTCCTGTTCTGGCAGACCCTGCTCGTGGTGACCTGGATCAGCCTGAATCTCCTCGCCGTCTCCCTGGCCTGGGATCCTTACCCGTTCATCCTGCTCAACCTCGCGTTTTCCACCCAGGCGGCCTACGCCGCGCCGCTGATCCTGCTCGCCCAGAACCGCCAGGACGACCGGGACCGGGTGTCTTTGGAGGAAGACCGGGCACGGGCGGAACAGACCAAGGCCGACACCGAGTACCTGGCCCGTGAGCTCGCCGCGCTGCGCCTGGCCATCGGCGAGGTCGCCACTCGGGACTACCTGCGCGGCGAACTCGATCGGCTGCGCGACGAGTTGCCCGGCACGGAGAGCACGAGCGCCCGACGACGCCGGAGCGGTCCGAAGCCGGATGCGTGGAACCCGAGCGAGGAGCGGAGCTGACCACGGTCCGCAGCCGCAGCCGCAGTCGCAGCCGAACGGAAGGTCCGAACCGCGGCGCGCCGGACCACACCGTGGGCACGCATATCGGGCATCCGTAGCATGGATGCCGAGACCATACGCGCAGGAAAGGTCGGTGTCGCGTAACCGTGGCCACTACACAGTCCGCTCCCACCGAAGAGGCCGTTCGCCAGGCTCTCACTCAGGTCGAGGATCCCGAGATCCACAAGCCGATCACCGAACTGGGCATGGTCAAGGGGATCACGGTCGGCGATGACGGTGATGTCGAGGTCGGCGTGTACCTCACGGTGCAGGGATGCCCGATGAAGGACACCATCACCCAGCGGGTCGACTCCGCGGTATCGGGAATCGAGGGCGTGCGCTCGGTCTCCGTCGAGCTCGACGTGATGAGCGACGAGCAGCGCACCGAACTGCGCAAGCAGCTGAAGGGCGGCGCCGAGGAGCCCAGGATTCCGTTCGCCGAGCCGGGCTCGATGACACGCGTGTACTGCGTCGCCTCCGGCAAGGGCGGCGTCGGCAAGTCCAGCGTGACGGTCAATCTCGCCGTGTCGATGGCCCAGCGGGGCCTGTCGGTCGGTGTCGTCGACGCCGACATCTACGGACACTCCGTGCCCCGGATGCTCGGCACGGAGAACAAGCCCACCCAGGTCGAGAACATGATCATGCCGCCGCAGGCGCACGGCGTGAAACTGATCTCCATCGGCATGTTCACCCCGGGCAACACGCCGGTGGTGTGGCGCGGTCCGATGCTGCACCGGGCACTCCAGCAGTTCCTGTCCGACGTGTTCTGGGGCGACCTGGACGTCCTGCTGCTGGACCTGCCACCCGGCACCGGTGACGTGGCACTGTCCACCGCTCAGCTCATGCCCAATGCCGAGATCCTGGTCGTGACCACACCGCAGCAGGCAGCCGCCGAGGTCGCCGAGCGGGCAGGTGCGATCGCGATGCAGACCCGTCAGCGGCTGGCAGGCGTCGTGGAGAACATGTCCTGGATGGAACTGCCCGACGGGCAGCGGATGGACGTGTTCGGCTCCGGTGGCGGCCAGATCGTCGCGGACTCGCTGACCAAATCCGTGGGTGCCGACGTGCCGCTGCTCGGTCAGATCCCGCTCGACCCGCGCCTGCGTGAGGCCGGCGACGGGGGCACGCCGCTGGTGTTGGAGGCTCCCGAGTCCCCGGCAGGCGTGGTTCTCGGCGACGTGGCGAAGAAGCTCTCCACCCGTGCCCGCGGGCTGGCCGGCCAGCTCCTGTCGGTTTCCCCGGCGTAGGGAGTCCGCGTACTCCCCGAGGCCCGTCCGGTCGGTCTTGGTGGGGGTGAGGTTTTCCGGAAGACTTCACCCCTCACCCGGGTACCGGGGCCAGGCGGAACCCGGGTACCGGGGCCAGGCGGAGTCTAGGTCCGGGCGATGGCCAGTAGCCCATCCTCGACCGGCAGTGCGACCGGGACCAGGCTCGGGTCCGCGTGGACGGCTCGGAGGAGTTCGTGCAGGGCGGCGGTCCTCGGGGTTCCCGGGTTCCGCCGTGCCGGATCACCGAGGTCGCTGTCGGGCACGATGCCGCGGAACACGAGGGTCCCGCCGGGGCGCAGCAACCGCTTACCGGGCTCCAGGTAAGCGGAGTAATCCGGTTTGGTGGCGTCGATCAGTACCAGGTCATAGGCGCCCTCGGTGAGCCGGAGCAGCACCTCTTGAGCCACTCCCGTGATGAGCCTCGTGCGGTTGCCGGGCACTCCGGCCTCCGTCAGCGCCGCCCGAGCCGTGCGCTGTGCGTCGGGATCGAGGTCGATGGAGGTGAGCAGCCCGTCGGCGGCCATGCCCTCCAGCAGGGACAGAGCGGTCGCGCCCGAACCGGTACCGACTTCCACCACGGCCCTGGCTCGCAGCACCGAGGTCAGAAACCGCAACGTTGCCCCGGTGGATACGGGAAGTACACTCGCTTCGGCGCTGCCCGCATGGTTCCCGCGGAGGGAGACCACACCGCTGTCGGCGCCGCGGCGTCCGGCGTCATTCCGGCCCGCGGGCTCGTTGTCGGTCGGTTTCTCGGGGAACACGATCACATAGGCTATCGTCGCGGTATTCACGGACACGCGAGACCGTCGGGATCACGCTGTTGTGACTGCCGTTTTCTCAGGCTGCTCTCAGCCCGCTTTCACGTCCGCCTCACGAGCGGAAAGCACAGTGAAGGTGTCATATCCGGTCGCGCACGGCGTCTCTTGCTCAGACCGCCGGGAACACAGCAGCCGGCAGAATCGTTCTACGGGGCACAACCCCCGCAGGAGGTGCCTTCCACTCACATGGCAACTCACACCCCCGCGACAGAGCCGATGAGCTCGATGGCCGACGCCGACCAGCACGCCGTCATCCCGTCGCAGGAGACAGCGTGGACACCTCCGACCTGGGAGGAAGTGGTTCGTAACCACGCCGACCGGGTTTATCGGCTGGCTTACCGGCTCTCCGGCAACAAGCATGACGCCGAGGACCTGACCCAGGAGACGTTCATTCGCGTGTTCCGCTCCCTGGCGTCGTACAAGCCCGGCACCTTCGAAGGTTGGCTGCACCGCATCACCACCAACCTGTTCCTCGATATGGCACGTCGCAGGTCACGGCTGCGAATGGAGGGCCTCCCCGAGGACACCGACCGCATCCCCGGCCGGGGGCCGAGTCCCGAACAGGTGTTTCACGAAACCCACCTGGACCCGGATCTGCAGGCCGCACTCGACGAGCTCGCACCCGAGTTCCGGGCGGCGATCGTGCTCTGCGACGTGGAGGGCCTGTCCTACGAGGAGATCGGTACCACTCTCGGGGTGAAGCTGGGTACTGTACGCAGCAGGATCCATCGTGGGCGGCAACTGCTCAAGGCGGGTCTGGCAACTCGCCGGGAGAAGGCACGGGAGGAGTCCGCATGAGCGCATTGCGTGGGTGGGGGTTACCCGAGCAGCATCTTGCACTGGATGCGCTCGTCGCTTTCGTCGACGGCGAGTTGACCCCGAACGCCCACGATCGTGCGGCCGCACACATCGCGAAGTGTTCGGCGTGCAAGGCGGACGCAGCAGCCCAGCGGCAGGCACGCTCGGCGATTCGCGCGGCGGACACGCCGTCGATGTCGCCACAGTTCCTCAGGACGCTGCAGTCCATCCCCGGGGAAGCACAACTGCCCGACCGGCCGGACGAACTCGCCCTCACCGAAGACGGCCGGCTGGTGGCCCTGAATCACCGTGATGCGAATCACTCCGGCGCGTCGTCGGCCTACGAGTCCACCGTTCCCGTGCTGGGATCGAGCGCCCGGTTGGGCCGTGGCCGCCGAGACGGCGATGGGGGCACTCCGCTCGGGGGCGACGTTTCCGAGCAAGCTTCGGAGCACTCCCAGCATCCCAGGGGGCACGGGCGCAGAGCCAAGCAGGGCGCCAGCGTCGTGTTCTCCGGCATCGTGCTCGGTGCTCTGGCGTTCATGAACATTCCCGCGGAAGAGTCGGACAACACCGTGACCACGGTGCCTCGACCCTTTCCCCAGGGCGACACCGCCCGCGAGGACGCCACCGTTCCCGCCTCCGCACCGGCCACCACCCCGAGCGCCACACCGGCGAGCGGATCGCAGGCCACGCCCCTGCGGGAAATTCCGGCGGCGCAGATACCGACCGGACCCGACCTCGGCACGAGCACCACACCCGCTTCGGCAGCACCCCCGGCCGGATGATGTCGCCACCGGATCGTCGTACCCACGGAGACTTCACGCCGTTCCCGGCAAAATGGGTGCGAAGTGGGTCCTGACACCGGCATACGTCGGCGCCCGTTCGTGTGATCCACTCGCATGGCAGCGACAAGGCCGATACGTGCACATGCCCGGGGAGCGATGAGCGAGCAGCCGAGGAGGTCCGTGCAGGACCCCGATCCGGAACAGTCGGCGGTGTTCCGCCGCCCCCAGGGCGTCGAAGGCAGCTTCGATTCGCGCAGACGTGGCGATCTTCCGCCCCGCGGCATCGAAAACACACCCCCCACCCCGGAAGCGCTGGCAACGGCATTCAGCCGTCCACCGGGTAGTGCCGAGGCGCTGCAGCGCGCGCCCGGTGATCCGGAACCGTCCGAACGGACACCGCCGGACGAACAGCTGTTCTGGAACAGCCACGGCGAGCGGGATCCGTGGCGGGACCCGGCTTCCGGCGTGGTCGTCGGGGCTCCGGCACTCACCGAGGAAAACTCCGACAAGGACCACGAACCGACTCCCGGTCCTCTGCTGAGCGCACGAGAGGTGCTGTTCGGCCGCAGAGTGCACCCACGTGCCCTGGCTGCGCTGGCTGCCGTGGCACTCCTCCTCGCGGGCGTCGGTGGCTTCGTCGGGCGTATCACCGCCGAGGAAGGCAACCCGCTGACCAATCCGGACGTGACCCTCGCCAAGGTCGAGCCGAGTGTGGATCGCCCGCCCGGGACCGTCGCCACAGTCGCCGCACGCGTCGTCCCCGCCGTGGTCTCGGTGGAGGTCCAGGTGGGTTCCCAGGGAGGAACCGGCTCGGGAGTGGTCATCGACGGCAACGGCTACATCGTCACCAACAACCACGTGATCTCCATGGCGGTGGACACTCCCGAGGCGAAGGTCTTCACCGTCTTCTCGGACGGTACGCGTGTGCCCGCACGGATCGTCGGACGCGATCCCCGAACCGACCTCGCCGTGCTGAAGGTCGACGTGGCCAACCCCACCGTGGCTCAGCTCGGCAGCTCCGAGGATCTCGCGGTCGGTGACAGGGTGATCGCCATCGGTTCTCCACTCGGCTTGGAGAGCACGGTCACCAGCGGCATCGTCAGTTCGATGCATCGCCCGGTACGGCTGGCCGGGGAGGGCACCGACACCAACGCGGTCATCGACGCCATCCAGACCGACGCCGCCATCAATCCGGGCAACTCGGGTGGGGCTCTGGTCAACGCCAACGGCGCCGTGGTCGGCATCAGCAGCGCGATCCGCACCCTCGGCTCGAGTGGGCAGAGCGGATCGATCGGTCTCGGCTTCGCCATCCCGATCGACGAGGTACGTCGGGTGACCGAACAGCTCATCCGTACCGGCCAGTTTCAGCACGCCAAGCTGGGTGTGAACGCCAAGTCGGTCACCGACGGGACAGAGGGGGGTGCCCAGGTGCAGAACGTGCAGCAGGGCAGTGCCGCCGAAGCAGCGGGGGTCGCGGAGGGCGATGTCATCATCAAGGTCGGTGACCGGCAGGTCGCCAGCGCCAACGAATTGATCGTGGCGGTGGACGAACACCGCGTCGGCGCCACTGTCCCGATCACCGTGGTCCGCGGCGGCCGCGAGCTCGTCCTCGATGCCACCCTGCAATAACGTGTATCCGGCGGTTGGTCCGATGTTCGTTTCCGTGCGGCACCGTGTGGCCGGTATGCTGGCGCCGCCGTGTTCCTGCGGCCGTGAAGTGATCCGGGAGGAGTCGAGGTGTTCGATAGCATCGGCTGGGGTGAGATTGCTGTGCTCATCATCGCCGGTCTGTTCATTCTCGGCCCGGAGCGACTTCCCTCGGCGGCAGCATGGCTGGGTAGGGCCGTGCGACAGGTCAAGGAGTACGCCACAGGAGCACGGGAGCAACTCCGCTCCGAACTCGGAACGGAGTTCGACGAGTTGCGTCAACCGCTGGAAGACCTGCGCGGCGTCCGCAACTTCGACCCCCGCAAGGCGGTCACCCAGCACCTGTTCGACGGCGAGAACCCGCTGGACGGGATCACCAACGACAAGCATCCCCACAGCAGCGGTCGAAGCAACGGCAATGGGGACAAACGTCCTTCGGACGCGCGGCCGGTCTCCGGCAACACCGACCAACAGCCGCTGGAGCCCGGAGAGCGACCCCCTTACGATGCCGACACCACGTAGCGAGTGCGCGGATCGGTTTGCGTAGTGGTGCGGATGGCGGAACCTCCGGCTGCGGCCTCGCTGCTGCGCTTCGCTGCGGGGCCGCACTGCGGGAGCCGGTACCTCGAGTAGTGTAGCCACGTCGACCAATCCGCGTGGTCACCGGGACGTACAGCTCCCTGCGCAACCGCTCTCTCACGTGGCGCTACGCGCGAGGAGCACACCCCCGGCGGCGACGGCAAGCCAGCAACACAGCAACGCCGTCATCCCCGCCCATCCCCACGCAGCGAAGGCCGTGCCACCGGCCACACCACCGACACTGCTCCCCGAGTAGTAGCAGAACTGGTACAGCGAGGACGCCTGGCCTCGCGCCGACTCCGGAGCCCGGGCACCGACCCAGGTGCTGGCCACCGAATGGGCCATGAAGAACCCGCCGGTGAACACGACCAGACCGGCCAGGATCAGCACCAGTTGCCCGCTCAGCATCGTCAGCAGCCCGAGAACGGTGATCGACAACCCGCACAGCAGCACCGGGGAACGCCCCCGGCGATCAGCTGCCCGACCGGCGACCGCCGAACTCACCGTACCCGCCGCATAAGCGAGAAAAGCCAGCGCAGCCAGCGCCGGTGGCACCATCAGCGGGGGGCCGATCAGCCGGAAACCGAGCACGTTGTAGATCGTGACGAAGGAACCCATCCCCAGCGCCGCCACCAGGTACGGCGCGTACAGCACCGGGGTGCTCGCGGCGCTGCGCAGCCCCGCTGCCAGCGGACGCCATCGCCACGGCTGTCTGCTGTGGCGGCTGTCGGCGGGCAGCAGCGTCACGAACACGACCGTGCACACACCGGCCAGCAGTGCCACGGCCAGCATCCCGCCGGACCATCCGGCGAAGTCCGCGACCACCCCGCACACGATGCGGCCGGACATTCCGCCGATCGTGGTTCCCGCGACGTAGAGCCCCATCGTGCTGCCGAGATGCCTGCCCCCGGCCTCGTCGGCCAGGTAGGCGACGGCAACGACGGCGAGGCCTGCCACAGCCGCACCCTGCACCAGGCGCGCACCGACCATCAGGGGGAAGTGGTGCACCCACGGCAGGAGCAGACCGATTCCCTCGGCAACCAGCAAGGACACGACCATGATCCGGCGGCGCCCGAGCACTTCGGACAGCGTTCCCAGCGGAATCGCTGCCAGTGCCAGCCCGAGCGTGCTCGCCGAGATCAGCAGCGCCACGGTCCCGGGCGAGACCGAAAACTCCGCGGCGAGTTGCGGCAGCACCGCCTGCGGTGCGTAGAGCAGCGCGAACAGGGCCAGAGCACCGGTCAGTGACGCGAACCTGATTCTGCGTACCCGGCCCGCGTCACCGTCCACGATGCTGCGGCTACTCGGTGAAGCCGGCCACGAACTCGATGAGAGTGCGCGCGGCGAACCCGGTGGCACCGGTAACGACCTCGGCATAAGGCTTGTCGGCACGGGCGGGCCCTGCGATGTCCAGGTGCGCCCACGGCAGCCCCGAGGTGAACTCGCGCAGGAACAGCCCCGCCGTCACCCCGCCCGGTCCCGGTGGCGTCTGCCGCACATCGGCGATCTCGCTGCGAACGTCCTCGGCGTGGTCATCGAGCAACGGCATCGGCCACCAGGACTCGCCGGTACGCTCACCCGCCGCGCGCACCCGGTCACCGAGCCGTTCGTCCGTACTGAGCACACCTCCGGTCCGCAGGCCGAGAGCAACCTTCATCGCACCGGTCAGGGTCGCCACGTCCACGAGCATGTCCGGCTCGTACCTGCGCACGGCATAGGCCAGGGCATCCGCCATCACCATGCGTCCCTCGGCGTCGGTATTGCCGACCTCGGTGGTCGTGCCGCCGTAGTGACGCACGATGTCGCCGGGGCGGTAGGCCGATCCCGATACGTGGTTCTCCGCCGCGGGAACCAGGGCGGTCACCCGGACAGGCAGTTCGAGCCGCGCGATCGACAACATCGCCCCGATCACGGCCCCACCACCGGACATGTCGGTGCGCATGAGTTCCATGCCGTCGGCGGGCTTGATCGAGATACCACCCGTGTCGAAGGTGATGCCCTTGCCGACCAGCACGATGTGCGGTGCCGATCCCTCGGAGCCGGACGCCGGGAGGTCCGGAGTCCAGGACAGTTCCAGCAGGCGCGGTGGCCGCGCGGAGCCGCCACCGACCGCCAGGATTCCGCCGAACCCGTGATCGCCGAGCCACTTCTCGTCCCGGACGGTCGCCTCCAGACCGGGTATGGCGCGCGCGAGCTGCGCGGCGGTGTCGGTGAACCAGGCCGGATCCTTGACATTGGACGGCGCATTGGCCAGGTCACGGGCCAGTGCTGTGGCTGCCGCCCACTGGTGGGCGCGCCGTACCGCTTCGCTCAGCGCTGCGGTGTCGGCTCCCTCGGCAGCGACCAGCAGTGCCTTGCGCAACCGGGGCGGCGTCGGCTTGGCAGTCACGCGGAACCGGTAGTCGCCGAGGGACAGGCCGAGTGTCAGTGCCGTGACCGTGTCCGCGTCGGCATCCTCGGGAAGCCGGACCTGCACATAGTCGGCGTCCAGCGCATCCCCGAGGTCCTCGGGTTCGGTGCCGTCGCCGTCGCCTTCACCGAGGCGCTCGCGGACCGCCCGGGCGAGCCCGGCGCCGACCCGACGCCAGCTCGCCGGTTCACCGGAGCCCGAGCCGACCACCCAGCCGAACCTGCCGTCGGCCATCGGCACAGTGCGGACCTCACCGGCCGAACTCGTGGCACCCACGGTCTCCAGCAGTACGGTGTCCACCTCGAACGTCGCGGCAGCGGCAGCAAGATCCGTCGAGCCGTCGACATCCGGCACCGGCACTGCCGTGGGGACACCCTCACGCTGCCGCTCGACCACTTCCACGTCGACCAGTGACGTCGGGATCACGGGGAGGACCGAGTCGGCGGCCGACGCCGACACTGAAGAACCGGGCACCACGGCACCTTCCTGTTCACTGCGAATACCTACGACTGTGCTACAGCATGCGTTCGTGACCTGCCTGCGGACGGCGACCCCGGCACCGTCTTCGGGTGCCGGGGCTCAAACGCTTCACCTGATCGGGCACTCCCCGATCGCTTCGCGGCGACCTCAGCCAGTGACCGAGTCCAGGGCTTCGTCCAGGTTCATGGCCTCCTCCATCGTCATCTCGACGACGAGGCGCCCACCGCCCTCGAGCGGAACGCGCATCACGATCCCGCGTCCCTCCTTCGTCACCTCGAGGGGACCGTCACCGGTCCGGGGCTTCATGGCCGCCATAGCGTGCTCCCTCCGTGAACTCTTCCCACCCACTGGTCGCCACAACCAGTTGGTCCCACACCATTCTCCCCCATCCGGATGCAGCCGCGAAACCGAACCGATCAAAGCGTGTCCGAGTTGCGCTGGTCCGATACCGCAGGCAAGTGGCAGACTCAGCCGTCGTGCGAGTTCGTTCGGTGATTCCCGGCCCCAGGGGCAGGCTGATGCGCACGGGTGATGTCGAGCAATCACCGGCCACAGCACCGCACCGCCGCGATCCAGCACGAGCTGCCACGCCTTTTGCCCCCTCCGGATCCCTCGGGAGAGGACGATCACCGTCCACTCCGGAGTGTGCCATTCCGGAGCACCGTCGCCGCATGTTCCGGTCGCGGACGAAACACGACTACCGTGGAGAAGCCCCGATCATCGCAACCGTGTCCGCTGTCACACTGCCGTCACTCTGCTGCCACGCTGCCTGACACCGACGCCGCGGGCGGACGAAGACCCGCCGCGTCGGCCACCACCGACGAAAGGATCCCCGTGTCCGACGATGTACTGCTGATCGAAGACACCCACGGTGTACGACGGATCACGATGAACCGCCCGGATGCGTTCAACTCGCTGACCGTCGAACTCAAGCAGCGGCTGATCGAGGCTCTGCGGGACACGGCAGCCGATGATTCGGTGCGTGCCGTGGTGGTCACCGGCGCCGGAAAGGCATTCTGCGCCGGACAGGATCTCAAGGAACACATCACCCAGTTGGAATCCGACGATCCCACACCACTACGCACGGTGGAGGAGCACTACAACCCGCTTATCCGAGCGGTCACCACCATGCCCAAGCCGACGATCGCCGCGGTCAACGGCACGGCGGCAGGCGCAGGAGCGTCCTTGGCCTATGCCTGCGACCTGCGAGTGGCCGCGGAGAACGCGAAGTTCCTGATGGCTTTCGCCAATGTCGGCCTGTCCACGGATTCCGGCGCGTCGTGGACGTTACCCCGGCTGATCGGATACGGCCGGGCGATGGAGATGCTGTTGCTGGCCGAGCCCGTGGCCGCCGACGAGGCACTGCGGATCGGCATGGTCAATCGCGTCGTGCCCGCGGGCGAAGCGGCAGGCGCGGCCACCGAACTCGCCACCCGGATGGCAACCGGTCCGACCAGCGCGTACGCGCGGATCAAGGAGACGATGCTCGCCGCGGCAGCCGAGGGGCTCGACGAAACGCTCGCGGTGGAAGCGGGGGCCCAGGCCGAGTCCGGGAACACAGCCGATCATCGGGAGGCGGTCTCGGCATTCATCGACAAGCGCGATCCCGAGTTCACCGGCCACTGAACGCGAAACGTCGGGCAATTTCGCGAGAAATTCACCATCACTCGGGTGAACGCCAATTTCTCGCGAAATCGTCCACATCCCCGTACCGGTCCCGGTGCACCGATCCCTGTGCACCGGTCATGTCTTCGTCGGCTCACTCCTCGGCTGTCCCCTCGGACCGGGCGGGGTGATCTCTCCGGTAGCGGTGACAGAACTTCGCGAACCGCGTCAGCGACGTGCGCAGACCCCAGCTGACGCCGGGGCGCACCAGCGGCCAGACCGCGGAGCCGACAGCAGGGAGTTCGAACCGCTCCCACCACATGAACGTCGAACCGTCCGCAGCGCTGCGCACGATGTGGAAACCACCCGTTCCCCGCACCAGGGTGCCGCGATGACGGACGACGCAGCGCAGCGGCGGTGCCCATTCGGTGATCTCCATCGAATCCAGGAAACCGATCCCGCCCAGTCCGGTGAAGGCAATCAGTTCCGCTCCGGGTCCGGCACCGTCGCCGCTGGTCACATGCACTTCAGTGCCCAGCATCCACTCGCGCTGCCTGCTCCAGTCGGTGGCTGCGGCCCAGACCACCTCGGCCGCCTCCTGAACCTGCACGCTCTGCCGCACCTCGGCAGTACCCATGTCTTTCAGTCCCTTCCGTCGGCGGGCGGTCGGTGGCGCTGCTCGCTCGCCGCGTTCAACTGGCGTTCGAGTACCGCGACCTGACCACGCAACTCGTCCAGCTCCCCGGCCAACCGGTTCAGCGCCCAGTCCACCTCGGAAGCCTTGTACCCGCGAAAGACCTGCTGGAATCGCAAGGCGCGCACATCGCCGCCCTGGACCCCCGAGGGCGGCAGTCGCGTCGGAGTCGATCCGGGCGGCAGTGGCTCCATTTCCTCACCACGACCGAATACCAGGGAGGCGAGCAGGTAGATCACCGCGGCCACGGCGAGTACGACGACGAGGTAGATGAGTGCGCTAACCACAGGTCAGATCGTGGCACGGACGGGACGGAACACGGATACCGCCGCCATCCCGGGGTGGGGTGTGTACAGCTCGAAAACAGCGGCGGCGTCGCCCGCCCGGCGAAACACCTCGACACGTCCCACCTTCAGGCAGGAGTGACCACGTCACCGAGTACACCTTCGATAGCAGCGGTGAACTCCCGCCAGGCACGCCGTTCGGCATGGAGAGTGCCCATCCCGGATCGAGTCAGGCGGTAGGTACGTCGCCTGCGCCCGCCGACGGTGCTCCACTCGCTGCACACGTACCCGGCACGTTCCAGCCGGCGCAATGCCGGGTAGACGGTGCCGGTGGGGAGATCGACGGCACCACCGCTGCGTTGCTGCAGCGCCTCGATGATCGCGTAGCCGTGGAGCTGCCTACCGTCGAGAGTGGCCAGCAGCAACCCGTCCAGGTGACCACGTAGGGCATCGGCTTTCACGAGTAGCGACTCTACGGTCATCGGCGGCCACTGTCACGAGCGCCCGGCAAGAGCCTTAAGTCCTCATCCGGTACGCAGCTTTCGTGACCTGCATCACTGATCCTTCCGAGTGGTCGCACACCGGAAAAACGTGACTCGATCGAGGGACGCAACTCACGATCAGCAATCCTGTCCCGGCCCGCCCGAGCCCATTTACTCCGATCGGATGAGTTCATTTCATTTTCTCGCGTCGGATTCACCGGAGTGAGCAATATCAACAGCAGCCCTCGCGCACGGACCGGCACCACCGAGGAGATCCATGCACCCGACACCACCGACGGCCGTAGCGGCACCGAGTAGTCCGCCCGGAGGAACCGGCACTCCACAATCCCACGACGAAATCACACGGCACCTCACGGCTGCCGTCCATCTCAAGCCCGACTTCGCCGACCGCGTCATCGACACCTATTTCTCCGCCCCTTCGGAGGCACTGCCTCCGGCACTGGGATTGGACGCCCGGGTGATCCTGACCCAGGCCCTCGTAGCCCGGCGACGGCGCCGGGCACGTGACGCGACCGTGCTGGCCCTCATGCTCGTGGCCGCACTCGTCGTCCTGCCCTACAGCGTCGCCTTCACCTTGTTCTGGGGCGCGATGTGTCTGTTCTGGTCGTTGACCGTCGGCCTGCGACGAACTCCGCGGCGAGAAGACCCGGACACCCGCGACGAGGAGAGCGGGGTCAGCTTCGTCGGCATGGCCGCCACAGTGCTGTTCCTGGTCTGGCTGCTCGGTGGCGGACTGTTCTTCCTGTTCTCCACCATGCTGATCGCGAGCGCCCTCGGAAGCGGGGGTTCGCCGGGCGTGGCCTGGTTCCTCCTCGCGCTGGTATTTCTGCCGGCCGTGGCCGCGATCTACCTGGTGTTGCTGGCGGACAAGCGTGTCGTGCAGCAGCTGCTGGCCACGCATAGCAGTCCTGCCCCACCGCCGCAGCCATCCCCGCTGATCGCCAACCTGATCAACCGCCTGATTTCGGCGGTCGTTTCCCGCCACGGGCCGCTGCTGGACGAGGTGGCTCACCGGTCGGCGAGCGGCAACATCCTCGTCCACAGTGGCTGGGACGCCTTCGTCGCTCATGGCCACCGCGTCAGCGCCTGGACGCTTCCCCTGGTCCTCCGCCGCCGGGAGCAGAACTCCGACGAAGCCACACCGCTGCGTCCCCAGGAACTGTACGAAGCGGTCAGCACCGAACTGTGCAACATGCGCGAAGCCGACCTGCTCGCCCCCGGCGGACGTCTCCGCGACCTGACGGTGGAGCCCCTGGTCGTGGCCTCCAGTCAGGGCCTCCGCAGGCACCGGGACAGCCCGTTGGCGCACGAGCTACTGCCCGACCACAGCGGACGTCCCGCCATCGCGCTTCGGAACGAGACCTTGCTGAGCCTGATGGACCAGGATCAGGAGTGGGTTCGGCATTTCCAGCGCAGCAGTGTGCCGAGCTGGGACTCCGACCTGGTCGTCTCCACGTTTCTCAACATCGGTTGTGACAACCGCACGCTCTACCTCGAATGGAACGCCTACTGCCTGTTCCCGATCGCTCCGGAGTACCGCAGGGGTGGCCATGTCGACCCATCGGCGTCCCACGCGGTAAGTCTGGCCACGCTCGAGTTCCTGCAGCTGCTGGGCAGCATCGCACGACGCTGGCGCACCATCCGGCAGATGGCACACGGCCTGCGCGCCGCGCCCACCCGGCTCGGAGCGACCGACCCCACCTACGCCCGTCGCAACATCGAGAGCATCCGGGAAATGGCCGCCGACGACCAGTGTGGTGGCGAGTTCCAGGATCTCGACGGCCAGCGCCACATCAGGCTACTGGAGAAACGGATGTTCTCGGCGGTCCGCAACCACCTGACCGAACGCGGCTACAGCACCGAGGAACTGGACCGGCAAAGCACTCACATCATCAACAACACCACGACCATCCGGGGCGGGCAGTTCGTCGGTGCACACAGCTGGGGTTCCCACTCGACCGCCAGTACCGGCACGGTAGCCGCCGCACCGGCTCCGTCTCCGGCAGCCACCGAATCGAGGGAGCACACATGAGTGACGACGAGAAACAACGGATCAACATCAGTGGCGGAAGTTTCGTCGGTGCACACAGCTGGGGTTCCCGCTCGAAAGCACATGCCGAGCAGGTGTTCGGTTCCGGAAACCCCCACCAGGAGGACCTGGAGCAACTTCGGCACCTCGTGCGGCAGCTCGTACGAACTCTGCACGCCGAACCGGAATCGAACCTCGACGGTGGCGAAGCCCGCTGGCGGACCGAAGAACTCTCCGAGCTACTGGAAGACGAGCAACCGAACGCAGAGCACATCAAAAACCGCTGGTCGCGGCTGGAACCGATGCTCGAGACGGTGGGCACGATAGGCTCGGTGGCTTCGATCGCGAGCCTGATCAGCAGCCTGTTCTGACCTTGTGAGCGCTGGGCGGACCAGCGCTCACAGGAACCGGTTCGGGGAACGCCGAGGCAACTCGGAAGCGACATGGGCGTCGAGGAGGTAGTTCATGCCTCAGCCAGGAAATCGGTATCTCCGGGCAGCTCCGCCTCACCCCGCGCAGGCATCGAGGGCGGCCTCGACATCGGTGACCACGGTCAGCGCATCGAGACTGCGCTGGGAAGCGAAACCGCTGCCGACCAGCTCGCGCACCCAATCCAGCAGCCCCCGGTAGTGGCCGTCCGGATCGAGTATCACCACCGGCTTGTCGTGCATACCGATGTAGCGGGAGGTCCACACCTCGAACAGCTCCTCGCAAGTTCCGATACCGCCGGGCAGCGCCAGAAAAGCCGTGGCATGGGCGTCCATCAACCCCTTGCGCTCGCGCATGGTGTCCACGACCAGCAGTTCGTCCGCCTCGGTATCGGCCACCTCCCGGTCGACGAGTTCGCGCGGTATGACCCCGACCGTGCGCGCCCCACCGGAGCGAGCCGATCGGGCGACCTCCCCCATCATCGACACCCGGCCACCACCGGAAACCAGCGTCCAACCCCGCTTGGCGATGGACGCACCGACCTCCCCTGCCAGGTGCACGTAACGCTCGTCGACAGGACGCGACGCGCAGTAGACACAGACCGAAACCTGCCATCCGGCCTCCGGGCTCGCCGCTTCAGAGCTCGCTGCTTCCGGGCTCGCTGCTTCCGGGCTCGCTGCTTCCGGGCTGCTCAGTGCGTGTCCTCCCATGCCTGGTATGCCTCCTCCACGACGCGCACGGCGTCCTCCAAATCGTCGGTCAGATGCAGCAGAGCCAGATCCTTCTCCCCGATCTTGCCCGTCCCGTACATCGTGTCCCGTATCCAGTCGTACAGCCCTTGCCAGTAGGACCGGCCGAACATCACCACGGGGAACTTCGTGACCTTCTTGGTCTGCACGAGAGTGAGCGACTCGAACAGCTCGTCCATCGTGCCGAAGCCGCCCGGCAAGCAGACGAACGCCTGCGCGTACTTGACGAACATCGTCTTGCGCGTGAAGAAGTAGCGGAAGTTGACGCCGAGATCGACCCAGGGATTGAGTCCCTGCTCGAACGGCAACTCGATACCCAGCCCGATCGACAGGCCACCGGCCTCGGAAGCACCCCGATTGACCGCTTCCATCGTACCCGGCCCACCACCGGTGATCGCGGCACAGCCGATCCCGGCCAGCGCCGCCCCCAGCTCGAGCCCGGCCTGGTACTCGGGATGCTCACGCGAGGTCCGTGCGGAACCGAACACCGTGGTCGCGCGCGGGACCTCTGCCAGCGCACCGAATCCCTCGACGAACTCCGCCTGGATCCGCAGCACCCGCCATGGATCCGTGTGCACCCAGTCCGAGGGTCCACGCGAGTCGAGGAGCCGCTGGTCGGTCGTGGTCGGTTCCTGCAGCCTGGACCGGCGCAGCACCACCGGACCGCGCCGTTTCTCGGGCGAATGGTCACTTCCGTTTCCGGTATTGCCGGTGTCCTCGCCGTTCTCGCCACCGTCGTCCTCGGTGCTGTACAAGGAGTCCCCGGGCCCTTCGATCGTCATGCCGATGAGCGTAGGCAGCCCGGGTGAACCTCGAATGAGCCGCCCGGCTCCGCGCAGTACCCATCCGTCGACGATGCCGAGTATGGAACCCCACCGGCCGAGCATCCGCACCGTCAATGGCCGATGAAAATGCTGGTCGGAAGGACTTCATTTCGGGCGTTCGCGGCGTACCATACGAGTAAGGATCGGGTGTTGCCGACAGGCCCGTCAAGCGACAGGCCCGTCAAACGACGGGCGCGGCAGGACCCACCCGCAGATCGTATGTGATCTACGCAGTGGCTTGCAGTCGGCGACCGGTCGTCGGGCACGAACACCATCGGCCCCGGGAGTCCGGCATGATTCTCATCAACGTACTGATCGTGGTTCTCGTCCTCGGCGTGCTTGCCGCCGCGGCCAGTGTGAAGGTCATCAAACAGTACGAGCGCGGAGTCGTCCTACGATTCGGTCGCCTCCAGCAGCAGGTACGGGGCCCGGGACTGACGCTGATCGTTCCCGGGATCGATCGTCTCCGCAAAGTCACCATGCAGATCGTCACGATGCCCGTGCCCGCCCAGGAGGGCATCACCCGGGATAACGTGACCGTGCGGGTCGATGCCGTCGTCTACTTCAACGTCACCGACCCCATCCGTGCGGTGATCAATGTCGAGGACTACCTGTTCGCGATGGGACAGGTC
Organism: Haloactinomyces albus; assembly: GCF_031458135.1. Lineage (NCBI taxonomy): Bacteria > Bacillati > Actinomycetota > Actinomycetes > Actinopolysporales > Actinopolysporaceae > Haloactinomyces > Haloactinomyces albus. Next base: position 3,156,457 of record NZ_JAVDXW010000001.1, on the reverse strand, counting down.
GCCCAGTCCTCGCTGCGCTCCATCATCGGCAAGAGCGATCTCGACGACCTGTTGTCGGACCGGGAGAAGCTCAACCAGGGCCTGGAGCTGATGATCGACAGTCCCGCACTGAACTGGGGCGTGCACATCGACCGAGTGGAGATCAAGGACGTCTCGCTGCCGGAAACGATGAAGCGCTCGATCGCCCGCCAGGCCGAGGCCGAACGGGAGAGGCGCTCGCGCATCATCTCCGCCGACGGCGAGTTCCAGGCCTCCCGCAAGCTGTCCGAGGCCGCCACCGTCATGGCCGACACTCCGTCCGCGCTGCAACTGCGGCTGCTGGAGACCGTGGTGGAGGTGGCAGCGGAGAAGAACTCCACGCTCGTCCTGCCGTTCCCCGTCGAATTGCTGCGCTTCGTCGAGCAGGCCCGGGACGGGCAGCACGGGGAACAGCGTGCCCCGGAGCAGCAGGCGCAGTCGGCATCGAGCGCGGACGGGCAGCATACGGACGGGGCGGACCTTCGGGTCACGCCGGACGCCGCAACGGCACCCGAACCGCGGAAACCCGCCGACGCTCCCCTCGACCCGGCGCTGCCGCCCCCGACCACTTCCCGGGAAGTGATCTGAGTCCCGCTCAGCTCAGGAATCGCCGTAGTACATCCGCGCAGTGTCGGATGTCGCTCGTCGCGACGTTCTCCTCCCGGGTGTGGGCAAGGGTCGGCGAGCCGGGGCCGAAGTTCACGGCGGGCAGACCTCGCTTGGCGAAGCGGGCGACATCCGTCCATCCCAGCTTGGCCACCGGCTCTCCACCCGCGGCACGCACCAGCTCGGCGGTGGCGGGCTCGGTCAACCCGGGCAGGGCCCCCTGCGAGGCGTCCACGACGGTGACGTCGAATCCGTCGAACACCTCCCGCACGTGTTCCTCGGCGGCGGCGAGCGACGTGTCCGGCGCGAAGCGGTGATTGACCGTCACCACGCAGGCGTCCGGGACGACGTTGCCCGCAATGCCGCCTTCCACACGCACCGCCTGGAGCCCCTCGTGAAAGTGCATCCCGTCGATCTCGGGCTGCCGGGGCGTGTACTCGGTGAGCCGCCGCAACACCGGCTCGGCCGCGTGGATGGCATTCTCACCCATCCACGCACGGGCAGTGTGCGCACGACGTCCCTGCGTACGCACCTCGACCCTGAGGGTGCCCTGGCAGCCCGCCTCGATCGAGGCGTTCGACGGCTCGCCCACCACGGCCAGATCTCCCGCCAACCAGTCGGGCAGTTCCCGCTCGATGCGGTTGAGTCCGTTGTACTCGGCAGCGATCTCCTCACAGTCGTAGAACACGAAAGTCAGGTCGTGACGCGGTTCGGTCAATGCCGCGGCGATGTGCAGCATCACCGCGACTCCACCCTTCATGTCCACCGTGCCGCAGCCGTGCAGCACCTCCTCGTCGCCGGTGCCGGTGCGATGCAGCGGAAGATTTCCGTTGATCGGCACGGTGTCCAGGTGCCCGGCGAGCACGACGCGGGAGTCGCACCCCCGGTTCGTCCGAGCCAGCACCGCATCGCCGTTGCGCACCACGTCCAGGTGTGGAGCCTGCGTTCGCAGGGCCTGCTCCACCGCGTCGGCGAGATCGGTCTCCTCACCGGAAACACTGGGAACATCCACCAGCGCGGCGGTCAATTCGACAGGGTCGGCGGTGAGATCCAAGCGTGCGGTCACGGTTGCGCAGGATACCCGCCCGCCCGCGGCGGCCTGCGTTCCCACCGGCCACGACCTCACCCTGCACGGGCTTCGGCCACCTGCACCGATTACTGTTTTCAACCATGAACAGCGCGTCCACGACCAGCCCGCAGAATCCCGACCCACAGGCCACGGGCGCCCACGGTGTGGGCCTGGCCACTGTCACCGACGACGGCACGGTGCTGGACACCTGGTTCCCCATCGTCAAGCTGGGTGATCCCGACCAGGTCGGTAGCACCCGGCTGTCCCCGCAGGAGGTCTCCGACACGCTCGGTTCCGCGAGCGCCGACCTGCTCGGCCGAGACGATGCCCGCGGCGTCGAGGTGGTCGCGGTGCGCACCGGCGTGGCTCGCTTGTCCGATGCACCGGCCGACACGCACGAGGTCTACCTGCGGCTGCACCTGCTGTCGCACCGCCTGGTGCGCCCGCACGGGCAGAACCTCGAAGGCATCTTCGGTCTGCTGTCCAATGTCGTGTGGACCAATCACGGCCCCTGCCCGGTGGAGGGCTTCGAGGCGACCCGCCTACGGCTGCGGGCACGCGGGGCGGTCACCGTCTACAGCATCGACAAGTTCCCCCGGATGGTCGATTACGTCATTCCCTCCGGAGTCCGGATCGGCGATGCCGACCGGGCGCGGCTCGGTGCCCACCTGGCCGGCGGAACCACCGTCATGCACGAGGGTTTCATCAACTTCAACGCGGGCACTCTGGGTGCCTCGATGGTCGAGGGACGTATCTCGGCCGGGGTGGTCATCGGGGACGGTTCCGACGTCGGCGGTGGCGCGTCGATCATGGGGACGCTCTCCGGCGGCGGCAAGGAGGTCATCTCGGTGGGTCAACGCTGCCTGATCGGCTCCAACGGCGGCGTGGGCATCTCCCTCGGTGACGACTGCGTCGTGGAGGCGGGCCTGTACGTCACGGCAGGCACCAAGATCACCCTTCCGGACGGAACCCTGACCAAGGCCTCCGAGGTCTCCGGGAACGACGGTCTGCTGTTCCGTCGTAACTCCACCACGGGCGCCGTCGAGGTCGTGCCCCGCACCGGCGGCAAGGTCGAACTCAACGCCGCACTGCACGCCAACGACTGAGTCACTCCGGAACGTGGGGCGCCTCCACCGGACAAAGGCGGGCGGAAGCGCCCCACGGTGCCGGGTTCGGCACGATCGTTGCCGACTTCGCACGAAACCGACCGACGCCGCGAGCGGACGTCACTCGGCGAGGCGCTTCGCGGCGGCGTCGACCCGCTCGTCGGTGGCGGTGAGCCCGATACGCACGTGCTCGCCACCACCGGGTCCGTAGAAGGTGCCGGGAGCGGCGAGGATGCCGCGCTGTGCCAGCCAGTCCACCGTCTGCCACGCGTCCTCCCCGCGCGTCGCCCACAGGTAGAGCCCACCGCGCGAGTGCTCGACGGTGAAGCCCGCCCGTTCCAGTTCCGGCCACAGCACCGCGCGTCGCGAGGCGTAGAGATCACGCTGCACGCGCACGTGGTCGTCATCACGGAAAGCGACGGTCATCGCCTCCTGCACCGGGCGCGGCACGATCATCCCGGCGTGCTTGCGCAGTTCCAGGAGGCCACGCACCAATTCGGAATCACCGGTGACCAGACCTGCGCGGTATCCGGCGAAGTTCGAGGACTTCGACAGCGAGTGCACCGCGAGCAGACCCTCGAAGGAGTCTCCGCATACGGAGGGGTGCAGTACGGAGACGGGTTCGGCCTCCCACCCCAGCGACAGATAGCACTCGTCGGAAGCCACGACGGCACCGACGTCGCGGGCCGCGCGCACCGACGTGGCGAGTTGCTCGGCATCCAGGACACGGCCGGTCGGGTTCGACGGGGAGTTCAACCACACCAGTGCGGTCCCGGCAGGTGGAGCCTGGCCGGGGCTCAGTCGCACGGTTTCGGCACCCGCGAGCCGCGCACCGACCTCATAGGTCGGGTAGGCCAGGTCCGGGATCGCCACGAGGTCTCCCGGCCGGACCCCGAGCAACATCGGCAGCCAGGCCACGAGTTCCTTCGATCCGAGCGTCGGCAGTACCGCGTCGGCGGCAAGGCCGCGGATTCCGTAGCGGCGATCCAGCGAATCCACTGCCGCCTCGCGGAGCTGCTCCGTGCCGTGCGTCGCCGGATAGCCGGGGGAATCGGCTGCAGCGGACAGCGCCCGCTGCAGCACGGGTGGGACCGGGTCGACCGGCGTCCCGACCGAGAGGTCGACGACGCCTTCCGGATGGGCCCGCGCCACCGATGCGTACCCGGACAGGGAGTCCCAGGGGAAGCTCGGCAGATCGGGGCCGCGCCGCCCGGACGGTCCCGTACCGCCCGGGTGGTCGGCGGGACTCATTCGCCTTGCGGAGGCAGGCTGGTGACGGGCTCGACGTCCTTGTTGACCCGTCCCACCTTGGCCGCGCCGCCAGGCGATCCGAGGTCGTCGAAGAAGTCCACATTGGCCTGCGTGTAGGCAGCCCACTCCTCCGGCACGTCGTCCTCGTAGTAGATGGCCTCGACCGGGCAAACCGGTTCGCAGGCGCCGCAGTCGACGCACTCATCGGGGTGGATGTAGAGCATCCGCCCGCCCTCGTAGATGCAGTCGACGGGGCATTCCTCGATGCAGCCCTTGTCGAGCACGTCGACGCAGGGCTCGGCGATCACGTAGGTCACGGTTGCTCTCCTGCTAGAAACGTTCGTCCTCCGCGCACAGGATCACCTGGCACGGTCGCTGACAGTATCCCTCGTTACCACCCCGGATACGTAAGTGGCTCCCACTTCACGAGAAGCTCCACGGCCGGGGCTCCCGTGACTCTACTTCGGGACACATCATGGGCACACGCGTCATACCCCGACACGGGGCGGGCCAATCTCACACGGCCGGAGGTGGATTGCGGCGAAGCCACTTCGAGCCATGCCGTGCCACCCGGCGCAGTGCCGAACGTTCTCCCAGGTAACCGCCCACCACACCGAGGACGGGAACCGAACCGATCGCCTCGTGGTGGAACCGTCCCTGCGGTCGCTTGTCGAGTTCGGAATCGATTTCCCACAGGGTGCGTGCCATTCGCCACACCGTATTCGCCACCGCTGCGGATGTCGGGCGCCCGTGCTCGCGGCGGGATGCCTCCAGCTCCTCGGTGAGCTCGGCGGTGCGTTCGTCATCGTGCTCTCGCGCACCCGTGCCGGTCCCCTCCGCGACCGTGCGCGGAAGAGCACGGTCGAGGACCACCTCGGCGATCAGCCGAACCTGGTGGGCCTGATCGTGCACGCCGTGCTCGGAGGCGATGGCCGACAACACCAGTCCCTGACCGACCGTCCCGAGTGCGTTGCGGATCGGCAACCGTGATGTGATCACACCGCCGAAGTTCGGCAGGCCGGCCAGTAACGCGAGAAACCGGCCCACCCTCCGTGCCCACCAGTCGCAGCGCTGGTCGATGGTCATCGCATCCCAGGCCGAGCTACCGGGCAACTGCATCGAATCGAGCCTGCGCATCAACCTGTCCAGTCTGCCGGGCTCGCCGGGGTCCTCCTGCCCGCCGGCACTTTTCCCACCGGGATGCTCCTCCTCGGAAGGCTCTTCGGCGGGATCGAACTCCTGCGGCTCGGGGGGTGGTTCCGCGGTCACCTCGTCCCCACCACGAAACCGGCGGCGCAGCCGCAGTGGATCGGCCTCTCGCAGAGCCTGCAGAACCGGTGCGGTGGCGCGCACGAACGGCCGCAGCACCGCGGCGATGCGCTCGTCGGTCAGTACCTCGGCCACCGTGCCTCCCGTTCACCTCGTGTCCCGGGGCCGCACCGGCTCGACTCCCCGGCGTCCCTGCACAATCCCGAGCATCAGGGCACCGGGGATCGCCCCGGCGGCGAGGAACAGGTACGTGCGCCAGTCATTGGCAAGCAGCAGCACGTCCCCGCCGGGACCTGCGAGGCCGAAGACGAACACCGTCACGAACCATGCCACCAGCGGCGCGGCGGCAACGCCTCGGCGGCGGGAGAGCTTACCCGCTTGTGCGACCAGCAGCGGTGTGGTCACCGCCGCCAGCGCCGTGGTGCTGGGGAAAGGCATGTCACCGAGGTAGGAAGGCAGGAACAGCAGCTCGAGCACCGCCAACAGCACGGCGTCGAGCAGCAGGAAGCCGATCACCACCCGGTCGAGCACTCTCCCCCGGGAGGTCATCAGCGCTCGCTCACCGGTTCGGTCCCGCTGACCCCGAGACCCCCGAAAAGGTCGGTCGAGGCGCCCTGTTCCGCACCCCGTGCCAGCACGTAGTGCTCCGTGTTCGCCAGCGGCTGCCCGACATCGTTGGACAGAGCGTATCCTGCGACTCCGGTACCGTTGTCCCACTGGTCGAGCCACACCCGGACCTGGGTGCCGTGGGCGCGCAGTGCATTGATCTTGGCGGGCAGGTGTTCGCCGACATCGACAACGGTGGTGACCGACTCGTCATCGACATGCGGCAATTCGTGCAGCCGTGGCAGCGTGAACGGCATTCCCTCGGCCCGGGCCAAGCGGTCCAGCCCCTCCCGGACCGCCTCCCGCGAGGGCACCACATGGAATACGCGCAGCACGTCGGGCACCTTCGCCGTGGCGGCCATCGTCACGTCGTGGGCACGGATGTGATCGGGATGGCCGTAGCCGCCGTCGGCGGCGTAGGTCACCACCACCTGCGGCTTCACCTCCCGGAGCACGGCTTCCAGCGAGTCGGACTGCTCCGCGAGGTCACCGTTGACGAACGCACGAGGGTGGGCGTCGGCGACCGTGCCCGCGGCCTTGCCCGGCTCCTGCCAGACCATGCCGGAGTCGCGCCACCGCCCGATCCCCCCCAGAAAACGATGCCCGGCGACGCGAAGGGCCGAGCAGGCGGAGCGCAGCTCGCCGAGGCGGTAACCGCCGAGCTGATCGGCCTGCTCGGAAGCCAGGCCGCGCAGGCTCTCGGGAATGACCTCGCCTTCCTCGCCGAGAGTGCAGGTCACCACCGTCACCTGCACGCCGCGGGCGGCGTAGCGGGCAATGGTCCCGCCTGTCCACAATGTCTCGTCATCGGGGTGTGCGTGTACCAGCAACAACCGCGGTGGGGCCGTCAGCGTCACCGGTCCAGCGTAATCGTCCGGGTACTCCCCCACGGAAAGGTGGTCACGCGGACCGGACGCCCGAGGTCCGCCCGGTTCCGCCGCCGACATCACTACGCACGCAGCCCGGAGGACTCATGTTCACCAGTCGTAGCTCTCGCCGGGGGTCCCGACCCACCGACCCGCCGAGGCGAACGGTCCGGCGAAACCGCTCCCCGGATCGACGCCGGTGATTTCGCGACGCACTGCCAGTACCTGCGTCTGCTGATACAGCGGCAGGGCCAGTGCCTGCGACCACAGCACGGACTCCACCCTCGCGGAGGCTTCGTCGAACGGCATCCGTCCGGTCAGTGCCGCCTCGATCGTCGGTTGCAGCATCCGATCGCAGAAACCCGCCATATTGGCGGGGAACGGCTGCCCGCTGTCGGTGTTCACGCGCCGGCACCCCCACTGGGCCGCCATCACCGATGCCGGATCTCCCGCAGCCGGCCGCGGAACCACCGCCATGTCGACCTCGGCGCTCGCACCGGCTTTCCCGGCCGAGGGATCGCTCGGCAGCATCGTGGTGAACAGCTCATCACCGGTCGGTGTGATCACCGTCGCCTGTATTCCCCGGTTGCGGAGCTGCTCGGCGGCTGCCTCGGCGATCCGCACGTACTGCTCATTGCGGAACTGCGCGGCGATGACCAGCTTCAAGGGGCGGCCGTCACGTGCCCAGGTTCCTCCGCTGCGCTGGAACCCGGCTTCACCGAGCAGCTTCTCGACCCGTTGGGGCTCGGCGTGTTCCGAGAGGAGTTCCGCAGGCTCGGTCGGGGTGTATCCGTCCTCCGACGGGGCGAGCACGTGCGCATGCGACCGAAGCTGCTCGGCGGGTCCACCCCCGGTTCCGGTGCCGATCAATGCTGTGCGATCCAGCGCCGCGAAGATCGCCTTGCGTACTCGGGGATCGTCCAGTTGTGGTGTATCGGGGCGTACGAGCAGTTGCGTGGTGCTCGGCCGGGGAACGGTGGTGATCTCCACCGAATCACCCAGTCCGCGCAGGGCATCCATCGTGGCAGTGTCCGCGTTGAACACGGCGACATCGGTGTCTCCACTGCGCAACGCCGCGACCTGTCCACGCTGATCGTTGGCGCGCAACACGATGCGGTCGGACGCTGCAGGGGGTCCGAAGTAGCGCTCGTTGCGCATCAGGATGATCTCACCGCGTTCCAGGTCGATCTGGCGAACGGCGAACGGTCCTCCGGAGGCGGGATAGCCGTCGTCGAGCGCATCGGTCCATCCGCCGGGCGCGTCCTTGACCAGGTGAGCGGGCAGCAGGTCGTCGAAGAGGGTTTTCCAGCCGGGGTAGGGCTCGGCGAAGGTCACCACGACGGTCTTGCCGCCCTGGCGGGAAGCGACATCGGTGATCAGCCGATAGCCTGCCGGGTTGACCACACCGGCCCGGGAGCGCATCTGCTGCCACAGGTAGACGAAATCCTCGGCTGCGATCGGAGCGCCATCGGACCAACCGGCATCGGTGCGGATCCGATAGCGGACGGTGAACTTCTCGGTATCGGGCACCACCTCGGCGGATTCCATGAGGGTGGTGTTGAGCTGCGGTTTCCCCTTCGGGCCCGCTTCGAACACCGACGGCAGCATGAGGTTGGACAGCGCCGCCGTCGCCGGGGACAGATCGGCCAGTGCATGCGGGTTGAACCCGCCGCTCAGGTCACCGACACCGGCTACGACCACGGTGGGCTTCGGCGGCTTCTGCGGCACACTCGGTCTCGGCGAGGGGGTCCGCGTGGTCGACTCCACCAGCGGGGGAGGCGGTGCATTCGTGCATCCCGCCAGCACGCTCAACGCCAACAGCAGCAGGAACACCGCGGTGAACGGGCGGCATCGACGCTGGTACACGTTGCGTGGACCTCCCCTTGTGACATCGCTGACCAGCCTGCCGTTCACCAGGCGGCACGGCAGCGCCGGAGCCCGGACGGGCTCCTGTAGGGGACGTTCCCCACTCCCTCATGGTTGCGTGTGCCTTCGTGCCGCGAGACACCGGGCGGGCGCCACTCTCGCCTTTCCGGCACCACCACGTCACCGCACGGTGGTACCGGGATGATGCGGCAGTGTGCGGCACGACTGCCGCATCATCCCGTCGAGGACCAGGTCAGGCCTGGTTGTCGCGGGACTTGGCGCGCGAGCGCTCACGGGCGCGCTGGTTGCCGTCGAGAGTCACCTTGCGTACGCGGACCTTCTCGGGCCCGACCTCCACGCACTCGTCGACGGAGCAGAACTCCAGCGCTTCCTCCAGACCCAGCGTCCGGGGCCGGGCCAGTCGCTCCAGCTCCTCCCCGGCGGCGGAGCGCATGTTCGTGAGCTTCTTCTCCTTGGTCACGTTGACGTCGAGGTCCTCGGGACGCTGGGTCTCCCCGACGACCATGCCCTCGTAGACCTCGGCGGTCGGCTCGACGAAGAAGGTGCCGCGGTCGGCCAACTGCAGCAGCGCGTACGTGGTCACCGGGCCGGAGCGGTCGGCCACCAGCGATCCGCTGCTGCGTGTGCGCAGCTCACCGGCCCAGCCGAAGTACCCCTCGAAGACGTGGTTGGCGATGCCGCCACCCCGCGTCTCGGTGAGGAAATCGGTCCGGAACCCGATCAGTCCCCGCGCCGGGATGATGTACTCCATCTTGATCCGGCCGGTACCGTGGCCGTCCATCGTCTCCATACGCCCCTTGCGGGCGGCCAGGAGCTGGGTGACTCCGCCGAGGTGCTCCTCGGGGACATCGAGGCTCAGTCGCTCGAACGGCTCGCACAGCTTGCCGTCGATGGTCTTGGTGACCACCTGCGGCTTGCCCGCGGTGATCTCGAAGCCCTCTCGACGCATCGTCTCCACCAGCACGGCCAGGGCCAGCTCGCCACGGCCCTGCACCTCCCAGGTGTCCGGGCGCTCGGTGGGTACGACCCGCATGCTGACGTTGCCGATCAGCTCGCTGTCCAGCCGATTCTTGACCAGTCGTGCGGTGACCTTGGTGCCGCCGTTGCGCCCGGCGTGCGGCGAGGTGTTCGTCCCGATGGTCATGGAGATCGCCGGGGCGTCAACGGTGATCCGGGGCAGCGGTTCCGGGTTCTCGGGATCGGCGAGGGTGTCGCCGATGGTGATGTCGGGGATGCCCGCGATCGCCACGATGTTCCCCGCGGCGGCCTCCTCGGCGGGCACCCGGTCGAGGTTCTCGGTGACGAACAACTCGGTGAGCCGCACCTTTTCGACCGTTCCGTCCTCGCGGCACCAGCCGACGGTCTGGCCCTTGCGCAGCTTGCCGGAGTAGATCCGGCACAGCGCGATCCGCCCGAGATACGCGGAGGCGTCGAGGTTGGTCACCAGCGCCTGCAGCGGGGCTTCCCAGTCACCGACCGGCGCGGGCACATGCTCCAGGAGGGTGTCGAACATGGCGGTCATGTCGTCGCCGGGGGGAAGTTCCCCCTGCTCCGGGGCGGTCAGGCTCGACCGGCCGGAACGTGCCGAGGCGTAGACGACCGGGATGTCGAGCACGGACTCGTCGGCCCCCACATCGGTGGCCAGGTCGAGCAGAAGATCGTGAACCTCGTCGACGACCTCGGACACGCGGGCGTCCGGGCGGTCGACCTTGTTCACCACGAGGATCACCGGCAGTCCGGCTGCGAGGGTTTTGCGCAGTACGAAGCGCGTCTGCGGCAGCGGTCCCTCGCTGGCATCGACCAGCAGCACCACGCCGTCGACCATGGACAGGCCACGCTCGACCTCACCGCCGAAGTCGGCGTGCCCCGGGGTGTCGACCACGTTGATGGTGACCGGCCCGTCCGAGGTCTTCCGCCGGATCGCGGTGTTCTTCGACAGAATCGTGATGCCCTTTTCCCGCTCCAGGTCATTGGTGTCCATGACCCGATCGACGGGGTCGGCATGCTCGGAGAAGGCACCCGACTGCTGGAGCATGGCATCCACCAGAGTGGTCTTGCCGTGATCGACGTGCGCGACGATCGCGACATTGCGCAGGTCCGTGCGGGTGCGCTGGTTTGGGGCGACGCTGGTGGCGGGCACGCGAATACTCCTGGCTATCGTATGGCTGTCGTAGCAAGCTGCGAGGCGACGGTGCCGGTCGACGAGATCGGCTGCGGCTTCGTTGCGGCCGCCGCTACGGAGCTGATGCCGCCGCCCCGGCGCTGTGGCGGTTCGTGTGGGCGCGGCACCCTACTTCTTGTCGGGCCTGCTGTTTCCGGACCCACCGCTGTTGAGCCCTACTACTTCAAGTCCGATCCGACCGGAACGGGTCCGACGGTTCCGACCTGATGGGCGGTATCGACACGCGGCACCACCCATTCTAGTGCACGAGACACACGCCTCCCGCAGGCACGTGTTCAGCGCAACATCGACTCGACCCGTGGTGACCGGAAAATCGGCGACAATCGAGCGAGTGGACTTGCCGGTTTTTCGGGACAACTCCGGCTCCGTCAAGGCCGGGCCCCACGAGGACCAACCCGGTCAAAACCAACCCGGTCAAAACCGACCGGGTCAAAACCGACCGGGTCAAAACCGACTGGGCATACCTTGGTCCGGGGCAGGGCAGCAGCCCCCAGTATAGGGGATACCGGGGGCGATGTACTGCCTGCGCGTCAGGCGAAGCGATCCGCCTTGACCGCTGCCACGAACGCCTGCCACTGCATGCGGTCAGCGGTGAAGTAGCCGGCGGCGCGGTCCTTCGTGTCGCGCACGGCGGCACCATCGCCGACACGGCCGACCTCGACGCAGTTGGTGCGCTGACCGGAGCGGCTGGATTTGCGCCACCCAAGAGGTTGTATGGTCATGATGCACTGTCCTCCAATTCACTCGCGCGATTGGCGATGAACTCTGCCGACGCCTCGGGGCTCATCGCCAACTCGTGCAGGCTAGTAACCGCATCCTGATACGCCGCAGCGGTACCCGGATTGTGCAGGGACACGGACGAGTGGTAATGCTCCATATGCACGATCGGTGTCGCCTTGGGGAACTCGAAGAGCACGAACGAACCCAAATGCGCCGGATGCAACGTGGTTGCTCCGCTGCGCAGGACGTGAATGGCGACATTCTCCCAGTCGGACATTTTGACCACGTGCCGCAACTGCTCGGCCATGATCGCGTGACCGCCGATCGGCTCGTTCATCGCGGACTCGGCGATGAACGCGACGAACTGCGGCGCGTTCTTCGTGGTCAGGATTTCGCGGCGCCCAACCCGCATCAGGACCATCGTTTCGACTTCGTCGGACGAGAGTCGTTGCATGACCGCACGCGCGTAATCCGATGTTTGCAGCAGTCCGGGAATCACGCCGGTCGTCACATCCGTGATGCGTGTCGCTGTGCGTTCGAACTCGATCAGTGTCGTCAACTCTTTGCGAGCCCCTGACTTCGCGGTCGAGAGCCAATCGGGTTGGTCGGCGTCTCGTGCCATCTCCACGAGACGTTCACGTGTCTGAGCTGAAGCACCGAGTGAGGCGACGTAGGCGGCCACGAGCTCGGACGATGGAACGATCTCGCCGGATTCGTACCGCTGGAGCTTTACGTGGTTCGTTTCAAGTTCGCGTCCCAACTCGCGCAGGCTGTATCCGGCAGTGTCACGGACTTCTCGCAGTTCAGCGCCAAGAGCGCGGGCTTTCGGGGTACCCCCGCTGTTTCGTCGCATGTAACAAATCCTAGGCGAGTCCGTACGCGACAAACGATCACCCGTTCAGGCGATTGATCACTTGTTACTCGAATCGCCATGCTGTTTCACGTAACAGCGACTGTTTCGAATGATCAACGACTGGAGGGTGTGTGATGTCACTGCCGATTGCTCCGCCGGTTCCCGAGTTGCGCCCGGAGGTGTGGCCGCGTTGGTTGCCCGGTACGCATCTGCGGGATCCGTACACCCATTGGTCTCGGGATCGGTTTGGGCCGGGTGCGTGTGGTCAGCCGGTGATGTGGGCCAAGCCCGGTCATGTCGCCACGCGGCGTCGGTGCTGCCCGGACTGCCTGCGTGTGCTCGCCGCTACCGCTGGGGAGGGGCGATGAGTACCGAATCGCACATCAAGCCGCACATGTATCGGCGTGGGGGTGAGACCGAGGCCGAGCGCATCGCCCGGTGTGCGCGTTCCTGCTACCGGTGCGGGCATGAGGAGCCCGAGGCGCTGGTGTTGGATGCCCACGAGGCCGTCTGCGACGGTATTCGTCCCGATGAGCGCGGGCAGCACCGGTGACCGCCCTCGCCCTCGCCATTGCCGCGCTGTTGCTGGTCGCACCGGTGCTCGGTGTCGTGTGGGCCACCGCGCCGCAGCCCCAGCACGCCGGTGCCGGTGCGCTGACGGTGGCCCAGTTGCTGGCCCAGTCCCGCGAGCAGGACCGCACCGAGCGGCTTCCGATGATCCCTCCGGACCTGCCGGATGCGTCGATCGCCTGGCCCACCACCGACCCGGACGCACCCACCGGCACGTGGGCGCCGGTGGACCTGCCGACGCTGCGCCGCGTCCTCGACGGACTGCACAACCTGTAACCCGCTGCACCATCCGCCAGCGGACCCGGCCCGGCGCCGTCGACCCCCGAACCCGTCCGGCGCCGGTCCGCCGGCTGCCCGACACCTGCCCCCGAGGGTGCCGGGCAGCCCTCCACCCCACCACGGGCCAGATCAAGGAGCTCACCCCACCTGCGCGGGGACTCCTGGTGCGACCAATTTCTCGCGAAATTTCCCAACGACCCACCCCCGCATACACGGGGAGCACTCGCCGGTGGCGTTGGCTGTGCTGGTCAACGTCGACGTCGGCGCCGGCGTGGCCGGGCGGTGGTGGGATCGGCGGGCGTGGCCGAGGTGGACCAGTGCCGAGGGCGGGTGAGCGACGGCGGGATCGTCGTCGCCGCGTCCCCGTTGGCCGCATCGAGCTGGGGTTGGGTGAGGAAGAGGCTCTCGCCGAGAAACGCCCCGCGCAGGTCGGCGACCCGCAGATCGGCACCGAGGAGATCGGCCTTCCGCAGGTCCGCACCCCGCAGATCGGCGCCGAGGAGATAGGCACCACGTAGGCCGGTGCCGCGCAGGTCCGCGCCCCGAAGGTTCGCCTCGATCAGGTCGGCACCGCTGCGGTCGGGCGCGGAGTCACGGACCTCGGCGCGCACCACCTCACTGACTCGCGTCAGCAACGGACCGATCTCCTGCCGATACGCGGTGGCGTCAAAGGCAGCGAGTTCGTCGGGGCTTGCGCCGGTGAGGCGTTCGGTCCGCTCTCGGGCACGGTCGAGCTCGGAAGACAGCGGGCAGTCAGGCAGGAGCTCCAGGGCTTCGGTGAGATACCAGAGCAGTTCCCGGAGCTGCCGCATCACCGTGAACACCGTGAACATCGACGTCGCGATCTCCGGGGTTCCTCGCCAGTCCCGCCCACCGAAGGTCACCTGAGTGACCTGCTGGCCTGCACCGAAACAGTCGAACACGGCACAACCCGGGAAGCCTCGGTCGCGGAGGCTGTCGTGGATACCGCAACCGAAGTCCGCGAGCAGGTTCCGGCACGGCTGCCCTGCGGGCTTGTCCACGGCGAAGTCGGCAGAGGCCGCGAAAGCCGGGGCCACGCAACACAGCCCCGCGCAGCGACCGCAGTCCGCCCGCAGGTCGTGCCGCCCGTCGGCAAGGTGCGCCGAGTCGTCTGCTCGGTCGGACATCGACGCCTCCTCATAGGCCGGTAGGCCGGTACGCGGTCCGCGGCTCGGTACTGCAGGGAGCCTGCAGGGCACAGCCTACGGACAGGGCGGTTTCGCGGGCTCGTGTCCCGTTCGGGCTCGGAGGGCGAACCCGGCGAGCAGGATCTCCGCGCGGTGGCCACGGGCGGTCGGTCGAAGCGATACGGGCGAAAAAACACGATCCGAAGCCACCGGAAATATCGACATGCACGGCTGCCCCGTGCACGCCGTTTCCCCGGCCTTCGCGCAAAACTTCGAAGGACTCGAAAGCAGGCGAAATCAAAAAGGCGAGTAAATGCGACAACAAGGATTTTTCGAAAAAAGTCGGACCGACTCGGACCGACTCCTCCCGGTGCGCACCGGCACAGTGCGCACCGGGACACGCATCGGCCCGGACTACTCGCCCGTGGCCGCCAGATGGTCGGCGTACTCGGCCAGTTCCGGGATCGTCCGCAGTGCCTGAAACTCGATCACCTCCTGCTTGGCCACCTTGTGCACCGCGAACGGGTCGGTCGCCAGGATCGCGTCCAGCCTGCCGCGCGACATGGCGCGCGCGATGATGACCCCGCCGGTTCGGGGGTGGCGGCGCCCGGCGGCGATGAAGTCGCCGGACTCGTAATGGTTCGAGATCCATTCCGAATGGTCCGCCAGCAACTCATCGACATCTGCCAAAGGTGCGGTGTAGTGCTGCAGTACAACGTACATTCTTTCACTTTAACGCCGTCGCTCCGGAGAAAGCGAACACCGGGCGACGGCGAACCCCACCGAAAACGTGAGTCCTGCTCGAACGCTATTTCGGTGGTTCAGTGCCGGTGCAGCAGCCTCCGCAGGGAGTGCACGAGCAGGCGATCGGTTTCCAGCCAGTCCAGCCGGGCCAATTCGGAAGCATCGACCCACCGCAGCGCCCGATGTTCCACGGCCCTCGGAGCCGGCGACGGCTCGGCGGGCTCGGCCGTGTACAGGCGCAGCAGCATGCCACCGGCCGATACACCCGCAGCGGACGGTTCGCCACCGATCGGGACATCCGTGCCGACCCGACCGGTCGGCACGACCTCCAGGTCCAGCTCCTCCTTGCACTCCCGGACCACGGCGTCGTGTTCGGACTCACCCGGTTCGACACGTCCGCCCGGCAACTCCCACCGGCCCGCATGCCGTGCCGGGTAATGCCGTTGCTGCGCGAGCAACCGCCCCCGGTGGACGATCGCGGTGCCGACGACGACCGGTCTCCTGGCCCATTCCTGCGCGAGAGCACGCACCGTGCCGATGCGCTGGGCCAGCATGCCCAGTATCCATCGCCGGAGGACGGCGGTGGCTACAAGACGACCGAATGCTCCGAACGGAGCGGTCCACTCCAGCGACTCGGTGACCAGCGTACGGCGGTTCGTCCCGGCGAGCATCGATTCGTGCCGTAGTTGCCGCAGCGGCCCCTGCACCAGAACCGAACTCAGTGCCTGTGCATCCGCACGCTCCAGTCGCATCCGCATTCCCACGGAGAGCCCGGCGGGCGGTAGCCGGAACGTGATCTCGTCGCCGGGCACGAACAGTTCACCGGTCCCGGCGGCGGCGCGCCCACGCACCACCCTCGAAGCGCCGAGTCCGCGCTCCGCGGTGCGGGTGTGCCGGAGAGCGGCCCCGACCGTGTTGACCGGGGCATCGATCCATCCCGTACTGCGCACTGTCGCCACGTGTCCGCATCCTGCCACCGCTCTCCTGCCACCGCTCTCCCGCCACCGGTTCGGGGAGAATCATGCCGAGCCCTTCGGGAGGAGCCATCGGACCTCGATGCGCGCGCCACCCTCCGGGGAGGCCGACGCTCGGACGAAGCCGTCCCGGCGTCGCACCGCCTCGGCCACCAGTGCCAAGCCGAGGCCGGAACCGCCCGTGGTGGCGTGGTTCGGCTGCGCACGGTGGAACCGCTCGAACACCCGAGCGCGCTGCTCCTCCGGAATACCCGGCCCGTCGTCATCCACCAGCAGTCGCACCGACCCCACTGCGGGCAGCAACGAGATCCGGACCAGAGCCCGGGCGTAGCGCAGCGCATTGGTGAGCAGGTTGTCCAGCACCGTGGCCACTTCCGCGGGCGTGGCCATGACCACCATCGCCGCGGCGGGGGCCGCCAGTTGCACTCGAGGCCGTACACCTCGCGCGTTCAGCCGGTCCACGGCCAGACGTGCCGCGGCAACCAGCTCCACGGGGCGTGCCGGTGGCTGTGTCCCGGCCTCGGCACGGGCGAGAGCCAACAGACCGGTGACCATCTCCGAGAGCCGTTCCGCCTCCACGGATATCTCCTGCAGGGTCTCCTGCGCGAGGTCCGGATCGGGGTGAACGACGGCCACTTCCGCCTGAGCGCGGATGGAACCGATCGGGTTGCGCAGTTCATGCGCGGCATCGCCGGTGAACCGCCGCAGCCACTCGGTGTCCGCGTCCCGCCGCGCCAGCATCCCGTTGAGCCCTTCGGCGAGTGCCCGCAGCTCATCGGGGGGGTCCGGCACCGGCAGCCGCTCCCCCTCCGGCAGGGAGACAGCGGCGAGACGCATGCGTTCCACCGGCCGGAGCGCCCGCCGCACCACCACCCACGTGGCCAGTCCGACGGTCGCGGCAGCCGCGATCGATCCGAGCGCCAGCAGGCTCTTCGCCGTGCTGCGAAGATCATTGTACGCGCTCAGGTCGGTGCCCGCGAGCACCAGCCGGGGCCTTCCCCGCTGATCCGGTACGACCGTACCGACCCATCGGTACTGGTTGGAGTACCGCACGGACCCGGTAACCCCGTGGCCCGCCTTGAGCTCGTCGATCTCCTGAGGTCTCAGGTCGGTCCCGGGCAGACCGTCGACCGGCTCTCCCGTGGAGTCCAGAACACGAAGGTCGACTGCGGCCAGTTCGGCAGGTCGAGCCCCCGCCGCGAGCTTGTTCGCGGCGGCCACGGACTGGCTACGCAGTTCGGTGTCGACGGATCGCAGCGACAACCACCCGATGAACCCGACGCTGATCCGCACGATCACGGCGAGCCCGATCAGTGCGACCCCGGCCGCGACGAGACTGGTACGGAACTGGACCGTGCGGCGTGATTTCCACCTGCGTGCCCATTCGAACAGGCGTCTCATGCCTGCTCGTCACCGACCCGGTACCCGTGTCCGCGCACCGTCTGCACCACGTGCCCCGCACCGACCGCGGCGAGTTTACGGCGCAGGTAGCCGATGTAGACCTCGACGACATTGCGCGTGGCACCCTGCTCCCGGCCCCAGACCGCACGCAGCAGCTCCTCCTTGGTGACCACCGTTTCCGGATGTTCCGCCAGGGCCACCAACAGCTCGTACTCGCGCGGGGACAGCCCGACCAGCTCACCGGCCCAACGGACCTCCCGCGCACTGCGGTCGATCTCCAGGTCACCGACGTGCAGGTCGTCCTGCCGGGCGGTTTCCCCGCGCCGAGCGAGCGCGCGCACCTGCGCGGCCAGGACCAGGAAGGAGAACGGTTTGACGAGATAGCCGTCCGCCCCGAGATCGAGCCCGTCGGCCTGGTCCACCTCACCGTCCTTGGCCGAGATCATGAGAACCGGGGTGCCGACTCCCCGGGCACGCAATCGCTCCAGCACCCGGTATCCGGACAGCCCCGGCAGGATCACGTCCAGGACCACGACGTCGAAGGAACCCGTGGAGGCGAGTTTCAACGCCTCCGTTCCCTCTTCCGCGAGAGTGATCTCCATGCCTTCGGCGGACAGCCCCCGGCGCAGTGCCGACCGCACTCCCGGCTCGTCGTCGACCACCAGCACCCGTGCGCCTCCACCGTTGAGACCGTCATGACCGCCCACACGGCCAGCATGCCGGTGATCGGCCATGCTGTGCACCATGCCTCAGCTGTTTCTCAGCTTCGCGGTATCTCTGAGATCCTGTTCGGTGCGCAGGCTCTTTTCTGCTCACGTGACCTGCCTGAGCAGAAGTGAGACCCCACCAACCAGGTCCCGGAACACGCTCTCAGGCGGCTCTCAGCAGCAGCGGGGCATGCTCGGAGGCGTTGGAGCACGAGGCGACGACAGCGGGAGACTCACATGAAACGCAAACGTGTCGCAGGTACGGCGGCGGTCGGAGCCGCGGCGGGAGTGCTGGGGCTGACCGTTCCGGCCCTGCCCGCCGGGGCGGCGGATCCGAACCTCCCCGCGATCGCGCCGGAGAAGCTGGTGGCCTCGGTCATGACGGCGCAGCCACCGGCGATGGCGGGAACGGTCAAGGTCGACAACAATCTCGGGCTGCCCGCGATACCGGGGCTCGAGGGTTCGTCCACCGCGCTGTCGGGCGGAACGAGCACGATGCGTGTCTGGACGGACGGTCAGGGCAAACAGCGGTTGTCGATTCCCTCCACCGGCGAGGAAACGACGGTGATCAACGATGGCACGACGGTCTGGAAGTGGAACTCCGCCGAAAACACGGTGACCAAGTACCGGCACGACACCGGTGCGGAATCCGATACGCCCCACCGCTCGGCACCGGCCAACCCGACGGCGACCGCGAAGCGCATCATCGACACCCTGCGTCAAAGCAGCAAGGTCGCCGTGGACGGGACCGCCAGTGTGGCCGGGCGAGACGCCTACGAACTCGTGCTCACCCCCAAGTCCACCGAGCGCACCGTGCTGCGCGAAGTACGCATCGCGGTGGGAGCCGAAAAGCGCATCCCGCTGCGGATCACGGTCAACACCAACGGTTCCGACGACCCGGCATTGCAGGCGGGTTTCTCGAAACTCGAGGTGGCTCCGCAGGACGCGGAACTGTTCCGATTCACCCCTCCTGCCGGAGCTCAGGTGCGGCAAGGCGAGCAGCACGAGCGCCGGGATGCCGATTCGGGCACCCACCCGAAACCCCGCGTGGTCGGTGACGGCTGGGACAGCGTCCTGGTGACCCGAGTTCCGCAGCAAGCCCTCCAGCAGCGCGAGACCCGGCAGGGTTCCGAGGAGCAACAGCGCCCCGGCCTGCGTGGTTTCGTCGAACGGGCAGGCAAGCAGGTCAGCGGGCCCTGGGGTAACGGTTGGATCATCAGCAGCAAGGCCGGTTCCGGGCTGCTGACCTCCGATGGACGCCTCGCGGTCGGCGCTGTGCCCGGGCAGGTCCTGACCGAAGCGATGAGGCACCCCTGATGGTCGGCGCCACCAAGATCTCCGGGGCGGGTACGGCTGCGGCCGCCCCCGCCCCGGGAGACGAATCCACCGAGCTCGCCGCACGGACCAGCGGGCTCCGCAAGACCTACGGCCGCACCGTGGCCGTCTCCGGGGTCGATCTGTCCGTGCCGCACGGGGCCGTGCTCGGGGTGCTCGGCCCGAACGGGTCCGGCAAAACCACCACGATCCGGATGCTGCTCGGTCTGACCTCGCCCACGGCGGGCTCGATCGAACTGCTCGGTCATTCCGTGCCCGAGCACGCCGGTCGGGCCCTGCCCCGGGTCGGGGCCCTGGTGGAGGGTCCGGGCTTCCATCCGTTCCTGTCCGGACGGGAGAACCTGCTGCGCTGTGCCGCGATGGAACCGGCCCTGCACAGCTCCGTGCTTCGCCAAGCGGTCGACGAGGCGCTGGAGCGCGTCGGGCTCGCCGATGCCGCGAACCGCAAGTATCGGGGGTACTCCCTGGGGATGAAACAGCGTCTCGGCCTGGCCGCCGCGCTGCTGGTTCCCCGCGATCTGGTCGTGCTCGACGAGCCGACCAACGGCCTGGACCCGGCCGGGACCAAGGAGATCCGACGCATCATCGCCGAGCTCCACGCCGCGGGCACGACCGTTCTGGTGTCCTCCCACCTGCTTGCCGAGGTCGAGGCCACCTGCACGCACGCGGCGGTGTTGCACAAGGGCTCCCTCGTCGCGCAAGGTGCGCTCACCGCGCTGCTGGAAGCGGGCGGCCCGAACCTTCTCGTGTCCACGGCGGACAACACAGCGGGCTTGGAAGCCCTGCGTGGAGTCGGAATCGCCGCGCGGGAGGAGAACGGAAATCTGCGCGTGGAACTGACCGATGTGGATTCCCCAGAAGTGATCGCCGCACTGGTGCAGGCGGGTGTCGGAGTGTACGAGGCACGCCGTGGCCGGGCCGGTCTCGAGGACATCTTCGCCCGGCTCACCGAGGAGGAATCGTGACCACGACCACGACGGCGCCCACTGGGGCGGCCACGGGGGCGGCTGCTCCGCCTGCCCGAAGCGCGGCACCACTCGGGCGGGTTCTGCTCGCCGAACTGCGGTGGATACTACGACGCCCCCGCAACCTGCTCGCCCTGCTCGGATTGGCCGCTCTTCCGGTACTGATCGGCACGGTCATCGCCCTCACCGGCGGGCCCTCGCCCGGCGACGGGCCGCCGCTGCTGGCCTCGGTGGCGGGAAACGGGCTGGTGCTGCCGATCGTCACGCTGATGCTGACGCAGAATCTGCTGCTGCCGCTGGTCTCCGCGATGGTGGCGGCCGATGCACTGGCCGGAGAGTCCTCGCACGGCACCCTGCGTGGATTGTTGCTGGCACCGGTGAGCCGCGTGCGACTGGTGTGGGTCAAGGCCACCGGGGTGCTGGTGATGACGGTGCTGGCGGTGACCGTGATCGCCGTCAGCGGGGTGCTCACCGGGCTGGTGGTCGTCGGCAGCGACGGCCTGGTGACGCTGTCCGGCACGACACTGCCGCTCGGGGAGGCCCTCGGGCGCGTGGCGCTGGCCGTCGGCTGGTGCTCGGTCCAGATGGTCGCCATCGGCGCCATCGCGCTGGCGATCTCGTCGTTGACCGATCATCCACTGGTCGTGCTCGCCGTGACCCTGGGAACGCTGATCGTGTTCGGGGTGCTGGCCGCGATCCCGTCCCTGGAATGGCTGCAACCCTTCCTCGTCACCACCGGCTGGTACTCCATCGCGGACTTCCTGCGCGATCCGATCGCCACCGGCGACCTGCTCACCAGCCTCTGGCGCGCGGGGTGCTACATCCTGGTCGGCGTGTCGGCCACGATCGCCCGCATGGCCACCAAGGACCTCTGAGGCCGGAGGATTGTCGGTGGGGCGTGTCATACTGCGCCGGTCATCGCCAACGCAGTGTGACCACATCACCACGAGGAGAGGATCGTCATGCCTTTTATGGTCCGGCCCGTCACCGACGAACGCGACGGCCTGCTCGCATTCCTGGAGAAACAGCGCAACGCCCTGCGGGCCGCTGTGCACGGCCTGACCGAGGAACAAGCCGTACGGACTTCGACCGCGAGCGCACTGAGCCTCGCAGCGCTGCTCAAGCACGCGGCACGAACGGAGCGGCGATGGGTCGTGGTGCTGATCGCCCAGCGCGCACTGCCCGAGCTGTGGCCGATGCGGGATCCGGACGCCGATTTCCGCATCGACCCGGGTGAGACGTCGGCGAGCTTGCTCGACACGTACGCGGCAGTGACCGAGGAGACCGAGTCGATCGTGCACGAGGTCACCGACCTCGGAACACCGTTGCCGCTTCCCGCGGACGCACCACCGGTCCCCGGTTCCGAGAACTGGTCGGCACGGTGGGTACTGCTGCATCTGATCGAGGAAACCGCACGGCACGCCGGGCACGCCGACATCATCCGCGAGTCGCTGGACGGAGCAAGCGCGTTTTCGCTGATGCAAGCCACGGAAGAAGCACTGAGCGAGACAGGGTGATCCCATGGGGAAAACTTCGACTCAGCCGCGCCTTCCCCGCACCGTCTCCAGACCGAGAAACTCCGCGACCTCCTCGTCGACAGGGTACTGCCGGAGCCGTTCGGGCGTGTCGACCTGCAGTATCCGCCCGTGTGTCATCACCGCGACGCGATCGGCCAGGGTGAACGCCTCGTCGTGATCGTGGGTCACGACGATCGCGGTGGTGCTCCGGTCGGCCAGCAGCTCGGCCAGGTCGACGGCGAGCTGCTCCCGCAGCCTTCGGTCCAGCGCCGCGAGCGGCTCGTCCAGCAGCAGCAACCGGGGATCGGCGGCCAGCGCACGGGCCAGCGCGACCCGCTGCGCCTCGCCACCGGACAGTTCCGTCACCGACCGCCGCTGGTATCCGGAGAGACCGACGAGGTCCAGTAGCTCGGCGACCCGCTCGGTGCGGCGAGCCCGGCCGACCGACCGCATACGCAGGCCGAATTCGACATTGCCCGCCACATCACGGTGGGGGAACAACTGCCCGTCCTGGAATACCATGCCGAACCCGCGCCGATGCACCGGGACACGGTCGAGATCGGCACCGTTCCAGGTGATCTCACCGGCCGAGGGGCGCTCCAGTCCCGCTACCGCGCGCAGCAGCGTCGACTTGCCGCACCCGGACGGCCCGAGCAGTCCGAGCACCTCGCCATCGGCGGCCGACAGGTCCACACCGGACACGGCCGTCAAGGGCCCGAACCGGACGGACAGATCGCGCACTTCCAAGCCCACTAGAACTCTCCCACCGTCTCGGTACGCACTCGCATGCGCTCGATGACGAGCACGGCGAGCGCGGTGACCAGCATCAACAGGGCACATGCGGCGTAGGCCATCTGAAGGTTCAGCTCGCCGGGCCGCGCGAGCAACCGGGCGATCACCACCGGCAGGGTCGGCGCCTCGGGTCTGGCCAGGAAACTGGTGGCGCCGAACTCACCGAGAGCGACGACGAACCCGAATCCGGCTGCGGCCAGCACGGCCCGCGCAGCCAACGGGGCATCGATCTCCCACCTCACCCGCCACGGGCTCGCACCGAGCGTTGCCGCGGCCTCCCGCAGCCTCCCGTCGATCGACCGCAGCACCGGCAGCACCATGCGGATGACCAGCGGGGTCACCAACAGTGCCTGCGCGAACGGCACGAGCAGTGGCGAGGTGCGCAGGTCACCGGGCAGTGTGTCCAAGGTGATCAGGTAGCCGAAACCGACCGTCACCGCCGAGACTCCCAGCGGCAGCATCAGGGCCGCATCCATCATCTCCGCCGCGACACGGCGCCGGAGCCCGACCAGCACAATGGAGGCGAGGATACCCAGCAGCAGCGCCATCCAGGTCGCGTCGGCCGCCGTACGCAGGGAGTTCCAGGCGGCCTCCCAACCCGATACCGCGAGCGTGCCGTTGTCCCCGCTCCCGGCCAGGGCCCGATAGCCCGCCAGACTCCAGCCGTCACGGGTGGACACCGAGCGGGCGAGGAGACCCGCGATGGGGACCAGCAATCCCAGTACCACCAGGACCGCTGCTCCCACCACGCACCATTCCGCCCCCTGGGGTCGCCGCGCGGTGTCGCCTGCGCTGCGCAACCGCAGCGCCGCCTCCCGGCGCCGCCGCGCCACCGCGGCGATCACCAGCGCAGCCAGCACCGCCGCGAGTTGCAGCAACGACAGTGCCGCCGCCCCGGACAGGTCGAGCAGGCGCACGGTACGCAGGTAGATCTCGGTTTCCAGGGTCCGGTAGGTGCCGCCACCGAGGACGAGCACGACACCGAAACTGGTGGAGCAGAACAGGAACACGATCGCCATCGCCGATCCCAGGGCGGGCCGCAGTGCGGGCAGGGTCACCGAGATGAACGCCCGCAGGCGGGACGCCCCGAGCGAGCGGGCGGCGTCCTCGGTGCGTCGATCGAGATGCGTCCACAGTCCTCCCACGGTCCGGGCCACGACCGAGACATTGAAGAACGCGTTGGCCAGCACGATCCCCAGCAGGCCGGAAGCACCGCCGCCGCCCTCGGCACCGAGAAGCGCGCGGAACGCCATCCCCACCACGAGCGTCGGCAGTACGAACGGGACCGTGACCACCGCGCGCAGCAGTGTCTTTCCGGGCACCGCGACGCGTGCCAGCACATAGGCCACCGGCATACCGGCCAACAGCGCCAGCACCGTCGACACGGCAGCCTGCCCCAGGGTGAAGGCGACGAGATCCCAGGTCCGGGCGCTGGTGAGCACCTCGGCCACACCACCGTCGAGCCCGAGCCCGATGATCGCCACGACCGGCCAGGCGAAAAACAACCCCAGAAACCCCAGGACAGCGGTCGCGGCCATCCCCAGGGCGATGGAGTACTTCCGATGCCCGGACGAACCGGAGCGGGGACCGGCTCCGTTGGCCGAGGTGGTCCTCGGCGGCACGTTTTTCGACGGCGCGGTTTTCCCGAGAACCGCCACCGTCAGCCCCGAACCAGGGTGCGCCACTGCTGCACCCAGCGCTGCCGGTTCCGCTCGATCCGGTCGGGGCTCATCTCGGCCGGCCGCTGCGGCCGGGGAGCCACTTTCTGCCAGCTCTCCGGCAGTGCCACTCCCCGCACCACCGGATAGACGTACATCTGCTCGGAGACCTGTGCCTGGAACCGCCGCGAAACCAGGAAATCCATCACCGCGCGTGCCGCCTCGGGATGTTCGGCTCCCGCCAGTACCCCGGCGTACTCGACCTGCCGATAGCAGGTGTCGAGCAGTGCTCGGGTGCGCGAGGTGCCATCCGGTCGCACCTCGGCGGCGGGTGAGGACGCGTAGGACAGCACGATCGGGCGCGAGCCCCGGCCTGCGGACCCGGAGAAGTCCTGGTTGTACGCCTGCTGCCACCCGGAGGTGATTCGCACGTCGTTGGCGACCAGACCGCGCCAGTACTCCTTCCAACCGGACTCGCCGAACGTGGTGATGGTGTTGAGCAGGAACGCCAGTCCCGGCGAGGACGTCGCCGGGCTCGGGACGGCGAGCAGTCCCCGGTAGCGCGGTTCGGTCAGGTCGCGCAGGCTCGTCGGCTCGGGGATCCGGTGCTCGGCGAACCACCGGGTGTCGATGTTGACGCACACGTCGCCGGCATCGATGGGAGTCAGCCGGTTACCGGAACCAATCGAGTAGCGCTGGGGGATCTTCTTCGCCCCGGCGGGCTCGTAGGGCACGAAGACACCCTCGTCCAGCGCCCGCGAGGCGAAGGTCGAATCGATGCCGTAGGCGACATCGCCGATCGGGTTCGCCTTGGTCAACACCAGCTTGTTGGTCAGCGCGCCCGCATCACCACGGCGCTGGATCGTCACCTCGATTCCGGAACGGCGCTCGAAGTTCGCCAGCGTCTCGTCGGCGACGGCGAACGAGTCGTGGGTCACCAGGGTGACCGTGCGCGTGCCCTGCTCACTGCCCTGGGCACCGATGAGAGAGCAGCCTGCGGTGAGTGCGGCCACGACGACCACACCCGCGAGCCGAGCCGAACGGCGCAGCAAACGGTTCAACGATCCTCCCGAGATCATGCCACGCGTGCGCACGTCGAGCTGATCGCAGCGCCTCCCTGCGCCGGCATGATCCGGTTCAGGTGGACGGTCGAGGGCTCCTGCACCCTCCTCTCAGCCCAGCACACTGGACTCCCGTGGCGACCGCGAGTCTAGTGCACTGTCAACCGTTCATTCGACCGTCACGCTCTTGGCCAGGTTGCGCGGCTTGTCGACATTCCGTCCCAGTGCGGTGGCCAGGTGATACGCGAACAGCTGGAGCGGGACCGTGAACAGGATCGGATCGAGTTCCGGCTCACCACGCGGAAGCCGGATCACCGTCTCGGCGAGACCTTCCGGCAGGTCCGCGTTCGTGATCGCGATGACCGGGCCGTTCCTGGCCCTGATCTGCTCGATCGTGCCGATGTTCTTGGCCAGCAGCTCGTCGTCGGGGACGATCACCACCGAAGGCATGGTGTGATCGATCAGCGCCAGCGGCCCGTGCTTGAGCTCGGCCGCCTCGTAGGCTTCGGCGTGGACGTAGGAGATCTCCTTGAGCTTCTGGGCGCCCTCACGAGCGACCGGCCAGCCACGGACCCGTCCCACGAAGAACATGTGCTCGGTACCGGCATAGCGCTCGGCGGCTGCGATTGCCTGCTCTTCCGCTGCCAGGACGTCCGTGATTCGATCGGGAATCGCCGCGAGCGCAGCCACGAGCCGCCTGCCGTGCGCCATCGAAAGATCGCGTACCCGGCCGAGCAGCAGCGCCAACAGCGCGAAGGACAGGGACATGTTCGTGACGGCCTTGGTCGAGGCCACGGACACTTCCGGCCCCGCATGGAGGAAGACGCCGCTGCCGCATTCCCTGGCGATGGCACTGCCGACCGCGTTGACCAGGCCGACCACCTGACCGCCCTTGCGCTTGAGCTCCTGGACGGCCGCGAGCGTGTCCAGGGTTTCACCGGACTGGCTGACGGCGACGTAGAGCGTGCCCTCCTCGATGACGGGATTGCGGTAGCGGAACTCCGAGGCCGGTTCGGCGTCGGCGGGCAGCCGGGCCAGTTCCTCGACGAGGTTGGCACCGAGCTGTCCCGCGTAGTAGGCCGATCCGCAGCCGAGGAACTTCACCCGTCGGACAGCGCGCAGTTCCCGGGCATCCAGGCCGAGACCGTCGAGGCGTGCCGTGGCGAACCGCTCGTCGAGTCGCCCACGCAGTGCACGGTGACCGGCCCTGGTCTGGTCGTGGATCTCCTTGCGCATGAAATCGGGGAAGCCGTTCAGCTGGTAGTCCTCGTCGGCCAGGTCGACGGCCGCCGGGACCTTGTCCGTGGGGTCGGCCTGCATGGTGCTGGTTCGGTAGGCATCGGCGCTGATGGTGGCGAGCTCACCGTCATCCAGGTGGACCATGCGGTTGGTGTGCCGCACCAGTGCGGCCATATCGGAGGTGGCGAACATCTCACCGTCGCCGATGCCGAGCACGATCGGACTCCCGTTGCGGGCCACCACCAGTTCACGCGGATTGCGGGCATCGAGCACGAGCAACCCGTAGGTTCCCTCGACGCGCTGCAGAACGGCGCGGACCGCGTCCTCCAGTGATGCGCCACCGGCATCCACCGTCGCAGCGATCAGGTGGGCCAGGATCTCGGTGTCGGTGTCCGAGGCGAGCTGCACGCCGTCGTCGATCAACTTTTTCCGGAGTGGTTCCGCGTTCTCGAGGACTCCGTTGTGCACGACGGCGATGCGTCCGCCGGGGTCCACATGGGGATGAGCGTTGAGATCGCTCGGCTCTCCGTGTGTGGCCCACCGCGTGTGCGCGAGACCCACCGTCCCCGTGGTGTTCTTGCCGAGCCGGTCCCGCAGGTCCTGCACACATCCGGCGGTTTTGGTGACCCGCAGGCGGCCTCGCCGGGCCACCGCCAATCCGGCCGAGTCGTAGCCCCGGTACTCCAGCCGGTGCAGGCCCTCGATGAGGATCGGAGTACTTTCCCGGCTGCCGACATAACCGACGATTCCGCACATGGCTATCCCTTTCCGCTCGGCTCAGCCGTAGACGATGCGCCGGAGGCGGCGTTCGGACAGCTCCGGCGGAGCAACCGGGCGTTGTGCGAGCTCCGCGGTGATCGCCGTCCATACCTCGGCGTTCCTGTAGCCGCGCCGCTGCAGCTCGGCGTGCCTGCGCCGCACGTATTGCTCGGTGGTTTCGTCGAAGTACGCGATGACATCGGCGGCGACGCGAGCCGCAGTGGATGGCGGCAGTCCGGTGGATTCGGCCACGTGACGGACCAACTCGGCCGGGACCCACTGGTTCATGGCTTCGAAGACTGGCAGCGGCCACGTTCAAAGGCAATATTCCTGCCCGATATCGGGCAGGAATCGGTACGGGGCGACCCTCACTCGATTTTTGCAGTTTCGCGCGAAACTGCATTTTTTGCTCGGGCGAGGCTACGGTGACGTCAGGGTTTGCGGCCGACGGCACCGACGATGCAGTGCGACACCGAATCCAACTGCTTGAGCCGCGGGCCGTCCGGCCACCAGTCGGCGCACAACGTCAGGCCGGGCTCGACGAGCTCGAGGCCGGGGAACATCCCCTCGATCCGGGCGCGGGTACGGAACACCCCGGTTCCCATCGGGCTGTGCAGGAAGGTCTCCTCCATCCGGCGGGCGAGATCGCTGTACTCATCGGTCTCGGGATCGAAGAAGTGGCTCAGCGCCACATAGGACCCCGAGGGCAGGGCATCGATGTACTCGCGCATGATGTCGGCCGGGCTGCGCTCGCCGTCGTAGTGATGCAACGTGCCGAGCTGGAACAGTGCGATCGGCTCGGAGAAGTCGAGGTGTTTGCGTACGACCTCGTCCTCGAGGACCTCGCGGGGCTCGAAGATCTCGGCCGCGGTGAAGTGGGTCTGATCGTTCTCCTCGAGCAGCGCCCGCCCGTGCGCGAGCACCACGGGATCGTTGTCGACGTACACCACGCGCGCATCCGGTTGCAGTCGCTGGGCGACCTGGTGGGTGTTCTCCGCGGTCGGCAGCCCCGATCCACAGTCGAGGAACTGGGCCACGCCGGTCTGGCTGGCGATGAAACGAGTGACACGGATCAAAAAGTCCCGATTGTCCCAGGCGAGAGTAGCTGCTTCCGGCGCAACCCGCTGAACTCGCCGGAAGACCTCACGATCGACCTCATAGTTGTCCTTGCCGTGCAGAAACGCGTCGTAGACCCTGGCGATGCTCGCCTTGGTGGTGTCGATGTGGACGGGGGCCGCCTCGTCGGTCGGGAAGTTGCTAGCGGGCATCGGGGCCTCTCAAGGCGTTAAGGTACGGGTATTGATCACGGCGCACTGAGCGTAGGTCCCCAAACGCGAACGGTAAATGCGACTGTGGCAATTCGTCGCGGACCACCGCGATAGCAGGCAATGATCGAACCTCGTCCGGTACTGGACCGGCGCAGTACGGACCCGCGTGACCGCAGCACGCACGGGAGGAGCAGCAATGGCCACGGTTGGTTCCCCTGACTCGGCCGATGGCGGCCAAGCCGATGCGCACAGCGGCGGCCCCACAGCTCGGCGCATCGTACTGGGCGCACAACTACGCCGACTCCGGGAGGCGGCCGAGATCTCCCGAGCCGACGCCGGCTACTCCATCCGCGCTTCGGGGTCGAAGATCAGCAGGATCGAACTCGGCCGGGTGAGCTTCAAGGAACGCGACGTCAGCGACCTGCTGACCATGTACGGGGTGACCGACGCCGGTGAGCGCGAAGGATTTCTCGACATGGTCAAACGCTCCAACGAGCCCGGCTGGTGGCACCGCTACACCGATCTGATGCCCGAGTGGTTCCAGGACTACGTCGGTTTGGAGGAGTCGGTCTCGCGGATTCAGACCTACGAGCTGCAATTCGTTCCGGGCCTGATGCAGACCGAGGACTACGCGCGGGCGGTCGCCGGCCACGGTCGCCCGGAGCTGGCAGGCGAGGATGTTCAGCGCCGCGTCGCCCTGCGCATGCACCGCCAGAAACTACTCGCTCGACCGGGTGCACCGCGCCTGTGGGCGGTGATCGACGAGTCCGTGCTGCATCGACCGATCGGGGGACGGCAGGTGATGCGGGCCCAGATCGAACAACTGCTGGAGATCACCAAGCTGCCCCATGTCACGCTTCAGGTCGTGCCGTACCGGCTCAGCGGATACGCGGCAGAAGGCGCGTTCAGCCTGCTGCGATTCACCGAGTCCGAATTGCCCGACCTGGTCTACATCGAACACCTCTCCGGGGCTCTCTACCTGGAGAAGCCGGAGGAGATCGAGCTGTACAGCAGGGTGCTCGATCGGTTGGCGGTGGATGCCGAGACTCCCGAGCAGACCCGGCAGTTGCTCACCAAGATGCGCGCCGAATTCTGACAACTCCGACATCTCCGACATCGGTTCCGGCGCCGAATCGAGGACCTGCCCGTTTTCGTCCACGCCGACACTTCTGCCGCAGCTGCCATTTCCGGTTGCCCGGCTGTCCGTTCCGCAACAGCCGAAAGTCCCACAAACGGGTTCATCTGTGCAAGTGCACGTGCAGTTGCTGTGATCCATGTTATATTCATCCGCACGGTCAAATGCACGTGCATATGCATCCGGCAGATCGTCGAGAAGGTGACAACCATGGCGGACGAAATTCGCAGTAGCACGTCGGCTTCGCTGCTCGCCGGAGCGGCGTGGCGCAAGAGCACACGCAGCGGCGCGATCGGTAATTGCGTGGAGATCGCCTCCCTCGGCGGCGACGAGATCGCGATGCGCAACTCACGTCATCCCGATGGCCCCGCGCTGATCTACACCCGCGCCGAGATGGCCGCTTTCCTGGCAGGCGCCAAGGACGGTGAGTTCGATGACGTCCTCCACTGACACCACTTCCGCCGCGGACGAACGCCTGCGTCGGCTCGTCGCACGGGGTTTCCGGTTCATGCACCCGCGTGACGAGCAGGGCGAGATTCTGGCCGTGGTCGGCGTCCGCGCCCACGACAACGTCATCGACGCGATCCGCCTGCAGGACGAAAACGATGTCGTGGCCACCAGGATGCCCGGAAGCGAGGAGAACATCCTCGCTCCGACCAGAGTGTCCTGGCAGTCCACCGGCTCCGTGTGCGAGGTGATCGACGACCTGCTCGATCTCCCCGACGACCGCACCCCCGGATCACTGATCATACCGGGCAGCGCGTAGAGCCAGGAGCATATCGTGGCCGGCATTCCGCAGCTCCGCGGCTCTCCACACGTGGTCACGACTCCCCCGAAAAGGGGACACTTCCGCTCTCAACAGAACCGTCGTGGCGGCCGATGGTGCGGGTATGAGCGCTCCGATCGTACTGATGCCGTGGTTCCTCACCGCCGCATTGCTCCTCGGCCCGTTGGTACTCCTGTGGGCACTGCCGAGCCGCGCGGACGATTCGTCGAACCGCCACCGCTGATACGATGCGAGTGCTGATCAACTCCGATCAGCCCGGCCGTGGTGACACATTGCGCATCAACGGCCGCGCCCGTCCGGTGCGCGATGCGCCGTTCTTCGACGAGATGACCGTCCAGGGCCATCGGCCTCCCGTGGCCCTCGTCGTGGACATCGAGCAGGTGTTCCACCACTGTGCCAAGGCATTCCTGCAGTCGGCGCTGTGGAAGCCGGAAACGGGACTCCCGAGGCACTCCCCTCGCGCGCACGGATCGCCAAGGCCCTCGACCGTCCCGACGACAGCCTCGAAGAGCTGGAACGCTACTACGGCCCCGAATACGCCAACCACCTTTACGGCTGAGTAACGTCTCCACGAGGCCGCACACATCTCCGGGGCGAATGGCTACGCTGGCTCTCGGCGTCGGCGGGGAGGGCTCCGGGAGGGTCGGCGAGGAGGAGTATCCGACATATCCGGGATTGGCCCAGGCCGCCGCGCGGCTGAAAAACGTGTTCGGCGGCAAGCGGGACATCCGCCGACTGCCCAAGTACCTGTACAGCGACGAGACTGTCGGAGAACTCGCGATCGGCTTGTGCGGAGGCGACTTCGGAGTGCTCGCGCTGACCGACCGGCGGGTCCTGTACGTCTACGAAGGGTGGGTCGATTCCAGGTCGGAGGACTTTCCCTTCGACCAGGTCGAGGGCGTTCATCTGCAGGACAAAGGCCGTGAGCGGTCCGAAATCGAGAGCGTGAACAAGGCCGACGCGAGGCGCTTCATCGACGCGGCCAGGAAGAAGTTGAACCGCGCGCGGAAGCATTCCCCGAAGCCGAACCGGACCGGTCCCGAAGCTCCGGCACGGCCTGCCCCACCGGCACAGCAGGGCTCGGGCTCGTCAACGGAATCGGACCCGCTGGACAGGCTGGAGCGTCTCGGCAAACTTCGCGATGCCGGCGTGCTCACCGAGGAGGAGTTCGCGACGCAGAAAGCGAAACTGCTCCACCGACTGTAGGGTCGTACCGGATGTGAGCGCGGTAACACCGAAATGACTACCTCGGTGATCGATCGTGCTCAGCCCGCGTGGTTACCACGAGACACGCGCCACTCGGCTGTTCCAACCCGGCGCACGGGCATGCGGAATATCCCCGCGCGGGGGAACATTCGGCGCCGGAGAGGTGTTGTCCCCGATGAGGCGGTTGAGCACTAGCTGCCAACGATTCAATCCTGATGTTGGGAGCTGCTGATGGCCTTCGATTTTCGTGCCCTGTTCACTGCGCCGCGCGACGGTACCGACCCGGCGGTTCCCTCCGAGGTGGCCTGCGAGGTGTGCGGTCACCACGCTCTGGAAGAAGCCACCCCGCACGAGTACGCCACCGGGCTGTCCGATCGTCTGGTCTGCGGCGTCTGCGGCGCCCACCACATTGGCACGGTCTGAGCGGAAGTTTCCGGAAAACTTCGATCCCGCCATGGCACACACGGTGTGCCATGGCGGGCCACATCCTCGTCCCGCGCCACGGCCGCCCTACTCGACGTACTCGACGGGAATCCAGAGCTCGTAGGACATCTCGGCCTTGTTCGCCGAAAGCTCGGTCCGCAGGATCTCCGGCCCCGGCACGCTGCGGTAGGGATTCGAGGGGAACCACTGGGTGAAGACATCCCGCCACAGGTACTGGATGGCTTCCGGTGCCTCGCCCTCTCCGGTGAACACGGCCCACGTGCTCGCGGGCATGTCCCATTCGCTCGCTCCCTGCGGTGTCGGCGCCGAGGACACGACCCCGTGCAGGTAGTGCACCCGGGCACCTTCTTCCCGTGAGGCGTCGAGGGATTCCACGGCGGCGACGATGCCGCGTGGTTCCTGGTCCGAGAGAGCTTTCAGGCGGGCCAGCTCATCGGCGCCGATTCCGGACACGAAGTCGTTGATGGCGCTGTTCGGTCCCACGTGGATGATCGGAACAACGGTGCTGTGCCCGAGGATACGGAAGGCGTCTTTGTCGACGATTCGGTAGTCCATCGGTGTGCTCCCTTCGATGGTGAGATGGAATGTCATTCGTGGTTGAGAGCGGAGGACCATGCCGGAACGTCTCGCTTCGGCCGGTCCGACACCGTGCATGGCACGGAATGCCCGTGCGAACGCCTCACCCGAGCCGTATCCGTAGGTGACGGCGATATCGAGCAGGGGCTGCTCGCCAGAAAGCACGCGCCCTCCCGCCAGCGTCAACCGGCGCCTGCGGATGTACTCCGACAGCGGAATGCCCGCCAGAGCGGAGAACATTCGCCGGAAGTGGTACTCCGAGGTTTGCGCGATCCTGGCGAGTGTTCGCACGTCGAGCTCATCGGCCACGTGGCTTTCCATGTGATCCATGGCCTCGTTGAGGCGATCGAGCATGGTGACCTCCTTCCCACGCTCGACGTTAGAAGCACGGACACCGCGCCGACCCGACAATCCGTGCCCGTTGCGGTGGTCCGGCGGGCCCTTCCGCGATGCAGGACTTTGCTCTCGCAGCGGCTTATGCGGCTTCGCTGCCGGAACGGACGGGGCGCAACGGCCAGTGTTCGGCGCTGTCCCGCACGTCGGTGGCGCGGCGGCGAAGCTGCTCGGCCTCGTGGGCGTCCTGCTGCCTGCCCGCCAAGTGGTCGAGGTAGTCGGCGAAACTGTGCTGTTGGGTGCGATACCAGCCGGTTTGCTGCTCGTGCAGCACGGCCGGTTCAAGAGCGCCTACCTGCTCGGGGTAGCTCTTGGCCAGGCGCCAGGCCAGGCGAGCGCAGGCCAGGGCGTCACCGGCGGAGCTGTGGGCGTCCTCGAGTCGGACCCGGTGGTGCTCACACAGAGCGGCGAGGGTGCGTTTGCCCTTGCGGTAGCGGTCCAGGTATTTGTCCAGACACAGTGGATCCACCACGGGGCCGGAGATGGTCAGCTCCTGCTGGTGATGGCGGTGCAACTCGGCGGCCAGCAGCGACAGGTCGAAACTGGCGTTGAACGCGCACAGTGGAGTCGTGGCGGTCCACACCTCGGCCAGAGCTTCGACGAGCTCGGTGACCACGGTGCCCGCCGCACGACCGTGGGTCCGCGCGTACTCGGTGCTGATGCCGTGCACCTCGGTCGCCGAGGCGGGGATCTCCATGCCCGGGTCGGCCAGCCACGTGCGCACCACCGGCTGTTGCCCCGGAGTGATGGCGACGAGGGTCGCGGTCACGATTCGGTCGGTGTCCGTGTCCACACCGGTGGATTCCACATCGAAGGCCGCAAGCGGCCCGTCGGCCCAGGACATCGCAGAGGAGATCATGCCCGAACCCTAGCCAACCCGGTCGAACAGCGGGAGGACAGCGCCGGGAAAGACCTCGGTTCGTCGGAAACTTTCCGGCAGCGGCGAGTACCCCGGCTACTCGGCCTCGTCGTGCCGCTGATGATGCCGCCGGCGCCTCTCCCACCGGGACATGTACACGCACCAAGGAACGGCAATGGTCAGGTACACGACCAGACCTACCGGCAAGGAAAGGCCTATCAGGTTCAGCACGAGTGGCAGGACGGCGACGACAACAAGCCCGCCGCAGAAACGGATCCGCCGGTCTCGTGCCGAGGTTCGCCACGAACTGTCGGCAGGCTCTCCACCTGCTCGGTGATCAGTGCGGTCCAACAGACTCCGCACGTCGGGATCATGATCCAGTCCATCTCGCTCGGCTGTGCCATCGGCACGGTTACGCCGCAGGCTGTCTCTCCGCTCCGGCAACCGTCCCATCGACGAGCGTCCCGGAAGGCGTGCCGCCGGTTCTCCGGGTTCGGTATCGGCGCCCAGTAGTGAGCCTGCTCTTCCTTCTTGATCTCCATCGGTTCTCCAAACTGAGACATTGCGGTTGTCTTGATCCTTCCCCGTGCGTGGGTGATACTCCCCGAGTGCCGAGCCGTATCGCAGTACTCGCCATCGACGCCGTTAATCCGAAGGTGGTTGCTGACTTCTGGTCTCGGGTGCTCGATTGGCGAATCGTTGAGGAGTCCGCTGAAGGTGTCACGATCGCACCGCCGAGTGGTGCATGGCCAGGGATTGACGTTTTCTCGGTCCCCGAGCACAAGGCGGGTAAGAACCGCCTGCATCTCGATCTGCGCGCTGATGGCGTCTCCACGGCGGATGAGCTTGAGCGTCTGATCGGTTTGGGAGCTCAGCGTGTGGACGTCGGTCAGGCGCCCGACGTGACCTGGGTGGTACTCGCCGATCCGGAGGGCAACGAGTTCTGCCTGCTCCTCCGTGCCGTGCAGGACCTTGAGGACTCCGAGAAGCCCCCCAGCTAGGAGCTGTTTAAGAAGTGATCTTGGTGAGGGCTCGTAGCCAGGTGTCGATGGTGGCGACGTGCAGTGTGGCTTCGTATCGGACGGCGAGTTTGTCGTAGCGGCTGGCGACGGCGCGGTGGTGTTTGAGCTGGTTAATGCCACATTCCACGGCGTGACGCTGCCGGTAGCGTCTGGGATCGAACGCGGGCGGGCGACCTCCGGCCGCGCCACGGGCACGGCGCGGTGGGCGAGCTGGTCTTTGGGGATCGCGATCGTGGCCGGGGTTCTGCGTCGCCGCAGGTAACGCCGGTTGGCCGCGGATGAGTAGGCCTTGTCGGCCAGGACCCGCTCGGGGCGGCTACGCGGGTGGCCACGCCGCAGTCGGGGCACGCGGATGGCCTCCAGCACCCGGATCATCTGTGGGCTGTCACCGGCTGGGCCGGCCGCGAGCAGCAGCGATAACGGTTTCCGGCTCTGCTCGCAGGCCAGGTGGATCTTCGTGGACAACCC
This sequence comes from Haloactinomyces albus, assembly GCF_031458135.1. Classification (NCBI taxonomy): domain Bacteria; kingdom Bacillati; phylum Actinomycetota; class Actinomycetes; order Actinopolysporales; family Actinopolysporaceae; genus Haloactinomyces; species Haloactinomyces albus. Next base: position 3,120,717 of record NZ_JAVDXW010000001.1, on the reverse strand, counting down.
GCCCCGGGAACGACCCAACACATGATCACCGGGCTCGTCACCGGGTGGTTCGACCTGGGCATCGGGGCGGTGGCGGGCCCCGGCGGCGTGCTGATGGGCCCGGTTGACCGTGGAATCCACCGACACCTGCCAGGTAATCAGCCCTGCTGCATCGGCCAATGCCTGCAACTGCACCCAGAGCCAGGCCCAGACACCGTCCCGTTGCCAGCGGCGAAACAGCTGATAGATCGACTGCCAATGCCCGTACCGCTCCGGCACATCCCGCCACGGGCCCCGACCCGCACCCGCCAGCGAATTCCGTTGAACAATTGGCGTCGCGTCCATTTCGGACGCCTCCCTACCTGCGGTTGAGGCGGGAGAACGCGTTGAAACGCTCGCCACTGCCGGTCCGTCAGGTCCTTGCGCACGCCGACCGATACGCCACCCACCGAGGTCTCCGGGAGTTGACCTCCTTGGTCGTTGATCCCTCTACCGGAGACCCCTCCCCTTACCGACAACGCCCCCCGTTCTTAAACAGCTCCTAGGTCTGTCCCCTGACCAGGGCCTCGCGTCTGTCCCGTCATCCGCGACAACAGACGAGAGGACTTCTCGATGATGACAGTAGGCATCGACCCGCACAAACACGTCCACGTCGCCGTCGATGCCACCGGCAGGCAGATCGGCAAGCCGGTGACCGTGAACAATGACGCGTTCATGATTACCGTGCTGCTCAGGTGGATCCGGACGATCACTGACGAGGCGCCCGCCACCTGGGCCATCGAGGACGGCCGCGGGTTCGCCCGCCGCCTCGCCGACGGCCTGCTGCTGGCCGGCCCCATGAGGTGGTCTGGGTTCCAGCCCGGCTCACCGCCGCCCACCGCAAACTCCATGCCGCCACCGGAGCCAAGTCCGATCCGGTCGACGCCGCCGCAGCTGCCCACGCCGCCATGGCCACCCCGAACCTGGATCGGCACCGCATCGACGAGCCAGTGCGGGAACTGCGTGTCCTGGTCGACTACCGTGCCGATCTCATCAAGCGCCGCACCATGGTGATCAACCAACTCAAGGCGCACCTGCACGTCTGGCTCGACCACACCCCGGCAGACCTCGCCCGGCCCAAAGCACTGACCTCGCTGACCGCACTACTGGAGACAACACCGCTGAGCACCCACATCCGCCAAGTGCTCACCGACATGAGCACAGAGATCGGCGACATCACCCGTTTCCCCAGCTCGGCCAAACTCGCCCGCTACACCGGCAGCACCCCGATCCCGGTCTACTCCTCCGACAAACAGCGCCACCGCCTGCACCGAGGCGGCAACCGCCGACTCAACAGCGTGCTCTACACCGCAGCCATCGTGCAAAAACGCCGCCACCCCGCCGCGCAAGCGCTACTGGCCCGCCACGAACCCAGCGAAGGCAACCGCGGCGCCCGACGCATCCTGCAACGCCACCTCATCGACGTCATCCACCGAGCCATGACCACCGACCGAGCATCCTGGCAACACCAAACCACACACCATCAACACGCCGCTTGACATAGAAGCATCAACGGCCTGCTGCGCCAATATCTACCGAAAGGCACCGACCTATCCACCTGCACCCAAGCCGACCTCAACGTCATCGCCGACAAACTCAACACCCGACCGCGCAAAACACTCGGCTATGCCACTCCGGCTGATACGCTTGAGGCCGCCGTTGCATCGACCCCTCGAATCCGGCGATGCCGCCTTGAGAATCTCATTGGCCCGCTGCGACTCGGCCAGTTTCCGTTCCAGCTCGGCGATGCGGGCATCCTTGGCCGAGTCCGACTCCGGCACGATCTCACCCGACGGGCGGGTGCCCTGGTCGTCCTTGCGAACCCAATTGCGCAGGCTCTCGGGGTTGATGCCCAGTTGCCGGGCTACCCGTGTGATCTCACCACGCCCTTCGCCCTCGGATCGTTGCAGGTCACGCACCATCCGCACAGCCCGCTGCTTCAACTCCACCGGATACTTGTTCGGCGCCGCCATCGACTCCATCCCTACCCAAGCCCCACCACCTCCATCAAACCCGGGGAGCCCCAAAGCCGGAGGAACCTGGAACCGCTACGCCCCCAGCCACCACAACCCCGACCGAATTCAGGTCACTCGAATACAAGAGCTCACCAGACTCAGACCCGAACACGGAGGGAGCGGCACCATGACCTCCTGGCCCTGGGAGCAGGCAGAGCGAGCCCGCGAGTTCAGCGCCGAGCTGTCCCGGCAACGTGGCGAGCACGAACGCAACATTGAGTTGATGCGCGAGGCGTTCCAGGATCTCGTGGATCTCGGCCCGTTCGATGCCCCCTCGCAGACCGCCGAGGAGGAGGAGCGCAGTCACGGTGAGGCCCGTCGTGAGGAGAAGCTCGCCCGGCTGCGCTACGCCGTCGAGCACGGCGCGGGCGACTACGCCGTCGAGCCCGACACCGACGTGGCCGGGCTGGCGGACCGCATGGCCGAGCACACCCGGAGCGAGCAGTGGCGGGCGGCGGACAGAGCGAGGGCGGATCATGCGTAGCATGCGTAGCCACGTCCACATCGCGGGCCGCGAGGTCTACCGCAGTGCGCAGGAGCTGCCGGATCTCCAGGCGATCGAGTCCGCGATGAACCTGTCCAGCGAACAACGCCTCGACCTCTGGGTCGAGCCACGCGGCGAGGGTGTCGTGGCGGTCGGGCGCATCCCGGACGGCGAAGCCCCGGTGCCGGTGGCGTTGTCGCTGATCAACCTCGGCAGCGAACAGGCCGTGGTCGAGTTCCTGCACGCCGGAGTCGGACCGGTGCGGGTGGCCCGGTGCCCGTGCGCCTTGCGAGATATGATGATTGACCCGTCGTGTGGATCTCGACGGGTGTTACTGGCGTTGCGGAGCTGTGACTTGCGACCCGCGTTCGACTTTCTCGGGCTCGGTCTTCAGCGCTGCGGTGATCGCGTCGTGGGTTTGCGGGCACAGTTCCCAGATCTCGTCGTCGCGCTGACGCGCGAACCTGCGGATCTTGTCGGCGATCTGCGAGGCAACCGAATACGGACGCCAGAGCTGGCGTTCGCCAGCTCTCAACACCCCGGCACGGGACGGAACTCGTAGCCCTTGGCGCGCAACTCGGGCAGGGCGGTGCGTAGTGCCTGGATGGTTTTCTCGCGGTTGCCTCCGCCGTCGTGCAGGAGCACCACGGCGCGTGGGTAGGCCGTCTCCACCAAGCGGTCGGCGAGCGCCTCGGCATCCGGGCGCTTCCAGTCCTTCGGGTCGACGTTCCACAGTACCGACCGCAGGTCGTGTTCGGCGAGCGCATCCTGGACGGCATCGTTGGTGGCGCCGTACGGGGGGCGTATGCAGTCGCTGTCCGAGCCGACAGCACGCACCTCGTTCACGGAGCGCCGTAGCTGGCTGTCCAGCTCCGCGGGGCTGAGCTTGGTGAGGTTTCGGTGGTTCCAGGTGTGCGTCGCCACGACGTGGCCCTCGGCCAGCATGCGCTGAGCGAGCTCGTGATTTTCGGCCAGGTTCTTGCCGAGTGTGAAGAACGTCGCCCGGACGTCATTGCCGTTCAGCACGGTCAGGATCTCGTCGGTGGCGTTCGACGGCCCGTCATCGAAGGTCAGGTACAGCGGTTTGGTATCACTGCCTGCTTGTGCGGGCACGGCACATCCGGCGAGCACAACGGCGCACAGGAGCGGGATCAGTCCGGTAACGACACGGCGCCACGACGTAGTCTTGGTCATGGAACCGAAGGTCCGCTACGACCTTGGCGATCCGGTCGTCGTGATGTCTCGATCGTGTCGTAATCAGGCCCCGCTCCCGTAAGAGCGGTCCGTTTTCCCTGAAAATCGCGGTAATGGCGCAGACCTTGTTGATCGAGGACGATCAGTCCATCCGTACCAGCCTCGCGCTCGCCCTTGGTAGGCACGGGCACGAGATACGCGAAGCGGGCACCGGAGAGGACGGTCTCCGTATGCTGGCCTCGGCGGAACCGGATGTCGTGGTGCTGGATCTGATGCTGCCCGGAATGGACGGCTTCGAGGTGTGTCGGCGCATCCGCGCGAAGTCCGCAGTACCCATCATCATGCTCACCGCGCGCGGCGACGACTTCGACGTGGTCGGCGGCCTCGAGGCCGGTGCGGACGACTACGTGATCAAACCCGTACAGCCGAGGGTGCTCGACGCGCGCATTCGTGCGGTGTTGCGCAGAGGGACGTTCGCCGAGCAGACACAGTCCGGCCGCTACCGCGACCTGACCATCGACCGCGCCGCGCTCACCGTCACCAAGGGCGATCAGCAGCTCGCGCTGACTCCGACCGAGCTGCGCGTGCTGCTGGAACTGTCCCGCTCGCCCGGTCAGGTGCTCAGTCGCATGCAGCTGCTCGAACTGGTGTGGGAGTACGACTACCTCGGCGACTCCCGCCTGGTGGACAACTGTGTGCAGCGGTTGCGCGCGAAGATCGAGGACGAGCCCGCGCGGCCGGTGTTCGTGCAGACGGTGCGCGGGTTCGGCTACCGGTTCGGCCCGGTATGAGGCGACGTTCGCCGCGTGATGTGCGGGCGCTGCGCGGGCTGCGCGCCAGATTGATCGCCGCGTGCGTCGCGGTTGCCGTACTCGCAGCCGCGACGGCGTCCTGGGCGAGTGCGGCCTCGGCCAGCAACTCGCTGCTGCGGTCGACCCAACAGCGGATCGCGGACACCGCTGCGCGGCGGATCACCGACACCGCGCCTGCGCTCGTCTACCCGCCGGACACCGGTGACCTACGCAAGATCCGGGATGCCCTCGATGGGCCTGTCGTGGTGACATACGAGTCGCTGCGCGTACACGCCGGCGAGACAGCGGCGATCACCGAGCAACTGCGCACCGCCGTACATGGCGGAGATCACCTTGCGCTGCAGCGGGCGGACTCTGCCACCGGGATGAAGCTGCTCGTCGGCGTCCCGGTGCTGATCACCGGTGTGGACGGGCAACAGCGGCCGTCCGGGATCGAGGTGTATCTGGTGCGTGACCTCGGTGACGTGGTGCGGCAGGTGAACGCGCTCACCCGGAACGCGATATGGACAAGCGCGCTCGCGCTACCGGTCGCCGTGCTGCTGGCCCTGCTGGCGGCGCGTGGCGTGCTGCGGCCGGTGCGCGAGCTCCGCGGAACCGCACGCAAACTGGCCGCGGGCGACCTCGACGCCCGGTTACGGCCCAGCGGCGTCGACGAGTTGGCCGAGCTCGCCACCACGTTCAACGACACCGCGGCCTCGTTGCAGTCCTCCATCAGCGAGCTGGCCAGAATGGAAGCCGACTCCCGCCGGTTCGTCGCCGACGTGTCACACGAGCTACGCACGCCACTCACCACTCTGACCTCCGTTGCCGAGATGCTGGAAGAGGATCTGGAGCGGATGCCGTCCGACGCACGGGCCTCCATCGAGCTTGCCATCGCCGAAACCCGGCGGCTGGCGTCGCTCGTCGAGGACCTGATGGAGATCGCCCGGTTCGATGCGGGCGCCGCGCAGCCACACCTGGAACGGGTGGACATACCCGGTGTGGTGCGGGAGTGCCTGCGGTCGCGGTCCTGGACCGAGCAGGTGCGGCTGGACTCGCCGGAGGAGCTGGCCGCCGTGCTGGATCGGCGCCGACTGGATGTGATCGTGGCGAACCTTGTCGGCAATGCACTCCGGCACGGGGAGCCACCGGTAGTGGTGCGGTTGAGCGCGGACGAACAGGAGGTGCACCTCGAGGTGATCGACAACGGCCCGGGGCTGCCGGAGGGGGTCGCGGCGCAGCTGTTCGCCCGCTTCCACAAGGCGGACTCCTCGCGCGGCCGATCCGCGGGGAGCGGTCTCGGGATGGCGATCACCGCGGAGAACGTGTGGCTGCACGGCGGCACCATCGAGGCGGGCAATGCCGACGGTGCGGGAGCCCGGTTCGCGGTCAGGCTGCCGCGCTGGTCGGAGGAAACATGAAACGAACGGCCTCGGCGCTGTGCGTGCTGCTGGTTGTGCTGCTCACCGGATGCACGGTGCGTCCGAGCGGGGTGTTCGACGGGGGAGATGCGGCGACGGGCATCGCGAAGGGCACTCCCGTGTACCTGCTGGACTCCGAAGGGGACCTGGTGCTACGGCGACCGACAAGCAGCCTCGGCACCATCGGCCAGGCCCTGCGGCTGCTGTTCACCGGAACGGATCCCGATGCGGGAGCCCTACACTCACGCGTGCATCTGGGCTCCGTGCCTACTGCGCTGGACATTCCGGCGACCATTTCGGGCGACACGATCACGGTTCGGCTACCGATACCGCGCCGGAGGGTTTACGGGGCCAAAGGTATCGATCAGATCGTATGCACCGTGCTCGCCGTACACATCCAGCGCGGTGGGTCCCCCTCCAGCCAGGTAGTGCTGACGTTCACTACGGACAGGCCAACCGAACCGCGCACCTGTCCAGTACTGGGGCAGTAGTACCCCGCGAACACCCGGTTGCGACAAACCCGCGACATGACGCGGACGGCATCCTGACACGGGCACAGCACAGTGGATGCCATGACGAAGGCCCAGCCGAATACGGCTGCTCAACAGAAGACCGGGAAGCCGTATCAACCCGCGCTGGACGGGCTGCGGGGCATCGCGATACTGGGGGTGCTGCTGTTTCACACCGACCACCTGCCCGGTGGTTTCCTCGGTGTGGACCTGTTCTTCGCGTTGTCCGGCTACCTCATCACCGAGTTGCTGCTGCGGGAAGTCGAGGCAACGGGAACGGTGTCGCTGGTCACCTTCTGGGGCAGGCGGATCCGCAGGCTGCTGCCCGCGCTCGCGACCGTGCTCGTCGGTGTCACCGTGCTGGTATGGCTGGTGGCAACACCCGGGATGGTGCGCACGACACTCGCGGACGCCCCGTGGGTACAGCTGAACCTGATGAACTGGCACCTGCTGGCGGAATCGGCCAGCTACTGGAACAGCTTCGGGCAGGAGCGGGTGTTCGAACACCTGTGGAGCATCGCGGTTGAGGAGCAGTTCTATCTCGTGTGGCCGGTGCTGCTGTTGCTCGTCACTCGGGGAGTCCTACGGGTGGATCGCCGGGTCGCCGTGCTCGCTGCCGTGTGCTCGGCTGTCTCACTGGTGTTGATGATTGTGCTGGTCAGCCCGGTGGATCCGACGCGCGTCTACACCGGAACCGACACCAGGGCCTTCTCGCTGTTGCTCGGCGCCATGGTCGCCACCCCGTGGGTGCGTGCCGTGCTGGCCCGTGCCGTCGACCGTTGGGCGGGTGCCGCGCTGGTGGTGCTGGCGGTCGGAATCGGCGCCATATGGGCGTTTGCCGCCGGTAAGGAGTCGCTGTGGCTGTACAACGGCGGACTCTTCGCGCACTCCCTGGCCGCTGCCTTGCTGATCGGGCTGTGTGCGCAGACACCGCACGCGCTGCTCGCCAAGGTCCTCGCCTGGCAGCCGCTGCGGTGGCTGGGACTGATCTCCTACAGCCTGTACCTGTGGCACTGGCCCGTCATCGTGCTGCTGTCTCCGGAACGGACCGGGCTCGACGGGTGGGCGCTGACCGCCGTGGTGTGCGCTGTCTCGATCGGCTTGGCCGCACTGTCGAAGTACCTGATCGAGGACCCGATCCGGTTCCGCGCCGAGTGGGCGAGGGGACGCAAAGGGTTGGTCGCGTTCGTCGCGCTCATGGCCGGGATGGCGATGCTGTGGCTGACACTGCCCACTCCCGATCCGCCCACGGTGGACGTCAGTAACCTGGACTGACGGGTGGTCAGAGTCCCACTTGTACAGGTGTTCGCCAACCGCGCAAAGCACCCTACGCGGCGAGGGGCACGGTGTCAGCACGATCCTGTCGCCTTCTACGAGCGGCCCCTCGGCCTCTGGTGATGGGGCAGCCGCGACAGTCGTGGTGCTCCCGCCTGTGCCACACGGGATATCGCCAGGATATCCGCCGCACTGCTGGGTGACGACTCCTGGACCGGCAACGGCAGCGTCCCCGTTCTCGGTCCGGAGTAAGTATCTGCCCGCCGATTCCGTCGGCTCCGCATGATTCCCGCTAGAAAACCGTGGTGATGCTGATACGCGGATTCGGCATGTCGCGCACCGAAGTCGGTGCGCGACATGCCGAAAGCGGCACTCAGCATCCAGCAGACGCGGCGGTCAGGCCTTGGTTTGGCAACCTTCGAACTTGGAATCGCCGGACCAGCCCGCGTTGGCCCAGGACGCGGGTTTCGCAGGGGTGAACCCGCCGAAGTGCTTGGCGAGCTTCTCCATCAGCCAGTCGGTGAACTGAGCCGCTCCCTGCGGGCAGGTGTGGATGCCGTCGGATTTGCGGTAAAGTTCGCCGTTGCGCTCCTTCTGGAACTCTTCACCCCACACCTGTGCGCTGTCGAAGACCACGGCCTTGCCGTCCGAGCCCGCGGCCACCTCCTTGACCAATCGGGTGGTGCGCTCGAGCTCGTCCATGTGGTCCTTGTAGAAGTCATCGGGTTTGATCGGGGGCATCGTCACGATCGCGAGCTTCGCGCCGGAGTCTGCGACTGTCTTCAGTAGCTTTTCGTACGCCGCGCGCTGCTCCTTTTCGGTTCCCCAGTCGTACGTGGATACCTGGTAGGTCACCACGTCCGGGCTGTACGAGTCCAGTGCCTTGTTCAGGCGCTGAAATGTTGATTGCGTCAGTTTCTCGCGTCCCGACACGTTGCCGCCGCCTGCGGCGGCGATGGACTTGAACGGTAGTTCACTGGCCTTAGCGGCGGCGGTAAGCGGTTTCGCCAGTTGCGCTGCCACCGAGTCCCCGACCCACAACACCTTGGGCACCTGCTCGGACGGGGATGTCCCGTTGGCAGCGGACGTGTCGGCTTGGTTGCTCTGTGAACATGCACCGACAGTCGCTAGTAATAGCGCACATGTCGCGGTCAGAAGCTTCGTACCTTTGCTCATACAGTCGACGTTCCCGAATCCATGTCCGAATGACATCCATGAAATGTCACCGTCGTGTCGCGGACAGCAGCCGAGACGGCGACCGCTCGTGACACCAAGTGTCGAGATCCGCAGCGTCACATCTGCGCTCTGAGGCGCCGGTAGAGAAGATATACGAAGAACTCAACGAGGATGGGCAACGTCACCCGCACCGTTCGCCCGTGATCTGTTCGGAAATCATTCGTTTCTCGAACAATTGGAGGGTCGGGATGGCGCTTATCGGGCTCGTCCGCGTCAGCACCGACCGGCAAGAGGTGCAGCGGCAGCACGACGCGCTCGACTCGGTCTGTGTGCGGGTGTTCGAGGAAACGATCAGCGGCACCCGTAAGGCCACCGACCGGCTCGGCTTGCGGGATGCGTTGGATTATCTCCGCCCCGGCGACCTGCTCACCGTCCAAGAGGTCGACCGACTGGGACGCAACCTCCTGGACGGGTTGCTGACGCTGTCCGAGCTGTTCCAGCGCGGCATCAGCGTCAAGGTATTGGACGGCATCGCCGCCGGCGAGCACACCGAACGCTCCCTGATCTTGGATCTAGCGCTCGCGTTGGCCGAGGATCGCCGTCGCGACATCTCCCGCAAAACGAAGAACGGGCTGGACGCCGCGGCCAAGCGCGGCAGTAAGGGTGGCCGGCCCACGGTGGTCACCAACGACCGGCGTCGGGCGATCCTGGCCCGCCGCGACGAGGGCGAATCCATCCGACAGATCGCCCGCGGCGTCGGTGTCTCCACTGCTGTCGTCCACCGCATCCTGCACGAGGCCGAGCAGCCCACCGACCCCGCCGGCGCAGCGGACGGTGAACACACCGACGCCGACGACACCACCGCCCCGGAGGGAGCCACCCACGACGAGCCAGACCAGGACACACCCCAGAGCCCCGAGATACCCGCACCGGCCGAGCGGGCCACACCCGCGGCCGCCGCATCCGATGCGGCCCCGGTCGAGATCGGGCCGCGTGCGATCGGCACCCGCGTGCTCGCCACCTCGCGCAAGGGTGAGTCGGTGCTGGTGGGGTTTCTCGACCGGCAGGGCCGAAAGTGGCAGGCCCAAGGCCCGCACAAGGCCTCCCTGCCAGGACAGTGGCGCACCCGACAAGAAGCCCTACTGCGGCTCGTCGAGCCACACGTCGGGTAAGTGTCGGTGTCGTCATGCACAGTCGATACACAGCACGGAAAGGAGGTGAGACGACATGGCCGAATGCATCGCAGGGTGCGGTTTGGCCGCCGAGGCTGGCGCCGTGTACTGCCAGGGTTGCCGCGAGGGAGCCGACCGCGACCGCGAACTTGCGGTGTTCGAGACAAGCCACGACGGCGGGCTGACCTGAAAACGAGGACCGGGCTATCCCTACTGGTACTCCAGCAGCACTTCGTTGTGTTGGAGGTGTCTTCGCTGGTAATGAGCTTGTTGAGAGCGGTACTGGTGGCGTCGGCGCCACCCTGACCAGATCCTGGTCAGGGAGAGGCTGGGTGGGGTGTGGATCAGATGTGCCAGGAGACGTCGGATCTCGGGCGCCGGTGAGCGGGATGAGCCCGCTTCCAGGGCTTTTGGGGCTGTGGCGGCGGTGACGGCCAGGAAGGCGGCGGCGAGCATGGCCAGGGTGATGTGGCGGTACCACGCGTCGTAGCGCCGGACCTGGTAGTGGTCGAGTCCGACTTCGTTTTTGGCGGTCTGGAAGCATTCTTCGATCGCCCAGCGGGCACCGGCCACGCTGACGAGCTCGTCGTCGGTGGTGCCGGCCGGGGCGAAGCACAGGGAACAGGCCGGCTCGGGCTCGGTGTCCTCGCTGGTGATCTGGCGGCGCACCAGCAGCCATCGTTGCCAGCCTGCTGGGGTGGTGTCGTCATCCACGGGTAATTCGGCCACGGCCCAGTCGTAGAGCCGCCGACCTTTGGCCCCATCGCCGGCCGAGCGGCGTTTCCACGCCTGCTCCGGCGCCCGAGCGACGAGGTGATCGGCGCGGGAGCTGCCGGCCACGGCCGGAATGGTCTGGTTCCGGCACCGCGACGACGTAACCGATGCGTCGGGACTCCAACCAAGCGCGGAACTTCGAGTCCTGCCCATAGGCCTCATCGCCGGTGACCCAGCTGGCCGGGACCCCGGCAGTCACAGCGCGTTCAATCATGCCGCGCGCCAGCACGGCCTTGGTGGCGAACTCGGTCTCGTCGCCGATACCGGCCTCGCGGCAGCGATCGCGGTCGGCGATCCAGGACTTCGGCACAGATCCAGCTCCCGGTCGATCAGAGCCCGGTTTTCCCCTGCTGTGTAGGCCAGAAACACCCCGAGCTGGCAGTTCTCCATCCGCCCGGCGGTGCCGGAGCACTGGCATTGCACCCCGGCAGACTTGGTGCCCTTCTTCAGAAATCCGGTCTCACCGACGATCAGCACACCGTCGGCCTGACCGAGATGCCCGGCGACATAGGCACGCACGTCATCGCGCAGCCCGTCAACATCCCAGTTCGCGCCGTTGAGCAGCCGCTGCATCCCATCCGGCGTCACATCCCCACTGGCTTCGGCCAATGTCCACCCGTTGTTGTCGGCCAACGGCGCCAACAGCCCCCGCACAGATCGGCCCCCGCCCGACGCCGCGACTCCACCCGGAAAAACCGGTCAGCCACCCGTCTCAGCAGGTCCTTCAGACCCGCCCGCAACACCGCAAGATCCTCATCCGTCTGCACAAGATCAACAGACTACACCACGAAGATCACAAAGTGCTGCTGGAGTACTGGTCACCTTCGCCGAAGCGACCGTGCCACCGTCGTGATTTCTCTCAGCACAACGACATCAGGCTTAACGCCAGATCCTGTACGGCTGCTACTCGCGCCCCGTGACCAGCGCGACGAACGTCGCGAAGGTGGGCGCGGTGAACGCGCCGCGGGCCATCTCCACCACACGCATCAGCCCAGCGGGTACCGTCACCGGTGGAAGCATCGGCGAATCCTCCGTGTGCGAAGAGTTGAAGCACGCCGATGCTTCCACCATTTTCCGGCCTTGATCACGCCGCCACGCCGAACGCTCCAAGATCCACTGACCAAAAGTGCGGAAACTCAGATGTCATGAGACACCGCGAAATCCCGAATTCTTGTCCGAAGTGGAGGAGCGGCTGCCCTTGATGGCGTAGGCGATCACCCCGCAGGCAAGGGTCGCTGCGGTGAGCGCGGCCGGGAGGGAGTCCGCAGGCTGCATCGGCCAGGTCAGCACTGCCAGCAGGTCCGGTTCGCTCAGCGGTGGGACGACCGCGGACGCTCCCGCCCAGCCGACCGGCAGCAGCCAGGCCAGCTGGCCGCCGAACAGGGTGGCGCCGAGTGCGGTGAGCCCGGCAAGACCGATAGCGTCGCGTGCCGCCAGGCCGGTGGGCAGGGCGAAGAAGACGAGCACGGTGGCGAGTACGGCACCCGCGATCGCGACGACGTGCGCCAGCCGCCAGCGGGCCCACGGGATCGCTCCTGTGCTCTCCAGCGCGACGTCCGGGCTACCCAGTCCCTGGCCGAGCACGCCGAAACCGAGTGCCAGCGCCAGCACCGCCAGCACGGTCGCGCGTCCCGGCGCGCCGGGATCGCCAATGGGCAAGGACAGCAACGCGATACCGGCGACGGCTGCGGGCAGCGACCACTGGACCTGACGGCTGCGCAGGTACAGGGCACCGGGCCGGATCATGAGCTGGTTCCCGGCAGTACCGTGCTCACGTCACCGCAGGTGAGGCCGATCCGCCTGATCTCGGCGATCCGGCGGGTCTGTTCACTGCGGGGAAGTGCCCGCAGCGCCTTCCACAGCTCCCGCCGTTTGGCCGCTTCCTGCTTCTGCACGTCGGCGGAACCGGGCGGGGGGTACTGGCCGATCAGCCACGCGGCGGCGATCACCCTCGTGCGGTAGGCGGGACCGCCGCACGGGCGCGTTCCTGCCCCTGCCAGCAAGCGCATGAGCAACTCGCCGTGGGAGGAGCCCCGCCAGCCGTGTCCTGTCTCGTAGTTGTCGCTGTCCAACCAGAGCTCGTCCACCGGTTGCGGTCCGGGGATGTCGCTGGACACCTCGTGTACCGAGGTGGGCGCGTTCGGCAACACCTCCAGCAGGCGCAGCGCCCGCCTGGCCGGTCCTTTCAGTTCGGCCAGCCCATCCTGGTGGGCCCCGGTGACGCAGACACGCGGGCCGCCGTCGTGGGTGCAAATTTCGGCGCGGGCAGCCGGCTCGGCTACGATGCCCGACGGAAGGGCCGACGCGCCGAGCGACAATGCCAGCACTACGGCGAGCGCAGCCGGGAGCAGGGCGGTCGGCGCGGCACGACGCCGGGCCAGCAGCAACACCAGGCCGCCGAGCGCCAGCCCGGTGAACCACACCGCCTGCGCCACGCTGAAGGCCGACGACACGGTGCTGAACTCGTCCACGGTGTCGGTGAGGTTCGGCACCAGTAGCATGCTCGGACCCCCCGCTGAGCCCTTGGCCAGCTGTACGGGCGTGATCAACAGCAAGAATCCCGCGACCACCAGTATGGGCGGGGTGTAGGGAGAGGGCAGCAGGCGACCCGCACCCATCCCGATCCATCCCGCGGCGACCAGCGACAGCGCCCCGACGGCGAACATCGGCAGCCAACTCAATGTCGAATAGCTCGCGTTGGCGGCTACCCGCACCGCGCCCGCAGCGAAAACCAGCGCGTAGCCTGTGACCAGGAAAGTCGCCAGCGCCACGGCGGCCGGCAAGGGCCGCTGCCACTCGGGTCGCGAGACGCTGCCGAGTAGCTCCTCCATACGCGACCGGCGGTCGCGGCGTGCCTGCCAGGCTCCCGCGCCCAGTGCCAGCGGCCAGAGCAGGACCAGCATGACGCGCTGGAAACCCGCCAGCGTTGTCCACTGTGCATCCCACAGGGCACTCTGCCCGGACAGTACGAGGGCGTAGAGGCCCGCGGCGCCCAGCGCCGCCGTCAGTGCACCCGCGACCGGCGCCGCGGAGCGCCGTAGCTCGGTGCGCAGAATCCGGCCGGTCATCACGCCACCCCCTGCTGGGCGCGGTGCCGGGACAGCAAGGCGGTATAGCCACGCTCCTGCGCGTTGTCACCGACGTCCCCCGCATCGCCGCTTGCGGCCAGGCCGGCCGGGGTGCCCTGGAAGACCATTCGGCCCTCGTCCACAATCACCACCGTGGTGCAGGCCGCCGCGACGTCCTCGACGAGGTGGGTGGACACAACCACACACGCGTGCTCCCCCAGCTCGCGCAGCAGGTTGCGGAACTCCAACCGCTGTGCGGGATCCAGGCCGACGGTGGGCTCGTCGAGCAGCAACACCTCCGGATCGTTCACGATTGCCTGGGCGATGCCGGCGCGACGCAGCATGCCACCGGAGAGGGACTTCATCCGGTCCTCGGCCCGGTCGGTGAGCCCGACCCGGTCGAGCGCGTGCTGGACGGCGTCCGGAACCCGGGAAGGCTCCAACTCCTTCAGCCAGGCCATGTACTCGACGAACTCCCGCACGGTGAAGCGCGGATAGTAGCCGAACTCCTGGGGCAGGTAGCCCAGCCTCCGGCGCAACGCCCGTAGCTCGGCACGCCCGTCCTGTTGCCTGCCCAGCAGGCTCAGGTGACCGCCGGCGGGTCTCTGAACGGTGGCCAGGGAGCGAATCAGGGTGGTCTTTCCCGCACCGTTCGGGCCGAGCAGGCCATGCACGCCCTGCCCGAGCCGCAGGCTGAGGTCGGCGACCGCGAGCCGCTTGCCTGCCCGGACCCGAAGGTCGGCTGTCTGGATATGCCACTCGTAAGTATCGGCTGCCGATTCGGCGTCCGGTATGTCACGGACCACGGATGTCCTCCTTCTGTGTGTAGGTCCCCAGTGATCTCAGCGCGCGGCCGAGCGGAACGTTGTGGCGAACGCCCCCGCACGCAGCGCGGTAATCAGTGCGGCGGTGACGGCGGCCAGCGCCCACAGCGGCACACTGGCCTGCGCCAACAGCACCGGCAGGCTGGTCGTGAACAGGCTCGGTAGCACCACGGCGACCGTCCACAAGGAACCGAGCGCCGTCGCCGCACGGTCGACGCCGACCACACTTCCCAGAGCGAGCGCGCCAAGGGTGAACGCGAGGCCCGGTAGCAGGCTCAGTGCCCACGACGCACCGGTCAGGCCGCCGGCCGCGGCCAGCGTCGGGATCAGCACGGCCAGCACCGCCGCAGTCCGGCGCAGCACCATGGCCAACCCGGCACGCGGGCTGGCCATGGTCAGCTCCGCCATCGGGTCCAGCCGCCCGCTCCACGCAGCCGCCACCGCTGCGAGGGGAGTCACAGGGCCGAGTAGCAGGACCAGCGACGGAACATGGCCGCTGGCGCCCAGCAAGTCAAGCACCATCGCGGCGCCCACGACCAGCACGCTCATCAGCAGCCACGGCAGCACCGACGGGGGAGCCCACCTCCGAGCGTGTCGGAGCAACCTCGACCGGGACGGAGCGGGAGTGCCGACCGCAGCGGCCTCCACAACAGGCCACAGCCCGTCGAGCATCCGGGCCACGTCAGGCACCTGGGTAGCCGTGGCCTCGGCCACCCGCTGCCTGCACCGAGCGCAGTCATCCAGGTGGGTCTCCAACGCCCACATCCGCTCGGGCGGCTGAGAAGCCTCCCCGAGTACGTAGCTCGTGATCAGTTCCTGGCTCGCGTGAGCTCCCGGTGATCTGCTCATGACATCGCCTTCCGCATCGCCATCCGTGCCCGCCTGGCTCTGGTCTTGACCGTGCCTTCCGGAATTCCCAGCAGCGCGGACGTCTCGTGCACGCTCAGCCCGTCCAGCACCATCGCGCGCAGCACCTCCCGCAGCTCTGGCGCAAGCTGAGCAAGCGCCTCGCTGAGAGCGGGGGACAGAACGGAGTCCAGCGCACGCTCCTCCGTCCCGGCCGCATCGGGTTCGGCCAGCTCGGCGACTGCAAGCACCACTTTCCGGTGACGGCTCTCCCTGCGGAACGCGTCGACCAGACGTCTGGCGGCGACCGTCCACAACCAACCGAGAGCGTCGCCGTCGGCGGGGCCGTCAGCGAAGGAGCCCGCGCCCCGCCACACGGCCAGGTAGGTGTCCTGCAGGACCTCGCCGACAAGATGCTGGTCCCGGCAGCGGCCGCGTAGCCGCGCGTAGAGCCATGGCGAGGTCCGCCGGTAGAACTCTTCGAACGCAGTCCGGTCGCCCCGGCTCATCCGCCGAAGCAGGCGCGCTTCGTCCGGCTCATTCACGCCTGCTGCTCCTGCCCGCACATCGGGAAGGTCGACGCGGGAGCCGTCGTGGTTCTCGTTTTGGCCGTGATTTACACCATAGTGCACCGTCCAGCCGGATCAGCGGCCCCATATCAGATAGGCGAGCACGGGGCGCGAGTCTGGTGAGCTCTTGTATTCGAGTGACCTGAATTCGGTCGGGGTTGTGGTGGGTGGTCACTGGTTGTGGTGGCTGGGGGCGTAGCGGTTCCAGGTTCCTCCGGCTTCGGTCAGGACGTGGGTGGTGTGTTTGTCGTGGAAGCTGAGCATGGTGGCGACGACGGGTGGTGGGGCTTGGAGCACGAGGTGGCGCAGGGCTGAGGTGCGTCCGGTTTGGATGGGGATGTCGTGGCGGCGGAGGGCGTCGCCGAGGCTGCGGTGCTGAAGAGGGTGGCCTGGTTGGCGGCCGGGGAACAGCCAGTCCGATTCGCGGTTCGCTCCGGTGGATGTGGTGCGTGCGGTGAGCAGGTCGCGGAGCAGGTCGGCCAGGGTGCAGCGCTCGCAGAGGCGCCCGCGAAGCAGGCAGCCCTCGAATCCGCAGCGATCGCAGAAGAAATCGCGGGTGATGCCCGCGCAATCCCGGCAGACCGAGTCCGCATCACCCAGATTCCGGCGGCCGGGCAGCAGCCGGTGGACGCCGCAGTCGGGGCAGTCGCCCCAGGTGTGGACGGCGTGGTCGAAGCAGGTCCGACAGATCGGGCCTTCCCAATTGGCGGCCTTGGCCGCTCAGCGGCCGCAGCGGGCGACCTCCGGCCGCGCCACGGGCACGGCGCGGTGGGCGAGCTGGTCTTTGGGGATCGCGATCGTGGCCGGGGTTCTGCGTCGCCGCAGGTAACGCCGGTTGGCCGCGGATGAGTAGGCCTTGTCGGCCAGGACCCGCTCGGGGCGGCTACGCGGGTGGCCACGCCGCAGTCGGGGCACGCGGATGGCCTCCAGCACCCGGATCATCTGTGGGCTGTCACCGGCTGGGCCGGCCGCGAGCAGCAGCGATAACGGTTTCCGGCTCTGCTCGCAGGCCAGGTGGATCTTCGTGGACAACCCGCCCCGGGAACGACCCAACGCAAGATCACCGGGCTCGTCACCGGGTGGTTCGACCTGGGCATCGGGGCGGTGGCGGGCCCCGGCGGCGTGCTGATGGGCCCGGTTGACCGTGGAATCCACCGACACCTGCCAGGTAATCAGCCCTGCTGCATCGGCCAATGCCTGCAACTGCACCCAGAGCCAGGCCCAGACACCGTCCCGTTGCCAGCGGCGAAACAGCTGATAGATCGACTGCCAATGCCCGTACCGCTCCGGCACATCCCGCCACGGGCCCCGACCCGCACCCGCCAGCGAATTCCGTTGAACAATTGGCGTCGCGTCCATTTCGGACGCCTCCCTACCTGCGGTTGAGGCGGGAGAACGCGTTGAAACGCTCGCCACTGCCGGTCCGTCAGGTCCTTGCGCACGCCGACCGATACGCCACCCACCGAGGTCTCCGGGAGTTGACCTCCTTGGTCGTTGATCCCTCTACCGGAGACCCCTCCCCTTACCGACAGCGCCCCCCGTTCTTAAACAGCTCCTAGCCCGATGAGTGCGCGCATTCAGCGCATACGCAACGGAAACGGCAGCGAGAGCAAGACGTATCCAACTCGTGACCGTGTGCCCGAAACGCCGTGGCTGTCGGGACCGATGGAACTGTCGGATGCGCCACCGGGCGCACGCGAAGGGAGAAAACAGCATGACGTACCCGCAGCAGGCGCCCCAGTACTCGCCCCCGCAACCCAGGAACGGGATGGGCATCACCGCTCTGGTGCTGGGCATCGTTGGCATCCTGCTTGCGTGGATCCCGATCATCGGGTTCTTCGGGTTCATCCTCGGAGCTTTGGCGATCATCTTCGGTGTGATCGCTGTCGTCAGAGCTCACAAGGGCACGGCGACGAACAAGGGCATGAGCTACGCCGGTCTGGTGCTCGGTGTCGTGGCGTTCGTCGTGTCGATCGTCGTCTTCGGTGCGTTCGCCGCCGAGGTGGACAAGCAGCTGGACGGCGCAAGCCCGATGGACGGCGCAAGCCCGATGGACGGGACAACCGGTTTCGCTCCGTCATCCGCACTCAAGGACGTGCAGATCACGGACTGCACGGTGAGCGTGGAGTACGGCATGACGTCGGCTCAGGCGACGGTGGTCACTACGAACAACACCGACCAACCGCAAAGCTACTGGACGACCATTGCCGTCAACGGCCCGAACGGTGACCGGCTCGGCGAGATTCACACGATCTCGAACAACCTTGCTCCCGGACAGAAAACCACGGCTTCCGGCATGAAGGCCTCCACATCTCTCACGGAGACCCCCGAGTCCATCACTTGCAAGGTGGCAGAAGTGAACCGTACGCCTGCATGACAGCCACCACTCCCCCGGCCTTCGGGCCGGGGGATTTCTTGCGTCCCAGGGGTTTTACTTGCTCGGACGGATGCAGTGGTGCCTCTGGCAGCACGGGCACTTCGGTGGAGTCTTGTACATCGTTCCCCCACTGCTCCGGAATCAGAGCTCCCAGCAGTACCCGCACGTCGGCCGGTAGGTCCGGTCCTCCCGCTCGGCTGTCATCGGCGCGGAAACGCCGCAGACCGTCTCGGCCGAGGATCGACCGTCCCACGTCCGGCCGCTTCGGAAGGCGTGCCGTCAGCAGCGGTGCCGGTTGACAGGTTTCCCAAGCAGTGCTGGGCACGCCCTCCCGGGCTCAGCAGCGCAAGTTACTGAGGAGTTCGCTAGTAAAGCCCCCGTGAAACGTGGCCTTCGCTCGCTCCGGGACTTGTTGGAGCTGTTGCTCGGTGACCGTTTCCTCCCGCAGGGAGGCTGTCAGACCGTTGTAGGCTTGGGCGGCCTGGCTCGTAGGCGGGGACGCCGTTGAGGCTTCGAAGGAGCTGTTCGAGTTCTTCGTACTGGCGCAGCGCGTTACCGCTCGCGTTGCTGTCCAGCTTCTCGATCGCCATGCTGATGGCAGAGACCTTCTTGCATGTCCGCCATTGCACTTTCCTCCTGGAGTGATTCGGCCTCGTAGGACTCGTCGAGAGCCTTGACCCACGCTCGGAAGTCCTCGTCAGGAACACTCACCCCGTGCGGGTTCAGTCCTTCCCGGATGATGGCTTTAGCTACCTGCTGCCATTGATCGAAGCTCAGAGATACACGCGCTTGCGTGTCTTCTTGGTGCGGTTCCACTCTCGGTATTGCTTCCACCGTTTCGCCCATATTGCGAATGCTCCTGTCTCCTTCGTGGTTGGAGATTGTTCAAACCTCGCAGCACGGCCGACAAAACCTCGTGGTCGACCGGCACCCATCTGCCCGCGCACGCGGGGACGGGGATGTGTCGTTGCGTGGGTACATCGCCTGCGAGGTCTCCCTGAAACAGGGTCCGATACCCGCTTGGTCGACCATCAGACCTGGAGGGGGCTCCCTCGGTCACTGGTTACCTCGTCGTTTCTGCCGTGGTAGCGCCACACCGACGCGCTTTGACACCCTTCGCAGCAGGGACCGCCGATGTCGATGCGTTCGACCCGACCGGCTTCGAGTCGGATACCGCACCGGGTGCGCAACAGACACCCCGGTAACTGTTCGTCCGTTCTGTGCACCACTCGCTCAACTTCGGATGCCTCCCCCTCGCGATAGCGAACCCGCATCGTTTCCCGCCTTTCCGATTCACTCATGTGGATGGACAGTCCCCGCCGAAGACGGGGGCGGAGCATGTCGGGGAATCTCCTCAACGACGGGAACTGTCCTGTAAGTAGTTTCGGAACTACGGTCGGTGCACGGTAGAGTCGAGCCGTTCACAAGGGTTCACAAGTGAGGCAGTGATGGCGACAGGAGCAGACCTCGGGGCACTCCGGGAAGAGGCAGGGATCAGCCTTGCTCGGATGGCTGACCGGACCCACTTCACAAAGTCCCACCTATCCATGATCGAGACAGGTAAGCGCTCGATCGCTGCCGAGGTCATCAGTGCCTATGAACAGGCCCTCGGTAAGCCGCTGAGTCCCCCGCAGGACGATCCGGTGCGCCTCGCGCATGAGTGGCTGGTCTCGGCCTCTCCGATGGCCGTACAGACCCACTCGGGGCGGACGGTCGGGGCTTCCCTTGCCAGTGAGCTGGAGGCTCGTGTGGTGGAACTGAGACACCTTGACGACACGGTGAGCAGTGAGGAGCTCGGACCGGTCATTGCCAAGGAGCTCAGCGAGGCCGAGAACTTGGTTCGCTGTGCCAACTTCACAGAGCCTGTCGGCAAGCGGTTGTTCACCGCTGTCGGAGAGCTGTCCCAGCTTGCCGGATGGGTGGCCGGTGATGCCGGTCGGTACCGACAAGCTCAGCGGCTCTACCTGTCCGGAGTCGCAGCAGCGAACGAAGCGCACGACAGAGTGCTCGGAGCACAGCTCCTGTCGAGCCTGAGTTACCAGATCGCCAATGTCGGCAACCCCACTGACGCTGCCCTGTTGGCTCGAACCGCTGTCCAGGGAGCCCGAGAAGCCACTCCCGTAGTGCGTGCCCTGTTTCTGGAACGTGCCGCTTGGGCCGCAGCGAAGACAGGAGACTCGGAGGCGACTTGGAGAGCGCTGGAGCAGGTTGACGACTCCTACGAGCAACGTGGAGCCGATGAGCCGGAGTGGGTGTACTGGCTCAACCGAGCCGAAATCGACGTCATGGCGGGACGCTGCATGATCGAACTGGGCCAGCCTCGCAAGGCTGAGCCCCTGCTCTCGGCAGCGATAGCCGGCTACCCACCCGAGCACGCGCGAGAGGTGGCCCTGTACCGCTCCTGGCTCGCCGAGTCCCACGCACGGGCAGGAGACCTCGACGCGGCCCGCGAAGCCCTCGACAGCGCCAAGCAGTACGGCTCCGAGATGCCCTCCGCCCGCAGCAATACCCGCTTCGAGAGGTGGAACAGTTGCTGTCCACTTAAGGCTTGGTCAAGCTTCGAGAGTCAGCACCGAGCCGGCACGGTTCCAAAGGAACAACGGGAACCCGCACTCACACATCGGGCATGTCAATACGGGTTCCCCATCGCTGACCTGGAAGTTTGTCTTTATCGACCAGGAAGTGCACAAGCTTCCGGATTTTCCGCTACACGTTGAAGCGGAACTCGACGACGTCGCCGTCGTGCATGACGTATTCCTTGCCCTCCATGCGGACCTTGCCCGACGACCGGGCGGCGTTCATCGAACCGGCCTCGACGAGATCCTCGTACGAGATGATCTCGGCCTTGATGAAGCCGCGCTGGAAGTCGGTGTGGATCTCTCCGGCGGCCTGCGGCGCGGTCGCGCCCTGGCGGATCGTCCACGCCCGGGCCTCCTTCGGCCCCGCCGTGAGGTAGGTCTGCAGGCCGAGGGTGTGAAACCCCGCGCGGGCGAGCGCGCTCAGGCCGGGCTCGGGCTGGCCGATCGAGGACAGCAGCTCCTGTGCGGACTCCTCGTCGAGCTCGAGGAGTTCGGCCTCGACCTTGGCGTCGAGGAACACCGCGTCGGCCGGTGCCACCAGGTCGCGGAGTTCCTGCTGCTTGGCCTCGTCGGCCAGCACACCCTCATCGGCGTTGAACACGTACAGGAACGGCTTGGTCGTGAGCAGGTTCAACTCGGCCAGTTCGGGAGTCTCGGCTCCCCGTCCCGCGGCGAACAGCGTCTGCCCGGAATCGAGCACTTCCTTGGCAGCCTTGGCCGCCTCCAGCGCGGGCTTGCGCTCCTTGTTCGTGCGGGCTTCCTTCTCCAGCCTCGGCAGCGCCTTCTCCAGGGTCTGCAGGTCGGCGAGAATCAGCTCGGTGTTGATCGTCTCGATGTCGCTGGACGGATCCACGCGGCCGTCGACGTGCACCACGTCCGGCTCGTCGAACACCCGGATGACCTGGCAGATCGCGTCCGCCTCACGAATGTTGGCCAGGAACTTGTTGCCCAGACCCTGCCCTTCGGAAGCTCCCTGCACGATCCCGGCGATGTCGACGAACGATACCGTGGCGGGGATCGTCTTGGCTGAGTCGTACATCTCGGCGAGCGTGTCGAGCCGGCTGTCGGGCAACGGCACGACACCCACGTTCGGCTCGATGGTGGCGAACGGATAGTTCGCCGCGATCGCTTCGTTGCGGGTCAGGGCGTTGAACAGCGTGGACTTGCCCACGTTGGGCAGGCCGACGATTCCGAGAGTGAGGCTCACGAGTCACCAAGTCTAGGAGTTCGGCCCGGCGATCACCGGACCCGGTGGGCACCGGCCACGGTACCGGGTCGAGCCGGGTGCTCCCACACCGTGCATAGCCCGTCCACTCCGAAGGCACGTGAGCAGGGTGTTCGACAAGTCGGAGGCGTAATGTCTCCTGACGGTCGCGTTCACGTGGACCGGTGTCCACCTTCGGCTGCTTTCGTCGTGTCCTGCTGTCGACACCGAACTCGGGAGACGCGATGACCAGTCCGTTGGACAGAAGACGCTTTTTCGTGCTGGGTGGCGGTACCGCTGCTGCCCTGGCCTCCACCCAGGTGCCCGCATGGGCTGCGAAGCCGATCCGCAACGTCGGGATACCCCGCGAGCCGTTCCGGTTGGGGGTTGCCTCCGGCGACCCGCTGCCCGACCGGGTGGTGCTGTGGACGCGGCTCGCACCGGAGCCGCTCGCGCTCGACGGCCGCGGCGGAATGCCCGACCGGCAGATCCCGGTCCAGTGGCAGATCGCCCACGACGAGTCGTTCAAGCACGTCGTGCGTGCCGGAACCGAAATGGCCGAGCCCGCGAGCGCGCACACGGTCCACGCCGACGTCGCCGGGCTGGAACCGGGCCGCTGGTACTACTACCGGTTCCGGTGCGGGTCATCACTGAGTCCGGTGGGGCGAACACGCACCGCTCCCGCTCCGGGTGCCGCGGTCGATCAGCTCGCCTTCGCTTTCGCCAGCTGCCAGAACTACCCGGCGGGCTATTACACCTCGCACGCGAATCTGGCGAACGAGGACCTCGACGTCGCCTTCCACCTGGGGGACTACATCTACGAGGGCGGTGGGCAAGGCGGCCTCGGCCGCGGGCACCTGCCGAGCCACGAGATCAGGTCCCTGGCCGATTATCGGGTGCGTCACGCCCAGTACCGCGGCGACGGCAATCTGCAGGACGCCCACGCGGCGTTCCCGTGGATCGTGACCTGGGACGACCACGAGGTCGAGAACAACTGGGCGGACGAGGAATCCGATCCGGACACTGCCCGCGAGGAGTTCCTCAAGCGGCGCGCGACCGCTTTCCAGGTGTACTGGGAGCACATGCCCATCCGTGCGGGACGCCGCCCGACCGGCCCCGACATGACGCTCCACCGAGGTTTCACCTTCGGCGACCTCGCCTCGTTCAACGTGCTCGACACGCGCCAGTACCGCAGCGACCAGCCCGCGTGCCGGGATGCGGACTGCGCGGAGGCATTCGACCCGAAGCGCACGATGCTGGGCGATGAGCAGGAGGCATGGCTCCACGGGCGGCTTCGGGGATCGTCGTCGAAGTGGAACGTGCTCGCTCAGCAGGTTCCGATGTTCGAGGACCCGAATGTCGGGCTGCCCGCGGACAAGTGGGAGGGCTACCGGGCGTCGCGGCAGCGGCTGATGGATGTGTTCGCCACGGCAACCCGCAACCCGGTGGTGGTCACCGGCGACGTGCACCGCAACTTCGCCGCGGACCTCAAGACCGACTGGGACGACGCGGACGCTCCCGCCGTGGGCAGCGAGTTCGTCGGAACCTCGATGAGTTCGGGAGGTGACGGGCGAAGCGCAACGAAGCACAACCCCGACCCGGACAATCCGCACATCAAGTTCGAGAACACCGGTGATCGCGGATACGTGCGGGTGAAGCTGTCCCGTTCGGAGCTGCGCAGCGATTACCGCGTCGTGGACACGGTCGAACGCCCCGAGTCGGGGGTCCGCACCCTCGCCTCGTTCGCCGTGGAAGCAGGCAATCCGGGTGTCCAGCGAGCGTAATCCGTCCCCTGCGGGTCGTGCGGGGTACAGGTGGTTCCCGCCACCCGTGCCCCACGCGATCGGCGGGCACGGTCACGAACTGTCGACCTGTCAGTAACCGTCGTCCTGCTCTTGTTGATTGCCTCCGCCGTTGTCCTGCTCTTGTTCCTGCTCCTGCTCATTACCACCACCGGGCTGCTGCCCGGTGTCGTCGCATCCGGCGGTGAGCGTGAGCGCCAGAACGGCCGCCGCCGCAGTGCCGAGGACTTTGCCTGCGCGGGTCGTACGAGTCATGACACGGACGGTAGAGGGCGGATGGCAGGGCCGCAGCATGATCGCCCACCCGCATGTCCGATTTCCGCTAGTGGTCGGCCCGCAAGCCTGACAGGATCGGGTTCATGCTGGTCACAACGGAGCAGGCTTACCGGGCGGTCGCGGCACGCGACCCGCGTTTCGACGGCTGCTTCGTGACCGCCGTACGCACCACCGGCATCTACTGCCGCCCGTCCTGCCCGGCGCGCACACCGAAGCCCGCCAACGTCGAGTTCTTCCCCACGGCCGCCGCCGCCCACTCCGCAGGCTACCGAGCCTGCCGCCGGTGCCTGCCGGACGCGGTGCCCGGCTCACCGGAATGGGACCTGCGTGCCGATCTCACCGGCCGGGCCATGCGCCTGATCAACGACGGCGTCGTCGAACGTGCCGGCGTGGTCGGGCTGGCCGCCACACTGGGCTATTCCAGCCGGCACCTGACCCGGATTCTCACGACCGAGCTCGGCGCGGGCCCGCTCGCGCTCGCCCGGGCACATCGCGCGCACTCGGCGCGCGTGCTGATCGAGACGAGCGACCTGGAGTTCGCTGAGGTCGCGTTCGCCGCGGGCTTTGCCAGCCTGCGGCAGTTCAACGAGACCATCCAGGAGGTCTTCGCCACGACTCCCACCGTTCTGCGCGAACAGACGCGCAGAGGCAGCGATCCGCACGACGGCACAGCGGGCACGCTCCGGTTGCGCCTGCCGTTCCGCCCGCCGCTGGATGCCGAGGGGATGCTGCGTTTCCTGGCCGATCGGGCGGTGGCCGGGGTGGAGGATGCGGGTCCGGAGCACTATTCCCGCACGCTGCGGCTTGCCCACGGCACGGGTGTGGCCACCATCCGGCCGGAAGGCGCCCACCTCGCCACCACCTTGCGGTTGACGGACCTGCGTGATCTCGGCAGCGCGGTGACCCGGATACGTCGCCTGTTCGACCTGGACGCCGACCCGGCGGCCGTCGCCGACGTGCTCGGTGGCGATCCGGTGCTGGCTGCCGGTGTCACCCGGACACCGGGTGTGCGTGTTCCCGGCAGTGTGGACGGAGCCGAAACCGTGATCCGCGCGATACTCGGGCAACAGGTTTCGGTCGCGGCCGCACGCACCACTGCGAGTCGCTTGACCGACGCACTGGGCGATCCACTGACGCGGCCCGGCGACGATATGCCCGAGCATGGCCTGACGACACTGTTTCCGTCCGCCGAGACATTGGCTTCCGCGGCGGCGGAGCACCTCAACGGGCCGCGCCGACGTGTCGACACCGTGTGTGCGGTGGCCGAGGCGCTGGCAGACGGCAGCCTCCGAGTCCATCCGGGGCGTGCCGAGTCCGAGCTGCGCCGCGATCTGGAAGCCTTTCCCGGCATCGGCCCGTGGACGGCGCGCTACGTGAGCATGCGGGTGCTGGGCACGCCGGATGTCCTGCTCGATGGCGATCTCGCACTCCGCCGGGGAGCCGCCGCGCTCGGAATCCCCGGAAACCAGGCGGCGCTGCGGGCCCGTTCGGTCCGATGGAGCCCGTGGCGTTCCTATGCGGGGATGTACCTCTGGCGGGCCGCCGCCGAGCCACCACCGTCCCGGAGAGGCAGGCACGGTCGCCCCGGCAGGCAGCACAACCATCCATCCACTCGGGAGAACCCATGAACACCCCGACCGCGACCTGGTCCACCACCGACACGCCGATCGGCCCGTTCAGCGCCGTCGTCGCCGACGACGGCGCCGTACTCGCCTCGGGCTGGACGACGAATCTCACCGATCTGCTCGAGGTCATCGCCCCGTCCCTACGACCTTCGGAGCCGCGGTACACGCCCGATCTCGGAGCCGTCACCCGTGCCGTCACCCGCTACCACGCCGGTGAACTCGACGTGATCGACACGGTCGAAGTGCGCCAGCGCTCCGGAACATTCCTCGAACACGCGTGGGAGGTGTTGCGCACGGTGCCCGCGGGCGACCCCGTCAGCTACAGCGCGTACGCCGCCCTGGCAGGCCGCCCCGCGGCGGCACGCGCGGCCGCGTCGGCCTGTGCGCGCAATGCCGCCGCGCTGTTCGTCCCGTGCCATCGAGTACTGCGGGGAGACGGGTCACTCGGCGGATTCCGGTGGGGTACCGACGTCAAGCGACGGCTCCTGGAGCACGAGAAGCAGGCGTGACCTCCCGGTCCCGGCCGGAGTGCACGGGCTCGGTGATCAGCTCGTCCGCGTGGAACTGACTCCGGGAATCTCACCGTTGCGGAAAGCGTCGACGAACAGGCGGTGATCGTCGCGGACCACGTCGGCGTAGTCACGGGCGAAGTCGCACAGCCACTTGGTGAAGTCCTCGTCGTGGCCGTCGACGATCTCGGAAATGGCGGCCTCGGTGCTGATCGGCACGAGATTCTGGTCCGAGTCGGCGTCGGACACGCAGTGTGCCTTGGCCACCGCCCTGCCGAGGTAGTCCAGCACGGGAAGAATGTCCTCCGGCTCGGTCAGCTCGGTCCAGTCCAAATCGGACACATACGGCGACACCTCGGAGACGACGTAGCCGACTCCGTCCAGCTCGGTGTAGCCGAGCAGTGCGTCTGCGTGGGCCTGCAGGGCCCGCTGGGACAGGGCGGTGCGCTGGCCATGGTGCCGGAAATACCGGCGGATGCTCTCGTCGGGGATGACCCGCGACGGCGCGGCCACGTTGCCCTGCTTCATGGACAGCAGGATGTCGTTTTCCAGAGCCTCGTTCTCGCCCTCGATCAGGATGCTGTAGGCAGGAAGCCCGGCGCTGCCGATGCCGAAGCCGCTGCGGGCGACCACGTCCTTGACCGTGTAGGCGACCTCGCGCATCTTCTTGTCCTGGGGGATCGTCTCCAGATACCGCCGGAAGGCCTCGATCACTCGCGCGTGTTCCTGCTCGTCGAGGCGGCGAACGCCCACTCCGTTGCGGAAGCGGCGGTCGTAGCCCTCGGTCTCGGTCTCCGCGTCGAGCAGCGCCTGCCTGCTGCGCAGGCGCGCCTTCTGCAGCACCTCGTGAATCGGCCCGTCGGTCGTGGTCAGGTTCAGCGAGAACGCGGCATCCTGCTCGCCCTTGGCGAAGCGGCGCACCTGGTCGATGTAGGCGTGCGTGGCCGTGCGCACGAACTCGTCGATGTCGGCGTCCGACAGTGCCTTGCTCCACCCCAGCAGGGCGATACTGGCCGCGAAGCGCTGCAGGTCCCAGGTGAAGTGACCGAGGTAGGCCTCGTCGAAGTCGTTGACGTCGAAGACGAGCACGCCCTCGTCGTCCATGTAGGTGCCGAAGTTCTCCGCATGCAGATCGCCCTGGATCCACACCCGGCTGGTGCGCTCGTCGGCCCACGGATCCTTCAGGCGGGCCACGTCGGCATAGAAGAGGCAGGCACTGCCCCGGTAGAACGCGAAAGGTGAGGCAGCCATCTTGCGGAACTTGGTGCGAAACGCCACGGGCGCGGCTTCCATCAGGTCCGAAAAAGCCTCGACCAGGTTGTCGACGATGTGTCCACGACGTCGATCCGGGTCATTGACGTCGAGCGTGCGAGCGATCTCGGACATGCGGTGACCTCCCTAGCAACCGGGGACTCCTTCGCCGCCACCCTACGCACGCCCGAATCCGGGTGTCGGGACACAGCGCCCGATACGCGGTCTCGATTACGACTCGATTGCCAGCGTGGAACCGCTCCGCGAGGCACGAACCCGCAGCCGGACGCCGATGCGCTGGCGCATCTCCTCGACGTGCGAGACGAGCCCGACGACACGGCCACCGGCGCGCAACTCGTCCAGCGTGTCCATCACCAGATCCAGCGTTGCCGCATCGAGCGTGCCGAAGCCCTCGTCGATGAACAACGTGTCCAGCAGCGCACCCCCGGTCTCGGCCGCCACCACATCGGCCAGGCCCAGCGCCAGGGACAACGAGGCCAGGAACGACTCTCCGCCGGAGAGGGTCTTGGTCGGCCGGGTCAGGCCCGAATAGTCGTCCAGCACGTCCAGCCCGAGCCCGCCCCTGGTTCCGCGCATCCCGGCGGCGTCGGTGTGCACGAACGAGTAGCGCCCCGCGCTCATGCGCTGCAGCCGGTGCGTGGCGGCCACGGCGACCTCTTCGAGGCGGGCGGCCAGCACGTAGGAGCGCAACGTCATCTTCCGTGCGTTCTGCCCGTGGCCGTTGACCACGTCGGTCAGGGCATCGAGCTCGGCGAACTCGGCGTGTACCGGACCGAGTTCCGCCCAGGTGCGGCGCAACTTCTCCGCGAGCTCCGCGACGCTGTTCCTGCGCTGCTCGGCACCGGTGGCGACCGCGGCGGCCCGCTCCGCGGCATCCCGGGCAGCGGCAGCCGCCTCGTCGGCCCCCACGAGGTCCACCTCGGTGTCGTCATCCACGTCGGACAGCTCCGCCACCGTCGCCTGCGCGGCCGCCTCGCGTCGCTCGACCTCGGCCAGGGACTCGCTCAGCCCCGCACGGCGATCCTGGCCGCGCTCGGCGTCCAGTGCCGCCTCGACATCGTCGAAACCGGCTTCGGTGGCCGCTTTCCACAGCGCAGTCCGTTGCTGTTCGGCACGGCTCCGGGCGTCATCGCGGGCGGTCGTTGCCTCGACGAGCCGATCGATGCGTGCGACCAGGTCGAGCAGGTGTTCACGGCGTTCGGCGACACTGCCGAAATCACCCCGAGCCCGCCGCAGGCGGTGTTCGCGTTCCTCGACGGTGGCCGTCAGGGTGGTGTGCTCGGAGCGGGACGCGGCCATGCGGGCGGCGAGTTCACCGCGCTCGGTGGTGAGACGCTCGGTGGAGGCTTCCAGCTCGGCGAGCCGATCGGCGTGGTGCTGCTCCTGTGCGGCCTGCGCACGCAGGGTGTCGCGCTCGGCCGTGGCTTCTGCGAGCTCGGCGCGCGCCCCGGATTCGGTGTACTCGCCGAGCCGTTCACGAAGCCGCTCGCACGTCTGCTGCGCCTGCTGCGCCAGGGCGCCTGCCTCCTCGCGGCGGGCATGCGCCGCCTGCTCGTCGGCCTGCGCCTGCTTTTCCTGCTCCGCGCTGACCGGTTCGGCAACCGGCAGGCCCGGTTCGGGATGCGTGGCCGAGCCACACACGGGACACGGGCTGCCCGATTGCAGCCCCTCGGCGAGTTCGGCGGCCATCCCGGCCAGTCGCCGTTCCCGGAGAGCATGCAGATGCTCACGCAGCCGCTGATGTTCGTCCACGGCCTCCTGCGCCCGGGTGCGCATCCGGTTGAGGTGTTCCTCGGCGGCGGGCAGCTCGCGCGCGTCCGTCAGCAACGCGCCCAGTTCGTCCACCCGCGCGGCCACGGTCTCCTGCCGTGCCGCGGCCCTCCTGGCCTCGTCGAGGTCCTGACGTGCGCCGGTGATCCGTTCGGGAAGCCCCTCCTGCTGCTCGGCAAGCGCTGCGTCCGCTCGGGCGTCGGTGTCGATGCCGTCGGCGAGCTCGGCGAGTCGTTGCCGGTCGGTGTCCTGCTGCCGCGCCTCGGAAACGAGTTGCGCGAGCGCTCCGGCCTCTTCCCGGTAGCGCCCCGCCGTCGAGCGCAGCTCGGGGAGCTCGGCACTGGTGTCCACGCCCACGCACCGGGCGGAGGCGACGGTGACTTCCTCGGCGGCCCGCTCGTGTTCGGCGGTGGCCTCCCGGGTTGCCTGCCGCACGGTGAGCACCGGAATCGCCCGCTGAGCGGCGTCGAGTTCGGCGCGCCACGCCCGGTGCTGCTCGCGGTGCTCGGCGATCCCGGTGAGTTCGGCTGTCGCCGCACGCTTGCGGCGGACCCGGTCGGCCAGCTCACGGCGTGCGGTCAGGGTCGCCTCGGCGTCCTCCCGCACACGACGCAACCGGCTCTGTTCGGCCTGTGCCTCTTCCTGCTCCCCGGTCAGGCGCTTTTCCAGCTCCTCCAGCCAGCTCTGCTCGTCCTCCCCCTCGTCCGGTTCCGTCGTGCCCGCCTCCTGGGACACACGGGCGAGCAGCTTCCGGGCCTCCTGGGTCTGCTCCTGCAGCTCGCGCCTGCGTTCCTTGCGGCGTTCGGTGAACCAGCGCTCCACGTCGGTGAAGCGCTGCGTGCCGAACAGCTTTTCCAACAGCTTCGCGCGTTCCTCGGTGTCGGCGCGCAGGAACTTCGCGAACTCGCCCTGCGGCAGCAGCACCACCTGGAAGAACTGGTGATGATCCATTCCCAGCAGCCGGTATACGGTGCGCGCGATCTCGTCGATGCGGGTCAGTCCCTCGGGGGCCTCCCCACTCGGCGGTTCGCCCACCCAGGTCAGCGATGCCTTGGCCTTCTGCTCGGTGTACCCGTCACCCTTCTTCTTCGGGCGCTGGTATTCGGGGCTGCGCCGGATCCGCAGCCGGTGGCCCTGCACCGTCAGTTCCAGGCTGACCGAAGTGGGGACATCGGCGTCGGCGGTGTCGCAGCGCAACTGTTGTTTGCCCTGCCCCCGCGCCCCGGGCACCGTCCCGTAGAGGGCGAAGGCGACCGCATCGAGCAGGGTCGTCTTGCCCGCTCCGGTGTCCCCGTGCAGCAGGAACAGACCGTCCGCACCGAGCGCGTCGAAGTCCACCACCTCGTGCCCGCTGTAGGGGCCGAAGGCGGTGATTTCCAGGCGATGCAGCCTCATGACCGCCTCCCCGTTTTCGTGCTCTCCGTGGCTCGCACGGCACGCAACGCTTCGGCCAGCAGCGCACGCTCCGACTCGTTCGGCTCCGCACCCCGGCAGTCGGCGACGAACCCGTCGGCGAGGGCCTGGTCATCGCGCCCTCTGACCGCCTCGGAGTAGCGCAGTGGCGCGGTCGCACGGCCGCCCTCGGGTTTCCACTCCAGGTGCACGGCATGGGGAAAGCGTCGCTGGAGCCGCCGCATCGCCTCGATCGGCCGGACCTCGTCGGTCAGCGTCGCCGACAGGTAGCAGTCCTCGACAGCGGTGTGCTCGGGCTCGGTGAGCAGGTCCTCGATCCGGCCGTGGACCGTGGCCAGCCTGCGGGGCACCGGCAGTTCCCTGCGCTCGACACCGGCGAGCCCGCCGGCGTCGAGGTCGACCAGCCACACCGACTTGTGGTGCGCTGCCTCGGAGAACGAGTACGCCAGCGGACTGCCCGAGTAGCGCAGGTGCTCGTCGAGGCGCTGGGGGCCGTGGAGATGCCCGAGTGCCACGTAGTCGACACCGTCGAAGACCGGGCCCGGCACCTGCTCGACACCGCCGACGGCGATGCGGCGTTCCGACTCGCTGCCCTGCCCACCGGTGACGAACGCGTGCGCGAGAACGACGGAGCGGGTCTGCTCGGCCCGTCCGGACAGTTCCGCACCGATCCGGTTCATGGCTTCGGTGAGTACCGCCGCATGTCCCCGTGTCTCCACCGCACCCGCGCCGGGAACCCGATCGCCGGTCGATTCCAGCGCCTGCCGAGCGGGGTCCGGCTCCAGGTACGGGATGCCGTAGAACGCCACCGGACCGTGCTCGTCGTCGATCACCACGGGCTCGTGCAGGCCGGAAATCCTGGTGCGCAGATGCAGGCCACCGGCTGCGGCGAAGTCGGCGAACGTCCCGACTCGCGCGGCGGAGTCGTGATTGCCGGGGGTGACCACCAACTGTGCACCGGCCTGCCGGAGACGTCGCAGCACCCGCATGCACGTCTCCACCGCCTCACCGGCGGGCATGGCCCGGTCGTACAGATCACCGGCGATCACCACGACGTCGATCCGCTCGTCGGAAACCATGTCGGCCAGGCCGGACAGCACGGCTTCCTGATCCGCCAACAGGTCGCGGCCGTGGAAGGTCCGGCCGATGTGCCAGTCGGAGGTGTGCAGCACCCGCATGCCGGACAAGCTATCGGCATCGATCAACACCACCACCGTCCGGTCCTCCCCGGCGTGTCGACACCCCACACGCGGCGTGCCGCCGGTCTTTTCCGTCATGATCGGGAGTGGAGAACGCACCGGCGAACGGAGCACATGTGGGTTCGGGAATCCTCGCCATCGGCGTCATCGTGCTGACGTTGTTGTTCGCGGCCGCGCTGGCGCTGATCTGGCGTCTCCACACCGACAGCGCGCGACGTGCCGACGAGGCATTGCGCATGGTGGAGGCGGAACGAGCGCGCACGGTGGAGCAACAGGCGGCGCTGCGCCGCTACGAGGTCGCCTTCGCCTCGATCACCGGGCGAGGCGAACTCGGCGAACAGGTGCTGATCGAAACGGCGCGCTCACTGGGACTGCGCGAAGGCGTGCACTTCACCCAGCAAACCGACCTCGCCGGTGGCGGATCGGCGCGGCCGGACATGGTCCTCACCGTCGGCGGTGATCGCCGGGTTCCGGTGGACGCCAAAGCCAGCCTGGCCGTCTGGGCCGAGGCGATGGAAACCGACGATCCCGAGGAACGCCGCGAGGCGCTCCGCGTGCACGTGCGCAACATCCGCTCCCGTGCGACCGACCTCGCGGGCAAGGGATACCAGCGGTGGGCGGACGCGATCTACGGCACGATCATGTTCGTGCCCTCGGACGCGGCTGTGGTCGCAGCGCTCGACACCGACCCGCAACTGCTGTCGTGGCTGCTCGACAAGCGGATTTTTCTCTGCGGACCGACGGGATTCGCCGTGTTGGCCTCCGCCGCGATGTTCGCGGTCACCGAAAGCACCATCGCCGAGGACATCGAGCAGGTGCGCTCGCAGGCAGTCCGGGCACAGCGCGCCGCCTCCGGTGCGGTCGAGGCGGTGAACCTCTCCAGTACGCACCTGCAGCGGTTCGTCTCCGCCCGCCGCCGCGAACTCGACGCGCTCGAATCGCTCCGCAGCGCCATGCAGCCCCTGGTCGAAACGGCGGGCAGTGCCACCGCCCTCACCGAGGTACGCCGCGACGAGGACGGGCTTGTGAACAGCACGGGGGAGCAGCACTGAGGCCCGGCCCCTCGCACAGCACCAGCGCTCCGAACCGGTTCGTCCGCGACGATCGGCGGTTGCCCGCGGCGAGCGAAACCCGTGGGTGAAGACCCACACCCCCGGACAATCCCGCGGCTCCACCGAGACATGTCGGTACCCCGGTGCCGGGACCGTTACCGTTGTACCCGTGACCGCCTTACCCGAGCACCAGAGCACCTCCAGTCCCGCCACCGGCGGCCCTGACGGGGACGACACCGACTGGGCGGAAAGCTCCGTCTTCGGTGGCACCCGTGGCATGCCCTGGTGGGGCGCGGTTGTCCTGGCCACGCTCCTGACCGCGCTGGGCACCCTGCTGGACGTGCTGATCTGGAACCGGCCCGGGATCCTGTTCACCGCCTGCTATGTCGTCGGATGCCTGCTCGCTGTCGCACTCGTCCGGCGCAGGAGCCTCTTCGGCCCCATGGTGCAGCCGCCACTGGTGCTGGCGATCATCATGCCGATCATCGTGCTGACCGTCGGATCCGGTATCGCACGAGACGCGGGCACGACCGAGCTCGTGCTCGCCGTGGCAAGCCCTCTGATCAAGGGTTTCCCCGCCATGGCCATGACCACGGGGGTGGTGCTGGGGGTCGGACTCCTGCGGATGTTCGTTCTGGAAAGCGGCAAACCAGCCGGTCGAGCAGGCCGAGGCTCCAAGGGGAATTCCGAGGCCACCGCCAAGAAGGCGGCCCGATCGAGCGCCGATCGGTCTTCGCGCGAACAGTCGGCAGGCGGCCGTGGGAAGCAGGCAGCCGACGAGGGCGCGAAACGCCCCTCCGAAGCCGCGGGCAAGCAGCGCTCGCAGGGTAAGGGCAGGGGGTCGCGAACTCCCGCGGCGGGCTCCGAGGCCGAGCAACGTGCTGCGGGACGACCGCAGCGCCGTGGTGACACCGGAGGCAGCGCCGCCGAGGGACGGAGCAAACCGTCCGGAGCGGGCAAACAGCGTCCGCGTCCGGGCGTGGGTGCAGGCGGCACCTCGGACAACCGGAAGGCTCGCCCACACGGCCAGGAACGAGGCGAGCAGTCCGCGGGTGGACGGACGCCGGGAGAGCAAAACGGACGGCCCCGTGGTCGCTCGCGCGGCGAACAACCCCCGAATGGGGGGCAAGCACGAGGCAACCAACCACCCGGCAGAGCACGCGGCAGCGAGGCACGCCCCGAACGTGGTGACCGCTCGACTCCACCGGAGCGGAGCAGCGGACCACGTTCGGCACCACCGGGCCGGGCCAAACCACCGGAGCGGTCGTCCGGCGGTGAGCAGCCCCCGCGGCGGCCACGTCGCCCGCGTCGCGAGGGCGAGTAGCACTCCACTCGAGAGACGCCGTGCCGAAGAACGTCGGCCGTGCTGAGAGAAGCCGTGCCGGGAGAGGTCGTGCTCAGCGAACGCTTTGTGGGCTGTCCGGATTGTCGCTGAGATCCTTGCGCAGCTCACGCGGTAGTGCGAAGGAGATCTTCTCGTTGGCCGTGGTGATCTCCTCGGCCTCACCCCAGCCACGCTCCTGCAGATAGTCGAGTACCTGCAGCACGAGAACATCGGGCACCGAGGCACCGCTGGTCACACCGACCGTGGTGACACCGTCCAGCCACGACTCGTCGATGTGGTCGGCGTAGTCGATCAGGTGGGCGCTCGTGGCTCCCGCCTGCAGGGCAACCTCGACCAGACGTTTGGAGTTCGAGGAGTTCTGCGATCCGACCACGAGCACGAGATCGCACTCGGCGGCCATCGCCTTCACCGCGACCTGGCGGTTGGAGGTGGCGTAGCAGATGTCGTCACTCGGCGGCGCCTGCAGGTCGGGGAAGCGCTCCTGGAGCTGGTCGACCCGCTCCATCGTCTCGTCCACGCTCAGCGTGGTTTGCGACAACCACACCACCTTGGAGGGATCGCGCACCTCCACCTTGTCGACGTCGGAAGCCTTGTCCACCAACTGCACCCGGTCCGGCGCCTCGCCGGAAGTGCCCTCGACTTCCTCGTGGCCCTCGTGACCGATCAGCAGAATGTCGTAATCCTGCTTGGCGAACCGGTTGACCTCCTTGTGCACCTTGGTCACCAGCGGGCAGGTCGCGTCGATCGTGCGCAGGTTCCGACGGTTCGCCTCCTCGTGCACGGCAGGCGACACCCCGTGCGCGGAAAACACCACGAGGGCGCCTTCCGGCACCTCGTCGGTCTCCTCCACGAAGATCACACCGCGCTTCTCCAGCGTCTGCACGACATGCTGGTTGTGCACGATCTCCTTGCGCACGTAGACCGGTGGACCGTAGGTCTCCAGAGCTCTCTCGACGGTGTCCACGGCACGATCGACCCCGGCACAGTAGCCGCGGGGCTTGGCCAGCAGGACGCGCTTGCCGGACGCACCCCCCGGAGTCGGGGCCACAGCCTGTTCAGCCTGTTCGGCAGCGGCACGGCCCTGGTCGGCATGGTCGGTGGCCTGGGACGAACTCGTCATGGTGCCCAGGGTACGGATGATCCGCCGAGCAAGCTCATTGGCCGACCCATCGGGGTCGGTCCAGCAGTGGCCGATTCGGCCGATTCGCACGATCTCCGGACGTGGGCACGCACGTCAATGGCTTCCACAGCGTATGTGGGGCACGCTGGTGCGTATGCGATGGTTCTCCCTACCGGTGCGGGTAGCGGCCGGGATCACTGCCACGGCAGTGGAACAGACCCGAAAGCTCCCGGGGCACCTCGTCGGCCTACCGATCACCGTCACCAGTCAGGTCCTGCAACTGTCCATGCGACTGCAGCAGCAGGTCACCGAGTTCGCCATCAAGGGAGATGAGGCTCTGGGGTGGCTGCACAAGCCGCAGGCACAACCGGAGTGGGCCACTTTCGACGAGGATCGGGAACCGGCCACGAAGCGGGACGAGAGCGCAGGCGACAGCGAGTCCGGCGCCGACCGTACGGAGCAGGTCCCCGGAACGGGCAGACCGGCCACGCGCGTGCTGCCCGGCTACGATCAGATGAGCATTCACCAACTTCGTGGAAAGCTGCGCCGGTTGTCCGAATCCGACCTGGTCGATTTGCTCGAGTACGAACGCGGGCACGGCCAGCGCCGGGAATTCCTGCGGATGCTCTCGCGCCGCCTGGATACCGTGCGCGCACAGTGACCGGGTGAGCTCATCACAGCAGTAGGAGCAACCGTGGTGAGCAGGATCCGCAACGCGTCCCGAGGAGAGAGCCTGACTTCCCCGACGAGTCCCGAAGAACCGTGGCCGGTACGCACGGTGTCCCGCAAGATCGCCGACTGGATCAACCGGCTCGGCACGATCTGGGTGGAGGGCCAGATCACCCAGATCTCGGCGCGCCCTCGTGCGGCGACGGCTTTTCTGACACTGCGTGACCCGTCGGCCGACGTGTCGCTGACCCTGACCTGCTCGTCGAATCTGTTGCGCGAGATGGACCCGCCGCTGACCGACGGCAGCCGCGTCGTCGTGCACGGCAAGCCCTCGTTCTACGTGGGGCGCGGCACGCTGAGCCTGCGGGTCGACGAAATTCGCTCCGTCGGGATCGGTGAGCTCCTGGCGAGAATCGAGCGCCTCCGACAGCTCCTCAAGGCCGAGGGTCTGTTCGATCCCGCCCGCAAGCGCGCGCTGCCGTTCCTGCCGAACCGGATCGGATTGGTGACCGGGCGAGCCTCGGCAGCCGAGCACGACGTGCTCAGCAATGCGCAACTGCGCTGGCCCGCCGTGCGTTTCGAGGTACGCAACGTTGCCGTACAGGGGTCCACTGCCGTCCCCCAGATCCTGGACGCGCTCGACGAGCTGGATCGCAACCCCGAGGTCGACGTCATCGTGCTGGCGCGCGGCGGCGGCAGTGTCGAGGATCTGCTGGCATTCTCCGACGAGACGCTGTGCCGAGCGGTATCGGCCAGCGGCACACCGGTCGTGAGCGCGATCGGGCACGAACCCGACTCCCCGCTGCTCGATCACGTCGCCGATGTCCGCTGCTCCACTCCCACCGGTGCGGGCAAGCGGGTGGTCCCCGACGTGGCCGAGGAAACCCAGCGGATCCACCAGTTCCGTGATCGGGCACGGCGGGCACTGCAGGGATGGGTGGAACACGAGCGTCGACTGCTCGATTCGTTGCGAAGCAGGCCCGCCCTGGCCGATCCGCACGGGCCGCTGGAGCACCGGGCCGAACAGGTCGGCGCGCTCCGGCAACGATCCCAGCGGGCGGTGCTCGCGGAACTCAGTGCCGAACAACACCGACTCGCCACCACTCGATCACGCTTGACCGCGCTCGGTCCTGCGGCCACTCTTGCTCGGGGGTACGCGATCGTGCAACGCATCGGGCCGCACGGTTCCTCGGTGGTGCGGTCGGTGGACGAGGCCGCGCCGGGAACCCGGTTGCGCGTGCGTGTCACCGACGGTTCGGTGTACGCGGTCGTGCCGCACAACCAACAGGACGAGGAGTCGGGCGGATCACAGACCGCCGGAGAATCTTCCGCGGCCCCCTAAACTCGAGTGGGTCGGCGGGTTCGCCCCCGAGCGGAGTCGTCCTCGAGGCGATCGGCGGAACAGAGTCGGGCACGAAGAAGAGTCGAGCACGGAGGTTTGTGGTGCCGCACCCGGAGCAGGAGCCCACCTTCCTCCCGTTGACCGTGGCCATCGCCAAATCGTCGGCCGATCCCACCGACTCCGCTCTCTCCGACCCGGTCGGCCGCCAGAGCCTCCACGCCGTGCGGCAGCGTGCCGAGGAGGCCAACACCACGGCCGCGGGTTGCTGGGCGGCGCTGTTGGGTGGCTGCGAGTCTCCGGAACGCCGGGCCATGCCCACCCGTCTGCGCGCACTGGCGGAAGCGACCTCGCTGTATGTCGGTACCCGATGGTGGTGCGGCCACGGTGCGACGCACCGACGTAGGGTCGCCGAGGCACAGTTGCGTATCAACGACGCCGTGCGTGAGGGCGACGGTGCCGAGTTCGCCGATGCGTTCGTCGGGTACGACCAGGCGATCGCCACGGCAATGGTGTCCGTACCGAGCAGGTTGGAGAATCCCACCCCGTGACCACGAGTGAACAGGACCAGCCGAGCGAGGGGTTCGATCCGGAGGCCGCGCACCCCGAGGTGGCTCACCTCGATTACGAACAGGCCCGTGACGAGCTGGCCGAGGTGGTGCGGCAACTGGAGGCGGGCGGCCTGTCCCTGGAGGATTCGCTGGCGCTGTGGGAGCGCGGTGAGGCGCTGGCTGCCGCCTG
Organism: Haloactinomyces albus; assembly: GCF_031458135.1. Lineage (NCBI taxonomy): Bacteria > Bacillati > Actinomycetota > Actinomycetes > Actinopolysporales > Actinopolysporaceae > Haloactinomyces > Haloactinomyces albus. The sequence continues at coordinate 3,082,289 of NZ_JAVDXW010000001.1, read as the reverse complement.
CGAACGCCATCTCGCAGGCGCACGGGAACGCGTCGATCGTGCCCTCGCCTCGGTCGAGACGACCGAGGACGAGTAAGTACACACCGTTCGACCTTCGGCACTGCGGCACATACTGCGACGTACGTCGAGTACTTGACGTACTTGGCTTTTTCGGTGCAGAATCGGAATCGAATCAGGGAGGCGCCATGTCCGCAGTGCACTACGACAGCTACACCGACGCGCGTACGCACTTGAAGGATCTGCTCGACGCGGCCGAGAAGGGCCACGTGGCCACCGTGCGCCGGGACACCAGCACCGCAGCGGTCATCGACAGTGAACGACTGCGGCGTTTCCTCACGGCCACCACAACGGCCTGCGCCCAAGCGGTACCCGAAGCGGACGGATGGTCCCTCTTCCTGCCGGGGCATCCCGTCGCCGCGGACGGGTCCTCGTTCGACGAAGCGGTCGCGGAGATGATCACCGCCCTGCGCGAGTACGCCACCGACTGGCAGGAACGCCTGCTCGATTCACCGCAACACCGGGACAACTGGGGATTGGTGCAGTTGATCGAACTCAGCGATGACTCCCAGCTGCGCGAATGGCTGGTCGGTACTCCGGAGTGACACACTCGAACCCCACGCGCACCGACCACGAGCGGTTCTGTCGCACCGAAGGATGGCAGCCGCTGCGCGACGTACGGACCGGATCGGGCACTCGGCACACCACCTACGAACTCGCCCTTCCCGACGGGCGGGTCCTGCGCACGCGGATCTCCCACCCACCGGAACGCGACACGTACGGCCCCGCACTGTGGAAGCACGTCCTCGACGATCAGCTCCGGGTCTCGGAAGCGGAGTTCCGGGCGTGCGTCGACGAGGGTGTACTGCCCGACCGAGGCGTGCCACGCTCGGCCGCCGAAGCGCTCCCGCCCGCGCTGGTCTACCTGCTCATCAACCGTGTCGGACTCCCCGAGAGCGAGGTCAAGGCACTGAGCAAGGAGCAGGCGGTGGCCCGGGTCAACCAGTACTGGTTCGAGGGGGACTGAGCGTGTCCGGAGAGAGGCACCGGTTTCCAGGGGAAACTTCACCCCGCGTCAGTGCTGCGGGGTGACGACCGGTGCCGAAAGGGCAGCTCGAGCCAGGGTGCGGAAATCGCGCTCGGGACCACTGCCGGTGATGAGCAGGCGCACTCCGTTGCGCTCGCCGACCCAGGCCTTTTCCGAGCGCACACTGTCGTAAACCACCCAGCGGGTCCCCGCCGCACGGACCATCCCCCGCGCACGTGGCGGTCGTTCGGTCTCGAAAGCCACCAGCTCGGACTCCGGCGCGGTGGACTGCGACAGGCGCATGTAGTGCCCCCCGCTGGTCAGCCAGCCGACCCGCACAGCCCGCTGCCCGGAGCCGACGCCGCGCACATCGGCCGAGTTCGCCCGCCATCCCTGCGGCAACCGGGGCTCGAGCACCGGAAAGTCGACCCGCCTGGCTGCACTCCGCAGCTCCGCCGCCGCGTCGACGGTGGGGGCCGAGCCGGGTTGGACGGTGGGTCCCAGCGGACTGAACGAACACCGGCCGGTGAGTCCGGCCATGCCGAGCACGATCAGAATCAGCGGCAGCATCGTGAGCAGCATCGATCGCACGGTGCGGGTGGAGCCGCTGGCAGGACTCCCACCTTCCGCCTGCTGGTTGCGCTGCTGAGCCACGCCCCTCATGCTCTCACCCACGACGCGATACGCGCTCCGGCGGCCGGACAGGAGTGGCCTCGACCACGCGGCTCCGCCGCAGGCCGCGTGGATCTGGGAAGATCCGGATCAACCAAGTGGGGGCCGGCGGCGAGTCGTCGACCACCGCCCGAGACTCGCCAGTACCGAGTCACCATGATCCTTGCTCATCACCGGGAGGCGCCATGAACACGTCCAGCATCGAGACTCCCTCGACGGAGGCACCGGATCGCAACCTGGCGATGGAGCTGGTCCGGGTCACCGAAGCCGCGGCGATGGCATCCGGCCGCTGGGTCGGCCGCGGTGACAAGAACTCCGGAGACGGCGCGGCGGTGGATGCCATGCGCAAGCTCATCGGCACGGTGTCGATGCGCGGTGTCGTCGTCATCGGCGAAGGCGAGAAGGACGAGGCGCCGATGCTGTTCAACGGCGAAGAGGTCGGCAACCACAACGGTCCGGAATGCGACGTCGCCGTGGACCCGATCGACGGCACCACCCTGCTGAGCAAGGGAATGCCGAACGCGCTGGCCGTGCTGGCGGTCGCCGAGCGGCACGCGATGTTCGACCCCTCCGCGGTGTTCTACATGGAAAAGCTCGCCGTCGGCCCGGAGGCCGCCGGTCTCGTCGATCTGAGTGCACCGGTCGCGGAGAACATTCGGCGGGTCGCCAAGGCCAAGCACATCGACGTCGCGGACGTGACGGTCTGCATCCTCGATCGGCCCCGGCACGAGAAGCTGACCTCCGAGGTGCGCGAAGCGGGCGCGCGAATCCAGTTCATCTCCGACGGCGATGTCGCAGGGGCCATCGCAGCGGCACGGCCGGACAGCGGGGTGGACATGCTGATGGGGATCGGCGGTACTCCCGAAGGCATCATCACCGCCTGCGCGCTGAAGTGCATGGACGGTGAGCTGCAGGCCCGGCTGTGGCCCAAGGACGACGCGGAACGGGAGCAGGTCCAGCAGGCGGGCCACGACCTCGATCGGGTCCTGACCACCTCGGACCTGGTGGGCGGCGACAACGTCTTCTTCTGCGCCACCGGGATCACCGACGGCGCCCTGCTGCGGGGCGTGCACTACCGCGCCAACCGCGCCACCACACAGTCGCTCATGATGCGGTCGAAGTCCGGGACGGTCCGCCTGGTCGAGGGCTCACACAAGCTGGGCAAACTGCGCGAGTACTCCGACGTCGACTTCGACACCGGAGAAGCCCCGGCACGTCAGGGCGTACTCCCCTGATGCGGCTTTCCGGTGGTCCTCCCGCGGCCGGGAGGACCACCGCCGACGCCGAAATTCGGCGAACTCCGGCATCGGCGGAACGTGGCGCAACCCATACTGACTCGCTCGCCCCCGACGGTCCACACTTTCGCCATGACCGAACAGGACTACCGGATCGAACACGACACCATGGGCGAGGTCAAGGTGCCCGCCAAGGCCCTGTACCGAGCACAGACCCAACGTGCCGTGGAGAACTTCCCCATCTCCGGCCGCGGACTGGAGCGCGCCCAGATCCGCGCTCTGGGATTGCTCAAGGCCGCCGCCGCTCGGGTGAACGGCAAGCTCGGCGTCCTCGATGCCGACCTGGCCGAGGCGGTCGCAGGCGCGGCCGACGAGGTCGCCGAGGGACGCCACGACGAGCACTTCCCGATCGACGTGTTCCAGACCGGGTCGGGAACCTCGTCGAACATGAACGCCAACGAGGTCATCGCCACCCTCGCCACTCGCTCCCTCGGGCGCGACGTGCACCCGAACGACCACGTCAACGCCTCCCAATCGTCCAACGACACCTTCCCGACGACCATCCACGTCGCTGCGACGGAGGCCGTCCTGACGGACACCATTCCGGCGCTGGAACACCTGGCAGAGGTGATCGAGGGGCGCGCAGCGGAGTGGGCCGAGGTCGTCAAGTCCGGCCGTACTCACCTGATGGACGCCGTACCCATCACCCTGGGGCAGGAAGCCGGTGCCTGGGCGGCCCAGGTGCGCTTCGGCATCGAGCGGCTGCGTGCGGGGCTGGGGCGACTGGGTGAGTTGCCGATCGGCGGTACCGCCGTGGGCTCCGGGCTCAACGCACCCGAGAGTTTCGGCGCTTCGGTCTCCGAGGAGCTGGCAAGGATCACCGGGTTGCCGCTGACCGAGGCTCGCAACCACTTCGAGGCGCAGGCCACCCAGGACGGCGTCGTGGAGACGTCCGGCAACCTGCGCACGGTCGCGGTGAGCCTGAACAAGATCGCCAACGATCTGCGCTGGCTGGGCTCGGGGCCGCGCACCGGCCTGGCCGAGCTGGCGCTGCCGGACCTGCAGCCGGGTTCGTCGATCATGCCGGGCAAGGTCAATCCGGTGATCCCGGAAGCCACGCATCAGGTCGTGGCACAGGTCGTCGGCAACGATGCGGCGGTGGCCTTCGCCGGATCGCAGGGCAACTTCCAGCTCAACGTGAACCTGCCGGTCATCGCCCGCAACGTGCTGGAGTCGGCACGCCTGCTGGCCGCCGTGTCGCAGTTGCTGGCCGACAAGGTCTTCGCCGGTGTGCAGGCCGATACCGAACGCGCTCGCGAGTACGCCGAGGGCTCGCCGTCGATCGTCACTCCACTCAACCGCTACATCGGTTACGAGGAAGCCGCCTCGGTGGCCAAGCAGGCCCTCAAGGACCGCAAGACCATCCGTGATGTGGTTCTGGAACGCGGCCACGTCGAGTCGGGGAAGCTCACCCTCGAACAGCTCGACACCGCGCTGGACGTGCTCGACATGGCCCGCCCCGGCCGGTAACGGAAACGAGGTGAACGGACTGTTCGTCACGATGGAAGAGACGAACGGTCCGTTCACTCACCGGTCGCACATGCCCACGAGCCCGGGTGAGACAGTGGAGACATGAGCAATCCCGGCACCGGGTCGGACCCTCGCGGCCTCGGCGATGAGTCGGAGTCCGTCGAGCCGAACACCGTCGACCTGCCCGACGAACTCGTCGGCGAAGAGCAGCGCTCGATCAACATCGGTCCGGGCACGATCGATCCACGCGAGTATCGCCCCAGCGCGTTCGCAAGCACCGAAGCCGAGTCCTACATGGCCGTGCTGGTGATCGAGTCCTCCTCGGATGCCGCCGACTACGAACCGCTCTACGAGGAATCGTTCGTGCTGCTCACCGCGCATTCCGATGAAGAGGCCCTGGAGAAGGCCCGCGAGTACGGCAAGCAGCACGAAATCAGCTACGAGGACGAGAACCACCAGCTCGTGACGTGGAAGCTCAAGCACGTGCTGGAGGTCAAGCAGCTCGAGGACGCCACCTTCGACGACGGTTCCGAGCTCTACAGCCGGTTCTTCCGCAACTACTCCGGCTATCACTCCTTCGAGCCCCAGCTCGGCGGCGAGGAGCCGTAGCAAGTCCTGCTTCGCGAAAGTCCACTCGAACGGGTGATCGAACTTGATCTCGAACTGACGTTTGCGCTGTAGTGCGCCGGTGTTCTTCGCCGCCTACGTCGACGAGTCGTATGACCTGAACATCGGCGTTTATATCCTCACTGCCAACATCGTCGACCTCGCCGATGCCGAAGAGACCCGTTCCACGCTACGTGGCCTGCAGCAAGGCGGCGAAAAGCTGCACTGGAACAAGGAACCACAGCAGCGACGAAACGAGAGCGTCAAGGTTGTCAGTGCATTCGGCCTTGCGAGTGTGTCCGTCATCGGCCGTGCGACACATCTTCGCGCCGAGCGGGGGCGACGCAAATGTATGGAAGTTCTGCTTCCCGAGCTCGAACAGGCAGGTGCCGATACCATCATGTTCGAAGCTCGCCAGGCACGAAACGCCAGACACGAAACGACAGGCACGACGTCGACATGGTGGACGCATGCCGACGAAAAAAGCTGATCTCACAAGGGCTACACGTCACGTTCGCCGTAGGTACGGACGAACCGCTCCTGTGGCTTCCGGATATCACTTGTGGATCAGTGCTGGCCGATCAACGAAGAGATGCCAGCTACCTGGAGCAGTTCGGCGACGCAGCGCGCCTGCTGTTCATCGAAGCCAGATAAAAGGGCTCGGATAAACAGAGGCCGGGGTCCCGCCTCCGGCGGGGACCGACGGGCAGTCCCGGCGTACTTCCGCACACCTCGGTACTCAGCTACTCGTAGTATAGCTTCGCATCGGCGCCGAAATCCGGGACGAGTGTGGCGGTAGCCGGTATCCTGGACTCTCGTGCAGTTCTTGAACGGGCAGCAGCCCACCACCGACCTGACCTACGACGACGTCTTTCTCGCGCCCCGGCGCTCCGGCGTCGAGTCCCGCTTCGACGTGGACCTGTCCACCACCGATGGTTCGGGTACGACGCTGCCGATCGTGGTCGCCAACATGACCGCCGTGGCCGGTCGCCGGATGGCCGAGACCGTCGCGCGCCGGGGTGGCCTCGTGGTACTGCCGCAGGATGTCGCTCCCGAGGCCGTCACCGAGATCGTCTCCTGGGTCAAGTCCCGTCATCCCGTCTGGGACACCCCGCTGGTGCTGCACGAGGGCGACGCGGTGGCCGACGCGATCAACCTCCTGCACAAGCGTGCGCACGGTGCCGTGGTGATCGTCGACGACGCCAATCATCCGCTGGGCATCGTGGACGAGGCGGCGTGCACGGGTGTGGATCGGTTCGCCCGCGTCGGTGAGGTGGCCGACCGCGAGCCGGTCGTGCTGGCACTGGAGACCAAGCCGCGCGAGGTTTTCGAGAGCCTGCATCGCCAGGCCAAGAACGCTGCTCTCGCGGTCGACGCCGAGGGGCGGCTCGCCGGGATCATGACCCGGCGGGGCGCACTGCGTACCGAGATCTACACGCCTGCTCTGGACAACGACGGCGCCCTTCGGGTCGCCGCCGCGGTGGGCGTCAGCGGTGATGTCGCGGCGAAGGCCTCGGCCCTGCTGGAAGCGGGTGTCGACACGCTGGTCGCCGACACCGCACACGGCCACCAGGAAAAGATGATCTCCGCGCTGCACGCCATCCGCTCGGTGAGCCCGAGCGTCCCGATCGTGGCGGGCAACGTCGTCACCGCCGAGGGAGTGCGCGATCTCGCCGAGGCCGGAGCCGACATCATCAAGGTGGGTGTCGGGCCCGGCGCGATGTGCACCACGCGCATGATGACCGGCGTGGGCAGGCCGCAGTTCTCCGCCGTCGCCGAGTGCGCCGCCGCGGCCAAGGTGCTCGGCAAGCACGTCTGGGCCGACGGCGGCATCCGGCACCCGCGTGACGTCGCGCTGGCGCTGGCGGCCGGGGCGGCCTCGGTGATGGTGGGTTCCTGGTTCGCGGGCACCTACGAGTCGCCGGGGGACCTGCAACGCGATGAGCACGGCCGCGCCTACAAGGAGTCCTTCGGGATGGCTTCCAAGCGCGCCGTCGGTGCCCGCACCCGCACCGACAGTGCGTTCGACCAGGCACGCAAAGCCCTGTTCGAGGAGGGCATCTCCAGCTCGCAAATGCGGCTGGATCCGCAGAACCCCGGGGTCGAGGACCTGCTCGACCAGATCAGTTCCGGGCTGCGCTCCTCCTGCACCTACGCGGGGGCTCGCACGCTGGCGGAGTACCACGAGCGTGCACTGGTCGGCATCCAGTCCGCCGCGGGATTCGCCGAGGGCCGCCCACTGCCCGCAGGCTGGTGACCATGACGTTGGTCAATTTCGCGAGAAATTGACCAACCTCCGGTGAGACCCATCGGTTCACGGCACCGAGGGGGTTTCCGGGGCGTCCAGTTCGGCCATCACCCTGTTGCCGAGGTCCACGAGCTGCTGCAGGACGTTGCGGTCCAGCAGCATTCTGAGCAGATACACGAGCTCGCGCTGTCCCCTGACGACTCGAAGATGTTGATCGAACAGATCCTTGAGGAAGTCTGATGTTGGACACCGGTTGGTTCAAGAGCACACGGAGTTCCGGTGCTAGCGACAACTGCGTGGAGGTCCGGATCGCAGGCACGGGTATCGGGGTCCGTGACTCCAAGGCTCCGAGCGACACCTTCACCGTCACCCCAGGTGCATGGCGTTCTTTCCTCGACCACACCGAGCACGGCGACTTCGACACACGACACTGACCACACTCGCCGAGGATCCACAGCCTCGGCTACCTCGGCTGCGCGAGACTGGGTCGATGCGGACTCAGGAGGTTCACGGCATCGCCGCCGCACTGGGAAGCCACGTGATGGCGACACGCACCTTGGCCGGCGGATTCTCGCACGAAACGTGCCTGCTCACGCTGACCGACGGCCAGGTCGTCGTCCGGCTCGGCGATGCGGACCCCGCCATTGAAGGCACGGTCATGGACATGGCCCGCCGATACGTTCCCGTCCCGCAGGTGCTACTCACCGTGCCTGCCACCGATGAGCGCACTCGACCAGCCATGGTCCTGGAACACGTGGCAGGAACACCGTTGAGTCGTGTGCTCTCCGAAGGAGAGCACAGCGGAACGGACCTGGCCGAACTCGGCGCGGAAGTGGGACGTGTCGTCGCCGGCATCGGCGCGGCGACGTTCGACCGCCGAGGCTTCTTCGCCGACGAGGCCCTCACCATCCCCGCGGAACGCCCGTGGTCACGGCAACTGCCCGAGATCGCCGTGAACTGCATGGCCGCCACTCCCCGAGCCCGTCTGGACCGGGCCACGCGAGCGGCGTGGGTGGACCTGTGCACGACCCACGCCCCTTCGCTGGTCGACATCGACCACCACACCCGCCTCGTGCATTCCGACATCAACCCCAAGAACATCCTAGTCGCGCGCACATGCAGCGGCTGGCGCGTCAACGCCCTCCTGGACTGGGAATTCAGCTATTCCGGCTGCCCTTACGCCGACGCCGCGAACATGGTCCGGTTCGGCGTCGACTACCCCGCCTGCTTCCTCGACGGCTTCCGCGCCGCCTTTGCCGATCAACAACCCGCTGACCTGCCTCTCCTCGAACAATGGGCCTACCTGGGGCGCGTTTTGGACATGTTCGCGCTCAGCGACCTGGTCACCCGCCCCGTCGGGCATCCCATCGCGGAGCAAGCAGCGCAACAGATCCGAGGCTGGGTCACAGCAGGTGTCCCCGACTCCGGCTGAACCCGCCGACAAAACTGCACGCCCCTGCGCACTGGGGAGAAGGATCAGTTTTAGGGAAAACTTCAACACCAAGATCACCCAGGCGGGCCTCGGCGAAGAATCCCCGACAATCGATCGACTGCCGAAGCACTCGTGCCATCAGTCGATCACAGCAGTCGTCGATCGATTGCTGCCCCATCCGACGAACCCCCATGTTCCTGGTGTGAAAACCTCCAGCCACCGGATCCAGCCCAGACTTCTGCACGTGTGGTGATCTCTGCGACAAGTGGGGACTTGGCGTCCGCGTGGGCGTTCATATCGATCCAGTCCCGCTTGGCGAGCTCCTGCTTGAGCCGCCGCGTATCGCGCGCGGTCCGACTCGCTGTGACGCAACCAGTCCCGAAACAGCAGGTGTCGACGTTCCCAGTCACTTCCGATGTCGCAGACGTGGGTGTGGACATCGCGCGCCGGGGTGCGCAGCATGCGATGCCCTGGCTCGCGTACGCGGAGCTGGTCCCCCGCCTGCTGCAGTGGATCAGGGTAGGCCGTCTCCTCGGCCACGTCGGACACGCTGACGTTGATATCCACTATGGGTTTCGGCGGCAAGGCCCGGTACACGCCGTGGAACCGACGTGCTCGATCCTGCGCGCCACCGGCCCCAGAACTGCGGCAATAACGACCTCGTTCTGCCCGGAACCGCTTCGGCCAACAAGAATCGTAGTCGACGACCTGGATGTTCCGCTTCTCCACGCCACCGACCAACTCGACATCCTCATCCACAACTAGACCGCACCCAGGGGTACCAGATCGTCCGGGAGCAGCACTCGAAAGGAATCGCCGATTCCATCGTCGTCGCAATCGGACTCCCCGACACGAGGTCGCGACTTCGCCGTCGGCCGTATCTGCACGGTGAATCCGACTCCGTGTCGGGAGTGCTCGGTAGACTCCGAGCGTGTACGAGGAACGGCGGTCGGTGATCCCCGGTGCGGTCGTGTGGCAGGCGACGATCCCCGGCTCGGGGTTCGTGCTGCCCGACGGGTGTATGGATCTGATCCGGACGGGCGGCGAGGTCGTCGTCGCAGGCCCGGACACGCGCCCGCACGAGGTACACGGGCACGCGAGTGACCGCTACGTCGGTCTGCGCTTCCCGCCGGGTTCCCTGCCCGGTCTGCTGGGAGTTCCCGCCACCGAACTGCGCAACACCCACGTGCCGCTGACCGAGGTCGTGCGCGACAGTCGCACGAGATCGTTCGTCGAACAGGTCGCCGAAGCAGCCGATCCCGGCCGTGTGCTGGAGTCCTTCGCCCGATCGCACCCGAACGTCGGGCAGGACCCACGAACGTCGGCGATCGTCGGACTGCTCCGCGAGGGCGCGCCGGTGTCCACGGTCGCCGACCACGTGAACCTGAGTGAGAGACAGCTCCATCGCTGGAGCCTGCAACAGTTCGGGTACGGCCCGAAAACGCTGGCGCGGATTCTGCGTTTCCGGGCCGCGCTGCACCTCGTCGAATCGGGACTGGCCGGCGCGGTGATCGCCGCACACGCCGGTTACGCCGACCAGGCCCACCTGATCCGGGAAACTCGGGACCTTGCCGGGGCGAGCTTCGCGGCACTGGTCACGTCGTGAGGGAGGCGAACAGGTCCACGGGGTTGCCGTCGGGGTCGAGCACGGTCGCGTAGCGCTGGCCCCAGAAGGCATCCCACGGCTCGTGGTGCCCGTCGTGTCCCGCTGCGGTGATCTCGGCGTACGCACTGTCCACTGCGGCTGGTGTACCGCAGTCGAAGGCCAGCGCCACCCGGTGCCCACCGGACGGCGATGTCCAGGTGGGATCGATCGAGCGCACCGTCTCCGCGGTGTCCCACATCAACCGCACCCCGCTCGGCAGGAGCACGTCGACGTGCGGTTCGGCGTCGGCATCGGCCGGGAAGTCGAGACCGAGCAGTCGGTAAAACGCCAGTGTCGCCGCCATGTCCTCGGCGACCAGGCCCACAGCACTGAATTGCATCGTCATGCGCGAACCATAGAAGCCGCCCGGATGCCCCGCATTGAACGAATCGGACATCCACGCCGGAGTGAGCGGGTGAACGCGTCGTTGTGGCATTCCGGCAGCGTTCCGGCCGCCACAGCGACGCGTTCACCATCTCCTGCGTCAGGGTGTGAACTCCTCCTCCAGCATCTCGGTGACCAGGGCCGCCACCGGGGAACGCTCCGACCGCGTCAGCGTGATGTGCGCGAACAGGGGATGGCCCTTGAGCTTTTCGATGACCGCCGCCACGCCGTCGTGACGCCCGACCCGCAGGTTGTCGCGCTGGGCGACGTCATGGGTGAGCACCACTCGTGAGTTCGTCCCGAGTCGGGAGAGCACCGTCAACAGCACGTTGCGCTCCAACGACTGTGCTTCGTCGACGATCACGAACGAGTCGTGCAGGGAGCGACCCCTGATGTGGGTCAACGGCAGCACTTCGAGCATGTCCCGGTCGACGACCTCGTCGAGCACGTTCTGGCTGGCCAGCGCGCCCAGTGTGTCGTAGACCGCCTGCCCCCAGGGCTGCATCTTCTCGCCCTCGCTGCCCGGCAGGTAGCCCAGCTCCTGTCCGCCGACCGCGTAGACCGGGCGGAACACCACGACCTTGCGGTGCTGCTGGCGTTCCAGCACCGCTTCCAGGCCGGCACACAGCGCGAGCGCCGACTTTCCGGTCCCGGCGCGCCCGCCCATCGACATGATCCCGACGTCGGGATCGAGCAGCAGATCCAACGCGATCCGCTGTTCGGCCGACCGGCCGTGCAGTCCGAATACATCGCGGTCGCCGCGGACCAACTTGACCTGCTTGTCCGCGGTGACCCGCCCCAGGGCGCTCTGCTGTCCGGCCAGCAGCCGGACCCCCGTGTTGGCGGGCAACTCCCTGGCACCGTCGAGATCGGCCGTGCCCTCCTTGAACAGAGCGTCCACGGAGTTCGGGGGCACATCCACATCGGCCATGCCCGTCCAGCCGGACGAGATCACGTCCTGCGCTCGATACTCCTCGGCCTCCAACGCAACCGAGGCGGCTTTGACCCGCATCGGCATGTCCTTGGTGACGAGGGTCACCTCGTTGCCCTCGGCGGCGAGGTTCAACGCGCACGCGAGGATCCGGGCATCGTTGGAGTCGGTACGGAAACCGGGCGGCAACACCTGCGGGTCCGAGTGATTCAACTCGACGTGCAGGTGACCTCCCTGCTCACCCACCGGAACCGGCACATCGAGCCTGCCGTGGCGTGTCCGGAGCTCGTCGAGGCCACGCAGGGCCTCTCTGGCGAACCAGCCGAGCTCGGGGTGTTGGCGCTTGCCTTCCAACTCGCTGATGACCACCAGCGGCAGGACCACGCTGTGCTCGGCGAACCGGGTCATCGCCCACGGGTCCGACAGCAACACCGAGGTGTCGAGGACATAGGTGCGCGCCCCGATACTGCCGGAAGAGTGGCTCGGTTCACGGCCGGTGGCCTGGGTGGGTGTTTCCGCTTGAGGCTGGGAACGTCGTGTGGTCACGGCTACTCCCTCGCGGGCGTGGCGGGCCACGTCCGCTCGTCGGCGGGCCGGGCCGCCCTCACCGCTTCGGGCCGGACCGGTGCCGGGGGAACCGTCCGATCCTGCCAATAGCCACGGCCAGGGCCTCCCCGGACGGACCGCATAGGACACGGCCCGTCACCCGCGGACGCTACCCTTACCATGCCGCTGTAGACAGCCAGCCACACAGGTGATTCAACGGATCGTCACCTCGTCGCCACACACCACACAGGTGCTCATGGTGATCTCACTGGTCCGATCGGGTGAGTAACAGCGTCACTCGAACGGCAGCGTCACTCGAACGGCGCCGAATCCTTGCTCTGCTGCAGGTCGGTGAGCCAGCTCCGGCGGCCGGTGTGCTCGACCCTGCTCGCCGAAACCCGCGCGGCGACACCGAGAGCACCGGGAAAATCCTCGAACCACGGCATCGACGCCATCGCTCGAGCGAGGGCGCCGTGAAAGACATCGCCCGCGCCCAGCGTGTCCACGGCCGTCGCCTGCGGAACGGAGACCTCACCGGCCACCCGGTTTTGTCCGGCCCGCCACCACAGAACCGGCTCCGGCCCCCGCGTGACGGCCACCGCGCGCACTCCGTGGTCCAGCAGTGCCGGTCCCTGATCGAGGAGACACGTCGTCGCCGGGGCGCGGAAGTCCGCCGAGCAGACCGCGACATCGACCAGGGGGAGCAGCTCGCCGAGTACCGGTTTCCAACTTCCGGCATCCAGCAGGATCGGGATCCGTCGCTGTTGCGCAGACGCCGCGACGCGAGTGGCGAGTTCGGGGTGATGCCCGTCGAGCAGCACCACGTCCGCCTCCGCCGCATCCGGGAGGAAGTCGGAAGCGATGTCCCCACCCCCGGCGTTCCTGGATACGACGTTGCGTTCGCCGGTGCTCGCACGTACGGACACGGCGGACACGGGCGGTGTCCCCGCCTTGTGCGGATCCGTATCGATGATCTCCACCCCGTATCCGGTCAGTTCGGAGCGGACCACCTCGGCCAGCGGGTGACTGCCCAATGCGGTCACCAGCGTCGTACGCGCTCCCAGCGCAGCCGCCGTGAGCGCCGCACCCGTGGCCGGCCCGCCCGCGAGCAGGTCGGCGTCCAATGCGGTCACCTTCTCGTTCGGGCCGGGAAACTCCTCGACACGCTGAACGAGATCGAGCGTGGCGAGCCCGGCGCACAGCACCCGCGGTTGCGATGTCATATCCGTGTCCTGCCCGCCAGTTCCGCACGCAGGCTCCGCGGCACGAGGGGCTCGTCCAGCAGCCGCCGGTACCGCTCCTCCGGGGTGACTTCCTGTGGCCGGGCACGCAGCCAGGAACGCAGCAGCCGGTAACCCTCCACATAGGTGGTGGTGTAAGCCCGCCACAGCGGATGCGCCAGAAAACCGACCAGTCTGCGGGCCCGCTCTTCCGGGACCAGCAGCCACCGCTGCAGGTAGGCGATGACCTCGGTTTCGTCGGCGTGCTCCTCGTGCAGCATCAGCGCCGCGTCCTGCCGCACCGGCCGAAGCCGATCCAGGATCTCGGTCATCCGTTCCGCTCGCTCGCCTTCCAGGCGCAGACCAAGGTCGGCGAAGATCTCCGCCGCCCACGGCCCCCATCCGGCTCCGATCGCGGCGTGGAGTCCGAGGTCGGCGAGCCCTTCGGACATCAGGCACTGCGGCGTGTTCACCAGGGAGAGGTCCTGTTCATCCCGCCTGGGCCTGCTCGACGGCGCTGCGTCGGCGGAGGTCCCGGCAGGCGACCGACTGCCTCTGCGGCAGTGCTGCGTGTGGTGTCCGGGATAGGCCTCGTGGGCGACCAGGTGCGCCAGGTTCGCCATACGCTGCGGCGAGTCGGCGTTGACGGCCACTCGTGACCGGTAATTCCCGAGATAGCTGTGCAATCCGCTCCACGGTCGGCCGGTCACGAGGCGGTATTCGACGTCTTCCTGCTCGGGCAGACCGAATCTCTGCCGCACCCGAGCACGCAACGCACCGGACAGAGCCCGCACACAGGGTTCGAGCTTGCCGATCGGCACCCGCTCGGACTCGCGAACCGCAGCGATTCGTTCCCGCAGTGCCCCTCCTCCGGGCAGGACCTCGGCGAGTTCGACGTGTGCCCGCCGGTAGGCGTCCTGATCCCCTCTTGCGATGGTGACCTGGAAGTACGCCTCCACCTCGCTCCGGAAGGGCAGGCGCTCCCCTGCGAGGATGCGGCCGGAACACTCCAGCGCGGCCAGTTGCGAATCCAGGAATCGCCGACGCTGCTGTGGCAGCTCGCTCGCGCACGGACCGGTGCCGGCCTCGATCGGATCGGTCTCGGCCAGGTCGGTCTCGGCCAGGTCGGCGCGCAACCGTCCGGCCATCGCCGCGAGCCGTGCCGGGTCGGGCCGTGGCTCGTCGTGCACCCTCCTGCGCAATTCCGCATCTCCGGTGTAGCAGTCGACGAATCCGGCGGCGATCCGGTCGAACCGCAAACCGAGCATCAGATACTCGGTGACGAACGTGCGCGCGTCCATGCCCGAAACGGTACGACGTATCGCTGCCTCGCCCCAGTCGTTGTTGTCCGCGAGCACTCGCGGAATCCCGGTGGAGACCGCGTCACTCCGGCAGGAAACCGACCCGAGGGCCGCGGCGAGAAACTTGAGGAATTAGCCGATAAACCACACAATAGTGGTAAGCGGCTTTCGCCTAGATCAACACGTGTGTAGGTTTCACGCCAAGTGCGATCAGGTGTCGCTACTGGGGTTAATCACCTGAAAGGACACCGCGTTCGCATCACCCGTACCAACAAGGAGCGAACAAAAGTGCTGAAGAAGGCAGCTGTTCTCGGTGGCGCCGTCGCCGGCCTGCTCGCGTTGGCCCCCGTCGCCAACGCCGACACCTACGACAACGACGGCATCAACATCCTGAACGACAACAACCTCAGTGTCCTGCCGGTGCAGGCCTGCGGGAACAACATCGCCGTGGCTGGTGCGGTCGTGCCGCTCCTCTCGGAGCAGAACACCCAGTGTGTCAACGCTCCGATCGTGGACCACCCCTCCATCGAGGACTGATCCGGTCGGACGACGGGGAATTGCCGACGCAAAACCCGACAGCACATGCGAAGGGGCGCCGGGCCGAGATTTCCGGCGCCCCGATGTGTGCCGTTCGGAAGACCAGGGAAATTATTCCGAATACGAATTCGGGGGCCTTTCCGGGCATACCGGCGGCAACTTCGAAATGGTTCACACAATAGCGTGACGAAACCGAAGAGACCGGAACGCTCTCCGTGGCTTCCCCGGAGATCTCGATCCACACCACGGTGACACCGTGCAGCCGCCTCCTCGGTCAGGAGCCGAAGCGCCGGTGCCGTGCGGCGAAGTTGCGCAGAGCACGCAAGAAATCCACGCGCCGGAACGCCGGCCAGTAGGTCTCGCAGAACCAGAACTCCGAATGCGCGGACTGCCACAGCATGAAACCGGAGAGCCGCTGCTCGCCGGAGGTTCGGATGAGCAGCTCGGGATCCGGCTGACCGGAGGTGTACAGATGTTCGGCAATGTGGTCGACATCGAGGTCCTCGGCAAGCTCCTCGATGCTCGTGCCCGCCTCGGCATGCTGCTTCAGCAACTTGCGCACGGCGTCGGCGATCTCGCGACGTCCGCCGTACCCGACCGCCACGTTGACCTGCATTCCCCCGCGCCCTTCCGTGCGCAGCGCCGCCGCGGAGACCCTGGCGGCGATCTCCGTCGGGAGCAGGTCCAGGGCACCGACGATCCGGACCCGCCACGGTGTCCCCGGCTGAGTGATCTCCTCGACCACTCCGGCGATGATCTCCAGCAGGGAGTCGACCTCCTTGCTGGAACGGCTCAGGTTGTCCGTGGACAGCAGCCAGAGAGTGACCACCTCGACATCGGCATCCCGACACCAGCCGAGGAAGTCGGAGATCTTGCGTGCGCCCGCGCGGTGCCCGTAGTCGACGTCGAATCCGGCTTCTTTGGCCCACCGGCGATTACCGTCGAGGATCACCCCGACATGTCTGGGGGGCTGAGCACCATCGAGTTGGCGACGCAGTCGCCGTTCGTAGAGGTCGTAGATCAGTTCCCGCAGCCGAACCTTGAGCGCCACGCTCCACGAGCCTACGCGGAACCCGACCGGCCGCAGCGACTCCCTCGGTCCTTCAACCGGATACGTACATCACCGCAGGACGCATACCGTCCGCCCCCCGGGGTCCCGTAGGGTCGGGGTGTGACTACGGTGATCTCCTCCCGTCAGCCCGAGGCCTCCGTCAAGCCCCGGTTGCGTGGCTGGATCCACCTCTGGTCCCTGGTGGTCGCGGTCGCGGCGGGGGCCACGCTCATCTCGCTGGCCGCCGCCACGGTGTCCGCACGGGCCGCGCTCGGAACCACGATCTATGTGGCCACGGTGCTGGGGCTGTTCGGGATCAGTGCGCTGTATCACCGCAAGACCTGGGCGAGCATCGGCGCGCGAACATGGATGCGCCGACTCGACCACTCGATGATCTTCCTGTTCATCGCGGGTACCTACACACCGCTGGCGATGCTGGCCATGCAGCCGACGACCGGGGCTGTCGTGCTCACGGTGGTCTGGGGCGGTGCCCTGGCGGGTGTCGCACTCAAGCTGGCCTGGCCGAACGGGCCGCGCTGGGTCGGCGTACCGGTCTATGTCGCGCTCGGCTGGGTGGCCGTGTTCGTGTTGCCGGACCTGCTGTCCAACGCCGGTGTGGCAGCGCTGGTACTCCTGCTGAGCGGGGGAGTGCTCTACACCGCGGGCGCGGTCTTCTACGCACTCCGCAAGCCCGACCCGTGGCCAGCGACATTCGGCTATCACGAGTTCTTCCACTCCGCGGTGTCCCTGGCCGCGGTGTGCCACCACATCGCGATATGGCTGGCCCTGTACTCCTGAGCAATTTGTGCAGTTTCGCGCGAAACTGCACAAATCTCACCCGAACGAGTTCTCAGTGCAGCGCCGCGACGAGCTCGTCGACGGTGGTGACCGGACGGTCGCAGACGTAGCCGCGGCACACGTACGCCGCAGCGGACCCGTCGACCAGTGGTCGATCCGCGAGCAGGGGCACACCGGTCGCCTCCGGTTCACCGGCGACCGCCACCGCCCCACCGGGAGCGTGCCGCCGCGCAGCACCGAGCAAGGAAGCACGGTCGCTGTCCGCTCCACCGGAGACGGCGACCTGCAGCGGTCCGTGGTGCAACGCTTCGGCGGCGGCAAGCCAGTGCCCGGCGAAACGCGGTGCACGCTGCGCGATCAAACCTGCGCGGGTGAAAGCCTGCTCGGCGGCGTGCCGGTAGCGCAGTGCCCGATCCCCTCCCGCGAGTGCGGAGGCCGTGATGAGCGCCGAGGTCAGCGACGACGCTCCGGCGGGACTGGCGTTGTCGGTGGGGTCCGAGGGCCTGCGCACCAGTGTTTCGGCGTCGGAGGCGGTGTCGTGGAAGGCACCGGGGTTCTCGGCGTCGGCGAACCGTTCGAGTGCGCTGTCCAGCAGTTCACAGGCGACATCGAGCCAGCGTTGGGCAGCGGTGGCCTGGTGCAGGCTGAGCAGTCCCTCGGCCAGGCAGCCGTAGTCCTCCAGCACACCCGCCGCAGGTCCGGCCGTGCCCGCACGGGAGTTTCTGCGTAGCCGCCCATCGTTGCGGTGCTCGTTGACCAGCAGGTTCGCGGCCTGCTCGGCGGCACGGAGCCATTCGGACTCGTCCAGCACGGCGGCGGCCTCGACCAGAGCGGTGATCGCCATGCCGTTCCAGGCGGTGACGACCTTGTCGTCCTTGGCGGGTTGTGGCCGCTGGGAGCGTGCCTCGTGCAGGCTCTCGCGCACTCGATGCCAGCGTTGCCAGTCGTCCGGATCGCGGCGTAGTTGCAAGGTCGAAGCACCGCGTTCGAACGTGCCGGTCTCCGTCACCGTGAGCAGATCGGCGGCCCATCCGGCATCGGGCTCGCCGAGCACCTCGTGCAGTTCCGCCGGGGTCCAGACGTAGGTGAGCCCTTCGACGCCGTCGGTGTCGGCGTCGAGGGAGGCGGCGAGGCCCCCTTCGGGAGTGCGCAGCTCGCGCAGCAGGAACTCGGCGGTTTCGCGGGTCACCCGTTCGGCCAACGATGGCGCCCGGCCGGGAACCGCGTCGCCGGCTGCGGAACGTTCTCCGGCGGCAAGGGCCTGCTGCCGTCGAGCCAGATGAGCATAGGCCCGAAGCAGCAGCGCGTTGTCGTAGAGCATCTTCTCGAAGTGCGGTACGACCCAGTTCCCGTCGACGCTGTAGCGTGCGAACCCGCCTGCGAGCTGATCGTAGATGCCGCCTCGGGCCATCGCCTCGCATGTCGCCTCGGCCATGTTCCAGGCGGTCCTGTCCTGCTCGCCTGCGCGCTCGTCGTGACGCAGCAGGAATTCCAGCACCATCGACGGCGGAAACTTGGGCGAACTTCCGAAGCCACCCGCATTCGCGTCGAACTCCGCGTGCAGGCCCTGCACGGCCCCGGCGATGACCTCGTCGTCCAGCATGGATTCCGGCAACGCGGTGCCCTGGCCCGCGAGTTGCTCGACCACGTTGGTCGCTGCCTGCCGGACCTCGTCACCACGTTCCGACCACGCACGGGCGACCGCGTCGAGAAGCTGCCGGAACGAGGGCATTCCGTGCAGCGGTGCCGACGGGTAGTAGGTCCCGCAGTGGAAGGGCTCGCCCTCCGGGGTCAAAAAGCACGTCATCGGCCACCCGGCCTGACCGGTCATGGCCTGCGTGGCTTCGAGGTAGACGGCGTCGACGTCCGGGCGTTCCTCCCGGTCGACCTTGATGTTGACGAAGTGCTCGTTCATCACGGCAGCGATCTCGGGATCTTCGAAGGACTCGTGCGCCATGACGTGGCACCAGTGGCAGGCGGCGTAGCCGACCGACAGCAGCACCGGCACATCGCGGCGCCGTGCCTCGTCGAACGCCTCCTGTGACCAGGGGTGCCAGTCGACCGGATTGTCTGCGTGCTGGAGGAGGTACGGGCTGGTCGCCGCTGCAAGCCGCTGTGCCATACCCACAGGGTCCCACTCCGGCCTGCGATGCGTCCTGCCGAGTAGCGCCTGCGAGCGTTCCGGGAAAACGGCTGCGCCCGGTAGGCCGTTCGAGGCATCCTGGTCGTCGTGCTGTTGACACTGAGCACCACCCTGAACTCGCATCCGGCGACCGACCTCGGGTTCCTGCTGCACAAGCACCCCGAGCGGCTACAGTCCTTCGAGGTCATGGCCGGAACGGCGCACGTCTTCTATCCCCGTGCCGATGCCGAGGAGTGCACGGCGGCACTCCTGCTCGAGATCAACCCGGTCGACCTCGCCCGACACGCCCGTCGTTCGGGGGACCGGTCCCTCGGCACCTACGTCAACGACCGGCCCTATGTCGCTTCCTCATTACTGGCCGTGGCGCTGGGCAAGGTATTCCGGACGGCGCTGAACGGTCGCTGCGACGCACGCCCGGAGCTGGTGCGGCAAGCGATCCCGCTGCGCCTCCAGCTGCCCGCCGTGCCCGACGGGGGTGCCCCGGAGCTGCTGGAGCGGCTGTTCGCTCCCCTCGGTTGGCACGTCGAGACTCGGCCGCTGGCCGATCCGGAGTGGGGACGGGTCGGCTACGTCGAGTTGACCCTGCGCGGGGAGCTACCGCTGGCCGAGGCGCTCAACCAGCTCTACGTCCTCCTGCCGGTGCTGGATGACACGAAGCACTACTGGGTCGCCGAGGAGGAGGTCGACAAGCTGCTGCGGGCAGGCGGGGACTGGCTGACTTCGCATCCCGACCGGGAGCTGATCAGCCGCCGCTACCTCGCCCACGCGCGCACCCTGGTCACCAGCGCGCTCACCCGACTGGCCGATCCCGACTCCGAGCCCGAACCGCACCAGGAATCCGGTCGACCGCTGGCAGCGCAGCGCCGGTCGGCCGTCCTGGAACGTCTCCGGGCCACGGGAGCACGCAGCGTGGTCGACCTCGGATGCGGCGACGGCCGCTTGCTGCGCGACCTGCTCGACGATGCGGCCTTCACCAAGATCGTCGGCGTCGACGTGTCCACGGGGGCGCTCGCCGCCGCCGAGCGCAAGCTCGGGCTGGAGCGGTTGCCCGAACGCCAACGGCAGCGCCTGCGGCTTCGCCAGTCGGCCCTGACCTACACCGACTCCGCCCTGTCCGGGCACGACGCGGTAGTGCTCATGGAGGTGATCGAGCATCTCGACCCCGCGCGCCTGCCCGCGATGGAACACGCCGTGTTCGGCCATGCCCGCCCGGCGACGGTACTGGTCACCACTCCCAACACGGAGTACAACGTCCGATACCCGAATCTGGCGGTGGGCGCTTACCGGCATCCGGACCATCGGTTCGAGTGGGACCGTGCGCAGTTCGCGGCGTGGGCCGGACGAGCCGCGGAGCGGTTCGGGTACGCACCGGAACTCGATGGCGTCGGCGAGCACGATGCCGAACTCGGCCACCCGACCCAGCTGGCGGTGTTCACCCGTACCGAGCCCGGCCGTACCGAGCCGGTCCGGGGCCGCTCCAACAGCACCGAGCCCAGCCGCAGCGATGCGAACAGCGAGGACGCCCGAGCATGAACGACGACCACATCCTCGACCTCCCGGACCTGTCGCTGGTGGTGCTGGTCGGGGCCTCGGGTTCGGGCAAGTCCACCTTCGCCGCCGAGCACTTCCGCTCGACGCAAGTGCTCTCCAGCGACCGGTTCCGGGGCATGGTCTCCGATGACGAGAACGACCAGAACGCCACCAACGACGCCTTCGACGTCCTGCACTACATCGCGGGCAAGCGACTCGCCGCCGGGCTGGTCACCGTTGTCGACGCCACGAACGTGCACAAGCACGGCAGGGACGCGCTGATCCGGCTGGCGCGGGAGCACGACGTGCTTCCGGTCGCTATCGTGCTCGACCTGCCGGAATCGGTGTGCACTCAGCGCAACGCAGACCGCGCCGACCGGCCGTTCGGCGCGGGCGTCATCCGGCGGCAGCGCAAGGACCTGCACCGCTCGCTGAAGTCCTTGCAGCGTGAAGGGTTCCGGCGCGTGCACGTACTGCGGGACGAGACCGAGGTGCGAACCGCCGAAATCCGCTGGAACCGGCTGTTCAACGACCGGCGCGAGGAGACCGGACCGTTCGACGTCATCGGCGATGTCCACGGTTGCCGGAGTGAGCTGGAGACGCTGCTGGAGCAGCTCGGTTACCGACTGCACCGCGACGAGGCGGGGCGAGCCGTCGACGCCGAACATCCCGAGGGACGCCGGGCGCTCCTGCTGGGTGACCTCGTCGACCGTGGGCCCGACACGCCGGGTGTGCTCCGGCTGGCAATGGGCATGGTCGACTCCGGCAACGCGCTGGTCGTAGCGGGAAATCACGAGAACAAGCTGGTCAAGGCGCTGCGTGGCCGCAAGGTCACGGTCTCGCACGGCTTGGCGAAATCGTTGGAACAACTTTCCGGCGAGGACGAGGACTTCCAGCGGCGAGCGCAGGAGTTCTGCGCCGGCCTCGTGGCGCACTACGTGCTCGATCACGGCAGCCTGGTGGTGGCCCACGCCGGGCTGCCCGAGCGCTACCACGGCCGCGCCTCCGGTCGCGTGCGTGGCTTCGCGCTCTACGGCGACTCGACCGGGGAGACCGACGAGTTCGGCCTGCCGGTGCGGTATCCCTGGGCACGCGACTACCGGGGGAAGGCGATCGTCCTCTACGGGCACACGCCGGTGCCCGAACCCGAGTGGATCAACAGGACGATGTGCCTGGACACGGGGTGCGTGTTCGGGGGCAGGCTGACCGCACTGCGTTACCCGGAGTACGAGGTGGTCTCGGTGCCCGCGCAGCAGGTCTGGAGTGAGCCCGTCCGGCCCGCGCGGACCGCCGAAGCTCCTGCCTCCGAGTCCCACACCGACACCTCGCACACCGATGTCTCGCACACCGGCGATCCCCACACCGGGACATCATCGGGACAGACACCGAGGCGCGAGCCCGGCACTCTCGATCTCGGCGACGTGACGGGACGTCGCGTCCTGCGGACCCGGCACCACGGGAGGATCACCGCCGAGGCCGAGCAGTCGGCTGCCGCACTGGAGGTGATGAGCCGGTTCGCCCTCGACCCGCGCCGCCTGCTGTACCTGCCGCCGACCATGTCGCCGAGCAGCACCGCGGACAGCGGTGACCTGCTGGAGCACCCGGAACAGGCATTCGCCGACTATCGGCGTTGGGGTGTGACCGAGCTGGTGTGCCAGGAAAAGCACATGGGCTCACGCGCTGTCGTACTGCTCTGCCGGGACGGTGACACCGCCGCGAGCAGGTTCGGCTTCGACCCGCACGACGCGATTCGCGGTGCGGTGCACACCAGGACCGGCCGGTCGTTCTTCGGACCCGAACCGACCGCCGCCCTGCTGGAGAACGTGCATGCGGCGGTGACCGAGCTGAATCTGTGGGAGGAGCTGGGCAGCGACTGGCTCCTGCTCGACACCGAGCTGCTGCCGTGGAACGCCAAAGCCGGCGAGCTCATCCGCGACCGGTACGCCGGTACCGGTGCCGCCGCCGAGTCGGCGCTGAGCAGTGCGACCAGCGCGCTGCGGCAGGCTCGGGAGCGCGGACTGGATGTGGGCGAGCTGGCCGCTCGCACCGAGTCGCGACATGCCGACGTCGAGCGGTTCCGTGCGGCCTACCAGCAGTACTGCCGGCCCACCGAAGGACTCGCGGGCATCCGCCTCGCCCCTTTCCAGGTGCTGGCCACCGAGGGCCGCAGCTACCACGACGTCGACCACGACTGGCACCTGTCGGTGGCCGATCGGCTTGCCAAGGCCGCGCCGGAGACGTTCACCACCACCCGTCGTCGCACTGTCGACGCCGAGGACGGCGAGTCCACAGCCGCGGCCACCCGGTGGTGGGAGGAACTCACCGCCTCCGGCGGCGAGGGCATGGTGGTCAAACCCCGCACCAACCGTGTGCGCGGACGGAAAGGGCTCGTGCAACCCGGCGTCAAGGTACGCGGACGCGAGTACCTGCGGCTGGTCTACGGGCCCGAATACACCGAGCCCGGCCATCTCGACCGACTCCGGCAGCGCCAACTCGGCCGGAAACGCTCCCTGGCACTACGCGAGCACGCCCTGGGGCTGGAAGCCCTCGACCGCCTGGCCGAGGGCGAACCGCTCTGGCGCGTCCACGAATGCGTCTTCGCCGTCCTCGCCCTCGAATCCGACCCCGTCGATCCCCGCCTGTGACAGGCCTCAGGCGGTCCTCCTCCCGTCCCCGGTGTCGGGCGACCTCGCCGTCCCGGAGTCTTCGGCTTCGGCCGCACCATCTCCCCGCGAGGCCTCGCTCTCCGCTGCGTCCGCCTCGGCCGCCTCGGCTTCGGCCTTGGCGGCTGCTGCGGCCTTGGCGGCTTCGGCCTTTCTGACCCGGGCAGGCGCCGCCGCTGTCGCCCGCTCCTGATCGAAGCGGGTCGAGACCTTCTTGAGATGCTTGCTCATCGAGCGGACCAGGAAGACCACGCCGATCAGCAGAACGAGCAGCAGGAACAGGCCCAGCGGTGTGGACTTGCCGAAGCCCTCGCCCTGGCCACCGGGGGTATCCCCACCCGGAAACTCCGGCTGCGCCAGCACGGTGGTCAGCATTTCGGTGCCGCTCATGCGCACACTCGCTCCTGTACTCCGGCGAACAGATCGTCCTCCGGCAACGTGGTGTCCACCAGCGAACGAACGAGTTCGTAGTCCTCGGTCGGCCACAGCGCACGCTGGATGTCGAGCGGGGTCGCGAACCAGCGGCTGTTCGGATCGATCTGCGTGGCGTGCGCACGCAGCGCGTCGTCGCGCACCTCGAAGAAACCGCCGCATTCGACCCGCGTAGTCACCCGATCGTGTGGATCCGGGCGGGCGGCGGCGTCCCACTTCTGCAACCACTCATGATACGGGGATTCGAGTCCGCGCTCGAGCAGCGCATCGTGGAAGAGTTGCATGCGCTTCCGGGAGAAGCCGTGCGAGTAGTACAGCTTCAGCGGTTGCCACGGCTCACCGGTCTCCGGGTACAGCTCCGGGTCACCTGCCGCGTCGAATGCCGCCATCGACACCTCGTGGCAGCGCACATGGTCCGGGTGCGGGTAACCGCCGTTCTCGTCGTAGGTGATGACCACGTGCGGCCGGAAGTCGCGAATCGCCCCAACCAACTCCGGAGTCGTGGTTTCCAGCGGCTCGAGTGCGAAACATCCTTCCGGCAACGGTGGCGGCGGGTCCCCCTCCGGCAGCCCGGAGTCCACGAATCCGAGCCAACGGTGCTGCACACCGAGAATCTCCGCGGCACGGGCCATCTCGTCACGGCGAATCTCGGTCATGTTCTCGATCACATCGGGCCGCTCCATGGCCGGATTGAGAATGCTGCCGGCCTCACCCCCAGTACAAGTGACGACCATCACATCGTGCCCCTCGGCCACATAACGCGCGGTCGTGGCCGCACCCTTGCTGGACTCGTCATCCGGATGCGCGTGCACGGTCATCAGACGCAGCTTCTCGGCCATCGCCCGGTATTCCCTCCTGCTTGCCTCATCACCGGCCCCCGCTGACTGCGGGCGGAACACTCCAGGGATACTCAACGTGGATGTCTTGCTCCATTGTTCCCGTGGGACCGACATTCATCGTCGGCAGGGGCTACCCAACGACCACAGGCACCGTGCCGACCGTGTCTTGCGGTGGTACCACTGCGGTGCTCTCCGGCAACGGCATCCGACAGCGGTAACCTGCAGCGGTAACCGCACAGACTCACACGGCAGGACCGAAAGGCCGAAGACGCGTGACAGCTCGGCAGCTACCGGAAGGACGGTACGGTTCGCGCTCTCGGAGAGGCCCGAACCGCTGGGTACGGTGGTCCCTGTTCGCCGTCGCGCTCGTTGTGTCGACGGGTGCGTCGATCATCGGCTACAACAACCTGGGCAACCCGCCGATCGATGCCAATCGGCTCACCTATCGGGCTCTCGACGACAACTCGCTGCGGATCACTCTCGAAGTGCGCCGGGACTCCCCGAGCCGCCCCGCCGTGTGTGTCGTGCGTGCCAAGTCGCTGGACGGCACCGAAACCGGCCGTAAGGAAATCCTGGTCCCGCCCTCCGAGGGCACGGCCCATCCGGTCACGGTCGTGACCACCTCCGCACCACCCGTGTCCGGGAGCGTCCACGGCTGTTCATACAACGTTCCGGAATATCTGTCCACCACAACACGTCCAAGTGGGTGAAGAACCCGGCATAACCTCCACTACTGGGAAAATTCACTCCCGACGGGCACGTACTCGTGCTACCGTCGGAACCAGCACGGTCCCGCACGGGCCGTGTTTTTCCATTCCGTGTCCGCTGGGGCTCGGGAGGTTTCGGCCCGCGGAGCGCGGAGCCGCCGTCGACGAGGAGTGGTGACCGTGAGCGAAATGCAGGCGACCTGGCTGACCCAGGATGCTTACGACCGGCTCAAAACTGAGTTGGATGAGCTCGTGGCCGACCGCCCGGTGATCGCCCAAAAGATCAACGAGGCGCGTGAGGAAGGCGACCTCAAGGAAAACGGCGGTTACCATGCGGCGCGCGAGGAGCAGGGACAAATGGAGTCCCGCATCCGCCAGCTGCAGGAGCTCCTGCGTACGGCCAAGGTCGGCGACGTGCCCACGGAATCGGGCATTGCGCGCCCCGGCTC
This sequence comes from Haloactinomyces albus, assembly GCF_031458135.1. Lineage (NCBI taxonomy): Bacteria > Bacillati > Actinomycetota > Actinomycetes > Actinopolysporales > Actinopolysporaceae > Haloactinomyces > Haloactinomyces albus. The sequence goes on along the minus strand of NZ_JAVDXW010000001.1, from coordinate 3,056,366 downwards.
GGTACTGACCGTGCGCTACGACGGCGAGGACGAGGACGAACAGTTCCTGCTGGCCAACCGGGAGGAAGGCGCGCACGGAGAGCTGGAGGTGTACTCACCGAGCTCGCCGCTGGGACAGGCGCTGCTGGATGCCAAGGAGGGCGAGACCCGGGAGTACGACCTGCCCAACGGGGGCACGATGCAGGTGACTCTCGTCAAGGCAGAGCCCTTCGCGGGCTGACACGAGCGCCGTACTCACGAACGCAGTACCTCGGCCGGGCTCGGACGTTCTCGAGCCCGGCCGAAGTACGTTCGGGACGATCCCCGTGCGGCGATCCTCTGCTCGGCCGCGTCATTCGTCCCCCGACGAATTCGAGGCAGACGGACTCGGGGCAGACGGACTCGGAGCGTGCGAATCCGGAACGGACGGGTCCGCGGCTGCTGAGCCCGACGAGGCCAGGCGTTCCAGCAGCGGGCGCACCCGGGGCGGCACGGGCGTGGACAGTGCTATCGACGTCGAGGTTCTTCGTACTTCGGGCACGGCGACCACCGTGTCGATCACCCGCTGCAGGTCCGCGTTCGACTGCGCCACCATGCGCACGAAGAGGTCCCCCTGCCCCGTGGTCGCGTGCACCTCGCACACCTCGTCGATCGCCGCGAGCCGCTCGGAGACCGTGGCGCGCTGTCCCTGGGAAATCTCCAGCACGGCGAAGGCCGTCAACCCGTACCCCATCGCCTCCAGGTCCAGGTCGGGGGGAAACCCCCGCAGGACACCGCGTCGGGTCATGCGGTCCATGCGCGCCTGCACCGTGCCACGCGCCACGCCGAGCCGCCGCGAGCACTCCAGCACGCCCAACCTCGGTTCGTCGGACAGCAACAGCAGCAACCGGGCGTCCAGTGCGTCCGGCGACTCCTCTCCCGTACCTGTCACGGCACATCACCTCTCTCCGTCGTGGACGTACGGGAAACAACCGGATGGGGTGGGGCCGAGGCAAGGAAGGAATCGGGAATATACAGGATGTGCAGTACAACACATCCACCCGATCAGATATTGAGCAGATTGTACAGCGTTTTGCCCTCCTGTTGCGCAGGATGTGCGCCCGCTGCACGCTGACGCGCACAGACGTTCCACAACACAGGAGGGCACCGTGACCGACATCGCCCAGCACGGCAACCGGACCGGGGAGATCGACGACGTCACCTTCGACCAGATGCAGCAGCTCGTCGGCTTGGTCGACCACGACTCCTCTCAGGACCCGTTCCCGGTGAAAGCAATGGACGCCGTGGTGTTCATCGTCGGCAACGCCACTCAGAGCGCGCTGTTCTACCAGGTCGCCTTCGGGATGGAACTGGTGGCCTACTCCGGGCCCGAACACGGCAATCGCGACCACCGCGCCTATGTGCTCAGGTCCGGATCGGCCCGGTTCGTGCTCACCGGAGCCGTCGATCCCACCAGTCCCCTTGCCGACCACCACCGCAGGCACGGTGACGGTGTGGTCGATCTGTCGCTGGAGGTCGCCGACGTCGACCAGTGCATCGAGCACGCCCGGGCGCAGGGCGCCACCGTGCTCGAAGAGCCCCATGACGTTTCCGACGAGCACGGCACGGTGCGCCGGGGCGCCATCGCCACCTACGGCGAAACCAAGCACACGCTGATCGACCGCTCCGGATATTCCGGGCCGTACCTGCCCGGCTACGTCACCCGGCACGGCGGCTACCGGAAACCGGCCGAGGCACCGAAACGCCTGTTCCAGGCCGTCGACCACTGCGTCGGCAACGTCGCCATGGGCGAGATGGACCAGTGGGTGGCGTTCTACAACCGCGTCATGGGTTTCGTGAACATGGCCGAGTTCGTCGGTGATGACATCATGACCGACTACTCCGCCCTGATGAGCAAGGTGGTCGCCAATGGCAACCACCGGGTGAAGTTCCCGCTCAACGAGCCCGCACTGGGCAAGAAGAAGTCGCAGATCGACGAGTTCCTCGAGTTCTACGGCGACTCGGGTTGCCAGCACATCGCGCTGGCCACCAACGACATCCTGAGCACCGTGAACCACATGCGGGCGGCCGGTGTCGAGTTCCTGCAGACTCCGGACTCCTACTACGACGACCCGGAGCTGCGGGCCCGCATCGGCGAGGTGCGGCTGCCGATCGAGACGCTCAAGGAGAACGGCATCCTCGTCGACCGCGACGAGGACGGGTATCTGCTCCAGATCTTCACCAAACCCATCGGTGACCGCCCCACGGTGTTCTTCGAGCTCATCGAGCGCCACGGTTCCCTCGGCTTCGGCATCGGCAACTTCAAGGCGCTGTTCGAGGCCATCGAGCGGGAGCAGGAACTCCGCGGCAACCTCTGATGCGCAGGTGGGCGGAGATTCGAGGGAGGGGCCGTACCGGCTCCTCCCCGTCCCCGACCTCGACGCAGTGGGGTTGACGTTTTCCCAGAACCGCTCCCTCCCCCAGGCACAGCGGCACACGGTTTCGCGGTCGGATCCCGGTCGGCTCAGCGTTTGGCGACGACGGTGAACCCCGTGGCTTCGAGCTGCGCGACGACATGCTCGCGGTGCTCGGGGCCACGGGTTTCCAGACTGATCTCGACGTCGACCTCCCCGAGCCCCAGGGCACCGGAAATCCGCGAATGCTCGATGTCGACGACGTTGGCCGCCAACCGACCGAGCTCGGCCAGGAGCGCGGCCAACGCTCCGGGTTGGTCCGGCAGCCGCACCCGCAGCGACAGGTAACGGCCGGCCGAGGTCATGCCGTGCCGGATCACCTGCAGCAGCAGCAACGGGTCGATATTGCCTCCGGACAGCACCGCGGCACTCGGTCCGACGAGCCGTTCCGGGTGTTCGAGCAGACCGGCGACAGCAGCACCGCCTGCCGGTTCGACCATGAGCTTGGCGCGTTCCAGGCACAGCAGCAGGGCTTGGGACAACGCTTCCTCGCTCACGGTGACCACGTCATCGACGAGTTCGGAGACGTGCGCGTACGTCACCGGGCCGGGCTCGGCGACGGCGATTCCGTCGGCCATCGTCTGCGTGCCGGTGAGCCGGACAGGTCGACCGGCAGCCAGCGAACCCGGCCACGCGGCGGCTTGCTCGGCCTGTACCGCGATCACCCGGACCTCGGGCCGCTGCGCCTTGACCGCCGCCGCGATCCCACCGACCAGGCCACCACCCCCTGCCGCCACCACGATCGTGCGCACCTCGGGCAGCTGTTCCAGAATCTCCATCCCGACAGTGGCCTGACCGGCGATGATGTCCTCGTGATCGAAGGGATGGATGAACTCCGCGCCGGTGCGCTCGGCATGTTCCCGTGCCGCGCCGAGCGTCTCCTCCAGAACCGCACCACGCAGCCGGACCTCGGCGCCGTATGACTGCGTGGCGGCCACTTTGGGCAGCGGCGCCTGCTCGGGCATGAACACGGTCGAGCGAGTCCCGAGGAGTGAAGCCGCCAAGGCGACACCCTGCGCATGGTTGCCCGCACTGGCAGCGACCACACCGGCCTCGCGCTGTTCGGCACTCAGCCCCAGCAACCGCACATAAGCGCCACGCAGCTTGAACGAACCGGTGCGCTGGAGATTCTCGCACTTCAGGTATATCTCGCTGCCGCACTGCTCACCGAGCCCCCGGGAATGCTCCAACGGTGTCCGGCGCACGATCCCGGCCAACTGCTCACCGGCCGAGCGGATGCGTTGCAGGGTGACCAGAGACATGGCCCCATGCTCCCACGCGCCACGGCCCGGGCCGGTGCTCCCGCCGCCGAGCCGTGTCTTTCGCGGCAACGTAAGAACCAGCCCACGAGCAGGATGTTGGGTACCCTCAACACCGACGTCATCGGCCGGTTACCCGGTGTCCTGCTGCACCGGGTGTCCCCGTGGCGCCGCGTCACGGCACCCTTGCTTCCGGGAGGACCCATGGCACGGCTGACCCCTGCCTCGGGAACGATTCCGCTGGTCACCGGCATCGCCACAGCAACCGTGCTGTCCGGGGCCGCCGTGCTCACCGTGGTCCACGCAGGATGTGACGAGCCCGGTAGCTATCGGATGCAGCACGGTGCCGTCGAACTCGTCGGCGGTTGCATTTCCCCGGAGGACATTCCGGTCGCCCCGAAACCGCCCGCTGAGCCCACTCCGCGTCCCCTGGGCGAGGCGAGCTCCACCGTCACCTTGCTGCGTCCCTGAGGGATGGTCACCTCAGGGCGTGCACCGGCTGGCTCGGTGGGGTGCTGAGCTGCTCGGGGACCGGCCGAGCGGATCACCCGAGCATGCCCGGCACTGTGCAGGTCACTCCAGAGCGGAGAGGAGGTCGGTGACCAGATCCTCCGACTCCTCGATACCGACCGATACCCGAATCAGCTCGGCGGGGACCTGCAGCAACGAACCGGCAGTGCTCGCATGCGTCATCCGGCCGGGATGTTCGATCAGCGACTCCACACCACCGAGCGACTCGGCCAGCGTGAACAGACGCGTGCGCGCACAAGCATCGAGGGCGGCCTGCTCACCGTCGACGTGCGTGAACGAGACCATGCCGCCGAAGTGACGCATCTGCTTGGCAGCGACCTGGTGACCAGGATGGTCCTCCAGCCCCGGATAGAAGACCCTCGCCACCTTCGGGTGGTCGCGGAGTGCGGCCACCAGGTTCTCGGCATTACGGCTGTGCCGCTCCATGCGCACCGCCAGGGTCTTCAAGCCGCGCAGGGTCAGCCAGGCGTCGAACGGTCCGGGAACAGCGCCCGCGGTGTTCTGCAGGAACGCGACCTGGTCCGCGATCTCGTCGTCCGAGGTGATCACGGCACCCCCGACCACATCGGAATGCCCGCCGAGATACTTCGTCGTCGAGTGCACGACGATGCTCGCGCCGAACTCCAGTGGCTGCTGCAGATGCGGTGAGGCGAACGTGTTGTCCACGACCAGCCGAGTGGTGGTGTCGTGGGCGAGCTGGGCCAGCGCCGGAAGATCGGCGATGTTGAGCAGTGGATTGGTCGGCGTCTCGGTCCAGATCACCTTGGTGTTCGGGCGGATCGCAGCCCGCACCGCATCCACGTCGGTCACCGGTGCCGGGGTGTAGTCGATCCCCCAGCCGGTCAGCACCTTGTCGATGAGCCGGAAGGTGCCGCCGTAGGCGTCGTCCGGAATGATGAGATGGTCACCGGGACGCAGCGTCGCCCGCAGAACCGCATCGGTGGCCGACATGCCGGAGGCAAAAGCCCGCCCGTACTTGCCGCCTTCCAGGGACGCCAGGCATTCCTCCAATGCCGAGCGCGTGGGATTGCCGGTGCGGGAGTACTCGTAACCCTGACGCTGGTTACCGACACCGTCCTGAGCATACGTGGACGTCGCGTGGATCGGCGTGATGACGGATCCGGTGGTGGGGTCTGGTTCCTGACCCGCATGGATTGCGCGGGTGGCGAAGCCGTCGGTCATACACCGCAGCCTACGGTCTCGGCTGCCGCGCGCTCCTTTCGGCTGCCGGAGTGGTGCCCGACCGGGTCGGCCACCCTCAGTACCGGTGGGGCACTCCCGGCTGCGGCGGGTAGCCCTGCTGGGGATACGGGGGTTGCTGGGGGTTGGGGGCTGTTGGTGGTGGTGTGTCGGGGTGGGGTGTTCTGTGTTGCTCTGTGCGTGGTGGCGCTGTTGGTTGTCGAACTGGTGTTTCACTCGCTGGGGTGATGACACCGGCCAGTGGGCATGGGCATGGTGTGACCGGTCGCGTGTGCGTTCCCGCCGGGCAGCACCAGGAGGAGGGTTCTGCCGGCGTTTCGGGTCGGGTGGTGCAGGCGTATCGGTTCGCGTTGGATCCCACGCCGCCGCAGCAGCAGGCGTTGGCGTCGCATTGTGGGGCGCAGCGGTTCGCGTTCAACTGGGCACTGGACCTGATTCGGGCGAATCTGGCCCAGCGGGAGGCCGAACGCTCTTATGCACTCTCGGACGAGCAGTTGACTCCGGCGGTGCCGTGGTCGGCCTATGGGGTGCGCAAGCTGTGGAATCAGGTCAAGGACACGGTCGCGCCGTGGTGGGCCGAGAACTCCAAGGAAGCCTACTCGTCGGGCCTGGCGAACCTGGCAACCGCGCTGGCCAATTGGCACGCCTGCCGGGCGGGCAACCGCCGGGGCAAGCCGGTGGGGTTTCCCCGGTTCGCCGCCAAGCGGGGCCGGGCCTCCTGCCGGTTCACCACGGGCTCCTTCGGGTTGGCCGAGGCCGACCGCAGGCACGTGACACTGCCCCGCATCGGCACCGTGCGCATGAGTCGACGCGCAAATTGGCTCGCCACGTCGAGCGAGGCCACGCCCGGATCCGCTCGGCGCCCATCTCGTACCAGCAGGGCCGGTGGTGGGTCTCGTTCTCCGTGGAGATCCAGCGCCAGGACCCAGCCCCGACCCAGCCCGAGACGGTGGTCGGGGTGGACCTGGGGGGTGACAAACCTGGCAATGCTGTCCACGGGAGAGGTCATCGCCCCTCCGAAACACCTGGCCGTGGCGCTGCGGGAGTTGCGGCGGCTGCAGCGCCGAGCGGCCCGGCAACACGGCCCCGACCGGCGCACCAGGCAGCAACCCTCGGCCCGGTGGCGAAAAACCCGGGCCAAGATCGCGAAGCTGCATGCGCGCCTCGCGAACCTGCGCCGCGAAGCCCTGCACCAGCTCACCACCCGGCTGGCGAACACCTTCGGCACGATCGTGCTCGAAGACCTGCACGTGGCGGGCATGTTGGCCAACCACCACCTGGCCCGCGCCATCAGCGATGCCGGCCTGGCCGAATTCCGCCGCCAGATCGAATACAAGACCACCTGGCGCGGCTCCACACTGGTCCTCGCCGACCGGTGGTATCCCTCCAACAAGACCTGCTCGGACTGTGGCGCGGTGAAAGCCACATTGCGCCTGTCCGAGCGGATGTTTCACTGCCAGGCCTGCGGTTTACATATCGACCGCGATCTCAACGCCGCCCGCAACCTCGCCCGCCTCGCGGACGAAACAGTGGCACCGTCCACGGAGAGTCGCGCCGGGACGCAAAACACGCCCGCTGGAAACCCACACCCGCCCACCCCCGAGGCGGGCACCGGGTACCGCCACGGGAAGACCCCAGCCACAGCCGGGGCCAACGCTGCGCCGCAAGGCAACAGCTCAGGAACACTTTTACACAATTCCTGAACGGTACGGCTGCTGCGGAAAGTGCCACGGGTCCATCGGGGCATACGGCTGCTGGGAGTGCACGGTCGCTGCCTGCCGGGCAGCGCGAAGGGACTTCGCCGCGGCGAGATAGCGGCCCGTGGTCGGCAACGCGGCGAGCACGACCCCCGCGATCGAGAACACCAGCACCGGTGTCCCGAACAGGAAAGGTGTCGGCGGGGCCGAGGAAACATCCAGCGCAGTCGCGACCAGAAAAGCCGAAGCGATCACCGACAGCGCGAGCCCCACGATCAGCACCCAGCGACCGAATTTCCTCCGTACGAAAAGTCCGATGGACCCGATGAGCGGCGGCACCCCGAGAGCGACGGCGAATCCGGACACGACCAGGACGCCTTCCACCTCGATGTCGTCGGAGCCGACAGTCACGAGCACGGCCACGATCAGCGTGATCCACGCGAGCCCGAGCAGCGCGCCGAGAACGGCGGCGACGATGGTGGTGATCCCACTCGGCAGCGGTCCGGTGGGCGGCGGCCACCCCTGCTGAGGCGGCTGCGGAGCACCATCAGGCGGGCCATACGCGACCGGCTGCGGAATCTGCTGGTAAGGCTGCTGCGGCGGAAGCTGCTGATGGCCATACGGCTGCTGCGGGTGCACGGTGGAGAACCTGCCTCGTCGCTGTGGTCTTGTGCGCGAACGTGGTCGTGTGTGCCGGTACGGCAAGCATCGAACGCCACGTGGCCCCCGACCGGAAGGTCGAGGGCCACATGGCGGGGTCAGTCGATGATCGCAGCGGTTACCACTGGGGCGGCTGCTGCTGACCCGGCTGCTGCGGTTGGCCGTACGGTTGCGGTTGGCCGTACGGTTGCGGTTGGCCGTACGGCTGCGGCTGACCCGGCTGGGGCTGACCCGGCTGGGGCTGGCCGAAACCACCGGTCTGGCCGGGCTGGGGCTGGCCGTAAGGCTGCTGCGGCTGGGCGAAACCGCCCGTCTGCGGACCACCGAACTGCGACTGGTCGAGCTGCTGCGGCTGACCGTACGGCTGCTGCTGGCCGAACTGGGGCTGGCCGTAAGGCTGCTGCGGCTGGGCGAAACCACCGGTCTGCGGACCACCGAACTGCGGCTGTCCGTAGGCACCCGCGGCGGCAGCGGCCACACCTCCGGACACATAGGTCCGAGTCTGCGGCAGCATCGCGAGTACACCCGTTGCCACGGCGAGCAGCAGCGTGATGAGGCCGAGCACACTGAAATACGCGATCAGGCTGATGATTCCCGCCACGGCGAAGACCCCCGAAGCAGCGGCGACGAGGATCGGCCCCTGGTTCTTACGCCCATTGATCAGAAGGCCACCGGCGATCAGCGCGAGGGCGACGAGGATCTGGATGATGTATATCGTCACGATCAACCCGAGCGGGGGCAATGCGGGATCGGGAGCCTCGATCCCGTACTGCTCCGCCATACCGCCGAACTGATCCTGGAGCTGCTTGAGATCGTTGTAAGCACCGATGACAATGAACAGGTTGATGATCTGAAGCAGAGCGCTCAGAGCGCCGAGGCCGATCGCTGTCCAGGCCGCGGCCATCGCGACGGACTTGTTGTTGTCGCTGCTCTGCCCGCCGTAGCCGTACATGCCCGGCTGACCATACCCGGGTTGGCCGTAGCCGGCCTGGGGCTGCGGGGCACCGAAGCCACCGGGCTGCTGGCCGGGCTGGCCAGGGTGGCCGGGTTGACCGGGTTGCTGCGCCGGAAAGCCCCCGCTCGGCGTGCCGGGAGCTGCGCCCATCGGCGGCTGCCCCGGCGGCTGCCCCGGCTGGCCGGGCATCCCGGCCTGCTGAGGCGGCTGGCCGGGATACGCGCCGGGCTGCTGCTGGCCGGCCAGGCCGGGCTGCTCGTACATCGGCTGCGGAGGCTGCATCGACGGCGGCACGACCTGCGTCGAGCCGCCCCCGTCCTGAGGCGACGGATCGGCAGGCTGCTGCGGGGGTTGTACAGGACGCACGACCTGCGTCGAACCGTCACCGTCCGGAGTCGACTGATCAGCCGCCTGCTCCTGCGGAGGCTGGGCAGGACGCACGACCTGCGTCGAGTCCGCACTGGACGCCTCCGCGTCCTGCTGTGTTCCGCCCTGCTGCGGTTCCTGCTCCTGGGAATCCATCCGCGAAGAGATCATCTGAGTGGAGCCGGCGGCGGACTCACTGGCATTGGCGGGATCGCCACCCGGCTGCTCACCGGATCCCTGCTGCTGCTGTTCCTGCTGCCCGCCATCCGGCGGCTGCGGAGAGCTCATCGGGTTTCCTGACCCCCTTGGGCATAAACCTGGCGTGTGCGTCGCGCACACGTTATCCGATCGTGCGACAGCGTAGTGTCCGCATACGACAACGCTTCATCGACCGGCGATGAAGGCGAGTACATCCTGCCGTGTGACCACACCGGCAGGCTTGCCGTCGATGAGCACCATCGCACCGTCCGCATTGGTCAGAGCCGCCATCGCGGCGCTGATCTCCTCCCCGGCCCCGATGGTGGGCAGGGGCGGAGACATGTGCGTTTCCACCCGGTCGGCGAGGTTGGCTCGCCCGGCGAACAGCGCGTCCAGGAGATCGCGTTCGTTGATGGCGCCGGCCACCTCCGCGGCCATGACCGGGGGTTCCGCATTGACCACCGGCATCTGGGAGACGCTGAACTCGCGCATGATCGCCACGGCTTCGGCGACGGTCTCATTCGGATGCACGTGCACCAGTTCCGGGATGGTGCCGTCCTTACGGCGCAGCACGTCACCGACCGAACCACCGGTGTGGTCGGGCGAGAGGAATCCGTAGGAGGCCATCCAGGAGTCGTTGAACACCTTGGTCAGGTACCCGCGGCCACCATCCGGCAGGAGCACCACGACGACGTCGTCCGGGTCGGCGCGTTCCGCGACGCGCAGGGCCGCTGCCACGGCCATCCCGCACGAGCCACCCACCAACAGGGCCTCCTCCCGGGCGAGGTCCCGGGTCATGGTGAAGGAATCCGCATCGGTGACCGCCACGATCTCATCGCAGATTTCGCGGTCATAGGTGTTCGGCCAGAAGTCCTCGCCGACCCCCTCCACCAGGTACGGCCTGCCCTTGCCTCCCGAGTACACCGAGCCTTCCGGATCGGCTCCGATGATGCGCACCCGCCCCTCGGAAACCTCCTTGAGGTAGCGCCCGACACCCGAGATGGTGCCGCCGGTGCCGATTCCCGCGACGAAGTGGGTGATGCGGCCCTGGGTCTGCTTCCAGATCTCCGGGCCGGTGGAGTGGTAGTGCGACTCGGGGTTGGACGCGTTATTGTACTGGTTCGGCTTCCAGTAACCGTCCTGCTCGGCGAGCCGATCGGAAACGCTGTAGTAGGACTCGGGGTGCTCGGGCGGTACCGCTGTCGGGCAGACGACGACTTCGGCACCATAGGCTTCCAGCACGTTGCGCTTGTCCTCGCTGACCTTGTCGGGACAGACGAACACGCAACGGTATCCCTTGCGCTGGGCCACCATCGCCAGTCCGACACCGGTGTTTCCGGAGGTCGGTTCCACGATCGTGCCCCCGGGGCGCAACTCACCGGAGGCCTCGGCGGCTTCCACCATCCGCAGCGCGATGCGATCCTTCACGCTACCGCCCGGATTGAGGTATTCGACCTTGGCCAGCACCGGCGTCGCCGCCCCTGCGTTCAGGGTGTTCAGTTTCACCAGCGGGGTATCACCGACCAGGTCAACCACGTGCTCGACGTACTCCACCGCGCAAGTCCTCTCGCTTGTCTGAGCCTGTGCCGGAAAGCCTAATCCTCCGCCACGCGTCGACCCCAGACACCTGGTCCGGTGACACACGACCGGGGAATGAATGTGCGCTGCCGTAATACCTCCCGAGGCACGTACCCATGAAGACGAAGCCGAGGCTGCTGCAAACGGGTAAAAAGTCGAGCGAAGCGGCGGAGGACGGCGCAGGCTGTGCAGCAACGGGCGCGAGTATCGCGGACCATCGCACAGGAGGAGACGATGATCGGGCCGAAGATGTTCCGGCTCGCCGCCTTTGCAGCAGGCACGGTGGGCGGATTGTCCGGTGCTGCCTACGGATTGCTCAACGAGCAATCCCGGCGGGCACGGCGAATCATCGGCCCGCCGAGGTCGGGGCCGCTACGGGCGGACCGCGTGCACTACCCGGAAAGCCATCATGTCTCCGAGCCCGGTGGCCCTCCTCCGCACACCGACGTGGCGCCGTTGGAGTTCGTGGTGCTCGGCGACTCCTCGGCTGCCGGCCTCGGCGTCGACCTTCCGGATCAACTACCGGGTGTGCTGATCGCACGGGGACTGGCCGAGGAACTCGAACGGCCGGTCTCGCTGACCACACATGCGGTCGTGGGCACCACGACCCGGGAACTGGGGCTTCAGGTGGACACCGTGCTCGACGAACCACCTCGACTGGTCCTGATCCTCGTCGGTGCCAACGACGTGACCTCCCGAGTGCCGATCCGGACGAGCGCCCGTCTGCTCGGCGCGGCCGTGGAGCGATTGACCGCCGAGGGCGTTGCCGTCGTCGCGGGCACCTGCCCGGACCTCGGGGCGATCCGACCGATTCCGCAACCACTGCGCGCTGTCGTCCGCTCGGTCAGTCTCGCTCTCGGCAAGGCTCAGCGCCGGGCCGTCGAGCAGGCAGGTGGACATGCGGTGCCGTTGGCCGACCTGCTGTCGCCGGAGTTCCTCACGCGCCCCACCGAGCTCTTCAGTCACGACCGTTTCCATCCCTCGGCGGCCGGATACGAGGCAGCGGCGACCATGCTGCTGCCCACGCTGTGCCACGCGATCGGGGAATGGGCGGGCGCACCGGTGCCGACCGCTCCCACGCGATCCTCGGCCGCCGAGGCACGACGGCCCACGCGCAGGCTCATCGCCCTGCTGAATCGACACCTGCGTCGTCGTGCGGATTCCTGACCTCGCGTACCGACTGGTCGGTTACCATCAAGTAGGGTGACTGCGGTCACCACGCAGTGGCTGTGGTCGCGCCTACAGTGAGCACATCCGATCGCGTGACGGAATCTGCCCAGCGAGACAGGTCTCCCGCGACAGCCCGTCGGCAAGTAGGAATGTTTTCGACAGCCGGAGAATCGAAGGAGTTCCCGCCATGACCGAAGCAGTCATCGTCGCCACCGCCCGGTCACCCATCGGCCGGGCAGGCAAGGGGTCACTGGTCGACAGCAGGCCGGACGACCTCACCGCCCGAATCGTGCGGGCGGCACTGGACAAGGTGCCCGAACTCGATCCGCAGGAGATCGATGATCTGATGCTGGGCTGCGGTCTCCCCGGCGGAGAACAGGGCTTCAACATGGCCCGCGTGGTCTCCGTGCTGCTCGGCTACGACCACCTGCCCGGCACCACCATCACCCGCTACTGCTCGTCGAGCCTGCAGACCACCCGGATGGCCATGCACGCGATCAAGGCCGGTGAAGGTGACGTGTTCATCAGCGCCGGTGTCGAACTGGTCTCCCGGTTCGCCAAGGGCAACTCCGACTCGCTGCCCGAAACCCAGAACCCGGCCTTCGACGAGGCGCAGGCCCGCACGAAGCGGGTGGCCGAGGAAGGCGCCGAGAACTGGACCGACCCGCGCGAGTTCGACAAGCTGCCCGATGTGTACCTGCCGATGGGCCAGACCGCGGAGAACCTGGCACGGACCAAGGGCATCAGCAGGGACGAGATGGACGAGTTCGGCGTACGGTCGCAGAACCTCGCGGAAAAGGCGATCGCCAACGGCTTCTGGTCGCGGGAGATCACCCCTGTCACCACTCCCTCGGGCACCATCGTCGACACCGACGACGGCCCCCGTGCGGGCGTGACCAAGGAGAGCGTGTCCGGGCTCAAGCCGGTGTTCCGCCCGGACGGCCGGGTCACGGCGGCCAATGCCTGCCCGCTCAACGATGGTGCTGCCGCCGTGGTCGTCATGAGCGACAGGAAAGCCAAGCAGCTCGGGTTGACTCCCCTGGCCCGCGTCGTGTCGACCGGGGTTTCGGCGCTCTCGCCGGAGATCATGGGGCTCGGCCCGGTGGAGGCCTCCAAGCAGGCACTGGGCAGGGCCGGGATGAGCGCGGGCGACATGGATCTGGTCGAGATCAACGAGGCCTTCGCCGCCCAGGTCATCCCCTCGTATCAGGAGCTCGGCATCCCGCTGGAGAGGCTCAACGTCAACGGCGGTGCGATCGCCGTCGGGCACCCGTTCGGCATGACCGGCGCACGCATCACCACGACGCTGATCAACTCGCTGCAGTTCCACGACAAGCAGTTCGGGCTGGAGACGATGTGCGTCGGCGGCGGACAGGGCATGGCCATGGTGCTCGAACGCCTCAGCTGATGAGGAGATTTTCGGCCCGGGTGGGTGGTCGCTGAACCGCCGACTCGAAAACCACCGCCTCGGTACAAAAAGGGGCGCCTGCCACCTCGTTCGGGTGGTAGGCGCCCCTTTTTGTGCGTCTCACCGGGTCGAAGCCGGTAGCGCGCGGGACAGGCCCCGGGCTACTCGCTCTGGAAGTACGACAGCAGCCGCAGGATCTCCAGGTACAGCCAGATCAGGGTGACCATCAGGCCGAAGGCGATGTACCAGGCGAACTTGGCGTCCACCCCACCCTTGATGGCCTTGTCGGCGGCGTCGAAGTCCAGCAGGAACGTGAACGCGGCGATACCGATGACCAGCAGGCTGAAGCCGATGGCAAGCGGGCCGCCCGAACGCAGGCCGAGTCCGCCCGCGACGAAGAAGCTCATCACGAGGTTGACCAGCATCAGCACGACGGCACCGGCCAGCGCGCCGATGATCCACTTGGTCAGCTTCGGCGTGACCCGGATCGCCCCGGTCTTGTAGACGACCAGCATCGCCGCGAAGACACCCATCGTGCCCGCGATCGCCTGCATGATGATGGCCGGATTGTTCGTGACGAAGTTGGCGAACAGGTAGCTGATCCCGCCGAGGAACACGCCCTCGACCGCCGAATAGGCGATGACCAGCGCCGGGCTCACCTTCTTCTTGAAGATGACGACCATCGCGAGGACGAAACCGATCAGCGCGGCAGGCAGTGCCAGCCCCATCGCGGCCGCGCCGCCCACGAGGTAGGTCGCGGCACCGGTACCGATGGTGATCGCCAGCGTGGTCGCGGTTTTGGTGACGACATCGTCGATCGTCATCGGCCGCCCGGTCTGCTGCGCAGTCGGCGGCTGGCCGAGCCCGGTGCCGTAACCGGCGGCCTGGCTCTGGCCTGCGTTGAAGTTCGCGTACCCACCACCACTACTCGGCAGGTTCTTGAACGCGGGGTTGCTCGAAGTGCGCAACTCTTCCTCCTGGGCGTACTCGCGCCGTCACCGGTTACAACGACCGGACAGGCCGATCGGTTCCCATCTCACGTAAAACTGATTTTACCCCAGCTTCCGGTGCGGCCCCTCCCCTCGGAAAACTACCCGGTAGCAACATTCTCGCGAGTAACGATCATATTGCTGTGCCGCTTCCACCGGCGATTGGCGACCCGGTCGCGGCCATTGCGTCAACGTCGCTTCTTCTGGCTCTTCTTGGCCGCAGTCTGCTGCTTGCCCGGCCGGTTCTTCTGCTGCGGCTTCTTACCCGAGGTTCCGCCCGGCTTGCTCTTCGGGCTCCCGTTGGGCTTGCCGTTGGTTCCGCCACCGTCCTGACCACCGGATTTCTGACCACCGGAACGCTGCCCACCGCCGGCTTTGCCGTTGGACGAGGAAGAACCGGCCACCTCCGTGGCACCCTTCTCCTCGACCTGCGTGGTCTCGTCGCCGTCCTCGCCGGCAGCCTTGTCGCCCGCGAGCTGTCCCGACTTCTGACCGGGCTTCTGACCGGGCTTCGGGCGAGGTGCCTCCTTCTTCGCCGCGAGCTCGCGCTCCTTCTCCCGCTGCTCCTCGCGGTCGACCTTGTTGGTCAGGAAGTGCTGCTGGCCCAGCGTCCACAGGTTGTTGGCCATGAAGTACAGCACCACGGCCATGGGCAGGAACCAGGGCGAGATCAGCGTGCCGATCGGCGCCAGGTACATCATGACCTTGCCGAGCATGGCGCTCTGCGGATTGGCCATCGCGGCATCGGTCTGCCGCTTCACGTTCATGCGCATCGTGAAGTACGTCGCGGCCGAGGCGATGATCATCAGCGGGATGCCGACGATGAGCATGTCCATGCGAGTGGTGCCGAAGTCCTCCAGCACCGCCTCGGACTGAGTGATCCAGTTCGACAGCTTCGCACCGAAGATGTCGGCGTTGATGAACGACTCGACACCACTCCTGTCGAAGACGTAGTTGCTCTGCGCGGTCGGCTTGAAGCCGCGCAGCACGTAGAACAGGCTCAGGAAGACCGGGATCTGCAGCAGCGCGGGCAGGCAACCGCCGACCGGGTTGACCCCGTGCTCGGACTGCAGCCGCTGCATCTCCTGCGCCATCTTCTGGCGGTCGTTCTTGTACTTCTCCCGCAACTTCTGGATCTGCGGGGCGAACTTCTGCATCTTGCGCCCGGCCCGGATCTGACTGATCGCGGGCTTGAGCAGCACCAGGCGCAGGGTGAACACCAGGAAGAAGACCGACAGCGCCCAGGCGAAGCCGTTGTCGGGACCGAGCACCGCGCCGAAAACCTTGTGCCAGAACCACAGGATGGCCGACACCGGGTAAAGGATAAAGCCGAAAAAGTCGGACACTCAACCACTCCTGGTCATCACCCGGTAACCGTTCCCGGGTCGTACCTGCACAGCCGTCCCAGTCCTGCGGGCGCGGCAGCCCTACCAGGGTGCCACGAGGTGATTGGCCACCGAGCACGGGTCGCTTCCGCGCACGGGCCGACCGGACACCGGCCACGGCGACGCGCACGGCGACAACCGAGCGGCGACAACCGAGCGGTCACATCCGCACAGCCACAATCGGGCAGCCGCCCCTCGACGAACGAGGGCAGGCGAACGGCACGTCGACACGGCGAGACAGGACTGAAACGATACCGACGGTGGCAACAATACCGACATCGGTACCGGGCCGACGTCGATACCGGACCCTCTCGCCTCTCCCAGTGTACGCACCCGCAGTTTCACGGTGGCCGTTACGCGGAAACAATCGAGACACGCCGTATGCACGTGCCACACCGTCTGTTGCTGATTTGTGATCGGCTCCTACGGTGGAGAGTGGGTTGAGCACACAGCCATCGAGTTCAGTCGTCGAGTCCGCCTCGGACTGCACGGCTACAACGAAGCCAGATGGGAGTCATCCGATGCCGACGGCACCGCTTGCCCACCTGTCCACCGTCGAGCATGTGCGCGAACACACCACCGCGGAGACGAGACGGCTGTCGTGCCGCGTCCAGGAGGATGCCAGCCGCGTACTTCTGCATCTGCGTGGTGAGCTCGACCTGCTCGGTGCGCCGAAGCTTGCCCGCGTACTGCAGGAGTGCCTGGCCGCCACGGACGGCAAAGCCGTTGTCTGCGACCTTTCCGGCCTGGACTTCCTCGCCACCTCGGGGCTGCAGGTCTTCTTCGAGGCCGATGAGCACGCGCGGGCACAGCAACGGGAGCTGGTCCTGCTCACCGCCGGTTCCGCCACCGAAGTGCTGCGTCTGCTCGAGGTCACCGACACCCACAGTGCGCTGACCTGCCGCAACGAACTCGCCGAGGTCGGCACCCCGGTCCTCGCGACCACATAGCAGGTCCGCGTACCGCGTTCCCGTCCGAGCAGGGCCGACATAGCGGGCAACCGAGACCCAAAAGGGCACGAAAACGGCGGCCACCGAGCAAGGTGGCCGCCGTTTTCCCTGGTCACACAGTGTTTGGTCGGTGCCCCCGGTGAGACTCGAACTCACACTACGACGATTTTAAGTCGTCTGCCTCTGCCGATTGGGCTACGGGGGCGCTGGGCTTATCAGCCCGTGGAACCCGAGTCCGCGGGGAGAGGAGCCGGTCACCCGGCACACCCGGAGCGACTCCGCCGGTTCCCCTCGGACGTATCGATCCTGCCTGTGGTTCCACCCCGGCCGAAACCTCCAAGCGGAGCAATCAACACTCCGCGCGGCGAGGAGCACCGGCCGAGTCCGAGCGTGCGGCGATGCCCCCCACCCGGCAACTCAGCTTGAGGCAGCACGCTCGAAGTCGGCCTTCGGGTCCTGGATCTGGCCCATCGACACGACCTCACGGCGGAACAGGAACGCCAGTGTCCAATCGATCAGCACCCGAGCCTTGCGATTGAAGGTCGGCATCTTGCTCACGTGGTAGGTACGGTGCATGAACCAGGCCACGAAGCCCTTGGCCTTGAACCCGTAGACATCGGCCACACCCTTGTAGAGGCCGAGCCCGGCCACCGATCCCGCGTTGGCATGCCGGTACTCGTGGGTCTTCTTCCCGTGCAGGCTGGCGATGATGTTCTTCGCGAGCTGGTGGGCCTGGCGCACCGCGTGCTGCGCGGAGGGGGCGCAGGTCGCGTTCGGGTCCTGCTCGGTCTTGGACAGATCGGGAACAGCCGAGCAGTCACCCGCCGCCCACACATTCGGCACGCCCTCGACCTGCAGGTGCGAGGTGGCCTTGACCCGACCGCGATCGTCCAACGGCAGGTCGGTGTTCTTCAGCACCGGGTTGGCCTTCACACCCGCGTTCCACACGAGGGTGTCGGTGTCGAACTCGGTGCCGTCCGAGAGCACGGCGTGGCCGTTCTCGATCGACTTCAGGAAGGTGTTCAGGTAGACCTTGATGCCCCGCTCTTCGAGTGCCTTGACGGTGTAGACACCCATTTTCTCGCTGACCTCGGGCATGATCCGCCCGGCTGCCTCGATGAGGGTGAAGTGGATGTCATCGGGCGAGATGTTGTCGTAGTAGCGGGTGGCGTAGCGAGCCATGTCCTCCAGTTCGGCGAGCGCCTCGGTACCCGCGTACCCGCCGCCGACGAAAGTGAAGTTGAGCAGCCGCTCGCGCAGTTCGGGATCGGACGTGTTCGAGGCGGCGTCCATCTTCGCCAGTACATGGTTGCGCAGGTAGATCGCCTCGCCCACGGTCTTGAGGCCGATACCCTGCTCGGCCAGGCCGGGAATCGGCAGCAACCGCGAGACCGAACCGAGCGCGACGACGAGCACGTCGTAACCGAGAGTTTCCACGGTTCCCTCGGAACCCTCGACGGTGACGACCTGATCCTGCTGGTCGACTGCGGTGACACGAGCGGTCAGCACATGGCATCGCTTCAAGACCCGGCGCAACGGCGCTACCACGTGGCGGGGCTCGACATTGCCCGCTGCCGCTTCCGGTAGGAAGGGCTGGTAGGTCATGTGCGGCTGAGGGTCGACGACCGTCACCGAAGCCTCACGGCGGCCCAGCTTGGATTGCAACTGTAACGCGGTGTACATACCGACGTAGCCGCCGCCGATGATGAGAATCCGGGTGGGATCGGATTTATCAGCCATGCCTCTATGGTCACACCGGCCATTCACAGGTTTCGCTCAGGTCCCCCCAACTGTGATACCCATCGCCGGTGTCCTTGGTCACATTCCTTTTTGTGTTCGGGCAAAAACTCCGAGTAATCCCGGGTCTTTCCGCTCGGTTTCGGGAGAGCAGCGGCCTTGCGCGCATCCATTCCCATTCGGGTTCTTCCCGCAAAGGGAACTCCCGCCCCGATTTTCTTCTTGATCGGGACGGGTCCAGACTACCGAATTTCGCGGCGCGCCGGAGCACGCGCCGCATTCGATCCCGAGTAAGCGGGCACGATCACCGGGGCACCGGGACGATCCCGCCCGCATCGCCTTCACCCGAGCTCGGCCAGATCCTTCGCCCGTGTGAGCACGTTCCGCAACATCTCCGGCGTGAGCCTGCCGGTGAAGGTGTTCTGCTGACTGACGTGGTAGCAACCGAGCAGATGCAGGTCGGCACCACCGTCGGCGGCGGGCAGTTGCGCATGCACGTCGTGTCCGAACTTCGGACGTGGCCGGGGAACCCGCCACGCCGAGGCATTCAGCACCGGCAACAGTGCCTGCCACCCGTATCCACCGAGAACCACGACGACCCGCAGGGTCGGTCGCAGCAGTTCGAGTTCACGAGCGAGCCAGGGGCGGCACGTGTCACGTTCGCTCGGAGTGGGCTTGTTCACCGGAGGTGCGCAGCGCACGGGGGCGGTGATCCGCGTGGAAAACAGCTCGAGACCATCGCCGATGCGGTGCGAATCCGGCTGCGAGGCCAACCCCACGTCGTACAGCGCCCGATAGAGCACGGTCCCCGAACGGTCCCCGGTGAACATCCGACCGGTGCGGTTCGCACCATGGGCTGCCGGAGCCAGGCCCACCACGGCGATGGACGCGTCCGAAGGGCCGAACCCCGGAACGGGTCTGCCCCAGTACTGCTCCTCGCGGAACGCGGCGCGCTTGTCCCTGGCCACCTTTTCACGCCAGGCGACCAGACGCGGACAGGCGGTGCAGTGCGCCACCCGCTCATCGAGTTCGTCGATGCTGCCTGCGGCGGCCGCGGTCCGCGCGGGATCGGCGAGCGGCTCGGCGACCAGCTCGGAAATTCCTTCCGTCACGATTCCACCCTGGCAGACTCGGGGTCGGCTCCACCAAGTCACCAGCCTCCTGTTCCCGGAGAAAGTAAGGTGCGGGATATGGCAGCCAGTGAGGAACAAGGCAAAACCGGCGATCCCGAGCAGGGGCAGACCACGACCCCGGCCGAACCGGCCGACGATCTGGTCAGCACGCACCACACGATCACCGCGAAGGACACCGAGCTGTCCTACACCGCGACCACGGGGCGTGTCGTGCTTCGGGAGGAGGACCACACCAACGGCAAGTTCGACGGCCACGTGGCCAAGGCCGAGGTCTTCATGACCTCCTATGTGGTCGACACCGCCGAACCCGGCAGCCGCCCGGTCACGTTCGCGTTCAACGGTGGCCCCGGCGCTTCGAGTACCTGGCTGCATCTCGGTCTGCTCGGGCCACGCCGGGTGCTCTCCGGAGACGCGGGCCAGCTCGCGCCACCGCCCTACGGGCTGACCGACAATCCCGAAACACTGCTGGCACACAGCGACCTGGTGTTCATCGACCCCATCTCCACCGGCTACTCACGCGCGGTCAAGGGCGGCGACCCCACCGACTTCCACGGCTACCAGCGCGACATCGAATCCGTCGGTGAACTGATCCGACTGTGGACGACGCGCAACAACCGCTGGATGTCACCGAAGTATCTCGCCGGGGAGTCCTACGGCACGCTGCGCGCAGCCGCGCTCGCCGAGCACGTGCAGACCCGCTACGGGATGTATCTCAACGGCCTGCTCCTGATCTCGGCGGTCCTGGACATGGGTACGATCCGGTTCACCGAAGGCAACGACCTGCCCTACTCGCTGTTCCTGCCGACCTATGCCGCGATCGCCCACCACCACGGCAAACACGGGGAACGCCCGCTGCGAGAAGTCCTCGACGAGGCCGAGGAGTTCGCCGCGCGCGACTATCCGTGGGCGCTCGCGCGGGGGGCACGGCTCTCGGACGAGGAACGCGCGGACATGGTGCGCCGGACGGCGGCACTGACCGGACTGTCCGAGGACTATGTGGACCGGGTGGACCTGCGCATCGAGCACATCCGATTCTTCACCGAACTGCTGCGCGACCGGCGTCTGACCGTGGGCCGGATGGACGGGCGGTTCACCGGCTGGGAACCGGACGCGGGGGGTGAGCGGTTCACCGACGACCCGAGTGTCTCCGGCATCATCGGCGCCTACTCGGCGGCGATCAACCACTATCTGCGTGCGGAGCTGAACTACGTCAACGACCTGCCGTACGAGGTGATCACCAGTCGGGTGCATCCGTGGTCGTACAAGGAGTTCGAAGGCAGTGCGGTGGCCGTGACCGACAAGCTGGCCGCCGCGATGCGCGCCAACCCGTACCTGCAGGTGCACGTGGGCTGCGGGCACACCGACGGAGCCACACCGTACTTCGCCGCCGAGCACACGCTGGCGCGGTTGACGATCCCACAGGAGCTGCGCGAGAACATCGATGTCCGCTACTACCCGGCGGGGCACATGATGTACGTGCACGAGCCTTCGCGCATCAAGCAGTCCGCCGACCTCGCCGAGTTCCTCGCGCGGTAGGCGATCGGGAAACCGGCCACTGTCCGCGACTGCGGGGCGCGCCCACGGATCGACCTCGATCGACGTCAGGACCGCCCCGCAGGTGCGCTCAGGTACTGGAGGTGTCGGCGGTACTGGAGGAACCGGCCTGCCCACCGGCGAGGCGCTGGGCGATGCGATCGATGATGGCCTCGGCCTGGCCGGCGTTGTCCTGCCCGAGTGCGTCGGTGACCGCAGCTTCGATGGTCGGCAGCAGCTCCTCCGACAAGCGCGGTACGAGCGCTGCCGCAATGTCCTCGGCGGTAATACCGTTCTGAGCGGCCACCGCCCGCGCCAAGGCTGCGACCTGGTCCCGCATCGGCGTGATCTGCTGCCGGATCACGCGGTCCTGATTCGCCCCGAGCACCGTCTCGGCCCATTCCCCGCGGTCCAGCCAGTGGTTGTGGATCATGTGTTTCCACACGGCCTCGGCGACCTCGTCGGCTGATGGCATGCCGTCCTCCTTGCGGATGGTTTCGGGATGGGCGAGATAATCGGCAACCTGTGCGCGGAAATCGTCCATGTCGATGCCTGCGGGATCAGTTTTGCGGTTCGGCGCCCATTCCTTATGACCGCAGTTGTGCACCACGATGCCATCGGCCAAGAATGATTCGTCCTCGGCGACAGTGATGTTGTGGACCTTGTCTTCACCACTGGGCTCGACCGAACGGACCCGCCCGAATCGGTATCCGGCGTATTCGAAGTACTGCTGACGATGCGACTGATACCGGGTGAGCCTGAGACGCCAACGTGACTGCTGATTCACGGCCCTGCCCTGGATCTCTCCCGCTTGGCGGTGTTCGTGGTACAGCGCCGAAGACCACCCCAAGCTCTGCGCCAGCAGTTTGACTCCCACAGCGAGCCTCTTGCTCACGCTGCTTGCCTCATTGCGACCGCTGTTCATCCAGTAGCCGTCGCCCGACAAATAGCCGTCGAGGAAGGCCTCGCGGTACTTCGGGTGAGCTCCCAGCAACCAGGCAGGCACGGTCTTGGCGCTTGCGCGACGCCCGAAGTGCTCATGGAACCACCTTTCCAAAGCCGTCGAACCAATCGCGGTTCGTGTCGCCGTGCTCCCTTGCGAGGTACGGCAACGGAGGCCGGCGGCCCGGCAATGTTCCTCGATTTCCGTTGCCTCACCCGGGCCTCCATAGAGTGCGATTCTCCCGCCACTGGCACTCCCGTCCGCCGCCCAGCGACCAAGGACCCAAAAAAGTTCTTGGTTTATCTCAACCGCTCTCTCCCCGGGATTGCTCCTGATCGGCGGTATCGATTCTTCGTCACCGAACTCGGTGGGTGTTGCCCAGTGACGCCCGACCATGCTTCCTGCAGCAACCCACTCCGTTCCATGTACACGACGATAGTTGCCTCCTGGCCGACCTTCGATACGCCCACGATCAACCACAGCACTCAAGAACGGATGTTCCGCTGTCGTCACCAGCCCCGGGTGTCCCTGTCCTTTCACAGTGACGGTCTCAGCCACACGACTATGGACAGCCGTTACAGGACGCCAACGTTCCTTGTGGGTCCATACTTCATCACCGACTTGAACGTACGAAATCGGCTTCAGGCCATCACGACAAAGGATCAGCACATCTTCAGGAAAGCAGACCGCCGAAGCACCGATGCCGAGGAACTGGCAGATACGGGCTGCCAAGCGCGGGTAGACGTCGAGCTGCTGCGGGGTCCAGTCACCGTCACCGGAGTCCTCGGCCTCGATGCCCAGTGCCGTGGAGTTACCGCTGAAACCGGCCCAACCGCCGGCCCCCGCGTGGTAGGCCAGCCCGGCCGCGATGACATAGATGGTGCCGTCATAGCCGATCCCGAAGTGCGACAGGGGCCCGTCGAGTCCGGGGCGGCCATACGTGACAACGTTGAGGCTGGGGTAATTGCTGGAGGTCTGTTCCGGCTCGGGTCCTGCGGTGTGGTGGCAGACCACCACGCCGACGTGACTGCCGAGCGAACCGTTCCCACGAGTGCTCCACCCGCTGACCTCGATGACGGGGTACCCCGTCTCACGGGCGAGGGTGGCCAGGTTGGAGCCGGGCCGGTTGAACCATTGCCCGGCCATCAATCCACCTCGCGGTACTCGGTGGTCAGTCGGTCCAGTTCGGACTGCTCGGTCGGTGACGCACCGCGCAGCGATTCGCGTGGGGCGTCGATGTACTCCGGTTCCTGCTCGGTCATGAGCGTCGTCCTCCGTCAGGAGCACCATTCCGGCGTCGAGTGCGGTATGCCCTGGCACAGGAATGGTGGCAGCCGACAAGACGGCCACACATCCGCTTGTTGAGTGATTGTTGCAGAGAGTGAACGGTCCGTTCGTTCACCAAGAGGGGACGAACAGGCCGTCCACCCCGAACCTCGCCACCGTAACGCGCACACAGCGTAAGCTATGATCATCTTTCGGTGACCCGTTGAGCGAGCCGGAAGGATTCAGTGTGGAGCTGTCGACTTTCGAGGGCGATGTCTGGCCTCCGGTGCCGCAAACTCCCTCGTGGGCCGGGAAGTTACCCAAACTTGAAGTCTACGTCGACGAAACCGGCGATCGTGGCTTTAGTAAGATGTCATCTCCGTTCTTCGCCATGACCGCTCTCATCATCCCGCACGAGCGAGTATCGCACGCTCGAGCAGTTGCTGGGGGACTACGCCACGTCGTGGGAACATCACGGCCATTGCACTGGACCGAGCACTTCAGAGCCAAGCGTTCCGACCGCCGTGACCTTGCTGCCAATATGCTCGCCGATATCGTAGATGTGAAGGTCATCCACGTCATCGCACACAAAGACACCATCAAGTTTGAAGCTGCCTTACGCAGTGATGCACCGAAGTTCTACAACTACACGACGCGGCTCTTGCTGGAACGAGTTACCTGGACAGCTCGTGACTGGTCGGGAGGTTCTCGGCTAGCCATCATGCGACTCGGCTCGGTCAAGCACATGGACCATGAAGCAACAGTCGACTACCTCAACCTGGCTCGAGCACGGCTATCACCGTTGACTGTTCCTTGGGAGTATATAGCTTGGCCACCCAAGTGGTATGACACATCCTCCTACGATGGCATCCAACTTGCCGACATCCATGCTGGCATGCTCAACGTCGCACTGAGCGGTACTCCGGATGATCACGAGTGCGCCAACCTGCTGGTTAAATGTGGCCACCAGCTTCGTCGGCACAATGGCACCTTACTTGGCAGGGGGATCAAGGTGATCGGCGAAGACGACTACATCACGGATCGATGCTGGTGGCAGGCCCTGTGCCAGGCTTGCTGACACAGACGGAGCCCCCAAGTGGGCTCGAGGAGCCACAACCGTCGCACAGACGGAGGGATCCGGTTTCCCGGTTCCGGCTTATCCTCGCAACCCCTTGGGGGCTCCGGCTCGCTGTCTGGATTGTGTCAACTTGTCTTGGGTTGTCTCACCCTTCGACACTGACAGTCCCATTATGACTCACTGCGCCAAAGAGTCAAATAATCCGTTCGGGTGAGGCCTCCAGTTCGTGAGCAGGGCCGTGCAAACTGCGTGCCTTGTGCCTGGTGAGAGGGTTGACGCTTTCGGGAAAACGTCAACCCCACCAAGGCCAACCGAGCCGGCCTCAGGACACGACGTGGGGACGCTCCTCGGCGAAGTGGCAGGCGCTCGGGTGTGCACTCTCCTCGAGATCCAAACCCTCGCCGACTTCCTGCCCGCCTTCACTGCGGATCTTCAGCGTCGGCTGCTGCTCGGCACAGAGATCCGTGGCCTTCCAGCAGCGAGTGCGGAAACGGCATCCCGACGGCGGACTCGCCGGGCTCGGCACGTCCCCGGAGAGCCGGATCATCTCGCGCCTGTCCCGCCGAGCCGGATCGGGCACCGGGACCGAGGACAGCAGCGCCTGGGTGTAGGGGTGCTGCGGGTGTTCGTAGATCTGGTCCTCGGTGCCGGTTTCGACGACCTTGCCCAGATACATCACCGCCACCCGATCGGACAGATGCCGCACCACGCCCAGGTCATGGGCGATGAAAATGTAGGACAGTCCGAATTCCGACTGCAGCTCACCCAGCAGGTTCATCACCTGCGCCTGGATCGACACGTCCAGTGCGGACACCGGCTCGTCGCAGACGATCACCTTCGGCTTCAGCGCCAGGGCTCGGGCGATGCCGATGCGCTGGCGCTGCCCGCCGGAGAACTGGTGTGGATACCGCCGGATGTGCTCGGGGTTGAGCCCGACGATGTCGAGCAGTTCCTGCACCTTGCGCTGCCGGTCGCCCTTCGGTGCCACCTCCGGGTGGATCTCGAAGGGTTCGCCGACGATGTCGCCCACGGTCTTGCGCGGGTTCAGGGAGGTGTAGGGGTCCTGCAGCACGATCTGCATGTCGCGGCGCAGCCTGCGCAGGTCGGCGCCCTTCTTGGCGAACATGTCCTCGCCCTCGAACAGCGCCGTGCCGCTGGTCGGATTCTCCAGCCGCATCAGCACCTGGGCCAGCGTCGACTTGCCGCAGCCGGACTCACCGACCACACCGAGAGTCTCGCCCTTGTTGAGGTCGAACGACACCCCGTCGACCGCCCGGACATGGCCGATGGTGCGCTTGAACACCACGCCCTGGGTCACCGGGAAGTGCTTGACGAGATCGCGGACCTGCAGGATCGGTTCCTGGTTCGCTTCCGGGGACACGTCAGTCACGGCTCATCAACTCCTCGGCGAAGTGGCAGGCACTGGTCCGCCCCATTCCGAGATCGTGGAACTCGGGCACCTTCTCCCGGCACTGGTCCTCGGCCCGGTAGCAGCGTGGGTGGAACGGGCACCCCGGCGGGATGTTCGTCAGGTTCGGCGGCAGGCCCTGGATACTGGCCAGCTCGTGCCCCTTCATGTCCAGCCGGGGGATCGACTCCATCAACCCCTCGGTATAGGGGTGACCGGGCTGCTCGTACAGCGAGTGCGCGTCGGCGGACTCCACGATCCGCCCCGCGTACATGACCGCGATGCGGTCGGCGATCTCGGCGACGACGCCGAGGTCGTGGGTGATGAGGATGAGCCCCATCCCCCGCTCCTTGCGCAGTTCGTCGAGCAGGTCCATGATCTGGGCCTGCACCGTGACGTCGAGAGCCGTGGTGGGCTCGTCGGCGATGAGCAGGTCCGGGTCCAGGGCCAGCGACATCGCGATCATGGCGCGCTGGCGCATACCGCCGGAGAACTGGTGCGGGAACTCCTTCACGCGCTGCTTGGCGTTGGGAATCTGCACCATGTCGAGCATCTCGGCCGCCTTGGCCATGGCGTCCTTGCGCGACATGCCCCGCCGGAAGCGGAACTGCTCGGCGATCTGGAATCCGACGGTGAACACCGGGTTCAGCGCCGACAGCGCGTCCTGGAAGATCATCGCCATGTTCTCGCCGCGCAGTCCGCGGCGACGCTCGTCGGAGGCGGTGAGCATGTCCTCGCCGCGATAGCGGATCGAGCCTCCGGTGACGAAGCCGGGCGGGGTGTCCAGGATGCCCATCACGGTCTGGGCCGTGACGCTCTTGCCGGAGCCGGACTCGCCGAGCACGGCCAGTGTCTCCCCGGCATCGACGTGGTAGCTCACGCCGTTGATCACGTTGGCCACGCCGTCCTTGGCGCGGAACTCCACGTGCAGGTCCTCGACCTCGAGCAGGCGCGACTCCGGAGAGCCGCCAACCTTGTCGTCCACAGTCGACATTGCGGTCCTCCTTCTACCGTTGCTTGGGGTCCAGCGCGTCGCGGACCGCGTCGCCGAGCATCACGAACGCCAGCACGGTGACCACCAGGAACCCGGCCGGGAACAGCAGCATGTGCGGCGTGCTGATGATGTACTGCTGCGAGTCGGAGATCATCATTCCCCAGGACACGACGGGATACTGCAGGCCGAGTCCCAGATAGGACAGTGTCGCCTCCAGGCCGATGAACTGGCCGAGCGCGATCGTGGCATAGACCATGACCGGGGCCAGGCAGTTCGGCAGCACGTGTTTGAAGATGATGCGGGAATGGCTCGCCCCCAGGGCCTTGGCGGCCTTGACGTAGTCCTGCTGCTTGGCTGCGATCGCCGCCGAGCGCATGATCCGCATGCAGATCGGCCAGGCCAGCACCCCGATGGTCACGATCACCTGGGTCATGATCCGTACCGTGCTGGGTGCTCCCGCGATCCCGGCGTTGAACACCGACAGGATCACGATCGCACCGAGCACGAACGGCAACCCGAGGAAGATCTCCGCGAAGCGGGACAGGAAGCTGTCCGTCTTGTTGCCGAAGTAACCCGAGATCAGGCCGACCAGCGACCCGATGAGCACTGCCAGCAGGGTGGCCAGCACGCCGACCACGATGGAGGCCCGTGCGCCGTGGATCACCCTGGTGTAGATGTTGCGCCCCAGAGTGTCGTAGCCGAACCAGGCCCCGGTCGAGGGGCCTTGTCGCGCCAGCGTCAGATTCTGCGCGTTCGGGTCACCGGGGGCGAACAGGCCGGGAAACGCCGCGATCGCCACCAGCAGCACGACGATCACACTGCCGATGATGAACAGGGGGCGCCGGCGCAGGTCCTGCCAGGCGTCGCCCCACAGGCCACGTTGCTTTTCGTCCTGGGACGCGGACGTCTTTCCGCCCTGGGTTGTGGGCGCCTTGCTTTCCGTTTCGGTCGCGGTTTCCACTGTCGCGGCCGTAGTACCGCCCCGGTTCCGGGTTTCGGCGGAGTCAGTCATATCGAATCCTCGGATCGAGAGCCGCGTAAAGGATGTCCACGAGTAGGTTCATCAGCAGGTAGACGATCACCAGCAGGGTGACCACTCCGGTAACGGTGACCCCCTCCTGGGTTTGAATGGCGTTGAAGACCAGTCCACCGATGCCGTGAATGTTGAACACACCCTCGGTCACGATCGCGCCGCCCATCAGCGCACCGAAGTCGGTGCCGATGAACGTGATCACGGGAATCAGCGAGTTGCGCAGCATGTGAATCCCGACCACGCGCTTCGGAGCGAGCCCCTTGGCGGTGGCGGTGCGGATGTAGTCCGCCCGCTTGTTCTCGAACATCGCCGTGCGGGTCAGCCGTGCGATGTAGGCCATCGACAGGCTGCCGAGCACGATCCCGGGCACGATCAGCTCGCCGATGGCGGGGTCCGAGCCGACCGAGGGTTGGATCCACTCGAGCTGTACTCCGAGCACGACCTGCAGGACGAAACCACTGACGAAGACCGGCACCGCGATCAGGAACAGCGTGGCGGCCAGCACGAGGTTGTCCACGAAGCCCTTACCGCGCAGTGCGGTGAGGATACCGGCCGCGATACCGACGACCGCCTCGACGATCAAGGCGATGGTCGCGAGCTTGAGGGTGACGGGATAGGCGTTCTGGATCAGCGT
Organism: Haloactinomyces albus; assembly: GCF_031458135.1. Lineage (NCBI taxonomy): Bacteria > Bacillati > Actinomycetota > Actinomycetes > Actinopolysporales > Actinopolysporaceae > Haloactinomyces > Haloactinomyces albus. The sequence continues at coordinate 3,027,829 of NZ_JAVDXW010000001.1, read as the reverse complement.
ACTGACCTCGATCCCGTTGAACGTCTCCCCGAAATTGCCGGTGAGCAGTTGCCCCAAGTAAAGAACGTACTGCACCGGAAGCGGTTCATCCAGGTTGTACTGCTGGCTCATCTGCTCGATGAAGGCCTGCGGGCATCCGCGTGGCCCGCACATCCCGGCGAAGGGATTTCCCGGAATCGCCCATACCAGCGCGTAGATGATGAAAGTTGTTCCGATGAACACGGGGATCAACTGCAGCAGGCGCCGCAGTATGTAACGACCCACCGAACCTCCTTCGACAAGGACACGCCCGGTTCGCCGTCACTTGTGGCGACGACGAACCGGGCCGTTGTCCGAAAAACTGGCTCACTGCTGCGGCTCGGCCACCTTGAATGTGGTGATCGCCGGGTTCGTACGGGTGTTGAGCGTTCCCTCGGCCAGCCGGTTCGACTTGGCACCCTTCACCGTTTGCGTGAACAGCGGGATGGACGGGAGGTCCTTGCCGAGCTGCTGTTCGGCCTTGCCGTAGAGCTCGTTGGCCTTCTTCACACTGGCCGCCTGATCTCCCTGAGCGATGAGGTCATCGAACTTCTTGCTCGAGTAACCGGTGTTGTTCGCCGATCCGCCGGTGCTGTAGAGCGGCTTGAGGAAGGTTCGCGGCGTCGGGTAGTCGGCGACCCAGCCGTAGCGGAAGGGACCGACCATCTCGTTGTTGTCCATCTGGTCCTGGTAGGTGCTGAAGGTCGGCACCGCGTTCAGTCCCACCTTGATGCCGAGGGTGTCGCGGATGCTTCCCGCTACCGCCGTCATCCACTGCTTGTGCGCACCATCGGCGTTGTAGCTCAGCGTCAGCGTGCCCTCGAAACCGCCTGCCTTCTTCAGCAGTTCCTTGGCCTTGCTCGGGTTGTAGGTGCACCACTGCCCGCAGGCACCGTCCGTGCGCCCCGGGATGCCCGGGGCACTCCAGCCGTCGGCGACGGTCGCCTCACCGTTGAAGACCTGCTTGACGATCTTCTTGCGGTCGATCGCGAGCGAGAGTGCCTTGCGCAGGTTCGGATCCTTGAACTTTTCCTGGTACATCGGAAGGTTGAGCACGGTGATGCCCATCCGTTCCCTGGAGATGGCCCGTTCGCCCAGTTCCTGCTTCCAGCGCCCGTTGGCCAGCGCGGAGGTCGGAATCGTGTTGATCACATCGACGTTGCCCGACTTGAGATCCTGGTAGGCGGTGAGGACCTTGTTGTAGACGAGCAGCTTGACCGCGTCGACGCTGCCCGCGTCCTCACCCTTGTAGTCCTTGTAGCGGGTCAGTGTCAGGCTTTCGCTGGGCGTGCGGCTCTCGAACTTGTAGGGCCCGTTGCCGACCGGGTGGTCGACGAACTTCTCCCTGTTGGTGAAGAACGTGTCCGGCAACGGGACGAAGGCCTGGTAACCGAGTTTGGTCGGGAAGACGCTGAACGGGTCCTGCAGGGTGATCGTGAAGGTGTGGTCGTCCACCACCTTCAGCCCGGACATCTTCTTGGCCGTCGGCTTCGGCGGCTTCTTCGGTCCGCTCTCGCCGTCCGGGTCGGCCGGATGGACCTCCTTGTAGCCCTGGATCCGGTTGAACATGGCCGCGTTCTGCTGGCCGTTCGGCGCATAGGCGCCGTAGTTCCAGGCACGGACGAAGTTGTCGGCCGTGACTTCCTCACCGTTGTGGAATTTCCAGCCCTGCTTGATCTCGACCGTGTAGGTCTTCTTGTCCTTCGAAAGGGCGATGGACTTCGCCATCGCATTCCGGGCCTCGAAGCTCTTCGGGGTGTACTCGATCAGCCCGGTGAACATCGGGTTGAGCACCTGGCTGCCGAAGGTGTCGTTGCTGTTGGTGGGCACCAGCTCGCTCTGCGGCTCGCCCCACTGAACGGTGATCGGGTCCTTCAGGGTCCCCGTGGCCTCGGTGACACCGCCACCACCACCGCCGCACGCGGAGGCCAGCAGACCGACCGCGAGCGTAGCCGCGACAGGCGCGACCATGCGTCGTTTGCGCATTGAGTTCCTCCACTTTCCTTTGGTCCCTGCCGGATGCGCAGGTCCCGTCGACGGAGTGCTCACCGTCTATTCAGTCAGGCGTAAAGATAAGGGAGACCCGGTTCACAGCAATGGCCTGTCACAAAGCCGTCATATTTTGAATCGATTCAGCATGAAATTCACTCATTTGGTGGACTAGTATGACCACATACTGGGAATTAGCTGATGGAGAGGGCAATACCGTCGAGTATGTCGTGCTCACTGACCGTGAGCACGTCGATCCCGGCTCGTTCGGTCAATTCATCGGCGATCACCTTGGCCACCAGAGCACCCCCACCGATGACGTCGACCCGGCCCGGATGCATCGGGCCGAGTGCGGCCCGCTCCTCGTGGGTCATCTCCAGCAGCCTGTGCGCCGTCCGATCGAGTCCCTCCCGGGACAGGTGAGAGAGGTGAATGGCGGCCGGTTCGTACGTCGGCAGTTCCTGCGCGAGAGCCGAGAGCGTGGTGATCGTCCCGGCGACTCCGATCCAGGTCCGTATCGACGACGCGTCGATGACGGCGAAAGCCTCGTCCAGCACGCGCCGAGCGACCTTCTCCGCCTCCGTCATCTCATCGGGGGTGGACGGATCGGTATGCAGGCAACGCTCCGTGATTCGTACGGATCCGATGTCCACGGATTGAGAGGCCGTGATCTCGGCGTGCACCCCGTCCCAGTTCCCGAGAACGAGTTCCGTGGAGCCGCCGCCCACATCGGTGACGAGGAAGGGACCCTGCGCGGGGTCGACGTCACCGACCGCACCGACGAACGACAGGCGGGCCTCCTCCTCGCCGGTGATGATCTCCGCCTCCACGCCGAGGGTCTCGCGCACCATCGAGAAGAAGTCCTCGCGGTTGGCGGCATCGCGGGTGGCCGAGGTCGCGACCATGCGTGTGGTGACCACGTTCTCCCGCCGCACCACCGCCGCGTAGTCGACCAGCGCCTCCCTGGTCCTGCTCAGCGCCTCGTCGGCCAGGCGTCCGGTGGCGTCCACACCCTGACCGAGCCGGACGATGCGCATCTCGCGGTGGACGTCGTCCAGCGCGCGGGTGCCGTCGTCGTGCACCGTCACGTCGGCGATCAGCAGCCTGATCGAGTTCGTCCCACAGTCAATCGCCGCCACGCGTGGCATCCAACGTCCTCCTCAGCTTCGTTACGGGTGAACGCGTCGTTCCGGCACTGTCCCCGCCACAGCGACGCGCTCACCCTGGATCACGACCACGCTAGCCGCCGTGCCCGCGAGTACACAGGTTGCGGCTACGCGGCGGAAAACGATCACGACTCACGACTACTGTTCGGTAACCACATGTCCTAGGCTGTGGCCATGACGGTCACCGAGCCCCACCGCGCCGAGGCCGGAACGCACGACGCCGAGCGGTCTCCGGCACGGACGCACCAGGTGCTCAACCAACCGCCACCCCTGGACGGTTTCGATCCGGTGGCCTGCGATCCCGCCTTGCGGGAAGCCCTCGCCCAGCACGGCGAGTCCGCTCATCTCGCCGACCTCGCACAGCTCGGCAGGCATGCCGGATCCGCAGCGGCACGCGAGCACGGTCGGCTGGCCAACGAACACCCTCCGCAACTGCGTAGCCACGATCGCTACGGCAACCGCATCGACGAGGTCGAGTTCCACCCCTCCTGGCACTGGCTCATGGCCCAGGCGGTCTCCTACGGCCTGCACGCGGCGCCGTGGGCTCCCGACGCAGGGGCCGGGGCACATGTGCGGCGAGCCGCCGGGTTCTACCTGTGGTCCCAGGCCGAAGCAGGGCACGGCTGCCCGATCTCGATGACCTTCGCCGCCGTACCGGCCCTGCGCCACAGCCCCGAACTCGCCGCGCACTACGAGTCGGGATTGCTCTCCCCGTCCTACGACTTCGGTTTGCGCGCACCATCCGACAAGGCCGGGTTGCTCGCGGGCATGTCGATGACCGAGAAGCAGGGCGGCTCCGACGTGCGAGCGAACACCACCGCAGCCGAACCGCTCGCCGACGGCACCTACCGGATCACCGGCCACAAGTGGTTCACCTCGGCCCCGATGAACGACCTCTTTCTCACCCTGGCGCAGACTCCGGGCGGTCCGAGTTGCCTCGCGGTACCGCGCGTCCTGCCCGACGGCACCCGCAACGAGATCCGGCTGCAGCGCCTCAAGGACAAACTGGGCAACAGGTCCAACGCCTCGGCCGAGCTCGAATACACCGGGGCACTCGGTTGGCTGGTCGGCGAGGAAGGCCGCGGGGTCCGCAGCATCATCGACATGGTGTCGATGACCAGGATGGACTGTGTGCTCGGTTCATCGGCCAACATGCGTATCGCCCTGTCCGAAGCCGCACACCACGTGGCTCACCGGAGTGCCTTCGGCGAGGTGCTCGGTGACGCACCACTGATGCGAGCGGTGATCGCAGACCTCGCGCTGGAGTCGGAAGCCGCAACAGCGCTGGCGATGCGGCTGGCCGCCGCTGTGGACCGGAGTCAGCGGGGCGAGAGCTCCGAGCTGGAGCTACTGCGCCTGGCATTGCCCGCCGCGAAGTTCTCCGTCTGCAAGCGCGCACCGACCGCCATCGCCGAAGCACTCGAATGCCTCGGCGGCAACGGCTATGTCGAGGAATCCGGCATGCCGCGGCTGTACCGGGAAGCACCCCTGCTGTCGATCTGGGAGGGCTCGGGCAACGTCACCGCCCTGGACACGCTGCGGGCCATCACCAAGCAGCCGTCCACCGTGAATGCCCTGTTCGCGGAACTGGACGGGGCACTCGGAACCGATGACCGCTACGACCGAGCGGTACGGCAGCTACGCGAGGAACTGTCCGCACCCCAGCCCGCGAGGGCACGGACACTGGCCGAGCTGATCGCGCACACCCTGCAGGCGTCGTTGCTGCTGCGGTACGCCCCGGGCGAGGTCGCAAGCGGATTCACCGCGACACGGCTCGATTCCGGGGGCCATACCTTCGGCACCGTGCCGAACGGCGTCGACACCGCGACACTCGTGCAACGAGTGACCCCCGGAGCGTGAACGCCTTCGGTGCGGTGCGGTCAATGTCGCGAAGAAATGGACCGAGTCGCGTGGCGGGCGAGGATCAGACCGGGGAGGAGTCATCCGGCCGGCGCTGCCGGAGGAGATCCAGTGCCTCGTCCCCGAAGGGGTTGATGCCGGGGCCGACGGCCAGCGCATGGGCGACATGCACGTGCAGGCACTTCACACGGTCGGGCATTCCGCCCGCGCTCACGTCGGTGCCGAGCGGCTCGATCGCATCGCGCTCCGCGAGGTAGGACTCGTGAGCGCGGCGATACCGCTGGGCCAACTCCGGGTCCTCGGCGAGCCGGTCGGTCATCTCGCGCATGAGTCCCTCGGACTCCAGCGTCGAAACCAGCGACACCAGTCGCGGCGATGTCAGGTAATACAGCGTCGGGAACGGAGTGCCGTCCTCCAGTCTCGGATTGGTCTGCACGACGGTCGGCTCCCCCGCCGAATCGCGCGCCGCCACCGCGCGCAGACCACGCGGTGGCCGCCCCAGCTGGCGCATGATCAGAGCCCTGTCCGCCTCGCCGACCGAGGGCACACCACTCGACACCGTCACGACCCCTTCCCCGTCAGGGACTGCCAAAGCTGCTGATACCAGGGTTTGTTCCGGGGCTCCGGCGCGGGCTTCGGGTCCGGCCGTCTCAGCCCCTCCGGCAGACGCACCTCATAGGGCGTCTCGCCGGGACGTACATATCCCAGGCGTTTACGGGCCTCCGCCTCGATACGCGTCGGGTCGGACAGCCGCTGCTTGCGCTCGACCAGCTCTCGGACATCCCGAGTGAGCTCGGCCTGCTGCCGGTGCCGCATGGCCAGCTCCTCTTGCTGACTGAGATAGGTGCGCAACGGTACCGACACGCTCAATGCCATCGCGCACACCACGATCGCCAACACCGCCGCCCGACGCGTCGACGACAGCTTGAACGCACCGCCGGTGCCTGCCGAGGCGCGCGGCCGGGCGGAATTCCTCCCGCCCGGCCGCTTGGCCGTTCCACGGACGGCACCGGCACCACTCCGGCGGCGCCGGTCTTCCGAGCGCTCCGAGCGTCGCCGTGGGGTGCTCTCACCCCGGCGACGCCGCGGGGAGTCACCCGAGCGCCCGCTCGCCATTCTCAGGCCTCCGGTGTGAACCTCGGGAACGCCAGCTCTCCCGCGTAACGGGCCGCATCACCGAGGGTTTCCTCGATCCGCAGCAGCTGGTTGTACTTCGCGACCCGCTCGCTACGGGCGGGTGCGCCTGTCTTGATCTGACCGCAACCGGTCGCCACCGCCAGGTCGGCGATCGTGGTGTCCTCGGTTTCCCCGGAACGGTGGCTCATCATACTGCGGTAGCCGCAGGAGTTGGCCAGATTCACCGCATCCAGGGTCTCCGAGAGCGTACCGATCTGGTTGACCTTGACCAACAGGGCGTTTCCCGCGCGGCGGCTGATGCCCTCCTCGAGCCGCTCCGGATTGGTGACGAACAGATCGTCCCCGACGAGCTGTACCCGCTCTCCGAGCTCGGAGGTCATTTGCACCCAGCCGTCCCAGTCGTTCTCGGACAGCGGGTCCTCCAGGGAGACCAGCGGGTAGGAGTCGAGCAGCTCGGTGTAGTAGCCCACCATCTGCTCGGCGCTGCGCTTGGACTTCTCGAAGTGGTACGTACCGTCGGAGTGGAACTCGGTCGCAGCCGCGTCCAGGGCGAACACGATGTCGCGTCCCAGCTTGAAGCCGGCCTTGTCGATCGCCGCGGCGATCAGGTCCAGTGCCTCGCGGTTGTTCGGCAGGTCCGGGGCGAACCCGCCCTCGTCACCGAGTCCGGTCGGCAGGCCCTTCGACTTCAACACCGACTTGAGGGCCTGGTAGGTCTCCGCGCCCCAGCGCAGCGCGTCGGAGAAGGAATCGGCACCCACCGGAGCGATCATGAACTCCTGGACATCCACACCCGTGTCGGCGTGTGCACCCCCGTTGAGAATGTTCATCATCGGCACCGGCAGCACGTGCGCGTTCGGGCCGCCCACGTAGCGGAACAGCTCCAGCCCGGTCGAGTCGGCGGCGGCCCTGGCCACCGCGAGGGACGCGCCGAGCATGGCGTTCGCACCGAGCCGCGATTTATCCGGGGTGCCGTCGAGATCGACGAGTTTCTGATCCACCACGCGCTGCTCGATCGCCTCGACGCCGACCAGCTCGGGCCCGATCTCGTCCAGGACGCCCGCAACGGCCTTCTCCACGCCCTTACCGCCGTAACGGGCGGTGTCACCGTCGCGCAACTCGACGGCCTCGTGCTCGCCGGTCGAGGCGCCCGAGGGAACCGCGGCGCGGGTCAGCGTGCCATCGTCCAGTGCCACCTCGACTTCGACGGTGGGATTGCCGCGCGAGTCCAGCACCTCGCGCGCGCCGACCTGCTCGATGATCGCCACGTGTGCTCCTAATCAGCGTTTGAACTATGGGCGTGGGCCGCGCCTCCCGGATCCGCCGGATGCCCGGCGGGCGGAAAACGGAGCCGAGTTGCACGCCCGACGACCGTCTCCGAGCCTAACGGCAGGCCGTGATGGCTCGCGCCAGGCTCTCCGCAGATGCTTCGGGGGTGCTCGCCCATGATCCTTGCTCGACCCGAGCCGTACAACAGACCTGCGCCGATCACCCGGTTGCATGCTGGAGAAACGACTCATCGGGACGTAACGTTGTGGTGACCATGACCACTGAAAGTACCGTGGAAGCGTTCCGCAAAGCGGAATCGCTGGTAGCGCAGCGGCGGCCACTGGAAGCTCTTCATGTCCTGGGGCCGGTACTCGAGATCGCTCCCGACAAGCCGAGCGTCCAGTTGCTCGCCGGTCGCGCGTATCTGTTCTCGGCCCAGTTCCAGCGTGCCGAGCTCGCCTTCTTGCGGGTGATCGAACTCGATCCGTCCGACCACTACGCACGCCTGGTGCTGGGACGCACCTTGCAGCGGCAGGGACGGCTCAGCGAGGCACAGACGCAGGTGCGGCTCGCCGCGACGATGTATCCTGACCCCGCCTATCAGGAAGTACTCGGCGAGATCAACGCCCACATCGCGTTGGACCCCCGATCGAGTGAGTGATGTGTGCAGTTTCGCGCGAAACCGCATTTTTGTGATTTCGCGCGAAACTGCAGCAATCTCGAGGTGCGGCGTCCACAGGCGGGAGTGGTTGTCCACAAGGGCGCAGTGAAGGTGTCCTTCCCACTCGCGACGATTACGTTCTACTCACGGCGATTACGTTCTACTCGCGGCGATTGCTCGCAGCAGCGTAGGTTTCGGCCAGGGCGTACACCTTCCGGGCGTACTCCACGGAGTTGTTGTAGGACATCACACCGGACCACCAACCCTGTCCGCTGCTCATATCACGTCCGCCCGCGCACAGGTAACGTGCGGCAGCCGTCGCGGCATCGTCCAGGTTCTGCGGATTACCCACCCCGTCACCATTGCCGTCGGTGGCCCACTTCGACCAGGTGGTGGGAATGAACTGCATCGGTCCCACGGCACGGTCATGGATCGGATCACCGTCGAGCGCACCGTTGTCCGTGTCGCTGATGGCACGCACGTTCGGACCGCCATCCAGCGCCACCCCGATGATCGGCCGTGACGGAACCGCGTCCTCGCCCAGCGTCCGGTTCCCGTACCGGCCGTGGTCCGATTCGACACGTCCGATACCCGCCAACGTCGCCCAGGAGATCCGACAGTCCGGCTGGTACTCGCTCATGGCCAGGTCGGCACGCACGTAGGACACGAGCGCTCGTGCGGGGATGTCCACGGCCGTGGCCACCTTGTTGGCCCATTCCCGGATCGGGCCGATGAGCCCCTCGGAGTCCTGCGGCTGCGGTTCCGGAACGGGGACCGGCTTCTGCACGGGTGGTGCGGTGGATCCGGGACGCACCGGAGCCGGTTCGAGCGCTCGTTCGGGAAGTGGGCCTGCGACCGGTGCCGCGTCCGGCTTTCCGAGCACGGAAACGAGCCCGACCGTGGTGACCATCGCCCCCAGCAGACTCAGAGCAACCACACAACGTCCGAGGGCAGCCGACACTTCGGCTCGTCGTGTCCGAGGTCGTGCCGCCCCGGACGACGGGGTGATTCCGGGCAGCGGGGAAGGCTCCGTAGGGCTGGACTCCGTCGAGGAGAGTTCCGTCGGCGAGGACTCCGTCGGCGTGCGCTGGATCACCCGGACAGGCTACGTGTTCGATCCGCTGCTGCCGACAGGTTATCGACAGGTTGCCGGACAGGTTGCCGGGCAGGTCACGAGTCCCGTCCGGCCGTTCACCGCCTGGCGGAGAGCCGACGACTCTTCCGTCCGTAGTAGTCGGCATGGTCGAGAACATCCTGGCCGTAACTGCGGCTCGCGTTGTAGTCCAGCAACGCCTCCCAGAACCGATCGGCATCGCGGAGGTCCCCACCGGAGGCGCACAGGTAGTGTCCTGCGGCCATCGCCGCATCATCGATATCGTCGGGATCGGCGACCCCATCGCCGTCGGCGTCGGTGCCCCACTCCTTCCAGGTCGTCGGAATGAACTGGAAGGGCCCCACAGCCCTGTCGAAGACCAGGTCTCCGTCGAGCTTGCCGTTGTCGGTGTCCCGGATGAGCATCACCCCGTCCCGGCCGTCCAAGGGCAACCCCCGGATCGGCTCGCTGGTGCGCCCCGTCCGGTCGAGTTCGGCACCGCCGTGGCGACCGTGCCGGGATTCGACGGCGGCGACTCCGGCCAGGACCGACCAGCTCAGCCCACACTTCGGTCGGGTGACCTCCAGAGCACTCGCGGCATACCCATAGGCTTCCAGCGCGGGTCTCGGAATATCGAGCTCCTCGGACATCGACGCCGCCCAGCCGGCAAGCTGCTGCTGCGGCCGGTTATCGGGGCTGCGCACCGCTGCGTCGGACGGAAGCAACCGGATGGTCGGCGGCTCGACTCCGGGATCCGGCGGCGCTTCCGCCGTCGGCAACTCGACCGGAGTTCTCGACCGGGACCTGTGGGCCGAATCGGTGACGACGCTCCACACCACGAGCATCAGCACGGCCAGAACAACCACGCCCAGCATCGGCAACGGCCGAAGCCTCGGCGTGGTCGGTTGCTGTGACACGCGAACATCCCCTCACCACGTCCAGTGTGCCCGTTTCCTCGCCCGGCGGTAAGCCGATCACGGCGATACGCATCGGCACCACACGCGCCCGCCCCAGGCGGCACAACCATGATCAGGAGCGTGCCGGAGGCTCAGTGTGGTTCACCGGCCGGACGAGTCGCCCAGCGGGCCACCGGAATCGGGCAGTTCACTCCAGAAGCGGCGCCACTCGGTTTCCGACAGCTCCGATGGTTCCCGACCCGCCTGCCGTGCCCGCGACTCGGCCGCGCGCACCCGTTCGGCGAAGCGCAGAGCCACGGCACGCAGTGCGTCCTCGGGATCCTGGTGATCCAGCTTCGCCCGGGCGGCGATGTCGAACAGAGCATTCCCCGTGCTCCCGCTCTGCGGCAACAGGTCTGCCGGGATACGCGCGCGTGCTGCTCGCTGGGCCAGCTTGGCGGCCAGCGCCACGGCGGGCTGGCCGGTGGCGACACCGTCCATGCTGGATTCGCGGCGCTTCTCCTGCTGTTTGAGCTCTTCCCAGCGCAGATGCTGGGATTCGGCGTCGTGGATGTTTTCCGCCTCGGAGAATACGTGGGGGTGCCGCGAGACGAGCTTGCTGACCAGCTTCGAAGCAACCTCGTCCACATCGAACGGATCCGCACTGTCCTCGGTCGCGACCCGCGCGTGAAAGAGCACCTGAAGCAGTACATCGCCCAGTTCCTCCCGCAGTTCCGTGCGGTCGCGGCGTTCCAGTGCCTCCAGCAGCTCGTAGGTCTCCTCCACGAGGTATTGGCGCAGCGAATCGTGCGTTTGCTCGGCGTCCCACGGGCATCCACCGGGTGAGCGCAGCCGGTCCATCACCGTCACCGCGTCCAGCAGTTCCACTCCGGCCGGGGCTGTCGAGCCGAGCCACTGCGCCCCGGCGGAGTGCAGGGCGAGAACCTCGGCGGAACCGGGATCGGAGGCCACGAGCACGACCGGTTCTCGGGCAGCCTGTGCCAGCAGGTCTCCGAGCGGCGGAGGTATCGGCGCATCGAGCGCGGCACGGGTCTCCGGCGCCAGTCCCGCGTCGGCGTACACGGCGACAGCGGCGCGCAGCACCGGCACGGCAGCCGCCGGGACGACCTCGCCGAGCCGGTCGTCGACGAGGACGAGGGCGCAGCCGTCAACGATCGGCTCGTTCGCAGCAGTCATGCTTCGATTGTTCCAAGCCACGGCCGCCTCGTCAGTGACGGTTCATGCGCAGTCCGCCGAGCCGTGTGGCATCTCTCGGTGCTCACGCGGCGGGGACGCGCCCGCCGTCCAGGCGAAAACCGGTCGTCTGTCCGTCATCGGGTGCGGGGGTGAGCCTGATCGGGTCCCACACTCCGTAGCGGGGACTGAGCTCCACGCCGACACGCTGGGCCGTGAGGCCGAGCAGCCGCGTTCCGAAGGCCTGCATGACCCGCTCGTCGGCCTGGCTGCCTGCCGCAGCGGGCGCAGCCTTCGTGTTGCGCTCGGTGATACGGGCGATCAGCCAGGTCCCCGCACGCTGATTCGGTCCCTTGAAGGCCACGACCGTCCCCGGAGTGGCACCGAACAAGGGGGTGCCAACCGCCAGTGAGGCACTGTCACTCGCGCGCACCCGCCTGCCGAATTCGGCCGGGACACCCCTGGCACGGTCGGCCTTGATGAGTGCGGCGGCCTGCTGTGGCCCCCGGGCCATGCGCTCGGCCTTGGTCTTGGCTTCCTTGCGGGTGGTGGCTTGGGTGTAGTCGAACGTGACCGATGTCGTGCCGAGGTACTTGCGGCCGAGCTCGGTCATCAACAGCTGCGAGCGCACCACCTCGCGGTAATTCCGAGCGGTGAAGATCGTGCCCTCGGCCGCGGCCTGTGCTCCGCCCGCACGGTTGATCCTCGTGGTGATCTCCTGCTCGGAGACCCGCAGGTTCTCGCGGCGAGCCGCTTGGGCGGCCAATTCCCGGCGGACCGCGAATCCGGCGATCCGCCGGGCGAGATCGTCCATCCGGCCCTGCTGTCGTAGTTGATCGGCCAGATCGGGGTTCTTGTTCAGTACGGCGGTGAACCGGGACTCCACTGCGGTCAGTGGGATCGCTCGGTCACCGACGATGGCAGCCGTGCCGACCTTGCCCGGGCCCGCCCCGCAACCGGCGAGCAGCAGGCAGGCCGCGAGCAACGCGATGAGCACCCGAGTGGGTCGAAGGATGACGGAACTCACAACGGACACCTTCTCATGAAGACACCGCCTGTGTCCGCAGCATCACGCCGGAAACCCGACAAGATCCGTATCGGCGTCCGGCTACGCCCGCGGACTCCGAAATTCGCCGCATGCCGGAAATACGGCACGAGTTACCAACCGGTTAAGTATCGCCGAACTTCGGAGACCGGTATGGATCATCCCTCCCGGAAACAACTTACTGTGATCAACGGCACTGCGATATTGATCACATCGCCGGTCACGGCATGGGTTGCTTTCCGACTTGGAGGGAATATGCGTCGGTTCACCACTCGCCTCACCCGAATCACCGCCCTCGCGGCAGTGGCCGCCGCCTCCGTGCTCTCCCCCGCAGCCGCCTCGGCCGCCCCGGCGCACGACCCCGTCGTTTTCGTGCACGGCTGGGTCGGTGCGGACTGGAACTGGACGGAGATGGTCGAGGACTTCGAATCCGACGGCTGGAGCGAGGACGAGCTGCACGTGTGGCAGTATGACTGGGCACAGTCCAATGTGACCACTGCCGGAGAGCTCGCGAGCAAGGTCGACCAGGTACTCGGCAACACCGGTGCGGACCGGGTCGACATCGTCACCCATTCCATGGGCGGTCTGTCCTCGCGCTACTTCCTGAAGTTTCTCGGCGGCACCGCACAGGTCGACGACTGGGTGAGCATCGGCGGACCCAACCACGGCACCAACGCCGCCTATGCGTGCTGGACGACCTCCTGCGAGGAGATGCGCTACGAGTCGACGTTTCTGACCGATCTCAACGCCGGCGACGAGACACCGGGCGGGGTCGACTACGGAACGTTTCGTTCACCGTGCGACGAAGTGATCAACCCGGACAGCAGCACCGTGCTGGCAGGCGCGACCAACACGCAGGTGTCCTGCACCGGACACGTCACACTGCTCTCCTCCGACGAGGTCTCCGAAGGCGTCCGGGATTTCGTGGAGTGAGCACGGCGTGCCGGCCGCATGGTGAATGCGTCGTTGTGGCACTCCGACCGCCACAGCGACGCATTCACCTCGTACGTCCGAGCTCGCGCAGTTCCTGTCGGAAGACATCCGGAGTTGCGGGGAGCACGTGCCTGCGCAGATCACCGTCCTCTTCGGCGCCGTCCCCTTCGGCTCCATCCGCACGAGCGCGTTTGACCACGGTCAGCAGTGCTCCCTGCCGCCCCGCGTAATAGTTCAGCGGATGGTCGCAAACCCTCTCCCCGCCCTTGGCCGTCCTGGTTGACCGGCCGACCTGCATGGCAAAGTCCAGCGGGCCACTCGTCAGTTCCTCGATGCGGTCGTGCTTGCGCTGCAGCGCCTCCCGGGCCGAGTGGGGCCGCCGAACCTCGTCTCCCGACTCCGCCCACTCGTCCTCGGGTTTCACCGGTACACGGCGCGGCGGACGCTCCGGTGCCACGACCATGGCGGTGTCGGCAATCGGCTCGGCGTCGGGTAGCAGGCTCACCACCGTCGACAGCAGCACATCCGACGGCACGGGTTCGAGAAGAACCCGCCCGTCCTCCTCCGCGGCCAGCACCGCGCACCCGTCGGACTCGGCGGCGTGAAAGCCACCGTAGGTCGTCCCCTCGTCGCCGCGGATCGCGTACCAACCGTAGATGCGCCGCTGCGGCTCGTGCAGCAGACGAATCGTGTCGCGCAACGGCCGCACCGGCGTGTCCACGACCGCCAAGCCGCGCTCGCGCAGATCGGCGAGGACTTCGGTGACGATCCGGATGCGTTCCCGATTCGTACTTCCCGGCGAAATCCCTTCCAAACCGGCCGGTTTCGGGGTGCCCTCCCCGCACTCGCCGTGATGCAGCACGTCATAGCAGGTGTAGCTCAGCACGACCGGGCGGTCGAGGATCCGCTCGAAACGCTCCCCGCTCACTGCCGGTCTTCCCGCTCGGAGGGCAGCGCGCCGAGCACGGGCGGGGCGGTTCTCCCGGCGATGCCGAACAGTTCGTCCGGGCTCTCGTCGGCCGCCAGCCACTCGGGATTCTCGTGCTGCTCGTCGTCCGCACCCTGCCGGCCCCGGCCGCCCGCACCGGCTGCTCTCGGCGGTGCACCGGTGGTACTGCGGGCGGCCCCACCGGAACCGGTGTCCGCTCGATCACCGAAGCCGGAGACACCCCGTCCGCTGATGCCACCGCGGCCACCGACCCGCTCGCCGAGCACATCGCCACCGAGTACGGCAACACCGCCTGCGGCGAGGCCTGCCGCACCGGCCGCCACACTCGCACCGGAGAGATCGTGGTCGGCACCGAACTCGAAACCGCCACCCCCGGGCAGTCCGTCGTCCTCGCTCCAGGCCAAGGCGGTGACCACGGGGGCAGCGCCACCGGACCCGTCGAAGCGCGGCACACTGCCTGCGTGGCCGCCGGTCTGCGAACCGTATCCCTGCAGCGCTGCCTGATTGGTCCGTTGCTCGGCGGCGTAGGACCGAGCCTCCTGGTGATAGTCGACCGCACCGAGCTCACCCGTGAGCGGGTCGATCCTCGGTGGGTGCGCGGACACGTCGAGAACGTTCTTCTTCGCCTCGTTGAACTCGAAGCTCTGCGCCGCCAGGGCACTACCGGCCCGGGCAGCACAGGCGCTCGCGGTGTCGGCGGCATCACGCAAGGCGCGGCCGGCGGTCTGCGCGGCGGTCGCTGCCTCACCCTCCCAGGAGGCCCGCAGCTTGCCCATCGCGGAGTCGACGGCGTCGGCGACCTCGGCGTGCTTCTCGGACACCTTGCCCCAGCCGTCGACCGCATCGTCGAGGCTGCCGGTGCCGGGCCCGTGGTGGAACCAGGCGTAGATCCGGTGGCCGCTGACGCCTTCCGGACGGATGTCCGGCGTCAACCGGTCGTGCACCCGGTCCGCCGCACTCCGGAAATCATCGACGGTCGCGCAAGCAGCATTCCGCACGTCGTCGGCGATATTGCCGCCGACCTCCCGGATGTGGTCCAGTCCCCAGCCCATCACGCGCCCGCCTTCAGCATCCGCACCACCTCGGTCACCACCGCGCGCACCCGCATGCACCCGGCGAGCAGAGTAGCGGCGGGCAATGCCACGGCCGCGCGGCCGGCCCTGTTCGGCAAGGTCACGACTCCGGCCGGAACGATCGGGTGGAGCGGTCTTCCTGCGCGTCGTACCGGCGCATCGCCGCCTCCAGGTTTTCGATCATCGACTCGATGCTTTCCCGGTCACGCGCGTTGGAGCTCACGTAGTTCGCCACCAACTCGGAGCCCATCGTTGTCACGGCCCGGGCGCTATACGGATCACCGCCCGGGGCAACGATGTGCTGATGACGCAACGCCTCATCAGCCGCCTGTTCCAGCGCCATGAGAGCACGGCGCAAGTCGGCGATGGCTTCGGGAATCCGCTCACGTTCGATGGTGTAACCGACACTGGTGGCCCCGCCCGAGGAAAGAGCCTGCTCCGCGTCGGGAGAACCGGCGATGTCGCCGTCACCGGACATGGCCATCGACGCGCTGACGAGTGCCACGGAACCTCCCTGCCGCTGCGGACCTGCAGCCGACTGTCCACCGACAGCTGCCACGGCGCAGTCTGCCAGACGGCCGGCGCGTCATGGGAGGATCCGCCGAATCCCCACGTGCAACTGTTTTGAAAGGTCGCGCATCTCCGACGTAGGGCGGGAGGCACCGGAGGAGTACCTCGCCCGCCACTGAGCCACTCATCCCACGGGTGCGGGGGCAGCCACCAGGGACTCGACGAGCTTGGTGCACCAGTCGAGCAGCGCCTCGTCGCGCAGCTGCGGCGCACCGATCCGACCGCCCGCGGCGCCCTCGGTCGGGCGCGGGACCGACACGGTGCGCACGGCCGCCTTGTACACCGCCTTCGGGTACAGGCGCTTGAGCCGCACCTGCGCCGACTCCGACAGCTCCACCGGTGCCAACCGCAACGACGATCCCTGCAGGGTGACCTCGGTGACCCCGTGCGCACGGCAGACCTGCCGGAACGCCGCGACCTTGAGCAGCCGCTCCACCGAGTCGGGCACCGGGCCGTAGCGATCGGCCAGCTCCGAGCGCACCGCGTCCAACGCGGGCCCGGCCGCAGCGGCGGCGATCTTGCGGTAGGCCTCCAGCCGCAACCGTTCACCCGGCACGTAGTCGTGCGGGATGTGGGCGTCCACCGGCAGATCCACCCGCACCTCGGCGAGCTCCTCCTCCTCGCCCGGTTCCGCCCCGGCGTGCTCGCGGAAGGCCTGCACGGCTTCACCGACCAGTCGCATGTACAGGTCGAACCCGACACCGGCGATGTGGCCGGACTGCTCGGCGCCGAGGATGTTGCCCGCGCCCCGAATCTCCAGGTCCTTCATCGCCACCGCCATCCCGGCGCCGAGCTCGGAGTTCTGCGCGATCGTGGCCAGCCGGTCGTGCGCGGTGTCGGTCAGCGGCTTCTCCGGCGGATACAGGAAGTAGGCGTACCCGCGCTCGCGGGCCCGCCCGACGCGCCCGCGCAGCTGGTGCAGCTGCGCCAGGCCGAGCGTGTCCGAGCGCTCCACGATCAGCGTGTTGGCGTTGGAGATGTCCAGGCCGGTCTCCACGATCGTGGTGCACACCAGCACGTCGTGCTCGCGTTCCCAGAAACCCTGGATGATCTTTTCCAGCCTGTCCTCGTTCATCTGGCCGTGCGCGGTGACGATGCGTGCCTCCGGCACGAGCTCCCGCAGGTGTCGCGCGGCCTTCTCGATGCTCTGCACCCGGTTGTGCACGAAGAAGACCTGGCCGTCGCGCAGCAGCTCCCGCCGGATCGCCGCGGCCACCTGCTTCTCGTCATAAGCGCCGACGTAGGTCAGCACCGGGTGGCGCTCCTCGGGCGGGGTGAGGATGGTCGACATCTCGCGGATACCGGCCATGCTCATCTCCAGCGTCCGGGGGATCGGCGTGGCCGACATGGTCAGCACGTCGACGTGCGTGCGCAGTGACTTGATGTGCTCCTTGTGCTCGACACCGAAGCGCTGCTCCTCGTCGACGATCACCAGCCCCAGGTCCTTGTAGCGGATACCGGTCTGCAGCAGGCGATGCGTGCCGATGACGATGTCCACCTCGCCACTGGCCAACCCGTTGACGGTCTGCTCGCCCTCGTGCGGGTCGGTGAACCGCGACAGACCCTTGATGACCACCGGGAAGGAGTGCATCCGGTCGGTGAAGGTGTTGAGGTGCTGCTGGGCCAGCAGCGTCGTCGGCACCAGCACCGCGACCTGCTTGCCTTCCTGCACCGCCTTGAAGGCGGCGCGCACGGCGATCTCGGTCTTGCCGTAGCCGACGTCACCGGAGACGACCCGGTCCATCGGCACCGAGCTCTGCATGTCGGCCTTGGCTTCCTCGATCGCGGCCAGCTGGTCGCCGGTCTCGGTGTAGGGGAAGGCGTCCTCGAGCTCGCGCTGCCACGGGGTGTCCGCGCTGAACGCATGGCCGGGTGAGGACTGGCGGGCAGCGTAGAGCTGGACGAGTTCGGAGGCGATCTCCTTGACCGCCTTGCGCGCCTTGGCCTTGGTGTTCTTCCAGTCCGTTCCGCCGAGCTTGTTCAGCGTGGGCAGCTCGCCGCCGACATAGCGGGAGACCTCGTCGAGCTGGTCGGTCGGCACGAACAGCCGGTCGCCGGGCTGGCCGCGCTTACTGGAGGCGTACTCCAGCACCAGGTACTCACGAGTGGCGTCACCGACGGTGCGCTGCACCATCTCGACGTACTTGCCGATGCCGTGCTGCTCGTGCACGACGTGATCGCCCGGCTTGAGCGCGAGCGGGTCGACACCGTCGCGACGACGCGAGGGCATCCTGCGCATGTCCTTTGTGGACGTTCCACCACGTCCACCGGTCAGGTCGGTCTCGGTCAGCACCACGAGCCCCACGTCGGGCGCGGCGAAACCGTCCTCCAAACCGCCACGCACGACCGTGACCACACCGGACTCCGGCTCCGAAACGAGTCCGTCCTCGGCGTGCCCGGCGGGAAGCTCCACCTCGCCCAACTGCTGCACGGCACGCTGGGCTGTCCCGGTCCCGGGCACGACGATCACCGCGGCACCCCCGCCCGCCGTGTGCGTACGCAGATCGGTGAAGGCACGTTCGAGCTCACCTCGGTACTGCTCCACCGGTTTCAGCGTCAGGCGCACGGTCTCGGCGGCCACATCGGTGGTCTCCCCCGCGTCGGCGTCGCTGCTGAGCTGGCTCAGCGTCCACCACGGCAACCCCCGCTCACGGGTGTGCTCGGCGACCTCGGCCAACCCCCGGTAGGCCGAGGCCCCGAGATCGATCGGCGCCTTCCCGCCATCGGCCGCCACCATCCAGGAAGCCTCCAGGAACTCCTGGCCGGTGCGCACCAGATCGGCGGCCCTGGCCCGCACCTTCTCCGGATCGGCGAGCACGACGTGGGTAGTTGCCGGGACCAGATCGGTCAGCAACTGCATTTCTCCCGCGCACAGCGCCGGAATCAACGCTTCCATACCGTCCACCGGAGCACCGGCGGCAATCTTGCCGAGCATCTCGGTCAGCTGCGGATCGGACTCGTGCTGAGCGGCGAGCGTGCTCGCGCGCTCCTGCACATCGGCGGTGATCAGCAACTCCCGGCACGGTGGCGCGAACAGTTCGACGTCGTCCTCCGTACCGCTGTCCTCGGACAGCGACCGCTGATCGCCCACCGAGAAAGGCCGGATCTCGGTGGCTTCGTCCCCCCAGAACTCGACCCGCAGCGGATGCTCCTCGGTGGGCGGGAACACATCGATGATGCCGCCGCGCACGGCGAACTCGCCGCGCTTTTCCACCATGTCGACCCGTTCGTAGGCCAGCCCCGCCAGGCGTTGGACCAGCTCCTCGAAGTCGTGTTCCGCACCGACGCGCAGCCGTACCGGAGGCAGCTCGCCCAGACCGGGCGCGATCGGCTGGATCAGGCTGCGCACCGTCGTGATCAGTACCCGGATCGGGCCGCGCGCGTCCTCCTCGGGATGGGCCAGACGGCGCAGCACCGCCAACCTCTTGCCGACGGTGTCGGCGCGTGGTGAGAGCCGCTCGTGCGGCAGCGTCTCCCACGACGGCAGCACTTCGACACCGTCCGCGCCGAGCAGGCCCGACAGAGCCGCCGCGGTCTCGTCGGCCGCACGTCCGGTCGCGGTGACCAGCAGTACCGGGCGGTTCACTCCGCCGGCACGCTCCCCGGCGGCCAGGGCGGCGGCCACCATCGGGCGCGCCGCCGCGGGCCCCTCCAGGACCAGGCGAGAACGATCGGTCGCCTCGACGATCTGCTGCACAGCCGGATCCCGGAACAATGTTTCGAGCAGTCCGCCCAGTAATCCGGCCGATGGGGAATCGCCCGGTTGGGAGCCAGCCTGGGTCATGGAAGTACCTCGCACCGCGCCAGAGCACACGAACCAAAGTCACACGAACAGGGACACGCTCGCCGACTCCCACCGGGCACGCGACCGTCCGGAGCGGTCCGCCACCCGGGCAGCCAAGGCGAAAAGGGTCCCCGTCCAGCTTACGACTCCCCACAGCCCGCACTCCCCCGGCCCGCACCGTGCTCCTGCCCGCACCGTGCTCCGGTTTCGGCACCACCGTGCCCAGCGCACGCCGCCGCACACAGCCATGATCCCCGCGTGCCGGGTGAAATACTGTGTGTATGTTCACGCGGCCTGTACTCACGCGACGCCGTGCCCTGACCGGGCTGGCCGGGCTGCTCACGCTGACCGGATGCAGCGGTGACGGCAGGGGAAACGGTCAGCGCACAACCGGACCGTCCGATCCCGTACCCACCACGCCCTCATCGACGGCTCTGCGGGTGGAAGTCCTCGCAGGCGGACTCGAGCACCCCTGGGGCATCGATTTCCTGCCGGACGGTTCCGCCCTGATCACCCAGCGTCCGGGGCGCCTGGCCCTGCTGTCCGGAGGCCGGCTACGGGAGGTCCGAGCCGACTTCGGCGACGTGCTCGTGCGCGGCGAAGGCGGTCTGATGGGCCTGCTCGTCCACCCGGAGTTCGCCACCAGCCGGCGGTTTCTCACCTGTCAGACCCACCAGGTCGACGGCCGTGCCGTGGACATCCGGCTGGTCACCTGGCAACTGTCCGAGGACGGCAACAGCGCACGGCGCGTCGGCCCGTTGCTGACCGGACTCCCGATCAATCCCAGCGGCAGGCACTCGGGATGCCGCCCCGGACTGGCCGACGACGGCAGCCTGCTGGTCACCACCGGCGACAGCGCCCGCCCGACGGTCGCGCAGGACCTCTCCTCCCTCGGCGGCAAGGTCCTGCGGATGGACATCGACACCGGAGCCCCGTTGCCGGGCAACCCCTTCCTCGACTCGCCGGACCCCGCCACGCGGCTGATCCTCACCTACGGTCACCGCAATCCCCAGGGCATCGCGTTCCGCCCTGCTGGGCGGGCCCGCCCGGACGACCAGGTGTTCATCGCCGAGCACGGGCCGGACGTCGACGACGAGATCAACCTGCTCCGGCCGGGTGGCAACTACGGATGGGATCCGTCCCGGGGTGGGACGCAGGAGTACTACGACGAATCGGTGCCGATGACCGACCTGCAGCGCTTCCCGAACGCGGTACCCGCGGTGTGGACCTCCGGCGACGAGACCGAGGCCGTGTGTGATGCGACATTCCCGACCGGCCCGCAGTGGGGTCCGCTCGACGGGGTACTGGCGGTCACCGCGCTCAAGGGCAGCAAGGTGCTGCTGTTCCGGCTGAGCGAGGACGGCCGGAGTGTGCGCAGCGTGTCGGTGCCCGGAGAACTCGACGGCACCCACGGCCGCCTGCGTGCGGCCACCCGGGGCCCCGACGGTGCGCTGTACGTCTCGACCTCGAACGGCTCCGACGACAAGATCCTGCGCGTCTCCCCCGGTTAAGAGGCGGAGTCGGTTCCGCAGCCGACTCACTCGCCGAGGGCGAGGTCGACGTGCCCGTGGTCGAAGTCTCGGACCAGGGGCACCATCATCGGCGTCCGCGACTGCGGATCGGGCACGATCTCGCACCGGAGTCCGAAGACGTCCTCCACCAGTTCGGCGGTGAGGATCTCCTCCGGCACTCCCTCGGCGACGATCCGCCCCTCCTTCATCATGATGAGGTGACCGGCGAACCGGGCGGCCTGGTTGAGATCGTGGAGTACCGCGGTCACCGTTCGGCCGTCGCGCTGCAGCATCGCGCACAACTCGAGCAGCTCGTACTGATGTGCGATGTCGAGGAACGTCGTCGGCTCGTCGAGCAGCAGGGTGGAGGTCTGCTGTGCCAGCACCATCGCGACCCACACTCGCTGGCGCTGGCCACCCGACAGCTCGGTGACATGCCGCTGCGACAGGTCGGCGGTCCCCGTCAGTGCGAGTGCGGTATCGATGGCGTCCTGATCGTCGGGAGTCCACTGACGCCACAGCGAGTGATACGGGTAGCGCCCACGCCCGACCAGATCGCCCACGCGAATCGCGTCGGGAGTGACCGGGCTCTGTGGGAGCAATGCGACGCGGCGCGCGACCTGCTTGCTGCCGTAGGAACGGATCGGTCGACCGTCGAGAAGCACCTGCCCGCGCGTCGGAGTCAGGATGCGCGCCAGCGACTTGAGCAGCGTCGACTTGCCGCAACCGTTCGGTCCGATGATCGCGGTGAACTCGCCGTCCGGGATATCGACGGAGAGACCGTCGCAGACCACGCGGCCGTCATAGGCGAGAGTGAGATCGCGAGCGGCCAGCCCCGTGGTGACACCGCTCGCGAGGGCATCACCGCGGACAGCGGTATCGCCGTGGGTTCGCAGGGGGTTGCGCGGACTCACATCGTTCCTTTCTTCCACTCGCGGACGAGCAGGTAGCCGAGATACAGGCCTCCGATGCCGACGGTGAGAACACCGACGGGAAGGTCCTCGACGAGCGGAACCTGCTGTACGCAGAGGTCGGCGGTGACGAGAATGAGCGCCCCGGTCAGCGCCGAGAGAGTGACGTTGGCACCGGGGGTTCGCGACAGTCGCTTGGTGATCTGGGGAGCGGTCAGGGACACGAAGGCGATGGGCCCGGCCACGCTCACCGCGGCGGCGGACAGTGCGATCGCCACGACGATCGACCACGCGCGGGTCCGCTCGGATTTCCCACCGAGCGCGTCGGCCGACTCATCACCCATCTCGATCAGTTGCAGGCGTCGCCCCAGCGCGATGGCGGCAGGCAGCAGGACGGCGAGCACGGACCAGATGGTGACCGCGTTCTCCCAGGAACGCGCCGACAGGCTGCCGGTGAGGTAGGCGTGCAGAACCGCAGCCTGATCGCGCGACTGCACCAGCACCACGTACTGCGTGAAGGCGACCGCCATGGCGGAGACGCCGATACCGGCGATGATCAGGTGACTGGGTGAGGAAAAGCCGCGTCCGGTGGAGAAGAAGACGACCACCGTGGCGATGGCGGCACCGAGCGTCGCGCTCGCCGGTACGGAGACCGCACCCGGCCACAGCAGAGCCGCCGCTGCCGCGCCTGCCCCGGCACCGGCGGTGAGGCCGATGACGTCCGGGCTGCCCAACGGGTTGCGAGTGACCGTCTGGAACAGCGCACCGGAGATGCCGAGAGCGGCACCGGTGGCCACGGCCACGACGAAACGGGGACCGCGAAGACGTTTCAGGACGAAGCCCTCGCTGCCGCTGGGCACGTCGATCAGCGCGGCGGGCAGGCGCTCCGGAGCAATGCCGAGCTCGCCCAGCGTCAGCGTGGCGACGCCGACGGCGACGATCGCCACTGCAACCGCAAGACCCTGGACGAGGGAGCGTCGCCGGACCGGGACAGCAAGCAGGGTACCGACGCGCACGGTGCGGCTACCGGGGGTGTACATCAGGTGCCTCCCCGCATCCGGCGTACCGCCAGAAGCAGCGCGGGCGCACCGACGAATGCGGTCACGACGCCGACCATGATCTCCTGCGGCCGCGCGATGACCCGCCCGAGTACATCCGCTGTCAGCAGCAGGACGGGGCCGAGAACCAGGCTGAGTGGGACCTGCCAGCGGTGATCGCTGCCGACGAGTGCGCGCACGATGTGCGGGACGGCGAGCCCGATGAATGCGATCGGCCCCGCCGAGGCGGTCGCTGCCGCACACAGCAGAGTCGCGGAGAGCATTCCGCCGATACGGATGGCGGTGGTGTTGGCGCCCAGGGTTGCGGCGGCCGTGTCCCCGAGAGCCAGTGCGTTCAGCGGTGAAGCCGTCAGCACGGCGAGTACGAGTCCCGCCGCGGCAAACGGCAGGACACCGAGCAGTGCGTCCATGTCGCCCCCGGCGAGTGAACCGACGACCCAATACCGATAACTACCGAAGACCTCGGGAAGGCTGAGGGTCATGGCCCGGATATAGGCGCTCAGTACGGCGCTGACGACGGCCCCGGCGAGCACCAGCCGCACCGGCGTGGCGCCGCCGCGCCCCGAGCCGATCAGGTAGACCACGACGACCGCGAGGAAGGCACCGGGCAGAGCCGCCCAGATGGTGGCGATACCACCGAGCCCGAAAAACGCCGTCGTGGTGACAACGCTTGCCGACGCGCCGATGTTGACTCCCAGCAGGCCGGGATCTCCGAGCGGATTACGGGTGATGCCCTGCACGATGACACCGGAGAGGGCCAGACACGCACCGACGAGCAAGCCCTGCAGGGTGCGCGGTATCCGGCTTTCGACGACGGTGCGCGTGTATGCGTCTCCGCCACCGGCGAGGGCGTTGATCACCTCGGGCAGCGGGATGGGGTTGCTGCCCAGCGCGAGGCCGACAAGAACGGCGAGGCCGAGCAGCAGGACGCCGCCCACCAGCACGAGCACACGCCGCGAGGGCCGGGAACGAGGTTCCTCGTCCCCGGCACGCACCCCGGGATGGCCGCTCGCGCCACGGCTCCCCACCGGACTGCTCGGGCCATGCTCTCCGGTACGGGTGCGCGTCACCGAAATGCTACCGAGCACGCTCGATCGCCTTGTTGATGAGCGGGAGGTAGCGGTCGATGGCCCACGGCACCGTCAGCGGGTTGATGATCGACGAGGCGGTCACGAACGAGTGGTTCCGGGCGGCCACCACCGAACCGCGTTCGACGGCGGGAATCTGTGCGTACAACGGCTGGGATTCGATCTGCCTGCGGGTCTTCTCGTCCGAGTAGAAGGTGAACATCAGGTCCGCGTTCTTGATGGTGTCGGCGTTTTCGAGGCCGATGACGGAAGAGGCGGTTCCCTCGGTCTCCGGTAGGGTCTTGACCACCGGATCGAGCTTCAGGCCCATCTTGGTGAGCATGGCGACGCGCTGCTCCTCGGGCAGGAAGACACCGAGCGTTCCGGGACCGTTGGTGTAGGTGTAGACGAAGGTGGTCCTACCGAACCGCGGATTCTCCTCGGCGACCTTGGCGAACCTGGCGTTGATCCGATCGATCGCGGCCTCGGCTTTCCGCGGCTTACCGAGGGCCTTGCCGATGATGCGGATCTGCTTGTCCCACGCGATGGTCCACGGCAGTTCGGGATAGGCGACGGTGGGGGCGATGTCGTTGAGGACGTCGAATTGGTTCTGGGTGATACCGGACCAGGGTGCGAGAATCGCATCGGGGTTCAGTCCGACGATGGCCTCGATGTCGAGTTCGGTGCCGCCGGTGAATTGCTCGGGGAGTTTCCCCCCGGCTTTGGTGACGGCTTCGTGGATCCACGGCATGTATCCGGTTTCGTCGCTGCCCCAGGGATATGCCTCCATGCCGACGGGAGTGACCCCGAGGGCGATGGAGGTCCCCGTGGACCCGGTTCCGAGCGTGACGACACGTTCGGGCTGCTCCTCGATCACGGCCTTGCCCAGTGCGCTGTCGATCGTGACCGGGAAATTGCCGCTCGCCGCACTGCCTCCGCCGTCGGAGGTGGCTGCGTTTTCGGACGAGCCGCAGCCGGTCAGCGCCGCCAGCGCGACCGTGAGACTCGTGATCAGTGTCATGGCACGCTTGACGCGCCGAACGGGATATCGCACGAGATTCCTCTCATCTCATGAGGACCGGCTGCAGAAGCCGGTGAAAAGAGCCGGTCGAAGGGTGGGAGTGTCGAGGCGGATCAACGGGGGAACCAACCGTGCCCTCGCCGGGCACGGCGCTATGCCGCGAGGCTGTCCGCCCGCCAGTAGCCCATGAAAGCGATTCGTCGGCGGTCCCAGCCACGTTCTCGCACGAGGTGTCGCCGCAGCGTGGTGATCGCTTGTGCCTCACCGGCCAGCCAGGCGAACATCCCGCTGTCCGGTCCACTGTCCGGCGTCTCCCAGAGAGTCCGAGACTCCGAAGCGGACCGGACTCCGGGATCGTCGGCGCCGATGTGGTCGCAGCCCGTTTCGGTCATCGCGCGGTCCGGCCCGAGGGAGAGGCCTGTGGTGACGGCGGTGACCAGGCGCTTGCCGTGGTTGGCATCGGGTTTTCCGATATCGGCGCGGGGCAGCCAGGTGACGTCGACGCCGCGAGGCGGGTGCAGGGGCAGCACGTCATCGGCCGTGGGTACCTCGAGGAACGCCTGACCACATGCGTGCGCGGGCAGCGAGGCGAGAATGGAGCTGATCGCGGGCACAGCGGTCTCGTCTCCGGCCAGGAACACGGTCGTTGCGCCACCGGGTTTCCATTCGACTCCGACGTTCGCCGAGTCACCGCGCCGATCCGGGCCGACGAGTATGCAACGGTCCCCTTCTCGGACGCGACTCACCCAGGCGGAGGCGACGCCGGTGTCCCCGTGGGACACGAAATCGACGTCCACCTCGTTGAGATGCCTGCGGACCGCTCGGACGGTGTATGTCCGAAAGGGATTCCGGAGTTCCTGCGGGAGTTGTCGCCACCGGGTGTACCAGTCCTCGCTGCGTGGAAAGTGCCCGAAGGGGTCCGCACCGACGAAGCACTGCGCGGTGCTGTTGGCGGAGAGCGGAAGCACCACCTTGACGCGCTGGTCGAGGCAGGTGTCACCGAAGAGGTCCAGGTCCTGCCCGGTGAAGGTCAGCCGGATGAAGTGGGGACTGAGCCGGGCACTGGAGCGCACCGTCACATCGAACGCCCGGTAGGCGGGGACGGTTGCGGTCGACGTCGCCGCACTCGGGTATGTCGCTGTCATCGGCGCTGCCTCGGGCCGGTCGGGTGGTGGTGTGCTTCGGTGACCCGATCAGTGATCCGGGAGTCCACAGTGCAGTCGTACAAGGTCGACCTTCCTGGAGGATGGGGGACAACCGCGCCGGCCGAACGCGAGGGCATGTGATTTAGGTAAGCATAACCTTAGCCGGTAAAGCAAGCCTAACCTTCATGCCGTTGTGGAGAGATGTCGGCAACACGGTGGATCCGGGATCGAGAACGGCGGCAGCGGCGACCGGCGGAGGGCGATCATCGTCACTTCCACGCCGCGCGGAGTTGTCTCGCGCGAACTCACGACATAACGTGTTCCTACTCGTGAGTAACTTATGGTCCCGTCAGTGGGACCGGGAGGGAACACCGCCGCCCATGAACATGTTCGTGCGTCTCGTCGTGCTCGGCATCAGGGCCCGCCTGCGCGGCCACATCGACCCGCTCGGTCCCTGCCGAACGCCGTTTCGCGTACTTCCCACCGATCTCGACCTGCTGGGACACATGAACAACGGTGTCTACTTCTCCGTCTTCGACCTCGCCCGGGTCGATCTGATGACACGCTCGGGACTACTCGGAAAACTCCGCGAACGCGGTTGGTACCCGGTCGTCACCGCCGAGACCGCTTCGTTTCGGCGATCGTTGAAGCCCTTCCGGCGCTTCGACGTGCACACTCGCATCGTCGGCTGGGACGAGCGGCACCTCTACCTCGAGCACCGGGTCGTCACCGGTGGCAAGCTCGCCACGACCGCGATGATCCAGGCGCGGTTTCTCTCCCGTACCGGTGAACGCATCGCACCCGAGAGGCTGATCGACCTGCTGGACGACAGTCCGGCCCGACCGGAACTGCCCGACTGGGTCGCCGACTGGAGCGCGGCGAGCTACGAGCACAGCCGGGAACACGCTCACCTGCAGTAAAAGTAACCATCCGGGTGCTCGTGCTGCGTTACCGAGGCCGGCCCTGTCCACCGACGGATCCCTATCGCCGCGTGCGCATACCGGGCTTGTGCTCCAGATGCGACAGGCCGTTCCAGGCCAGATTCACCAAGTGCGCGGCGACCGCTTCCTTCTTCGGCTTGTTCACCTCCAGCCACCACTGGCCGGTCAGCGCGACCATCCCGACCAAGGCCTGACTGTAGAGCGGAGCGAGTTTCGGATCATAGCCCTTCGCGCTGAACTGCAGCGCGAAAATGTGCTCGACCTGGCTGGCGATGTCGTTGAGCAGGCTGGAGAACGTGCCGCTCGTACTGGCCACCGGGGAGTCCCGCACCAGGATGCGGAACCCGTCGGTGGAGTTGTCGATGTAGTCCAGCAGCGCACACGCCGCCTGCTCCAGCAGTTCGCGCGGGTGTCCGGCGGAAAGCGCGGAGATGATCGAATCCAGCAGGTTCTGCATCTCGCGATCGACGACCACGGCGTAGATGCCTTCCTTGCCGCCGAAATGCTCGTAGACCACGGGCTTGGAGACATCGGCGCGGTGGGCGATCTCCTCGATGGAGGCACCGTCGAAGCCCTTCTCCGCGAACAGCGCCCTGGCGATGTCGAGCAGTTGCTGACGGCGCTCCTTGCCGGTCATCCGAACACGGGCCGCGCGGGGCGAACCACGTGAGCCCGAACGCCGGGCATCGGCCTCGTTGCCGCTTCTTCCCCGTCGCCGTGCCGCCATGGGGATCACCTTAAGCGCTTGTGGGCACCGCTGTGTGCCCACCTCCGTCGTGCGGCACCGGGCCGCGATATGCCTCCGGGGACCCGGCTCATCGAGAGCCGGGTCCCCGGAAGTCGTGAATCAGGACTGATGCTCGGTCGCCGTGATGCGGGCGAGCCGCTTCTCGTTCGGCCAACGCACCTTCCATGCCCAGCCGAGCCGCTCGAACAGCCAGATCACGCGAGCGGAGATGTCCAACTGACCCTTTCGCACACCGTGCCGCGCACAGGTGGGATCGGCGTGGTGCGAGTTGTGCCAGGACTCACCGAAGGACACGATCGCCAACGGCCAGAAGTTCGACGCCTTGTCCCGGCTCTTGAACGGCCGCTCCCCGATCATGTGGCAGATCGAGTTCACCGACCACGTGATGTGGTGCAGCACCGACACACGCACCAGTCCCGCCCAGAAGAAGGCCGTGAGGGCGCCCCACCAGGACCAGGTGATCAATCCGCCCAGGACAGCAGGAGCCACGAAGCTGGCCACGGTCCACAACGGGAACAACCGGTTGATCCGCGACAGCACCCGGTCCTTGAGCAGGTCGGGCGCGAAGCGGTCGACATTGGTCAGGCTGCGCTCGAACAACCAACCCATGTGGGCATGCCAGAACCCTTTGGCCAGCGCAGCCGGTGAACTACCGAACCGCCACGGCGAGTGCGGGTCGCCATCACGGTCGGAGTAGGCGTGGTGCCGTCGGTGGTCGGCGACCCAGGTGATCACCGGTCCCTGCACGGCGGTCATCCCGGAGATCGCCAAGGCGATCTTCACGGCACGGTTGGTCTTGAAGGAACCGTGGGTGAACAGCCGGTGGAAACCCACCGTGACGCCGAGGCCGCTGGCGACGTAGAAGACCACGGCCAGGGAGATGTCCACCGTACCGAGCCCCCAGCCCCAAGCGGCGGGAATCGCCGCGATCAGTGCGACGAGCGGGACGAGGACGAACACGTACACCGACACCTGCGCGATCCGGGGCTTATCGCCCATGGTCAACGGCTTCGGACCGGAACCGGCGGAGGATCGGGACGCCGCAGGATCGGCGCTCTCGGTTGCTGCAGTCATGCTCACTACCTCAACTGGATCGGGTGGTGGGAACGAAACGATCAGTGCCGGGTTGTCGTGGCCGGGACGAATCGAGGGCACTCTCGGGTCTACTCGCCCCAAGAGCGCGACGGCGGCGGTTTCGGGGCGTCCGTTGCCGGATACCTCCAGCCTACGGAACCGTAACCTACGCAAGCGTAAGTTGAGTCATGTCGCCACGCCACCCCGGCACCGGCTGCCGTGGTCGTGGCCTGCCTCACCGACGGTGAATCCCTCCTTACCCGGCGATCCTTCGTTTCACGGTGGCCGCGGTCATCACCCCTCGACGGACATGCCACTATGTTGGCGGTACGGCAGCGGCACTGCGAGGCGACTCGGTAGGCTTTGCGGAAGCAGCGGAATCCGACCGGCTTCGCCGATGTCGATGCCGCGCGGTCCGCCGTGGTGTAAAGGCAGCACATCGGATTTTGGTTCCGATAGTCCAGGTTCGAATCCTGGCGGCGGAGCTACCGGGCATCCCGGTACGGCAGAGTTGACCACCACGCCGTCCGGTCGGCCGCGACCGGACGGAGTTGGCAGGGGGTGTACGTCGCTGCACGACGACACGGTGGATGCGCGGGAAGACGAGGCCGCCACGCTGGGCGAGATGTCCGACGCGTGGCTGGTCGGACGCGCACACGAACTGAACGCCGTCGCGCAGCACAGCAACGGTCCGAATCAGCTCTCGACGATTCGCGAGGCCGACCGACTACTCGCCGAAGCCCAGCAGCGGGGCGACCCCCGCGTCATCGCCCAGATCACCCGGCACTGTGCTGCGATGCGGCTGACCACACCCGGCCTGAGCGACAGTGCCGACCCCCTGCTCGACGAGTTGCTCGCGCACACCCGCAGGCACGGACTCGACGTGCTGGAAGCCGACGCGCGCGCCCTGCGGGGGCGCCAATCGGCTCTGGCGGGCAACCCGGACAACGCACTGAGCGAGCTCGCGCAGGCTCTGGCCACACTCGACGACGAACTGATCCCCGACACCATGCTCGGGCGTCGTTCCTGGGAGCGGCTACTGGCCACCGCACTCATCGACATCGGTCTCGTGCTCACCCAGCTCGGCGTCTACGAGATGGCCAACGAGGTCATGGCCCGTGCCCATCACCGGATCCGGGAAAGCGGCGGGCCGCACGACATCGCCGTACACATGATCAACCGTTGTCGGATGTTGCTGGGATGGGGACTGCGGCTGGAACGTGCCGACAAGGACGACGAGGCCTCCGAGCGCTTCGCCACCGCTTCGGCCATCGCGCTCGCCGTCGAGGGACCGTGGCGGGAATCGCTGTTTCCGCGAGTGGCGAGCAAGCCCGCCGCCGACCAGATGCCGGTGCTCGGTGCCGCACACGCACTGGCGCGTCCGAGCCCGGAGCACATCGGACGTCTGGAGCTGCTGAGCTCACCGGAACGGGCGACCTATCCGCGGGAGAAGATCATGGTCGCGCTCGCGCTCGCGCGGTGCCTGACTCGTGCCGACCGGGGCCACGATGCGGTCGAGGTACTGGCCCGGACACGCGAGACCATCGTTCGCGAGGCCACCGAACCAAGCCTGCGGATTTCACTGCTCCGCGAATATGCCCATCTCACCGAGTTGAGCAGTCTCGACGCCAAGCAGGCATTGCAGGACTACGTCGCCGAGCTCGAGGACAAACTGTGGGGAACGCGTCAGACACGCAGCTCCACGCTGGAGACGCGGCTGGCGCACTCCAAGCTGGCCCGTGCGCACGGTGCGATCGCGCGGCAGGCGCTGCAGGATCCGCTGACCGGTCTGCCGAACCGGCGCGCCCTCGACGGTCGGTTGGAAGCCCTGCTCGAACAGCCCGATTCCCAGCCGCTGTCGGTGGCGCTGGTCGATCTCGACGGGTTCAAGGAAGTCAACGACCAGGGCTCCCACGCCGAGGGAGACGATGTCCTGCGGGTGATCGCGAGCACCCTGCAGGACACACTGCGCGCCGACGACCTGGTGGCCCGGTACGGCGGTGACGAGTTCGTCGTCCTCCTTCCCGGAGTCACCCTCACAGCGGCCGAAACCGCGCTCGGAAGGGCTGTCGGAGCCGTCTCCGGTCTGGCGGCATCGCACACGCGAGGCGTGACGTTGTCGATCGGAGTGGTCTCGATGCGTCCGCAGGAGTCCGGCAGTCAGGTTCTCGCACGCGCCGACGCCGCGATGTACCGATCGAAACGCCAGGGCGGAAACCAGGTATCGGCCTGCTCCGCCGAAACGGATACGAGCGTCCCGGCCCGGCCCCAGGCCTGGATCCCTCCCGAGGAGATCTGAAGCGGGGAGGCGGCGGATTCGGTGCCTGCACCCGCCCCGGCACGGCTGAGCCCGGTCCCGGCTCACGGCACGGAAGTGCCGTGCCTGCGATTCCACACGACCACGCGAAATCAACCTGTGCTGGTCGGCTGTCGGCATCCGACAGCGACCTTCCGAGATGCCCGGTACCATTGTGACCACCGAGACGCGGCTCATCGGACCGACGGGGCACCGGTTCCCCGCTTCGTCCGGCCGGTTACCCTTCACCCGATCGGATGCACGGTTACCGGTAGCCACCGGGTTGACTCCCAGCGCCTCACCCACTGAGCGAGAGCATGGCGAGCTCCGGACGAGTGGACCGGTGATCCGGCGTCGAACCCGCTCGATACCGAGGGAGAGCATCGATGCTCGAGGGCGCAACCGCCCGGCCGCCTTCGGACGGCGTGTCCTCCGGCTCCGTCAGCACCATCGTGCTGGCCGCGGGCGAGGGCACTCGCATGCGATCGGCGACACCGAAGGTGCTGCACCGGCTCTCCGGCAGGCCGCTGATCGAGCACGCCGTCCGCGCCGCCGCCGGAATCGCACCCGAGGACCTGACCGTCGTGATCGGACACGGCAGGCAGGCCGTCGGCGAGCACCTCACGGAACTGGCGGACAGGCTCGATCGCACGATCAGTACCGTGGTCCAGGAGCAGCAGCTCGGCACCGGCCATGCGGTGTCCTGTGGAATGGCACAGCTCGCCCGTTCCGGAGCGGGTACTGCAGGCACGGTGCTGGTGACCTACGGCGATGTCCCACTGCTCGACGCCGACACACTGCGTGGCCTGCTGACCGAGCACCGGGACTCCGGCAACGCGGTCACCGTCCTGTCCGCAGTGGTCGAGGACCCGACCGGGTACGGGCGGATGGTACGCGACACGGGTGGTGACGTCACCGGCATCGTGGAGCAGAAGGACGCCACGTCCGAGCAGGCAGCGATCCAGGAGATCAATTCCGGGGTGTACGCGTTCGACGCGGCCTTCCTCGGGGACGCACTGAACCGGCTTTCCACCGGCAACGCCCAGGGCGAGTTGTACCTCACCGACCTGGTTTCGATCGCCCGCCAGGACGGCCTTCGGGCAGGTACCCTGGTATGTGCCGATACGTGGCTCGTGGAAGGCATCAACGACCGCGTACAGCTGGCCAAGCTGGGAGCGGAGCTCAATCGCAGGCTACTGCTGCACTGGATGCGCCAGGGCGTCACGGTCACGGACCCGAACTCGGCATGGCTGGACTGCGACGTCGAACTCGACCAGGACGTGGTCCTGGAGCCGAGCGTGCAGCTCCGCGCCGGAACCACCGTCGGTGCCGGGGCCACCATCGGCCCCGAAACCACTCTGACGGCCTGTACCGTCGGAGGGGGAGCCACCGTGGTGCGAACCCAGGGCGAGCAGGCCGAGGTCGGCCCCGGTGCATCGGTCGGCCCGTTCGCGTTCCTGCGTTCCGGTACCCGTCTCGATACCGACGCCAAGGTGGGGACCTTCGTCGAAGTCAAAAGCGCCGAGATCGGCCCGGGCAGCAAGGTCCCCCACCTGAGTTACGTCGGAGACGCGACGATCGGCGAGCACACCAACATCGGTGCCGCGACGGTCTTCGTCAACTACGACGGTGTCGCCAAACACCACACGGTGATCGGGTCCCATTCCCGCACCGGCGCGGACAACATGTTCGTCGCCCCGGTGCACGTGGACGACGGCGCTTACACCGCTGCGGGTTCGGTCATCACCGAGGATGTCCCACCGGGCGCTATGGCGGTCGCACGAGGGAAACAACGCAACATCGAGGGCTGGGTGGCCAAGCGCCGACCCGGCACCACCGCCGACCAGGCCGCACAGCGCGCGCTGGCGGACCGAGAAACAACGACCGATCCGACGAGTGACGCCTCGTGACGGGCGACGACCGGGAGGGACGATAACCGTGAGTGCCATGTCTGCGACTCCGAAGAAGAGCCTGAAGCTTGTCTCCGGCCGCAGCCACCCGGAACTTGCCGAGGAGGTGGCCAAGCAGCTCGACGTGACCGTCACGCCGCAGGCCGCCTACGAGTTCGCCAACGGTGAGATCTTCGTCCGGTATGACGAGTCGGTCCGCGGCTGCGATGTGTTCGTCATCCAGGCCCACAGCCACCCGCTCAACGATGCGATCATGGAACAGCTGGTCATGGTGGATGCCCTCAAGCGCGGCAGCGCCAAGCGCATCACCGTGGTCATGCCGTTCTACGGGTACGCCCGCCAGGACAAGAAGCACAAGGGTCGCGAGCCGATCTCGGCACGACTGATGGCGGACCTGTTCAAGACCGCCGGTGCGGACCGGATCCTGACGATCGACCTGCACACGGACCAGATTCAGGGCTTCTTCGACGGACCCGTCGACCACCTGCTTGCCCAGACCGTGCTGTCGGACTACGTTCGCGACACCTACACCGACGAGGCGATCACAGTGGTCTCGCCGGACTCCGGCCGGGTGCGTGTCGCCGAGAAGTGGGCCGACAATCTCGGGGGGACCCCGCTGGCGTTCATCCACAAGACCCGCGATCCCAGCAAGCCCAATCAGGTCGTGGCCAACCGCGTCGTCGGTGACGTCGAAGGACGACTGTGCGTGCTGGTCGACGACATGATCGACACCGGCGGCACGATCACCAAGGCCACCGAACAATTGCTGGAGGCCGGTGCGAAGGACGTCATCATCGCCTCCACCCACGCGGTGCTCTCCGGCCCGGCGGTCGAACGGCTGTCCTCCTGCGGTGCCAAGGAGGTCGTGCTGACCAACACCCTGCCGATCCCCGAGGACAAGAAGTTCGACAAGCTCACGGTGCTTTCGGTGGCCCCACTGGTGGCACGGGCCATCCAGGAGGTCTTCGAGGATGGCTCGGTGACCAGCCTGTTCAACGGCCACGCCTGAAGCGGCGAGAGCATCACCGACACCGGCGACGCCTCCCCACCGGGGAGACCGGGGAGGCGTCGCCGGTTTTTGTCCGTCTCTAGCATGGCCGCATGTATGACAGACGGGGAATCAACAGGTGGGTAACCACCGGCGACGGGTTGTCGCTGGCGGTGCGCGAGAGCGGCGATCCGGACCGGCCGACAGTGGTGTGTGTGCACGGCTATCCGGACAACAGTTCGATCTGGGAGGACGTGGCCGGGCACCTGTCCGAGCGCTTCCACGTCGTGCGCTACGACGTCCGGGGAGCAGGCGAGTCCGCCAAACCCCGTGGTCTCCGGGCATATCAACTCGACCGGCTCGCCGCGGACCTCGGCGCCGTGATCGACGCGGTGAGTCCGCGATACCCGGTACATCTGCTCGCCCACGACTGGGGCTCCATTCAGTCCTGGCACGCGGTAACCGGCGGGCTCTCGGCGCGTATCGCCTCCTACACGTCGATTTCCGGCCCTTGCCTGGACCATGCCGCGCACTGGATGCGCTCCCGGCTGCGGCCACATCCCCGCGCGCTGCGTGAGTTGCTGAGCCAATTGGTGCGTTCCGGCTACATCGGGTTTTTCCACCTCGCACCGTTGCCCGAGCTGCTGTGGCGCACCGGCTTCGGTCGCCGGATGCTGGACCGGCTGGAACACCTGGGCCTTGCCGGAGACGAGAAACCGGTACGGCCCCACCGGCGGTTACCGGATCTGCTGCACGGTCTCAAGCTGTATCGGGCCAACATGCGCGGACGATTCACCGCACCGCAGCATCGATCGACGAGCGTGCCGGTGCAGGTACTGGCTCCGACCGGGGATGTGTTCGTCTCCGTGCCGCTACAGACCGGGATCTCGTGCTGGGTCGATGAGCTGCGGGTGCGCACTGTCGCGGGGGGACACTGGATTCCCCGTGGTCGACCGGGGGTCGTTGCCGACTACACCGCCCGGCACATCGACCGCGTCGGTGACGGCCAACGACATCTCGGCGACAGCCCGCGACAGGAGTCGTGACCAACCGGCCGCGCTCCCCTGCCGCTGTGCTCTGTCGCCTCAGGTCAGCAGGCCCACCAGCTCGTTCACCGCCAACGTCACGAACAGCACCAGGCACAACGCCAACACCGTGTTCGACAGCCACCGCGAACGTTGCTGTGCGGGCATCAGCGTCGGGGAGTTCAGCAGCACCAGCAACGTTCCGGCCAGGAAGGGCATGAACAGCGCGCCCAGCACCCCGTAGATGATGGTGAGCTGGAACGGCCGGTCCAGGAACAGCAGCGCCATCGGCGGGAACGTCAGCCACAGGAGGTAGAGCCGGAAAGAGGTGCTGCGCTCCCCGGCCTTGTGGGTGTAGTCACCTGCTGTCTCCGGCTTCGCCTCCCGGGGCAGGCGCCACGTTCGCCACCAGTCGGCGAACAACAGGCTCACCCCGTTCCAGACCCCGATCAGCGAGGTGAACGTCACGGAGAGGAAACCGACCAGGAACGGGATCCGCGCCCACTGCCCATAGTCGGCGGCCAGTGTGTCGGCCAGGTACAGCAGGCCCTCGTCGCCCTCGATGATCCGCCGCCCGAGCAGGAGTTCGGACCCGATCACGAGCATCGCGACCACGAAGATCCCCGTGGTGAGGTAGCCGGTCGCGTTGTCGGTACGCATGAACGGCAGCCACTTCGGCGACCGCCAACCCTTGGCGAAGGTCCAGTACCCGTATGCGGCCATCGTGATCGTGCCACCAACACCGCCCATCAACCCGAGCGCATAGACGATCGACCCGTCCGGCAGTGACGGCACCAATCCGCCGCCCAGCGCCGTGAGGTTCGGGCCGACGAGAATCGCCGTGGCCACGACCGTCACGAACATGACCCCGATCAGCACGGTCATGACCTTCTCGAGCAGGGCGTAGCGCCCGAACCACACCAGCGCCAGCCCCGCCAGACCGCACAGCATCGCCCAGTACCGCACCGACAACGCGGGGAACATCGCGTTGAGCGGAAGCGCCGAAGCCGACATGGCGGTGGCACCGTAGACGAATCCCCAAAGCACGACATAGACACCGAAGTAGCCGGTGGCCCAGCGCCCCAGCGTGCGCCAACCCGACAGGAGCGTGCGATCCGAACTCAGGTGCCAGCGGCCGACGGCCTCGCCGAGTGCGAGCTTGAACACCGTTCCGACGACCACGGCCCAGAACAGCGTGTAACCGTAGCGTGATCCGGCGACCATCGTGGCCACCAGATCCCCCGCGCCCACCCCGGTGGCCGCCGCCATGACACCGGGACCGATCTGGGTGAGCCGGGCACGCCAGCCCGTGGTGGCCGGACCTTCGGAGGTCACATCGGCAGACATGGTGATCAAACTAATAGTCGAGCGGACTGTGCGGAAGAGCACGGCACAGCCATCCCGGCACAGCTCGGCCGGATTTTTGCAGTTTCGCGCGAAACTGCAAAAATCCGGCCGAGGACAGGGTCAACCGGGCAGCGCATACCGGCACCCCGGTGCGCAGGCACGCCACGATGCCGATTAGACTGTTCGGGTTGCCTCGGCGAGGCCGGGAGAACCACCCGGCGTGATCGACGTGGCGGCTGGTGGCCGCCGACGTGCTGATCGAACCCACCGCCGTCCGAGCGCGGACGCCGGTGGGCGTTCACACACGGTTCCGACCGACGCCAGTCGCGCGCCCCGCCGCCGCAGGCCAGCGACCGATTCACGTTTCGCCCGACGCCATAGGAGTGCACCACCGTGTCCGAGGTACGTCTCACCGTCGAACCGCGCACCGAGTTCGGCAAAGGTGCGGCCCGCCGCACCCGCCGTGCCGGCAAGATCCCCGCAGTGCTCTACGGTCACGGTTCCGACCCCAAGCATCTGTCCCTGCCCGCAGTGGAGTTCGCCCGCGCCATCCGCGAGAACGGGCGCAACGCGGTGCTGACCCTCGATGTGGCCGGATCCGCCAGCGAGCTCGCACTGACCAAGACCATTACGGCTCACCCGGTCAAGAACCACGTCGAGCACGTGGACCTGCTGCTGGTCAAGCGCGGCGAGAAGGTCACCGTCAACGTGCCGATCGTGATCAACGGCGATGCCGCCCCCGGCACCCTGGTCACCCAGGACCTCAACGAGCTGCAGCTCGAAGCCGAGGCCCTGCACATTCCCGAGCAGATCGAGCTCTCGATCGACGGTGCCGAGGCAGGCACCATGATCCACGCCTCCGAGGTCTCGCTGCCCCGCGGTGTCACACTGCAAACCGGCGAGGAAGCGCTGGTCGTCAACGTGACCGAGGCGCCCAGCGAGTCCGACATGGAGTCGGACATCGACACCGAGGGTGCGGGCGTCGTCGAGGAGGCCTCCGAGGACGAGACCGCAGGCGAGCAAGCCTGAGGCCACGACGTCGGGCCCGGCCCGCGGCGCGCGTGCCTCTTCCGCCCAAGGCGGTCGAGAGCAGGCGCGCCGCCTGCTCCGGGCATTCGAGTTGAACCGGGAGCGTTGCCTGGTGACCACCTCCGGAGCGGAGAAAGCACTCGACGGCCTCGCGCTGATCGTCGGGCTGGGTAATCCCGGCCCGCGTTACGCGGGCAACCGGCACAACATCGGATTCCTCGTCGCCGACGAACTCGCCGATCGCGCCGGTGGGAAGTTCAAGGCCCACAAAAGCGGCACCGAGGTCGTCGAGGGACGACTTGCCGGAGTCCGTGCGGTGCTGGCCAAACCTCGTGCACTGATGAATCTCTCCGGTGGTCCCGTCGCCGGAGTGTCGAAGTTCTACAAGGTCGCCGCCGAGTCGGTGATCGTGATTCACGACGAGCTGGACCTGCCGTACGGCACGGTGCGGCTCAAGCGTGGTGGCGGCGAGAACGGGCACAACGGGCTCCGGTCGATCACGAAGTCACTCGGCACCCGCGACTATCTGCGGGTGCGTTTCGGTGTGGGCCGTCCCCCGGGCCGGATGGATCCGGCCGACTTCGTGCTCAAGGACTTCTCCGGCAGCGAACGCCGTGAACTCGGCTACTTCGTGGATCACTGCGCCGATGTCGTCGAAGTCCTCGCCGCCGAGGGACTCGAAGCAGCCCAGAACCGCTTTCACTGACCCGGAGCTCGTCACTCGTGGACGAGCTCGGCCGTGGCGGCACGCTTGAGCTTGCCGGAAGGAGTCTTGGGCAGGCTGCCGGGTTCGACCACGACCACGGCGGAAGGGCGCACACCGACGGCGTCGACCACACGGGCCGCCACCTCCTTGCCGAGCGCCTTCTCGGCCATCTCGTCGCCGGCCACTCCGGACTCCAGCACCACGGCGAAGCGCTCCCGCCTGCTGCCCGGATCCTGACGCACCGCCGCCGCGTTGCCTGCGCGTACACCGTCGACTTCGCACGCGGAGCGCTCGATATCGACCGGGTAGATGTTGCGTCCACCCATGATGATGACGTCCTTGCGTCGCCCGCAGATCACCACCCGGCCGTCTGCCAGATAGCCCTCGTCGCCGGTGTCCAGCCACCCGGCGGCGTCCTGGGCGGGCAACGGTCCGTCCACGGTCAGGTATCCCGGCGTCACCGCGTCCCCGCGGACGCGCAGTTTTCCGACTTCCCGGTGCCCGAGCGTGTTGCCGGAGTCGTCGACGACCTCGATCTCCAATCCCGGTAGGGCGCGGCCGAGCACTGCGAAGCGTCGGGCGTGTGCCGATTCCGCATCGACCGGTTTCGCCCGCCGACGCTTCTCCAACTCCGCGGCATCGACGGTGTCGAGTTCGATACCGCGGTTCAGTGGCGCGAACGAAACCGCCAGCGTCACCTCGGCCATCCCGAACGCGCACACCACGCATTCGGAGCGCATGCCGAATCGCGCACCCGCGTCGGTGAACGTCCGCACCGCCTGCGGGTCGATGGGTTCGGCACCGTTGAGCGCGAACCGCAGACTCGACAGGTCGAAAGCACCGTCGTCGGCCCTGGCCATGCGCTTGCCCACGATCGCGTAAGCGAAGTTCGGAGCGGCCGTCACCGTACCGCCGTAGTGGCTGATCAGTTCCGGCCACAGCAACGGCCGGGCGAGAAAATCGGCGGGCGTGACCTTCACGCTCTCCAGACCGATGGCCATCGGGACGGTCAGACACCCGACCATGCCCATGTCGTGAAACAGCGGCAACCACGACACGAGCACATCAGTGTCCGGGTCCAGTTCGGCACGGGTGACCATGGCCCGCATGTTGGAGTACAGATTGCCGTGGGTGATCCGGACCGCCTTGGGCTCCGCGGAGGAACCGCTGGTGAGCTGGAGCAGCGCCGCCGCGTCCTCGGCAACGTCGACCGGTTCCGTCAGGGGCTCTGCCATGCTCGCGAGCCCGGGCAGTTCGCGGTGGGGAATGGCGTGCCGGGCGAGAACATCGGCGAGTTGCTCGAACGGGGACCCCAGCAACACCAGGCGCGCATCGATCATCCGGAGCACCCGGATCGTGTCCTGCGCCCAGTGCTCCAGGTCCGTGCGCGGGGTCGGCTGATGCAGCATCGTGACACTGCCACCGGCCAGCCACACCGCCTGCACGGTGGGAGCGATCAGGGCGGGGTCCGCGGCGAGGATCGCCACCGCAGCACCCGGCTCGACTCCCGCTCCCTCTTCCGGAGCGCGCAGGGCACCCGCGATCGTCAGCGCCTCCGCATGTATCTCGCCCCAGGTCCGGCGACGGGGCTGCTCGGGCTCGCCCGTCGTGATCCCTCGTGCCGACGCACCCGTGTTCGCATCCGCCGATGTCACCAGCGTGCTCATGAACCGACTCACGCAGAGCAGCCTACGTCCGGTGTGATCCACGCGACAGTCGACGCAGCGGCGCGTCGTCACCTGCGGTCGCAGTTCTCCCGGGGGCTTCGCGCTCAGCCCAATTGTCCGGCGAGCTCCAACCAGCGGGTCTCGATGCCGTCCTTCTCGTCCTGCAATGTCTGCAGTTCGGTGTTGAGCGTCTGCAATCGCTCCGGTTCGGTGGCCGCTTCGGCGAGCTTCTCGTGCAACTCGTCCTCGCGCTTGCCGAGCTTGTCGAGCTGCCTTTCCAGCCGCGACAGCTCCTTGCGCGCGGCACGCTGCTCGGAGCCCGACAGACCACCCTGCCGGGAGTCCGCCGCAGCAGCGGCCCCGGATGGTTTCCCGTTCTGCTCGGCCTGCTTCCCCAGACGCTGCTCGGACGAATTGAGCAGCGAGTGCCGCCGCTGCAGATACTCCTCGATGCCTCCCGGCAGGTGCGTGACACCTCCGTCGCCGAACAACGCCACCACGGTGTCGCAGACACGCTCGACCAGGTAGCGATCGTGGGAGACAACCACGAGGGTGCCCGGCCACGTATCGAGCAGGTCCTCGAGTTGCTGCAGCGTGTCGATATCGAGGTCGTTGGTGGGCTCGTCGAGCACCAGCACGTTCGGCTCGGACATCAGCAGCCGCGCAAGCTGCAGACGGCGCCGCTCTCCACCGGAGAGATCCTCCACCGGAGTCCACTGCCTGCCCTTGCCGAAGCCGAACCGCTCGGCCAGTTGTGAGGCCGACAGTTCGTGCTTGCCGAGCACCACGTGCTTGGCGACGTCCTCGACCGCCTCCAGCACACGCCAATGTCCGGGCAGGTCGTGCAGCTCCTGGGTGAGATGCGCCAGCCGGACCGTCTTGCCTTCGATGCGCCGACCGCTGTCGGGTTCCCGTTCCCCGGCCAGCAGTCGCAGCAGTGTGGTCTTACCGGAACCGTTGACACCGACCACACCGATCCGGTCGCCCGGTCCGATCCGCCAGGTCACGTCCTGGAGCAGGGTACGGTCATCGATGCTCAGGTCGACGTTTTCCAGTTCCACCACGGTTTTGCCGAGCCGCCGCTTCGCGAACGAGACCAGTTCGACGGTGTCCCTCGGAGGCGGGACATCGGAGATCAGTGCCTCGGCCGCCTCGATGCGGAACTTCGGTTTCGACGTCCGGGCCTTGGCACCCCGCTGCAGCCAGGCGAGTTCCTTGCGAGCCAGGTTCTGACGCTTCTCCTCGGCCTGCTGGGCCAGCCTGGCTCGCTCGGCCCGCGCGTAGATCCAATCGGCGTAGCCGCCCTCGTACTGTTCGACGCGGCCGTCGGTGACCTCCCAGGTGCGGTTGCAGACGGTGTCCAGGAACCAGCGATCGTGCGTAACGATGATCAGTGCGCAGCGCCGGGACAGCAGGTGATCGGCCAGCCAGCGCACGCCCTCGACGTCGAGGTGGTTGGTGGGCTCGTCGAGAACGAGCACGTCGAGGTCACGGACCAGCGCGGCGGCCAGCGCCACGCGGCGCCGCTCACCTCCGGAGAAGTCCCCGACCGGGGTATCCAGTCCGAGGCGGCTCATGCCGAGACCGGTCAGCACCGAGCGCACCTTCGGGTCTGCGGCCCACTCGTGTTCGGCGGTGAAACCGTGCGGGTCGAGCACCGCATTGCGGACGGTCGCCCCCTCGGGCAGCTCGGTGCGCTGGGTGACCACGGCCATCTGCAGGTCGCGGCTGTGGCTGACTCGGCCGGTGTCGGGTTCTTCGGCACCGGAGAGCACTTCCAGCAGCGTGGTTTTGCCCCCGCCGTTGAGGCCGACGACACCGATGCGGTCGCCCGCGGCGACGCCCAACGACACCCCGTCCAGCAGCGGGCGCACGCCGTAGCTCTTGCTGACCGATTCCAGGTTGACCAGGTTCACCATCAGGTGTTCGTTACTCCGTTGACTGCGTAGCGTGGGCGTGTAGCGACGTGTTCGACCAATTTCGCGAGAAAATCACCGTTACGCCGTCACCCGGGTGAACACCAATTTCTCGCGAAATCGTCCCTCACGCGTGGACCTGGGGGGGTGTCGGCGGGGTGGGCCGATCCGCGCGGTCGTCGCCGACGAAGCGCGCGCCGTGCACCGGCCCCTGAGCAACCCGCACCGTCCGGCACACACCCGCCCCCGACAACTCGGCAGCCACCCGGACGGCGGAGTCCGCACTCTCGCACAGGAAGGCACAGGTGGGTCCGGAACCGGAGACCACGCCCGCCAGCGCACCCGCGTCCACTCCGGCACGCAGGGTACGACGCAGACCGGGCCGCAGTGAAACCGTGGCCGCCTGCAGGTCGTTGCCGAGCAGGAGAGCGAGCTCGCGCGGATCACCGGAGGCCAGTGCCTCCAGCATCGGCTCGACATTGCCCATCCCGTTGTTGGTCGATCCCCGCCGCAGCCGGTCCAGCTCCCGATAGACATCAGGAGTTTCGAGTCCGTGCTGGTCCAGGGCAATCACCCAATGATACGTGTGACGGGCCAGCACGGGCACCAGCCGTTCACCACGGCCGGTCCCCAGCGCGGTCCCTCCCTGCAGCGCGAACGGCACATCGCTGCCGAGCTGGGCGGCCACATCCGCGAGCTCGTTGCGGCCGATCTCCAACCGCCACAGGGCATTGAGACCGAAGAGCGTGGCGGCGGCATCGGCGCTGCCACCGGCCATCCCCCCGGCGACGGGGATGCCCTTGTGGATCGACACCTGCACACCGGGCGCATCCGGATCCCGGCCGCAGCGCTCGGCGAGGACACGCACCGCCTTCCACGCGAGGTTGCCGGGCCCGGTGGGGACCGAGCCCGCTCCCTCACCGTGTACGTCGATCCCCGAGTCCTCGGCGGAACGGACGGTGACCTCGTCGACCATGGATAGCGCCTGAAAGACGGTCGCCAACTCGTGATAACCGTCCGCGCGGGTGTCCCCGACCGACAGGTGGAGGTTCACCTTGGCCGGAACCCGGACGGTGATCGGGGTAGGTACCACGGAAAGCACACCTCAAGCGTACGTGTCGGAACCGGCTCGGTGTCGCCCCAACACCGACCCGATTCGGCACGTGACCGTGGCCTCCGTGGCGGTCAGCTCGCCGGGATGACGAACTGCCCGCCGTACTCGCGCTTGATGAAGTCGGTGACCTCCTGCGAGGTGAGCAGTTCGGCTAGCTTGGCGATCTCCGGGTTGTCCTGCTTGGCCGAGCTGGTGACCAGGCCGTTGACGTAGGGGTTGCCCTTGGGGGATTCGATCGCGATGGGCTTGTCGAGATCGGCCTTCAGCGCGTAGTTGCCGTTGACCACCGCGGCGGCCGCGTCCTGCAGCGTCCTCGGGATCTGGCTGGCCGAGAGCTCCTGGAGCTGCAGGTTCCGGGGGTTCTCGGCGATATCGCGAACGCCGGCTTCCTGGCCCGCTCCGGGCTTGAGCGTGATCAGTCCCTTGTCCTCGAGCAGTTTGAGGCTGCGCGCCCGGTTCGACGGGTCGTTCGGGATCGTGATCGTCGCCCCGTTCGGGATCTCCTGCGGCGAGGAGTACTTCTTCGAGTAGAGCCCCAGCGGTTCCAGGTGCACCGGAGCCACCCAGACCAGATCGCCGCCCCGTTCTTGCTCGTACGTCTTCAGAAACGGCTTGTGCTGGTGGTAGGTGGCATCCAGTTCCCCGTGCAGCACTGCCGCGTTCGGGCGGTTGTAGTCGTTGAACTGCTTGATCTCGATGCTGATGCCTGCCTGCTCGGCGAGGTTGTCCTTGACGTATTGCAGGATCTCGCCGTGCGGCTGGGGAGTCACCCCGACCCGGACCGTCGAGTCCCCGGCCGCCTCGGTGTCACCGCTGCATCCCGTCAGCGCGATCGCGGAAGCAGCCAACACGGCCACAAGGGATCTCAAACGCATGTCATGTCCTACCTTTCCGGACTCGAATGAAGGAAAAACCTCGGATATGTCTGCTCGGTCAGCCGTTCGGCCCTAAGCACTGGTGGCGGTGCGCCGACGATCCACGATCCTGGCGATGAAGTCGGTGATCAGCTGCATTCCCCAGGCAAGCGCGCCGAGCACGATCACCGAGCTGTACAGGATCCGGTCGTCGTAGCCCTGGTAACCGTCCTGAATCGCCGTGGCACCCAGGCCTCCGCCGCCGATGGCGCCCGCCATCGCCGCGTAGCCGATCAGCACCACGGCCGTCACTCCGACCGCACCCACCAGCGCGGCCCTGGCCTCTCCCAGCAGGACGGTCCGGACGATCCGCAGCTTGCTCGAGCCGGTCGTGATCGCGGCTTCCACGATGCTCGTGTCGACCTCCCGCAGAGCGTTCGCGGTCAGGCGAGCGAAGAACGGGATCGCTCCGATGGTCAGCGGCACGATGACCGCGGTACTGCCGATCGCGGTGCCCACCAGGAATCGGGTGAGCGAGGCCAGCACGACCAGCAGCACCACGAACGGGACCGACCGCACGACATCCACGATCACGCCGAGTACGCGGTGCGCCAGCGGGCGAGGGTGCAGGCCGGACGGCGCGGTCACATGCAACAGCACCCCGATGGGCAACCCGCCGACGACCGCCAGCAGGGTGGCGGTCAGGACCATGTACACCGTCTCGCCGGTGGCGGGAAGCAGCAGTTCGATGACCTCCGACCAGGGGGTCTTTTCACTCACGCGGCAACTCCGTCAACACTCACGGGGGCACGACGCACGTGGGCGTCGCGCTCGACCATCCACTTCAGCGCGGACTCGGAGCGCTCACCGGACAGGCCGATCCGGAACTTGGCCACCGGGGTTTCCCCGAGCCGCGTCAGACCGCCGCCGAGGATCGACAACTCCACACCGAACCGGCTCGATGCCT
This sequence comes from Haloactinomyces albus, assembly GCF_031458135.1. Classification (NCBI taxonomy): domain Bacteria; kingdom Bacillati; phylum Actinomycetota; class Actinomycetes; order Actinopolysporales; family Actinopolysporaceae; genus Haloactinomyces; species Haloactinomyces albus. Next base: position 2,982,897 of record NZ_JAVDXW010000001.1, on the reverse strand, counting down.
CCGGCAGGAGAGCTCCCACGGCGGCGAAGCCGACCAGAACCACCTCGGCGACCACGTCGTGTCCGGCAGCCGCTGCGGGCACGGACTCGCTCTGGTCGGTTTCGGGCAGCAGTGTCGAACCGATCCGGCTACCGGGCTCGGCAACCAGGTCGAGCACCTTGCCGTGCTCGACGACACTGCCCTGCTCCAGCACGGCAACGTCGTCGGCGATGCGCCGAACCACCGCCATGTCGTGCGTGACGACCAGAACGGTGACACCGAGTTCGGAACGGGCCCTGTCGAGCACGGTCAGCACCGAGTCCGTCGTGGACGGATCCAGCGCCGAGGTCGGTTCGTCGGCCAGCAGCACCGAAGGGCGGGCGGCCAGCGCGCGGGCCACCGCCACACGCTGCCGTTGACCGCCGGAGAGCTGGTCGGGGTAGATGGGCGCCTTGTCGGTCAGGCCGACGAGATCGAGCAGTTCGGCCACGCGGCTACGGCGCTGCGGTGCGGAGATGTTCGCCGCCTCCAGCGGCAATGCCACATTGCCCGCGGCAGTGCGCTGGCGCAGCAGCGTATCTCCCTGCGGCACCACGCCGATCTGGCGCCGCGCGGCACGCAGCGCCTTGCCGTCCAGCGCCACGAGGTCGGTCCCGTCCACCTTGATCGATCCGCTGTCGGGCTTGTCCAACAGGGCGATGCAGCGGGCCAGGGTGGACTTGCCCGCACCGCTGGAGCCGACCACTCCGCAGACGGCTCCCGCCGGGACCTGCATGGACACGTTGTCGAGGGCGACGACGGCACCCTTGTCGTGCGGGAAGGACTTGGTCAGGTTCTCGACTGTGATCACGATCGGCTCCGCATCAGCTCACGCCGGCCACACGCGTGCCATGGGCACGCTGCCGGAGGGGAAAGGCCTGAAAGAAGGTCTGGGGTCACGCGCCGCGGCGACAGGCGGTCGTGGTCCTGCGCCCGTGGTCGACGACACGCCGCTGGGTCAACGCCTGCCGCATTCGCGCGGCAGCGGACCCCGGGGGCACGTCGCGCCCTCGGGCGTGGAGCGCACTCGCGCTCGCGATCAGAGATTCAGACACCGCAACTCCATCGCTCCTGGCGTTAGCACCTGCCCGCATCGGGTGGTTGCTGCGGCGTCGACAAGCCAGATCTCTCGGCCGCTCGGGATGGGTTCCGCCTATAGTAGACCCCACTCGGCGATCGTGACGCAAGTTGATGTCCGTCACGTACCGAAATCGTTGGATGTGTCACACCCCTCTTGGGTGACCCACAACTCTTCGGAACGTCACGGATAGTAGCCGAGCGGTCTCGGGACATACGGGCTCGGACAGCCGATCCCGGGGGACCACCGCGAACTCGCCGGCCTCGATCACCGAGCGCCGGAGGATTCCGAGTCATCGGGGATGTCGCGGGCTGCCTCGGCGATGCGCACGAAGTCGGAAACGGCCAGCTGCTCGCCCCGCGACGACGGGGGCACCCCGGCCGCCCGCAGCAGCGTCTCCGCGCGCGCCGCGGACCCCGCCCACTTCGACAGTGCCGAACGCAATGTCTTGCGCCGCTGCGCGAAAGCGGCATCGAGTACCCGGAACACCTGCTCACGAGCCACCGTCGACGGTGGCTCGGTCCGGGTGAACGAGACCAATCCGGAGTCCACATTGGGCACCGGCCAGAACACGCCGCGCGGCACCGGTCCTTCCCGGCGCACGTCGGCGAACCAGGCGGCCTTCGCGCTCGGCACCCCGTACGTGCGGCTCCCCGGCTTCGCCGCCATCCGGTCGGCGACCTCGGCCTGCACCATGACCAGCCCGTGCCGCAGAGTCGGGAACTCCGCCAGCAGATGCAGCACCACGGGCACGGCCACGTTGTAGGGCAGGTTGGCCACGAGTGCCGTGGGCGCCCGATCGGCGAGATCGCGCTCCCGCAGGCTCAGCGCATCGGCTTCCACGGTCCGCAACCGATCCACCAGCGCCGGGGCCCGCTCAGCCACCGTGCGCGGCAGCGTGGCCGCCAATGCCGCATCCACCTCCACCGCCGTCACCGCTTGCGCGGTCGAGAGCAGTCCCAGCGTGAGGGAGCCGAGCCCCGGCCCCACCTCCAGTACCACGTCCTCGGCGGTCACCCCCGAGGTGGCGACGATACGGCGGACCGTGTTCGGGTCGTGCACGAAGTTCTGGCCGAGCTTCTTCGTCGGGCGCATCCCCAAGTCCTCGGCCAGCCTGCGTACCTCGGCCGGTCCGAGCAGGCGCGCCGATTGTTGGTCCTGCATCCGACCGAACCTAGCAGGGTCAGCTCAGGCCGAGCTCGCTGGAGCAGGCCGGCCAGGCGCCGTAGCCACCACGCGCGTCCCGTACCTCCGTCGCCACGGCGATCTGCTGGGCCCGCGTGGCCTTGTGCGGGTAGGCAGCGTACTGCTCGCCACCGTAGGCATCCCAGGTCTGTTTGTTGAACTGGAGCCCGCCGTAGTAGCCGTTTCCGGTGTTGATCTGCCAGTTCCCACCGGACTCGCACTGGGCGAGCTTGCTCCAGACTCCGCTGTTCGGCGGCTCCTTGCCACCGACCCGGACGACTTTCGGGGTGGCTTCGCGAACGACCCGCTCGTCGATCTTCTCCCGGCCGGTCTCCTCGCCATTGCGGGTGGTGACCCGGTAGAACACGATCTTCTCACCGGGTTCACCCGGCTCTTCGACCTTGCGCTCTCCCTTGAGCATCGAGTTGTCGACGATCTCCTCGACCGGCGGCTCGATCGGCTCCCGGACATTGACCGTCGAGGTGCCCGTGCGCTCGATCCGCACCGTGGTGCCTTCGGAAAGCTGCCCACCGGAACCGGGAGTGACGCTGTCCTGCTCGCCGAGCTTGATGCCCTCCTGACGGAGCAGCTCATCGACCGTGACAGCGGTGGTGGTCAACTCCCGGGGTTCGGCACCACCGTTGACCACGGTGATCGACTTGGCGGTCTTGACCTCGAGAGTCATGCCCTGCTCGGGCACCGGCATCGTGCGGTTGGCCGAGACCCATGCGCCGTCGGTGGCCACCCCGAGTTGCCGCAGCGCCTGACCGACCGTCACCGATCGCACCCACTCCTCGCGCTGCTCGCCGTCGACGGTCAACGTCAACAGGCGGCCCCGGTCGAGCGTGATGGTCTCGCCGTGTTCGATCTCGGACTGCGGCGACGGACTCAGCGCGTCATGCGGATCGACCTCGATGCCCGCGTCCTCGAGGACCTCCCCCACACTCGATTCATAGGTGTGGATCTCGCGTTCCTTGCCGTCCACCTCCACGGTGACGGACTTGTCCATCGCGGCGGCGGCACTGCCCGCACCGGTGAGCGTGAGGACCACCGCGGCCACGGCGCCCTTGAGGAACCGGCGCTTCCAGTCGCTGATGGCCTCGACCATCTCGGGAGGGGCTTCCTCGGAAGCATCGAGATCGGCGACCGTGTCCGGCAGGACCAGCGGCGGCATCACCGTGGTCTCCGCGTTGATCATCCGGATGAGCTCGTCGACCTCGACATCGGCGTCGGCGAGGAGATCGTCGGCATCGGCGCCGAGTACCTCGTAGACGTCCTCCGGCGTGATGCTCAGCGCACCGGGAGGGAAGCTGGGGTGGTCCTGCGCCGGATAGGCCGGGGCGGAATGGTCCACATAGGGCCTGCGGTAGGAAGCGGGCCGCTCAAGAAGATCGACCGCCGTGGATTGCTCGGTCAGGGCGGCCGGGTCGAACCAGTCCGTCGGCGGATCGACCGAGTCGTCCCGATGGCCGATCCGGCGACCGCGATAGCTGGGATGGCCGGGGATGCCGCGTTCGTTCACAGGGTCGTTACCTCCCGAAGGCGAAAAGGCGCACCGGACTCGTTCCATCAGTGGTACGAAACCGGTACGCACTCTCGTGCCTCGTGCTCGTATCCGACTCCCGTAGCCAGCACCGTCCCCGACGTACACCGGCGAGACTGCGGGTGTTCACCGTGACTTCCCTGTCATCGGTTCACGAGTTCGTGACTTTAGCGTGACCCGAACCTGACTGCCAAGGATCTCGGGCCGGTGTGTGAGGTGCCTTACCCGCGCGTGACGTTTGCCCGCTTTTTTCGGGCTTGCCCGTTTTCCGGGCTTGCCCCCTTTCCCGGTTTTCCTCAGGCAGCATCCGCACGGGAAAGGCCGAACGTCCGCTCTGCTGTGGCGGTCGTGGCCACAGCCAACTCCTCCACCTCGACATCCCGGAGTTCTGCCAGGTCACGCAGGGTGTAGTTCACGCAGTAGGGCTCGTTCGGGCGCCCCCGGAAGGGGTGCGGCGCCAAGAACGGAGCGTCGGTTTCGACCAGCATCTGCTCGGCAGGCACCTCTCGGGCGGCCTGACGGAGTCCCTGGGCGTTGGCATTGCGAAACGTCGCGGTCCCGGCAAAGGACAGCACGTAGCCGGCATCCACACACGCCCGCGCGAATTCGGCGTCCCCGGAGAAACAGTGGAAGACCACCGTGGACGGTGCACCCTCCTCCTCCAGGATCCGCAGGATGTCCGCATGCGCGTCACGGTCGTGGATCATCAGCGGCTTGCCGGAGCGCTTGGCGAGGTCGATATGCCAGCGAAAGGCCTCCTGCTGCGGCTCGGGCGGCGAGAAATCCCAGTAATAGTCCAGCCCCGTCTCCCCCACCGCCACGACACGCGGATGCCGGACGAGCTGCTCCAGCGTCTCGCGGTCGGAATCATCGAAGTCCTTGGTGCGGGTGGGGTGCAGTGCGACAGCGGCGAACACCCGGTCATCCCAGGTGGACGCCTCGACCGTCCACTGTGCCGAAGCGATGTCGTCGGCAACCGTCACGACGCGCCCGACTCCGGCTGCCTCCGCGCGATCGACGACCTCCCGCACCTCGGTGGCCGTCGACGCACCACACGCGTCCAGGTGCGTGTGTGCATCCACGATGGCTGCGGGCAGCGTTTCCGGTGCCGGTGGTGGTTCGCGCTTCTTGTCGCTCTTGCTCACGTACATCTCCTCGCCGGATCGTTCGGAGCGAACGCCCACTCCCGCCCACTCATACGAGACGGAAGTGGGCGCTCACCTCGAAAGCTCGGTCCTGGATCGCAGGCTCAGTCCTGGATCGGTGCCCACTCGGGCCCGGTCTCGGCAAGCTCGGGATCGAGTTTGGTGAACAGCGGGGTGGGCTTGCTCAACGGCCGCCCCACCTCGATCGGCCGGGACTGCCAGCTCGCCTGTTCCACGGAGTAGTCACCCGTCACGATCGGGTACTGACGGTCGGCGACGTCCAGATCGGCGACCTCACGCAGTTCCGGCTGCTTGGCCCACACACCGGTACCGCCGAGCAGCTCGTGCACCTTCTGCGCGGCATGCGGCAGAAACGGCGTGAGCAGCGTGTTGGCATCGGAGACAACCTGCAACGCGGTATGCAGGATGGTATCCCGCCGGTCGGGGTCGTCCTTGCGCTTCCACGGTTCCTGCTCGGACAGGTACTTGTTCGCCGCACCGACCACGCGCATGGCCTCCTGCGTGGCCGCTCGGAACCGGGAATGCTGCAGGTGCTCACCGACCACGTCGAACGCCGCGCGTGCCGAGGCCTTCAGCTCCTCGTCGGCGGGCTCGGGCGCACGCGGAGTCGGGACCGCACCGACGTTCTTGGCCGCCATCGACACTGCGCGGTTGACCAGGTTGCCCCACTCGTTGGCAAGCTCGAAGTTGATCCGGCGCACGAACTCGTCCCAGGTGAAGTCCACGTCCTGAGTCTCGGGCCCGGCCGCCGAAATGAAGTACCGCAGTGTGTCCGGCCCGAATTCACGCAGGAAGTCGCGCACGTAGATCACGGTGCCGCGCGAGGTCGAGAACTTCGACCCGCTCATGGTGAGGAACTCGCTGGAGGCGATCTCGCTGGGCAGGTTCAGCTCACCGTACGGCCCCGGCGTGCCCGCCCGGTCGCCTTGACCGTTGTGCCCCATCAGCAGCGCGGGCCAGATCTGGGCGTGGAAGGTGATGTTGTCCTTGCCCATGAAGTACACGCGCTGCGCCTCGGGGTCGTTCCACCACGCCTTCCACGCGTCGGGGTCACCGCTGCGCCGTGCCCACTCGACGCTGGCGGAGAAGTACCCGATCACCGCGTCGAACCAGACGTACAGACGCTTCATCGACTGGGCATCCCATCCCTCGAGCGGGATCGGCACGCCCCAGTCCAGATCGCGAGTGATCGGACGCGGGCGCATGTCCTCGACGAGGTTGCGCGTGAAGTTCAGGACGTTGGAACGCCAGCCGGTGCGGGTGGACAGCCACTTGCCCAGCGAATCGGTGAACGCGGGCAGGTCCAGGAACAGATGCTCGGTCTCGACGAACTCCGGTGTCTCGGCGTTGACCCGGGAGATCGGATTTCGCAGGTCGGCTGCGTCGAGCTGGTTGCCGCAGTTGTCGCACTGATCACCGCGTGCCCCGTCGGCACCACAGATCGGACAGGTTCCCTCGATGTAGCGGTCCGGCAGGGTACGTCCGGTGGACGGGCTGACCGCACCGGTCGTCGTCTTCGGCACGATGTAGCCGTTGCGGTACAGCGCCAGAAAGATCTGCTGGACGACCCCGTAATGGTTACCGCTGGTCGTGCGGGTGTAGAGGTCGTAGCTGACCCCGAGTCCCTGCATGTCCTCGGCGATCACCCGGTGGTATCGGTCGACCAGCTCGCGCGGCGTGACGCCTTCCTTCTCCGCCTGCACCTGGATCGGCGTCCCGTGCTCGTCACTGCCGGAGACCATGAGCACCTTGTTCCCGACCATTCGGTGGTACCGCGCGAACACGTCGGAGGGCACTCCGATACCGGAGACGTGACCGATGTGCCTCGGCCCGTTGGTGTACGGCCAGGCCACGGCGGTCAGCACAGAGGTACTCATGGTATATAGCCTACGTACCGTGGGCTTTCGCTCTCGAACGGGTTCCGGGTGCGCGACCTCGGCGCTCGGCACGCCGTGGCCGGCGAGCATCCGGCGAGCACGGGCGCGGGCGAAGATCACGATCGGGAAACACGGCAGCGAGCGACACTCGCCCGGTACCATCATGCCGGGCGTGGATCAGCGATATGCAGGCACGAGCAAGCCACCCTGGTGGTTCCAGCCGGGATCGCCGAGACGCCTGTTCCGGATGGCTCTCGGGGCCTCGATACTCGCCCCCCTCAACGGCCTCATCGTCCTGCTCTCCCTGACCGGGATCTGGGAGGCATCCCTGTGGAGGTGGTTGAGCCAACTCCCCTTGACGGTCGTGTTCACCTCCATGGCGATCACGTACTGGGCCAGTTACCGGCGACTGCGCCGTACGCAGGAGAGCTCCGGTTAGGACATGTCCGGTTGGCCCTGGTGGCGTGACGTCTTCCCGAAATCCGCCCCTCCTCGCCACTGTGGCGGCCCCCCACCACGGGCCAACTGGCATAGACTCTCCGTCATGGCTGACCCGCCACCCTCCACACCGGGATCGGCTGCCCCGGCACCCCCGGAACTTCCGGCCGATCTTGCCGAAGTCATCCGCGACGACGCCGCGCTGAAGCGTTTCCTGCACGGCCTCCCGGGCGTGGACCAGGTCGGACTCGAACAGCGCTCGGCGGAACTGGCGACTCGCAGCATCAAGAAGGACTCGAAGCTGTGGGCGATCGACACCGCGATCGGCATGGTCGATCTGACCACGCTCGAAGGCGCCGACACCGGCGGCAAGGTACGAGCGCTGGCTGCGAAGGCCCGCAGTCCCGACCCGGATCGGCCCGGAACTCCCCGCGTGGCGGCGCTGTGCGTCTATCCGGACCTGGCCGCCACGGCCGCCGAGGCGCTGGCGGAATCCGGCGTCGGCATCGCTTCCGTCGCGACCGCCTTTCCGTCCGGTCGGTCCTCGCGCAGGGCCAAACTCGCCGAGGTCGAGCTGGCCGTGGACTCCGGGGCAACGGAGGTGGACATGGTGATCGACCGCGGCGCGTTCCTGTCCGGGCACTACGGGCGGGTCTTCGACGAAATCCGGGAAGTGCGGGCAGCCTGCGGCTCCACGCATCTCAAGGTCATCCTGGAAACCGGTGAGCTGGGCACCTACGACAACGTGCGCCGTGCCTGCTGGCTGGCACTGCTGGCGGGTGCCGACTTCGTCAAGACCTCCACCGGCAAGGTCTCCCCCGCCGCGACACTGCCGGTCACCCAACTGATGCTGCAGACCGTGCGGGACTGGCGGGACCGCACGGGTCACCTGCGCGGCGTCAAACCGGCAGGCGGTATCCGCAGCACCAAGGATGCGATACGCCACCTCGTCGCAGTCCACGAGGTGGCCGGCCCCGAATGGTTGAGGCCCGCATTGTTCCGATTCGGTGCCTCCGGCCTGCTGAACGATCTGCTGATGCAGCGGCGAACCCACTTCGACGGCCATTACTCCGGCTCCGACCACGTGGCGGTGGACCATTGACCGATCCGGCTCCCGACTCCGCACACATCGTCCCCTGGCAGTACTCGCCCGCCCCCGTGCCCCGCGAGCTCGCCAACCTGCGTTCGCACTACCGCATGTTCCTCGGCGGCGAGTTCGTCGACGGCGACGGCGAATCGCTCACCAGCATCAACCCGGCCACCGAGGAAGTTCTGGCCGAGGTCTCCGGCGCCTCGGCATCCGATGTGGACAGGGCGGTGGCCGCCGCACGGGCGGCCTTCGAGCGCTCCTGGGGACCGATGCCCGGCTCGGAGCGTGCGAAGTACCTGTTCCGGATCGCCCGACTGATCCAGGAACGGGGGCGTGAACTCGCGGTGCTGGAGACTCTCGACAACGGCAAGCCGATCAAGGAGTCCCGGGACGTCGACATCCCCACGGCCGCGGCCCACTTCTTCCACCACGCGGGCTGGGCGGACAAGCTCGACCACGCAGGCCACGGGGCGAATCCCCGTCCGCTCGGGGTGGCCGGGCAGATCATCCCGTGGAACTTCCCGCTGCTGATGCTGGCCCGGAAGATCGCCCCTGCGCTGGCCTGCGGCAACACCGTGGTACTCAAACCCGCCGAAACCACCCCGCTGACCGCGCTGGTGTTCGCCGAGATCTGCGAGCAGGCGGGACTTCCCGCAGGCGTGGTCAACATCGTGGCCGGTGCAGACGACATCGGCGCGGAAATCGTCGCCCACGGCGGAGTCGACAAGATCGCCTTCACCGGTTCCACCGAGGTCGGCAAACGAATCCGGCGGACCCTCGCCGGTACCGGGAGGAAGCCGACCCTGGAACTCGGAGGCAAGGGCGCCAGCATCGTCTTCGACGATGCGCCGATCGACCAGGCCATCGAGGGCATCGTCGGCGGGGTCTTCGTCAACCAGGGGCAGGTGAGCTGCGCAGGGTCCCGTCTGCTGGTGCAGGAGTCGATCGCCGAGGAACTCCTGGACAAGCTCCACTCGAGGGTGGCGACGCTGCGGCTCGGTGATCCGCTGGACGCCAACACCGATGTGGGCGCGATCAATTCGGCGACCCGGCTCGACCGGATCACCGAACTCACCGACGCGGGTGATTCCGAGGGAGCCCGGCGCTGGACGAGCCCGTGCCCGTTGCCGGACCGGGGATTCTTCTTCGCCCCGACGGTGTTCTCCGACGTGCAGCAGTCGATGCGCATCGCCCGCGAGGAGATCTTCGGGCCGGTCCTGTCGGTGCTGACCTTCCGCACCCCCGACGAGGCGGTCGCCAAGGCCAACAACACGTCCTACGGGCTCTCGGCCGGTATCTGGACCGAGAAGGGGTCGCGGATCCTGTGGGCCGCGCAGCGGATACGGGCCGGTGCGGTGTGGGCCAACACGTTCAACAGGTTCGATCCGACGGCGCCGTTCGGCGGATACCGGGAATCCGGGTTCGGCCGGGAGGGCGGCCGCGCAGGTCTGGAGGCTTACCTTGACGTCTGACAAGCACGATCGAGGCGACCATCCCCAAGGCGGTCGCTCCCGAGGCGGTCACCCACGCAGCGGCACACCGGGACCCGCGCGTCTCGGCGTGGCCAGGACCCACAAGCTCTACGTCGCGGGCGCTTTCCCGCGTTCCGAGTCCGGCCGGGTTCATCCGGTACACGACTCGCGCGGCGAGTTCCTCGCCAACGCGGCGTGGGCCTCGCGCAAGGACGTGCGGGATGCGGTCGTGGCCGCGCGCAAGGCGTTCGACGGGTGGTCGGAGGCGACCGCCTACAACCGCGGCCAGGTCCTGTTCCGGGTGGCCGAGGTGATGGAGGGACGTCGCGCGCAGTTCGCGGACGAGGTGGTCGCGGCCGAGGGAGTCTCCCGCGAGGCCGCGGAGTCCACTGTGGATAAATCGATCGATCGCATGGTGTGGTATGCGGGCTGGACGGACAAGCTCGCGATGGTGCTCGGCACCGTGAATCCCGTTGCGGGGCCGTACTTCTCGTTCAGCGCGCCCGAGCCCACCGGCGTCGTCGGAGTGCTCGCGCCGCAGAAATCCGCACTACTCGGCCTGGTCAGCGTCGTTGCACCGGTCATCGCGGCCGGGAACACGTGCGTGGTGGTCTCCAGCACCGAACGACCACTGCCCGCGGTCACCCTGTCCGAGGTACTGGCCACCTCGGACCTGCCCGGCGGAGTCGTCAACCTGCTCACCGGCGACGCCGCGGAGCTGGCTCCGTGGCTGGCCTCGCACGCCGACGTCAACGCCCTGGACCCGACCGGCGCGCCGGAGTCACTACGCGCCGATCTGGAGCGCTCGGCCGCCGAGACCGTCAAGCGGGTGCTCGACGTCCGGCACGGCGAACCGGACTGGTCCGGCGATCCCGGCGTTCGGCGCCTGCGAGAGTTCACCGAGATCAAGACCGTCTGGCACCCCGTCGGCACTTGATCGGCGCCGGACCGACGAGCGACCTCGGTTCCTGCAATGCCGCAGTGCCTGCCGTGAGCGCTCAGGCGCGAGGATGGGGAATCAGCGGCATATCAGTCGGGGTCCGCTGCTGTGCGGCGCCTCGGGTGATTTCGTCCGGGGCGACGGTGAGCAGTGCCGCCCTGGCCGGACCGCGGCCGTAGGTGGCCACCAGCACATCGAAGGCGGCGCTGGCCGCATCCGGGTCGACGGGGGCGACCTCGTCGGCCAACCGTCGCACCTGGTTCACGAGTGCCTGCCGGCTCTGCTCGGACATGGTCTTCCCCTCTCCGCCCGGACACCGCTGGCGCGATACCTCTCCGGGCAGTATCGATCGGAGCGGGACCGCACGCTCGCTGTCACCGATCGAATAACCCATTTCGGGGACGACTGAACTCGTACCACCGATTCCGATGCGCTCGGGCCCGAAAGCACCGGGACCCGAGGCAACGAAGAAGGGAACCCGGTCACCAGACGCAGCAGAGTGGGTTCCGCTTCTTCGTGCCTTTCTCCGACGTGACATCCCTCCCCGTTGCCACGTCCACCACCGGCTGGAACGGGGCAAAATTCCATCCGGTAGGCGTCGATGTACCCGCCGAGCGCGCAGCGAGCCACGGGGCATCCGATCACACGAGACCGCCCACGTCGCGCAGGAGACCGGCTCTCGCGGGGAAAACCACCCGGACGAGTGGCGGCACCTCCCCGATCCGGGTTGGCTCACCTCCCCGGCTGAGCGCACCATGGTCAAGTACGCCGGCGCAGCGAGCCAGGGGCAAGCTCCGCGACGGCGGGCCCGCGGCCCCGCTCACGTCCCTCCCCTCCCGTGAGCGGGGCCGCCGCCACGAGCACGGGATCCGGACGTCACCTCGCCACGCCCCGGGTGTCCCGGGAGAAACCGCGCAGGAAGCGCGGATCCGGCCACGACGTCACCCGGGGCGGCCACCGAACGGTTGCGATCGTTGACCCTTCGCGAACTTTGCGCTACAAAGTTCGCATACTTTGCACCGCAAAGTCCCCCAGGAGGGTCGAGACATGAACGAACACCGTGAACCGGATGCCGCGGAGGCCGCACCGTCGCCCGCGGAGATGCTCGCGATCACCGAGCAACAACAGAAACGCACCGAGCGTGAACTCGACGCCGACCCCGGCATCCTGTTCGGCGCATGGGGACTGGCATGGCTGCTCGGTTTCGCCGAGCTGTTCCTGACCATCGGCCGGGAACCGATCGTGGTGATCCCGCTCTGGGCTTCGCTGGCGATCTTCTTCGGCTTCCTCGGAACGGCGGGCGCGATCACCGCATGGCACCTGACCCGCACCATGCGCGGCATCCGGGGGCCGTCCCGGGTCGCCGGGGCCATGTACGGATGGTCCTGGACACTCGGGTTCGTCGCCCTCGGCGCGATGATGGGCGCGACCGCTCGGTTGGGAATCTCCCACGAGGTCTACGCCCTACTGTGGACTGCGGGCTCGGGTCTGCTCGTCGGCGTCCTGTTCCTGTCCGGCGGCGCCCTGATGGGCGACCGGTGGCAGTACGGCATCGGACTGTGGATCCTGCTCGTCAACGCCGTGGGCGCCTTCGCGGGGATACCCGGTCACTACCTGGTCATGTCCCTGGCAGGCGGCGGCGCCTTCCTCGTGGCCGGACTCGTGCTGTCCCTGAAGCCGGCTCCGGGCCAGGCAGGAGCACCGGAAGTGCGGTCATGAGCACAGTGGGCGGCGAACTCGATCCGGTCATCCACGCGCAGGCACGGCTGCGCGTCATGACGACCCTGGCCGCGCTTCCCGCTTGCGACCGGCTCTCCTTCGCCCGGTTGCAGGAACTGCTGGACATGACACCGGGAAACCTCATCACGCACCTGCGCAAGCTGGACGAAGCCGGATACACGAGCAGCGACAAGACCCGCACCGGTCGCACCACCACCACCTACGTGTGTCTGACCAGCGAGGGGCGCGCCGCCTTCGACAGATACGTACAGCAACTACGCGCTCTGCTCGAACCCGCGTCCGGAGGAGAAACCTGATGCACGAACACCATGCGCGCGCAGTCGACGTATCCAAGGATTTCGGTACCGTAAGCGCCCTGGATTCGGTAAGCCTCGATGTGGCCCCCGGCGAACTCGTGGGACTGCTCGGTCCCAATGGGGCAGGCAAAACGACCCTGTTGAACCTGCTCATCGGACTACGCACACCGACATCGGGCCGGGTGGAGTTGTTCGGCGGCGATCCTCGTACTCCGCGGAACCGCCTGAGTCTGGGTGTCACACCGCAGCAGACCGGTCTGCCGGAGACGCTACGGGTGCACGAGATCGTCGACTTCGTCGGCGGACACTACCGCAATCCGCTACCGACCTCCGAGCTCCTCGAGCAGTTCGGGCTCACCGGCCTGGAGCGGCGACAATCGGGATCTCTGTCCGGCGGGCAGAAGCGGCGTCTGACCGTCGCCCTCGCCCTGGTGGGGCGCCCGGAACTCGCCGTACTCGACGAACCCACCACCGGTCTCGACGTCGAGGCACGTCATGTGCTGTGGGAGGCACTGCGTCACTACCATGCGCTCGGCGGGAGCCTGCTACTGACCAGCCACTATCTCGAGGAGATCGAGGCACTCGCCCGACGAGTGGTCGTCATCGACCAGGGCCGGGTCCTCGCCGACGGCAGTCAGGAGCACATCAAGTCCCGAGTGGACACCCGCACCGCGAGCCTGCGCAGTACCGCACTGCCGGAACTGCCGGGAGTCGTCCACCGTGAGCACGACGGGGACCGGAGCGCGTCATGAACCTCCTGCTGCTGCATGCCCGCTATCAGTTCCTCGAAACGATCCGAGTGCCCATCGCGGTGATCGGCACGGTCGGGTTCCCCGCGCTGTTCATGCTCCTGTTCGTGGTATCCAACCCCGCGGTCGGCGGCCAACCGGCTGCCGCGACCCTCGCCGCCGGTCAGATGTCGCTGTTCGCCGTGATCAGTGCCTCCATGTTCAATCTCGGTGCGGGCGTGGCGGAGGACCGAGCCAAGCCATGGCACCCCCACCTCCGTACGCTTCCGGTGGGTCCCGCCGCCCAGCTCGGGGGGCGACTGCTCAACGCGCAGCTCCTCGCGTTGATCTCGCTGCTCCCGGTCACTCTGACGGCGATGCTGTTCACCCGTGCGCACGCTTCGCCCGGGGAGCTGGCCGCCGCACTGCTTGCTCTGCTGCTCGCCGGACTACCGTTCGCATTCCCGGGACTGGCCACCGGTTACTCCCTGCCGTTGAAGGCGGTGATCCCCGTGGTGCAGCTCCTGCTACTGCCGATGGCGTTCGCAGGCGGCCTGTTCCTGCCGCCGATGCTATTTCCCGAGTGGCTCGATGCGGTGTCGCAGGCGCTGCCGACACGAGCGGTGCGCGATCTTGTGGTCGGTGCGCTCACCGACACCGCACCGGGGGCCATCGCACCGCTGGTCGCGGCCGGATGGACGCTCGTGCTGGGGGCACTGGCCGTGGTGGCCTACCGCCGAGACGAAGGCCGCCGCTTCCGCTGAGGCTGCTGCCGAGACCTTCCCCGACCCATAGCCGCCTCAGCGAAACGGTCGCCTCAGCGAATCTGCCAGTCGATGCGTCCGTCCTCGGTAACGGTGGGATAGCTGTGTCCGGCAGGCACCCCCTCGTCCAAGGCACGCCACACATCGGCGAGCATCGCCGAGATTCCCGACCATTCCGGAGTGTGCAGCTGGGCGGTCTCCTGCTCCCATTCCAGGACGCAGCCGTGCCACCTACCCGGCCGCAGGTCCATCACGAGTTCATCCGCGAAGCCGTCTCCGGCGATCGGAATCCATGCCGGGTGGTAGCCGGATGTCGCCGAACCCGCGCAGTGGTCGCCGGTCGGCCGGTCCCATTGCGCCGTCCGGGGCTCCCGGAGAGCGCACCACGTCTGCCACGCGCCCCGGGCACCATAGGGCGTGTAGAACGGCGGCAGGACATCGGCGAGTACTCCCTCTTCGGTACCGCCGCAGCACAGCCACCATTCCCGCAGTTCCGCAGGCAACCGGACACCGAATTCCCTCTCCAGAGCACCGAAATCCGGCGACGGATCCGGCGGCTGCAGGGTTGCCGCTGTCACCGGCGCATGGTCGCCGAGCCAGACCACGATCTTCTTCCACAGTTGGGTGACATCCATTCGGATCATGATCTGCGGTTATGGCGGGCACGGGTACCGCCAACCGTGACCGGTCGCTCGGCCGTTTCCGCGCGAGCGGTGTCTTCCGGATGGCGCCCGCAACGGCGGTCGACACCGGGGCGGCCCGGCGATCGTGGCATCATGGAGCGCTCCGTAAACTTCGCCAGAGTCTGGTTTCGTGACCGGAAGGAAGAGAGATGGCGCAGGACATCGTTCCGATCGAACTCGGACTGCCACAGGGCGACGTGGTCACCCTGTGGGCGCCGCGTTGGCGGGAGGATGGTGAGGACTGGGAAGCTTTTCTCGGCTACGAGGAAGACCTGTACGCATTTCCCGATTCCGCCCATCTGGCCGCGTTCGTGCGGTCCGGCTCCGAACACGACCTCGACGACCATCCCGCCTGGCACGTGGTCCCCGGCCTGTCGGCGATCGACCTCAGCCCCGGTGACGAGTACCAGTACGACCTCGTGGGAGTGCCGGAACTCGTTGCCGATCCGCCGGACACCTGGACCCTCAGCGAACTCGCCGACATCGTGACCATCGTCCGCTCGCTGGCCGATGTCTGCGAACTCGACAAGGTGCACGAGATACTCGACGCCGCCGAGGGATTCGGGCTTCTGACGCAGGGCACTCTCCCGTTCGCGGGCAAGGACGGCGAACGCCGCTGGGACGCGCTGCGCCAGGTCATCTCCGAGCGCTGGGACGAACTCCTCGACAGCATCGACGCGATGGTCACGACCCCGGAGGTCGACGCCGACGCCGTCACCACCGCGGAAACCGAACTGGCCGAAGCTCTGGACGAGGGCGGCGAGGAGACACAGGGGACTTCCGAAATATCCGAGACGGACGATTCCGAGGAAACCGAGGAGGTCGAGGACGAGCCCGGGTTCTGGGGTGAGGTCGGCATCGATCCCATTCGAATCATCACCGCTGATGCGGACTACTACTCGCTGCGCTGCTATCTCGACGACGAACCCATCTTTCTCGGCTCGCGGGGGCACATCGACGCATTCACCTCACCGCGCGCCCTGGCCAGGTTCCTCGCCGACGAGCAGGCGACCGAGGACACCGACCTCGCGCGCGTGGTGACCTGGCCGGAAGTCACCCGGAAGGCAACCGGCGGCGAACTGACGATCGAGGTCGATCCGGAGAACACCTACGTGTTCAACGACCTCGACGCCGACCTCGCCGAAGGCCCCTCCGCAGTGGACCCGAACCAACTCGACCTGGCCGAGGAACTGCTCACCGACGCGGCGACCTGGGCAGGAGACAAGAGCGTCGAGGAGGCACTGCACTCCTCGCAGCGCCTCGGCTGGATGGTTTCGTTCATCCTGCGACCGAGTCCGAACCGGCTACCACCGAGCGCTCCCTTCGACGTCGAGGTCACCACATGGCGCGAACTCGTGCACTCCTTCGAGGAGCGCCTGCGGGTTCACTGAGACGGCTGTAGCAGTTTTGGCAAAACTGCGCGCCCTGCGTCCGGGGAGGCGGGTTGGAGTTTTCCCGACGACTTCCACCCGCTCAGCCGATGAGGGTGGCATAGCCGGGTTTGATCACATTGTTGATGATCTCGAGGCGCTCGTCGAAGCCGAGGAACGACGACTTCATCGCATTCACCGTGAACCACTGCATGTCGGTCCAGCCGTACCCGAACGCCTCGTGCAGCGCGGCGAACTCGCTGGACATCGAGCAGTGGCTCATCAGCCGGTTGTCGGTGTTGACCGTCACGCGGAAGCGCAGGTCGGCGAGCAGACCGATGGGATGCTCGGCAATCGAGGGCGCTGCCCCCGTCTGCAGGTTCGACGACGGGCACATCTCCAGTGGGATCCGGCGGTCCCGCACGTAGGAAGCGAGACGGCCGAGCTGCACGGTCCCGTCGTCGTCGACCTTGATGTCGTCGACGATGCGCACACCGTGACCGAGGCGCTCGGTGCCGCAGTGCTGCAGTGCCTCCCAGATGGACGGCAACCCGAATGCCTCACCGGCGTGAATGGTGAAGTGCGCGTTCTGCTGCCGCAGGTATTCGAACGCATCGAGGTTGCGGGTGGGCGGAAAGCCCGCTTCCGGTCCGGCGATGTCGAATCCGACCACCTCGGCATCCCGGTAGCGCACGGCCAGCTCGGCGATTTCGGCCGAACGCGCGTTCTGCCGCATCGCAGCCAGCAGAGTGGTGATCCGGATGCTCTTTCCGGTCGCGGCGACACGCCGCTCGCCTTCTCTGAATCCATCCTGTACGGCCTGGACGATCTCGTCGAGGGTCAGACCGCCTTCCTGGAACAGTTCCGGTGCGTAACGAACCTCCGCATACACCACACCGTCTTCCGCCAGGTCCTCGGCACACTCGGCGGCCACCCGCACGAGCGCAGCACGCGTCTGCATCACGGCAACCGTGTGCGAAAACGTCTCCAGATACCGCTCCAGCGATCCTGAATCGGCTGCCGCGGCAAACCATCGTTCCAGGTCCTCGGCATTTTCATACGGCAGCTGCCGATAGCCGACCTCATGGGCGAGGTCGATCACCGTCGCAGGGCGCAGCCCACCATCGAGATGATCGTGCAGCAGCACCTTGGGGGCCAGCGGGATCGTCTCCAAGCTTACCGGTGTCGACATGGTCCCACGTTACTACCGGTGAGGCCGCGAGTGCGGCAACCGGACCGCGACACACCGGACCGTGCCGACCGGGTGAGCGTGCTCGGGGCCCCGTGTTCCGATCCAAGATTCAGGGGGTGTCTGTCTCCGATGTGATCGAGTAGCTACGCTCCACTAGTCCTCCCCTCTCCCCCTCGACGAAGGACGCCCGTAGCCGTGAACGAGAACAACCAAGCCGGTTTGTCGTTCGATCGCATGCGCAACATGCTCACGCGTGCTGCCGAGATCCGAGAGAGCGAACAGCAACAGATTTTCGACGCACTGGACGAGATCAACGCCCGGATGTCACCGCTGGAGTCGCTCGGCTCCGTACGCAAGCGGCTGTCCGAACTTCCCGACCGCACCGAACTCAACGTGCTCGCCGAGCGGCTCGACGAGGCGCTGTCCAAACTCGAGGCTCAGGAAGGCGCGATCGCCGGGCTCAACACCACCGTCGACGGCCTCTTCGACAAGCTCTCCCAGCCGTTCGCACAACTCGACGGACGCCTGGACGGGATGGCAGGTCGGTTCGACGGGGTCACAGGCCGGATGGACGGGCTGGAGGACAAACTCGCCCACGTCCACCAGCGCCTCGACGAGCTGGGGACACAACTGGACAGGCAGGACAACCGGATCGACGAGCTACCCGGTTCGGTGCACGGGCCGGTGCGTGAGCGCCTCGACTCCATGGAGACCAGCCTCCGCGGGCGGTTCGCGGAGATCGACGAGGGCGTGCACGAGCACATCGACGGCACGAGGGAAGCGCTACAGCGCTCGGTGACCGAATCGGCCGAAGGTGTGCAGAGCACGGTGAACCAGACCGTCTCCGGTAACAGCGAGCAGATCAACGGCAAACTCGACGAGTTGGCCGGCCGCCCGGCCGTGGATCCCACGGACCGTCTCGAGCAGCTCGCCGAGCGACTCGAAGCGCTCACCGGCAGGCTGGACCAGGTCTCGAACCGGATCGACTCCGTGGAGGAGAACGTCAACAACCGGTTGGAAACCGTCGAGCAGGGAGTCACCGACCGTCTCGGCGACCTCAGCGGGACGCTGGCCACGAACCTTTCGCAGATCAGCGGCACGCTCGCCGAGCAGCCCGATACCGAGGCGCTGGACTCGCTGGTACGCACGGCAAACGAGGAGACCGAGCGCAGGCACGCCGGCCAGCTCGACGAGGCGATGGCAACCTTTGCCGAGCTCATCCTCGGTGGTGGCGCCCCGGCTGCTCCTTCCTCCCCGGCTCCACCGACGGCGCTGCCCCGGCAGCAGCGGCGCGGGAAGTCCAAGAGCGCCAAGCGCGACTCGGACAAGTCCGGTGGAGTCGAGGACTCCGAGGACTACACCGCCGAGAGCGCGTGAGCGCCGTCGGCAGCGGGGTCACCGGGAAGAACCGGTCATCTCGCTGCCGACGACCCGGTCGAGCACGAGTGATTCACGCGTCATCTCGGCGTCGGTGATCTCGAACGCGCCTTCCAGCACTTCCAGCGCCGCCGGAACGGCATCCGGGCTGTCGGTGTGCAGTTCCAGCAGCGGTTGTCCCCACCGGACGTGCTCGCCCGGTTTCGCCATGCACAGCACGCCCGCGGCGTGCTGCACGTCGTCCTCCTTGCGAGTGCGCCCGGCGCCGAGCCGGCACGCCGCGACACCGACGGCGTAGGCGTCCAGAGTCGCCAGCGTGCCGCTCTCCGGTGCGGCAACGGTGTGCGTGTGCGCGGCACGCGGAAGCGGCGCATCCGGATCGCCGCCCTGTGCGGCGATCATCCGTTCCCACTGCGCATAGGCTCGACCGGAAGCCAGCACCTCCGCCGGGTCCGCAGCGGGCAGTCCCGCGTGTTCGAGCATCTCGCCCGCCAGCGCGAGCGTCAGTTCGACGACGTCGGCCGGACCACCACCGCGCAGCACCTCGACCGCCTCGGCGACCTCGAGCGCATTGCCGACCGCCCTGCCCAGTGGAGCCGACATCGCGGTGAGCAGGGCGCTGGTGTTCACCCCGTTGGCGATGCCGATCGACACGAGCGCCTCGGCGAGCTCGCGGCCCCGCGTGCGGTCGGTCATGAAGGCTCCGGACCCGCACTTGACGTCCAGGACGAGGGACTGCGTCCCCTCCGCGAGCTTCTTGCTCATGATGGAGCCCGCGATCAGCGGAACCGACTCCACCGTGGCGGTGACATCACGCAACGCGTAGAGCTTGCGATCGGCCGGTGCGAGCCCTTCCGTCGCCGCACACACCACGGCCCCGACACTGTCGAGTCGACTGCGGATCTCATCGGGAGACAGGCTCGCGCGCCAGCCGGGTACGGACTCCAGCTTGTCCAGGGTCCCGCCGGTATGACCGAGCCCACGGCCGGACAGTTGCGGCACTGCGGCCCCGCAGGCTGCCACGAGCGGCGTCAGCGCCAGGGTGATCTTGTCTCCCACGCCGCCGGTGGAGTGCTTGTCCACGGTGGGCCGCCGGAGGCCACCGAGGTCCAGTGTCCGGCCCGAGGAGACCATCGCGGCCGTCCAGCGGGCGGTCTCGGTGGCGTCCATCCCTCTCAGCAGAATGGCCATCGCCAGCGCCGACATCTGCTCCTCGGCGACCTCACCGCGCGTGTACGACTCGATCACCCAGTCGATCTGGTCGGCGGTGAGCGGCCGCCCGTCGCGCTTGGTCCGGATCACGTCGACGGCGGAGTGAGCCATGAGACGACCTTTCGTGTCGGAGAACCCAAGCGGTCCCACTCTTACCCGACACGGAACCCCGACACCCGCATGTTCGTGATCCGCGTGTTCAGAGCACGAAAGCATCCGGCAGCACATCGCGCATCGTGCGGATCCCGCTCGGCGTATCGAGCAGGCACTCCGGGCCGCCCAGTTCGAAGAGCACCTGGCGGCAGCGTCCGCACGGCATCAGCAGCTCGCCATCACCACCACGGCAGGTGACCGCGGTGAACCGCCCACCACCGGTGAGTCGCAATTGGCCCGCCATCGTGCACTCCGCGCACAGCGTGAGCCCGTACGAGCCGTTCTCGACGTTGCAGCCGACGACGACGCGGCCGTCCGCACACAGTCCCGCCGCACCGACCCGTAGTCCGGAGTACGGGCAATACGCATCGGCTGCCGCGCGTACCGCGGCATTCCGCAGGATGTCCCACTCGACCGTGCGCACGTCCCGCTCCTCTCGACTTGCGAAACCGGCGACTTTGTGAAATCGGCGACTTGCGAAAACCACCTGATTTCGAAAGATGCGGCGGCGCACACGTCCGCGAGCACCGGCCACGTCCTCCGCTGAGTCGTTTATCACAGCGGTGACTTGCGGCTATCGCCCACTTCACTCGATTCGGTCACATGCCGATTTCTACATCGATCCACCTGCCCTGTTGATTTGTCTGCTCGATCACAGCAGGCAGATGCGAGTAGGCCAGCCGGGTGCTACGGGTCTAGCATCCGGTGGGTCAAGGACCCGCTGAAGGTGGCCGGTGACGGGCGCAGAAGAGCGTTCAGCGACCGGTTTCGCCGCTGTCGCGAGCGGGTCCGTTAGTCCACCAGCGACGTTGGAGGCCTTCCATCATGGCCAGCACCACCGCCACCGCGGCGGAGGCGCGCCCGCGCGAGGCAAGTCCCCGCGCCAAGGGCACGCTCTACCGCGGCGATCTGGGCATGTGGTCGTGGGTCGCCCACCGGATCACAGGCGTACTCACCTTCTTCTTTCTATTCGTACACGTGTTGGACACGGCGCTTGTCCGGGTATCGCCCAATGCGTACGACACAGTGATCAGTACCTACAAGCATCCGATCATGATCCTGTTCGAGTTGGGTCTGCTCGCCGCGGTGCTGTTCCACGCGTTCAACGGCATCCGGGTGATGCTGGTCGACTTCTGGTCCGAGGGCACCAGATTCCAGCGCCCCATGCTGTGGACCGTCGTGGGCCTGTGGCTGGTCCTGATCATCCCGGCCGCGATCAGCATGCTCACTCGCGCCATCACGGAACTGTTCGGGGGGCACTAGAACCATGACCACGACCGAAGCACCCGTGGCCATCGACAAGCCACGCTCGTCGACACGGCCGGCCGCGCGCCGCAGCAACTTCGAGCTCTACAGCTGGGTGTTCATGCGGCTGTCCGGCGTCGTGCTGCTGTTCCTGGTCCTCGGACACCTGCTCATCATGCTGTTCCTGGACGGCGGCGTACAGCGCATCAACTTCGCCTTCGTCGCCGGGCGCTGGGCCTCCCCGTTCTGGCAGATGTGGGACCTGACCATGCTCTGGCTGGCAGGGCTGCACGGCGCCAACGGCCTGCGTACCGTCATCAACGACTATTCGCGCAAGGGCGGCACCCGCTTCTGGCTGCAGACCCTGCTCTGTGTCTCGCTCCTGGTGATCGTGGTTCTGGGTACCTTCGTGCTCTTCACCTTCGACCCGAACATCAGCTGACCGGACACAGCAGCTTCGAGCGCCCCGCGTGAGCATCGGCTGTCGTCGATCCCGCGGGAACTCGCCACCAGCCCAAGGAGGCGACCATGCAATTCCACAAGTACGACGTGGTCATCGTCGGCGCCGGAGGCGCCGGGATGCGCGCCGCGATCGAGTCCGGCCAGCGCGCCCGCACGGCCGTCCTCACCAAGATCTACCCGACCCGCTCGCACACCGGCGCGGCGCAGGGTGGCATGTGTGCCGCCCTGGCCAACGTCGAGGAGGACAACTGGGAGTGGCACAACTTCGACACGATCAAGGGAGGCGACTACCTGGTCGACCAGGACGCTTCCGAGATCATGGCGAAGGAGGCCATCGATTCGGTCCTGGACCTGGAGAAGATGGGGTTGCCGTTCAACCGGACCCCCGAGGGCAGGATCGACCAGCGCCGGTTCGGTGGCCACACCCGTGAGCACGGTAAGTCGCCGGTGCGGCGCGCCTGCTACGCCGCCGACCGCACCGGTCACATGATCCTGCAGACGCTGTACCAGAACTGCATCAAGCACGGCGTCGAGTTCTTCAACGAGTTCTACGTCCTCGACGTCACCATGAGCACCAACGACGCCGGCGAACAGGTGTGCACCGGCGCCGTGGCCTACGAATTGGCCACCGGTGAGATCCACGTGTTCCACGCCAAGTCGGTCATTTTCGCCACCGGCGGCTTCGGCAAGGTCTTCAAGACCACCTCGAACGCACACACCCTCACCGGTGACGGCATGGGCATCGTCTACCGCAAGGGCCTGCCGCTGGAGGACATGGAGTTCTACCAGTTCCACCCGACCGGCCTGGCCGGCCTGGGCATCCTCATCTCCGAGGCCGTGCGCGGTGAGGGCGGCATTCTGCGCAATGTCGACGGCGAACGGTTCATGGAGCGCTACGCGCCCACGATCAAGGACCTCGCCCCGCGCGACATCGTGGCACGGTCGATGGCGCTGGAGGTGCTGGAGGGACGCGGCGCGGGCCCCGAGAAGGACTACGTGTACCTCGACGTCACCCACCTCGGCGAGGAGATCCTCGAGTCCAAGCTGCCCGACATCACCGAGTTCTCCCGCACCTACCTGGGTGTGGACCCGGTGCACGAGCTCGTGCCGGTGTACCCCACCGCGCACTACGCGATGGGCGGTATCCCCACCAACGTGGGCGCGGAGGTACTGCGCGACAACGACAGCGTCGTGCCCGGCCTCTACGCCGCGGGGGAATGCGCCTGCGTCTCGGTGCACGGTTCCAACCGGCTGGGCACGAACTCGTTGCTGGACATCAACGTGTTCGGCCGCCGCGCGGGCATCGCCGCCGCCGAGTACGCGCACGGCCACGAGCACGTCGAGATGCCGGAGGAGCCCGCCAAGCTCGTGCAGGGCATGGTCGACCACCTGCGCACCGCCAGCGGCGGTGAGCGCGTCGCCAACATCCGTACTGCGCTGCAGGAGACGATGGACGCCAACGCCTCGGTGTACCGCACCGAGGAGACCCTCAAGCAGGCACAATCGGACGTGCAGCTGCTCAAGGAGCGCTACGGCCGGATCGCCGTGCACGACAAGGGCATGCGGTTCAACAGCGACCTGCTGGAGGCCATCGAGCTGGGCTTCCTGCTCGATCTGGCCGAGTCGCTGGTCAACGCCGCTCTCGCCCGCAAGGAGTCGCGCGGCGGCCACGCCCGTGAGGACTACACGTCCCGCGACGACACGAACTTCATGCGGCACAGCATGTCGTACAAGCAGTTGCCGGACGCCGAAGACCCGGACGCACCGCTCGGGCTCACCGGGTTCCTCTCCGACATCCGGTTGGATTACAAGCCCGTCTCCGTGACCCGGTACCAGCCGATGGAGCGTAAGTACTGATGACCGCCACTCTCAGCAACAACGACAGCACCGCGGCGGACCTGCCGTCGGACGCGCCGCCGATTCCGGACGGCGCCACGATGGTGACCGTCAAGATCGAGCGGTTCAACCCGGAGGTCGACGACGACCTGCACTGGGAGTCCTACCGGGTTCCGGCGCTGCCGACCGACCGGGTGCTCAACCTGCTGCACTACATCAAGTGGTACATCGACGGAACCCTGACCTTCCGCCGTTCCTGTGCCCACGGTGTGTGCGGCTCGGATGCCATGCGCATCAACGGCGTCAACCGACTGGCCTGCAAGGTCCTGATGAAGGACATGTTCGCCAAGAACGGGGAGACCACGCTCACCGTGGAGCCGATCAAGGGGCTGCCGGTCGAGAAGGATCTGCTGGTGAACATGGAGCCGTTCTTCGAGGCCTACCGTGCCATCCAGCCGTACTTGGTCACCTCGGGGAACGAGCCGACCAGGGAGCGCACTCAGTCGATCGCCGAGCGCGAGCGCTTCGACGACACCACCAAGTGCATCCTGTGTGCGGCCTGCACCACGTCCTGCCCGGTGTACTGGTCGGAGGGTTCCTACTTCGGTCCCGCCGCGATCGTCAACGCCCACCGGTTCATCTTCGACAGCCGGGACGAGGCCACCGAGGAGCGGCTGGACATCCTCAACGACCAGGACGGCGTCTGGCGGTGCCGTACGACCTTCAACTGCACCGACGCCTGCCCGCGGGGTATCCAGGTGACCAAGGCGATCCAGGAGGTCAAGCGGGCCCTGATGTTCCGTCGCTGAGCCGCCGAGAAATTTCGCGAGAAATTGGCGTTCACCCGGGTGAATGCCAATTTCTCGCGAAATTGTGCTCACCACCTCAGCGTCGTGACGCCCGGTAGCCTCGCCAACCCAATACGCCGATCGCCGTCCCCAGAGCGAGGGAAACAAAGGCGATCACCAGGTGTACGATCAGATAGGCCGTCGGTGCACCGGCCGACCACGAGCGTTCACCATCCCAGACATTGCGGATGAACGTCGGCCACAGCAGCCAGGACCAGACACCGAAGGCGAGCAGGAGCAGGGCGGAGCGGCGGGAAAGTCTCACGTCCGGCAGTATCGCTCCCCCGACAGGAGCACATCTCGGCCGGGGCACCTCGAGTAACCCGGCACGGTACTCGGCACCGTCGGCGGAATCCTTCCGGAACAAGATCCGCTAGTCTGCTGCTGTGCCTGTGAGAGCCCGGCGCTCGGCCACTGGGCTGCGCGCAAACACCGTCATCGCCGTATGCATTCTCCTCACCGCCATACTCGCCCCCGGCACTGCCCTCGCCGCGGGGACCGATGCTGTTCAACCGCCACCGGCGAACTGCCCGCACGCAACGCTGCCACCACCCCCCGTGGACAGCTCCGAGGTTCCGCCTCCCGGGGTGCCCTCGCCCGATCCGCTCCCGGTCCCTGCGGAAGCCATCGGAGGCGGGCGAATGGGCGAGTGCGGCGTGCTCACCGCTCCCGGCGCTCCCACGGTCCCCACCAAGGTGGCCTCGACCACCTGGATTCTCGCCGAACTCGGCAGCGGAAACGTGCTCGCCGCGAAGAATCCGCACGGCAGGCACCGTCCCGCCTCGATCATCAAGGTTCTCACGGCATTGGTGGCCATCCGTCAGCTCGACATGACCGACACCATCACGATCACCCAGGCCGACGCGGGCATGGAAGGCAGCAAAGCCGGACTCGTCCCCGGGGTGACCTACACGGTGCGCGAGGTGTTGACCGGTCTGCTCCTGCAGTCCGGCAATGACGCCGCCCATGCCCTGGCCAGGAAACTCGGGGGCACTCAACGCACGCTCGCTCGGATGAATCGGCTCGCTCACGAGCTCGGTGCGCGGGACACCAGAGCCGCCACTCCGTCCGGGCTGGACGGCCCCGGCATGAGCACCTCCGCCTACGACATGGCGCTGATCTTCCGCACCGCGATGCGGAACCCGGAATTCGCCGAGATCGTTGCCATGCGCTACGCCGAAATTCCCGGAAGGCCGGACGGGCCGGCGCTGAAGCTGTACAACGACAACGACGTGCTCCGGAACTACCGGGGAGCCTTGGGTGGCAAAACCGGCTATACCGACGATGCACGACACACCTACATCGCCGCCGCCGAGCGCGACGGGCGCCGGTTGGTCGCGGTTCTGATGCGCGGCGAGAACCGTCCGGATCCGCTGTCACAGCAGGCCACGGCACTGCTGGACTACGGGTTCCGCCTCGACGAGGATGCGCAAGCGGTCGGACATCTGACACCGATGGCATCCCCGACCTCGACCGGCGAGACACCGGAGCCACAGGCGAGCGTGCCGGAGAAGACGAGCTCTTCGGAGTCGTCACTGTTCGGCACGGTCGGCGGACCGTTGGCCCTGCTGACCATGGCGGCTGTGGCCGTGTTCGGTGTTCTGGGCGTGCGGCAGCACCGCGCGAAAGTCGCCGCCGCCGCACGCCGCAACAATGCCGAAGTCACCGATGACGATCATCCGTGAACACCACCGCACCACTCGGCTCGTCACCGGCGCCGTGCGAACCATCCGATGACCACGCCGAGACCGAACAGGCTCGCCGCGGTCGCCGTACCCGAGCGCTCCCGTACCACCGGCCGGATCACCGCCGGAGGTGCGGGCTCCGGCGGCACAAGTTCCTGGTTCTCCTGGGCTTGAGCGGTCCACGCGGTCGCGAACAGGATGAATCGGGAGACGAGGTAGGCGAATACGAGCAGGCCCAGAATGGGGCCGAACGCAGCAGCGGCCGGGGAGCTGTTGAGGCTCCTGATGTAAACCACACCGACCTGTTTGAGTACCTCGAAACCCACCGCCGCGAACAGCGCGCCCCACACGGCGCTGTGCAGTGTGACCGGCTTCCGGGGCAACCGTGCCAGCACCCACAGGAACACCAGCCAGCTCGCGGCCAGCGACAGCACGATCGTCAGCAGCCGCAGCACGACAGCGGCAACGGGAGTGTTCTCGATGCCGACCAGAGCGAACAGGGCCCGACCGACCACGCCTCCGAGAGCGCTGATCGCGAAGGACACCACCAGGGCCAGCCCCAGACCGATCAGGGAGGCCAAGTCGGCTGCGGTCTTTTTCAGGAACGGCAGGTTCGTGGGTCCCTGACCCCATTGCGCGGTCAGCGCCTCACGCAGGTTGGTCATCCAGCCCAGACCCGAGTACAGCGCGCCGAGCAGACCGATGATGCCGACCGCCCCGGCCTGCTCGATCGCCTCGTTGACGATGTTGGTGATCAAGGTGCTCAACTGCTCGCTGGGCACGGCCTCGGCGATGGCCTGCTGTAGTCGATTCAGCAGGTCCTCGTTCCCCGAGAGGATGAATCCGGCCACCGCGAACGCGATCATCAGCAGCGGCACGAGTGCGAGCACGCTGAAGTAGGTGATCGCGGCCGCGTAGTAGTCACCGTACTGTGACTGATAGCGGCCGGCGGCCCGGACGAGCCGGTCGAGTCGGGGATACTTGCGCCGCATGAGGTCCAGCCTGCTTGGCTGTGCCTCGTCGGCTTTCGCCGTGCGTGCCGGTTGGCTCCGGTCGGCCACTGTTCACCTCCCGCCCGGTGGAACACCGGCCGAAGGTTACCGCCGCGCTATCGGATCAGCCTGCTGGAGGCAGGAAGCCGACCCGGTCGAACACCGTGCGCAGGGTTTCGGAGGCGGTCGTCCTGGCGCGCTCGGCACCGCGCCGCAGGATCTTGTCCAGCTCGACCGGATCGTCCAGATACTCCTGCACCCTGGTCTGGAAGGGCGTCACGAAGTCGACGATCACCTCGCCGAGGTTCTTCTTCAGGTCACCGTAGCCGTGGCCCTCGTAGTCGGATTCGAGTTCGGCGATCGACCGGCCGGTCATGGCCGAGTAGATCACCAGCAGATTGCTGATTCCCGGCTTGTCGTCCGGGTCATAGCGGATCTCGCGCTCGTTGTCGGTCACCGCGGAACGGATCTTCTTCGCCGAACGCTTCGGGTCCTCCATGAACTCGACGACCCCGGAGGGCACCGACTTGCTCATCTTCGACCCCGGAGCCTGCAGATCGAAGATCTTGGCGGTGTCCTGCGGAATGTGCGCATCGGGGACCACGAAGATACTGCCGAAGCGGGAGTTGAACCGCTGGGCGAGGGTGCGGCTGAGCTCGAGGTGCTGGCGTTGGTCCTCGCCGACCGGGACGGCATCGGTCCGATACAGCAGGATGTCGGCGGCCATCAGAGCCGGGTAGGTGAAGAGCCCGACACTGACGTGCTCCTCCTCCTGCCTGGAGGACTTGTCCTTGAACTGGGTCATCCGCCCGGCCTCGCCGAAGCCCGTCATGCACTCCAGCACCCAGCTCAGCTGAGCGTGCTCGGCAACGTGGCTCTGTACGAACAACGTGCTGCGTTCCGGGTCGATGCCCATCGCCAGCAACTGCGCCGCGGCGTAGCGCGTGTTATTCCGCAGTTCTTCGGGATCCATGGCGACGGTGATCGAGTGCAGGTCGACCACGCAGTAGAACGCGTCGTGGGTGTCCTGCATCGTGATCCAGTTGCGCAGCGCACCCAGGTAGTTGCCGAGGTGGAAGGAACCGGCGGTCGGTTGGATGCCGGAGAACACGCGCGGACGCGCTGCGGCCGTCGCCGCCTCTCCAGCGCCGGATACCTGACTCACAGTGTTCTGGGTGACGGGGTTGTCGCTGCTCACACGGTCATTCTCGCAGAAGGCCGCGAGGGCTTTTTCCGCGAGGTTCGGTATGCGCCACGCTGCCGCAACCTGCTGGAAGGTAAGGGCCACTCACCACAGTCGGCTTGCGGCGACGTCAGAACTTACGTTCGTTCTCGGGCTGAACGGCGGTCTTCTTGCGACGGAAGACACCCGCGAGCATCCCGGTGACACCGAGTCCGACGGCGGCCAGGCCGACGGGGGCACTCAGGGATTCCAGCGGCGTGGCCTGGGCCCGAACGTACTGTTCGGATGTGGCGGCGCCGGCAGTGACCGTGCCGATGATCATCGTGGCGACGAATACGGACACTCGCGTGCAGGCGCGGGCCAGTCGGCTACGCACGAGCGATGCCTCCCTCAGCGGACAACCCATGCAGGTTACAACCAATACAGGTCCCATCCTCGGACAGGACCGAAGACCGGGCGGCAATACGGTCATCACTCATTCGTGGCACCTCAGCGGAGGCGGAACACCACACAGAGTTGATCAGTATGCCGTGAGGATCGTAGAGCCCGTGCCACAGCGGCTCGCAGGGGGTTCCCACTTGCAAACGAACGTGCTGGCCAGAGCAAGGAAGCGGCCGCGCATCGGGAGTTTCGCGCCGGACATACCACCTACTCGAAAGGCGGCATTCTCCAGGGCGAGGTCCTGTCCGGCGTATACCCGGCCTGTCCGGCAGATTGCCACTCTGTGGAATCCAACAATGTCGTCAGTAGGCTACCCAGCTCGCAGGCACACCGGATTCCTGTGCATTGGTGAAGTTCGTCGCAGCCGAAAAGGAAGCGGACGCCCCCGCAACATCACCAGGCACGCGTACACGCAGGCGACCACAGACAGATCCATCCATCACATGCCCTCGCCGCTGTCGGTATCCGGACGCACGGAGGCGACGAACTCCTGAAAATCTTCCATGAGTGCTGTGAACTGCTCCTGGTTGGCGGTCAGCGCCAACCGGAGCACCACCCGCTGCTCCGGGTTCTCGGTATCCAGCATCGAGAGGTAGACCTGGCACTGAAACAGCTCACGGGCAACCTCGTTGATGACGGTGGAGAACTTCAGCACCTGACCAAGCCCCGGTGCCTCGGCAGAGCCGAGTTCGGAGCGCTGCGTCACCGTGACCGTTTCGGCGACCTGTTCGATATTGTGCACCGATTCATCGGCGATATCGGTCAGTGCAGCCGGATCGGGACGATAGTCACCGTCGATCGTGATATTGGCCGTGGAACCGGGTTGCTGCGATTCCGGGTGCAGCGCAACGAACGCAACGTCATCTGCGCCTACCTGTTCGGGGTCCTTCGCCTGCCACCCGTCGGGCAAGCGGAAACGGATCGGCACCGGCAATTCGGCTGCCATAATCACAAACTCCGTTCAGTGGAGACAATCACAGTACGCGAACACGCATACCGTCAATTCCAGGGGTTCAAGGAATCGTAGGTCGATGTGGCGAAATCATCGATAGCCTCACCGGTGTTCGCCGCGGCGTTCCCGACGAACTGAGCGGCGTCGGTGGCAGTTTGGGCGACGTCGTCGGGGTCAACTGTGAGCTCAAAACCCAGTTTACCCCCGACAATAGGGGACACACCGGCGTTCGCCCCGATGTGCCACGTCCCGTTCTCGTCCGGACCGAGTCTCACCCCTGGCTCAGCTCCGGGACCGGCCCAAGCCTCACCAGTCACATTGAGACCGATCCCTCCGATGTCACCGCCTACCTTGCCAGTGGCTTTCGCTCCCGCGAATGCCCCTGCATTCGCTTTCAGCCCGTCGAGCCCCACCGAGGCGCTAGCACTCGCGCTGGCACCCACGAATGCTTCAACCTTGCCGTTGTAGCCAGCATAGGGACCGAAATCGACCTTCCCTTGAGCCGACGCTTTTGCCCCTGCCTTAACTTCGGCCTTGGCACCGATGCCTTCATTGTTGACCTGGCCGGCAAGAGATGCCTCTGCAGCCACGGTCGCAGCAGCCTTTCCGGAAAGCTGCACATAATCATTGCCCGCTGATCCTTGAGCACTGGCTTTGGCAAGCTCAGCAAAAGCTTTCAGCTCACCCATCTTGCTACCCTTGGGCCAAGCTGCCGCCACACCTGCATTGGGGCCACTTGCCTCGGCCTTTCCCTTGGCCGACCATCCACCGGTGATCTCATCAACAAGATGATCAAGCGCGCCCGGCTTGGTGCCATCGCCACGAATGGCCGCCGCCGCGTGAGTACCGGCGGCATCGAGTTTCTCACGGGCACCGGTGAGCAGTTCCTGTGCTTGCCGTCGATACTGCTCACCCGGGTCCGAGAATGGCGCCTGTGCGGAAGTTTCCTTGTACTGAGCCATTGCCCGATGGGTGGAGGCTTCACCCTTCTCCCACAGTGCGATGGCTTCGGCTGCTTGTCCTTGCGCCCAGCGCAAGGTGCCCGCGTATTCGGTCAGGGCACCGGAGGTGGATGCGAGAGAGTCACCGACAGCGGTCCATTTCGGCGGCTCTTTCGAAAACATGCTCCAGAAGGCCTCGCCGGCTTGCCCCCACCAATTACCGACATCGACCCCTCGAAGCTCGTCCGTGATCGCAGCGTAGCGCTCGCCTTGCTTGCGCAGTGCGGCCACCTTGTCCTCGATTATGTTCGGACTTCCGGGAATCAGCGCCTTGGGATCCGAGGTTTCACCGAGCACCCCCATCAGTTACTACCCCTTTCATGGCCGGATACACCGTCGGCGAGACCGAGCAACTCACCGTTCGCCTTGTCATCACTGTCCACATAGTTCTGGGCAGCTTCAGCAAGAGAATTGCCAGTGGACTCCGCGTTGCCAACCAGCACATCGACACCGATCTGCACGGCCGAGCAGAACTCTTCGAAAGCACTGAAGAGGCCCTCATGACCGTACTCACCGGAGTTTCCGCAGAGATCGGCCACCTTGTTTCCGTCCGCGTCCTGAACCACATCGCGTATTCTCGATGCCGCCTGCCGAAGCACCTCGGGTTCAGCTCCGAACCCTGGAGTCACTCGCCCCACCTTTCAACCGGAAACTACACGTTTCCCACATTTCGAAGCACGAAAACTCGGGCAACTTTCATCACCGGCAACAGGTACTTACTTACCCCTGCCCATCGCAATCTCAAAGCTTGCCGATCGACACGCCTCGCCAGGTCCACCCGAGACCGGTCACGGCATCCTGCAGCGGAGATTTCAATTCACCGCTCGAGAAGGTGGCCCGTTCCTGTAGTTCGAGTTTTCCGTTCTTGTCCCGGCCAAGCCTCCACAGCCGCTCCACCTTTTTTGCCTGCCCGCGACCGAATTCGGCTTCCTGCTTGATTTCCGGGAAGCCCTTGGTCCAGTCGATCTCCCATACGTGATCGGTCGAGCGGACCTCGTTATCAGGGGGGTTGATACGCATCAGGACCTTGTAGGTCTTGGTCACGCTGAAAGTCTTGAAATATTCGTACCAAGCGGATTCCATGATCCGCCACTCCGAGACCAGATCGACCCCCTCCGGACTGCCGTCCCGAACGACGAAAGGCGCGGTCGGCCGGTTCACCGTGAGAAGAGCCTGATACACCTCCTGCGGGGATCGGGGCACGACCCCGTCCTCAGGTCGTTTGGTACCGGTGAACCAGTCGAAGATCCCCATGCCGTGCCTTCCCCTGCGGCGGACGCCACGCGGCACTCTACTGATCATGGAGGAACTCCCGCAATGTGCGTGAACGGCCCGTTCATTCCGATAGAGGCGATGAACGGGCCGTTCACGCACCTGACGTCTATCCCGATACCTCCGTGAGGCCGAGGTGGCTGACCGGTGCGGCTCCGTAGGTGGTACCGCGCTGGCGGGCGCGGCGGTCGACGCGGGCGGCGATGGTGTGCAACTGCTCGATGGTGCGTTCGGATCCGTGCTCGGAGCCGGCCATGCGGCTGATCGTTTCCTCCATCAGCGTGCCGCCGAGATCGTTGGCACCGCCGGTGAGTACCTCGGAGGTGCCCTCGTCGCCGAGCTTGACCCAGGAGCACTGCACGTTGTCGATGCGTCCGTGCAGTGCCAGACGGGCCATCGCATGCACCGCACGGTTGTCGCGACGGGTCGGTCCGGGCCGAGCGAGACCTGCGAGGTAGATCGGCGCGTTGCGGTGGACGAACGGCAGCGGGACGAACTCGGTGAACCCACCGACTCCGTTCTCGGCGGCGGTGTCCTGCACGCCCGCAAGAGTGCGCAGGTGCCCGAGCCAGTGCTCGGGGGTGTCGACGTGCCCGTACATCATCGTCGACGAGGAGGGAATGCCCAGCCGGTGCGCGGTGGTGATGACCTCGATCCACTCCGAGGCGGGCAACTTGCCCTTGGTCAGCACCCAGCGGACATCGTCGTCGAGGATCTCGGCGGCCGTGCCGGGAATACTGTCCAGACCGGCCTCGCACAGCTCGGTCAGCCAGTCCCGGATACTCACTCCCGCCTTGGCCGCGGCACTGACGACCTCCATCGGGCTGAATGCGTGCACGTGCATCTCGGGCACCCTGGTCTTGACCGCGCGAACCAGATCGGCGTAGCCGGAGGTCGGCAGGCGGGGGTCGATGCCGCCTTGCATGCACACCTCGGTCGCCCCGGCCCGCCAAGCCTCCTCGGCCCGGTCCGCCACATCGTCGGGCGAGAGACGGAAGGCGTCGGCGTCGCGCTCACGCTGGGCGAAGGCGCAGAACCGGCATCCGACGTAGCAGATGTTGGAGAAATTGATGTTGCGGTTGACAACATAGGTGATGTCGCCACCGACCACCTCGCGGCGCAACTCGTCGGCCAGCCTCGCCAACGAGTCCATCGCCGGACCGTCACAGGTCAGCAGGGCCATCGCCACGTCGGTGTTGTTCTCGTCGAGCAGCGCGGCCGGATCCTCGGCAGCGAGGCGCAGACCCTCGCGCACATCGGAATCGAGTCGTTCCGGTGCCCGCGTGCTGGGCAACTGCTGCCGCAGCTCGTCCCAGTCGCCGTAGACGGTGTCGAAGTCACCGCGACGGTCCTCGCTGCGTCCGACGGTGTCGATGCTGCTGTTCAGGTCGGTACGTCCGATCGACTCGAAGCCGCCGTCGGGCTCTTGCCACGGACGTCCGACCAGCTCCGCGTCCGGCCGGGCAAGCCCGTCCACCGCGGACAGTTCCGCCACGTGGTTGGCCACCCGCGTGTCCAACCACTGTGTGCTGTTGCCTGCCAGCCCCGCACGCACATAGCGCGGGTAGGCGCTCAGGCGTTCGCGCAGTTCGAAACCGCCCGCCGCGGTCTGCTCGGCGAGATCGTCGATGGCAGGCCACGGCTTTTCCGGGTTGACGTGATCCGGCGTCACCGGCGACACCCCACCCCAGTCGTCGATACCCGCCCGCAGCATCAGGCGGTGCTCGGCACCGACGAGGTTCGGCGGTGCCTGCACGCTCACCCCCGACGGCATCAGCAACCGCGCCACCGCGATCGTGGCGGCCAGATCATCCAGATCGGCATCGGGCATCCCGCGCATCGCCGTGTCCGGCTTGGCACGGAAGTTCTGCACGATGACTTCCTGAAGGTGCCCGTACTGGCGTGCGCTGCTGCGCAGTGCCAGCAGCGACTCGGCACGCTCGGTGGTGGTCTCGCCGATGCCGATGAGGATGCCACTGGTGAACGGCACCGCGACCCGCCCCGCATCGGCCAGCACCCGCAACCGCACGGCGGGCTCCTTGTCCGGACTGGCGTAGTGCGGATTGCCCGGTTGGCTCCACAGCCGCTCCGAGGTCGTCTCCAGCATCATTCCCATGCTCGGCGCGACCGGCTTCAACCGGGTCAACTCCTGCCAGTCGAGCACTCCCGGATTCAGATGCGGCAGCAGCCCGGTCTCCTCCAGCACTGCGATCGCGCAGGCACGCACGTAGTCCAGCGTGGAGGAGTAGCCACGCGCGGCCAACCACTCCGCCGCCTGCGACCAGCGGTCCTCGGGCCGGTCGCCGAGGGTGAACAGGGCCTCCTTGCAGCCCGCCTCGGCGCCCTGCCGTGCGATGGCCAGCACCTCGTCCTGCTCCAAGAACGGCGCCTCGACCTTGTGCGGCACCGTCGCGAACGTGCAGTAGTGACACCGGTCGCGGCACAACCGGGTCAGTGGAATGAACACCTTGCGGCTGTAGGTGACCACATCCGCTCGGCCCTCGGCGGTCAGATGCGCATCGCGGGCCCGGGACGCGGCCCCGAGCAGGGCATCCAGATCGTCACCGCGAGCGTGCAGCAGCACTGCGGCCTCGGTGGCATTCAACGTGACACCGTCGCCGGCCCTGCGCAGCGCTCGACGCATCGCCGAAGCACTCGGGGCGGACTCCGGCGGGGGATCCGGTGGGGGTTCTGGCGGGGGCACTTCGAGATCAACCGACACGATCCCGACTCTAAGCCCGCTGTGCTGTGGTCCACACCCGGTAGCACATAGGTGGAGATCACATCACGTGTCACTCATTCGGCCGTTGATCACTCCATGCTGTCCCATATCTCGGCATCGATCAGCCAGAACCGCAGTCCGACGCCGAGTCACGACCATCCGAACGAGCCCCGCCTTCACTCGATTGTGTAAGGATTCCGCACCATGACGATGGCGAAGCTTCTGCCCCGCAGTTCCTCCGACAAGTCGGCACGGACCCGGATGTCTCCGGTTTTACAACCGGATCGCGCTGGTCGATATCCGTGGCACTCTACTGATCGAGGAGTTGCCGTAGCGCATCGTCCAGGGCAGGCAGCTTGTCGTTCAGCACCTGCCACACGAGAGCGCCGTCGACCGTCGCGTACCCGTGAACCAGGATGTTGCGAAAAGCAACAATACGGCCGAGTTCCGGTACTCTCGCCGCCAGTGCTGCATCGACCTTGGACACCTGGTTCAATGCCTCACCGATGATCTCGAACTGGCGCTCGACAGCGGATCGCAACATGGCATCGGCCTGGTAGTCCGCGAAACTCTTCCCCTCGGCGAACTCGCGGAGAAGCTCTGCGGCTTGTGAGCAGCGTCCCAGAGGTACTCACGCGGGTCAGGCTGCATACAGCTCTTCCCTGGTCTCCAGCACTCGTTGCCTGAAGTACGGATTGCGAAGGCTGGAGGCGCTCACGACATCGACCGGCCTGCCCAGGATTCTTTCGAGTCCTTCCTTCAGGGCGAAGTACGTGCCGAAGTAGTCGAAACCAGGTCCTGCGTCGAACTCGACGGGAACGTCGACATCGCTGGCGACGGCATCGAAGGAGTCATCGACGGCCGAGCCGAAGAGATCGAGGCGGCGCACCGACAGCGTCGCGCACAACTCCTCGATCTCCTGTCGCTTCCCTTCGACCAGCTCGTGCACGGCCGCCACCTCCCGATCACATTATGCCGACCGGAGAACGCGCGACCAAGGCATCACAGGTCGTAGGTCACGGTGACCGGGGCGTGGTCGGACCAGCGCTTGTCATAGGAGGGCGCGCGCTCCACCTTCGCGTCGGTGGCGCGAGCAGCCAGTCCCTCGGTGGCGACGTGGTAGTCGATCCGCCAACCCGAGTCGTTGTCGAAGGCCTTGCCCCGGTAGGACCACCAGGAGTAGGGGCCCGGCCCCTCGGGATACTGGCGCCGGACGACGTCGACGTAGCCGGCCTCGTCGAACACCCGGCTCAGCCACGCGCGCTCCTCGGGCAGGAACCCGGCGGACCTCCGGTTGTTCTTCCAGTTCTTCAGGTCGATCTCCTGGTGCGCGATGTTCCAGTCCCCGCACACCAGCACGTCCTTGTTCGCCGCCTCGGCGCGGGCACGCAGCTCGACCAGATACGGCAGGAACGCCGCCATGAATCGTTCCTTCTCGTCCTGCTTGGGGGTGCCCGCTTCGCCACTGGGCAGGTAGAGATTGGCGATCACCACGTCGCGCAGCTCGATCTCGGCGTACCGGCCGCTGTCGTCGAACTCACCGCAGTCGAACCCGATCCGGCTCGTTTCCGGCTCGGTGCGGCTGTAGATCGCCACCCCGCTGCGCCCCTTGACCGCACACGGTGCCAGCAGCGTATGCCACCCCTCCGGCGCACGGACGGAGGCAGGGAGCTGGTCGTGCTCGGCCCGCGTCTCCTGCATGCAGACCACATCCGCCTCGGTGTCGGCCAGCCACTCGACGAAGCCCTTCTTGGCGGCGGCACGCAAGCCGTTGACATTGGCAGTGGAGACAGTCAGCACGGCACGCAGGATAACGACCGGTTCGGGGCCGCCGAGGACGTGGGCTACACCCGCCCAACATCGAACGGGGTGTCGCAACGGCGCGAGGCACCCGGTCAGACGCGTTTGGCAACGGTGAGCAGGATCGTCGAATCCTCCAACGCGTGGAGGCTGTGGCGTGCGGGCGGCACGAGCAGCATGTCCCCGGCGAGCCCATCCCACGAGGTTTCCGAGGTGCTCAAGCGCACGCGCCCCCGCATCACCAGCACCGTGGCCTCACCCGGGCTTTCGTGCTCATCCATGGAGGCACCCGAAACCAGGCTCACGAGCGTCTGGCGCAGCAGGTGCTCATGCCCGCCGTACACGGTTTCGGCACTGCGCCCACTCGCGGACTCGCTCGCGCGATCGAGATGTTCGCGGGCCAGTGCCTCCAGCGAGAACTTCTCCATACCGACCAGTGTCGGCACCATCTCGCCCCGATGCAGGATCGGAGGCGCACATCCCCGGCTCGATAGCCCGATCTGCAGCAGAGCGGTCATTCGGACCGGCGCCGGCGTGGGGACGCCGGCAACTGTGTCTTGGACGAAGAGGGTGCAGACCGCGCTACGCGCCCCGGGAAGGTCCGCGAACTCGGGTACGGCAGTCACAGTTTCGGGGAAACTGCGGCCCGCCTGTGGCGGTGCGCGATGCTGGGTTTGAACCAGCGACCTCTACGGTGTCAACGTAGCGCTCTCCCGCTGAGCTAATCGCGCGCGACGGCCTCGCCGGAGGCCGTGCGAGCATACTCTAACCGATGGGATGAACCCGCTGACGCATGCCCCCGAGGATCACCAGGCAGTCACCGGGCAGCCACGGAATTCGGGACTGTACTCGGCAACAGCGCTCGGCACCCCTCGGTGACTGCCGAGGGCCATGCGGCTGCGGATAGGCTCACCCCCGTGGCCGAATTTCCCGATCCGCCCCCCTCGCGCAGCGACTTCCCCGTGCTGTGGCCGATCACGACGCGCTGGGAGGACAACGATGTCTACGGGCACGTCAACAACGTCGTGCACTACTCGTGGTTCGACACCGCCGTCAACGGTTGGCTGATGCGCGCCACGGGCGCCGACATCAGCACGCTGCCCGCCATCGGTCTCGTCGCCGAGACCGCCTGCCGGTACCTGTCCGAACTCAGCTTCCCCGACGAGGTCGAGGTCGGTCTCGGTCTGGGGAGGTTGGGCAACTCCAGTGTCCGGTACCGGCTCGCCGTCTTCGGCAACCGCCAGGAGAGTCCCGCCGCGCTCGGGCACTTCGTGCACGTCTACGTCGACCGCGACACCCGTCGCACGGTTCCCGTCCCCGAGGAGATCCGCACGGCACTGGAAAAGCTCGAGTGAACGCCAACTTTCACTCACATGGCAGTGCCGAAAGTCGGCGTTCACCCGCGCCTGCACGTGTCGAAGATCAGCGCTGGGCCATCTTCTGCTGCAGGTTCTCGTCCAGCGAGTTCAGGAACTCCTGCGTGTTCTGGTAGCCCTGGTCACCGCCGACCAGCAGCGCCAGGTCCTTGGTCATCTTGCCGCTCTCGACGGTCTCGATGACAACCTGCTCCAGCTTCGAGGCGAAGTCGACGACCTCGGGCGTGGAGTCGATCTTGCCGCGCTGCTGCAACCCGCGAGTCCAGGCGAAGATCGACGCGATCGGGTTGGTGGAGGTCTCCTTGCCCTGCTGGTGCTGACGGTAGTGCCGGGTGACGGTGCCGTGCGCGGCCTCCGCCTCCACGGTGCCGTTCTCGGTCATCAGCACCGAGGTCATCAGGCCCAGCGAGCCGAAGCCCTGGGCAACCGTGTCGGACTGCACGTCACCGTCGTAGTTCTTGCAGGCCCAGACGTAGCCGCCCTCCCACTTCATGGCGGTGGCGACCATGTCGTCGATCAGGCGGTGCTCGTAGAGCAGACCGTTGGCCTCGAACTCGGCCTTGAACTCCTTGTCGTAGATCTCCTCGAACACCTCCTTGAAGACACCGTCGTAGGACTTCAGGATGGTGTTCTTGGTGGACATGTACACCGGGTAGCCGCGCTCCAGGCCATAGCGGAAGGAGGCGCGGGCGAACTCCTCGATGGAACGCCGGTAGTTGTACATGGCCATTGCCACGCCCCCGTCGGTCGGGAACTTGGCCACGTCCAGCTCGATCGGCTCGGAGTCGTCGTCGGGCGTGTAGGTGATCGTCACCGTGCCGGGGCCGGGTACTCGGAAATCCGTGGCCTTGTACTGGTCGGCGTGCGCGTGGCGGCCGATCACGATGGGCTTGGTCCAGCCCGGTACGTAGCGCGGGATGTTGGAGATGACGATCGGCTCCCGGAAGATGACGCCGCCGAGGATGTTGCGGATCGTCCCGTTGGGGCTGCGCCACATCTTCTTCAGGTCGAACTCTTCCACCCGGGCCTCGTCCGGAGTGATGGTGGCACACTTCACGCCGACGCCGTGTTTGCCGATCGCCTTGGCGGCGTCGACGGTGACCTGGTCGTCGGTGGCGTCGCGGTGCTCCACCCCCAGGTCGTAGTAGTCGAGGTTGACGTCGAGGTACGGGTGGATCAGCTTGTCCTTGATGAAGGACCAGATGATGCGGGTCATCTCATCGCCGTCGAGTTCGGCGATGGTGCCCTGAACCTTGATCTTGCTCATGGTGGCGGGGTGCTCCTCTCGCGAGAATGCAAGCGGTACAAGCGTACTGCTATCTCATTCGATTGTGTCCCCCACCCGCTGGATAAGTCATTCCTCTCGGCAGTGAATCCTGCCGCACTCCGGAATCGCCTCCGGCATCTTCTACGCTCATCCCCACGACGGCGATCTCGACGGACGATCTCGGCAGGGAGCGCACATGGCGACGGGTCCCACGCACGCGATGAGCGGACTCGTGGCGTGGGCGGCGGTGACCGCCATGGCCGACGATCACTCCATCGGGCAGCTGAGCCCCAAGACATGGGTGGTCGGAGCCACCCTGGCCACCGGCGCCGCCCTGCTCCCCGACATCGACCACCCCCAGTCCACCGTCGCGCGGACCTTCGGGGGCATGTCCCGGGGTTTCTCCGCGGCCATGAGCGGCCTCAGCGGATTCCTGTACAGGCTGACCCGCACCAAGCACGACAGCGACCGAACGGGCACCCACCGTGGTTTTACTCACACACTCGTGTTCGCGGTACTTGCGGGACTGGTGACCACCGCGATCGTGCAGACCAGCGAAGGCGCCGCACTCGGCGTGCTGATGTTCCTCTTCGCCGGGCTGGCCGTGCGGGGCCTCATGCACAACTGGTCACCGAAATCCGATGCGTTGCTGATCGCCGCCACCTCACTGGTGCTCACGCTCGTGTGCTGGGCGTGGGCGGGTGACCAGCCCTCCGATGCCGCCGCGTTCGGCGTGGCGGTGATGATCGGCTGCGTCGCGCACTTCATCGGGGACGCCGTCACCGAGCAGGGCTGTCCGATGCTGTGGCCGCTGCCCTTGGGCGGCAAGACCTGGTTTCCGGTGGCACCACCGAAGCTGCTGCGGATGCAGACCGGGGGCAAGGTCGAACTGGTCCTGATCGGGCCCACCCTGACGGTCCTGGCGGTCGTCCTCTCCGCAGTGGTGCTCTACCGGGTCGGGGCAGCCCCGTGGCTGGCCGACCTCAACCTGCCGCCCGAGTTCATGGCCTGGATCGACCCCTCGGCATGAGACCTTGTTCCCGGTCTCGGGTGAGCGGCGCGGGCAAGTCGTCGGCCTGCCTGCTCGCCACTCATGACACCCTGCTCGCCACTCATGCCACCGGGTCTTCCTCTTGGCGTGCCGGCCCTCCTCCCGGCGTGCCGGCGTCAGGGCGTCGTGGTTCGGGCGAAACACGCACACCCGGGCACCCGTCATCGGTAAGGTTGATCGCGTCCGGTGCCACCGCGGCCTCGGGCATGATCTGTCGGACTGCGGCACGGAGGAACGATGCGAGCCCGTAAACAGCTCGTGGCGGCGGCACTGGCGCTGCCCCTACTGACCGGGGCCGCCGCGTGCGGCGAGCTTCAGGAGGCCCAGGAGGGGGTTCAGCGGGCCCAGGAAAACATCTCCCAGGCCCAGGAGAGCCTGAGTGCCGTACAGACCTGCGCCAAGGCCGCCGGGGCCGCACAGTTCACGCCGAACTTCGACAATCCGCAGCAGGCCCAGGCCGAAGCTCAGGCCAAGGCCGAGGAACTCGGTCGGTTGGCACAGCAGACCGCCGACCAGACCCTGAAGCAGAATCTGCTGGACGTGCAGGCTTCGCTGGAGCAGGTCGCCTCCGGAGAGATCACCGCGCAGAACAGCGCACAGTGGCTGCAGACCAAACTCGAGCGGACCCAACAGGTTCTGGCGGCCTGTGCGGACATCACCGGCTGAAAAACGGCGGGAACCGCTGCGTGATGTGCTCCACGTCACCTAATCTGACAGGAAGGACGGATGCTTACCTGGAGGTGACGGGAATGAAAGCGACCACCGGTGATCAATTGCACGTCCACAGCCGGACGGTTGAGCAGGCCGACCGGACGGGAGTGATCCTGGAAGTACGCGGGGAGAACGGTGACCCGCCCTACGTTGTCCGCTTCGACGACGGCCACGAGCGCCTGGTGTTTCCGGGCGGCGACTGCGAGGTGGAAGTGCGGCAGTGATTTTCTCCGCACGTGTTCCTCTCCCCACCTGCGGCCGGTACCACGCGCAGCGCAGGGCCGAGCGGGTGAAGGCATGCTCCGCTCCTTAAGGTGTACAGCGGTGCGGCGAGGATTCGCCACGCCGCCGGGCACTCGGTAAGGAGGCGGTGACGTGTTGCGAGACGGTCGGCCCGCAGAGGCCGCCACCGACCTGGCAAGCATGTTCGGCCGGGGTACCGACGGCGCCGCCGAACACGGGCTTTCGGTGACGCTGCCACCCGGTGAGTTGCTCGCCGAACAATCCACGCGCACGGACGCGGCGACCGAACCGGCGCCGCTGTGCTGGATCAGTGACGACCGCCCTTCCGTGCAACTGCTGGCAGCCCTGCGGGCGGACCATCCCCGCAGCGGACTGTGGCCGCTGCTGTTGTGCGACGACACCGAGATCTACGGCGAGCGTTGCACGGTCGGCGTCGTGGCACCGGAACCGCTGGAACACGTCGAGCGGTGGCAGGCGATACAGGTCATGACGCGCATCTGGGACGGGCTTTGCCAGGCCGATTCGGAACTCGGGCCGGCCTATGACTCGGACAGCCTCGCGCCGTTCGATCACTCCTGCCCCGGAACCGCTCCGGCGGGCAGCCTGCTCGCCGACCCGGACGTCCTGGCCAACCAGCAGGTTCCTCGCTTCATCGACGAGGAGACGCGGCTGGCGCTGGTGCCCGTGCGGCGTGGTGCCGACGTGCTCACCGTGCTCGGCTGGTCCGGGGCGGCCAACCACGTCTCCCGCACCGCGGGGCTCTCGGCGATGCTGCGCAGTTGGGAGGAGCGCTTCGGCGCACGCGTGCTGCGGCTCGGGCCGGACCGGCTCGACATCAGTGTCGCCGCACCACCGCACGAGGCCGAGCACGCCGCGGCGGTCGCCGCCGAGCACTGGACCTTCGCCCCTGACCGGGTGATGCAGGAGTCCGGCAGCATCGCCGCATATGCCAGGGAGATCAGCGGGCGCCGCAGCTGGTCGTTCTGGTGGGAGTGACGCACCCCTACCGGCGGCCGGCCGCGGCTCCGGACAGCACTCGTCGCCACCACAGGGCGAGAAGTTCGACCAGCATCACCACCGCGAACGTCAACAGCAGCACAGTGGTCACGACATCGAACTCCAGTACGCGGGACGCGTTGAGCAGGTAGTAGCCGATGCCGCCCGCGCCGACGAGTCCGAGCAGTGTGGCCGAGCGGATGTTGGTGTCGAGTTGGTAGAGCAGGTGGGAGACGATCGCGGGGGCGGCTTGCGGCAGTGTCGCGGAGAAGAAGACCTGGACTCTGCCCGCACCGGTGGCACGCAATGCCTGTTCCACGCCCCTGTCGACCTCCTCCAGGGAGTCCGCGACGAGCTTACCGAGCAGCCCCACCGATCCGACGCCGAGCGCGCAGGCACCCGCGACCGGCCCGAGCCCGGTGATGACGACGAACACGATCGCCAGCACCAGTTCCGGAACTCCCCGGATCACCAGCACCACGCCACGGAATGCGCGGGCCAGGCCGGGCCTCGGAGCGACGTTTCCCGCGGCCAGCGCACCGACCGGCAGTGCCAGCACGCCGCCGATCAGGGTCGCTGCCAAGGCGATCTCGACCGTGACCAGCAGTTCCGAGAGCAGAACCGGCATGATGCCGCCGGTCGCGGGGGGCCAGAACAGGGCGAGTGTCGGCCCGATTTCACCGATTCCCCGTGCGAACTGTTCCGGGCTCAGTCCCAGACCCCATACCGAGGCGGCCAGAACGAGGCCGGTCACCATCCAGTAGGCGCTCGTGCGCAGCCGCGCGGCCGTCCACGGATGGCTGATTCGCCCCGGCCGGGTTCCCTCCGTCCGGACGGAATCCCTCGTGGTCCCGGACGATGTCGACAGGCCGGGGACACGCCCGGTGGCGATACCGGGTGCCCGGCTTCGCTGCCGGGCACTGTCAGTGTTCATCAGGCGTCCGCGAATCGCACCGGAGAGCAGTTCCATGAGCACGCACAGGACGAAGACCACCAGCGCCAGCGCTATGCCGCGCTGGTAGTCCAGCGTGCGCAACGCGTTGGCGATGTCCTGGCCCAGGCCGGCCACTCCGACGAAGCCGAGCACCACCGAGACCCGCAGGTTGATGTCCAGGCGGTGCAGCGATGTCGCGACGAACGAGGGCAGGACCTGCGGAAGCACGCCGCTGACCAGTTCCTGCACCCGGGAGCCGCCCGCCGCGCGGATGGCCGTGCGGGGTCCTTCGTCGATCTGCTCGACGGCATCGGAGTACAGCTTGCCGATCATGCCGATCGAGTGCAGCCCCATCGCCAGTACGCCCGTGAGCCCGCCGAAGCCGAAGATCCGGAAGAACAGGATCGCCAGCACCACATCCGGAATGGCCCGCCACAGCACGATCACCGCCCGCGCACCGTAACGGGCGGTGACGTGCGGGGTGGTGTTGCTCGCACCGAATACCGCGACCGGAACACCGACCAGCGACGCCAGCAGCGTCGCACAGATCACGATGGACAGTGTGGTACCGACCGAAGCAAGCAATTGCCCGATCGGCGGGAAGTCCAGTGGCAGTGTCCGAGACAGGAAGTCGGCGGCGTTGCCCGCACTGTCCAGCATGGTCGCGGCGTTCAGGCGCAGGTCGAGAATCGCCCACACCGCCGCCGCTACCACCCCGGAGGCCACGAATACGGCGGCGCCGCCTTGCGGGCTCGGCCTGGGAAGGGTGCGCCGACCATCGGCCGCCGACCGCTTCCGCGGATTTCGAGTCATTTCCATTGTGGACACTGTGTGCTCACCCGGCCATCGGGAGTTCGCCGTATCCGGAGCGCACCGACTTCGCATCGGAGTCGGTGCCCGAGTAGATCGCCATCGCCGACTCCCGACTGAGCCCCTCGACCGGTGCATCCAGCACGACGCGCCCGGCGCGCAGCCCCACGATCCGCTCGCCCCAGCTCATGGCCAGCTCCAACTGATGCAAGCTGCACACCACGGTGAGCCGGTCCTGCCTGCTGATCTCCGAGATCAGTCGCATCACCTGCTCCGAGGACTCCGGATCCAGCGAGGCGACCGGCTCGTCGGCGAGCAGGATCTCCGGGCGCTGCAGCAGCGCACGAGCCACGGCGACGCGCTGCTGCTGGCCTCCGGACAGCGTGTCGGCCCGCTGCAGGGCCCGATCGGCCAGGCCGACCCGTTCGAGCTGGTCCATCGCGTCGTGGCGGAGGCGCTTGGAATACAACGCCAGCCCCAGGCGCGGGCCACGCAGGCTCCCCAGGGCACCGGTGCACACGTTCTCCAGCACGGTCAGCGCCCCAACCAGATGGAACTGCTGAAACACGAAGCCGACACGGCGCCGCAGCTTCCGCAGTGCATTCCCGTGAGCCTGCCCGAGGTCGGTTCCGAGCACCGCAACGGAGCCCGAGGTGGGACGGTGCAGCCCGTCGACGTGGCGCAGCAGTGTGGACTTGCCCGATCCGGACAATCCCAGCAGGACGGTGAAATCG
Organism: Haloactinomyces albus; assembly: GCF_031458135.1. Taxonomy (NCBI): domain Bacteria; kingdom Bacillati; phylum Actinomycetota; class Actinomycetes; order Actinopolysporales; family Actinopolysporaceae; genus Haloactinomyces; species Haloactinomyces albus. Next base: position 2,938,014 of record NZ_JAVDXW010000001.1, on the reverse strand, counting down.
CCTGCACCTATCCGCATCGAGACATCCTCGAGTGCCGGGGCACCCTGGCCGAATCGCTTGCTCACCCCGTCGAAGTCCACGACGGTGTCCGTGCTGCCGCTGTCACTCACACGCATTGCTTGTTCCTCGTCGTCGCACAGACGCGGCGGATGGTGTCGTAGTAGGAGTCATCGACGCGGGTGAATCCCCAGCCGCCGGTATCGCCGACACGGCACTTGCCCGTGCAGAAACCGTGTGCGCGCAGGTAGTCGCTGTTGGCCTTGTTCCGCAGGGCGCTGGTGATGGTCTCGCGCAGCTTCGGAGCGAGACCCTCGGAGACCACGGCCGGATCGCCCGGGATGACCTCGGAACGCCACACGACTTCGAGCTGTCCCGGCTCGAGCTGGCCCTGCTCGATCAGCTGGCGGCTGACCATCGTGTCGAAGGCGAACCCGGCGGCGCACTGCCCACTGGCCACGGCCAGGGCCGAGGCGTCATGTCCTCCGGACATGATCGGTCGGATGTCGGTCTTCGGATCGACTCCGGCCTCGAGCAGACCGGCCGTCGGGTAGAGGTAGCCGGAGGTGGAAGTGGGGTCGACGAAGCAGACTTTCTCGCCCGCGAAGTCGGCCAGCGAGTCGATGCCGGTACCGGGCCTGGTGATGGCGTAGGACTGGTACCCGGGTTTCTTGCCCTTCTTCTCGGTCTGTGCGGCGACCGCCGTGGCCTCGACGCCTTTCTTACGGGCCAGCACGTAGGAGAACGGACCGTACTTGGCGATGTCGATCTTCCCGGCGCGCTGGTCCTCGATGATGGCCGCGTAGTCGGTGGCCTGCTGGAACCGGACCTCCTTGCCGGTTTCGGCCTCCAGCATGTCCAGCACCGGCCGGTAGTCCTGTCGCAGGCTCGACGAATCCTCCGAGGGGATCGCCGCGAAAACGAGCGCATCGGACGAGGCCGAGCCGCGGTTCGCGGCGCTGGGGCCGCAGGCCGCGAGCAGTACGGACAGCGTGGCCACCGCCGCCGTAGCGGCTGCTCGTCTCTTTCTGCCGAGCATGGCGGGTCTCCTTCGTGTGTCGTCTCCGTCGGTGCGGTCCTATGGGGCGGTGAGGAGTCCGGGGAGTTCGCGGATCGAGGTGAGAACGTGGGTGGCACCGGCCTCGGTCAGCACGTCGCTGTCGTGCGCACCGGTGAGCACTCCTGCGACGATTCCGGCACCGGCGCGCAGACCGGTCGTCATGTCGTAACCGGTGTCTCCGACCACGGCGACCTCGCGCACGTCGTCGATGCCGAGCCGCAGCAGCGCGGTGAGCACCATGTCGGGATACGGGCGCCCACGCCCCGCACGAGCCGGAGTCAGCGCCAGGTCGACCAGCTCGTGCCATCCGAGGGCATCGAGGATTCGATCCTGGGTGGACGTGGCGAATCCGGTGGTCAGCGCCACGTGCACGCCGATTCCCCGCAAGCGGTGGATGGTCTCGGCGGCACCGTCGATGCCGGTGCAGCAGCCCTCCGAGACCAGTTCGGCATAGGCGTTCTCGAACGCGCTGTTCGCCTCCTGGGCACGGGACTCGTCCCCGTCGAGCAGGGCACGGAAAACCGTGATCTTCGATTCGCCCATCGTGCGGCGGACGTAGTCGAGCATGCCGGGGTGGGCATCATCGGACTCGGTGACGCCGACACGCGCGATGGCGGTGGTGAAGGCACGCTCCACCAGTCCGTCGTCGACGACGGTGGTACCCGCCATGTCCAGCACGGCCAGCCGGATGCGGCGGCTCATGATCCGGCCTCGCACAGGCCGGCCTCGATCATGGTGTCCTCGGCGATGGCCGGAGAGCCGGTCATGCCGCGGCCGCCCGGGCCGGTGACCAGCCAGACGCCGGACCGGAGCTGTTCGCGGTGCACGACCCGCGAGGTCTCGGCGCACTGGGCGTAGACACCCGCCCACCGGCGCGTGACCGGAGGCAGCGAGCGACCGAGCAACTCCTCGACACGTCTGCGCAGGTGGTCGTACGGCCCCTCGTGCACATCGAACGGGAAGGGTTCGGCGTATCCGTGGGTATCGCCGATGGTCAGGCTGCCGTCGGCGCGCTGCACCATCAGCAGCTGCATCCCGTTGTCGGCGGCCATCGGCGACTGCGGCTCGAGTCGGTTGAGCTCGTCCAGGGCCGCGCCCCGATAGGCCGGGTAGTACCGCAGGCTGTCCGCGTCGGCGACCGAAGTCGGCAACGCCTCGTCCAGCGGCTCGGTCTGCATCATCTGCAACCGCACTCGCCGCACGGGAAGCTCGGGACGCAGTTCCCGGACCAGGCCCCCCAGAGCGGCACCGGTACACAGCACGACGACGTCGGCGTCGTGCCGTGTACCGGAGTCGTCCCGCACGGAAGTCTCGGCGACCTCACGAACTTCCCGGCCGGGAAGCCACGTGTAGCGACCGGTCGCGGCCAGATGTGCACGAATGGCCGGTTGCGCTGTGCGGGGTTCGACCGCCGCGTCCTGCTCGCACCACAGGGCGGCACGCATCTCGCCGTGCAGTGCCGGGTTCAGCATCCGGGCCTCGTCGGCGGTGAGCAACTTGGTGCCGCGCTCGGCGGTTTCCGGCCGCTCGACCATTTCCTCGGCGACCGCCAGTTCGGCCGCCGAACGCAGCACGGTCAGCGAACCGTTCGCACGGAATCCCAGAGCAGGCACCTCGGTGGCGAGGTGCCCCCACGCACGGCGGGCGCGCAGCGCGAGGTCGAGTTCCTCACCCGCCGCGCGACCGCTGATCCAGACCAGACCGAAGTTGCGGACCGAAGCGCCACGTGCCTCGGGCTCCCGCTCCAGGTGCACCACTTCGTGGCCGTTTTCGAGGGCTCGCCAGGCGTGCATGGTGCCGAGCACGCCACCGCCCACTATCACTACTCGCACAGGACACACGGTGGTCCGTGCGAGCAAATGAGCCGTGCTCCAAGCGTCAATTCCGAGTGAACACGCAACGAAGAGTGGACTAGATCAGTTATCTTTCCGTTATCTCAACGGGAAGGGCACTGCCCGATCGCAGCAGCGAGCGGAGTCAGCGATACAGGCGAGTCACGAAGCTGAAGCGGTCCCCCCGGAACAGCGAGCGCACCCGCTCGATCGGCTTGCCATCGGAGTCCCAGGACAACCTGTGCAGCAGGATCATCGGCACCGAAGGGTTGGTACCGATCAGCAATGCCTCGCGCGGTGTGGCGAGCACGGTCTCGATCCGTTCCTCCGCCTCGCCGAACACCACGCCCCGCTGCTCGCGCAGGTGCGCATACAGCGAGCCGTCCGGGGCGAACTCCTCCAGCAGCCGGGGAAAACGGTGCTGCGGCAGGTATGTCGACTCCAGCCCCACCCGCTCACCGTCGGCGAGCAGCACCCGTTCGAGGTGCACCACCGCGGCATCGGTGTCGGTGTCGATACGGAGGTCCGCGGCGAGCTCCGGATCGGCCCGCAGGGTTTCGGCCGTGATCACGGTGCGGCCGGGCTCGATGCCCTGTTCCCGCACACCTTCGGTATAGCTGGTCAGCGCCAGCGGCTGCAGCACCTTCGGCGGGGCTACCACGGTACGACTGCCCTGCCTGCGCAGCAGCTTTCCTTCCAGCACCAGCTCGCAGACCGCCTGGCGCAGGGTCACCCGTGAAACACCGTGGCGATGTGCGAGTTCACGTTCGGCGGGCAACGCCGTGCCCTCACCGAGCTCCTCGATCAGCTCCAGCAGCTCCGTCTTGACGGCGTAGTACCGCGGAATCCGGCCGTGCTCGGGAACTCCTGCACGGACGGGTTCCCCTGCCCGGTGCGGCGGGCCGCCGGATTCGGTGCGCACGGCCGGTGAGCCTAACCATCGGCATCGAGTGAGCGGGCACTCAGGTCGCCAGTGGTCCGCCCTTGATCGTGACGGCGATGAAGACGATGAGCAGACCCAGACCGGCGTAAAGCAGAATGTCGACGGTACGGCTGCGAATGGCCAGCAGACCGACCCGTTCGGTGGACACCACCGTGCGCAGTGCCGCCGCGAGCAGCAGCGCACCACCGAGCAGGGCTGCTCCCTCCCGCCAATGCTGCATGCCCACCCACACGAGACCGCTCAGGGCCACCAGCACGACCGCGGAGAAGGGCAGGTGCACCGACAATCGCGCTCCGCCACGGAACCGGTCGGCCATGCCACATCCCTTCCTTGCCGTGCCGCGGTCACCCGACCCCGCCGCGAGAGAAAAATGCAGTTTCGCGCGAAACTGCAAAAAACTCACTCGATCAGGCGAGGGTGCGTTCGGCGGCCTCCACGACATTGGTGAGCAGCATCGCGCGGGTCATCGGACCGATACCACCGGGATTCGGCGAGAGGAATCCCGCCACTTCGGCAACGTCGGGATGCACATCACCCGCCGGACCCGAGTCGGACCGAGTGACGCCGACGTCGAGCACGGCGGCACCGGGCTTGACCATGTCGGCCGTGACAAGGTGCGTCTTCCCCGCCGCGGCCACGACGATGTCGGCACGGCGCACCTCCTCGGCGAGATCCTTCGTCCCGGTGTGGCACAACGTGACGGTGGCGTTCTCACTGCGTCGCGTCAGCAACAGACCGAGCGGCCTGCCGACCGTGATCCCGCGGCCGACGACGGCGACCCGCGCTCCGTTCAGCGGCACGTCATAGCGACGCAGCAACTCGACGATGCCGCGTGGCGTGCACGGCAACGGAGCCTGCTCCCCCAGGACAAGACGCCCCAGGCTGACCGGATTCAACCCGTCGGCGTCCTTCTCGACAGCGACCCGCCCCAGCACCGCACCGGTGTCCAGATGCTCGGGCACCGGAAGCTGCACGATGTAGCCGGTGCAGGCCGGATCGGCATTGAGCTCGTCGATCACCGACTCGAGCTCGGCCTGACCGACATCGGCGGGCAGTTCCTTGCGTATCGAGGTGATACCGACCCGCGCGCAGTCGTTGTGCTTGCCTCGCACGTAGGAGTGCGACGCCGGATCATCGCCGACCAGTACCGTGGCCAGCCCGGGTGTGTGGCCTCGTTCGGCGAGCTCGGCAACCCGTGGCCGCAGCTCGTCGTAGATCGCGTCCTTGGTGGCCCTGCCGTCGAGAATCGTCGCGCTCACAGTTGCTCATCGTCGCAGATTTCGCGCGAGCGCGTTCCTCGCCCCTTCCGGCATCGCGGCAATCGCGACCGCCACGAGGGTGAGGGCGACGCCGACCACGGTGGCGGCCCCCACCGTGGTGCCGGGAGTGGGCACGGTCAGGTCGAGCACCAGCGCACCGACGAGTTGCCCGGCGATCATGCCCATGCTCAGCAGCAATACTCCCGTGTAGCGCACGAGCACGGTCGCACCACCGATGACGAAAATGCCGAGCAGTCCGCCGAGATACAGCCACGGCTCGCCGGGAAACGAGTCCGGCAGGCCACGCGCTGCGATCAGCACAAACCACGCCAGCACCAGTGCGACCGTGCCGGTGGCGAAATTCAGGGTGGACGCCGAGACCGCCGAATCCGCGGTCTGGTTGACCCGACCGTTCACGGCTTGCTGCCAAGCAACACCGATCCCCGCGAGCGCGGGCAACACCACCAGCCAACTCGCCTGTGCTCCCTCGAGCCGGGCCGACACGGCGATCACCACAGCCACCAGGGCAAGTACCGCACCGATCACCCGAGTGGGGGTCACGTGTTGCTTGCCGCCCGGGCCGAGCCCGAACCGGTCCACCACCATCCCGCTGACCACCTGCCCGGCCACGGCCGCGACGGTGAACAGAGCGACGCCGAGCACGTCGGCCGCCATGCCCTGACTGAGCACGAGGAACGCGCCGCACACTCCGCCGAGGCACTGCCACGGCCGCAGGCCGACACCGGACCGGAGTGTGTCCGCGAGCAAGCGGAATCCACGCCGGGCTCGGGGAACCACCGCCGTGCAAACGGCCAGTATGAGCAACCCGCCTCCGAAGGAGATCACGGCAGCGGCGAGGCCGTCCTCCAGCCGCGCTCCCAACGCTCCGTTGATCCGGGACTGCACCGCGAGAACGGCGCCCACCCCCATCGCCGCGACGAGCCCGAGACCACGTCGCAGTTTCGGCTCGATACGGCGGGAGGGCTCGGCAACGGATCGGGTGCTCACGTGCGGACAGTATCCGCTAGTCTCGCCGGTTCGGGGGGCACCTGTGTGGTAGGTGACAAGTCGGCACACACGACAGCTCGGGAGTTCCTGTACTGCGCCGACGGCATCGAAGCCCGATGGAACTGACATGTGATCGCAGGCATCGAGTAACGTCACCGTGGGGCGGAGTCGGTGTGCCCGGTCGAGAGGGGGAGGATGACACCTATGTCGCGTCCGACAGCGATCAGTCCGGAAGAGCAGGAGCAGATCGCACGCAAGATCGGAGTCCTGCTGCTACAGGGAGCACCCGAGGACTGGCAACAGATCACGGTCGAGTACCGCGCCACGGGTGACTATCACGACCTGCTCGGCGAAACCGCCCGGCAGGACGGCAGTACCGAAACGTGGGAGCCGCCCGAGGACCTGCTCGGCATCTTCGAACATCTCCGAGAGGGGATGTACCGGCCGGACGTGGGTACGTGGATCAGCGCTCTGTACATCGTGGAGCGCCCATCGAGCTACCGGATCGACATCAACTTCGACGAGGAGCCGCAGTGGCAGCAACCGCTGCCCCGCGCCGCCTATGTGGACGAGTTGCACCGCTACCCGCGTTCCGAGGAGAACGTGCCGGACTGGATGCGAGCGAAGTTGGACGGCTCCTCCGGGAGCGGCGCGGTACAGTCTTCTGCGCCGCAACCGGTACAGCCCGCACCCGAGGACGGCTTCACCGGGCCGCAGGATGCCGTGAGCGACGCGGACGGGGATGCTGTCGGCGGCGGCAGCGGTGCCGCCGATGGTGACCAGCTCTTCGGTGACCAGCCCTTCCGGGGGCGCTCCTTCCGGACGGCCAGGGTCTTCGACGGTATCGACGAACAGGGACGGCCACTGGTCGCAACCCGGACACCGGTGCCTCCGGAGGAAAGCGGTTCGCTGCGCCAGTATCTGGAGAACGCGCCGATCGTGCTCGCTTCCCGGGACAACGAGCCCGACCGGCTCGATCCCGAACATTCCGCCGTGGTGCCTGCCACCTGGCACACCGACGGAACCTGGCTGTGGCAGGGCGCACTGCCCTACTATCTCGCCCAGTACGGGCTTCCCCCCGACCCCGAACTGCTGGAGCACATCCGCAGCGGGCAATTCACGCTGCCCGAAATCGACGATCACACCCGGGACGCAGCGGTGAGCGCGCTGTTCGATCAGCCCGCCCCGGAGACCGGGGTGGAGACCGGGGCGCCCGACGATCGCATGTCGGCGGCGTTCCGGGAACAGGACGCTTCCGGGGCCGACGGGCACGGAACCGGCGAGTACGGGGACGCTTTCGAGCACTCCGCCGCGGAGGCGCCGATCGATCGTCGGCCGGATGAGCCCGTCGCCGCTGACGATGCGCTTTCGGCTCCACCGCTCGGTGACGTCGCGCCGGAAGCAGCGGACGGCCCCGGCACCGATGACGCAAGCACCAACGGTCGCGATGCCGATGAACTCGAAGCCGACAATCTCGGAGTCGACGGCCTCGGACTCGAGGAGTCCGGGACCGACGATGCTCGTGACGCGGACTTCGGCACGGGTGAGCAGGAGTCGTGGCGCCCCGAGCCCGAATCGCACATCGAGGTCGGATCCGTCGCACGGCACGGGCGCCCCGATGACGACGATGAGCTCGACGCGTCCGACTCGGACCTTGTCTTCGCCCGGCTGCACGACCGGCTTTCCGATTTCGGCGTGGATCCGGACGGTTACCGCATCGGCAGCCGCGCCGACAATGCCTGGTGCCTGATGGACGAGGGATCCGACTGGGTCGTCACCGGACCGGAGGATTCTCCGGATGAGCTGCGTTTCGCGCGGCCCGAACAGGCGGCGGCCCACTTACTCGGCAGTCTGCTGATGTCGCAGGCCACCTCGGCATCCGAGAACACCCGTAGCGACTCCCCGGAATCCGCCGGGTCCTCGGCGCCGGACGACCCCGCCGAGTTCGTGGGCTCTCCCGAACCCGCCGTTTCCGCGGAAGCCACCGGATCCACCGAGTCCGCGAGCACGACGGCAGAGCCACACCGGGAAACCCCGGCACTGGTCGACCTGCCGCCTCGCCCGTCCGCCGATTCACAGCATCGCCCCACGGAAGAACCGGACGGCCACTTCCTGTTCACGGCGAACCAGCCTCCATCGCAGGAGGAGGGTCCTTCCGAAGTACCCGAGAGTCCCGCAGCTCGGGACAACGATTCCGCGATGCGCGACGAGGCCGCCGTGGGCGAAGAGCCCACCCGTATTCGGCAGGCCCCTCCGATGAACCCTGCGCCACCACCGCCTGCCGAACCGGCCTCCGGTGGCCCCACAACGCCCGGACAGGGCATCCCGCCGTTGCCGAAACGCCAGCCCCGAACGGACCTGCCTCCTGCTCCCGCGACCCCGCCCCCGCCCGGCGGCTCGACGGGCGCCGACCAGTGGCAGTCGGGTCCGGGCGTTTCCGGTGGGGTGGGCCCGCCCCACCCGGGCACCCCGGGAGAGCCGCCGCGTCCGCCGCAGGCGGGTGGCCCGGGCGAGCCACCGGCACGCCCCAATGGGGCACTCCACCGGCCGCCGCAGGCAGGCCCCGGCGAACCGCCGCGTCCGCCGCAGGCCGCACCCGCCGGGCAGGTACCCGCCGGTCAGGCACCCTCGGGACAGGCTCTCAACGGGCAGGCTCCCCAGCAGCCGATCGAGCCATTGCGCGGTGAGCCGCCACTGACGCTGTACCGGGACCGGCGCACCGTGGTCCTGCAGCCGGGCACCGATCTCGACCGCTTCGGCGAACCGAGCGGCAACGTGACCTATGCGATCCGCACGCCGTACACCCAGCGTTCACTGCCTCCGCAGTGGGCGAACCGGAGCTACCTCGCCTACCGAGTACAGCGGCCGATCCAGGTGCTGCGGGGGACGGCGGTGCCGTGGTTCGAACAGCAGGGTGGCGGCACGGCCTATGTCCTGCCCGCAGCGGTCGGCGACCTGGTGGCCAACGGAACACTGATCGCCCTGACCGGCAATGAGGCACCGCCGCGCCCCTCCATGGATTAGGCGGTGTCCGGCTGATCCTGCCTCCGGGTGGTGTTGGTCAATTTCTCGCGAAATTGACCAACCCCACCCGTACCGAGGCCAGGCGTCGACGCCCGCTCAGGGGCCGTGCTCAGGGGGCGCGCTCAGGGGACGACGACAACGGGACGCACCGCCTCGACGAGGAGCGTCGCGGGCACGGTTCCGAGCAAACCGCCACGGCGGCGGGACCGGCCCACGACGATGAGATCGGCCCGGTACTGCTCGGACACCTGCTCCAGCCCGACGGCGGGGTCGCCCCGGTGATGGATGAAATCCCAGTCGATGTCGATCCATCGCAGGTGCGCGATGACTTCCTTCCGCAGTTCCTCGACCAGGCTCTCGGCCGCCTCACTGGCCACCGCCACCCCCATCGGTGACCAGTAGGCGACCCCGGCGACCGCCTCGACGTAGACCAGCACCAGCCGTGCACGCTCCCGCCGCGCGAGCCCGGCGGCCCACGCGGCGGCATGGAAACTGGCCGGGCTGCCGTCCATCCCGACGACGATGCCGCTCAGCCCGTCCTTGCCGATCTCGAAGCTCGGCTGTGTGTTCTCGGTGAAGTCACCCTCGGCCACGTCGGAATGGTAATGGTCGCGGCACGGAAGTTCGGGTCGGTGCGTCGCAATCTTGCAACACTCTCGTGAGCCTCCCGTGAAGCTCTCGGCCTCCGGTGACCATCAACCGCGGGTCCTCCGTTCGCGCTGCCGAACCTTCCGCTGATCCGGATGCTCGGAGGAAGGGCTCACCGGCGCGATGGAGGGCCGGTTCGAGCACAACCGGCCAATCGCAACGAATTTCCCCGATGACCTCGAAAACCCTGTGATGCCCCGCAGTGTCCGGGGTATCCGATGGACATGACGAGGAAGCGAACAGAAGGCGACAACGAGCAACGGCGCCAACGAGCCCGGCAGGCACGGCGGGAAGGAGTATCGCCGAGTGAGGCGCAGGTGACGACGGGTGCCTCGAGGCAGCGGGAGCACCTGCCGCACAAGGCCGAAACCGAGGAGCGGCAGCAGTCACCGGAGCGCGGCAAGCAGCGATCCGACGTCGACGAGGGCCCCTCCCGCCGCTGAGGGGCCCGGTCGTCGGCCTCGCCCCGAGGCCGAAGAAACGGCAGGAGCGGCCTCACCATCCGCGAAGCGTGGGTTCCGCGCGCCGCATCGTCCATGCGGCCGCGCGGCCCCTCACGCGACATCGGACTCAGTGGGCGAAGTGGCGAGTGCCGGTCAGGTAGAGGGACACCCCCGCGGCCTCGGCGGCAGCGGTGACCTCGTTGTCACGTACGGAACCACCTGGCTGCACGACCGCACGCACACCCGCGTCCAACAGCACCTGCAAACCGTCGGGGAACGGGAAGAACGCATCGGAAGCGGCCACCGAACCCCGTACCCGATCACCGGCCCGCGAAACCGCCAGGCGCGCCGAGTCCACGCGGTTGACCTGGCCCATGCCGACACCGACCGTCGCCCCGTCATCGGCCAGCAGAATGGCGTTCGACTTCACCGCACGGCAGGTCCTCCAGGCGAACTCGAGATCGCGCAGGGTCGCCGCGTCCACCGGTGAACCCGTGGCCAGCGTCCAGTCCGCCGGAGCGTCACCGGTGGCGTCGATGGCATCCGAGCCCTGCATCAGCAGACCACCGGAGATCGCCCGCATCTCCACACGTCCGGGCTGCGGGGGCTGTGCCGTCAGAATGCGCACGTTCTTCTTCCGCATCAGCACATCCACCGCACCCTCAGCATAACCGGGGGCCACGACGACCTCGGTGAACACCTCCGCGATCTGCTCGGCCATCGCAACCGAAACCTCGCGGTTGGCCGCGATCACACCACCGAAGGCGCTCACCGGGTCACACTCGTGAGCCTTGCGGTGTGCCGCCGCGATGTCCTGGGACGACACCGCGATCCCGCAGGGATTGGCGTGCTTGATGACGGCGACACACGCCTCGGCATGGTCGTGGGCGGCACGCCATGCGGCGTCGGCGTCCACGTAGTTGTTGTACGACATCTCCTTGCCGTGCAGTTGCGCCGCAGCAGCGAGGCCGGTGGCGGCTCCCCCCGAGACGTACAGGGCGGCAGGCTGGTGCGGATTCTCGCCGTAGCGCAGCGCGGACCGACGCTCCCAGGTCTCACCCATCCAGCCGGGGAAGGCCTCGTCGTCCTGCGGTGCCAGCGTCCGGCTCATCCAGTTCGCCACCGCGATGTCGTAGGAAGCCGTGTGCCGGTACGCCGCCGCCGCCAGGTGCTCCCGATCCTGCAGGGTGAAACCACCCGCACGGACCTGTTCCAGCACCCACTCGTAGCGATTCGGATCCACCACGACACTCGTGCTCGCGTGGTTCTTCGCCGCGGCACGCACCATCGCAGGCCCGCCGATGTCGATGTTCTCGACGATCTTCTCCCGACCTGCCTCCGATCGACCGTCCTCCGCGTCCACGGTCTGCACGAACGGGTAGAGATTGACCACGAGCAGGTCGAACGGGGCGATGTCCAGCTGTGCCAGTTGCTCGGCGTGCTCCGGGCGGCGCTGATCGGCGAGCAGCCCCGCGTGCACCCGCGGATGCAGTGTCTTGACCCTGCCGTCCAGGGCCTCGGGAAAGCCGGTGACCTCCTCGACCGGCGTGACGGGCACTCCCGCTGCCGAGATGGTCCGGGCGGTCCCGCCGGTGGAGACGATCTCCACTCCGGCGGCATGCAACCCGGTGGCCAGCTCCAGCAGGCCGTCCTTGTCGGACACACCGATCAGCGCGCGGCGAACCGGTCGCCGTTCCTGCGAGTTCGTGGTCACGCCGATACTCACCTTTCTTCCCCGCACGGTCCAGCCGTGCCTGCTCAGCTGTTCCAGAGTGTTCACCAGTAGCCGCCGCTCGACGGCTTTGATCCGCTCGTGCAGGCTTGCCTCGTCGTCATCGGGCCGTATCTCGACCGTCTCCTGCGCCAGGATCGGCCCCGTGTCGACGCCGGCGTCCACCATGAACAGGGTGCAGCCGGTGACCCGGACGCCGTACTCCAGGGCATCCCGGACACCGTGCACCCCGGGAAACGACGGCAGCAGCGCGGGATGGCTGTTGAGATACCGCCCCTGGAAACGAGCGAGGAAATCCTCGCCGACAAGCTTCATGAACCCGGCCGAAAGCACCAGGTCGGGGGCATGGGCCGCGCACGAGTCGGCCAGCGCCCGATCCCACTCGGCTCTGCTCGGGTAGTCCTTCAGCCGATGGGTGAACGTGGGGATTCCGGCCTGCTCGGCACGCGCGGTCCCCTCGATCCCCGCACGGTCGGCCCCCACCGCCACCACCTGTACGGGGTACTCCGGATCGGACGTGGCTTCGAGCAATGCTTGCAGCAGGGTTCCGGATCCGGACACCAACACGACGACCCGCGCCGGTTGGGATGTTCTGATCCGCATGGACGGCCGGTCCTCTTCCGGGGCGTGGTCCTCGTCCGGCTCACGAGAAGGCGGGGTCGCAGCGCTCAGCGGTTGCTCCTGACCATGCCGGGGCATCGTGCACCGCGGGCAGCAAGAGCCCGGGAATGATGCCACGCTGACGGATTGCACGGTGCAGAGTAGGCGTCCGGTTCTCGGCCTTCATCGCCAGGTCCCCGTCGAGTGGTTCAGCCCTCACCGGTGGCGATCCTCGTCGGTGTCGAAATCCGCGGAGTCGAACTCCTCGAGTTCCCTGTCGAGTTGTTCCAGGATGAACTCCGCGTCCTCCGGCAGGTCGTCCTCCGGCAGGTCGTCCTCCGGCAGGTCGTCCTCCGGCAGGTCGTCGTCCGGCAGGTCGTCGTCCGTGGTCGCCTCGGTATTCGTGGTGCCCACAGCGGTATCGGCACCGTCCTCGCCGCTGCCCTCGGCTTTCTCCTCGGTTGCCCCGGCAGCCTCGGCGTCCTCGGCGTACTCGGCGTACTCGTCCTCCGGGGCACCATCGGCATCACCGCCGTCCCCAGCATCGCCGTTCCCGGCACCACCGTCCTCGGCGCTCTCCGTGTCGCTCGCCTCGGTCGCATCCGGTTCGGTGGCGCTCGAATCCTGCCCCGCGATCTCCGCGGCCGTGTTTTCCGGCGGAGTGAGTGCACCGTGCCGCCACGGTCCCGCGAACCACGCCGTGGCCGCGGCGGGAACCGCGATCCAGCAGCACGTGGCCGGAATCAGCGTCCACGGATGGAGGCTGATCGGACCCAGCTTGCCGTCACCGAGACGTCCTCCGGCCATCACCGCCCACACCGCCATCGACGCGGCCACAACCAGCGTGGACAGTGCGACCACCCGCATTCGGCGATACGGGCTCTCGTGCACATGCCTGCACAGCACGCCCACGAGACCACCCACAGCCACCGGCAGGACGAACCCGGCCGTCCACCACAGCGCGGGCTCATGCGTAGGCAGGAGCGCCAACAGCGGCACGTCCGGCAGCGCTCCGGGGTTGCCCCACAGCGGCCGGAACGCGAGATCACCGACCGACAGGCCGACCCCCGTCACGAACGACCAGCCCGCGAGCACCGCATCCGGCAGGTAGAGCACGGACAGTACGACGGTGCCGAAGATGTCACCGGCCGACCCGATTCGCTCCGTCACAGCCTGGAGCTTCGCCATCGACAGGCCCACGGCCGTGGCGACCACCAACACTCCCACACCGAGCATCGTGACCGTGGCCAGCAGCCCGACACGAAGGCCACGCCATACCTCACCGTCGACGCGCTCCCACACCACGTAAAGCATTCCGCATCGCCGGATCAGGCCGAGAGTCGAAGCGGCCGCGGCCACCATCCCGCACCACATCGCCGCCTCGACCGGAGCAACCTCCACCGGCCCACGGAATCCACCGACAACCAGTGCGGCACCCGCTCCGGACACGGCGTGCGAGGCCCCCATCGTGAGGATCACCCACACTGCCTGCTTCGGATGCCGCATCCGCGATCGCCGCGCCACTCGCGCGGAGGCAACGGCGATCAACAGCATCACGAGCACCGTCGGCAGCAACGGCAGCGCGGTGAGCGGGGAACCGGTGAGCCGCAACGGCACTTGGAAGGTGGCCAGCCATCCCGGCAGGGCTGCGGCAAGCACGGTGATCACGGAGAAACGCGCTGCCTCTGCCGTGGCAATCACCATCGCGAGCACGGCGGCGACTGCGAGGTAGCCCGTCAGCAGCGCCAAGCCGGTCTCGGCGAGCAGAGGCTTCGCTCGTACGCCGGGACGGTTCCGGAGGAAAACACGCTCGGTACCGCGCTGTGGGGCCGAGTCCGGTGTGGTTTCAACGCCACCTGGTATCACACCGCCGACCGTCGCACCGGCGCTACGCCGAATGGATCACGACGCGCCGCCTCTTCACCCTATCGGGCAGCACGCCTCGAGCAATTTTCGAGCATGCTTTTCGCATGTATTCTCGCAGTACGGTGGCACTTCGGATCAAGAATGTCCCCTCTGAGTAACGAGACATCCTCAGTGAACGTGCTCATGCCAAGGGACAGTCGCTCCAGGCCTACCTGCGCGAACTGATCGCGCGGGAAGCTCGCTTCGCAGGCAACGTCGAACTGGCCCGGAACTTCGCTGTGGAGGGCTTTACCGCGACCGGCGAAGAGGTCATGGAGGCGGTGCGCGCGTCCAAGGGATACACCGACGAGGGCGATGCTTCCGGAGCGTCCGCAGCCGACGCATGATCATCGTCGACACAACCACACTCGTCGAGGTCGTGCTTCCCGACCAGGCGCTGTCCGCTCGCGCTCGGAGTGCGCTGATGCGTGATCCGCACTGGGCGGCGCCTGCACATCAGCCTCTCGAGTTCCTGAGCAGCATCCGTGGCTTGACTCTCGGAAGCAGGATCACGCCCGCCGTGGCCACTGCCGCACTCGACGAGTTCCGCGCCTGCAGGATCGAGCACTTTGCAGTGCTGGGCGATATGGAACTCATGGATCGAATGTGGGAGCTGCGCCACAACATCACGCCCCACGATGCCGCTCACGTGGCTCTCGCGGAGGCACTGGACACGACCGTGCTGACTGCTGACGTGAAACTCGCGACCGCCTCGGGACCGCGCTGCCGGTTCCAGTCGATCCGCTGAACGGCCCGGCGACGAAGCGAACGCTCAGGAGTCGCGGGGATCCTGACCCGGATGCGGCATGTGCTGAGTACCTTGCGGCCCACCCGACGGGTGGCCGTACTGGCCCGGCTGGGGGTGCTGGGCCGGCTGGGGGTGCTGGGCCGGCTGGGGTGGAGCAGGTTGGGGTTGACCGGGCTGAGGCCCCGGCTGCGGCTGCCCCGGCTGCCCCGGATGGGCCGACGGCTGACTCCCCGACTGCGGGTACCATCCACCCGGCTGAGCTTGGCCGGGCTGCGGTTGCCCGGGCAGCGGTCCCGGCTGCGGCTGCCCCGGATAAGGGTGTGCGGTGAACCCACCCGCCTGACCGAACGCCCCGCCCTGCCCGGACTTCGAGGCCGGAACCACCATGATTCCCGTGTCCAGCAGGAGGACACCGACCACCGCCGCGAGCTGCAAGAACGCCACAATCAGAATCACGGTCACGAAGGCGCCCCCACCCTCGGTGGCGATCAGCAGTAGCAGCGACAGTGCCGAGTACATCGCAAGCGGAGCGGCGGCAAGCATCGTGTTCGGAGTCTTCGGCAGCACGTGCAGCCCCGCCAATACACCAGCGGTGATGAGGCAGAATCCGGGGAGGATGGTGAACAGGGTCCTCGCCTGATCACCGAAGAATCCCAGAATATAGGCGATCAGACCGAGTCCCGCGGCCCCGAGCGCGAGTAGGAACGCCAAGTCCGGCCCCGAGGACGACTGCCCGGACGAACCCTGCTGCTGTGGTACCTGCTGCGGCACTGGATAAGGCGCGGACATGGTATGGAACTCCTCATGGCCGGAGGTCTGCTACCGGGTGCGCCCCCGCAGCTCGGAGATACCGGAACTCCTCCACCAGGGCGACACTGCCGACGCTATCGGATCGTGGCGAAATGCCACGCATGGACCCGGCAGGCGCAGGCGACACCCCTGCCGGGGTCGGCGCACTCGGCGTCGGCCCCGGCGGGAACGTCGGTCGTTCAGTCCTTGACGATGGTGCGCATGAGTTGGGCGGTTTCGCTGGGGGTCTTGCCGACCTTGACCCCGGCGGCTTCCAGCGCGTCCTTCTTGGCCGAGGCCGTGCCCGCCGAGCCGGAGACAATGGCCCCGGCATGGCCCATGGTCTTGCCCTCGGGCGCGGTGAACCCGGCGACATAGCCCACCACCGGCTTGCTGATGTGGGCCTTGATGTACTCGGCGGCCCGCTCCTCGGCATCCCCACCGATCTCACCGATCATCACGACCGCCTCGGTGCCCGGATCATCCTCGAACGCCTGCAACGCATCGATGTGCGTGGTCCCGATAACCGGATCCCCCCCGATGCCCACACAGGTGGAAAACCCGATATCACGCAGCTCATACATCATCTGATACGTCAACGTACCGGACTTGGACACCAACCCGATCTTCCCACCGGCGGTGATATCGGCCGGAATGATGCCCGCATTCGACCGGCCCGGCGAAATCACCCCCGGACAGTTCGGGCCCACAATCCGGGTGGCATTGCCCCGGGCAGTGGCATACGCCCAGAAATAAGCCGCATCGTGCACCGGAATCCCCTCGGTGATCACCACGGCCAAGCCGATCTCCGCATCGATGGCCTCGACCACGGCCTCCTTGGCGAACTTCGGCGGCACGAACACCACCGACACATCCGCGCCGGTCTCCTTCATCGCCTCGGCCACACCACCGAACACCGGCAGCGCACGACCCTCGATCTCGACACTCTGCCCGGCCTTGCGGGCATTGACCCCACCGACGATGTCGGTGCCCGACCGCAACATCCGCGCGGTGTGCTTGGTGCCCTCCGACCCGGTGATGCCCTGGACGATGACCTTACTGTTCTCGTTGAGGAAGATAGCCATCGTTCACGCCCTCGCAGCCAGCTCGGCGGCCTTATCGGCCGCGCCGTCCATCGTGTCCACCATTGTCACCACAGGATGGTTCGCCTCGGACAGGATCCGGCGGCCCTCGTCAACATTGTTGCCATCCAGCCGCACCACCAACGGCTTGCTCGCCTCACCACCGAGCATCTCCAGCGCCTGCACGATCCCGTTGGCCACCGCATCACACGCGGTGATCCCCCCGAAAACGTTGACAAACACCGACCGGACATCCGGATCCCCGAGGATCACATCCAGCCCCGCAGCCATCACCTCGGCCGACGCGCCCCCGCCGATGTCCAAGAAGTTCGCCGGCTTGACACCCCGGTGCGCCTCTCCCGAATAGGCCACCACATCCAGCGTGGACATGACCAAACCCGCACCATTACCGATGATGCCGACCTCACCATCAAGCTTGACATAGTTGAGGTCCTTGGCCTTCGCCTTGGCCTCCAACGGGTCCTCGGTCTCCTTGTCGACGAGCTCCGCCTGCTTCGACTGCCGGAAGGCGGCGTTCTCGTCGAGAGTGACCTTGCCGTCCAGCGCGATGACCTTGCCCTGCGGGTCCTTGACCAGCGGGTTGATCTCGACCAGCGTGGCATCCTCGGCCACGAAGGCCTCCCAGAGCTGGACGATCACGTCGGCGACCTGGTCGGCGATCTCGTCGGGGAACTTGGCCTGCGCCACGATCTCGCGCGCGGTGGCTTGGTCCACGCCCTCGATCGGGTCGATGGCGACCCTGGCCAGCGCCTCGGGCTTGGTCGCCGCGACCTCCTCGATCTCCATGCCGCCCTCGACGGAGGCCATCGCCAGGAAATTCCGGTTGGCCCGATCGAGCAGGAACGAGAAGTAGTACTCGTCGGCGATGTCGGACGCGGAGGTCACCAAGACCCGCCGCGTCACATGCCCCTTGATGTCCAGCCCGAGGATTCCCTCGGCCTTCTGTCCCGCCTCGTCCGGGGTCTCGGCCAGCTTCACACCACCGGCCTTACCGCGACCCCCGGCTTTCACCTGGGCTTTCACAACCACGGGGCCGCCGAGTTCCTCGGCAGCTGCCTTTGCCCCGTCGGGATCGGTTGCCACGGAACCGGGCAGCGTCGGCACTCCGTGGGCGGCGAAGATCTCCTTCGCCTGGTACTCGTAGAGGTCCACTCGACTCTCCTGCGACGTCGGTGTCGGACGCGGATGACCATATCGACCTGCGATGACGCTTGGGGCGGCGCACCCGGTGAACTCGCTCACGCCGGGGCGGTCGACCACCGGAATTGAATCGATACAGTGCACCCGTTGACCGAATCAGCACCTTCTTTCCGACGTCCAACCATCCTGGAAGTGACGAGAAAGACAACAAAGGATGCTGACGCTGTTCACACAGTATCGTCGGTATATCACTTTTCGTGGTCGCTCGCGGCGCGCGCGGAGACGGCCGCTGCCCCCACCAGCACCGCCAGACAGACCAGGCCGAACCACAGTCCCCACCCCGGGCCCGAGTCCGCTGCACGCTCCGCGGTCAGCGGGAAAGCCAGTACGCGTACGAGCACGACCAGCACCGCACCGGACAACAGCGCCACCGCACGGCTCGGTCGGCAGAACGGCGCCAACGCCACCGTGGCGACCACGGACAGCAGTGCCACCACCAACCCCCAGGAGGTCGTGCTGAAGTCGGTGAACACTCCCGGCGGCACGTAGTCCGGCGCCGTCACCACCGGCAGGCTGAACGCACCGAACGCCGACAGAGCGGCAGGCACCGACAGCCAAGCCACCACGCGGTGCATCGAGAGTTCGGTCAGATCGACGTCGTCGCGCTCGATCCCGCCTGCCACTCCCGCGACCAGCGCCGCGGCTCCGGCCGACAACACGGCGAGCCCGGTCACCCAGGCACCGATCCCGACTTGGGCACCGCTCGCCTGCGTAGCCGTGAGCACCGTGTCCAATGTGGCCACGCCCACCAGGGGCAGAACGGCACAGACGACGGGCAGTGCGGGCCGGACTCGCGCCGCGATCCGGGGTACGAGCATCGCGGCTCCCACGACGGTGACCATCACCCCCGAGGGCAGCAACATCGGCACCGCATACGGCATGATCTCGCCAACACCGGGGGGCATGTTCAACTGCGGCAGCCCCGCACCGGCCATCGCGAGTACACCGGTGAGTACGCCCAGCCCACCCGCGACCGGGAGCAGACGGGCGAGTGCGGGCAACCGCACTTCGGTGACCTGCGCACCGGTGCGCAGGCTCGGGGTGACCCGCCCGGCAGGCACGGACAGACCGGCGAGCACCAGTGCCGCCGACAACGCCAGCACCGCGCCCCACCCGTAGTGCAACCGATCCAGGAGCGTGGCCGCGAGCAATGGAGGGACGGCGATGCCCGCTACCGCGGTGGCCAGTCCCAACAACCCGCCACGGGCGAAGCCGGGATCGGCCGAGCTGACGAACAAGCCGCCCGCAGTCGGCACACCGATCGCGATCAGCAAGCTTCCCAGCAGCACCAACGTCGGCGAGTCCACTGCCGCCTGCGGCAGCAGGTACGGGTCCTCGGAAACGAACCGGGGCATGAGCAAACCGGCCGCCGCCGACACCGTCACAAACAGCACAGCGGCGAGCAAACCCTGCCTGCGAGTGCCGGTGCCTTCCTCGGTCACCGGTTCGATCTCCCTCTGGTCAGCGGAATCCGCATCGAATTCCGAACCGGGCAGGGGATCGGGCAACAAACCACCACCACGGACTGCGACCAGCCCGGCAATGCCCGTGACGGCATGGCCCGCCAGCAGCACCCACAGACCGGTCGAGGGTGCCAGGGGTTCGAGATCATGCGGGTGCAGCAGTGCCGGACGTGCCGCCAGGCCCGCATCGTCGAGCAACTGGGCATCGAGAACCAACCGTCCGGGTGCCAGCAGCGCCGGGCCGACCAGCACCCCCACGGCCGAACCGATTCGTTTCCCGCGCACGAACGTGCCCGCCAGGAGCGGCGGAAGCACGGCCAGCACCAGCAGGATGGGCCACGACGTGAAGGCAGGAGGTCGCTGCGGTGCCACCAGCCCGAACAGCGGTGCACCTGCGGTCAGCAAAGCTCCGAGGCCTGCAATGCCGACCGCCGCGGCCACATGGTTGATCGGGGTGCGTTCGGGAGTGTCCTGCTGCTCCGGGGCCGCGCGTGCCCTTGGCATATCCGAAGGAACGGACGAATCTCCAGGAGGGTTGTCGGACCGCACACTCACCGCGCCGACGCTAGCAACCACGAGGCTGGAACGGGAGCCCGCCCGAGGACATCCGAACGGCGGAAAAATCCCGGTGTGCAGTCCTGTTGCCTCCGAAGACCATGGCTCGGTAGCCACCCCGCCCGTCAAATTCACCCTCTTGGGTCTGGAGTTTTCGGCCTGCCGCAGTTGACCTTGGAAAGCGGCGGGCACACAGCATCGGGCTCCGGGGCGCTCCACCCCCGGAACCACACAGGATGACGACCATTCGGAGTAGTCGAGAACGACAAACAGGCGCATAGCCCATTGTGATTTACAACACTTAAACCCGTGGAAAAATGCGCACTGTCAGCAGCTTCGGCCATGTATTACTCCATCCGGGTAGAACTACCCTGATCGCAAACCTGCAGGTAGTCGCGTTTCGCACACCCCCTCCGGAGCCATCGGGCACATACCGTGTCTCCCGGCGCTCCGTTTCCGAGCACACCCTCCGAAGTGCCCGCACCTCATGATCAGGATTTGCCCCCAGGGGATGGGCATGGTTACTGTCCCCCCGTCCGTTATCACGGTCCGATCACGAATCGAGGCAAGCGCCGGTAACCCCGAACCGGCCCGGGTTCCCCCACCCGGCCAGCGTGCTCGGACTCCCCGAAGACGGAAGGGCAAGCATTGGTTCGACACCGCTCCCCCGGCGGCCAACATACTTCCCCGACCCTGGAGGACTCGCAGGACAGCGATCCCCCCAGCAGACGGGTCCGGACCAAGGTCCCGTCCCCGCCGTCCGCAGCACGCGGCCGCATCGTGGTCGCAGCCGTTGCCGCAGGTGCCTTCGCGGCGGCAGGCCAAGCGATGGCGGCGGATGAGGAACAGGCCGACAGCGGGCACGACGAGTACACCCCACTGGCAGCCGGACAAAATGTCGCGGCCTCCTTCGGTTCCGTGGCCACCGAGGACGCCACCGAGAGCGGCACGGCGTCGGCGGGCAAGGCACCGGCGAGCAAGGCTTCGGCGAGCAGCACGGCCAAGGCCGTGGGTGGGGCCATGTCCGCCCCCAACGTCCTGCCCGTGGCCAAACCCTCCGAGTCCGATACCGAGGTGCGCCAGCTCGCCAAGAGCGAGCAGATCGCCAAGAAACGCGCAGAGGCACGGGAACCGGATTATGTGGCTCCCGCCGAAGGGCGCTTCACTTCCGGATTCGGTGGCCGCTGGGGCACCACGCACTACGGCATCGACATCGCCAACAACACGGGCACGGAGATCAGGTCCGTGGCCGACGGCACGGTCATCGAAGCGGGCTCCGCCAGCGGCTTCGGCCTGTGGGTCCGTGTTCTGCACGATGACGGCACCATCACCGTCTATGGGCACGTCCACACGATCACCGTCGACGAGGGTGAGCGCGTCGAAGCAGGCGAGCAGATCGCCACGATGGGCAACCGAGGCTTCTCCACCGGCACCCACCTGCACTTCGAGGTGTGGGACACCGACGGCAGGAAGATCAACCCGGTGCCGTGGCTGAACGAGCGCGGCGTCGACGTCACCTGATACACGAGCCGCGTAGGCATCGAGCGGTTCGGCAGAGCCGGCGCGCAGTGCCGTCGGCTCTGCGCGCCGGCTCGCCGGTCAGTCCGGGTCCGACCCGTGGCCGGTGGCTCGCTGCCTCCGCCATGTGTCCATCAGCGCGGGTAATTCCCTCCGCAGGAACTCGAAGAAATCGCGGGTCTCCTCGATACGCCGTCCGGCTCTACTGTCCGCTCCCACTGCCCGGACCCCGTCGAGCAGGGTGCGCTCCCAGCGTCCCAACTGCTCGTCCCGTTGTGCGAACGATTCGTACCAGGTGTCGTGGTGGACCCGGTAGTGATCGCGCCGCTGCCCCGGCTCGCGCTCCCGTGCGACCAATCCCACCTGCGTCAGGTACCGGACGGCACCGGAGACCGCCGCCGGGCTGACCTGCAACAGTTCGGCGAGTTCGGCGGCAGTGCGCCTACCGTCCTCCGAGACGAGCAGACCCGCGAAGATGCGGGCTGCCATGCGCGGCATACCCGCCTCGGCCAGATCCAAGCCGAACCGCTCGACGAACCGCGCCACCGCATCCTCGTCACGACCCGGCCCGTCCGTGCGCTCAGCCATCGTGGACCTCTCCCGACGAACCGTGTACCTCTCCTCGCCAACTTTACCTTGTTCGCAATATTCACGAATTGATGAAGCAAGTGTAGCTTGAACGAGTGTGGCGAACGAAGCCGCCACACCAGCGCGCAGGAGAGGACATGACCACCACGATCGAAGTGTCCGGTCTGGATAAGCACTATGGACGGACGCGCGCACTCGACGGGCTCGACCTGAGCGTGCGCACCGGCGAAGTACACGGTTTTCTGGGTCCCAACGGCGCGGGAAAAACCACGACGATCCGCATCCTGCTCGGTCTGCTGCGTGCCGACGCCGGAACGGCCCGGCTTCTCGGCGGCGATCCGTGGCACGACGCCACGAGCCTGCACCGCCGCCTGGCCTACGTTCCCGGCGACGTCACCCTGTGGCCGACCCTGTCCGGCGGGGAGGTGATCGATCTGCTCGGCAGGCTGCGCGGTGGGATCGACCCGCAGCGCGGGGCCGACCTGCTGGAACGATTCGATCTCGATCCGCGTAAGCGGGCCCGCACCTATTCCAAGGGCAACCGCCGGAAAGTGGGCCTGATCGCGGCGCTGGCCTCCGACGTGGAGCTGCTCATCCTCGACGAACCGACCTCGGGTCTCGATCCGCTCATGGAGGAGGTCTTCCGCGAGTGCATCAACGAGGAGCGGCACAACGGGCGCACGGTGTTGCTGTCCAGCCACATTCTCGCCGAGGTGGAGGCGCTGTGCGACCGGGTGACGATCATCCGCGGCGGCCGGACGGTGGAATCCGGCACCCTGGCCGAACTGCGCCACCTCACCCGTACCTCGATCTCGGCCGAGCTGACCACCCCACCGGACGAGCTGGCCGAACTGTCCGGAGTGCACGACCTGCGGATCGACGGCAACCACGTGCGCTGCGAGGCGGACACCAGCGCGTTGGACGGCGTGCTGCGGCACCTCAGCACGGCCGGCGTACGCAGCCTGACCAGTCAGCCACCCACGCTGGAGGAACTGTTCCTGCGGCACTACGAGCAGGACCGCTCCGACTCGAACGACATACGAACGGGAGCATGGTGAACACACTCGCCGGAACCGGCTCCCTGATCCGCCTGATTCTGCGGCGCGACCGCATCCGCATCCCGGTCTGGATCGGCGCGATCGCCCTGTTCCTCCTGAGCAGCGTCTCCTCGTTTCCCGAGGTCTACGGCAGTGCGGCCGCCCGGCAAGCTCGTGCCGCGCTGATGAACAACCCGGCGACGGTGGTGCTCACCGGCCCGGGCTACGGCCTGGACACCTACACTTACGGCGCCATGACCGCCAACGAGATGGGCGGGTTCACCGCCGTGGCGTTCGCGTTCATGGGCATCCTGCTGTTCGTCCGGCACACCCGGGCCGAGGAGGAGAGCGGACGAGCCGAACTCGTCGGCGCCACGGTCGTCGGCCGGTACGCCCCCATGTCGGCAGCACTGATCGTGGTCGTCGGTACCAACCTGCTCGCCGGTGCCGTCCTCGCATTCGGGCTACCGCTGGCCCTGCCCCAGCTCGGCGTTCCCGGATCGCTGCTCTTCGGGGCGGCGGTGGCCGCGGTCGGGATCACCTTCACCGCCGTGGCCGCCGTGACCTCGCAGCTGATGGAGCACAGCCGAGCCGCCACGGGCCTGGCCGCCGCACTGATCGCAGTCGCCTTCGCCCTGCGCGCTGCCGGGGACCTGAGCGACAGTTCCCCGGGAAGCGGATTCCTGTCGTGGCTGTCCCCGATCGGATGGGCACAGGCCACGCGGGTCTACGTCGACGGCCGGTGGTGGCCGCTGCTCCTCACCGCCGGGCTCTCCGCGCTGCTGTTCGCGGTCGCTTACATGCTGCGCGCCCGGCGGGACGAGGGCGCGGGATGGGTACGCGCGAAGCCCGGTCGTGCCACCGCGACACCCGCCCTGTCCGGATCGCTCGGCCTGGCGTTCCGGCTGCAGCGCGGGACCCTCATCGGGTGGGCGGTCGGGTTCGGACTGTTCGGCCTGTTCGTTGGCGCCATCGCCGAGCAGGCGGCTCGCTTCATCGCGAGCAACGAGACGGCGCAGCGCTATTTCGCCCAGTTCGGCGCCGAGAGCTCGACCGAGTCGATGATCGCCACATACATGGCGATGGCGGCCATGGTCGGTACCGGCTACGCACTCCAGGCAGTCGCGCTGCTGCGGTCGGAGGAGACATCCGGACGGCTGGAACAACTGCTCGGTGGCATTCCGCTGCCACGCATGCGCTGGGTGGGCAGCATCCTGCTGTCCACACTGGCCGGGAGCGTGCTGGTTGTCGGCGCGGCCGGACTGGGGGCCGGGCTGGTGTACGCGGGCACGAGCGGCGACTTCGGCACCATGCCCCGCGTGCTCGGGGCCGCACTGGTGCACCTTCCGGCGATCTGGGTCCTGGTCGGTCTGGCCATCGCGCTGTTCGGGCTGGCTCCGAGAGCGATGGGGCTCGGCTGGGCCGCGCTGGTCGGCGTGATCTTCGTCGGGGTCTTCGGGCCGCTGCTGCGCCTGCCGGAGTGGGTCTCCGAACTCTCCCCGTTCACACACACCCCGCAACTTCCCGTCGCGGAGTTCACCGCAGGACCGCTCGCCGTGCTCACCGTGCTCGCAGCGGCACTGGTACTGGCCGGTGTGGCCGGTTTCCGGCACCGCGACGTGGGGTGACGGCGCCGAGCGAACGGACCGTTCACCCCTCTCCACGAGGCAACCGGTCCGTTCACCCCTCATCGACAGCCGCTCATTCCTCGTCGCCGCGGTAGCGCCGCACGGAGTCGAGACGGCGGCGCAGCGCGACGTAGTCGTCCCGGCCGAGCTTCGGCCCGCTGTCGCGGATCACTTCCTCGGCACCCGACGCACCGTCGGCGAGGAGGTCCACCGCACTCATCGCCATGAACTTCGCGGGGTTCACGGCGGCGAGCACGTGATCGCGGACGAAATAGCCGTTGGAATGCATCGGCGCATCGTTGCCGCTCGCTGCGAAGGGATGCGCCACCGGCATGACCCGCCCGAGGTCACCGACGTCGGTGGAGCTACCCAGATGCCCACCGTGGCGCAGCACATGCTCGTCGCCGAGCATATCGCGGCTGTTCGCGTCCACCACGTCCACGAGTGGCTCGTCGGGCACCAACGGCAGGTACCCGGTCACGGTGTTGATCTCCACCTCGGCCCCGAGCGCGACGGAGCCTGCCCGCAGGGCGCGGTCCACCTTCCGCGAGGCGTCCTCCATCGCTTCGACGGTGCGAGCGCGGATCATCATCTCCATTTCGGCGGCTCCCGGAATGGCGCTCACCGCCTCACCGCCATGGGTGATCAGGTGGCTGATGCGCACCATGTCGCTGTCGCGGAAGGTCTCGCGCTGGGCATCGACGGCGCTGACCGCGAGCGTGAGTGCCTTGGACGCGTTGACCGCCGACCACGGCTCGTTGCCCGCGTGGGCCGAGCGCCCCACGAACCGCACGCGCTTGATCAGCGAACCGTTGGCGGTGCCGCTCATGGTCGCCAGGGGATCACCGGCGCCCTCGGTGTGCGTGATCAGGGCCATGTCGATGTCGTCGAACTCGCCGAGCCGGATCAGTTCGGCCTTGCCCAGCATGAATTCCAGGTCCCCTGCTTCCCGCAGGGCCATCCGCCAGTCCAGCTCGATGCACTCCTCGGCGGGAACGCCGAACAGGACGACGTCGCCGTCCAGTTCGTCCATCACCGGCTGCAGCCCCAAGCCCGCACCGAGCATGGAGGCGGCCATCGCGTTGTGCCCGCAGGCGTGCGCGGCGCCCGTACCGGGGTCCGCGTACGGGTGGTCCGAGATCAGCAGCGAGTCGAGCTCACCGAGGATCGACACGGTCCGGCGGCGGGAACGCCCCGGCATCCGTGCCTTGACTCCGGTTCCGGCCAGGCCACTGCGGTACTCCAGCCCCATGTCGACGAACTGCTTGATCACTCGTCGGGCGGTGTCGTGCTCGCGGAAACCGGTCTCCGGATTGCGCATGATCTCGTCGCCGAATGCGACGATCCGCTCCGCCTGCCGGTCGATCTCGGCGCACACCCGCGCCTTGAGCTCGTCCTTGGATGTCACACCTACGCCCCTCCATCGAAGGCACTGTGCCGATACTGTCGCCCCCGGAACAGCCCGGTGGTCACTCGAGTTTTTTGCCCTTGGTCTCGGGCATGGAGGCGATCACCACGAGCCCCACCGCCAGCAGCAGGATCGTGTACCAGGTGAAAGCCGAGGGCATACCCGCCTCGGCCAGGTATGTCCGGAGGTACGGCGCGGTACCGCCTGCGACCGCCACCGCGATCGAGTAGGGCAAGGCCATACCGGAGGCACGCACCCTCGCCGGGAACATCTCGGCGAACATCGCGGGCAGGATCGAGGCCACAGCCGCGTGCACGACGAGTGCCACGGACATCGCCAGACCCAACTGCCAGACGGAGCCCTGGATGAGCCAGTTCAGCGGGAAGCTGAGCGCACCGAGCCCGACGCTGAAAATGACGAGGTTGGTCTTGCGGCCCCAGCGGTCGGAGACAGCACCCCACACCGGTAGCGCGGCGATGTAGACGAGATTGGCGATCACGCCCGCCCACAGTGCGCCGTCGGGGTCGATGCCTTTCACGGTGATCGCGTAGTTGGTCGCGCCGATCGCCCACGTGTAGAACAGCACCGTGCCGCCGACCGTCAGCCCGACCACGCGGAGCACGGCGATCCGGTTCTCCCAGATCCCCCGGAGCATGGATTGTTTCTCCGGTTCGGGAGTGTCCCGAGCGTTGCTGAATGCCGTTGTTTCCGGCAACCCACGGCGCAGGTAGAACGCGTAGATACCGAGCACGGCTCCGAGGGCGAACGGGATCCGCCATCCCCACGCCGTCATCTGCTCGTCGGTGAGCACTCCCTGCAGCGCCGCGGCCTGCACCGTCGCAAGAAGCACACCGATGGTCACGGCCACGTACATGCTCGAGGACCAGAGACCGCGGCGACGTGCCGGAGCGGCTTCGGCGAGGTAGGTGTACGAGGCGCCGATCTCCCCACCGATACCGAATCCCTGAGCCAGCCGAGCGAACAGCAGCAGTGCCGAGGCCACCAAGCCGACGCTGGGGTAGGTGGGAGCGACCGCGATGAACAGACTGCCCAGCGCGGTGACGGCCATCGACACCACCATCGCCCGCTGCCTGCCGAGGCGGTCGGCGAACCAGCCGAAGAAGATGCCCCCCAACGGCCGCATCACGAAGCCGACGGCGAACACCGCGAGAGTGGACAGCATCGCCGAGACCGCATTGGTCGCGTCGAAGAACTGCTGGGCGAAAAACGGCGCGAAGACCGCGTAGACGCTCCAGTCGTACCACTCCAGGGCATTGCCGACACCGGCGCCGAAGATGACCCGGCGCCATGGGGTGGATGCCCCGGCTCGGGTGTCATTGGGCGTCGATACACCGCTGGAAGCGGTGGCCACGGACGACATGGAACCTCCGAATGGACGTTTGCAGTTGGGGAAACAGCGTGTAAGTAATTTCAAAAGTAGGCAAGGGTCCTTGTGATATTGACGGAATCGGCCAATGATGTGGCCCATGGAGAGGATCGAGAGCCGCCCGGACGAGCTCGATCAGCGCATCATCGCGGCGTTGCAGGTGGATGGCCGCGCCTCGTGGCGGCGAATCGCCAAGGTGCTCCGAGAGCCCGAACGCACGGTCGCGCGCCGCGGAGCCCGGTTGCTGTCGACGGGTTCGGTGGCGGTGCGCGGATTCGCGCTCCGTGGGGAGATGGTGGTGCTCCGGCTGAACTGCGCACCCAGCGCACTCAGAGTGGCGGCGACGACCCTGGCGCGCCGCTCGGACACGACCTTCACGTATCTGATGACCGGCGCAGCCGACTGCGCCGCCGAGATCAGTTGTCCTTCCCCCCGGCTCGCCGCGCTCGTACTCGACGAGCTGCCCGGCACGCCGGGGCTCGTCGCCAGCTCCACGAACCCGGTATTGCGCTACTTCCGGGGTGTCCACGAGTGGCAGCCGGGCCTGCTGAGCGCGGACGAGGCCGCCGATATGGCCGAGTTCCCTCCGGTCACGACGTATGCGCCGCCCCCGGACCAGCCCCGAAGCCCCGAGGAACGGCAGCTGGTGCGCCTGCTCACCGAGGACGGTCGCCGAACCAACGAGGAACTCGCGGTACTGACTCGATTGTCCGAGCCGACGGTGCGGCGGCGTATCGACACGATGCGCCGGGAGGGACGGCTGCTCGTCCGGGCCGTTGTCGACCCCGCGTTGCTGGGCCTGCCGGTCGAGGCCCTGCTGTGGATGAAGATGTCACCCCGGTACATCGACCTGGTCGGCGAGTCCCTGCTCGATTCGAACTTCGTTCGCTACGCCGTGGCCACGGCGGGTGAGTACCAGATCCTGGTGCACGTGGCGATCACCGATACGGGGGCGTTGCACGAGTTCATCACCACCGCACCGTGGGCCGAGTACGTCGACGTGGTGGAGACCTCGATGATCATCGACGCACCCAAGCGAACCGGGGTGCTGCATCCTTCCCTGCGCGACGAGCAGTGAGCGGCTGCCGGGAGTGGGTGAATGGTCCGTTCACCCCTCCCCGCTCCCTTGGAGCTTGCCTCAGGTGGGTGGCTGGCTGGGGCCGGATGACATGGTGGATCGGTCGGTGCGGCGATGAGCCGTGGGAGGCCGGTGCAGCCGTTGGTTCCGCAGTTCACAGCGCGTTCGCAGGGCGACAGCCATTTTCGTCCCGGACGCGGCCTTCGAGCGGGCCACGCGATGTGCGGACGCGCTGGGACGAGCCGCTCGGAGTTCTTCACCGTGGCCGCTCGGCAATACCTGCGCCAGGTGAATGCCGAGGCACTGACCGAGCACATCAACTCCACCCCGAGTCTCGAGGACGAGGACGAGTCGGCCCGGGATGCCGTCCATGTCGGCCGCCGAAACCTGGCCGGCAACGGCGACACGTGGTGATCCGGCGCCGCCTTACAGCTTCACCAGCGGGACGCTGCCGATGAGCATCAGGCGCACGGTCCCCGAGTCGCCGAAGTCGATGGTCGCCGTCGCCCGCGTTCCCTCGCCCTCGGTGGCCACCACCGTGCCCAAGCCGTACTTGTCGTGATTGACCCGGTCACCGGCAGCCAGCTTGATGGCCACACTGTCCTTCCAGTTCTGCCCCGAGGCGGCGCGCGTCCCCGAACCCGAGCCACCACGGTCGGAACCACCACCGTGGCCGCCCCAGGTGCTGCGCACCTGCGGCGCGGCCCGTTGCGGCTCGATACGCCGCCACTGCACGAGTTCCTCGGGAATCTCGGCGAGGAACCGCGATGCCGGATTGGTCATCGGCTGGCCCCATGCCGAGCGCATCAACGCCCGCGATAGATACAGCCGCTGCCGCGACCGGGTGATTCCGACGTAGGCGAGCCTGCGCTCCTCGGCAAGCTCCGTCGAGTCGCCGAGCGCGCGGTTGTGCGGGAAGACACCGTCCTCCCAGCCGGTGGAGAACACGACGGGGAACTCCAGCCCCTTCGCGGTGTGCAGGGTCATCAGCGTGACCATGCCGTCGCCGGACTCGGGCAACGCGTCCGCATCGGCCACCAACGAGACCCGCTCCAGGAACGCCGCGAGGGAGTCATCGGCGGGCACGTCCAGCTCGGCCTCGCCGGCCTCCTCCGCGGCGGGCTCGGCAGGCGCCACCACCGACTCGGCCGATGCCTCGGCACCCTCCTCGGGCTGCTCCTGCCCGGAGGCGGCAGCGCCCTGGCCGCGCATCTCGGTGAACTCCCGCGCGACCGTGACCAGCTCGGTCAGATTCTCCACCCGGCTCGCATCCTGCGGGTCGTCACTGGCTTCGAGTTCACCGCGATAGCCGGTACGTTCCAGCAGCGTCTCCAGCACTTCCGCCACGTCGGACTCCGCCGCGACGTCGCGCAGCTCGTCCAGCAGTTCCACGAAACCCGCGATGGCCCGCTGCGCACGCGTGTTCAACTGCGCGATCTCCCCGGCAGCCGCCTGCCGCAGTGCGGCGGCGAACGAGATTCGCTGCTGTTCGGCATGGGACGAGACCACACCCTCGGCTCGGTCCCCGATGCCGCGTTTGGGCACGTTGAGGATGCGCCGCAGGCTGACCGTGTCGTCCGGGTTGTCCAGCACCCGCAGGTACGCGAGCGCATCACGGACCTCGCGCCGCTCGTAGAAACGCACCCCGCCGATCACCCGGTACGGCAACCCGAGCCGGATGAAGACCTCCTCGAACACGCGGGACTGGTTGTTGGTCCGGTAGAACACCGCGATGTCGCTGAACGCCGCATCTCCCCGATCGACGAGCCGGTCGATCTCGGCGGCGACGAAAGCCGCTTCGTCGTGCTCGTTGTCGGCGACGTACCCGACGACCGGTTCACCCTCGC
Source organism: Haloactinomyces albus (assembly GCF_031458135.1). Taxonomy (NCBI): domain Bacteria; kingdom Bacillati; phylum Actinomycetota; class Actinomycetes; order Actinopolysporales; family Actinopolysporaceae; genus Haloactinomyces; species Haloactinomyces albus. The sequence goes on along the minus strand of NZ_JAVDXW010000001.1, from coordinate 2,907,214 downwards.
CCGCCCTGCTCCACAGGCGCTTGTCACGGCGATTGGTGTTTCCCTTGATCACCGCGTTGGCAGCGGACAGGATCGTCTGTGTGGAGCGGTAATTCTGCTCCAACAGGATCGTGCGCGCCTGTGGGTAGTCGCGCTCGAACTCCTCGATGTTGCGGATCGTCGCACCGCGAAAGGCATAGATCGACTGGTCGGCGTCACCGACCACGCACAGCTCCGCCGGTTCGACCGCGCTCCCCTCGGGGAGGCCGGCGCCCTGCCCGCTGTCGCCCTGCCCGCTGCTGTCCCGCACCCCGACGAGCTCACGCACCAGCACGTACTGCGCGTGGTTGGTGTCCTGGTACTCGTCGACCAGCACGTGCCGGAAGCGGCGCCGGTAGTGCTCGGCCACCGACGGGAATCCCCGCAGCAGCTCGACCGTGCGCATGATCAGATCGTCGAAGTCCATCGCGTTGGACTCGGCGAGTCGGCGCTGGTAGGTGGCGTAGACCTCGGCAACCTTGCGTTCCAGGTCGTTGCCCGCCTGCTCGGCCGCGTCCTCGGGCGTGAGCAACTCGTTTTTCAGGTTCGACACCTGCGCGGCCAGCGTGCGCACGGGATAGCGCTTGGAGTCCAGCTCCAGATCCCGGGTGACCAGTGTGATCAGACGGCGGGAGTCGTCGGCGTCGTAGATGGAGAAGTTCGACGAGAGACCGAGCACCTTCGCCTCCCGCCGGAGCACCCGCACGCACATCGAGTGAAACGTCGACACCCACATGGCACCGGCACGGCGACCGACCAGGTCGACCACGCGCTCCTTCATCTCGGTGGCGGCCCGGTTGGTGAAGGTGATCGCCATGATCTGGCCGGGGTGAACCTTGCGCACGTCCAGCAGATGGGCGATACGGTGGGTGAGCACCTTGGTCTTGCCGGAGCCTGCACCTGCCACGACCAGCAGCGGTGAACCGCTGTGCACGACCGCCTCGCGCTGCTGCGGGTTGAGATCGGCCACCAGCGCCTCCGGGTCGTACTCCCGTGCCGCCTGCGGCTCGGCGGAATCGGCCACCCCGAACGTGTCCTCGATTCGGGAAGAGCCGTCGTGGGGGATGTCGAATAGGGCGCTCATCGACCGTTCAGAGTACCGGCAGGACCCGCCGGGATCCGAATCGCCGCAAGAACCATCCGGTGGCCTGCCTCACTCCGCAGGGCGGCTCGGCCGTGATAGGCTGCCCCTGTGCTGGCACGCAACTACGAGTTTTTTTACGGGCCCGGGACTCCGGCGCCCGTAGTTGTGTGAGCTCGAAACCACCACGCCGCCCCGGAGTCCTCGGACTCGGGGCGTTCACGTATCCGGGTCGAGGCCGGGGCCCACGAGCCGGAGGACGAAACCATGAGCACCACCGTGGACAACGAACAGCAGTGGTCCGAAGCGCCCGACCCGGAGCAGCCCGACGAGAAACCGATCAGTGACCTCCGTGAGGAGATCGATCACCTCGACGCCGAAATCCTGCGTCTGATCAAGCGGCGCGCCGAGGTCTCCCGCGAGATCGGCGCGGCCCGGATGGCCGAGGGCGGTCCCCGCATCATCTACAACCGTGAAATGGACGTGCTCGCGCGCTACCGCGAACTCGGCCCGGAAGGTCGCGAACTCGCCATGATCCTGCTGCGTCTCGGCCGAGGCCGCCTGGGTCACTGAGCGGCCCAACCCCCGTCCATCGGAAACGACGATCCGGTGACCGAACCGCTCGCCGGACCGCACAGCCAGGCTGCGAGCTCGGCGACCTCGTCGGGCTCCACCAGGCGCTTCACGGCCGTGTGGGACAGGAGCACATCCTCGACCACCTGCTCTCGGGGGACGCGGTGCAGCACCGCGTGTTCGGCCACCTGCTGCTCCACGAGTGGGGTGCGCACATAACCCGGGCAGATGCAGTTCGAGGTGACACCGTATCCGGCGGCTTCGAGCGCGACCGTCTTGGAGAGTCCTTCCAGGCCGTGCTTGGCGGTCACATAGGCACTCTTGAACGGGGACGCGCGCAGGCCGTGGACCGACGAGATGTTGATGATGCGGCCCCATTCCCGGGCATACATGCCGGGCAACGCCGTGCGGATGATCCGGAACGGGGATTCCAGCATCACGGTCAGCAACCGGGAGAAAACATCCGGAGGGAAGTGGTGAACCGGGGCCACGTGCTGCATACCCGCGTTGTTGACCACGATGTCGGCGCCCTCGCCGACGTCGGCGGCATCATCCGGATCACTCAGGTCCGTCACGAGCGGATGACCGTCGATCTCGGCCGCCACCTCTTCCACCGCGTCGGCGGTGCGGTCCACGGCGACGACGGTGGCTCCCGCGGCCGCGAGTCGTCGTGCCACGGCCGCACCGATACCACTGCCCGCACCCGTCACGACCGCCCGCCTGCCGGCGAGGTTTCCGGCACTCCCCGCATCCGAGCTCGCATTCCCCACACCGGGTTCGGGCACGGACGGTGAACTGTCACCCATAGCCGAGAAACTAAAGGTATTCGCGTCCGGAAGCCATAGCCAAGAAGCGGTGCGTTCGCACCTCGTGACCACATGCCTCACCCGGTCCGGGGCTTGTCGGTGCTGGGCCGACCGAAATATCGGGGATCTCACCGATGCCGGATACGGGTCGGATGAGGCAGACTCACACGTATGGGTGCTGTTGTGGATGTGGTGGCCTTTATCGTCACGCTCGTTGCCTTCGTCGCCGCGGCCGGGCATGGCGGCTATCTCGCGATGCTGTCCTCGGCGGCACGCAAGCGACCCGGTGGTCAGCCTGCCGTCGACTTCGCCCGGAAACGCATGCCGGTCACCGGGGTCACGCTCGGCGTGACACTGCTGGCCCTGCTGATCTCCAGCGGCGGTGTCGGTGCGGATATCGTGGCCATCCTGCTCGGCGGTGGCGGTGGCATCGCCTCGGTCAAGGCGCTGCAAAGCAGCCAGACCCGATTCCGCAGCGGCCGGTACTGAGCCGGTCACCGGCTCTTGTCCGAAAATTCGTGGTGCCGTCAACGCCGACACGGCAACACGATGGTGTGTCACAGGGCGTGATTGTCGACACCCGGAGCGCACACACTTCCGCAGGGTCCTAACCTGTGACCATGACCACGGACCCGGAACCTGCCGCCGATGACATCCGGCGGGCACTCGTGGTCACTGCTCACCCCGATGACGTCGACTTCGGTTGCGCGGGCACCGTCGCGGCATGGACAGCGGCGGGAGTGGAGGTCACCTACTGCGTCTGCACGTCCGGAGAAGCCGGTGGCTTCGACGACACGGCACGAACGGACATGCCCCAGCTCAGACAGCAGGAGCAACGTGCGGCCGCCGAAGCGGCCGGAGTCACCGACGTCGTCTTCCTGGGCTACCGGGACGGCCAGGTGGTCGTGAACCTCTCCCTGCGGCGGGACATCACCAAGGTCATCCGCACGGTGTGCCCGGATGTGGTCGTCACGCATTCCCCGGAAATCAACTGGGATGCCGTGACGCTCTCGCATCCGGACCACCGCGCGGTCGGTGAGGCCGCTCTCGCGGCGGTCTATCCGGACGCGCGCAACGCGTTCGCACACCCGGACCTGTCCGAGCAGCACGGGTTACAGCCCTGGACGGTCCGCCAACTGTGGATGTCGGAGTCGTCGCAGGAGCGAATCAACCACGCGGTCGACATCACCGAGCAGTTCGACACGAAGATGGCCGCTCTCCGCGCGCACCACTCCCAAACCGCGCGCCTCCACGATCTCGAAGGGATGATCCGTCAGCATCTGGAAGGCAACGCCGAGCGGTACGGCCCCGCCCCGGGCCGTCTCGCGGAAGTGTTCCACGTGGTCAACACGGCCTGATCGAATTCGGCGGCCCGCACCGGGCGGCAGAAAGTCGAGACCTCATGCGCAGCGCCAAACCCACCGGTTGGACCGGCCGGATCGAAGGACCGGTCGCTCCACAGGCACACCAGCAGCCCACCAGCCCGATTCCGCAGCATCCGCACAGGCACTCACCGCAGGAACCTCGACACGACCCGATCGAGGACACCAACCCATCCGGCCTGTACAAGTTCGACCTCGGAATGGTGCCCGCATCGGTCACGCCACCACCGAGCTGGCGACGTGCCGCATGGTTCGCGGTGGCTTCGTCGGCAGCCACGCTGGGCGGCCTCATGTTCGCGACGGCGGCCATGATGGGCAGCAATACCGCCTCCATCCAGGGACTGGAGGTGCCGAACATGCCCCGTGGCGGGGAGTATCCCCCGCTTCCCGCAACGGGCAATCACGTGCCGACCGCGAAGCCGACCGACTCGATGTCCCTGGAACAGCGGCCGTCTCACCCGACGACCACCCCACCGGAACCGAACCAGTCGGACGGAGCCGGCGCACCCGGTGCCGCACCACCCCGCACGAGCGCGCCCGACTCCACGGGTCCACCCGCGACCACCCCGGACGGCGAGAGCCCGAGCCTTCCGGGAGAGCACCTCATCCCCGGCCAGGAATTGCCCATCCGGGAAATCCCCGGGTACGAGTTACCCGACTACGAAGTCCCGGGCGGGGAGTTATCCGGCGACGAGCCATCGGGAGGAGTCTCCTCCGGCGACGGCTCATCCGTCGGTGTGCCCTCCGGTGCCGGCACACCCGGTGATGGATCGTTCAGTGGTGAATCACTCGGTGGTGAGTCGTCCGGTAAAACCCCGGCCGGTGGTGAATCATCGGGTGGGGAACCGTCGGGCTCCACCTCGCCCTCCAGAAGCACCGAAGCCTTCGGGATCACCAATGTCCTGATCACCGGCAACAAGGCCATCCGGCAACGCACGCAGCAGTACTTCACGGCCGTATCCCGCGGTGATCTCCGCAACGCCTACGCCATGACCGCCGGAGAACTGCGGGCGGAAGGCTACGCGGGTTTCGCCACCCGCTACGCCGATGCCTCCTCCATCGAAGTCGTCGACAGCTCCGCGCAGGACGAGAGCACCGTGACGACCCTGCGCCTCACCCGCGAGGACGGCACCGTGCTCACTCAGCGCCGAGAACTCGAGTTCACCACCGACAAGACACCCATGATCGTCGCCGACACCCCCGTTTCCTGAGCATGAACTCCGACCCCACCGAACGGGGACGCTCTCGTGCCCGGACACGGTCCCGGAACGTCAGCGTTGCCGAGTTGATCGGCCGCCACCCCGGACCGGTGCGATCATTACTGCCCGGCAGCGAACCCGGCAGGCACGAACAGCAACACGAACAGCAACCGGGCACGCACGGCCGGGGCACAGTGCCGCATCCGGACCCGCCGTCCCCACCGAGGACACTGCGTACGGCCGGAGCGCTGCTGGGGGTCCTGCTGCTGTGCGGCGGGATGACACTGACCTCGCTGATCCTGCAGCGGTCACCGGCGAGCTCCCCTGCGGTCCCCGGCGCACGGGCGGAACCGGTCACGGGAGCACAGGCGCTGCGCCCGGACCTGCTGCACCGGGCCCGGCCGTTCACCGTGGCTCGGCCTCCTGCCCGGGAGTCCGGACAACTACGCCTCGAGGACCTCCTGGGCCCACCGCCACCGAAAGCGGAATCGGATGTCGGCCTGGGGCAGGCGAACCCGCTCGCCGGAAGCACGAGATCCGCGATACTGCTGATCACCAACTTCCACCGCTTGCTCGGCACCGACCCCGATCGAGCCATGGCCCTGGTATCCCCGGAACTCATCACCACACAGCGCGCCGAGATCGTACGAGCGTGGCAGGCGTTGAAGTCGGTACGAACGCAGCGGATCCATTCCCGGCAGGATGGTGCGGTGGTTGCCACGCTCACGGCAGAACACCCCGACGGCAGGCACATCATGCTTCGGCACGTGTTCACCGTGGACGAGGGCACCCACCCGTATATCGTCGACATCGAACTACTGGCCGCCAGGCACACATGACCGGATACACGAAAAACAGCCGCCTGCGCGATCATCCGGGGGATGTCCGAGGGGGATACCGCCGGACGGCGCAATGTCCGGCCGACGGTCGCCGGTATTCTCACAACAATGCGGCAACGACCTGTCTTCTCCGCCGAGAGATACGAGGCCGTGAATGTCCGCCCGAGACGCCACACACCTCGGGTGTCGGCACTCCTGCCCGACCCGACGAATCGGGCCGCTCGCGCGCAGGCACGGTCGGGAACCACCCGCCCACGTTGCGCGTCAACTGCGGAAACGAGGAACGGGCCGCGATACCGCCTCCGATGTGCCACGGCATTCGGTCGCGCACGAACGCGGCACGAGAGCGAGAGATCGCGAATTCCCGGACTTGGGGCCTACGGGGAAACGGCATCGGCTAGGCTGCCGTAGCACGGTCGGATGTGCCACGGGGCACCTCGGCCGATGGACAAGCATGTACATGTCGGAGGGCCGGACCCGGCCCACCAAATCCACCGGCACCCGGTGGTTCACCGTTCCGCGGGGCACAAGAGCGCGGGACATGGCCATTCGGATGCCGAGAGCAGTACGGGGAGACGTCGGTGAGCGACGAAGGTCGCCTGGTTGCCGGACGCTACCGAGTGCAGCGACGCATCGGCAGTGGCGCGATGGGCGTGGTCTGGGAGTGTGTCGATGAGCGCCTGCATCGCACGGTCGCGGTCAAGCAGTTGCTGCTGCAGCCCGGGTTGGATCCGGGTGAAGCCGAGGAAGCGCGGCAGCGGGCAATGCGGGAAGGTCGGATCGCGGCCCGGCTGCAGCACGCGCACGCGGTATCGGTCTACGACGTAGCCGAGGACGAAGGCCAGCCGGTGCTGGTCATGGAATTTCTGCCCTCCACCAGCCTCGCGTCGATGATGTCCGAGCACGGTCCGCTGCCCCCTCGGGAGGTGGCGCGGATCGGCGCCCAGGTGGCCTCGGCGCTCGGTGCCGCTCACTCGGCGGGAGTGGTACACCGGGACATCAAACCGGGCAACATCCTGCTCGGGCAGGACGGCACGGTGAAGATCACCGATTTCGGGATCTCCCGCGCTCAGGGAGACGTGGCGGTCACCAAGACCGGCATGTTGGCGGGCACTCCCGCGTACCTGTCGCCCGACGTCGCCTGTGGCGAGGAGCCCACGGGGGCCTCGGACGTGTTCTCCCTCGGCGCCACGCTGTACGCGGCGATCGAGGGCCGTCCGCCGTTCGGCCAGAGCGAGAACACACTGGCGCTACTGCACGCCGTCGCCGCGGGCCGGGTCGAGCATCCGCAGAACTCCGGGCCGATGAGTGAGCCGCTGATGGCGATGCTGCAGGCCCGCGTCGAGGACCGCCCGGACATGGCGCAGGTGCGCGAGATGCTGCAGGCCGTCGCCGACGGGCAGGACGTGACCTCGGTGCCGACGTCTGCCGCGCCGATTCCCCCGGCGATGGATCCCGGCTCGGCAGCAGCTACCAGCGCACCGAACCTGACTCCTTCTCCTGCGGTCGGCCAGGACGGGACGAGCGTCGCGGCGGGATACCCCTACGACGAGGATCCCTACAGCGAGGATGCCTACCCGGACGCCACCTCGTACATGGGTGCGGACACGCGCGGGGATGCGGCACTGACCGAGTCTCCGCGGCGACGCAAGGGCCCGGTGTTGGTCTCCGGGATCGCACTGGCCGCCGCTGCCGTCATCTCCGTTCTCGTGACGTCGGCGTTTCTGGGGGATCAGAACGGCAGGACCTCGGTCGATCCCGCCGGAAACGAGGAGACCAGCAGGCAGGCGCCGCCACCGATCGCACCGGACCGGACGACGATCCGCCGGTGGACGACCGTGTACCCGAGCGACGAGAAGGACAACCGGCAGCAGGAGCAGCAGGAGCAGCGGCCGGACAATCCCAATCCCACGACGCAGCCACAGCAGCCGGGCAATCCCACCAGCGGAAGTGATCCCACCGGCGGCGAGCCCACCGGCGGCACCGGCGACGGCGGCACCGGCGACGGCGGCACCGGCGACGGCGGCACCGGCGACGGCGGCACCGGCGACGGCGGCACCGGCGACGGCGGCACCGGCGACGGCGGCACCGGCGACGGCGGCACCGGCGACGGCGGCACCGGCGACGGCGGCACCGGCGACGGCGGCACCGGTGACGGCGGCACCGGCGATGGCGGCACCGGTGACGGCGGCACCGGCGACGGCGGCACCGGCGACGGCGGCACCGGCGACGGCGGCACCGGCGACGGCGGCGAAACTCAGCCTGCTGGAGACGGCACCACCGGCGGCAGTAGTGCAGAACCATCGGAGTCGCAGATCTCCGCGGTCTGATTGCGGCCGGTGACTGCCGGGGTGGCGTGACCCAGTACCGTTACGGGCGCCGAGTGAAGCCGGTCGCGAGGGGCCCGGCCGGAGTCATCCCCGCACCGGCACCACCAGGACCAGGAGACACGTGTGAGCGACGAAGGTCGTCTGATCGCGGGCCGATACCGGCTGTACCAGCAGATCGGCAGTGGCGCGATGGGGGTCGTGTGGCGTGCCGTCGATGAGCGCCTCCAGCGCACGGTCGCGGTCAAGCAACTGCTGCTGCAGGCAGGCCAGACCGACGCCGAAACCGAAGAAGCCCGTGAACGCTCGATGCGCGAGGGCCGTATCGCGGCACGGCTGCAGCATCAGAACGCGATCGCGATCTTCGACGTCGCCGAGGACGAAGGCCAGCCGGTGCTGGTCATGGAGTACCTGCCGTCGGAAAGCCTGGCGTCGATGATTTCCGAGCGCGGTGTGCTTCCGCCGCTGGAGGTCGCCAGAATCGGCGCCCAGGTCGCGGGTGCACTCTCGGCTGCTCACATGGCGGGCATCGTGCATCGGGATCTCAAGCCCGGCAACATCCTGCTCGGCGACAACGGCCAGGCCAAGATCACCGACTTCGGGATCTCGCGGGCGATCGGCGACGTGGCGGTCACCCAGAGCGGCATCCTGGCCGGTACTCCCGCGTACCTGTCGCCGGAGGTCGCGCTGGGCCGCGACCCGGCTCCCGCCTCGGACGTGTTCTCGCTCGGGTCGACGCTGTATGCGGCGATCGAAGGGCACCCGCCGTTCGGAGTCGACGAGAACGCCATCAGCCTGTTGCACCGGGTCTCGCGCGGTCAGGTGGAACCGCCCCGACAGGGCGGACCGATGACGGTCGCGCTCATGCAGCTCCTGCGGCCCGATCCGGTGGAACGTCCGACCATGGCGCAAGCGCAGGTCATCCTGCAGGCCGTGGCAGAGGGACGGCCGATTCCCAACAGCACCGGTGGACGGCAGTCCACCCCTGCTCCGGCACCTGCCCCACCCGCGGCACCTGGGCCGGCGGTCTCTGCGGCCCACGGTGCCCCGGCATCGCAGGGCTCCGGTGGCACCCGGCTCGACCAGACCTCCGGAGGCAACCCGCCCGTCCAGCTCGGCGACTCCGCGTCCGCCGATTCGACCGGGTCCACGAAAGCCCGTCAGCGAATCGTGTGGGTCGTGGCCGTGGCAGCCGCGATTCTCATCGGTGTGCTGGTCGCCAACGCCTTCGGCAGTGTCGGCGCGAATCGGTCGAGCGCGCAGCAACCGTCCTTGCCCGCCGCCGCTCCCACAACAGTCGCTCCGGCCCCGACCTCAGCGCCGGAGCCACCGGCCACAACGGGTCCTCGTACGACGGCACCTCCGTCCAGTAGCGCCGCTCCCAGCAGTACGGAATCGAGTGCTCCGACACGCAGCAGCACGAAGAAGGTGCCCGGCAAGAAGCTGGAGGCCGCGGTCAAGAAGTACTTCTCCCTGGTTCCCGACAAGCTGGACAAGTCGTGGGCGATGCTCGGGCCTGAAATGCAGCAGATGGGCAAGGACGAATACGAGGACTGGTGGAACTCGGTCAAGGACGTCAAGATCGTCGAAAAACCGAAGGCCCTCGGCAACAAGGTACTGGTGACTCTGCGGTACAAGATGGACGAGGAGGAGAAGACGACCACCGAGAAACATCTCCTCGGCATGATCGTCGAGAACGGTAAGCCGCTGATCAACTCCGACAACCGCCTGTGACTGAACCGCCTGCCTCGAGGAGGCAGAGGTCCAGCAGGTGCCCGCCCCTCGGGTGCAGGTCCTCAGGCGCCTGCGGAGTCGAACAGTGCCGTGAGCAGTGATCGAGTGGCGGGCTGGTCGGCGATGGCTTCACGGACACCGACGTAGATCCGCCGCACCGGCTCGGGGTTGCGCACCGTGCGCACCACCACGCCGGGGTGCACGATGTCCAGCCCCAGACGCGGCAACAGCGCCACGCCGAGTCCGGCTGCCACGAATCCCTGGGCGGCCTGCGGACTGTCCGCGTCGACGGCGACCGTCGGGGTGAAGCCCGCGGAGGCGAACGCATCCGAGAGCGATTCGGTGCACGGCCCCGGCGCGAGGCCACCGTGGATCCACGACTCCCCGGCCAGTTGAGTGAGGTCGAGAGGATCCTCCTCAGCACACAGCGGATGCCCCTGGGGCAGCACCGCGTGATACGGCTCGTCGACGAGATGCAACATGCGCACGCCTCGCGCTCCCGGAACGTCACGTCCGATCACGAGGACCACGACATCGGCCTCGCCATCGGCCACCTGCTCGAGCACGCCTTCCTCGACCATCCGCAGGTCGAGCTGTACCTCGGGACGTTCGGTACGGAACTTCGCCACGGCGGGCGGGATCAGCGCGACGCTGGCGCTCTGGAAGAACCGCACGCGCAGCAGGCCGGTGCGTCCGGCACGGAGATCGGCGAGCTCGGCTTCGGTCGTGTTGAGCAGTTCGGACAGCGTGCCCGCCCGCTCCGACAGGAGCATTCCCGCCGGAGTCGCGCGCACTCCACGCCCCACCTTCTCCAGCAGCGTCGTGCCCGCCTCTCGTTCCAGAGCCGAGACCTGCTGACTGATCGCGGACGGCGTGTAGCCGAGATTCGTCGCCGCGGCGCTGACCGAGCCGCTGGTCACCACCGCCCGCAGTACCTGCATCCGGCGTACATCCAGCATGCACACAACGATACAGGTTTCCTGAATATTCGGTGTAGATAGTTTCACTTGTCCTTACTGCTGAGCGGACCCACCCTGGAAAGGGCCTCGTCGGGACACACACCGGGCGGCGGGCAGAGCAGGCAGGGAGAAAGCAGTGAACAATCGGGCCAACTACCTTCGCCTCGGCGTCCTGGCGATCTTGTGGGGAGCGAGCTTCCTGCTGATCAAGGTCGGGCTGGAGGCTCTGTCCCCCGTCCAGATCGCCTTCGCGCGCATCGCCCTCGGTGCACTCGTCCTGCTCCTGCTGTGCGCCCTGTGGGGAATCCGGTTGCACGGCGGTGGCACCGCCGAAGCGCGCGCGCTGTGGCGCAACGTCACCATCGCCGCCCTGTTCGGCAATACCCTGCCGTGGGTGCTGTTCGGGCTGGGCGAGCAGACGGTGTCCTCGGGGTTGACCGGTGTTCTCAACGCCACCACGCCGCTGTGGACCATGCTGTTCGGGCTGCTGTTCGGAGTCGAGAGAACGCTCGCACCGACACGGTTCGCCGGGCTGATGCTCGGTTTCGGCGGGGTGGTCCTGATCCTGGCCCCCTGGAACGGCAACGGTGTGTTCGGGTGGGGCGTGCTCGCCTGCCTGGCCGCGGCCGTGAGCTACGGCATCGGATTCGTCTACATCGGTCGCAGCCTCACCGGTGCCCGCATCAACGGGCAGCAGCTACCACCCCTGGGGCTCGCGGCGATGCAAATGACCGCCGCTACGGGACTCGGCCTGCTCGCGCTTCCCATCGGCGGACTGCAACCCGTGGCATTGGATCCGGTGCCCCTGCTCGCCGTCGGTGTGCTGGGTGTTCTCGGCACCGGATTCGCGTTCGCGGTCCACTACCGGATCATCGCCGACGAAGGCGCCACCACCGCGTCCACCGTGACGTACCTGATGCCGGTGGTTTCGGTCCTGCTCGGTTGGCTGGTGCTCGACGAGCAGTTCGGGGTGCGCGTACTGGCGGGCATGCTCGTCGTCCTGGCCGGTGTCGCACTGAGCCGGCGCAAGGACGGCGGAACGTCGACAGGCGGCACGCGGAGCGAGGCCGCGTCCAGTGCCACCTCCAGGGTCGTGGCCTCGAAGCGACGCAGCGACTCCGAGAACTCCGAGGTGCCCGGGAACGCAACATGCGAACCCCAAGGACATGAATGAGGGGTGGGTGAACAGTTTCGCGCGAAATCACAAAAATGTGATTTCGCGCGAAACTGCATCTCTCGGGTGTCCGGCCATCCACAAGAGCCTTCGGTTTTCCACAACCACGGGCACCCACGGGCACACCCGTGTCCCACGCTGCCGTGGTTCCTGCCGCCCGAGCGCGCACTACTCTTCCCCGGTGGTGTCTTCCCCGGTGGGTACGGCACTCACACCAGGCGGCGGTCCGAGGCCCAACGCGAGAGCTCGTAGCGATTCGACAGTTGCGTCTTGCGCAAGACGCTGGACACGTGCGTCTCGACCGTTTTGACCGAGATGAACAGCTCCGCGGCGATCTCCTTGTACGCATAACCCCGCGCGAGTAACCGCAGCACATCGCGCTCACGCGGGGTGAGCTGATCGAGCTCGGGATCCCCCACCGGTGCCGAGTTCGGCCCCTCCGAGAATGCATCGAGCACGAAACCGGCAAGCCTGGGGGAGAACACCGGATCCCCGGCGGACACCCGGCAGATCGCGTCGGCCAGCTCCCTCCCGGAAATCGTCTTCGTCACGTATCCACGGGCACCACCACGAATGACCGTGATGACGTCCTCGGCCGCGTCGGAGACCGACAACGCCAGAAACACCACCTCCGGCTGCTTGTCGCGCACCCGGCGCAGCACCTCGGCACCACCACCGTCGGGCATGTGCACATCCAACAGGACGACCTCGGGTTCGAGATGACCGATCCCGGCCACCGCCTCGGCCACCGAACCGGCCTCACCTACCACCTCGACCCGGTCGCCCGCACCGGCGAGCTCGGCACGCACGCCGGTGCGGAACAAGGCGTGGTCGTCGACCAGGTACGTCCGCACCGGCCCGGTCCTGTTGTCCACCTCACCTGCACTGGTCATGGCAACTCCCTTTCCGGCCGTGCTGCTCGCACCGCCCCGTCCCGGATGACCCACGCCCCCTAGCGACCGGCACGAGGCATTTCCAATTGCACCTCGGTCCCGGCGCCGGAAGCGGTACGCAGGCGCACCCGACCACCGTTGCGTTCCATCCTGCCCCGGATCGAGTCGGCAAGTCCGTGCCGGTCGTCGGGAACATTCTCCGGATCGAAGCCTGCACCGCGATCCCGCACGAAAACCTCGACGCACTCCTGCTGCACCTCGGCGTAGACACTGACCTCGCCCACTCCCGCATGCTTGGCGGCGTTGACGATGGCCTCCCGGGCAGCCGCGAGCATCGCCGCGCTCGCCTCGTCGAGAGCACAGTCACCCACCACGACCTGCTGCACCGTGATCGCGAACGTGTCCTCGACCTCCCCGCAGATCCGGGCGAGCTCATCGGACAGCGCGCTGTTCCGGTGCACGGCCGGAGAACCGCCTTCCCCCCGAGCGGCACCCATCCGGTCGACCACCGCCTGTCCGGCTTCTCCCCGCCCGGACGGCGCCCGGCCGGTGCCACCCGATCCGTACAGCCAGTGGCGCAGTTCCCGCTCCTGGCCCCGCGCCAGTCGCCGGACCTCCCGGGAGGACTCCGCCTGTTTCTGGATCAGCGCGAGAGTCTGCAGTACCGAGTCGTGCAGATGTGCCGCGATCTCGGCGCGCTCCTGCGACCGGATTCGGCTCGCTCGTTCGACATTGAGGTCGCGTACCAGGCGCACCCACCACGGCACCGTGATCACAGCGACACCGACCAACGTCGCCAGCACCGCCAGCAGAGCGAACTGCAGCGCACTCACGGTCGCACTGCTCGCCAGAAAAACCACGATGCCCGCTACCACGAGACAGACACCGGCGAGGACCCGCACGGCGGCGAAACGGCCTCCCCCACCGAGCATCGCACCCGCCATGCCGGAACGGGCTCCCTGGCGCCACCTGCGCCGCTGCGACTCGTCGGCCTCCCGCCAGACCACCGCAGCACCGATGAGAGTCACCGCGAGCGGCCCGGCCAGCCACGGTGGAAGCGCCCCGAAGGAGACGACGGCGACAGCCAGACCGATTCCGAGAACGAGCAGGCCGAGGCCCTGCTGACGCTCCCGAGATGACAACGGGCGGTCCGCATCGGAACGCTGCGGTACGAATACCCACAGCAGGCCGTAGGCCACGATCCCGGCACCGCCGAACGCGGCAAGCGCGGCGAACACCGCCCGTACCCACAGCACCGGCACACCCAGGTGTTCGGCGACCCCCGCGGCCACACCGGCGACCAGCCGGCCGGAACGCTGCCTGCGCAACCGCGCGGATTCGGGCAGCATGCCCGAATCCTGCACGTCCTGCCGGTGAGCGGCGTCCACGGGCGGACGGTCACGCTGGTCCGCCTGCTGCACGGAACGCTTGGTCCGGACATTCACAACATCGATGGTTCCACGTGCGTGCCCACCCGGACATCGGGGAACAAGCCGCGTCTTTCCGGGCCGACTCAGGGGCGTCCCCGATGCCCGAACCGTCACCTGCCCCGGATAGTGGAAACCATGCGTGGGCCAGACGGAAAGAAAACCGCGGGTATCGAGGACACGGTCCGGGACTTCTGGGCCGACCGGCCGGTGCGGCCACGCACGGGCACCAAGCTCGGCGGTGTCTCGGCAGCTCTCGGCAACCGGTACGGCATCGACCCGGTCCTGGTACGAGTCGCGTTCGTGGTCGGCACCTTCTACGGCGGCGCCGGGATCGTGCTGTATCTGCTGGGATGGCTGCTGCTACCGAGGGAAGGCACCGGCAGACCCGGCGAGAGCAGGTCCCACACCACATCGGGACCGATGCTGGTGCTGCTCGTGCTGCTGCTCATTCCCGCCCTGTTCGCCGTAACGGACCTCGCAGGCCTGTTCGGTCTGATCCTCGGTGGTCTCGCCCTGTACCTGCTGCACCGCCACTACCGGGATCGCACTCCCCGGGATCGCACTCCGGCTCCCGGGTCCCCGGCACAGGTCGAACAGCCCACCGGCGGTGAGAACAACACGTGGGTGTATCCCGGCGCGGACAGGGACAGTGCGGGCTACTCCACGGCTGCGGAGACCGAACGCACGAGTCCTCCGTCGTGGGATCCGCTCGGTGCGGCACCCTTCGCCTGGGATCTTCCCGAGCCCGGCGAACAGCACCAACCCGAACCGGAACCCCCGCGCGCACAGCGCCGGTCGGTCACCCTCGTGACTCTCGGGCTCGCCCTGTCGGCAGGCGGTATCAGCATGGCAAGCGGCATGTCACCCGCCGACGCGGTGGCCATCGGGGTGGGAGTCCTCGGCACCGGAATGGTCGTCGGCGCGTTCCTGCACGGCGGTCGAGGCCTGATCGGCTTCGCGGTCCCGGCCGCAGTGCTGGCGATGCTGCTCAGCGTGCTGCCGATCGACCCGTGGCGCGGGTTCACCTCCCAGCAGGTGCGGCCGGACACGATCGGCGCCGTACGCGGGAACTACACCGGCTCGGTGGGCAACATCGAGCTCCATCTCGACGACCTGCGGTTCGCCGAGGGCCAGGATCTCGGGACGCGTGCGCACATCGGGCTGGGCAACATCAGCGTCCACCTTCCACCCGACGTCGACGCGACCGTGCGGTGTTCGACCGACATGGGCGCTGTCGACTGCCTGGGCGAACAGCGCGAGGGCAGACAGCCCCGTGTCGAGACCACCGACTTCGGGGCGGACGGCCCCGGCGGAGGCACCATCACACTCGATCTGACGGCAGGAACCGGTAATGTGGAGGTTTTCCGTGGCTGACAACGATCACGTGTACCCCGACTCGGAAACGTCCCGGAACTCGGGGGGACCGGACTCCGGAGTACCGAGCTCGGCTGCCGACATGTCGGGCACACCGCCGCCCATGTCGAAGGCGCAGTCCCCGACTTCCGCACGGCGTGGCGGTCCCGACCCGGTCACCCTGACCGCGGGGCTGCTCACCCTGGCCGTCGCGGTCCACGTGCTCATCGGCGGGCCGTGGAGCCTGCACTGGGTGCTGGCGATCGGCGCGGTCGGCATCGGAGCCGCCATGCTCATCGCCTCGTTGCGCCCCCGCCACGACCGGTAG
This sequence comes from Haloactinomyces albus, assembly GCF_031458135.1. Taxonomy (NCBI): domain Bacteria; kingdom Bacillati; phylum Actinomycetota; class Actinomycetes; order Actinopolysporales; family Actinopolysporaceae; genus Haloactinomyces; species Haloactinomyces albus. The sequence goes on along the minus strand of NZ_JAVDXW010000001.1, from coordinate 2,891,118 downwards.
ACACGTTCACTCCCACTCGATGGTGCCCGGGGGCTTCGAGGTCACGTCGATGGTCACCCGGTTGATCTCGGCGACCTCGTTGGTGATCCGCGTGGAGATCCGCTCCAGCACGTCGTAGGGCAGCCGCGTCCAGTCGGCGGTCATAGCGTCCTCGCTGGAAACCGGCCGCAGCACCACCGGATGACCGTAAGTGCGGTGATCACCCTGAACACCGACCGACTGGACATCGGCCAGCAGTACCACCGGGCACTGCCAGATGTCGCGGTCGAGTCCGGCTGCGGTGAGTTCCTCACGCGCGATCGAGTCGGCGGCTCGGAGAGTCTCCAGGCGCTGCGCGGTCACCTCACCGATGATCCGGATGGCCAGCCCCGGACCGGGGAACGGCTGGCGGTGCACGATCGTCTCCGGCAGCCCGAGCTCCAACCCCACCCGGCGCACCTCGTCCTTGAACAGCGCGCGCAACGGCTCGACGAGACCGAACTGCAGGTCCTCGGGCAGCCCGCCGACATTGTGGTGGCTCTTGATGTTGGCGGCTCCGGAACCACCGCCGGATTCCACCACATCCGGATACAGCGTTCCCTGAACGAGGAAATCGATGTGCTCGCCCGCTTGCCCCGCCTCGGCCTGCAGGTCACGGGCGGCCTGTTCGAAGACGCGGATGAACTCCCGCCCGACGATCTTGCGTTTCTCCTCGGGCTCGCTGACACCGGCCAGCGCGTCGAGAAACTGCTGCACGGCGTCGACGACGACCAGCCGGACACCGGTTGCCGCGACGAAGTCGCGCTCCACCTGAGCGCGCTCACCCGCACGAAGCAGACCATGATCGACGAAAACGCAGGTCAGACGGTCTCCGATGGCGCGCTGAACCAGTGCGGCCGCCACGGCCGAGTCCACCCCACCGGACAGCCCACAGATCGCACGCCGGTCACCGACCTGCTCGCGAATGGCGGCGACCGTCTCATCGACGATGGAGGAAGTGGTCCACTGGGGCCGGACACCTGCGATGTCGTGCAGGAATCGCCGGAGCACCTCCTGACCGTGCGGGGTGTGCGCCACCTCGGGGTGGTACTGCACCCCCGCGATCCTGCGTTCGGTGTTCTCGAACGCCGCCACCGGTGTGTCCTTGCTACCCGCCGTGACGGTAAAACCCTCGGGCGCCTTGCTCACCGAGTCGCCGTGACTCATCCACACCGGGTGGTGGCCGGGGAGGTCCTCGTGCAGGGTGCCGCCCCGGCCGACCACCGACAGTTCGGTGCGCCCGTACTCGCGGGTGCCGGTGTGTTCGACGGTGCCGCCGAGCGCCGAGATCATCGCCTGGAAGCCGTAGCAGATGCCGAACACGGGGACACCGGTATCGAACAGAGCGCCGTCGACCTGGGGGGCATCCGGCGCGTAAACGCTGGCCGGGCCACCGGAGAGCACGATCGCAGCCGGATCGCGGCGCACGATCTCCTCGACCGGGGTGTCGTGTGGAACGACCTCGGAATACACCTGCGTCTCGCGCACCCTGCGGGCGATCAGCTGCGCATACTGCGCGCCGTAATCGACGACGAGAACCGGCCCCTGCCCTGCCGAGGACTGATCCCCGGAAGTCTGTTCCTGCGGAGCACGGCCGCTGCTGATAGTGCCGGACACGTCGTCTGAACCTCCTGGCCGTTACCGGGTGACACTCCCGTCCTACGCAGGATTATCCCAGGTAACCAGCAGCACAATGGCACCGGCCCCGCCCTGTCCGGCTTCGCATGCGGTTCCGCGCGAAAGAACAAAAATGCAGTTTCGCGCGAAACTGCAAAAACCACCGGAGTGCCGCTCAGGGGCGCAGTGCACCGGGGGCATCAGCGGGCACGGCGGGCGCCTTCGGCGCGACCGGCTCGACACGTCGGTATCCCTCGGACTGGGACGCGCGCGGATCGGTTTCTCCCTTGTTCGGCCACAGCGAGAACGCCCGCTCGGCCTGCGCGGTGATCGTCAGCGAGGGATTCACACCGAGGTTCGCGGTGATCGCCGAACCGTCCACGATCGAGAGTGTCGGATAGCCGTACGCGCGGTGATACGGGTCGATCACCCCGTGCTCGGGATCCGCACCGATCGGGCAGCCACCGATGAAGTGCGCGGTCAGCGGAATGTCGAACAGTTCGCCCCAGGTGCCCCCGGCGATGCCGCCGAGTTTCTCGGCAGCCCGCCTGTTGGCCTCCTCACCCGCCGGGATCCAGCTCGGATTCGGTGCGCCGTGCCCTTGCCGTGACGTGAGCCTGCGGCGCCCGAACAGCCCTCGACGCAGCCGCGTGGTCAGCGAATTGTCGAGACTCTGCATGACCAGCAGGATCACGGTGCGCTCACTCCACCGGCGCACCGACAACAACCGCAACGCCAACAACGGTCGCTTGACCGCCGTTCGCAACCACTGCCGCCAGCGTGGCGTGGACTCGGCTCCCGTGGTGGGCAGCGTCTGCAGAAGCCCCATGGCGTTGCTGCCCCTGCCGTAGCGGACCGGTTCGATGTGGGTGTCACTGTCCGGATGGAACGACGAGGTGATCGCGGTCCCCCGGGAGAAATCACGATCCGCAGTGACCCGCGGTGCCTGCGCACCGATGATCGACTCGGAATTGGTCCTGGTGAGCTCACCCAACTTCGTCGAAAGCCGCGGCAGATCGCCACGTTCCCGAGCCCGGTGCAACAGGTTCTGAGTCCCCCACGTCCCGGCAGCGACGACGACCTGATCGGCGGTGAAGGTCCGTCGGCCCCGCCTGAACCCGGCCCCGGTGCGTTCGGTGCCGATCCGCCAACGACCGTCCGTATCCTGCGCCAGTCCGCTGACCGTCGTCATCGGCCACACCTCGGCGCCGCCCGCCTCGGCCAGATACAGGTAGTTCTTCATCAGCGTGTTCTTGGCACCGACCCGGCACCCCGTCATGCAGGCACCGCATTCGGTGCAGCCGGTGCGGGTCGGCCCCGCACCCCCGAAATACGGGTCCGCGGAGTCCTCGCCGGGTTTGCCGAAGTACACGCCCACAGGCGTCGGGTGGTAGGTATCGCCGACGCCCATGTCCGCGGCAACGTCCTTGATCACCTCGTCCGATGGCGTCACCGTGGGGTTGGTGACCACCCCCAACATTCGACTGGCCTGGTCGTAGTGCGTGGCGAGTTCGTCCTCCCAGTCGGTGATGTGGGCCCACTGGGAATCGGTGTAGAACGGCTTCATCGGCCGGTACAGCGTGTTCGCATACACCAGCGAGCCGCCGCCGACGCCCGATCCGGCGAGCACAAGCACGTTGCGCAGCAGGTGGATGCGCTGGATCCCGAAGCAGCCGAGCTGCGGTGCCCAGAGGAAACGGCGTAGGTCCCACGAGGTTTTCGCGAACTCGTCATCGGCGAACCGCTTGCCCGCTTCGAGAACCGCGACGCGATAGCCCTTCTCGGTCAGCCGGAGCGCGGCGACGCTGCCGCCGAAACCCGAACCGATGACGACGACGTCGTAGTCGGTCCCGTTTCGGGCGCCGCTCTTGCCACTGCTGCCGTGGTTCCCGCCTGTGCTGTGTTCCCCGCCACGTGAAGCCATGCGGGACAGGCTAGACGTAAAAGTTACTTGCCGGTAGTCCTGTGAGACGGTTCATCTCACCCGGCAGGACACAGCACGCCGCACTCAGCGGCACAGCATCAAGCCGACCTTCTGGAACTCCTTGAGTTCGGAGTATCCCGTCTTCGCCATCGCCCGGCGCAACGCACCGAACAGGTTCAGCGTGCCGTACGGATCGCTGCTCGGGCCGAACAGCAGTGTCTGCAGGTCGGCACCCGCTCCAGCAAAGCCCGCAATCTCGCTGCGTGGCAGATTCGGATGCGCGGCGGCGGCCGTCCAGTAGTATCCCTGGGCCGGTGCCTCCGCTGTCTCCGTCAGCGCCTCACCCAGCATCACCGCATCGGCACCACACGCCACCGCCTTCGCGATATCTCCCGAGTAGGACAGGCCACCGTCGGCGATCACGTGCACGTAGCGACCGCCGGTCTCGTCGAGATAATCCCGGCGCGCCGCTGCGGCATCGGCGATCGCCGTGGCCATCGGTACCCCGATGCCCAGGGTCTGGGTCGTGGTCGCCGACCGTGACTGGCCGAACCCGACGATCACTCCTGCCGCACCGGTGCGCATCAGATGGATAGCGGTCCGGTAGTCACCGACCCCACCGGCGATCACGGGCACATCGAGGTCCGCGATGAACCGCTTGAGGTTCAGCGGTTCCCCGTCTCGAACGACGTGCTCGGCGGAGACGATGGTGCCCTGCACCATCAACACCTCCACGCCGGCTGCCAGCAGAGTCGGGGTCAGTTCCTCGGCGTGCTGCGGGCTGACCCGTGCCGCCACGGTCACCCCGGAATTCTTGATCCGCTTGACCGCCTCGGTGAGCAGGTCGTTTCGAATCGGCGCGGAGTGCAACTCCTGCAGCATCCGGATCGCCGCCTCCGGATCCTCATCCTGCTCGGCGGCTCGGATCACCTGCAACAGCGCCTCTTCGGCGTTCTCGTGGCGCGCCCACAGCCCCTCGGCATTGAGGACGCCGAGACCGCCGAGTTCCCCGACGCGCACGGCGGTATCGGGAGAGACGATCGCATCGGTCGGATGGGTGACCAGCGGGATGTCGAAGCGGTAGGCGTCGATCTGCCAGGACAACGACACATCCTTCGACGAGCGGGTACGTCGAGAGGGCACGATCTCGACATCGTCCAGGTCGTAGCCGCGCATGGCCGTCCGGCCCATGCCGATCTCCACAAGATCCCGCACGTCAATCCTCTCCTCGCAGTGCCTGTGCTCCGACGGCGCATTCTCTCCGGTACGGGCGCTCTCGACGTCGTCGGGTCACTCTTTCGGGGTCACCGCGTCGTGTAGTTCGGAGCCTCACTGGTCATCGTGATGTCGTGCGGATGACTTTCCCTGAGTCCGGAAGCGGTGACCCGCACCAAGTGGGCCGCCTGCAACTCGGCGATCGTCTGCGCACCGGTGAAGCCCATCCCCGAGCGCACGCCACCGACGAGCTGATGCACGACCTGACCCAGCGGGCCGCGGAACGGGACGCGGCCCTCGATGCCCTCGGGGACCAGCTTGTCCTCGGAAAGCACGTCGTCCTGGAAGTAACGATCCTTGGAGTAGGACTGAGAGTCCCCGCGCGACTGCATGGCTCCCAACGAGCCCATGCCCCGGTAGACCTTGAACTGCTTGCCGTTGACCAGCACGAGATCACCGGGAGACTCGGCGGTACCGGCGAGCAGGCTGCCGAGCATCACACTGCCGGCCCCCGCGGCGATCGCCTTCGCGATGTCGCCGGAGTACTGGATACCGCCATCGGCGATCACCGGCACACCGGCCGGACGGCACGCCTGATCGGCCTCGTAAACCGCGGTGATCTGGGGAACACCGACCCCGGCGACCACACGTGTCGTGCAGATCGAGCCGGGTCCCACACCCACCTTGACGCCGTCGGCCCCGGCGTCGATCAGTGCCTGCGCACCGGTTTTGGTGGCCACATTGCCCCCGACCACGTCGACCGAGTGACCGAGTTCGCGCTTCAACGTCGCCACCGTGTCCACCACCGCGCGGGAGTGCCCGTGCGCGGTGTCCACGACGAGGACATCAACTCCCGCGTCGACCAGCGCCATGGCGCGTTCGTGCGAGTCCGCACCGACTCCGACCGCGGCACCGCACAGCAGCCGCCCGTCGGGATCCTTCGTGGCGTCGGGATACTGCTCGGTCTTGACGAAGTCCTTGACGGTGATGAGACCACGCAGCTTGCCCGCGTTGTCCACGATCGGCAGCTTTTCCACCTTGTTCCTGCGCAGCAGCCCCAGTGCGGCATCGGCGGTGACTCCGACCTGCGCGGTGATCAGTGGTGCCGGGGTCATGATCTCCCGGACACGCTTGGTGTGGTCCACCTCGAAACGCATGTCACGATTGGTGATAATGCCCACAAGGGTTCCGTCCGGCTCGGCCACCGGCACCCCCGAGATCCGGTACCGGGCGCACAACGCGTCCACCTCGGCGAGCGTGTCCTCCGCCGAACACGTGACGGGATCGGTGACCATGCCCGCCTCGGACCGCTTGACCACCTCGACCTGCGCCGCCTGCTCCTCGGCGGGCAGATTGCGCTGCAGGATGCCGACTCCGCCGAGGCGGGCCATCGCAATCGCCATCCTCGCCTCGGTGACCGTATCCATGGCGGCCGAAGCCAGCGGCACGCGCAACCGGATATTGCGCGAGAACTGGGTACCGGTGTCGACAGTGCCGGGGGTGACGTCGGACTCATCCGGGAGCAGGAGGACATCGTCGAAGGTCAGCCCGAGCGTCGCGAACTTCGTGGGAAAACCTGGTGCGGTGAGTTCGCTGGTCATTGCGCGAAGGAATGCCTTCCTCAGAAGCTGGTGGCCCCGCGGAGTCCGCGTCCGACGACGGTGACACCGCGCCGCAGGCAACGGTGCTCGTCAGCGCTCCAACACGCCTCGCGGGTGGGATACCCCCATCATATCGGTTGCTCTTCGGTGACCCGGTGCCCGGCCACGACACAAGCGGACTGGACGCTACCGGTACCGTGCGGAATGTGCCGCATGACCCGTTGCCACCAGACCCGTTCGCGGGCGATCCGGATGACCCGAGTATGGAACTCGGCGACCACGACTCCGAGCAGGAACCACCGCTCGGTGATGACGAACGGGCCGAGTTGCTGTCGGACCTGACAGACCTCGCCGTGTATCAGGCGCTGCTGGAACCCCGTGGAATCCGCGGCATCGTCGTGGACTGCGGGGATTGCGGTGAGGTCCATTACCACGAGTGGGAGCTCCTGCGTTCCAGCCTGGAACAACTGCTCAACGACGGCCGGATGCGCCCGCACGAACCCGCTTACGAACCGAACCCGGGCCACTACGTCAGCTGGGAGTACTGCCGCGGCTTCGCGGACGGCGTGACCGAGACCGAGAACGAAAGCAGCCGCTGAGCACTCTCGGCTCCCAGGTGAGGCACCGAACCCGGCGGAATCGACCGAGCTCGACGGGATCCATACCACCGGTACTACTGTGGCGCCGCTGCCCTCGGGCAGCGGCGCCACAGTAGTGTCTTTCGTTCGGCACCCGGTGCGGTACTGATCAGGGCGGAAGAAGCCCCGCATCACCGGTGCTGTGCGACGAGTGCCCGCTCGACGTTCTCCGGTCCGAGCTTCCATCCGGGTTTCCGTCCGAGCTCCCGGGCGAGGAGCTACTCGGTGTCCCGGACCGACTCGGTTGCTTCGGCGACGTACTCGGCGATTGCGAGCCGGTGCGTGTCGGCATCGACGAGGACGGGGACGACGAGGGCACCGAGGAGGTCGAGCTCGGTTCGGCGGAACTCGACGGCAACGGTTGTGTCGAGGACGAGACCACGGGCAGCGGCTCCTCGACCCTGCTCCGACCACGCTCGATCTTCGCACTCAGCGATGCGTGCGCGGCCTGCAGATCCGACAGGCCATGCCCGGCGTCGACCGTGTCCATCTTCTCCTGCGCTTGCTGGAGGGCCTCCTCGGCTGCCTCGGAGCGCCCCTTCTCCCACGCCGTGCCTGCCTTTTCGAGCTGCTGCTGCGCTTGCCAGGCGGCCTGGGCCGATCGAGCGTGATCGGTGTAAAGGACCTGGGCGACGCTCCAGAGAGCGTCCCCGGGGCGCGCATCGCGTGCCGCGAGCCCCACACCGGTGAACGTGATCATCAGCACAGCCGCCGCCGTCGCGATCGGCACCAGGTGACGCCGTTTGCGTCGGCGCGGTTGCGTACGCCCCGCGGCGACGGCGGATAGCGCGGTGTCGGTGTCGACGAGATCACCGATCGGCGCGGCGTCGACGTCGCGCCGCCATGCCACCAGCAACGACTCCAGAGCGGGTTCGTCGTCCGTCAGTGCGACATCGGGGTCGGTACCACCGAGTGCGTCCAGCAGCTCGTCATCGGCTTGGAGCGCGGAGAGGTCGATGGGCTCGTCATCCGCATCGTCGTCTCCGAGCGGTTTCTCGTTCTCGCTGTCCCGGTGCACTTCCGCCGCGTCCGAATCGTCCTCTTTCCTGCGAAAGCTCAGGACCTCCGCAGTGTCGTCCGCGGCTTCTTCGGCTTGCTCGGTTCGTTCGGCTTGCTCGGTTCGTTCGGCTTGCTCGGTTCGTTCGGTCTGGGAAGTCTGCTCGGTCACCTGTTCCTCGTCGGCGATGCCGTCCTGTTCGGACGTCACCGTCTGTCGGTCCGGCTCCGAAGCGGACTCATGGTTGTCGGACTCACCATCGCGGTCATCGTCGATCGGTTCGAACTCGTCGTTTGATGTGCTGCCTGCGGGTACATCCCGCTCGGTCTCGGTACGCGAACGGTCGTCCTGCCTGCGGGACCCAACAGGGTCGTGTCCGTCACCGTCATCCCCGGACCCTTTTCGCTCAGCCATTCAGACCACCTCCTCCGCGGACAGCGTCTTGCGCAGCCGGGCCAGTGCACGATGCTGCGCCACTCGCACCGCTCCCGGCGTCGAATCGACCGCTTCGGCGGTTTCCTCCGCGGACAATCCGACGACCACCCGGAGCAGCAGGATTTCCCGCTGCTTTTCCGGGAGGACACGCAACAACTGCGCCATCCTGCCCGAAAGCTCACCCTGTATCGCCCGCTGTTCAGGACCGGACTCGGGCTCCGGGGTATCCGGAAGGTCCGCGACCGGTTCGGAACGATTGCGGGCCGACGCACGGTGCGCATCAGCCACTTTGTGCGCGGCGATGCCGTACACGAACGCCAGGAAAGGACGGCCTTGGTCACGATAGGTGGGTAGCGCCGTGAGCACGGCGAGGCACACCTCCTGTGCGACATCGTCCGCCGAAGCGTACGAACGCTCGTTTCGTCCGACCCTGGCGCGGCAATACCGCACCACCAAAGGACGGATTTCCGCCAGCAAGCGCTCGATCGACTGACGGTCGCCGTCGACGGCGGCGCTTACAAGAGCGTCCAGCCCGTCCCCCACGTTGCTCATCGCAGACAGCAGCCCTGGTGTTACGCGGTTACGCGATTCGGATTCGTCCGGCGTGCCCAGCGTGCCTCGCACGCTGATCCACCGTCACCGTACCGGGCGACAACAGGTCACCGAACAAGGACGGGTCCCCGAACGACATCTCCATGGCCGCAGGGGCCGGAGGAGCGGCGGTGGCCGCAACGGAAGGAGAGGCCACAAGAGAAGTGGGGGCCGCGAACGGAAGGCGAGGGCGACGGGCGGTCATGGTCACACGTCCACAATTACCAGATGCCCGCCCAAGAGCCGCACTCCAGTATTCGCGTCCCGAACCCACTTCTCAGGCAACCAGGCCACGGCGGAACCCATGGGCCACCGCCTGTGCCCGATCACGCACTCCGAGTTTGCGGAACAAGCGACGCGCATGCGTCTTGACCGTGTCCTCCGACAGGTACAGTTCCCGCCCGATCTGACCATTGCTCTTGCCCTGAGCCATGCCACGGAGCACCTGCAACTCCCGGTCGGTGAGTTGCACACCGGGGTCCGAGGGCTGCCGGGGCGAGGGCACCGAGGTGCTTGCGAGCGTGTGCGCGAGCGCGGCGACCAGTTCCGGCCGGGAAGCATCCCAACGCAGGTATCCGCGCGCACCGCCGGCGATCGCCGCGGCGATACTGCCCGCGTCGTCCGGTGCGCCGAACACGATCACATTCGCTTGCGGATGCGCCGAGACGAGCCTGCGGGTGGCCTCCACGCCGTTGGGCACCGCGCGCTGCGTGCCGACGAGGACAACATCCACGGACTGTCGAGCGAAGCGGGCAAGCAGCTCGTCACCATGCGCTACGCAATCGATCCGGCTCACTCCGGGGACGGCGGACATCACACGGGTGAGCCCTTCCCGAACGCTCCGCCGATCATCACAGATCAAGACCGTCGTCACGGGAACTCCTTTCCTGCAGGCGGGTGAACGTTCCAATTCCCCCATCGGCTGCAGAGGCCCGTACCTTGACACGATCCGGTGCTAAATCCGTTCAGACGGTGATCAGGTTGCCTCCACTGAAGTTCACCGGAATGGAGCACAGACTTGCGGCACCTTGTCACTCGTTATGGCGTATTCACCCCGACAGGGCTGTCACCTGCGATACTCACTCGAAAGCACCCCTTCCTACCGGTCGGTCACTTCCGAAACGAAACGAGTGCGATTCGCCGCAACTCGATTCGTGATTTACATCACACCATCGCTTGCCGATCCACATCCCAGGATGGTTTCGGACACACGATCCACCGCGGTCGGCAACGAGCCCAGCACTTCGACATGGGCGGGCATGGCTTCCGACTCCCATCCCCCTCCCGCCGCGAACGCACGAAACCGCTGGCGCGGATTGGGCAGGTCGGCGATCAGGTGCGGGGCCGCGTAGTGGGACTGCTCGGCCCACAGCACGACGGCGGCCGGGGCCGCCCGCCTGATGGCGGTATCCAACCCCTCCTTCGGGAGAGCGGACCCGAACAAGCGATTACCCACCCGGTTCGCCGCCAGGGCCGCCGCGAGCGCGACGAGTTCGAGTTCCTGCCCCTCCCCCGGCACCGAGGCGAGGACAGCCGGACGAGGGTTGAGCGGCGGTGGCGCGTTGGCGATCACCGCACGAAGCGCCGTCGATGCGCAGTCGATCAGCAATTGGGACACTTCGGTTCCGGAGCCCGAGCGCTGTCGGCGCTCGGTCAGGGCCCGCAGTACCGGCTGCAGCACGTCACACCAGGTTGCCACGACTCCCTCGGCCTGCATTCCCTCCAGCAGGAGCTGCTGCGCCGACCAGGAGTCGAGTGCGAGTGCGGCCCGCCCGAGCCCGCGCGCACGCGGGCCCGTGCCGCTGAGCTTCAGGCCACCTCCACCGGTATGGGGTGCCCTTTCGGACCCGGACGGATCATCGGCGGTGTCGAGGACACCGGACAGCAGGACCGGCTCGCTGCTTACGGCCGATTGCTGCGTTCCCCCGGAAGCCGACGCCTCCGAGGAACCGCGCTGCGGTGTCGCCGTGGCGGTTCGGGCATAGCGAGCCGCCTCCGCGGGCGAGGCCCCCCGCAACAAGGCGCGTTGCATCTGCTCCAGCCGCGCGATGTCGTCGGGCCCATAGCGGCGATGGTGGCCCGTTGTGTGGTCGCTGGGGCCGATGCCGTATCGGCGGTCCCAGGTACGCAGAGTCGCCGGGGCCACTCCCAACCTGCGGGCGACCGCCGCGACCGTGAGCTTCGGTGGCTCCCGCTCATCGGACACGTCCTCGTCGGACACGTCGACATCGCCCTCGGGCGCGGAGTCGGCATCATCCGCGACCGCTGAGTCGGTCCACGCCTGGACAGGTCCCGGCCTCGTCGTCACGGGGCCATGTTCGGGGTTGGCGACCAGGATCGGCAACCCGGGTTGTTCTTTCCAGGATCACCCCACCGTGAACAACCTTTGGCGCGTTGAGGGTTGAACAAGCTTTGGCGCGGTTTTACGGTGATCGGTGCGAGCTGCGGCAAAAGCCGCGGCAGGAGGGGACCCACCGGGTTGGAGGTGGTTGTCGCAATGGCGGACACACGGCGTCTTCCAGGGCCGAACGCCGATATCTGGGATTGGCAGATACGCGGTTCCTGTCGGGGAATGGACAGTTCGTACTTCTTCCATCCCGACGGCGAACGAGGACCGGCTCGAGCAAGACGTGAGGCGAAGGCGAAAGAGGTCTGCCACCACTGCCCCGTACTCGAACAGTGCCGCAAGCATGCGCTGGCCGTACAAGAGCCCTACGGGATCTGGGGCGGGTTGTCGGAGTCCGAGCGCGAGGTCATCGTCAAGACACACCGGCGGCCGGTCGATACGGTGGCGAGCTGACAGAATTCGGGGCGGCACCCCGGCGTGGGTGCCGCCCCGAATTCTGCCCGGATGATCCCGAGGGGATCACTCCAGTGTCGTGTCTCAGTGGCCGTGGCCGTGACCGGAGGAGGACTCCTCCTCTTCCTCGGGCTTGTCCACCACGGCACTCTCGGTGGTCAGCACCATGCGCGCGATGGAAGCCGCATTGGAGACCGCGGAACGGGTCACCTTCAGCGGGTCCACGACGCCCGGACCGATCAGGTCGCCGAACGACTGGTTGCCCGCGTTGTAGCCCTCGCCCCACTTCATGTCGCGGACCTTGGAGACCACGACGGCGCCTTCATCACCCGCGTTGCTGGCGATCCAGAACAGCGGGGATTCCAGAGCCGAACGCACCAGCTGCACACCGGTTGCCTCGTCACCGCTGAGGCCGAGGTTGTTGGTGAGCGACTGCGCGGCGTGGATCAGGCTGGAGCCACCACCGGGGACACTGCCTTCCTCGGCCGCGGCCTTGGCCGCCGCCACGGCGTCCTCGATGCGGGACTTGCGCTCCTTGAGCTCGGTCTCGGTGGCCGCACCGACCTTGAGCACCGCGACACCGCCCGCAAGCTTGGCCAGCCGCTCCTGCAGCTTCTCGCGGTCCCAGTCGGAGTCGCTGGCCTCGATCTCGTTGCGGATCTGCTGGACGCGGCCCTGCACGTCCTCCTTGCTACCGCCACCGTCCACGATGGTGGTGTTGTCCTTGGTGATCGTGGCGCGGCGAACCGTACCGAGCACCTCGGGGCCGACCTCGGAGAGCTTGAGCCCGACCTCGGGGGAGATCAGCTGCCCACCGGTGACGGCGGCCAGGTCCTGCAGGAACGCCTTGCGGCGGTCACCGAAGTACGGTGCCTTGACCACGGCGACCTTGAAGGTCTTGCGGACGGCGTTGACGACCAGGGTGGACAGTGCCTCGCCCTCGACGTCCTCGGCGATGATCACCAGCGGCTTGCCGTCGTTGGCGATCTTCTCCAACAGCGGCAGCAGCTCCTGCATGTTGGAGATCTTCTCCTGGTGCAGGAGGACATTGGCGTTCTCCAGAACGGCTTCCTGCCGCTCGGAGTCGGTGACGAAGTAGGGGGAGACGTAGCCCTTGTCGAACTGGACACCCTCGGTGACCTCCAGCTCGGTGGCCAGGCTCGAGGACTCCTCGACGGTGATGACACCGTCGTCGCCGACTCGCTCCATCGCCTCGCCGACCAGCGCGCCGATGTTCTCGTCCCGCGAGGAGACGGTGGCGATCTGGGCGATGTTGTCGCGCCCCTTGACCGGGGTGGCCTTGTCCCGCAGCGACTCGATGACCGCGTCGGTGGCCTGCTGGATGCCGCTACCCAGGGAGGCCGGGTTCGCACCTGCCGCCAGGTTGCGCAGGCCACCACTGACCAGCGCCTGGGCGAGCACGGTCGCGGTGGTGGTGCCGTCGCCTGCGACGTCGTTGGTCTTCGTCGCCACGTTCTTGACGAGCTGGGCACCCAGGTTCTCGTAGGGGTCGTCCAGCTCGACCTCGCGTGCGATGGTCACGCCGTCGTTGGTGATCTGCGGCCCGCCGAACTGCTTGTCCAGGACGACGTGGCGGCCGCGCGGCCCGAGGGTGACCTTCACCGTGTCGGCAAGCTGGTTGACACCGCGCTCCAGCGCGCGGCGGGCCTGCTCGTCGAAGGTGATCTGCTTAGCCATGTTTCAACAGCCCTTCAGCATGAATGCGGTGAGTGTCCGTTCTCGAAAACTGTTCCACGTATCCGTGCGAGGCCGGTGCGATCACCTGGGGCTCTTTCCCGAGAGTGATCTTTTCCGGCACTGGCGGCACCGTGCCCGGATCGGCCACCGGTGCAGCCCATCGAGGGACACCGGCACGGGTTTTGCGCTCGTGCGGAGCACGATGACGTCCCCGGAAGCGGCGGTTGGAGCAACCACGGACCCAGTCCGAGAACAGTTTTCACATGCGACCGCCCCGGCGTCCCGGTGGCGGGACCGCCGGGGCGGCGCTACTGCGCTCTGGCAGCGCTGGTCTCAGTTGACGACAGCCAGCACGTCGCGGGCGGAGAGCACCAGGTACTCCTCACCGTTGTACTTGACCTCGGTCCCGCCGTACTTGGAGTAGATGACGACGTCGCCTTCGTTGACGTCGAGCGGGATCCGGTTGCCCTTCTCGTCGACGCGGCCGGGGCCGACAGCCAGAACCTTGCCCTCCTGGGGCTTTTCCTTGGCCGTGTCCGGGATCACGATGCCGGACGCAGTCGTCGTCTCGGCCTCGCTCGCCTGGACAACGATCTTGTCCTCAAGCGGCTTGATACTCGCCACGGTCTGACCTCCACCTTCCGGGGCCTTCGAAGCGTTGGCTGGATATGCAACGGCTCCGTGGCTCCCCGCCGTCGCGGGTGCCGGGGCGCTCCGGCGCCGTTGTTCTAGCACTCTACCGAGGAGAGTGCCAGCCTTCAACAACACCCCACCATTGAGGGATGCCCTGCCTGTCTCCCGAGCCGTTCACCCCCCGATGCGGGGAACGGTACTCGCGATCGGAGCAGGCGCAACGGCAGCGCTCGGCCCGGCAGATGTGGAAAACACGAATCCGGGAAGATCCCCGCCACCGGTCGGTCACTTACCGAAAGGCGCCACTTCGACCGGGGGCCTGTAACACCGTTGAGTGCTTGCCCTAGGTTGCTCGCCATGGCTGTACCGACGAGGCCCACGAACCAGCCGTGGAAGCGTCGCCCACGACCGTCCCACCCACCCGGCCCCTCCGGCCCACCGCATCGCCCCGGCCGACGTCGGATATGACTCACCCCCTCCACGACTCGGGCTCGTCCACAGCCCGAGCTCCTCCCCTGCTCGGGACTCCCCAACGGTGGAGAGCATCGGCACGGCCGTGTCGCCGAGTGTTCACCTGATGCCCACCGGCCATCCGTATCCCCGGTCCACTCGTTCGAGTGAAGATTCCAGCGGAGTTTTCCGCGATCGTCTTCCGGAGGACGAGATGTCCGATTCCAGCGCGTCCGAACCCGTCAACCGTCGCGCGGTTCTGCTCGGCGGTGCCGCCGCACTCGGGGCGACCGCTGTCGGTGCCCCCGCGCTCGCCGACAACCTGGGCCGCCGTGGCGCAGGCACCGGCCGCCTCGCCGATCCCTTCACCCTCGGTGTCGCCTCCGGTGATCCGTTGCCCAGCGGCGTCGTGCTGTGGACACGCCTTGCTCCGGAACCGACCGCCGAGGACGGCAGGGGCGGAATGCCGGACAAAGCGATCCCGGTGCACTGGGAGGTCGCCGAGGACGAAAACTTCAAGGAGGTCGTGCAGCGCGGCAAAACCGAAGCCGTCCCCGAACTGGGGCACAGCGTGCACGTGGAGGTCGAGGGGCTCCGTCCCGGAGCGGAGTACTTCTACCGCTTCCGAACCAGGGGTGAGGTCTCCCCCGCCGGACGTACCCGAACAGCACCCGCACCCGGCACGCTCGGAGAGCTGACCATGTGCTTCGCCTCGTGCTCGCACTACGGCGCGGGCTACTTCACCGCCTACCGCCGCATGGCCGAAGAGGAGCCCGGACTGATCCTGCATCTGGGCGACTATCAGTACGAGTACCCCGCCTCCGAGGACGATGTGCGCACGGTACTCGGACCGGAGACCCGGACACTGGCCAACTACCGACAGCGCCACGCCCAGTACAAAACCGACCAGGACCTGCAGCTCGCGCATTCGATCGCGCCGTGGCTGGTGATCTGGGACGACCACGAGGCCGAGAACAACTGGGCCGACGAGGTCCCCGAGCAGCCGGATCCGAACTTCCTGGAACGGCGCGCGGCTGCGTTCCAGGCCTACTACGAGAACATGCCGCTACGCAGCACCTCGAAACCCCGCGGCATCGACATGCAGCTCTACCGGCGAATCCAGTGGGGTGGGCTGGCCAACTTCCACATGCTCGACACCCGCCAGTACCGCGACGACCAGGCCTGCGGTGACGGGTACAACGTGGAGTGCCCGGAGCGCTTCGACCCGAAGCGCAGCATCACCGGTGACAAGCAGGAGCGGTGGATCATCGACGGTTTCCACAACACCTCCGCGCGCTGGGACGTGCTGGGCCAGCAGGTCTTCTTCTCCCAGCTGGACCTGACTCCGGGCTCCGAGGAGGGCTACAACATGGATGCCTGGGACGGTTACGTCGCCAACCGCGATCGGATCGCCCACGCGATGGGTAACAGCAAGGTCCGCAACGGTGTCGTACTCACCGGCGACGTGCACCGACACTGGGCCGCCGAGATCAAGGACTCGCACGACCATCCGGACTCGAAGCCGGCCGGGACCGAGTTCGTCACCACCTCGATCACCAGCTTCGGTGACGGCAGCGACGACACCAATCAGGGCGTGCTCGACGACAATCCGCACGTGAAGTTCTACAAGGACCGGCGCGGCTACGTCCGGACGAAGTTCACCGGCAGCCGGCTGCGCACGGATTACCGCGTGCTGCCGTACGTGACACGCAAGGGAGCGCAGGTCGAGACCGCAGCCAGCTTCGTGGTCGAGGACGGCGACCCCACCCTGCACCGGGCATAAGCTCGACTCGCGAGTGTCCAGCACCGGTTGCTTGGGGACAACAGACGCGCATGTGGACAGTTGTGCACGTCATTGGTGCAGTTTCGCGCGAAATCACAAAAATGCGGTTTCGCGCGAAACTGCAAAAAGCACCGGCGCCGGGGCTCAGCGTAGGACGACGGTTTCCACCGGCAAGCCCGGATCCGCGGGGATACCCGATGGGGACGGTTCGGCACCGGAGGCGAGCACATGGGCGCCCAGTGCGGCGATCATCGCGCCGTTGTCGGTGCACAACCGCGGGCGCGGCACGCGCAGTGTGAGTCCCGCCGCGGCACAACGATCGGCGGCGAGGCTCGCCAGCCGGGAGTTCGCGGCGACACCTCCCGAAATCACCAGAGTGTCGACGTCGAGGTCCCCGGCGGCCCGAACCGCCTTCGCGGTCAGCACGTCGGCCACCGCCTCCTGGAACGAGGCACACACGTCCTCCACGGGCACCTCCCTCCCGTCGCGGCGGGTCTGCTCCACCCACCGCGCGACAGCGGTCTTCAGCCCCGAGAAGGAAAAGTCGTTGCGGGCATCGCGCGGCCCGGTCAGTCCGCGCGGGAACGCGATCGCGTTCGGGTCCCCTGCCCGAGCCATCCTGTCGATCGGTGGCCCACCGGGGTACGGAAGATCCAGCAGTCGGGCAACCTTGTCGTAGGCCTCACCGGCGGCATCATCGATCGTCGAACCGATGGGGATGACCTCCTCGGCGATCCCGGCGACCGAGAGCAACTGGGTGTGCCCACCGGAGACCAGCATCGCCAGGCACCGCGCAGGCAGCGGTCCGTGTTCCAGGGTGTCCACGGCGACGTGCCCGGCGAGGTGGTTGACCCCGTACAACGGCACGCCCAGCGCACTGGCGTAGGCCTTCGCGGCCGCGACACCGACCATCAGCGCACCCGCCAGGCCGGGCCCTGCTGTGACGGCGACCGCGTCCACATCGGAAAGTTCGAGTCCGGCCTCGTCCAGTGCCCGACGCGCAGTCGGTGCCATCGCTTCGAGATGTGCCCGACTCGCGATTTCCGGCACCACGCCGCCGAAGCGGGCGTGCTGGTCAACACTGGATGCCACGGCGTCGGCGAGCAACCGGACCGACCCGTCCGGCAGCAACCGCACCAGACCGACACCCGTCTCGTCGCACGAGGTCTCGATCCCCAGCACGATCCGGCCGGGTTCGGCCGTGATGCCGGCGGCGCTCATGTCCCACCACCTTCCTCCACAGTGGATGACGCGGGACGCATCATGGTGTGCGCGTCCGCACCGGAGGGCTGGTAATAACGCTTGCGCACTCCCACGACCTCGAATCCGTGTTCGCGGTAGAGCGCAACGGCGGCATCGTTGTCGGTCCGCACTTCCAGAAACGTCCGCGCCTGCCACTCATCGGCCTTGTTCAGCAAGCTGCGCAGCAGTGCACGACCGATGCCCCGTCCTTGGTACTCGGGATCGACGGCGATGGTGTGCACTTCGGCCTCTGCCCGGGGCGGATGTCCGACCAGGGCGAGCCCGGCATAGCCCAGTAAACGCTCCTGCTCGTCATAGGCACCGAGATAGAAGTGCCCACGCTTGAGTTCGGAGACGAACGCGGACTCGGACCAGGGATCGTCGCCGGGGAACAGGATTCGCTCCAGCTCGGCGCAACGAGCCAGATCACGGCGAAGCAGCTTGGCCAGGTGCACGGTCCCGTCGGTGCCCGGCACGAAATCGGAAATCTCGCTCACGTCCGACCTCGGTTGGTGTCCGTACCGGCACTCACCGGCTTCGGCGGTCCGGGAGTTCCGGCGTCCGGCCTGCGCAGGTACAGCGGTACCAGCGGCTGCGGGTCGGTACCGGCGCGTAGCTCGGCACCGGCGGCGGCAACCAGGCCCACCGGAGTCGGGTAGCTCGGCTCGACGGCGTCGAGGCCGAACACCTCGCGATGACGCAGTGCCATCTCCCCGGCGGCACTGCGGACCCCCAGGTCTCCGAGCCGGCCCGGCACGTTCTCGGGACGCTCGACGTCCGGCTCCGTCAGGCGAGCACGCGCACCGCCGGGCCGGTGCGCGCCATAAACCGCCCAGTAGACCTCCTTGCGGCGTGCGTCGGTGGCCACCAACAGGGGGTCGTCCCCGGGCGCCTGCGCGGCGATCGCGTCGAGACTGCACACCGGGTGAACCCGTGTTGGGCAGGCATGTCCGAGCGCGGCAGCGGTGACCATGCCCACCCGCAGGCCCGTGAAGGGCCCCGGCCCGGAACCGACCACGAGAGCATCCGCCTCGCCGAGCTCACGGCCCGCCTCGGCCAGAACCTCCAGGAGCTGAGGCATGAGCAGTTCACCGTGTGCCCGCGGGTTCACCGTCACTCGCTCGGCGAGCAGCTGCGGACCCGCGTCATCCAGTGCGACCAGCCCCGCGGTGACCGCAGGGGTCGAGGTGTCCAGCGCGATGACGAGCACAATGCCCCAGGTTACGTGAGCTGCCCGCTCACACCTCTCCCCGGTTCAGAAACTCCCCGCGCGGAGTGGAGCTGTCCGCGTCCGGCCCCGCGATGTGGTGTCCACGCAGCCAGGTATTCCGCACCACACCGGCCAGGGCACGTCCGTGGTAGGCCGAAACCGGGTTGCGGTGGTTCAGCTTGCCGACGTCGACCACATAGGCGTCATCGGGGGCGAAGACGCACAGGTCGGCGTCGTTGCCGACGGCGATGGCACCCTTGCGCTGCAGCCCGGCGAGTTCGGCGGGCCGGGAGGACATCCACCGAACCACGTCGGCGAGATCGTGCCCACGCACACGCGCCTGCGTCCAGATCGCCGACAGGCCGAGTTGCAGACTCGACACTCCGCCCCAGGCCACGCCGAAGTCCCCGATGTCGAAGTGCTTGAGGTCCGGCGTACACGGCGAATGATCGCTGACGATGCAGTCGATCGTGCCGTCGGCCAGTCCCCGCCACAGCAGTTCACGGTTGGCGGCCTCCCGAATCGGCGGACAGCACTTGAACTGGGTACCGCCGTCGGGAATCTCCTCGGAAGTGAAGCTCAGGTAGTGCGGGCAGGTCTCCACCGTCACCCGGACGCCGTCCGCGCGTGCCGAGGCGATCATGGCCAGCGCATCCGACGACGACAGATGCAGGATGTGCACCCGGGCACCGGTACGCCGAGCGGCTTCGATCACCTGGGCGATGGCGATGTTCTCCGCGCCTCGGGGACGGGAGGACAGGAAGTCGTCGTAGTCCTCCCCGTGGGCCGTGGGTGCGTGCTCGATCGCGTCGGAGTCCTCGGCGTGCACGATCATCATCGCGTCGAGTGCCGCGACCGTGCGCAGGGCCTCCTCCATCTCGGTGACATTCAGCGGCGGGAACTCGTCGACGCCGGAGTGCAGCAGGAAGCACTTGAAGCCGAAGACGCCGTCCTCGTGCAGCCCACGCAGCTCGGCCAGATTGCCGTGTACCGCACCGCCCCAGAAGCCCACGTCGACGTGCACCCGGTCCTGGGCTGCCTTGCGCTTGACCTGCAGCGCACCGCTGTCGATGGTCGGCGGCAGACAGTTCAGCGGCATGTCCACGATCGTGGTGATTCCGCCTTCGGCTGCGGCACGGGTCGCGGTCGGGAAACCCTCCCACTCGGCGCGGCCGGGGTCGTTGACGTGGACATGCGTATCCACCATGCCGGGCAGCAGCACCTCGTCGTCACCGAGTTCGACCTCCCGCGCGGCATCGAGGGCGGCATCCAGTGTCTCGATGGCGACGATGCGGCCGTCGCGGACACCGACGCTACCGGAGACCTCCCCGTTCGGACCGATCAGGCGCGGCGCGCGGAACACCACATCGAATCCCGTCCCGGTGCTCGCCGGTGCTGATGCCCGGGGTGCTGACTCGACCAATGCATCTCCTCCTCGTTCGCGATTAAACAAAATGTTGAACCCTGGATCGGCGCCGGTCAAGCCCTGCCGCGTCTTGCGGCCGTGCGCCCGAGATCGTCCGCCGGCGCCGGCACCGGTGTCGACGGTCACCCACCCGCGTACCTGGCCTCACCGAACAACACATCCAACCGTCACCGCTCGAACGGCCAGCCGCGGATCGTCTTGGGGCGCGGCTGGCGATAGGTTCGCGTCTTCGACGTGTGCAGCCCCAGCCGTACCAGTGATTCGGCCACCGTGACCGCGGCGGCCACGCCGTCCACGACGGGAACGCCCGTCTTGGCCGTGATTTCCTCGTCCAGACCCGCCATTCCGCCACAGCCGAGACAGATGACCTCCGCCCGGTCGGAGCACACGGCGTTTTCCGCCTGGTCGACGATGCCCCTGGTCGTGGCAGCGCGGTCCTGATCGAGTTCGAGCACCGTCAGACCGCTCGCACGCACCGACGCGCACCTGGCGTCGAGCCCGGCGAGTTTGAGCCGGTCCTCGATGAGCGGGACCGTACGATCCAATGTGGTCACGACCGAGTACTTGTACCCGAGGTACATCGCCGTGCTCGCCGCCGCCTCGGTGATGTCGACGACGGGCACGTCGAGGAGTTCCTGCAGCCCCTCTCTGCCGTGTTCACCGTATCCGGCCTGAATGACGGCGTCGTAGGGTTCCGGGTAGGTCGTGACGCGCTGCATCACGGCTACGGCGGCCAGGTAGCTCTCGAAGTTGCCTTCCACCGACTCCGCGCCGAACTCCGGTGTCAGTCCGGCGATCTCGGTGTCCGCCGAGGCGACCGATCGTGCCGTGTCGGCGATAGCCTCGGTCATCGCCTCGGTGGTGTTCACATTGACAACGAGTATCCGCATATTCTCCGTACCCTTCGATATCCTGGCGATCGGCTACCTCGCGGCTAGTGCCCGCCGACGCTGGGCACGGCGATGTCCTCGCCGTCGACATCCTGGAACTGTGCCCGCCGGTCGGCGATGACCAGGTAGAGCACGGCCGCCGACCCAGCGCCGAAGAACCAGGAGTACCCGGACACGGCTTCGAACACCGGCACCAGCGCCAGCACGACGGCCAACCCGCACGCCGGGATCAGCGCGGCGAACGCCCGCCGATTGACGCCGGAACGGTAGTGGTACGCGCCATTCGGATCGCCGGTGTACAGCGCGGGAATGTCGATCCTCGCCCTGCGCAGCACCCAGTAGTCGGCCATGATGATGCCGAACACCGGCCCGAGGGCCGCGCCGAGCCCACCCAGAAAGTAGTTGATCATGGTGGGGCTGTTGTAGAGGTTCCACGGCAGGATCACCAGACCGAAGATCGCGGTCAGTACCGCGGCGCCACGGAAGTCGACCTTGTGTGGCAGCAGGTTGGTGAACATGTAGATCGGGGCGACGAAGTTGGCGAGCAGGTTCACCGCGATCGTGAGTATCACCAGCACCAGGCAGGCGATGGACAGCAGCAGGAGGTTCGGGATCTTCTCCACGACGTCTTGCGGACTCTCGATGATCTGTCCGTTGATCCGGAACTGAGCCCCCGCGAGCACCACCACGATGCCGGCGAAGAACAGCATGTTCACGAAAATTCCGAAGAAGTTCCCGCGCGTGATGCAGGACTTCGACTTGGCCGAGCGAGTGAAGTCGCAGAAGTTGAGCATGAACGTGCCGTAGATGACGACCCACAGGGCACTCCCGGTCAGAATCTCGCCCCACATGGCCGCGCCGGTCGGCCCCCGATCGGCCGGGAACGCGATCGAACCGCCGGCTTCGATGAACATCCACACGGCGATCGACAGCAACGTCACCAGGACCACGGGACCGGCGAACGACAGGTACCGGCGGATCATCTCCATGCCGTAGCTGGCGATGACGGTCTGCACCACCCACAGGAACACGAACGTGATCCAGCCGAGTGTGGAGAGCCCGAGGAACGAGTTCGCATCGAGGTCCTGCAGGGACGGGAATATCGCGATGAGCATCACCCGCAACACGGCCGAGGCCAGGTAGGTCTGGATCCCGAACCACGCGATGGCCACACACCCGCGGACGAGCGAGGAAATCTGGCCGCCACGGATACCGAACGCGATCCGGCTCATGACGGGGAAGGGCACGCCGGTCTTGTAGCCCGCGTACCCCGACAGGTTCAGCAGCAGGAGGATCATGAGCCCACCGAGTGCGAAGGTGAGCAGGATCTGCCAGCCGCCGAGCCCAAGCGCGAACAACCCGATCGCGAAGGCATAGTTGCCGAGGCTGTGCACGTCGTTGGCCCACAGCGTGAAGACGTTGTAAGCGCTCCACGGGCGGTCGGCCCGCTTGGTCGGGGCCAGATCCTGGTTGTAGAGCCGGTCGCTGATCGATCGGGCGGGCACGTCCGAGGAATCCGCTCGGGACACCTCGGATCCGTGGTCGGCTTGCTGAGTGGACATAGCGGCTCCGGGTTTCGCTGTCCGAGTCCGGCAGAGTGGCCTACTTCCACACAGAAAATTTCACGATGCGGAAGTATGTTTCAACGTATACATAAACGTAGACATGACATGGACCACGGTCAAGACATCAGGGGACACCGCTGTGACACGGTCCCGCAGCAACACGGAAGAAGCTCCGGACACTGCTTCGGGAAGGATCGGTTCGGCCACCGAGAAGACCCGGACGAGATCGCCGGCTCAGTACAGAATGCGGTTGAACACCATGGTCCGGCTGGAACGGACGTGCTCCCTGGCCAACTCCGTGGCACGCTCGGCGTCCCCTGCGGAAATCGCGGCGTGCAGATCCTCGTGCTCGGTGCACACCCGGTCCGGTTCCAGGTTCAGCCGGAACATCCACGCCAGCCGACCGTGCAGCGGTTCGAGCATCGACCCCAGCAGTTCGTTGCCCGAGACGGCCACGAGCTCCTCGTGAAACGCCGCATTGGCCCTCGACATGGCCTCGAGGTCCTGATCCCGCAACGCGCTGCGAGCCTCGCGGGACAGCTCCCCCAGCCTGTCCGCCGCATCAGCACGCGCGTTACCGGCCGCCAGCCTCGCGGCGAGCACCTCCAGAGCCTCCCGGACGTCGAAGAGCTCCTCCAGCTGCCGCCGGTCGAGACTGCGGACGAAGACGCCACGCCGCCGCGAGCGCACCTCGACGAGGCCCTCGCTCTGCAGCATGCGGATCGCTTCCCGCACCGGCACGCGCGAGACCCCGAACTCCGCGGCCAGGTCCTGCTCGAAAAGCCGGTCCCCCGGGCGGAGGCTGCCCTCACTGATGCGCGCCTGCAGCGCCTCGCGAATCCGGTCTCGCAGTGGAGCGCGCGAGCTCGCGCCGGGTTCCTCAGTCACAGACACAGCTCCTCCTCGGGCATTGCCTCCACCCTAAGAGGACATCCGCGGTCGCCGTGGGAGCCTCGTACAAACGGTACGAACGGCGCCTGCCGCGGCCCCCGGCACGGCAGGACCACGCAGCGGGTCCCGGGCAGGCGCGTCGCTCTACAACCACTCGTCGGCGAGCCGCTCACCCAACGATTCCAGCAGGGACGCCGCCTCACGCATGCTGCGCTCGGTATCGGGCTCGATATCGGCCACGACATAGCTCCCGGCGAAACCGCTCTCGCGCAGGCGCTCCCGGGGGAGCGCGCACTGCCCGGCGACAGCGACCACCGGCACTCCCGCGGACACGGCACGCGCCGCGACACCTGCCGGAGCCTTGCCGTACAGCGTCTGCTCGTCCAGCGACCCCTCACCGGTGACGACCAGCCGCGCCCCGTTGAGCTGCTCCTCGAACTCCACCAGTTCGAGGACCATGTCGACGCCCGCACGCCGCCGCGCCCCCAGCACGGCCAGCGCGGCAAACCCCACGCCGCCCGCCGCACCCGCACCCGGATCCTCCGCGACGGCACGTCCACCCGCCTTGGTCACCGCCTCTGCCCAGCGCCGCAGCGCGGAATCCAGCACTCCGACCTGCTCGGGATCGGCCCCTTTCTGCGGGCCGTAAACATGGGCGGCTCCGCTCTGCCCGAACAAGGGGTTGTCGACATCGGAGGCCAGCACGACCTCGGTGTCGGCCAGGCGCGCATCGAGTCCCGACAGATCGACTTCGGCCACTCTGTTCAGCGGGCTCCCTCCCGGGGGCAGCGGATACCCCTCGGCGTCGAGCACGCGGGCGCCGAGGGCGACCAGCATTCCGGCCCCGCCGTCGGTACAGGCACTGCCTCCCACACCGAGCACGATGGTCCGGGCTCCCGCGTCCAGCGCGGCACGGACGAGTTCACCGGTGCCGTCGCTGGAGGCACTCAGCGGGGCGATCTCGTCCTCGTCGAGGCAGGCCAACCCCGAGGCAGCGGCCAGTTCCACCACCGCGGTATCACCCCACACCGCGATCTCGGCATCGACCGGTTCGCCGGTCGGCCCGGTGGCAGGCGCGGACACCCGACGATAGTCGCCGGTGGCGAGCGCGGCCTGCACCGTGCCATCACCACCATCGGCTACGGGAGTGCAGCGCACATCGATGCCCGGCCTGCTGCGACGCAGCCCCGCCGAGACGGCCTCGGCGACCTCGGGGCCGGTCAGCGACCCCTTGAACTTGTCCGGTGCGATCAGAACATGACCAGGCACAGCACACTCCCGCAATCAACCGTGGATGGTGTTCCTCACCGACTCGCCCGGCACGGCCGGTGAGGAACACCAGGATCGTCGAACCATTGCATCCGACGACCCAGCTTTGGGGAAGGGGTACCGCGCTCGCCGGGACACCACCGCGCGTCCCGGCGAGCGCGTCCCTCGAAGGGGCCTGCACGGGCCCCGGGTCTCACGAGGCGTTCGGCACCTGCTCCGGCTCCGCGACGGCGTCGATGCGCACCCCGTTGGCGGTGTTGGCCTCCCGCTCGATCATGACCTCGACCAGCACCGGACGGCTGGTGGCCACCGCCTCCTTGCGCGCCCACTCGATGGTCTCGGTGAGTTCGGCCGGGTCGGTCACACGGCGTCCCGAGCAGCCGTAGGCCTCCATCACCTTGACGTTGTCGGTGCCGTGCTCGTCGTAGTGGATATCGACCTCGGTGTTCATCCCGTAGCCCTCCTCGGCCATGCGGATCAGGCCGAGGTACTCGTTGTTGAGCATGATCACCACGAAGCCGACGTCGTACTGCGCGGCCACGGCCAGCTCCTCCACCAGGAACTGGAAGGAGTAATCACCGACGACGGCGGCGACCTCGGCGTCCGGCTTCGCCGACTTCACCCCGATGGCCGCCGGAACTTCCCAGCCGAGCGGCCCCGCCTGACCGCACACCTGGTAGTGCCGCGGCTTGTGCGTGGTCTGGAACTGGCCGGACCAGATCTGGTACAGCCCGATGGCGGTGGTGAAGTAGGTGTCCGGGCCGAAGATCTCGTTGATCTCCTTGAACACCCTCGGCGCCTTGATCGGCACGCTGTCGTAGTCGTCGGGGCGGGTGTGGGTCCGCTTCAGCTCACCGATCCGCTCCACCCACTCCGGGAAGCTCCCGCCCGCGGGGTTCGCGCCCTGCTCGCGCCGCTTGACCGCCGCCAGCAGGGCGTCCAGGAACGGCCCGGTGTCGGAGACGATGCCGAGGTCCGGTCCGAACACCTTGCCGATCTGAGTGGGCTCGATGTCGACGTGGATGAACTTCCGCTCGCCCCGATAGGTGTCCAGCGCACCGGTGTGGCGATCGCCGAAGCGAGCCCCCAGGGCCAGCACGAGGTCGGATTCCAGGAACGACTGGTTGCCGTAGCGCTGGCTGGTCTGAATACCCGTCATGCCTGCCCAGAGTTCGTGGTCCTCCGGGAACGAGCCCTTGCCCATGAGCGTGACCTGCACCGGAATACCGAGTAGTTCGGCGATCTCCTGCAGTCGCTCGTGCGCTTCTCCCAGCACGACACCGCCACCGGACAGAATGAGCGGGCGCTCGGCCGCCAGCAGCATGTCCAGAGCGCGCTCCACCCGCGGCAGGTGCGGCTCGACGCGCTGCACGGGCAGTGGTGCGTCGATCGTCGGGTCCCACTCGATTTCCTGCTTCTGCACGTCCAGCGGCAGGTCGATCAGCACCGGCCCCGGACGGCCCGAACGGGCGGTCCGGAACGCCTCACGGATGATCCACGGCGCCTGTGCGGCCTCTTTGACCTGCACCGACCACTTGGTGACCGGCTTGGCGACATCCACGATGTCGACCGCTTGGAAGGCCTCCTGGTGCAGCTTGGTGGACACGGCCTGCCCGGTGAGGCAGACCATCGGGATGGAGTCGGCCTGCGCGGTGTAGAGACCGGTGATCATGTTGGTGCCCGCGGGACCGGAGGTCCCGATGGCCACGCCGACCTTGCCGTTGGTGCGCGCCCAGCCATCGGCCATGTGGGTCGCGCCCTCTTCGTGACGCACGGTCAGGTGCTTGATGTCGCGATGCTCCATCGCGGCGTAGAGCGGGAGGATGGCCGCGCCGGGACATCCGAACGCGGTATCGACGCCCTCCGATTCGAGCACGTCGACAACGGCCTGCATGACAGGAACTTTCGGCATGGTGTAGAACCTCTCGGAGGTGCGGGTGTCCCCGCATCGACTCGGGAGCGGGTAGGCGGGACCGGATGCTTGGCGGCGACGGACCGTCTACCCGCGACCTGGGAAACAGAAGCCGGGCTGCTACTCGCCCGCCGGGGCCCCGGCCCCGCCTTGCGCCGTCGCAGGAGAGGGAAGGCGAGGCCGGGCCCGGCCCGATCGAATGGCCTCGATACGGACCTATCCGTCGGGACGTGTCGGAACCCCTTACTCGGTGCCGTTGAGGCGGGCGATCTGCCGGAACAGCCCGGAGTGATCCAGCGAACCGTCACCCTGGGCGACAGCAGCCGCCATGAGCTGCGAGACGAGGGAACCCAGTGGAGTGGACACTCCCGCATCGCGGGCTGCGCTCTGCACGATGCCGAGGTCCTTGTGGTGCAGCTCGATCCGGAAACCGGGCTGGAACTGCCGAGCACGCATGCCCGCGTTCTTGGCGTCCAGCACCTTGCTGCCCGCCAGACCACCGCCGAGCACCTGGAACGCCGAGTCGGTGTCCACGCCGTGCGCCTCGAGGAAGCCGAGGGCCTCGGCAACCAACCCGATGTTGCCCGCCACGATGAGCTGGTTGGCTGCCTTGACGGTCTGGCCGGAGCCCGCGGGACCGACGTGCACGACGGTCTTGCCGACCGCGTCGAGTACTCCACCCGCTGCGGCGAAGGCATCCGCCTCGCCACCGACCATGATCGACAGCGCACCGTCGATCGCGCCTTTCTCGCCACCGCTGACCGGTGCGTCGAGCGCCTGCACGTGTTGCTTCGCGGCGACCTCGGCGACCTGCCGGGACACGTCCGGGCGAATCGTGCTGCAGTCGATGAGCAGCGCGCCCTCCCGAGCATGGGCCAGGACACCGTCGTCACCGAGCACCACGGATTCCACGTCCGGCGAGTCCGGCAGCATCGTGACGATCACGTCCGCATCGTCGACCGCTTCGGCCACGCTCCGCGCGCCCTTGCCACCCTCGGCGATGAGCTTGTCGACCTTGGGCTGGCTACGGTTGTAGCCGGCCACTTCATAACCGGCGGCGACGAGATTCGCCGCCATCGGGCCGCCCATGATGCCCAATCCGATGAATCCGACCTTGGTCATCGGTACCTCCAGTTCTCATGCTTGTGCTGCGCTTTCGCGGGCACGTGTCGTCCTGCCCGCGCGGGAAAATTGCAGTTTCGCGCGAAACTGCAATTCCGCTCAGGCCGAGATCCAGCCGAAGCTGTCGGTGGTGGCTCCGCTGGCCTTGTACTCCAGACCGATGTCACCCCGGTAGCCGGCGGCGTGCAGCTTGCCGAAGTAGTGCTCGAAATCGACCCGCCCGGTTCCCGGCTCGTTTCGTCCCGGCGCATCCGCGATCTGGACATGGCCGATCTCGCTCCCACGGCTGTCGATGACCGCGTCGGGGTCATCGCCGTTGGTCACCAGGTGGTAAAGGTCGAACAGCAGGCGCAGGTTGTCCACGTTCCCCTCGGAGTGCACCCGGTCGATCACCGTGAACGCATCGGATGCCGTCTTCAGTGGGTAGCTGGGGGTTCCGCTCACCGGCTCGATCAGGACGGTGCCGTCGATACGGGCCGCTGCCTGCGCCGCCCGCACGAGGTTCTCGGTTGCGGTGGCGTCCTGCACCGAGGGCTCGGTCTCGTCGAGCCGGTTGCCGTAGAGCGCATTGAACGCGGTGCACCCCAGCCGGGCCCCGATACCCACGGCGACGTCGACATTGTCGGTGAACTCGCGGGAACGGCCGGGATGCGAGAGCACCCCGCGCTCCCCGGCGGGCATGTCCCCGGCGAAGAAGTTCAACCCCACCAACGAGACCCCGGCCTCGTCGACGGCACGGACGAACTTGTCGACCTCGCTGTCACTGGGCACGGGCTCCGAGAACGGCCACCAGAACTCGACCGCGTCGAATCCGGCTTCCTTGGCCGCTGCGGGCCGCTGTGCGATCTCGAGCTCGGTGAACAGGATCGAGAGATTGACGTCGTACCGGAAGGAATTCATCCGCACCCCCTGGAAGCTTCGCTGGGTGATTCGCTGAAATTTCGTATCGCGAAACCCATATTTCGTACAGCGATAGAATAGCGAGCTTCTGTCGTGCGGTCAACGTCGCCGGACTCCCGCACTCCCGTTCCATCCGACCGGGGGCGCTCTCACACCACACCGGATCGGGCTACCGTGACCGCAGTACTTCCGGCCGGAAAGCAGCCCCATGCACGTGAGAGCAGAGTTCACCACCGAACCATTCGAGGGCGAGGGCGAACCTCCCGCGCACGCCTTCGCGGCGCGCGACAGCCTGCGCTCGTCGGGTCTGGAACCCGAATTCGGCCCCCTGGGCACCGCGATCAGCGGGGAACGCGAGGCGGTCCTGCCCGCGCTGGCCTCGATGCTGGACAAGGCCCTGGATGCGGGAGCGGACAGGATCACGATGCAGGTCAGCATCGACGACGCCATCGTCGACGAGTCCGCCGAGGAGTTCTAGGAGCACGCCGTGCACGAACTCTCCACCGCACTCGCCCCGCTGTTGAACCACATCGGCGCCACCGTCGTGCCCGTCGAGGAACGCGTGCCCGGTGACATCGTCCTGTACTGGGAAGGAGCACCGGCGATCGCCGTCCGGCTTCCCGACGAGGAACTGACCAGCGCACTGGATCGGGTGATCGGACAGGTCGAAGCGGAACTCGGCGCCCGGTTGGCGGACCTACCGCGTGCCGACAAGCAACGCGCCGTACGGCTCCTGGAGGAGCGCGGTGCGTTCACCCTGCGCAAGTCGGTCGAATCGATCGCGAAAACGCTCGGCGTCAGCCGGTTCACCGTGTACAACTATCTGAACCGCGAGCAGGCAAGCTCGAAACGCTGAGCCCCGCTCCCGGAGTCCCGGCTCGGCTGGCAGGGCCGGAATTGTGCCGGTGCACAACCGCCGACCCAGCAACTTCAACAAAGTGTTGACGACTCGCGTGGCGTGAGCGTAGCTTCTGCCCAACCGAAGCCGCTCCCGGCCGACCACTGGCCCACACCGGAGCACCAGGACCGAACCCGTGGGGTCTTACCTATGTCAGCACCATCATCGACCGACACCGGTCCCGGTCTCGGCAGAGTCAACGGCCTGCCCCGACCGGACCTGGTCAAGCAGCTACTTGCCTGCCTCGACGTGCAACGCTGGGCACACGAGATCGCCGATCGGCGTCCCTATGCCACAGCCGCCGAACTGTACGAAGCGGCCGACACGGCAGCACCCGACCTCACCGACGACGAGATCCGGTCCGCCCTCGCAGCCCACCCCCGCATCGGGGAGCGCTCGGAGGGCGACGACACCTCCTCGTCGTGGTCACGCAGTGAGCAGTCCGGAGTGAGCGACGAGGACACCGAACTGACCACGGCACTCCGTGCGGGCAACCGGGAATACGAGCGGCGGTTCGGTCACGTTTACCTGGTCTGCGCCAGTGGCCGCAGCGGCACCGAACTCCTGGAGATCCTGCACTCCCGCCTGGACAACGACCGGGACACGGAAAAGCGGATCGTGGCCGAAGAACTACGCAAGATCGCACGACTGCGACTGGCAAAGGTGATCGAGAGTTGAGTACCGACACAGTCAGTGCGGTGACCACGCATGTGCTGGACGCCGCACGCGGCCTGCCCGCGGCAGGGATCGCGGTCCGACTGGAGGCCGCCGACGGATCCGACTGGAAGCAGCTGGCCGAGGCGGAAACCAACGACGACGGCCGGGTCAAGCAACTCGGTCCGCAACGACTGGAGGTCGGCGACTACCGGCTGACCTTCGCCACCGGTGCCTACTTCGAACGGCTGGGCACCGAGTCCTTCTATCCGCAGGTGCAGATCACCTTCCGCATCGGCGATCCCGAGCAGCACTACCACGTGCCGCTCCTGTTGAGTCCGTTCGCCTATTCCACCTACCGAGGGAGTTGATCCACCATGGGTATCGTCATTGGTCAGAACCAGTACGGCAAGGCCGAGTGCCGCCTCGTCACGGTCGACCGCAGCAGCGATCGCCACAACATCAAGGACCTCAACGTCAGCACCTCGCTGCGCGGGGCGTTCGACGAGACGCACCTGACCGGCGACAACAGCAACGTGCTGCCGACCGACACGCAGAAGAACACCGTCTTCGCCCTGGCCAAGGAGTCTCCGGTCGGTGAGATCGAGGATTTCGCGCTGCGTCTCGGGCGGCACTTCGTCGACTCCCAGGAGCCCGTCGAGGGAGCGCGCGTACTCATCGACGAGTACAGTTGGCAGCGGATCCCCGTCGACGGAGCCGACCACGATCATTCCTTCTCCCGCGCCGGTGAGGAGAAGCGCACCACCGCGGTGACCATCGACGGTTCGCAGGCCTATGTGGTCTCCGGCTTG
Organism: Haloactinomyces albus; assembly: GCF_031458135.1. Lineage (NCBI taxonomy): Bacteria > Bacillati > Actinomycetota > Actinomycetes > Actinopolysporales > Actinopolysporaceae > Haloactinomyces > Haloactinomyces albus. The sequence continues at coordinate 2,859,927 of NZ_JAVDXW010000001.1, read as the reverse complement.
AAGGACCTGGTCGTACTCAAGTCCACCGGCTCCGAGTTCTGGGGCTATCCGAAGGACAAGTACACGACATTGACCGAGACCACCGATCGGATCCTGGCCACCGCCGTGACCGCGCGCTGGCGCTACCTGAGCACCGATGTGAACTGGGCCAAGAGTTTCGAGGCCATCCGCAGCACCATGCTGGAGGCCTTCGCCACCACGCACAGCTACGCGCTGCAGCAAACCCTCTACGAGATGGGCAAGGCAGTGCTCGAGCAGCAGCCGGATGTCGCCGAGATCCGGATGTCCCTGCCGAACAAGCACAACTTCCTTTACGACCTGGAACCGTTCGGTCTGAACAACGAGAACGAGGTGTACATCGCCGCCGACCGTCCTTACGGACTGATCGAGGGCACTGTGACCCGTGACGACGTACAGCCGGCGCCACAGGCCTGGTACAGCCTGCCCGAGTTCTGATCAGCACGGCGTTCTGATCAATGCGGCAGGGGCCGCCGTTCTCCGGCGGCCCCGCACGCCCCGGAACACCACGAGGACGGTCCGCGGGCAAACCTTTGTGGATATTTTTCTTCGCGTGCCCGAAACACAGAGGAAATCGCTCCATATCCCGGCACCGATAGTTCTATGATCTGACCTTTCCAAGCGGCCCAGGAGTCCCCTATGGCCCTGTTCACCAAACGGCACAACCGCGGCACCCGCAACGGAAGATCCGAGGTCCACCCCGTGGATCAGATGCTTCCACCGGGCAAACTGACCGCCTACGGCATTCAGCACATCGCAGCGATGTATGCCGGTGTCGCAGCACCACCGCTGATCGTCGGCCAAGCCATCGGACTCAGTCCGGTGGAGATGACACTGCTGATCGGAGCGAGTCTGCTCACCGCCGGGCTGGCGACTCTGTTGCAGTCTATCGGTGTCTGGCGCATCGGCGCCAGGTTGCCGTTCGTTAATGGCGTCACATTCGCCTCCGTCGCACCGATGCTGGCCATCGTGGCCCAGCACGGCGAGGCGAACTCGCTGTCGATCATCTACGGCTCGGTGCTGATCGCCGGTGTCCTCGCGTTCCTCGGAGCACCGTATTTCTCCCGGATGGTGCGGTTCTTCCCCCCCGTGGTCAACGGAACCGTGATCACGCTGATCGGACTGTCGCTGTTTCCGGTTGCGATCGGCTGGATCGCCGGGCAGGACCCGGAGGCACCCGACTACGCCTCCCCGGTCAAGCTCGGACTCGGTGCGGGCACTTTCCTCCTCGTCCTGCTGCTCAACCGCTTCCTGAAGGGCTTCCTGAATCGGGTAGCCCTGCTCATCGGCTTGGTCGTTGGCTCGCTTGTGGCCTGGCCGCTCGACGCGGTGAACACCAGCACCTTCGCGCAGGCACCGATCTTCAACTTTCCGATGCCGTTCGAGCTCGGCGCACCGTCGTTCAACCTCACCGCGACCATCTCGATCTGCATCGTGATGCTGGTGGCGATGACGGAAAGCACCGCCGACATGATCGCCCTCGGGGAGATCGTCGACCGGCCCGCTGGTGAGCAGACCATCGCGGCCGGGCTGCGTGCCGATGGCGCGGGCAGCGCGCTGAGCGCGGTGTTCGGTGGCTTCACCTGCAGCGCCTTCGCCCAGAACATCGGGCTGGTGGCCCTGACCCGGGTCAAGAGCCGCTTCGTGGTCGCCGCGGCCGGTGGCGTGCTCATCGTGCTCGGCCTGTTCCCGGTGATCGGTGCGATCGTCTCGCTCGTACCGCAGCCCGTGCTGGGTGGTGCCGCCCTGGTGCTGTTCGGCTCCGTGGCCGCCAGCGGTATGCGCACCCTCGGCAAGGCCGGGTTGGGCGATCCGTTCAACGCCCTCATCGTCTCCGGAGCGCTGGGCGTGGGCATCATCCCGATCGTGGCGCCGGAGTTCTACGAGCACTTCCCCGCCGCGATGCGCACGGTGCTCGATTCCGGCATCAGCACCGGCTGCCTGGTCGCGGTGCTGCTGAATCTGCTGTTCAACAGCGGCCGCGCGCGTAAGGCCGAACTGGCCGCGCAGAATGAGGACGGCGAGCAGGATCCGCTCACCGCTCTGGAAGAGGATTCCACCAGCACGGTCACCGACTCCGAGGATGTCGGCGCCGCAGGCCAGGACCTCGGCCCCGTCCCCGTTCCGGAAGCCGAGCGGGACAACCCGCGTACCGAGACGAAGACCGAAACGAGGAACTGACCACATACATCGGCATATCGACAACATCGGTGGGCACGCGGAACTTTCCGCGTGCCCACATTCTTTCGAGGGTCCCTCGGTGGCGGGACGCATCCGGCGGATACCGGGCATGATCGGATGCACTGGGCGCGCAGAACAGGCCCACTCGGGAGAGATTGTGCAGCGATTCCCTCGATACTCGCGCCGCGCCACCCTGATCACGGCGGCGTTGACCCTGCTTTCCGGGCCGGTCACGCGGGCACGAGCAGCCGGTCCCCGCGATACGGACGCGTCCGATGTCGCCCACCTCGTCATCGACCGTGACTTTCCCGATCCCGACGTCATCGACGTCGACGGAACCCGTTACGCCTACGCCACGAACAGCGGCGGCACGAACGTGCAGGTCGCCACCGCCGATGCTCTCGACGGGCCCTGGCGGCGGCAGCCCGACGCGTTGCCGTCGAGCAATCTTCCGGAGTGGGTCGGTCCCGACGCGCAGGGATTCCCGAACGTCTGGGCCCCCGACGTCAGCAGCCGCGAGGAGGGCACATTCCTGCTCTACTACAGCGCCTTTCATCCCGGCAATCAGCAGCAGTGCCTCGGTGCTGCCACCGCCGAGTCCCCCGGCGGCCCTTTCGTACCCGCAGGCCCGCAGCCGCTGGTCTGCGGCCCCGGACGGGGCGACATCATCGATCCGGCGAGCTTCGTCGATTCCGACGGCTGCCGATACCTGCTGTACAAGGATTCGCGCGGTGCGCGGGCACGTGGCGGTCCCGCCACGATCCGATTGCGTCCCGTCGCCGCCGACGGGCTCACTCAGCAGGGCCCGGAGACCGTGCTGCTTCGCTCGACCCGCCCGGAAGAAGCCGGGATCGTCGAGGCACCCACGCTGGTGCGGCGTCCGGAGGGTTACGTGCTGTTCTACTCGGCGAACGCTTTCGACAGTGGCCGGTACTTCACGAACTACGCGACCTCATCGGCACTGACCGGCCCCTACACCAAGGCACCCGGGGCTTTTCTGAGCAAGGACAAGCTTGGCGGCGAGGTGACCGACCCCGGTGGTCAGGACGTGGTCGCCGATGCGAGCCACATCGTCTTCCACGGCGATCTCGCGGAACCGGGCGGACCGCGTGGCATGTACCTGGCCGAACTGCGCTGGAACGGCCTACATCCCGTGCTGATCGGCTGATCCCGACGGGGCCGGTCCGAAGGTGAAGGGACCGTGCCGTGACTGTCTTTTCCGAGTGAACGGACTGCTCGTTTCGTACGAGTGGTCGAACAGTCCGTTCACTCCGTCGCTTACAACCGGCCGAGTTCGCGGACCTTCGACTCGGACAGGCCCGTCATCTCCTGCACTTCCGCCGCATCGGTGGCGCCGTTGTCCAACGCGCGCACGAATGACGCGGCCAACGCGCGTGCGGTCGCGGGCTCGTCGAGGACCGCACCGCCGGTGGCGAAGACGTAGGCCGACAAGCGCTTCGCCTCGGCCGGAGCCGACTCGCGGAACGCGGTGAACACCGCCGCGTAGCGGGTGACCAGCTGCGCCGGATGCATGTCCCAGCCCTGGAAAAAGCCGTGCTCCAGTGAACGCCGCACCAGCCCGTAGTGCGTGCGCCAGCCGTGGTGAACCTGGTCGCCGGTCGGGAGCACGTTCGTCGATCCGTCGGACAGGAATACCCCGGTACCGGCTGCCGACACCTGCATCACATGCCGCGCGAAGTCACAGGCCCGATGCGCGAGGTGCTGATGCGCGGCGGTCAGCCCGCAACCTGCGGTGTAGTCGTAGGTACCGAAGTGCAGTCCGCTGACCCGGCCACCTCCGGCACGGAGGAACAGCGGCAGTGCGAACCGGCCTTGCGAATCAACGATGGACTGAGTGGTTTCGACCTGGATCTCGAAGGACAGTGCCCCCTCGGCGAGTCCGAGCCGCCGTTCCAGCAGTCCGAGGATCTCGACGAAAACCTCGACCTGCGCCACGTCGACGATCTTCGGAAAGGTCAGCCGCAACCCCTCGGGCAGTTCACCCCGGGCCTTGACGAGTTCGGTCAGGAAGATGTCCAGGGTCCGCACCGACCGTGCCCGCAACTGCGGATCGTCGAAGGACTTCACCCGCAGTCCAACATTGTCCGGTGCCGTGCCCTGCCGGAGCCACTCGGTCACGATGCCTGCCGTACGCTCCGCGTCGGCGTCCTCGACCGCATCGTCCGGACGGCCGTAGCCGTCCTCGAAGTCGATCCGCAGATCCTCGATCGGGGCAGCGAGCAGTTTCGCCCGCACCCGCGGATGCACCGCGGCCGCGTCCTGTGGCCCCAGCCCCAGAACCTCCGCGAGATCCCGGGGCTGGGCCGCATGCTCGTCGAGTGCGGCCAGAGCTTCCCGCGACCACCGCTGCACGGTGTCGGCGTCCACCTTGTCGGCGGGCACATAACAGGTGTGCACCGGCTGCCTTCGGGCAGCGGCACCCGGATACCGGCTCGCCATGTGCTCGTCCACGGCGGACAGCCGGGAGAGCCGCTGCTCGATTTCCGCGGTTTCCAGCGAGCTTCTGGCCACTTGCACTCCTCTCACCAGTTCGTGGGTAGCGTCACCGAACGCATTCACGCCCAGATCGGCAACGCCACTCACCCGTACTCAGTCGATGTAGTCGTAGGCGGGCAGGGTCAGGAAGTCGACGAACTCGTCGGCCACCGCCACCCGCTCGAACAGTTCGACCGCCCGGCCGAGGTTCTCGACCGGGAAACCGTCCTCACTGCGCAACTGCTTCTCGGCATCGCCGAGCACCTCGTGGATGAGCTCCTTGGTGACCTGCTGTCCCTCGGCGAGGACGACACCGTTGTGCAGCCACTGCCAGATCTGCGACCGCGAGATCTCGGCGGTCGCCGCATCCTCCATCATGTTGTGGATGGCGGCCGCGCCGTTGCCACCCAGCCACGACACGATGTAGCGCACCCCGATGTCCACGGCCGCCCGCAGGCCCTCGATGGTCTTGTCCCCCGGCGTGGCGGCGACGTTGACCAGGTCGGCGGCGGTCACCGAGACGTCCTCGCGCTTGCGGTCGAGCTGGTTCGGCTTCTCGCCGAGCACCGCGTCGAACTCCTCCTTGCACACCGACACCGTGTCGGGGTGGGCGACCCAGGAGCCGTCGAAGCCGTCGTTGGCCTCACGCTTCTTGTCATCGTGGATCTTGGCCATGGCCTTCTCCGTGACCTCCGGGTCACGGCGATTCGGGATGAACGCCGCCATACCGCCGATGGCGAACGCACCGCGCTTGTGGCAGGTGCGCACCAGCAGTTCGGTGTAGGCACGCATGAACGGCACGGTCATTCCGACACCGTTGCGGTCGGGCAGGATGAAGTCGCTGCCCGCCGAGCGGAAGGTCTTGATGACGCTGAACAGGTAGTCCCAGCGGCCCGCGTTGAGGCCCCCGCTGTGGTCGCGCAGCTCGTAGAGGATCTCCTCCATCTCGAACGCCGCCGGGATGGTCTCGATGAGCACCGTTGCGCGCACCGAGCCGTGCGGGATGCCGAGCTCCTGCTGGGCCTGCACGAAGACGTCGTTCCACAGCCGCGCTTCCAGATGGCTTTCCATCTTCGGCAGGTAGAAGTACGGGCCGCTTCCCCGCTCGAGCCCCTCACGAGCGTTGTGGAAGAAGTACAGACCGAAGTCCACCAGCGCACCGACGGCGGGCTTGCCGTCGACCAGAATGTGGCGCTCGTCGAAGTGCCAGCCGCGCGGGCGCACCAGCGGCACGGCGTGCTCGATGCCGTCGCGAAGCTTGTACTGCTTGCCCTCCGGCGTGGTCAGCTCCACCTGCTTGCGGATCACGTCGTAGAGGTTGACCTGGCCGGACACGACGTTGGACCAGTGCGGGGTGTTGGCGTCCTCCAGGTCGGCCAGCCACACCCTGGCACCGGAGTTGAGCGCGTTGACCGACATCTTGCGGTCGGTCGGACCGGTGATCTCGACCCGGCGGTCACGCAGCGCAGGGGGCGCCTCGGCGACCTGCCAGTCGGACTCGCGGATCTCGCGGGTTTCTTCGAGGAAGTCCAGCTTACCGGTCCGGGCGGCTTCCTCGCGTCGCTGCTTACGGCGTTCCAGAAGCTCGTCACGGCGGCTGCCGAACGCGCGCTGCAAGCGGGCGACGAAGTCGAGGGCCTCAGGGGTGAGGATCTCGTCGCCACGTTCGACAGTGCCGCCGAGCACCTGCACGCCCTGCGCGATTTCCGATCCTGACGGAGTGGATTGGGACATGGGAACGTCCACCTCTTTCTGGTGCCGGGGTCACAGACGGTGGCTGGTGGTCAGCTTGCCGTGTCGGTCACGTCCGCACCCCCTCGGAAGGGGCGACAGCCGGCTAGCGGTACACCCGTTATGTTTTCTGTATCGTGGAGGTTAGTTTCCACATGCCGCTTCAGGCAAGATGACCTGTCCCACCCGTACGGAGGTGGGGCCGCCCGGTCGCCATAAGGTGGAGGCACCAACATGGGACCGGGCGCACGGAATCGGTCACGGCAAGGTTGGTCACGGCAGGGGTCGGCCACGAGACGGGAAGAGGATCGTTGCGATGGCGGTTGGGCAGGACGGTGCCGGTCGGAAGGCATCCGATCGGAAGAGTCCCGACCGGGGTGGGACGGAACAACCCAAGTCCGGCCAGGGCGGAGGCGTGCAGTCGGTCGAACGCACCTTCGAACTGCTGGAGTTGATGGCCGATGCGGGCGGCGAGGTGGCGCTGAGCGATCTCGCCGAGGCCTCCGCACTCCCCCTGCCGACGATCCATCGGATCATGCGCACCCTTGTCAGCAGGGGATACGCGCGCCAGCAGCCGTCACGGCGTTACGCTCTCGGCCCCAGCCTGATCCGGCTCGGCGAGACGGCCAGCCGCGCACTCGGTTCCTGGGCACGCCCGTACCTGGCCGAACTCACCGAAGCCACCGGCGAAACCTCCAACATGGCCGTGCTCGAAGGCACGCAGATCGTCTACGTCTCGCAGGTGCCCTCACAGCACTCGATGCGAATGTTCACCGAGGTGGGCAGGCGCGTCGATGCGCACGCGACGGCTGTCGGCAAGGCCGTGATGGCCACCATGCCCGCCGACACCGTCACGCAGGTGCTGTCCCGCTCGAGTATGGCGCCACAGACCGAGCGCACCATCACCACGATCGACGACATGCGCACGGAGCTGGACAAGATCCGTGAGGTCGGCTATGCACTCGACGACGGGGAGCAGGAAGTCGGCGTGCGCTGCTATGCCGTCGCCGTGCCCGATGCCCCCGCGGGCTCCGCGATCTCCATCAGCGGGCCGGAGGGACGCATGACCCGGATCGCTGCCGACGAGGTCATCCCGCTGATGCAGCGGCTCGCCCGGGAACTCGGCACCGAACTCAGCACCACCGCCGAGCCTTCCTGAGCACGCTTCGCGGCGCCGGGGGCTTCGCTCGCCTGCTTCCCCGCCGGAAGTTTTCCCGGAAACTTCCGACCCGTCCGCACTGGCGGGCGAACCCTCGCCGCTTGCCGCCGCCTCGCTCAGCTCACGATCCGCTCGGCCCAGGACGTGCCGTGCGGCTCCAGAGTGATCTCGCGAACGTCATCGTCGCGCCGGTGCAGCCGCACCACGAGGTACTCGTCCCCCAAACGCTCGGCGACGCCCTCGCCCCACTCCACCACGACAGCGGCATCGGTGAGGTCCGTGTCCAGATCCAGGTCGTCGAGCTCGTCCAACGCGGTCAGACGGTAGGCGTCCACGTGCACCAGCGTCGTCCCGTCGTCCCCACCGGGCCGGTGCACCCGCGCGATCACGAACGTCGGCGAGGTCACCGGGCCGGTGACGCCCATACCGGCGGCGATCCCCTTGACGAGCACGGTCTTACCCGCGCCGAGCGGTCCCGCCAGCAACACGAGGTCCCCGGCACGCAGCCGCGCACCCAGCTCTCGACCGAACTCCAGCGAGTCGGCTTCCCGCAGGCACTCGTGGGTCCGCGTTCCGGTCTCCGACATCATGTGCCGCTCACCCCTTCCTGATCCCGGCCGCTCTGCCCGGTGGCCCGGGCCACGACCCTGCGGAGCAGCCCGACCAGGTGTGCGGTGACGAACTCGTGGCGATCCAGGATGACCATGTGCCCGCCACCGTCGACGCGCACCAGCTCGGCATCCGGCAACTCATCGGCGATCGCCTCGGCATGCGAGAACGGTGTCAGCCGATCGCAGTCGCCACCGAGCACCAGCACCTCACAGTGGCGCAGCCCGGCCAGGGCCGCCTTCCGGTCATGGGAACCGATGGTGTCCAGGAAATCCGTGACCACCTCGACCGTCGTTCCCGCGATCATGTCGTCCACCAGATCGACCAGGGCGGTGCTGACCTCACCTCCGCCGAAGGCCAGATTACGAACGATGCTCCAGGTGAGCTGGGAACCGGTGCGGCGCGCGCGTTCGACCAGTCCCGACTGCCATCCGGCGACCACACCGAGTCCCCGGGTCAGCGGGTTGTGCCGGGACAACCACGGTTTGGGCAGGCCGGAGGCGCCGACGGCGCCGGCCGACGTACCGATCAGCGCCACCGCCGAGACGCGCTCGGCGAACAGCTTCGGTCGCTGTTCCGCCAGCGCCATGATCGCCATCCCACCCATCGAATGGCCGACCAGCATGATCGATCCCTTGCCGACCGTGGCGCGCAGGACCGCATCGAGATCCTTGCCGAGCTGTTCGATCGTGCTGTTCTTCCTGCCGGAATGGCCCGAGCGGCCGTGGCTGCGCTGGTCGTAGAGCACCACCCGCACGCGCGGGTCGGTGAGATCCGGCAGGTCCCTGCGCTGGAAGTGCCAGCACCTCGAGTCCAGTGTGTAACCGTGCACGAAGACCACGGTCAGATCCGCCTCGAAGCCGTCGGCGGGCATGATCTCCTGCACCGCCAGCGGCACACCGTCATCGGCGGCCACCGTGGACTGCCGAGTGGGTTTGAGACGCCCGAGCGGTTCGCCCGCATAGGGATCACCGTCGACACCACTGAGCCGCTGCGCGGCGATACGGGAGCTGTGCGCGGCGGCCCCCATCACCGTGCCGGTCACGGCGGCCCCCAACACACCACTGGTCCAGACGAGGGCCTGCCACGGTCTCACGACTCGGCCTCCGTTTCCACCACGGTTCGGCTCACCCGAGGACGATACATCCCGGTAACGATCTCGTAATGGATTGTGCCCAGCGTGTCAGCCCATTCCGCAGCAGTCGGCTCCGTTCGGTCCCCCGGACCGAACAGCACCACCTCGTCCCCATCGGAAACCGCATCGTCGCCGCACAGCACCATGAGCTGGTCCATGCACACGCGGCCGACGACCGGCCGGCGTTTGCCCGCCAGCCAGACCCACATCCGACCGGAGAGAGCGCGCGGCACCCCGTCGGCGTAGCCGACCGGCACCAACGCGAGGGTGGCGGGCTGCTCCGCCGTCCACGAGTGCCCGTAGGAAACGCCCTCGCCCGCGGCGATGCGCTTCGTCAGCGTCACGGAGGAACGAAACGTCATCGCCGGGCGCAAACCGTGGTCTCCCGCCTGCGGGACCGGATCCAGACCGTAGACGGCAATCCCCGGCCGGACGAGATCGAAATGCAGATCGGGGCGGGTCAACACCGCCGCCGAGTTCGCCAGGTGGCGCAGCGGGCGCAGACCCGCCTGCTTGGCCTGTTCGTAGGCTCGCTCGAACCGGTCGGCCTGCATATCGATCGACGGATGACCGGGCTCGTCGGCGCAGGCAAGATGCGACCACACCGCGACCACCTCGACATTCCCCTCCGTCTGTGCCCGCGCGGCGCTGTCGACGAGGTCGGGCCACTGCTCGGCGGGACAACCGCTGCGGTTCAGTCCCGTGTCGATCTTGAGGTGCACCCGGGCGGTGCGGCCGAGACCGGAGGCTGCTGTCGCGATCCTGTGCAGGTCGGCCACGGTCGAGGCGGACACGTCGACGTCGGCGCCGATGACCGGGGTGATGTCCTCGTCCTGGGAGTACAGCCAGCACAGCAGCGGCGCATCGATGCCCGCTCGGCGCAGCTGCAGTGCCTCGGCGATGGAGGCCACGCCGAGCCACTCGGCACCGGAGTCCAGGGCGGCCCGCGCCACGGTCAGCGCCCCGTGCCCATAGCCATCGGATTTCACGATCGCCATCGTCCGTGCTCCGGAACGCCTCGCGTGCCCGGCGAGAACGGCGACATTATGACGTATCGCGCCGACGTCGATGCGCAGATCGGCACGATACGTGGACTGGTCGTTCATGGCACCGGCCATTTTCGCACAGCACCCCCGATCTCGCGCTTCCGCCGTGCGCACACCGTTACGATGCTCGGGTTACCGCGGGGTGGGTCCGATCCCTCCCGCGGGATCGAACTCTCGCTGAAGATCAACGGGCGTGCGCACGGACGGCACGGACGGCATCCGGCAGGGAAGCCAGCAGCGCCGACGCGCCGATGGGAGCACCCGCGCCCGGAGCACCGTCGAGCTCCGGGTCGGTGGCCGTACCGGGCGTGCCCGCCGCACCCGAGCCGCCGTATGCGGCGATCTCAGCGGCCAGCGAGTGCACATACGTGGCATATCCGCAGGCGAGCCACGGTTCGACACCACTTGCCAGCAGAGCGCCGATCAGACCGGTGAGGACGTCACCGGAACCGGCCGTCGAGGGCCAGGCGTGCCCCGAGGTGTTCACGAGTACCCGCCCGTCGGCAGCGGCGATCACGGTGCTGTTGCCCTTGAGCAGCAGCACGATGCCGTACCGCATCGCGACCTCGCGTGCGGCGGACACCCGGTCCGCGCCGAAGTCCCCGGCCAGCCGCGCGAACTCCCCGCTGTGCGGAGTCAGTACCAGCGGTGCGTCCGGGTCACGCGCGTCCCACAGGATCGAATCCTCGGCCAGCAACGTGATCGCATCGGCATCGGCACACACGGCACGCCCGGACTCCAGGATTTCCGCCATCACCGCACGGCCACTCGATCCGGTTCCGATCCCGGGCCCGACGGCCCAGGACTGCACCCGCCCGGAGTCGGCGACCGAACCGGTGGCCACCACCTCCGGCCAATGCGACCGCACCGCGTCGGCGGCAGGACCCGCATAGCGGACCATGCCGGAGGTCGCCTGCACCGCCGCGCCACCGGTCAGTACGGCCGCCCCGGGAAAGTTCGCAGAGCCCGCCGCGACACCGACCACGCCCTGGCTGTACTTGTCGTCCCTCGGCGCGGGGACCGGCCATCCCGCACCGACATCGGCGACATCCAGCAGCACGAACTCCGGCTCCTCCAGATACGGATCGAGGCCGATGTCGATCACTGCGACCGCTCCCGAATGCACCGGTCCCGCGCCGAGAACATGCGCGGGCTTGCGGCCACCGAAAGTCACGGTGACCTCGGCTCGGACCGCAGGACCGTCCGCCACCCCGGTGAGCGGGTCGACGCCGCTGGGCAGGTCGACGGCCACGATCGGAACGAGGATGCGCCGGACCAGCTCGGCAGCTCGCGGGCGGAGCGGGCCGCGCGCCGCCAACCCCACGATGCCGTCGATCACGACATCGGCGCGCTCCAACGCCGCCGAGGCCTGCGCACCGACGCCTGCGGTGTCGGCACCGGGGCCCTCGACGTCGACCGCCCGGCCACCGGCCCGACGAAACGCCGCCAGCCCGGCGGCATGCGTCTTGTCCGGAGCCAGCAGCAGGGCGGTCACCCCGACGCCCCGCTTGCGCAGGAATGCCCCGGCCCACAGCGCATCACCACCGTTGTTGCCCGCACCGACGAGCAGGGTGACGTGCCTGCCGGAAACGGCACCCGTGCACCGCCCGAGCAGGCGAGCGGTGTGCAGGGACACCGCATGGGCGGCACGCCGCATGACGGCAGGCTCGGCAGTGCGTTCGAAGAGCCGCTGCTCGGCAGCGCGCACCTGGTCCGGCGTCCACACTCCCCGCACGGGCTCTCCTCGCGTTCGACGTTGTGCACCTGGGCGAACAACCGCTCCGCCGAAGACGGCGCTGTCGCAGGGCGGCGGCGCCGTCACGGACAACGGCACCACGGACAATGCTGTGCACGTCCGGCGATGCCGACAACCGGCGTCACTCCACGGTGACCGACTTCGCCAGATTACGAGGTTTGTCGACGTCGTATCCGCGAGTGCGGGCGATCTCCGCGGACAACACCTGCAACGGCACCGTCGACACCAGCGGCTGCAGCAACGTCGGCACCGCCGGAATCTCGACGAGCTCGTCGGCGAACGGACGCACCGTCTCGTCGCCCTCCTCGGCGATCACGATGGTGCGCGCACCCCGCGCCTGGATCTCGCGGATGTTCGACAGCATCTTCGCGTGCAACTGGGCGCGCCCCTTCGCCGAGGGCATCATGACGACCACCGGCAGCCTGTCCTCGATCAGCGCGATCGGGCCGTGCTTGAGTTCCCCGGCGGCGAAGCCCTCGGCGTGCATGTAGGCGAGCTCCTTGAGCTTGAGCGCCCCCTCCAGCGCGATCGGATACCCGACGTGCCTGCCGAGGAACAGCACCGCCTTGGAGTCCGCCGTCTCGCGGCTGAGTTCCCGCACCTGCTCGACCGTCGCCAGCACCCGCCGAACCGCCTCGGGCATCGCCGCGAGCTCGGAGAACTCCCGCTCCACCTCGTCGGAGTACTTCGTGCCGCGCGCCTGCGCCAGGGCCAGCCCCACCAGGTAGTTCGCCGCGACCTGGGCGAGGAACGTCTTCGTCGCGGCCACTCCGATCTCCGGCCCCGCGTGGGTGTAGAGCACCGCGTCGGACTCGCGGGGAATCTGCGCACCGTTGGTGTTGCAGATCGCCAGCACCCGCGCATGCTGCGTACGCGCGTGCCGCACCGCCTCCAGGGTGTCGGCGGTCTCACCGGACTGCGAGATCGCCACGACCAGGGTGTCCCGTCCCAGCACCGGGTCGCGGTAGCGGAACTCGCTGGCCAGCTCGACCTCCACCGGCACCCGGCACCAGTGCTCGATGGCGTACTTGGCCAGCAGTCCGGAGTGGTACGCCGAACCACACGCGACGACGAAGACCTTGTCGATGTCGCGCAGGTCCTGCTCGGTCATGCGCTGCTCGTCGAGGACCACGCTGCCGCCCGAGAAGTGCCCGCGCAGGGTGTTGGCCAGCGCCTCCGGCTGCTCCTCGATCTCCTTGAGCATGAAGTAGTCGTGGCCGCCCTTCTCCGCGGCCGACAGGTCCCAGTCGACGGTGAACGGCTTGGCCGCGACCTCGTCCCCGTGGAAGTCGCTGACCCGGTAACCATCGCGGGTGATGGTGACCGCCTGGTCCTGGCCCAGCTCGACGGCATCACGAGTGTGCTCGATGAACGCGGCCACGTCGGAGGCGACGAACGTCTCCCCGTCGCCGACACCCACGACCAGGGGCGAGGAACGGCGTGCCGCGACGATCGTGCCGGGCTCGTCGGCATGCGTCACGACGAGGGTGAAGGCCCCTTCCAGGCGACGCGCCACCACGCACACGCTCGCGGACAGGTCGCCCGCGGTCGGGCCCTGTGCGTAGGCACGGGCGATCAGGTGGGCGGTGGTTTCGGTGTCGGTGTCGCTGGCCATCTCGACCCCGGCCGACTCCAGCTCGGCACGCAGTACGGCGAAGTTCTCGATGATGCCGTTGTGCACCACCGCGACCTTGTCGCTGGAGTCGCTGTGCGGATGGGCGTTGCGGTCGGTCGGCGCGCCGTGCGTGGCCCAGCGCGTATGGCCCATACCGCTGGTTCCCGCGAAACGTTCGGTACCGACTTCCTCGAGACGCTGCTCCAGGTTGGCCAGTGCCCCGGCCTTACGTTCGACCGCCAGCCGACCCGTGCCGTCGACCATGGCGACTCCGGCCGAGTCGTAACCCCGGTACTCCAGTCGTCGCAGCCCGTCGAGCACCACATCGAGTGCCGGACGCTGCCCTACATAACCCACAATGCCGCACACCCCGACCAGGGTAGTCAGACCGCGCCGAACGCACCCGGGGGCATGGACCACGAACGGTTGCGCGAACGGTTGAAGGTTCGCGCGGCCGGTTCGCCGCCGCTCACCGTGCCAGGGTTACCCACCGATCGGGGGCGGGCGCCGGTATCACCACCGCGCGAGAGCGGCCGGGTCCGCTACCGTGATGTGCCATGGCGCGCACTGCCAAGATTCCCAAGGCTGCCAAGTCCCCCAAAAAAGCACTGGAGGAACTGTCGCAGCGGGGACCACACGAGGTGCTGCACGGCGACCTCGCGCTGGTCGGACTGCCCGGCACGGTCTGCACCCCGCGCAGCGGGCGCGGCCTGCCCGCCGTCGCGTTCGGACACGGTTGGCTGCAACCGCCCCTGCGGTACCGGAGTCTCCTGCGGCACCTGGCCTCGTGGGGCATCGTCGCCGCCGCACCGGGAACCCATCGGGGCCCCTTCGCCTCCCATCGGCTGTTCGCCTCCGACCTGCGCACGACTTTGGACATCTGCGCGGGAGTACGTCTCGGCGAGGGCGACATCAGCGTCGACGAGAAGCGGCTCGCCGTTGCCGGGCACGCCATGGGAGGTGGCAGTGCCGTGCTCGCGGCCGCCGAGGACGATCGCATCCGCTCGGTCGCCACCCTCGCGGTCTCGGAGACCATGCCCTCCGCGGTGGCCGCGGCCGAGCGCGTCACCGTGCCCGGAATGCACCTCGCGGCGGAACGGGACCTGCTCGCCCCGGCCACGGGCAACGCCGAGCCGATCGCCAAGGCGTGGGGCGGCCCGGTGCAACTGCGCACGGTCAAAAAAGCCGACCACCTCGGCTTCACCGAGGGCCGCCACTGGACCGAACTGCTGTTCCACGGCAAGGCCCACCGCGGCACGCAGAAGCTGTCCCGAGCGCTGCTCACGGCGTTCCTGCTGCACACACTCACCGACGACACGCGCGGCGACGCCCTGCTCGACGCCGACGTGTCCCGCTGCCCCATCGACGCCGAGCACTCCACCGGCGAGCTCGTGACAGCGTGAGTCCTCAGCGCGGCGGGGTGATTCCTCAGCGCGGCGGGCCCTGCTGCCACTGCTGCTGGGGATACTGCTGAGGCGGCTGGGGCGGCTGCTGGTACATCTGCGGCTGCTGGGGTTGCATCGACTGTGCAGGCATCGCTTGAGGCTGCGCCTGCGGGTAACCGGCCTGCTGCGGCATCGGCTGTCCGCCATGGCCCATCGCCCCTCGAACGACAGTCGCGGAATTCTTTCGAAATGCCCGATTCACCGACGGGAGAAAAGCGAGCGCCAGGGCAACGGCAGCACAGACAAACTCAGGCACCGGAACGCCGGTAAAGTAGAAATCCAGCCCCAACACGATAAAATAGGTCAAGGATACCGCAACGAGAGCCCATCTCCCAACGGAGGAACAAAAGGCAGTCATCATCCCGGACACAATAAAAGCGAAATACGCTAATTCATACACCAGCCATGCCGCAATACTCGATTGCCAATAGTCGATAAATATCAGCTCTTCAAACATCTCCAGGCTATCGGAGATAACAACTCTCTCGACGAGGCCGGTAATAACGTAAAACATCATCGGGCCAGTACTCATCAGCCCCAATGCAATGGCCCATCCTCTTGATCCTTTTCCCTGCGACGGCCTGTTCGGCAGCGTATAACCGCCTTGCTGCGGGTGGACCACTTGAGGGGTGACCGGCGGGCCAGGCGGAAATCCCTGAGTCACTGCGCTTTCCTTCTCGATCGATGTCGTTATAAAAAGCGGGTGCGGCCCGGGCAACGCCGGGCCGCACCCACCACGATGATTCACCGCAACCAACTGCGCTGGGAAAAGTCATCATCGTCATCCCAGTCGTCGTCGAAAGCCGGCCGCCGACGCGGTGCGGGGCGTGGTGGTGCCGGTGGAGCGGCCGGTTCCGGCTCCGGCCGTGCAGCCTCCTCTTGTTCTTGTCGACCGAATCTGCCTGCCTGCACCTGCCAACGGGAATCGGCCGCAGGGGCCGAGTGCGGCTGTGCTTGCGCCTGGTACTGCGATTCCGGCATAGCCTGCGGCTGCGAGGGAGCTCCCCAGGAAATCGGCTGTTTCCCGGCAAACGGATCGTCGTCCTCCGCCTCACCGAAGCTGAGCTGCTCCTTCCGGGCCCGCTCACGGGCCGCGGCCTGTTCCGCTTCGCGCCGCTCGGCTTCCTTACGATCGTATTCGGCCTGTTTTTCTTCGATTTCGCGTTCCCGCTCCTCGATCTCGGCCTGAATCGCGGCTACTCCTTCCTCGTACTCCGCATCGAGTTCATTCAAGCGTCGCCGCGACTTTTCGAGGATATCGTCCAGGGGGGAATACGAGCTTGCGGATTCACTCACTTATCCTCATCCTCCCCCAGCACTGCGCGATACTGGAAACCGGCTCCGGCTTCGATTCCGTCGTCGAACAAGTCACCCTGGGTACGCCAGGGGCTGTCGTTGCTGCGCTCCTCGTCTCCGCCGCCCTGCTGTCCGGCGCCGCCCATACCGCCCATGCCCATCGGCATCGCGCCACTACTACCGGAGCCGGAGGTGCCGGACGATCCTTCACCACCGCCGACAGCGCCCATCGAGGCCATGCCCGTCGCTCCCTGCGAACTTGCTCCCGTGGCGTCGCCCCCCATGCTCGCAAACGCCGTCGCACCACCCTGCGACTGCGGATTCCCAACCGGCTGGCCCCATTGGCTGCTGACAGTGCTGTCGGTCGAGGCGAAGCCATCCGCCGAAGCGAAAAGATTGCCGGAGGCACTCCCGAACGAGTTCCGTATGCCCTCTTCGGCGCCGAATCCGCTCATCGCCGTGAAACCTGTCGATGGAGATGTCGCGAAACCCGCCGACTGGGGTGTCGTCGATGCCGGAAAATTCGACGAATCCACCGGTGTCGTTGCGAAGTTACTGCTCGCTTCCGCAGAAGCCGATGTCGACATGACCGGGTTCGCCGCGAATTCCTGGCCGAAACCGGTAGCAGGCGTCTGCGGAGCACCCGCTTGAACACTGGGAGCGGGTGAATCGGCCATACCCGGACTGCTTGCTGGAGCATCGACCGTCAACGGCCCCTGCCCGTCGAATGCCGAGTACGTCGTTGCCTGGCCCTGCGGCGGAACGGACGGTTGCTGCTGTGCACCACCCTGGTCCCCGAAGTCGACCGTATAACTCTGCGGGGCGCCATCGCCGTTGTCCACACTCAGCGAGAGCTCACCGGAAGGAGCCCGCTCCACTGTGATCGTCCGGTTCCCGTCCTCGATGCGAGCCGTACCGTCCTGACCAGCCGATACCTGCACGGGACCGTTCGGGCTCGACGGAGACACGGCATCCGCCGAGGCAGCGGACTGCCCCGGTACGGCGAATTGGCCGGATGGTTCCGCCTGGCCGGGCATGGTTTGCTGCGGCACATCCGGTCGTGAGCTCTCCGACTGGAGGACTTCCGGCTGAGAGACTTCCGGCTGAGAGACTTCCGGCTGGCTGTCGGTACCGAAGCCGATTTCATAGGTTCGAGGCTGGCCGTCCTCCCCCAGCACGGTCAGCTCAACGTTCCCGCTCCGATCGGGTTCCTGCACGGAGATCCGGTTGTCCCCCTCGCCCACGGTGACCTGCTCACCGGGCGACTGAGGCGGCACGAGCGGCTGGTCGGGTCCGAACGACGGCGGATTCCCCGGTGAGGATGAGGCCTCCGACGAGGGTGCGGCATCGCCGGGCTTCGGCATTTCGGGCGGAGTCGGCATCTGCGATGACT
The DNA here is from genome assembly GCF_031458135.1 of Haloactinomyces albus. NCBI lineage: Bacteria > Bacillati > Actinomycetota > Actinomycetes > Actinopolysporales > Actinopolysporaceae > Haloactinomyces > Haloactinomyces albus. Next base: position 2,842,047 of record NZ_JAVDXW010000001.1, on the reverse strand, counting down.
GCGGGGCAGCAGCGCTCCCACCGCCCGCCATACCGCTCGGGACTCCGCCACCGGGAATGCCACCCGAGGAACCACCGCCGGTGGCGCCACCGATATTGCCGCCGCTGACCCCACCACCTGTCGGAGCCGCCGACCCGGCATCACCTGTTCCCGATTGGTCCGGAGCCGTATTCTCACCGGGTTTGTTCGACGACTTCTCCTGGCTCTCTTTCCTCGACGGAGATGCTCGAGCATCTCCCATACTCAACTTCCCGAACGAATCGACGTCGAGCTTACCCAACTGGTTCCCGAGTTCGTTCCAGGCCTCTTCCGTCAGGGTGTATGCCTCGTGGACCCGCTTTCGTAGATTATCCACGTCATTCGCATACCAGTGACAGAAGGTATCCAGCCACTTGATGCGATCGTGTGCGCTGGTACCGCCCTGGCCATCGCCCTTTGCGATACCACTCCAAAGAATTCCTCTATCAACCCGGCAGCCCGGAGAACCGGGAAGTTTCAAGTCGTCCCAGGATACCTGAATACGGTAGTAATTATCTGTTTTACGCGCATCCTCCAAACTTATCATATGATTTTCACGCATGGCCTTATCGACCGTACGCGAGAAAACCGCCCGACCGAACGGTCCATATTCACTCAAGCTCGATGGGCTAGCCAAGTAACCATCACTGATCATTTTTTCCATGCCGTTGATATCATCAAGCATATCTTCGGATTGATCATCTTGGCCATACGACTTCCAGAACACACTGCGCTCTTTGAAATCAGACAATCCGCCCGGGCCGATCATTCCACGAGGAACCTGTGCCGCAGATCTCAGATGACGACTGAAAGCACTGGCTGTATCACAATACGTATTGATCGATTTCTTCATCGCAAGGTACTGCTCACGTGCAGCATCGGCTGCGGTACCCTGCCAAGCCTGGTCCAGCCGCTTTTGGAGCGAGTCCACATCACCGGCCCAGTCACTGCGATGATTACCGAGTTGGGCTATTTTATCGGCAGTAGCATTGAGCGCTCCCCAGTCGATCCCTTCGATGCCGGGGATGTCATGCGTCTCGATGAACCCCGTCCCATAAACAGGATATTCGGAACCCGGGTAATGCTTCGCGGCCGCCGGGTGTTCTCGCCACCTCTTGAAGACACGTCCCCAGTTATCCGTTTTCATGACATCTTCGAGCTCGCTGAGCTTCTTCAAATGGAAATCGGAGTTCTCCTCCGGTTCCGGTTCGACACTCGAATTGACATCAGTGCCGGGCGCTTCCGTGGACATGGATTACACCTCCCCCTGAAGCTCGCCGAGATTCTGACTTTGCGCCGCATCGCGCGTGTCCATATCCGCAAACGAGGTCCGCGCGCCTTCGGCAAGTTCCCGCGCATGCCGTTCAGCCTTACCGAGCGAGGTCACGAGTCTGTCGCGGGTGTTTTCGAAGACTTCCCCCACCAGGGTCTCCCCACCGAGGAGACCGAAAGATGCGGCCGTTGCCTCACCTGTCTCCACCGGCTTCTTCGCCTTCCCGAAAGCGGCACCCAGCTCCTCGGTGTCGCGAGCGATCGCTTTCATCGCATCGCCGTCGTACGACGGTCCCCCTGGCTGTCCCACGAAGCCCTCCTGCTTGCGTTCCCCGACTGCGGCATCGCTTATCCGAGTCGCACGTACCGACTCGGATAAGCATCGCTACCGATTGGTCCTGATCTTGCCAGACGACTTCTCACGCAAAAGAACTTCAGGTAAGGCGATTGCACTCGCAAAGATGACTGAGCTGAGCTACCGAGAGGCAGAGGGGCCGCCCTGCGGTGGGTACTGAGGAGAAGGCTGCGGCGGCTGCACCGGCATCTGCGGCGAGCAACCCGGCTGCACAGGAGGATGCCCGTGCTGGGACGGATAGCCGTAGGTCTGCGGTGGCGCCTGGTGGGATGGATACTGCGTCGGCGAATAACCGTAACCCGCCGACGGAAACCTGGGCCGCTGCGCGCGCTTGCGCCTGCTCAGCACGATCGTCAGCGCGGCACCGCCACCGATGAGTAGTAGCAGCAGGAACAGCGGAATGATCGCACTCTCCATGCGATCAGCTTCTCATCCGCATCAGGTGTTGGAGCGTCAGCTGACCAGGATGACGACGGCGATGACTCCGACCACGAGGACGAAGAGCGGAAGAAGCAGGACGATGGTCAGACCACCGAAGAAGTCGCGCATGGTGAAACCGTTCAATGTGTGGGCCGTCGATGCCAGTAATTGATCAGCCGGCTACTGCCGTCGTGCGCCACATTGATCACCTTCAGGCCGGCGATCACGAGCGCGGACATGACGACAAGAGCAGTAACCAGGCCGACCGCGAACAATCCGACCATAATGGCGACAACGATGGCACCCATGTGAGAATGATCTCACACCGGCACGGCAAAGGGGAGAGGTGAATCACAGATTCACCGGATCGCGCCCACCACCTGCGCCAATCGGTCGGCGGTGTCCTGCGCCACGTCGGCGGTCGGCGCTTCGACCATCACCCGTACGAGCTGCTCGGTTCCCGAGGGACGCAGCAGGACACGGCCGTGGTCACCGAGCTCTTTTTCCGCCTCCGCGACCGCATCGGTCACCGTCGGGGCCTGAACGGCGACCGTCTTGTCCCACACCTGCACGTTGACCAGCACCTGCGGCAACCGCGTCATCGTCGCAGCCAGCACATCGAGCGGATGCCCGGTACCGGCCATCCGTCCCATCAGGCGCAGCGCCGTGAGCAGGCCGTCACCGGTGGTGGCGTGCCCGGGAAGCACCACATGCCCGGACTGCTCCCCGCCGAGAGCAAGCCCACCCGCACGGAGTTCCTCCAGGACGTAGCGGTCCCCCACCGCCGTCGTCCGCAGCGTGATGCCGTATCCGCGCATCGCCAGCCGCAAACCGAGGTTGCTCATGACGGTGGTGACCAGCGTGTCCTCGATGAGCTCGCCGTCCTCTTGCATCGCCACCGCGAGGATCGCCATGATCTGATCCCCGTCCACGAGCGTGCCCGCGGAGTCCACGGCCAGGCATCGGTCGGCGTCTCCGTCGTGTGCGATACCGAGGTCCGCACCGTGTTCCACGACGGCATCCTGCAGGCCCCCCGGATGCGTGGAGCCGACCGCGTCGTTGATGTTCAGGCCATCCGGTTCGGCGTTCAGTGCGATCACCTCGGCACCGGCACGCCGGTAGGCCTCGGGAGCGGCCAGTGCGGCGGCACCGTTGGCGCAGTCCACCACCACCCGGAGTCCCTCCAGGGGATGTGGGGTCGCCACGAGCAGGTGATCGACATAGCGCTGCACCGCGTCCGGCACATCACGCACACGTCCGACGTGGCTGCCGGTCGGGCGATCACCGTACTCCTGGAGTCGCTCGGCGATCTCGTCCTCGACCGCATCCGGCAGCTTGTGCCCACCCGCCGCGAACAGCTTGATCCCGTTGTCCGGCATCGGATTGTGCGATGCGGAGATCACCACACCGAGATCGGCGTCCATCTCCCCGACGAGATGCGCCACCCCGGGCGTCGGCATGACCCCCACCCGGAGGACATCGGCTCCCGCCGAGGTCAGACCCGCCGTGACGGCGGCCTCCAGCATCTCACCGCTGGCACGGGGATCACGTCCGACCAGCGCGACCCGACGATGCGAGTCGTCGCGCTCATACAGCACTCTGGCTGCCGCCGAAGCCACGGACAACGCCAACTCGGGGGTCAGCTCCGCATTCGCCAGACCCCGTACCCCGTCGGTACCGAACAACCGAGACAAGCAGATCCTCCTCCAGCCTCAACGCCTCCGATTCGGGCATACCCGAACAAACAACTGCGGGAGCAGTCGCACGCCCTGTGGACGAACGGCTGCTCCCGCAGGTTGCTCGCGAAGCCGCGTCAGCGCTTGCTGTACTGCGGCGACTTACGGGCCTTCTTGAGACCGTACTTCTTGCGTTCCTTGGCTCGGGAATCGCGGGTCAGCATACCCGCCTTCTTCAGAGCCGGACGGTCCTCGCCGTCCAGTTCCACGAGCGCGCGCGCAATCGCCATGCGCATCGCACCGGCCTGACCGGACGGCCCACCGCCACGCAGGTTCGCGTAGACGTCGAAATTCTCGGCACGGTCGACCGTCTCGAACGGCTCCCGCACGAGCTGCTGGTGCACCTTGTTCGGCATGTAGTCGTCGAACGACTTGCCGTTGAGCACGAACTTGCCGTTACCGGGTACCAGACGGACCCGGACCACGGCCTCCTTACGGCGACCGACGGTCTGCACCGGCCGACCGGTGGGAACGGGTGCCACGTTCTGGGGCGCGGTGTCGGGCTCGAGGTCGGCGGAAGCCGCTTCCTCGGAAACTGGGATGTCGGGCTCTGCAGTGGTCACGTTCTGGTCCTCTGGTCCCTCGGTCACTTCTTGGCCTTCGTCTTGATCTCGAACGGCTGCGGATTCTGAGCCTGGTGCGGGTGCTCAGGACCCGCATAGACCTTGAGCTTCTTGCCCATGGCTCGGCCGAGCCTGCCCTTCGGCAGCATGCCCTTGATGCTCTTCTCCAGCAGCCGCTCGGGTTGCTTGTCCAGCACTTCACCGAAGGATTGCTTCCGCAGACCGCCGGGGTAGTGGCTGTGCCGGTAGGCGAACTCCTGCTCGCGCTTGTTCCCGGTCAGGGCCACCTTCTCGGCATTGACGACGACGACGAAGTCGCCGGTGTCCATGTGCGGAGCGTAGGTCGGCTTGTGTTTACCACGCAGCAGCGTGGCGGCCTCGGTAGCCAGCCGGCCGAGCACCACGTCCTCGGCGTCGATCACATGCCAGGCGTGAGTCACCTCGCCGGCCTTGGGGCTGTACGTGCGCACGGGTCTACCTCGTCGTCGTTCGCGTCGGAATCTCGGTGCGGCCGTCGTATCCCGTCGCCCATCACGCCGGGGCGGATCTCCCGGATTCGCCCCAGGGGAACCGGCACGTCCTGTGGGTCGCCGGGACCCTCACGTCAGACGGTCACCGTGCAGGCGATCGTCTCGGATGGGTCACCAGCCGAGCACCACAGTCGTGCACACCGCACAACAGAATTTGAGAGTACTCGGTGGCTGAAGACACGGTCAAAACGGGTCCCTCCATCGGGCCGTCCCCGGCCCGCTCCACCCGCCGGTTGCATCGAGCGGGGGCACACCGAAAGGTCGATGACCATGTCCCAACCATGGCGAGGATACCCGACGCCGGACACACGACGATGCCCCGGGCCGCCTGGACCCGGGGCATCCCGGCTCGAGAAGCTCGGTTCGGAGCGAGTTCCGGCGGAGACCGAGCTTCCGGCACGGCTATCGTGCGGATTCGGCCGTCTCAGCCGCTTCGGCCATGTCGGCCCGTCTCAGCCACCGAACTTGGCAGCGTTCATGCGCTCGCCCTGCTGGTAGGACTCGTTGGCGACCTGGACCGCCGTGCCCATCTTCGCGGTGATCTCCTGCAGGTTCTGCGCTGCCTTGTCCCACTCGGCCTGAGCGGCGTAGTAGGACTCCTGCGCCTGACCCGACCAGGTTTCGATCAGCGGCTTGAGCATCTGCTCGAGCTCGTCGAGCTGCCCCTGGATCTGGTTGGCGGTGCGCTGCAGGCTCTCGGCACCCGCTCCGAGCTGGCCGAAATCTACCTGGATCATACTCATCGTGGATCTCCCCTCGTGTGGTCTTGGTTACATCGCCCCGTGCATGACCGGTGTGGCATGACCGGTGGCAGTGCCGCCGTGGCAGTACGGAGGCAGGACTCAGCCGCCGAGCGCGCCCTCGATCTTGCCCAGCTCCGCGGCCTGCTCCTCGTCGCGCTGGGTGTACTCCCGGCCGGAGGTTCCGATGTTCTCGCCGAGCTCACCGAGCTTGCTGGTGATCGTGTCGGCGTTCTCCCGGAAGTCCATGAACAGACGCTCGAACGTCCGCTTGGCCTGACCTTCCCACGAGGCGATCATCGGCTCGATCTCGCTCTGCAGCTTGTTCACGGCCTGGTCCACATTGTTGCGGACCTCTTCCACCTGGCCGGAAGCCTTCTGCATCAGATCGGCATCGGTACCGAAACTGCTCATCTCGGCTCAACCCCCTTCAGTACGCGGTCGCGGAGATCGGATGATCTTCCGACGCAGAGATTGCCACGTCCGATCCCCCGCTGTCCCGGTTTTCCGGGACAATGGTTGCGGCTGTAAACGCAGCACCACGAAATCGCAGGTGAAAGTAGGATTTGCGGGTGCGAAAAGATTCCCGCACCGCGGCCGGAACACCGCTCACCGCACAGTAAGCGAGCCCACGATCCGTTCGCATGCCGACAGCACGGTCTTCTTTCCGGCCGGTGTGTACTGACATCCGACGCTGATGCGCGCCGTCCCCGCATGCAGGACATACCAGTCCACAGTGGCTTCCGGGCGCCGCTGCCGGTAATGCACGACGTCCCTGTCCGCGAAACGAGCGCGCCCGTCGAAGCCGGAGAACGGCCGACCGGCGGCGACGCGCTTGTCGTACTGTTGACGCAGATCCCGAACGGAGCGCACGCGCTGCTTCTCGACGTTGTACTCGAACTCGCCCTTGCGCACCGAAACCACGTTGCGCTGCGGCTGCCGAACCCGCTGCGGGCTCACTCGCGTCTCCCACAGCTCGGGGTCGCCGCCGCCCTGTTTCCAATCCGCCGGATACGCGAATTCGTAGCCATACCGGGTGACATGCTGCGCCGGTGCCGCATCGGTGCCGCCGCCTGCGACCATCGTCGCCGCGATCGCGCCGACCACCACCACGCAGGCGGCACCGGCGAGCAACGGGACCAGCCGGAAACGGCGCCGCCGCGGCGGGCCCGCCATCACCGGCCGCGTCAGGTCACTGCCTCCGATCACGATCGTCGACGCCCGGCTCAGCGAATCACCCGCCGTGGCCTCCGCGTGCCCGGCCACAGCCGGGGCACCCACCTGCCCGCCCGCCCGGACACCACCATCCGGGCGGGCAGGCACCGCAGGGCCTGCCGGGGTCGACCGGTTCGGTGGCCGCGCAGCACCGGGGGGCGGAAGTCCACCCGTACGTTCCGGTCCCGGCCGCACCGCGCGCAGCGCACCACGGGACACCACCGTCTCCGGCTGGTCCAAAGTGGTCGGGACAATCCCGGTGCGCTCGTGGATCAGTCGGGACACCATCGGTACGCGACTCGATCCCCCGACGAGGAACACACCGGCAAGCTGCCCGGCTGCCACCTGCCCCTCCGGCAGGACGGCCATGACCAGATCCACGGCCTTCGCCAGCGGTTCGGCAATGAGCCGCTCCAGGTCCGACCTGGTGACATGAGCATCGGAAAACGGCGGCGACATGGGCACGTCGGTGTAGCTGTGCCGGGACAGGGTTTCCTTCGCGCCGCGTACGTCCTGCCGGAGAACTCGTCTGCGGCGGCGATCGTCCATCTCCCGCCCCTCGACCAGTTGGCGCCACGCCTGCGGATCGGCGGGCGAGGCGATACCGCCGACGTGTTCGAGCAGTGCCTGATCGATGTCGGCGCCGCCGAAGTTCGGCTCGCCCCGGGTGGCCAGTACCCGAAACGCATGGCCCTGCCTGCGCACCACACTGGCGTCGACCGTGCCACCACCGAGATCGAGCACGGCCAGGGCACCACCATCCGGCAGTCCGTACCCGGCCGAGTGGAACACCGCCGCCCCCACGGGCTCGGGCACCAGGGCGGTCTCCCGGGCCAAACCGGTAGCCGCGCGGTGCAGTCGTCCGGTCCGCGGTGAACCCCAGTCGGCCGGATGGGTCAGGACCAGCAGATCGACAGCCGCTCCACCGGCGTAGCGGCGGGCCTCGCCGACCACGCGCTGCAGCACCGCGCGGATCACCGCATCGACCCGCAGCACGGAACTCCCCAGCAGCAGTTCCCCCTCGTCGATACGACGCTTGGGATGGGGTTCGAAGCGGGCCGGGTCCACGGCAGCCTGCCGCTCCGCCTCCTGCCCGACGAACAGAGTGCCGTCCACGGCGGCGAACACCGCGGACGGCACCAACGGTCGACCGTCGACGACCACCACATGTGGTTCGCCACCATCGACGGAGACGACCGTGCAGGTGCTCGAAGTACCGAAGTCGACCGAGACGTGCAGGGTCACGTACAGCTCCTTTACCGTCGCCGGACTTCCGTTCGGCCGACGCCACCGGCCGGGCACCGGGTCAGCAGCATGATCCGTTTTCCGAGCACCCTAGAGGTACGGGGTGTGCACGCCTCAACAGTTCACCCGGCAAGCTACTCCGGACGGATGAAGGCGGTCTGGACGAGCTCGGGCCCTCCCTTCATGCTGCGACTGACGAGGGTTCCGCGCCCCGGCGGCAGAGTGCGCGACTTGATGTTGCCGACGAGCTGGCCGTCGTCCTTGTTGGCGCTCATCGCCAGGCCCGGAGCCGAGGATTCCCGCATCTTGCCGATGACGGGCTCGAACAGGGCTCGGTTGGCGCCCCCGGAGTTACGGGCCAGCACGACGTGCAGGCCGACGTCGGAGGCCTGCGGGATGTAGTCGGCCAGCGGGGCCAGCGGATTGTTGCCCTGCGGGGCGACCAGTTCGTAGTCGTCGACGATGACGAACAACTCGGGACCGGACCACCAGGAACGGTTCTTGAGCTGCTCCTGCGTCACGTCCGGGCCGGGCAGGCGCTTCTTCAGCGCATTGGTCACCTCGCCGACATTGCTCTTGAGCTGGTCGGCCGACACGGAGTACTCGAGCAGGTGCTTGGTGTCGAGGAAACCGAGCATCGTGCGCCGGTAGTCCACCAGCAGGATCAACGCCTCCTGCGGTGTGTAGCGCTCGGTGATGCCCCGCACGATCGTGCGCAGCAGCGCGGTCTTGCCCGCCTCCCGTTCGGCGAAGGCGTGGAAGTGCGGCTCGGCCGCGAAATCCAGATACACCGGGTTGAGCCCGTCCTCGTTGATGCCGATCGGCACCAGCTTCGGCTTCGGTTGCTGCTCCACCGAGGGCAACTGCTCGTAGGGCAGCACATCCGGCAGCAACCGCACCTGCGGAGCCGGGCGCCCCTGCCACGAGCTGCGTACCCGGTTGACCAGGTCGGCCACCCCGTCGGACAGGTCCTCGTTGTAGGCCTCCCAGCCCTCCCGGTCGGCCAGGTTCTCACTGTCCACCCGAGGCAGAGCCGTCAAAAAGTGCAGGTTGCTCGGGTGCAGGCCCCGACCCGGCCGTCCGGAGGGGACGTTCACAGCCACCTTGCGGTCGATCTCGGACTCGCTGGCATCACCCAACCGCAACTCGAAACGAGTCCCTATCAGGTCCTTCAGCGCAGGCCGGATCTCGGCCCACCGGTTGCCCGAGACGAACACGTGAATGCCGAACGTCAGACCCTGTGCGGCCAGGTTGAGCACGTCCTGTTCCAACGACTCGAACTCGTTGCGGAAGGCGCCCCACCCGTCCACGATCAGGAACACGTCCCCGTAGGCGTCATTGGTGATCTCCCCGCGACGCTTGCGGTTGCGGAAATCCCCCATCGAGTCGATGCCCATCTCCTGGAACCGGGCCTCGCGCTCGGACAGCAGTGCCTTCAGCTCCGCGATCGTGCGCCGCACCGTGTCCGGATCACGGCGCCCGCCGAAACCACCCACATGCGGCAGTGTCTGCAGCGCCGCCATCGATCCACCACCGAGGTCGATGCAGTAGAACTGCACCTCCTGCGGAGTGTGCGTCAACGCCATCGAGGTGATCAACGTCCGGAACAGGTTCGACTTGCCCGACTGTGGTCCCCCGACGACGGCACCGTGCCCGTTGGCACCGCCCAGGTCCACCACCATGTGGTCCTGGCGCTGCTGATAGGGCATGTCGATGATGCCCACCGGAACCTGCAACCGGCCCGCTCCGGCATATCCGGCCGAGGCATAGCCCCGGTCGTCGGTGACCGACAACGGCGGCAACAGTGTGTCCAACGTCGGAGGCGCGTCCAGCGGCGGCAACCACACCTGGTGCGCGGGCGGGCCCTGTCCCTGAACCTTGTCGATGATGATCTGGAAGTCCGTCGGGGCGAGCTTGTCCTCCTCGGCCTCCTTGGGCTCCGGTGCCTGCTCGACGGCGGCAGGCTGCTCCGGTTCCTGGGGGAGTTCGACATGATCGGGCACGAAGAAACGGGGGCGCTTGGCTCCGGTCACCGGCGAGGCGGCCACGGTCCGGCGCCGCCCGGTGCCCTGGTGCACGTGCCCCGACACGTAGGCGGCGCGGAAACGCTCCATGCCGTTCGGGTGCTTGAGGTAGCCGTGACCGCCGGTGGCGGGCAGGTCTCCTGCGTCGGGAACACCGATCGCCGCACGGGACTCCGCCGCATTGAAGGTCTTCAACCCGATCCGATAGGACAGGTGCGAGTCGAGACCACGCAGCTTGCCCTCCTCCAGGCGCTGTGAGGCCAGCAGCAGATGCACCTGCAGTGACCGGCCGAGGCGTCCGATCATGGTGAACAGTTCGGCGAAGTCCGGCTTGGTGCTCAGCAACTCGGAGAACTCGTCGACCACGACGAACAGCGCGGGCAACGGCGCCAGGTCCTCTCCGGCCTGGCGCCTCTCCTCGTAATCCCAGACGTTCTTGGCCCCCGCCTTGTTCAGCTCCTCCTGACGCCGGTTCATCTCACCGGCCAGCGCATCCTGCATCCGATCGACCTGAGTGAGGTCATCGGCGAGGTTGGTGATCGTGGCCGAAACGTGCGGCGCCTTCTCGAAGCCGTTGAACGTGGCACCACCCTTGAAGTCGACCAGCACGAAGTTCAGCGCCGTCGAGGAGTGCGTGGCCAGCAGCCCGAGCACGATGGTGCGCAGGAACTCCGACTTCCCCGAACCGGTCGCACCGATGCACAGGCCGTGCGGGCCCATCCCACCGGAAGCGGTCTCCTTGATGTCCAGCGAGACGATGTCACCGTACTCACCCGGACCGATCGCGACGCTGTAGCGCTCCGGGATCGGGCGGGGCCGCCATGCCTCGTTGAGGTCGAAGGTCATCGGATCGCCGGTGAGCCCGAGCTGCTCCAGGTAGTTCTGCTGGGTCGTCAGCGGTTCCTGCCCACCACTGTCGACCTCGGCCTGTCCGCCACTCGCGACGCGGTACGGCGAGAGCTGCCGGGCCAGCGCGGTGACCTCCTCCTCGGTCATCGAGTCCGGCGTGCCGAACCACTCGACGTTGTTGCCGCTGCGCGCACCGATCCGGTCGGGTTCGACGACCATGCGCATACCGCGGCGGCTGGTGAGCGGCCCCAGCGCATCCGAAAGGTCGATCAGTGTCACACCGGCCAGGCCGCCCTCCATGAGGATCTGCTCCTCGCGGCTGATCTCCGCGTCGTCGAGCACGATCACGATGTGCGGCCCCTCCGGCGGAGGGCTGTTGCGGTTGAATCGGGAACGCTCATCGAGCTGCTCGGCCAGCATCTCCTCGATCGCGCGCAGCGACCCCGCCATGAGGCGCTGCTGACCGATGCCGTCGGTCTCGGTGGGGTGCTGGGTGTGCGGCAACCACTTGGCCCAGTCCCACTCCACGCGGGAACGGCCACCACTTGCCACCGCGATGATGACGTCGTCGGGGGTGTGGAAGGTGGCCAACTGGCCGATCATCGCGCGCACCAGGCCCCGGCACATCTCGCGCTCGCCCTGCAGGCCCACGGCGGCGAACCCGCGCAGCGAAGTTGCGACGGGCAACCCGGACACGAGCGAATGCGCGCGCACGAACCGGCGCAACGCCAGCGTGGTGATCGGCTCCAACTCGTCGACCGGACCCGTCTGCGGTGGCACGAGGCGGGTCTCCAGCCGCTGCGAGCCGATTCCCACCCGTATCTGGCAGAAATCGTTGTCGCCGGACCTGCGCTCCCACATCCGGCGGCTCGTCGCGATGGACCACAACGTCCGCGGCTCGGGATGGACCCAGCTCCGCGCCAGCCGCTGCTCGTCGGCGGCCTCCCGTGCCCGATCGCGCATCTGGCCGAGGTAGCGCAGGTAGTCCTTGCGGTCCTCGTTCATCTCGGCCTTGCTCTGGCCACCGCCCTGGTTGCCACCGGCCATCATCCCGATGGTGGACACCAGCATCATCATCGGCATCATCATCATCATCGGGTTGTCCCTGGCCCGCTGAAGCATGAATACCATCATTCCCAGCGAGGCGACGATCATGACGGCCGGAAGGAACTTCTGGACGATGTTGCCCGGCACGGCCCGCGGAATTTCGGGGGGCGGTTCGAGATGGACCTCCCCGCCCGGTGGCTTCGGGGCGGCCATGCGTGGCGTTCGCTTGAACTGCAGCGTGCTCACCGGACGCAGCACCCTTCCGTATCGTGCCGGTCTGACTGAAAGACCCGGCTTGGATGATCTGGTTTGGACTTCTCACCGAGGCAGTCCGGTGTGGACTTCCCACGCACCGGAGGTCGGCTTGCAAGCAGCATTCTGTCCTGTCCGCAACACCGGAAGTGCACGGGTGGGACCGATCGACGCGTGCCGTGGCCGACAGAATCGGAATCGGTCACCAACGAGTTCGACCAAAACCCGCCCCCGGTGCCGACCGGTGCGGCCATACTAGGGGTGCTCGGCGGCCGGGTGGGGCGTTTTGAAGGAAAATCTCCTCGCTGGTTGGATCGAGCCGACCTCACGAGTGGTCGACGCAGGACAACGAATGCACGACAACGAGTAAACGAGAACAAAAGGGAGTAGGGGGCCCAAGTGGCGACCGGGACCACGGTGTTCAGCCGCGTCACAGTGGTGGCACCGAAAACTCGCATCGACCTGGCGCTGCCTGCTGACGTCTCGGTGGCTGATCTGCTACCGATGCTGCTGGACATGGCTCATGAAGCCTCTCCGGACGGCGGGGCGCGGCACGGTGGCTGGTGCTTGGCGAAACTGGCCGACGCGGAACTGGATCCCAGCCAGACGCTGGCATCGCTGGGCATCGTCGATGGCGATATGCTGCAGTTGCGACGCAAGTCCGACGATCCGCCACCACCGTTGTACGACGATGTCGTCGACGCTCTCGCGGAAGCCGAGCCGGGCAGCTACCGCCCGTGGACCAAGGAGACCGCAGCCCGAGTCGGTCACACGGCGGGAGCGCTGGCCATGATCGCCTCGGCCGTGGCGCTCGGCCTGGCCGCCGCGCCGGAAAACATCCTGTTCCACGTGGTGGCCGCCGTGTCCGGCCTGGTCATCGCGATCTTCGCCACCGGTATCGGCGCGATCGTGGCCCGGGCCTACGGCGCCGCCACAACAGGCACCGTGGTCGCCGCCGCAGGCGGGCTGCCGATGGCGTTCGTGGCGGGACTCAATATCGTCCCCGGGCCGAATCCACGGCCCGCACTGCTGTTGGCCAGCGCGCTGGTGCTGATCTTCGCAGCGGTGTCGATCATGGTGATCGGCGCGGGCATCGTGACCTTCATCGCCGCCGCGACGGTCGCTACCTTCGCCGTCATCGCGTTCATCGTGGCCACCCTGGTGGAGTCGGCGACGGCCGCCGGTGTGGCAGCCGGTGCCGCCGCCGTCGGACTCGCGGGCATCTCGCTGCTGCCGCGGATGACCATCCAGCTGGCCAAGCTGCCACTGCCGCACGTACCGGGCAGTTCCGAGGACCTCAAGGAGGACAACGAATTCCCGGACTACCGGCAGATCAAGCGCCAGTCCGGACTGGCACACCAGTACATGACCGGCATGATCGTGGGATGCGGCGGAACCGCCGCGCTCGGTGCGATCACCGCCGCGACCGCCCCCAACATCTGGGGCGGCCTGCTCGCCGTGGTCGTGTCCGCCGTGCTGCTGCTGCGCGGCAGAAACTACGCCAACGGCAGCCAGGCGCTGGCCCTGCTGCTCAACGGACTGCTCGCGGCTCTGGGAGTGACCACCGGCCTGCTGTTGCCGATGACCACCACTCCCCTGGACAAGCTCACCTGGGTGTTCTGGCCCCTGCTGCTGCTCGGCGGCGCATCGATCATGTTCGGCGTGGTATTCCCGCACCGGCGATTCTCCCCGGTTCAGCGGCGCAGCGTGGACATCCTGGAGGCCATCCTGATCGCGCTGGTCCTGCCGCTGGCGCTGGGAGTGATGGATGTCTACATGACCATCCGCGACCTCAACATCAGCATCTCTTAAGAGGGGAAGCGTGATGCGCTCCACCACATCCCTGCGCCGAGCACTCGCCCTGTCGGCGACAGCCGGGATGCTCGCCCTGTCCGGGCCCGCTCTCCCGGCCGCCGCGCAGCAGGCGGAAGGCGACCGGGAGTTTCAGCCCCCTCCGCGGAATCCGGCCATGCAAGCGCCCTCGGCACCGCTGTCCCCCGTCGGATCCAAATACAAGCAGCAGCAGGCTTGTATGCAGGCCAGCAACGGTGGCCCCACCATCGAACGAGAACCGTGGAGCCAACGGCTCCTCGGCTTCGAACGAGCTCATCGGCAGGGCTGGACGGGTCAAGGCCAGACCATCGCGGTCATCGACACCGGCGTCAATCAGCATCAGCGCCTGCCCGGGTTGACGGACGGCAGCAGCCGGGTGCCGGGAGGAGCCCTGGTCGACTGCGACGGACACGGCACGATCGTGGCGGGCATCATCGCGGCCACGCCGACCGCGGAAACCGGATTTCTCGGGATTGCCCCGAAAAGCACCATCCTGTCCGTTCGTCAGTCCTCCTCCGTCTGGCAGCACCAGCAGAGCGGCGAGCCGATCGGGAACACGAGGACGATGGCGCAGGCGATCAAGTACGCCACCGACCGGGGCGCCGGTGTGATCAACATCTCCCAGGCGTCATGTCAGTCCATGGTGCGAGCAAGCAATCCCGCCGATCAGGGCAACCAAAAGCTGTACAACGCGGTCAGATACGCCTACGAGCAGGGCACCGTCGTCGTCGCGGCAGCGGGCAACACCGGAGGTCAGTGCAAGCAGAACCCACCGGGCAATCCGACGACAGCGGTGCTTCCGGCCTGGTTCGACAAGTACGTGCTGACCGTCGCCTCGGTGAACGAGAGGGGAGCACCCTCGGATTTCACGGTCCCCGGACCATGGGTGGACGTCGCCGCACCCGGTGAAGATCTCATTTCGCTCGACCCCGGCCGGGGAGCGACCGGACTGGCCAATCAGGTCACCCACGGCTCGAACGATCAGGCGCAGCCCATCCAGGGCACCAGTTTCGCCGCGCCGTACGTCTCCGGACTCGCCGCGCTGATCCAGCAGAAATTCGAGGACCTGTCGGTCGGGGAAATCATGGAGCGGATCGAGAAGACCGCCCAGCATCCCGGCGGGACGGACGGCCGCAACGACATCATCGGCTACGGCATGATCAATCCGATGGCGGCGCTCAACGACGTCATCCCGGCCGAGAACGGCCCCGCGGCCGCACCGATCGAACCCCGGCGCCTGGAAGCCCACGTCTTCCCGAGGGAAAACTGGGCGGCCATCGCAGTCGCCTTCGGCGGTGCCGTGGGCGGACTCGGCACCGTGGTCTTCACGGCCTTCCTGATGAACGCGATCCGCAAGGTTCGGTCACGCCGGGCACAGGCACCGGCGTCCCGGCTCCGGTTGTAGCGACTCCGGCCCCACGGCCGTGCGTCCACACCCGACCGAAAAACAACGATCCGCCCGCGCCGTCCACGTATCCACGCGGATGGTGCGGGCGGATCGTTGTCGAGTCCACGCTCGTCAGGTACCCGCGGCGACCGCACCACCGGGCCGGGACTGTTGGCCCTCCTTCGGTGGACGGTTCACACCGCCGCCCTCCTCCAGGGGGATGGAGTCGTAAACGAAGCTGGCCCGTGCCGGGTCCAGGAAAGCACCCTGCGGCAGGATTCCCAGAATCGACGGGGGAGCGTCCTTGATGTCACTACCGCTGTTGATGACGCCCAACCCCTGCGCCGTGGCGATGTCCTTGATGCCGAACACCACTCCGCGATCGGAGACCAGGGAGATCGGGCCACTACCACTGCTGGCTTCGTTCGGGGTGCCGTGCACGACCGCGGCCTTGCCCGGTGGCATGTAGAAGTAGTCCACCCGGGGACCGGCTCCGTCGTACTGCGCCAACTTCACCGGCGCCTTCGTCTGCTTCGTCGGAGACCCGTCGCTGAGCGTCACCGTGATGTGGTGGTTGCCGAATTCGCTCTTCCAACTCAGGCACGACGTATTCGATTCCCGGAAGGTCACCGGCTTCGGTACCTGCGTCGGAAAATGTCCCACAGCAAGAGGGTTCTTCTCCGCTTCGGGCACATCGGTGAGCTCACCGGTGGGAACGGGGATGTCGGTGCTGCTGTCCCGCTTCGCGTGCAGCACCGCAGCGGCACCCGCCGATACCTGCTGCTTACCGTCCGCACGCAACACGAAGAACTGATCGGGCCTGCCGGGAACCACCCGGCTCACCACATCGCCGATTTCGTAGTTGCCCGCCATGTAGGTGGCCGGCCCGCTGCCCAGGTCCGGCACGTTCAACGCAGGCACCTCGGGAATGGCGTTGAGCATGTTCGTGCTGACCGCACGCGGGACGGCACCCCGAAGGCCGTACATCTCCATGATGGCGTCGTCCCGGGTATCGATACGAGCCTTCACCGAACGAATGTGTTCCCGACCCTGCCCGGGAAGAACCTCGACCCGATAGATCAGGTAACGCTGGTCGGTGCTCGGCTCCTGCACGTACAGCGACTGCTTCATCCGCAGTTCCGTCCCATGATGACCGTCACCACCGATGACCGTTGTCTCCACTGTGGTCGCACCCTGGATCCGCGCATCATCGAGTTTGGTGTTGACCTCGCCGACGTCGCAGACCGCCCATGCCGGAGTCGCCGAGTTCTTCGCGTCCGGCAGGAATTCCGGTGCATTCGGCATACCCGTCCGCGGCCCCCGCGGGAAATCCTCCAGCGCCGACTGCTGCACCACCGTCGGCGTGATCTCCTGACCCCGGCCACCACCGCCTTTGGCCATCACCAGCAGCTTCGCCGAAGCCATGTTCAGCATCGGAATCAGCCGCTTGTCCGCGTTGTCGTCCGCGGTGACGACATAGACACTGCCGCTTTCCTTCGCAATCACGACCGAGCCGGGTTTGGGAACCGAACCCTGTCCGCCGAACAAACCCCATACCAGGAACCCGATCATCCCGACGCAGGAGATGATGATCCCTGCGATCGTGGCGCGTTTGTGCGACCCCAACGGATCGTGCAACATGACCGGGTCTCTGCGAGCCAGCGCCGACTCCATTCGACGCAACACGAACTTGTACGCCTGAACCTGTGACTTCGTTGTGGGTGTTGATGCCATTCTTCGCCTACAGCTCTCCCATCCGCGGTACCGTTCAGCAGGGTAGCCGGAGAAGGACACCGCTTGGGCACGGTTCGACCGACTCGGGGCAGTATTCTCTTCGACCGGTTGCCACAACCGACACTCGCCCGCCTCCACCCGGCAATTGCCGCATCTACCTGCGAGGGAGAGAGACCGAACGGATGTCCGTGACCACGCAACATCCGGCTCAGCCGAAAATTCCCGGATCCACCGGACCAGAGCCTGCGCGCATCCGTGCACGCAGGCGCACGACCGGCGCGAGCCTCGGGGCCATTCCGGTGGCCAATATCGTCGTCATCGAAATCGGGCTCACCCTCGGCCTGATCACTGTCGTCATCGACCGGACGCTGTGGCCGGTGGCAGCAGGCATCGCCGGGCTCGCACTGATCCTCGCGATGCTGCGGCGCCGTGGACGCTGGTTCACCCAGTGGTTCGGCCTGGTACTGGAATACAACACCCGCAACCACACCCGGGTGTCCCAGCCGGCCGCTCCCGGGACGGGCGATGGCGGCGACGAGAACGGGGACGGCGTCATCGGTCCCGAGGAGAACCACCGAGTCTCGCTGCTGCGGCTCGCGGTTCCCGATCTGGTGGTCGCACACGGCCAGGACCACGACCGCAACCACATCGGCATGGCCTTCAATGAAGGTAAATGGACAGCCGTACTCATGGTGGAACCCACCCCGTCGCTGATCAACGAGATCGGCAACGCCCCGAGTTTGCCGCTCGGTGCTCTCACGCCATGCTTGGAGGATCGCGGGGTGGTGCTCGATGCGATCCAGGTCATCTGGCACTGCTACCCCGGCAGTGCCGCCCTGCCCTCCACGTCACCGGCACTGAACTCCTACCTCGAAGTACTCGGGCCGACTCCCGCTGCAGCACGCCGGACAACATGGGTCGCAGTGCGGCTCGATCCGCAGCGCTGCGCGAAGGCCGTCGGAGAACGTGGCGGTGGCGTCGTCGGCGCGCACCGCGCCCTGATCGGCGCGCTCTCACGGGTGCGTAACGCACTGGAGCAGCAGGGAGTTTCCACCCGCCCGCTCGACCCCGACGAACTACTGCAAGCGGGAATAACCTCGGCCGAGCTGCAGTCCGTCCTCGGTGCACAGCGCGCGATCGGGCTCAAGGAGCGCTGGGACGGTGTCACCGCGGGCGGCGTCGGACACTCCAGCTACGCGATCACCGGGTGGCCGAACCGGATGAGCGACAGTCTCAACGCACTCACCGGAGTGCGTGCGCTGTCCTCGACGATCGCCATGTCGATCGCTCCGGTCGGCGAGGACAACGAGGTCGGCCTACGTGGACTTGTCCGGGTCAGTGCCCGTACCCCTGGCGAACTCGATGCCGCCGATGAACGACTGAGGACGATCAGCAATCACCTCGGATTGACCTTGACCCCGCTACGCGGTCTGCAACTGGCGGGGTTCACCGCGACACTGCCGTTGGGAGGTGCGGCATGAGCCGAACCCGAACACTGGACACGCCGGGCCGTATGCAGGGAGCCGCACCGGAATTTCTCGTACCGCCCGAAACTCTCGATGCCGTCAGCCCGTCCGGTGACCGCGGTGGCATGATCATCGGTTCGGGCCCGCAGGGAGAACCACTCGGTACTTCCATTCTGCGGCCACAGCCGACTCGTATGGTCACCGTTGGCGGTCTCTACCTCGCACGGCAGATCGCACTGCGCGCCATGGCCACCGGAGCATGGGTGGTCGTGGCGACCGGACGCCCCGCTGCCTGGAAGGTCCTGGAACAGGCTGCCGGGGAAACACCGGACGGGCAGCAGGTACCGCTCGCCCAGATCCGTCGGCTCACTCCCTTCGACCTACCCCGGTCCACAGAGGACGCACCGCTGTTGGTGATTCACGATGGTGGAGCCGTTCCACAAGAACTGTTCCCGCCCCGGTCCGCCTGGCAGACCACGATGTACGTACTGCCCTACCTACATCCTCAGGTCGGCAACGGTCCCGCTGCCAGTACGGCGGAACTCGTATTGTTGCAGCGGCTGCCGCTGAACCAGGCGGAGCTGGCCGGGCGCATCTGGTACCTGCAGCCGCCGCAGATCCAGCAATTGACCATGCTCTCCGACGACGGGGCCATCGCTCTGGGCAACATGGTATGGACACCGATCCAGCTCGTCACCAACAAACGCGAACAGGAGATCCTCGGCCCTGTCCGCCGCGGCGACTGAGCGGTGGTTGCGGCTGGTGCGGCTGGTGCGGGCAATTTCGCGAGAATTTGGCGTTCCTCCGGGTGACGGTCAATTTCTCGCGAAATTTCCACGCTCCATCCACAGTAGCTCAAGTTGTCCACAGGTGGCTCTTCGTCCCGGTGACGGACACCGAAAACTCCAGCATGCTGCGCGGTATGGTATCCGCGAGTACACCCCGTGCTCCCAGCAACATCGCGTTGTTCACCCGCGCTGACGCGCTCGCTGCGGGCTTGAGCGATCGCGATCTTCGCACCTCCATATATCAACGAGTAATCCACGGTGTTTACACTTCCGCGGAACATCCCCTTACGCACGAACTCAAATGCCGCGCCGCTGCTATGACACTGCCCAATGAGGCGATCATCACGGCGCGCTCAGCTGCCACTTTGCATGGCGTCCCCCTCGCAGGCCGCCACGACGATGTGGAAGTTCTCGTCAGCGGGCACAAGTACATGAACCGACGTTCCGGGCTTCGATGCTGGGCCCGCATGAGCAGGGAGGACGAGCATGTCGAGTGGCAGGGCATCCAGGTCGCCTCGCCGTATCGCAGCGCCCTCGACCTTCTTTCGCTATATCCGCTTAAACTGGGCGTGGCGAACTGTGATGCTCTTTTACATGCGGGGTTCATCGAAGAGGACCGACTTGCCCTCTTCCTCACCACACGAAACTACTACGGGATGCGAAAGGCGCGAGCGGCATTCGAGTTGCTCGACGCGCGTGCCGAGTCCGTACCCGAATCCGTGTTACGAATAACGCTGGTACAAAGCGGTCTCGTCCCAACACCCCAAGTCGAGATTCATCATGGAAACGAGTTCGTCGCTCGAGTGGACCTGGCCTATGAGTCGGAGAAGGTCGCTGTGGAGTACGAAGGAGCATGGCACGGTGACCCACAGCAGCACCGACGAGATCAGGTGCGGCTACAGCGGCTGCGCGACTGCGGATGGCACGTCGTCATCGTGACGGCGGAGCGACTTTACCGCGACCCGAGCGGAGTTGCTGACGAAGTACGGACCGTACTCCGTCACCGTCGGTGAGGGCACTTCAGCTGGTGCGGTCAATTTCTCGCGAAATTTTCCAACGTCACTCGAGGGTGCGGACCGCACGGGTATGAGCGGCGCGAGCGGCGAGTTCGTCATCCGCTGGGTAGTCGATATCGAGGAGGGTGAGGCCGTGAGCGGGCGCGACGGCACTCGTACGCACCCCCGACCGCAGGATCTCGGCAGGCCAGCCGGATTCACGTCGACCGTCGCCGACCATCAGCAACGAGCCGACGAGGCTGCGCACCATCGAGTGGCAAAACGCATCAGCGCTGACCCGAGCAACCACCAAGTGTTCCTCGACACGTTCCCACGAGAAGCACTGCAACTCGCGGACGGTTGTCGCACCTTCCCGCTGCTTGCAGAACGCCGCGAAATCCCGAAGCCCCAGCAGTTCCCGAGCCCCGGCATTGAGCCGTTCCACATCGAGTGGCCGGTTCCATCCGAGAGTGTTCCTACGTCGTAACGGATCCACACCCCACGGCGCGTCGGAGACCCGATACAGATAATGCCGTCGCAGCGCGGAGAAACGCGCATCGAATCCTGCGGCAGCAACTCGTGCATTCAGCACTCGCACATCGCCCGGCAGGATGCGGTTCCATCGCGAGCACAACTGCTGCAGGTCCGGAATGCCGGACTCGTCGACGGGCAACCGTCCCCCCTGACCCGGTGCGAACGGAGCCACATCGACGTGCACCGCCTGACGACTCGCATGCACCCCCGAGTCGGTACGTCCCGCCACCACGACGGACCTGGGGGCTTCTCGCCCTGGCGGCTGCTTCCACAGCGCGTCCTCGAGCAGCCCCTGAACCGTGCGCAGTCCCGGCTGCCGTGCCCAACCGTGAAAGTCGGTGCCGTCGTAGGCGATATCCAGACGCAGACGAACGAACCCGCCCTCCGAAGACGGAGCAGCGGGCTCGTTCGTGACGCTATCGCCAGGAGAGCTCAGGATTCTTCCTTGTTCTCGTCCTTGGCTTCCAGGTCCGCCTCGACGTTCTCCCGTGAGCCCTCGGCGGGCTCCTGGTCACTCGACGAAGCACCCTGCGAGGCCTCGGCGGCCTCGGGATTCGCGGTAGCCTGCGGCTCCTCCTCGGAGCCGCTCTGCGTACCGGTGGACTCGGCCGCGGCCTCGTCCTTGGCGAACCTGGTGCCGCGGGCGGCCTCTGCCTCGGCAGTGGCCGTCTTCTCGTTCACCAATTCGATGACCGCCATCGGAGCGTTGTCACCTCGACGCGGCATCGCCTTGGTGATGCGGGTGTAGCCACCGTTACGGTCGGCGAAGAACGGGCCGATCTCGGCAAAGAGCTTGTGCACGATGTCCTTGTCGCGAATGGTCTTCATGACCTCGCGGCGGTTGTGCAGATCGCCCTTCCTGCTCTTGGTGATCAGACGCTCGGCGAGCGGGCGCAGCCGTTTCGCCTTCGCCTCGGTGGTCGTGATCCGCCCATGCTCGAACAGCGACGTGGCCAGATTGGCCAACATCAGTCGTTCGTGCGACGGCGACCCGCCGAGACGCGCTCCCTTGGTCGGGGTGGGCATCACTTGCTCCTCTCAAGCACGGATCGGATTATTCCTCTCCGCGCACCACAGCTACAGCTGCTCAGTCTCCGCGTAGTCCTGACCGTCGTCGTAGCCGCCATCGAAGCCCTCGTCGAAGCCGGTGCCGTAGCCCGCGCCGTAGCCCGCGGCACCCTCGACACCGTAGCCCCCGGCGCCCTCGATACCGGTGTCCTCATCCGACCAGCTGTCAGCCGGGTACTCGGCAGCAGCCGCGGACGGGTCGAACCCGGGCGGGCTGTCCTTCAGTGCCAGACCCAGACCGACCAGCTTCAACTTGACCTCGTCGATGGACTTCGCACCGAAGTTACGAATGTCCAGCAGGTCGGCCTCACTGCGCGAAACCAGCTCGCCGACAGTGTGGATGCCCTCTCGCTTGAGGCAGTTGTAGGAACGCACCGTGAGATCGAGGTCCTCGATCGGCATCGCGTAGGCGGCGATGGTGTCGGCCTCGGCAGGCGACGGACCGATCTCGACACCCTCGGCATCCACGTTGAGCTCGCGTGCGAGCCCGAACAGCTCCACCAAGGTGCGACCGGCCGATGCCACCGCGTCCCGCGGTGTGATCGACGGCTTGGTCTCGACGTCGAGGATCAAGCGATCGAAGTCGGTACGCTGCTCGACACGCGTGGCCTCGACCTTGTAGGTCACCTTCAACACCGGCGAGTAGATCGAGTCCACCGGAATCCGGCCGATCTCGGCACCCGCCTGCTTGTTCTGCACTGCCGGGACGTAGCCGCGACCACGCTCGACCACCAACTCGATCTCCAGTTTGCCTTGCCCATTGAGGGTGGCAACGTGCAGATCCGGGTTGTGCACGGTCACGCCGGCCGGTGGCACGATATCGGCGGCGGTAACCGCACCGGGGCCCTGCTTACGCAGGTACATCGTCACGGGTTCGTCTTCCTCGGAGCTCACGACGAGCTCCTTGAGGTTCAGGATGACGTCGGTGACGTCCTCCTTGACTCCCGGGATCGTGGTGAACTCGTGCAGCACACCATCGATCCGCAGACTGGTCACCGACGCACCCGGGATCGAGGAGAGCAGGGTACGACGCAGCGAATTGCCGAGGGTATAGCCGAAACCCGGTTCCAGTGGCTCGATGACGAACTTGGAGCGAGTTTCCGACACTGCCTCTTCGGCCAGTGAGGGTCGCTGAGAGATGAGCACTGTCGTTTCCTTTCCGCACGGCGCCCGCCATATGACGCCGAAGGGATGGCGTGCCCGCGGCGAATCGCGGGCGAGACGGTGGTGCATCCGGCGCCACCGCCCGGACCACCCGGGGGCGACCGACAGGCCACCCCCGGGGAAGGTGTCACTTCGAGTAAAGCTCGACGATGAGCTGTTCGGTGACCGGCGTGTCGATCTGCGCACGCTCGGGCAGTTGATGCACGAGAATCCGCAACGTCGACGGCACCACCTGCAGCCATGCCGGTGCAGGGCGCTCGCCCAGGGTTTCCTTGGCGATGATGAACGGCGTCGACTTCAGCGACTTCGGCTTGACATCGATGATGTCGAACTTCGTCACCTGGTAGCTCGGGATGTTCACCTTCTGACCATTGACCAGGAAGTGCCCGTGGTTGACGAGCTGCCGAGCCTGCCTGCGGGTACGTGCCAGTCCGGCCCGGTAAACCACGTTGTCCAGGCGTGCCTCCAGCAGCTGCAGCAGGTTGTCACCTGTCTTGCCCTGCCTGCGGTTGGCCTCTTCGTAGTACGACCGGAACTGCTTTTCCATGATGCCGTAGGTGAACCGGGCCTTCTGCTTCTCCTGGAGCTGCAGCAGGTACTCGGTCTCCTTGACACGGCCACGCCCGTGCTGACCCGGCGGGTACGGGCGACGCTCGAACGCCTGGTCACCGCCGATGAGGTCAACCTTCAGGCGGCGAGACTTGCGGGTTGCGGGACCCGTGTAACGAGCCATGTGTGTCTACTCCTTCCCCGCGTTCAGACCCGGCGCCGCTTCGGCGGGCGGCAGCCGTTGTGCGGCTGCGGGGTTACGTCCTGGATCGTGCCGACCTCGAGGCCGGCTGCCTGCAACGAGCGAATCGCCGTCTCACGTCCCGAGCCGGGGCCCTTGACGAAGACGTCGACCTTCTTCATGCCGTGCTCGGCGGCCTTTCGTGCAGCGTTCTCGGCGGCCATCTGCGCGGCGAACGGAGTGGACTTCCTGGAGCCCTTGAACCCGACGTGGCCTGCGGAGGCCCAGCTGATCACTGCACCGGTCGTGTCACTGACCGTAACGATGGTGTTGTTGAACGTGCTCTTGATGTGGGCTTGCCCATGAGCAACATTCTTCTTTTCCTTGCGCCTTACCTTCTTGACGGAACCGGCGCGGCTCTTCGGTGGCATCTGTGTCGTGGTCTCCTAGCGAGGCTTACTTCCTACCGGCCTTCTTCTTGCCGGCGACCGTCTTCTTCGGTCCCTTACGGGTGCGGGCGTTGGTCTTCGTCCGCTGCCCGTTCAGTGGGAGATTGCGGCGGTGCCGCAGCCCCTCGTAGGAGCCGATCTCGATCTTGCGGCGAATATCGGCCTGAACCTCACGACGGAGGTCACCCTCGACCCGGTAGTTGTTGTCGACGTACTCGCGCAGTTTCGCGAGCTGCTCGTCGTCGAGATCCTTCGCGCGCGTGTCGAACGGAATCTCCGTCGCTTTCAGGATCTGCTGAGAGCTGCTACGGCCGATGCCGTAGACATAGGTCAGCGCGATCTCCATCCGCTTGTCGCGGGGGAGATCAACGGCAGCGACTCGTGCCATCCGGCACTACTCCTCACTCGTTGATCCAGGTCTACTCCCTCACCGTCCCCGACCGAAACCGGCGACGGCCCGTCGAACGGGCCGGACGGTCCCGGCACGGAGCCCCAGCCTGGAATCCGGGGGTCGACCGGCTTCGCGTACAAGCCGGCAGGCTGCAGGGAGGTCCCTTGTTGGTTGGATGGTCTCGATTGCGACCCTGCGGTAATCAGCCCTGGCGTTGCTTGTGGCGCTGGTTGTCGCAGATCACCAGAACCCGACCGTGACGGCGGATTATCTGGCACTTGTCGCAGATCTTTTTCACACTTGGCTGGACCTTCACGGTCGTGCTCTCCTGCTCGGACGCGTGTCCGGTCTCCCGGACACCGTGGAGGTCACTTGTAGCGGTAGACAATGCGCCCACGGGAGAGGTCGTAGGGCGAAAGCTCCACAACGACCCGGTCCTCGGGCAGGATGCGAATGTAGTGTTGGCGCATCTTGCCACTGATGTGAGCGAGGACCTTGTGGCCATTCTCCAACTCGACGCGGAACATCGCGTTGGGGAGCGGCTCGATCACCCGACCCTCGACCTCAATGGCCCCGTCCTTCTTGCCCATGTCCTCCGCGTTTCGTGACGGTGACAGTTCATCTTGCTGGTACATATGCCATCCGATGACCGAAACCCGGCCCCGGGCAGCAGACACACCCTCAGCGGTCCGAAGAGCCGAGACATCACCGACGCGATAACCTCGGTAGCATGCCGCAGATCCGGGCTGACCCAACCGACCAGCTACCGGCCGACCGGCTACCGGCCGACCGGCTATCGGTCAGCCGGCCACCGATGGCTCGCCATCAATGGCTGACCACCGATGGCGACCTCTGCAAGCACGCAGACACGACGAACCGACGCGATGAGTGCGCCGTTGCTCCAGTGTACGCGCTCGCGAAAACTCGGCCCACTCGGGGCAGGACGATGCGAAAACCGACACGGTCGGCATCGCTGCGTCGTCGTTCGCATCCGCAACGAGTGCCCACCCGCCGTGATCCAGTACGGTTCGACTGCACATGTTGAGGACCGAAGTGCGGCAAATACAGCAGTCGCCAATCGAATCGGCAAGTCCATCGAGGAGGACCGTGACCACCCAGCAGGACCGCCACACTCCACTCAACGGACGATGGCTGCCCGATACGGCGAAGTTCGGTGAGTACCGCACATTCTTCAGCACGGCGGTACGCAATCCTTCGATGGTCGGAGCGGCCACTCCCACCTCGGGAGCCGTGGCCGCCACCGTCGCGCAGGTCGTTCCGACCACCGGTAGGCCGGTTGTGGTCGAGCTCGGCCCGGGCACCGGCTCCCTCAGCGGCGCCATTCACGACCGCCTGCCCGCACATGCCCGCCACATCGGCATCGAACTCGGCGATGATCTCGTTCAGCACCTGCGGCGGCACCAGCCGTGGATGGAAACCGTGCACGGCAACGCAGAGAACCTGCATACACTGCTCACCGGGCTGGACATCGACAAGGTCGATGCCGTGATCAGCAGCATCCCGTGGTCGCTACTCACCGAGGAGGTCCAGCAGAACATTCTGCGGCAGGCGGCTCACGTTCTCACCCCGCACGGCTCCTTCACCGCGCTGACCTACCTGCCCGCACAGCACTCGGCGGGGGGCCGCCGCTTCCACCGGCGGCTGAAGGCGACCTTCGACGAAGTAATCACGCACACGACATGGCGAAATCTCCCGCCGATCATGCACTACATCTGTCGCCGCCCACTGGGATAACAGGGCTGGCCGTGTCGGTTTTCGACAAAATTGCACGCCCCTGCACCGGGGGGTTGAAGTTTCCGGGAAAACCTCAACCCCGCACCGCCACACAAGCCGATCCGGCGTGCTCTCACTCCTCGGCGGCGGTGAGCACCCAGGGGCCGTCCTCGGTGATGGCCACCGTGTGCTCCCAGTGCGCGGCGCAGGAGCCGTCCACGGTCACGACCGTCCAGTCGTCATCGAGCTCCGCTGTCTCCGCCGAACCGAGAGTCAGCATCGGCTCCACCGCGAGAGCCATCCCGACCTTGAGCTTCGGTCCCTTACCGGGCTTGCCGAGATTCGGCAGGAACGGCTCCATGTGCATCCTGGTGCCGATACCGTGCCCGCCGTACTCCGCGATGAGCCCGTAGTCCACCCCATCGGTGTCCATCGACTCCCGTGCCGCGGTTTCCACCGCATGCGAGATGTCGGTCAGACGGTTGCCCGCACGGACCTGGGCCGCACCCGCCCACATGGCGTGCTTGGTCGCCTCGGACAGGGCCAGTTCGCGGGGGCCGACCTCACCGATCGGCAGGGTCACGGCGGAGTCTCCGTGCCAGCCGTCCAGGATCGCCCCGCAATCCACCGAGACCATGTCGCCGTCGCCCAGGATCTCCTGTTCCGACGGGATACCGTGCACCACCTTCTCGTTGACCGAGGTGCAAATCGACGCCGGGAAACCGTGGTAGCCCTTGAAAGACGGGATCGCCCCCGCATCCCGGATCACCTGCTCGGCGACAGCATCGAGTTCACCGGTGCTCACACCGGGCTTGGCGTGCGCGGTGACCTCGGCGAGCGCACGCGCGACAAGCAGGCCCGACGCACGCATCGCCTCGATTTCACCGGTGGTCTTGAGCTCGATGCCCTTACCTCGCCGCAGCACTCCACTACCTTCCCGTCGGACTCACTTGCGCAGGGATTCCAGCGCGCGTGAAGTGATCTCGTCGACCGAGCCGAGCGCGTTGATGGTGATGACCTTGTCGCGGTAGTACTCCAGCAACGGCGCGGTCTCCGATTCGTACACCGACAGCCTGCGTCGGATGACCTCCTCGGTGTCGTCCGAACGCCCTCGGTCCAGCATTCGGCGCACCAGCTCCTCCTGTGGCACGTCGAACTGCATCACCGCTGTCAGCTCCATACCGTTCTCGGCGAGAATCTCGCCGAGAACGTCGGCCTGCGGGGTCGTGCGCGGGAAGCCGTCGAGCAGGAAACCCGCACGGGCATCGGACTCGGACAGCCGCTGGCGCACCATCTCGTTGGTGACCTTGTCCGGCACGAGTTCGCCCGCGTCGAGGTAGCTCTTCGCTTCCTGCCCCAAGGGGGTCTCGTTGTCGATGTTCGCCCGGAACAGGTCACCGGTGGAAATGTGTGGGACCGCGAGCTGCTCACTCAGCACGGCCGCTTGGGTGCCCTTGCCCGCACCGGGCGGGCCGACGAGAACCAATCGCACCAAGGGTCTGCCTCCGAATCCGTCTGGTGGTCTTGCACCACCGTTGTTCGAGCGCTTCAAGCTCACCTGTCATCGCACATCCCCAGCCACAACACGCTGCGAATGTCCCCGTGCGGAAATCCCGCACTCAGGACACGAGGTGGGCGGCACCGTAGCCGATGTTCCGGTGAACGTAACCCCCATCCACTTCGTGGGAGCGTGGGCAACAAGCCACAGCACCGGACGGGGCACGGGCGCCATTGCCCGGAATTTCCCCGAGACTACCGGAGGAAGCCCTCATAGTTTCGCTGCGTGAGCTGACTCTCGACCTGCTTGACAGTGTCCAATCCTACGTTGACCATGATCAACACCGCTGTGCCACCGAACATGAAGCTCTGCATGCCGCCCTGTCCGCTGCCGGTCAGACCGAGGAAGAAGCTCGGTAGCACGGCGATGATGCCGAGGTACAGCGCACCCGGCAGGGTGATCCTGGACAGCACGAAGCTGAGGTATTCGGCCGTCGGGCGACCGGGGCGGATACCGGGAATGAACCCGCCGAACTTCTTCATCTCGTCCGCACGCTCCTCGGGATTGAACGTGATCGAAACGTAGAAGTAGGCGAAGAAGATGATCATCGCCATGTACAGCAGGATGTGCACCCAGCTCGACGGATCAACGATGTAGGTCTGGATGAACCGCGCCCACCAGGTGTTCTGCCCACCGGAGAGCTGCCCCAGCAGTTGCGGCAGGTAGAGCAGGGAGGAAGCGAAGATCACCGGGATGATTCCGGCCTGGTTGACCTTCAGTGGCAGATAGGTGGAGGTACCCCCGTACATCCGGCGGCCGATCATGCGCTTGGCGTACTGCACGGGGATCCGGCGCTGTGCCTGTTCGACGAACACGACGCTGGTGACGATGGCGAGGCCGAATACGCAGACGACGGCGAAGACGAGTCCACCCTGCCCGCTCAGAATGCTGGCACCCTGCGAGGGAATCCGGGCCGCGATGGACGTGAAGATCAGCAGCGACATGCCGTTGCCGATCCCCCGCTCGGTGATCAGCTCACCCATCCACATCAGCAGGGCGGCACCTGCCGTCATCGTCACCACGATGACCAACAGGTTCAGCACCGAGTTGTCCGGAATGACCTCGGTGGTGCAGCCGGGGAAGAGCTGTCCGCGCACGGCGAGAGCGGTGATACCGGTCGCCTGCAGGAGCGCGAGCGCGACCGTCAGGTACCGGGTGTACTGGGTCAGCGTGGCCTGCCCGGACTGGCCCTCCTTCTTCAACTGTTCGAAGCGGGGAATGACCACCTGCAACAGTTGAACGATGATGCTCGCCGTGATGTACGGCATAATGCCCAGCGACAACACCGAGAGCTGCAGCAGTGCACCACCGCTGAACAAATTCAGCAGCGAGTAGATGCTCTCGCTGTTGTCCCGGGTCTGTTCCACGCATTGCTGAACATTCGGGTACGACACCCCCGGCGACGGGAGCATGGCACCGAGCCGATACAGCACGATGATGCCCAGCGTGAACAGAATCTTGCGGCGCAGGTCCGGCGTCACCAGAGCCGAGCGGAAGGCGCCGAGCACGCAGACCTCCTGTGCGCAAGCCGGCCACATGGCCGGGTTCGATTGCCAACTGAGGCAGTCGGCATAACTGGCGTTGCTGTCGCAGCACCGTTCGGCACGGACTGCCGCCTGGACTCTAACAGCAACCGTACCGAGTCGACGTAGCCACCCGAACGTACCCGTTCGTACCGCACGTCCGTACGCAGCGACTCTCCCCCGAGCCAGGCGAACATGCCCACTCGACCCGGCACGATCGCGAAAACCGGTAAAAATATCCACCCGATGCGGCGACCGACACGCCCATCGGGACATCACGACGGGTGCTACACGAACGGGGCCGCTCGACCGAATCGTCGAGCGGCCCCGTCGTGCACGGGCAATCCGTCGAAAGCCCTGTTCAGCGTCCCCGTCGGGTCACGCTCCCGCCCGCAGCGGTGATCTTCTCCCGGGCGCTGCCGGTGAACGCGTCCGCAGTCACGTCGAGCTTGACGCCCTCCGGATCACCGTCACCGAGAATCTTGACCAGTTCGCCCTTCTTGACGAACCCGGCACCGATCAGCTCCTCGATGCCGACCGAACCGCCCTGCGGAAAGGCCTGCACCAGCTTGCCGACATTGATGCCCTGGTACTCGACACGGTTGCGGTTTTTGAAGCCGCGCAGCTTCGGCAACCGCATCTGCAACGGCATCTGCCCGCCCTCGAAGCGGGGCGAGACCGTCTTCCGCGCCCTCGTTCCCTTGGTACCGCGGCCGGCTGTCTTGCCCTTCGAGGCCTCGCCGCGACCGACACGGATCTTGTCGCGCTTGGACCCCGGAGCCGGCTGCAGGTCGTGGATCTTGATGACCATGCCTACTCGACCTCCTCGACCGTCACCAGGTGGTGCACGGAATTGACCATGCCGCGCACGTTCGGGTCATCCGGCCGCACGACCGACTGGTGGATCCTGCGCAGACCCAACGAGCGCATGCTGGCCTTCTGATGGTGCTGGGCGCCGGCCAGGCCGCGCACCTGCGTGATCTTCAACTGGCTCATCTCAGCTCACACCTCCTGCCCTGCGCGCTGACGCAGCACACGAGCCGGAGCGACATCCTCCAGCGGCAGTCCGCGACGCGCCGCGACCTCTTCGGGACGCTGCAACTGCTTCAGAGCCGAGACCGTGGCCTGCACGATGTTGAGCGCGTTGTCGCTGCCCAGCGACTTGCTCAGCACATCGTGGATGCCCGCGCACTCCAGAACGGCACGCACCGGGCCACCGGCGATAACACCGGTACCGGGACTGGCCGGACGGAGCAGCACGACACCGGCGGCATCCTCACCCTGCACCGGGTGGGGGATCGATCCGGCGAGCCGAGGAACGCGGAAGAAGTTCTTCTTCGCCTCCTCCACACCCTTGGCGATCGCCGAGGGCACTTCCTTGGCCTTGCCGTAACCGACACCGACCATGCCGTCGCCGTCACCGCAGACGACCAGCGCGGTGAAGCTGAACCGCCGGCCACCCTTGACGACCTTGGCAACACGGTTGATGGTCACGACACGTTCGAACTGCGGGGTCTTCTCTTGGGCCGCCCCGCCACGGCCACCGTCGCGACGGTCCTTGCGGTCTTTGCCGCCGGATTCCGAACCGCCGTCACGCCGAGTGCGTCCAGGCATCAGGCGTCCCTTCCATTACTGGCTGCCACGATCTTGGCTGCGATGGTCTCGTCGTTGCGCACTTGTCAGAACTCCAGACCGCCCTCACGAGCGGCATCGGCCAGCGCGGCCACCCGCCCGTGGTAGGCATTGCCGCCTCGATCGAACACGATCCGGGCGATCCCTGCGTCCTTGGCGCGAGCGGCAACGAGCTCTCCGACCCGAGTGGCCTTGTTCGTCTTGTTGCCCTCGAACGTGCGGAACTCCGCCTCCAGGGTGGAGGCCGCCGCCAGCGTGTGGCCGACCGTGTCGTCGATGATCTGCGCAACAATGTGTCGCGAGGACCGCGAGACGGCAAGCCGCGGCCGCTCGGGGGTGCCGCTGATCTTCTTGCGAATCCGGGTCTGACGGTTGGCACGGGCTTGACGACGCACGGTCGCGATGCCCTTGCCCACCGGCTTGCGCTTCGTACCTGTGGTGGTCTCGCTCATGGTCACTTACCCGTCTTCCCGACCTTGGTGCGGATCTTCTCGCCCGCGTAGCGCACACCCTTGCCCTTGTACGGGTCGGGACGGCGCAGCTTGCGGATCTTGGCGGCAACCTCGCCGACCTGCTGCTTGTCGATACCCTTGACCGACAGTTTCGAGGGGCCGTCCGTGGCGAACTCGATACCCTGCGGCGGCTCCATCACAACCGGGTGGCTGTAGCCGAGAGCGAACTCGAGATTGGCCCCCTTGAGCTGCACCCGGTAACCGACGCCCTGGATTTCGAGATCCCGCTGGTAGCCCTGGCTGACGCCGACCACCATGTTGTTCACCAGGCTGCGCGACAGTCCGTGCAGTGCGCGGCTCCGGCGCTCGTCGTCGGGGCGCTGAACCTGGATGGTTCCGTCCGAGTCCCGCTCGACCGTGATGGGCTCGGTGATTTGCTGCTGCAGAGTGCCCTTCGGGCCCTTGGCCGTGACCATCTGGCCGTCGATCGTCACCTCGACGCCGGAGGGCACGGTGATCGGCAACACTCCGATGCGCGACATAACCGTTCCTCCTTCTTCACCAGACGTAGGCGAGAACTTCCCCGCCCACGCCCTTCTTCATGGCCTGCTTGTCGGTCAGCAGACCGCCCGACGTCGAAATGATCGCGATACCCAGTCCGCCGAGCACCTTCGGCAGGTTCGTGGACTTGGCGTACACGCGCAGGCCCGGCTTGGACACCCGGCGCAGGCCGGTCATGCTCTTCTCGCGGTTCGGGCCGTACTTGAGCTCGACGACCAGGTTCTTGCCCTTCTCGCCTGCCTGCGTCCACGAACCGGAAACGTAGCCCTCGCGCTGCAGGATGTCGGCAATATTCGCCTTGAGCTTGGAGTGCGGCATCACGATCTCGTCGTGGTAGGCGCGACTCCCGTTCCGCAGACGCGTCAACATGTCTGCGATCGGATCGGTCATCGTCATGGTGACCTTGTCAACCTTTCTCGTCCGGTTCCGGTGGGTCCCGACGACGCCGTGCCGAAACACGGCCACACGTGAGGTCTGGACCCTGGCCTGAACGAAGTCGGGGTCATTGCCCGCCCGCAGGCGAGCCGGATTGTTCGCGGACTGCTCGTACATCGGCGTGTCCGCGTATCAAGCTTGTTCGCGTACCAGCGCGGGGCTTGTCCCGGTGAACTCCCCCGAGACTACCTGTCACCAGGCAGAACTCGTCGGATGAGGCTTCACCACGAGGACTTGCTCACGCCCGGAAGCTCACCGGCATGGGCCATCTCGCGGAAGCAGATCCGGCACAGCCCGAACTTGCGGAGCACCGAGCGCGGGCGTCCGCAACGCTGGCAACGGGTGTAGCTGCGAACCCGGAACTTCGGCTTGCGCGCGGCCTTGTTGATCAGTGCCTTTTTGGCCATCGGCTCAGTTCTCCTTGCTTCGATCCTCAGCGGTGGCCACGGTCACTGCTCCTTGAACGGGAAGCCCAGATGCCGCAACAGCACCCTGCCCTCCGCGTTGGTGGCGGCCGTGGTCACGACGGTGATGTCCATGCCACGCGGGCGATCGATCGCATCCTGGTTGATCTCGTGGAACATCGACTGCTCGTTGAGGCCGAACGTGTAGTTGCCGTTGCCGTCGAACTGGTTCGGCGACAATCCCCGGAAATCCCGGATGCGCGGCAGCGAAATGCTCACCAGGCGATCGAGGAACTCCCACATCCGGTCGCCACGCAGGGTCACGCGGGCGCCGATCGGCATCCCCTCGCGCACCTTGAATTGAGCGATGGACTTGCGAGCCTTGCGAACCTCGGGCTTCTGACCGGTGATGGTCGCCAGGTCGCGAACGGCGCCCTCGATCAGTTTGCTGTCCCGCGCGGCATCGCCCACACCCATGTTGACCACGACCTTGGTCACACCGGGCACCAACATCGGATTGGAGTAGGAGAACTCCTCGTTGAGGGCCGGAATGACCTCGTCACGGTAGCGGGTCTTCAGCCGGGGGACGATCTTCTCAGCAGTGGTCATGAGTTCAGATGTCCTTACCGTTGCGGCGAGAAATACGCACCTTCTTGCCGTCCTCGCCCGTGCGATAGCCGATACGGGTGGGCTTGCCGTCCGAGTCCGCCACCATCACA
Source organism: Haloactinomyces albus (assembly GCF_031458135.1). NCBI lineage: Bacteria > Bacillati > Actinomycetota > Actinomycetes > Actinopolysporales > Actinopolysporaceae > Haloactinomyces > Haloactinomyces albus. The sequence goes on along the minus strand of NZ_JAVDXW010000001.1, from coordinate 2,808,224 downwards.
TTGCTGACGTGGATCGGCGCCTCCTGCGTCACGATGCCACCGGACTGCGCACCACGCTCGGTCCGCGAGACCTTCGTGTGCTTCTTGATCCGATTGACACCCTCGACCAGGACGCGGTCCCGCTGCGGGAAGGCCTGGATGACCTTGCCCCTGGCGCCCTTGTCCTTACCGGAGATCACGACGACCGTGTCGCCCTTTTTCACCTTCATCACAGCACCTCCGGCGCGAGCGAGATGATCTTCATGAACTTCCTGTCACGCAGCTCGCGGCCGACGGGCCCGAAGATGCGGGTCCCTCGCGGATCGCCACCGGGCTTGATCAGCACCGCGGCATTCTCGTCGAACCGGATGTAGGAACCGTCCGGACGACGCTTCTCCTTCTTCTGCCGGACGATGACGGCCTTGACCACATCGCCCCTCTTGACACCTGCGGCGGGGATGGCTTCCTTCACCGTCGCCGTCACGATGTCACCGACACCTGCGTAACGCCGACCGGAACCACCGAGTACCCGGATCGTGAGGATCTCCTTGGCCCCGGTGTTGTCGGCGACACGCAGTCGCGACTCCTGCTGGATCACGTCGACTCCTGACCCTAAGTTTTCGCGCTTTCTCGCGCGAAGAACACTCTGGCACGCCAGATTTCCGACCTGACGTGCGCGGCCGTGTGGAGACTTGCGTCTCCACACCTCCCAGCACTACTTCCGGGAGGTCGGATGCCAAATGTGGCCACCTGCGGAGGACCGCTCCGCAGGTGGTCCGCATTACTTGGCCTTCTCCACGACCTCGACCAGCCGCCAGCGCTTCGTCGCCGACAGCGGCCGGGTCTCCATCAGCAGTACCCGGTCACCAACACCCGCGGTATTGGCCTCGTCGTGCGCCTTGACCTTGGTGGTCTGCCGCATGATCTTGCCGTACAGCGCGTGCTTCTTGCGGTCCTGCAGGGAAACCACGATCGTCTTGTCCATCTTGGACGAGACGACGTAACCCTCCCGGACCTTGCGGTAGTTCCGGTTCTCGCCCTGTCCTTCTGTGACAGAGCCCTCAGCAACTGTTTCGCTCATGCCGCGCCCTCCTCGGCGCCGTCAGGGGACACCGTCAGGCCCAGCTCACGCTCGCGCATGATGGTGTAAAGCCGGGCGATGTCCTTGCGCACGACGCGCAACCGGCGGTTGTTCTCCAGCTGTCCGGTCGCCATCTGGAATCGGAGGTTGAACAACTCCTCCTTCGACTCCTTCAGACGTGACACGAGCTCCTCGTTGTTCAACTCCCGGAGCTCGGAAGCGGTGACACCCGCGCTCATCAGAAGTCACCACCCTCGCGGGACACGATCTTGCACTTCATCGGGAGCTTGTGGACCGCACGCGTCAACGCCTCGAGCGCGATCTTCTGGTTCGGGTAGTTCAACTCGAACATGACCCGGCCCGGCTTGACGTTGGCGACCCAGTACTCCGGCGAACCCTTACCGGAACCCATGCGGGTTTCGGCGGGCTTCTTCGTCAGCGGACGATCCGGGAAGATGTTGATCCACACCTTGCCGCCACGTTTCACATGCCGGGTGATCGCGATACGAGCCGACTCGATCTGCCGGTTCGTCACATAGCCCTGCTCGAGGGCCTGAATGCCGTATTCACCGAAGTTGATCTGGGTGCCGCCCTTGGCGAAGCCCTTGCGCTTCGGTGCGTGGGCCTTGCGCCACCTGACCTTGCGTGGGACGAGCACGTCTCAGCCCTCCGTCTTCTCATCAGCGTGGGGCTCGCTGACAGCCGGAGCATTGCCGACGGCCGCATCACCGGCGGTCTGCTCCTGCTGCGAGCTCTCGGCCGAGCCACCGGCGCTCTCCGCGGACTTGGCACCCTTGCCGGACTTGCCTGCGGCACGACCGGCCTCGGTCCCCGTCGCCGTGGTACCGGAGGCACCCGAACGGCGCCGGCCACCGCGCTCCGAGCGACCACCTCGGCCACCCTCGCGCTGACCACCGCCGCCACCTTCGCCGCGCGGCGCGCGAACCTCGGACTCCTGCTGCTTCTGCTTCAGGCCGCCGACCAGCTCACCCTTGTAGATCCAGACCTTCACACCGATCCGGCCGAAGGTGGTCCGGGCCTCGAAGAAGCCGTAGTCCATGTCCGCACGCAGCGTGTGCAGCGGCACCTGGCCCTCGCGGTAGAACTCCGAGCGGGACATCTCGGCACCGCCGAGACGGCCACCGCACTGGACACGGATACCCTTGACCTGCTGCGACCGCATGGCCGACTGCATGCCCTTGCGCATCGCACGCCGGAAGGACACGCGGTTGGAAAGCTGCTCCGCGATGCCCTGGGCCACGAGCTGGGCGTCCGTCTCCGAGTTCTTGACCTCGAGAATGTTGAGCTGGACCTGCTTGCCGGTCAGCTTCTCCAGTGAACCGCGCAGGCGATCCGCCTCGGCACCACGCCGACCGATCACGATGCCCGGCCGGGCGGTGTGAATATCCACCCGGACTCGCTCGCGGGTGCGCTCGATCTCCACCTTGGAGATGCCTGCGCGCTCCATCCCGCGAGAGAGCCGCTTGCGGATCTTGACGTCTTCCGCGACGTACTCCGAATACTGCTTGTCGGCGTACCAGCGCGACTTCCAGTCCGTGGTGATGCCGAGCCGGAAGCCGTGCGGGTTGATCTTCTGACCCACTACCGGGCACTCCCCTTCTGGCTACTGCTCTTGCGAGACTTGCCTGCCGATTTGGGCTGGCGCGACTCGACCTCGACCGTGATGTGACTGGTCCGCTTGCGAATCCGGTACGCGCGACCCTGCGCGCGCGGCCGGAAGCGCTTCAGCGTCGGACCCTCGTCCACGTAGGCCCGGTGCACCCACAGGGTCTCCGGGTCGAGCGAGCGGTTGTTCTCCGCATTGGCCATCGCACTGGCGAGCACCTTCGACACCGGACCGCTCGCGGTCTGCGGCGCGAACTTGAGCACGTCCAGGGCTTCGCTGGCGCTACGGCCCTTGATGAGCTCGACCACGCGACGCGCCTTCATCGGCGCCACGCGGACGTAGCGGGCCCGCGCCACTGCACGCGGCGATTCCTCCGCGGCACTGTCGTCGGTACGGGCTGTCATCCTGCTACCCCTTTGCCCCGGGCTGCGGGAATCTCTTCCCGCATGGCCCGGCTCGTTCGTGTCACAGACCCGCTCACCGGCGGCGCGACTTCCGGTCGTCCTTCACGTGACCCTTGAAGGTGCGGGTCGGGGCAAACTCGCCGAGCTTGTGCCCGACCATGTTCTCGCTGATGAACACCGGCACGTGCTTGCGGCCGTCGTGCACGGCGATGGTGTGGTTGAGCATGTCCGGGATGACCGTCGACCGGCGCGACCAGGTCTTGATCACCGACTTCTTGTTCGCCTCGTTCAGCGCGTCCACCTTCTTGAGCAGGTGGTCGTCCACGAACGGACCCTTCTTCAGGCTGCGTGGCATGTGCTCTTACCTCCCTGCTCAGCGCTTCTTCTTACCGGTGCGCCGGCGACGAACGATGAGCTTGTCACTGGGCTTGCTACGGCGGCTCCGGCCCTCGGGCTTACCCTTCGGGTTGACCGGATGACGCCCACCGGAGGTCCTGCCCTCACCACCACCGTGGGGGTGGTCGATCGGGTTCATCACGACACCGCGCACGGTCGGGCGCTTGCCCTTCCAGCGCATCCGGCCCGCCTTGCCCCAGCTGATGTTGGAGTGCTCGGAGTTTCCGACCTCACCAACCGTGGCCCGGCAGCGCACGTCCACATTGCGGATCTCACCCGAAGGCATCCGCAACTGGGCGTTCGGACCGTCCTTGGCCACCAGCTGGACCCGGGCACCGGCCGAGCGCGCGATCTTCGCGCCGCCGCCCGGACGCAACTCGATCGCGTGCACCACCGTGCCGGTGGGGATGTTGCGCATCGGGAGGTTGTTGCCCGGCTTGATGTCGGCACGGACGCCGCTCTCCACGCGATCACCCTGCCGGACCTTGTCCGGTGCGATGATGTAGCGCTTCTCCCCGTCGAGGTAGTGCAGCAGTGCGATCCGTGCACTGCGGTTCGGGTCGTACTCGATGTGCGCGACCTTGGCGGGCACACCGTCCTTGTCGTTACGGCGGAAGTCGATCACGCGGTAGGCCCGCTTGTGGCCGCCACCCTGGTGCCGCGTGGTGATCCTGCCGTGCGCGTTCCGGCCGCCGTGGCCGTGCAGCGGCCGAACCAGCGACTTCTCCGGATGTGAGCGGGTGACCTCGGAGAAGTCCGACCCGCTGGAACCGCGACGGCCCGCCGTCGTCGGCTTGTGCTTGCGAATGCCCATCTCTACGCAGTCCTAGTCTTCCATCGGCTTTTCGCCTGCGCCCGGCTCAGGCCGCCATACCACCGAAGATCTCGATCGGCTTGCTCTCGGCGGACAGCGTGACGATCGCCCGCTTGGTGTCCTTGCGCTTGCCGTACCCGGTGCGGGTGCGCTTGCGCTTGCCCTGACGATTGATCGTGTTGACGTTGGTGACCTGTACGCCGAAGATCTTCTCGATCGCGATCTTGATCTCGGTCTTGTTCGTGCCGGGACGGACCAGGAACGTGTACTGGTTCTCCGAAAGCAGCCCGTAGCTCTTCTCGGAAATCACCGGCGCGATGATGATGTCTCGCGGGTCGGGGATCACTGGTCTGCCTCCTCAGCCTCACCGGAGGTCGCGACGGCCTTGGCCGAACGACCCTTCGACGGGCCGGCGATGAAGCGCTCGAACGCCTCCTTGCTGAACACGATGTCGTCGTTGACGAGCACGTCGTAGGTGTTCAACTGGCCGGGGTCGATGATGTGCACGTTCGGCAGGTTGCGCAGGCTCAGCCAGGCACGCTCCTCGGTGCGGTTGAGCACCACCAGGACGCGCTTGGCATCGGTCAGCGCACGCAGTGTGGCCTTGGCCGCCTTGGTGGACGGCTGCTCGCCGGTCACCACCTCGGTCACCACGTGGAGCTGCTCGGCCCGGGCACGGTCCGACAGGGCTCCGCGCAGCGCCGCCGCCTTCATCTTCTTCGGGGTCCGCTGCGAGTAGTCCCGCGGAGCCGGACCGTGCACCGTGCCACCGCCGACGAACTGCGGGGCGCGGGTCGAGCCCTGCCGGGCGTTACCGGTGCCCTTCTGCCGGTACGGCTTCTTGCTTCCGCCTGCGACAGCACCGCGAGTCTTGGTTGCGTGCGTGCCCTGACGCGCGGCGGCCAACTGGGCCACCACGACCTGGTGCATCAGCGGAATGTTCGCCTTCGCGTCGAAAAGCTCGGCAGGCAGTTCGACATGGCCGTCCGTACTGCCGTCCGGGGTACGGACATCGAGCGTGGCTGCCATCACGCACCACCCTTCACAGCGCTCTTGACCAGCACCAGACCGCCCTTGGGGCCCGGAACGGCGCCCTTGATCAGCAACAGGCCGGAGTCGTTCTCGACCTGGTGCACCTTGAGGTTCTGGGTGGTCACGCGGTTGTTGCCCATCCGACCGGGCATCTTCATGCCCTTGAACACATGGCCCGGTGTGGCGCACCCACCGATCGAGCCGGGCTTGCGGTGCACTGCTTGCGTACCGTGGCTCATGCCCTGCCGGGAGAAACCGTGGCGCTTGATGGTGCCCGCGAAACCCTTGCCCTTGCTCGTACCGACCACGTCGACCAGCGCACCCGACTCGAAGAGCTCGGCGGTGAGTTCCTGGCCGAGCTCGTAGGAGTCGGCATCCGAGGTGCGCAGCTCGACGATGTGGCGGCGCGGCGTGACACCGGCCTTCGCGAACTGACCACTGCGCGGCTTGTTCACCTTGCGCGGGTCGATGGCGCCGAACGCCAGCTGCACGGCCGAATAGCCGTCGTTGTCCTGAGTGCGGACCTGGGTGACCACGTTCGGCCCGGCCTGCACGACCGTCACCGGGACCACCCGGTTCTGATCGTCGAAGACCTGGGTCATGCCGAGCTTGGTGCCCAGAATCCCCTTGATCTGCTTGTCAGACATGAGTCTCGTTCTCTCCGCCGCCTGTCAATGAACCGAAGTGCCGCACGCTCACTGGATGTTCACGTCGACGCTTGCCGGCAGGTCGATGCGCATGAGTGCGTCCACCGTCTTGGGCGTCGGTTCGACGATGTCGATGAGCCGCTTGTGCGTCCGCATCTCGAAGTGCTCCCGCGAATCCTTGTACTTGTGCGGAGAGCGGATGACGCAGTAGACGTTCTTCTCGGTGGGCAGCGGCACCGGCCCGACGACCGAAGCGCCGGTGCGCGTCACGGTCTCGACGATCTTGCGTGCGGACGCGTCGATCGCCTCGTGGTCGTAGGCCTTGAGCCGGATGCGGATCTTTTGTCCCGCCATAGTGGCTTGCCGTTCCTCTAGTCTCGTGCCGCTAGTACCTAGCGCGGTGCGGGTGCCCGAAACGCGCCCCGGCACACCGCTGCGTACCCACACCTCACGGGTGGGAATCGCATGGAAGCCGGGCGCAGGACACAGCCCGCGGTCCGCCCCTGTTCAGGTGTCTGGGTGCCCGGTACCCGCGGTCGGGCGTGTCGCTCGCACGACGCAAACCGGTCCCGCCGAACGTCGCCGGCGGGATGGATTCACACTCGGAATCCGTACACCTCGTATGGCACCCTGCTCGGTCGGCGACCGGAGCGCACTCCGGTCGCATACTCGCAGGCCCGGAAAACACCGGTCCTGGCCCGAATCAAGGGCGCGGGGCTCTCGTGGCGGAACGGCCGAACACCGGAAAAGCGATGTTCCCGAACAAGACCGAACGGATTCGGTCACGTCCGGACGATCATACCCGGGCACTCGCACCCGAGTAAGGCTCGACCGTTCCGACGAGCAACCCATACAGCATGACACACCTCGTGTGCCAGCCCGAATCGGGGTGGGGTTGTTCCCCGCACTGTGCGGACAACAACCCCACCACATCACTTGTTGATCTTGGTGACGCGGCCCGCACCGACCGTGCGGCCACCCTCGCGAATCGCGAAGCGCAGGCCCTCGTCCATTGCGATCGGCTGGATGAGCTGCACCGACATCTCGGTGTTGTCACCCGGCATGACCATCTCGGTGCCCTCGGGAAGGGTCACCACACCGGTCACGTCCGTGGTCCGGAAGTAGAACTGCGGCCGGTAGTTGTTGAAGAACGGCGTGTGCCGGCCACCCTCGTCCTTGGACAGGATGTACACCTGTGCATCGAACTCGGTGTGCGGGGTGGTGGTGCCGGGCTTCACGACAACCATGCCGCGCTCGACGTCCTCGCGCTTGATACCGCGGATCAGCAGACCGACGTTGTCACCGGCCTGACCCTGGTCGAGCAGCTTGCGGAACATCTCCACGCCGGTGACCGTGGTCTTGATGGCCTTGTCCTTGATGCCGACCATCTCGACTTCCTCGTTCACCTTGATGACGCCGCGCTCCACGCGCCCGGTCACCACGGTGCCGCGGCCGGTGATGGAGAAGACGTCCTCCACCGGCATGAGGAATGCCTGGTCGGTGGCACGCACCGGGTCCGGGATGTTCGCGTCGACGGCGTGCAGCAGATCCATGATCTTCGCACCCCACTCGGCGTCGCCCTCGAGCGCCTTGAGCGCGGAAACCCGGATGATCGGGGCGTCGTCGCCGGGGAAGTCCTGCTCGCTGAGCAGCTCACGGACCTCCATCTCGACGAGCTCCAGGATCTCCTCGTCCTCGACCATGTCGGCCTTGTTCAGGGCGACGAGAATGTAGGGCACGCCGACCTGCTTGGCCAGCAGCACGTGCTCGCGGGTCTGCGGCATCGGACCGTCACTGGCCGCCACAACCAGGATGGCACCGTCCATCTGGGCGGCACCGGTGATCATGTTCTTCACGTAGTCGGCGTGGCCGGGAGCGTCGACGTGAGCGTAGTGACGCGCCTCGGTCTGGTACTCGACGTGAGCGATCTGGATCGTGATCCCGCGCTGCTTCTCTTCCGGCGCCTTGTCGATGTCCTCGAAAGGCGTGTACGGGTTCAGCTCCGGGTGATTGTCGTGCAGGACCTTGGTGATCGCCGCGGTCAGCGTGGTCTTGCCGTGGTCAACGTGACCGATGGTCCCGATGTTGACGTGCGGCTTGTCCCTCTCGAACTTCGCCTTCGCCACTGGATTGTCCTCCTGGACTTGTGTTCTTTCCGCCGTGCGATGTGCCTTGCCCCCGCGCTGTCACGCGGAGAAGTCGTGCCAGGCGGAGTCCTGTCGGGTTTGGTGCCCGCCCCGCCACGGAGAGTCCGCAGCGGGGCCGCCACCGAACTACACGGGATTACTCCCCCGTAGCCTTCGCAATGATCTCCTTGGCCACGTTCGTCGGAACCTCGCCGTAGGAGTCGAACTGCATCGAGTAGTTCGCGCGACCCTGCGTCTTCGAACGCAGATCGCCCACGTACCCGAACATCTCGGACAGCGGGACCAGTGCCTTCACGACACGGGAACCGCCGCGCTCCTCCATGGCCTGAACGTGACCACGGCGGGAGTTCAGGTCGCCGATGACGTCACCCATGTATTCCTCGGGTGTCGTCGTCTCGACCGCCATCAATGGTTCGAGGATCGCCGGGCTGGCCTTCGCGGACGCTTCCTTCATCGCCTGCGAACCGGCGACCTTGAAGGCCATCTCCGAGGAGTCCACCTCGTGGTACTGACCGTCCAACAGGGTCACCTTGACGCCGACCAGCGGATAGCCCGCGAGCACACCGTACTGCATGGCGTCCTGCGCACCTTCGTCGACCGAGGGAATGTACTCCCGCGGGATGCGGCCACCCGTGACCTGATTGCTGAACTCGTAGGTCGCGCTCTCCGAGCTCTGCTCGATCGGTTCGAGCTTGATGATCACGCGGGCGAACTGGCCGGAACCACCGGTCTGCTTCTTGTGCGTGAACTCGTGCTTGTCGATCGTCTTGCGAATCGTCTCCCGGTAGGCCACCTGCGGCTTACCGATGTTCGCCTCGACCTTGAAGTCCGACTTCATCCGGTTGACCAGCACCTCGAGGTGCAGCTCGCCCATTCCCTTGACGATGGTCTGACCGGTCTCGTCGTCGAGCTTGACCTGGAAGGTCGGGTCCTCCTCGGCGAGCTTCTGGATCGCCGTCGAGAGCTTCTCCTGGTCGGCCTTGGTCTTCGGCTCGATGGCCACCTCGATGACCGGCTCGGGGAAGCTCATCGACTCCAGCACGATCTGGTCCTGCATGTCGCACAGGGTGTCGCCGGTGGTGGTCTCCTTGAGCCCGACCATCGCGTAGATGTGCCCGGCCTGAGCCTCGTCCACCGGGTTCTCCTTGTTGGAGTGCATCTGGAACAGCTTTCCGATGCGCTCCTTGCGATCCCGCGTGGAGTTCATGATCTGCTGGGCTTGCTCGATCCTGCCGGAATAGACCCGGACATAGGTCAGCTTGCCGAAGAACGGGTGTACGGCGACCTTGAACGCCAGGGCCGAGAACGGCTCCTTGGTACTGGGCTTGCGCTCGGCTTCGGTCTCGCCGTCGCGCAGCATCCCCTTCACCGGCGGAACGTCCAGCGGCGAGGGCAGGTAGTCGCGTACCGCGTCCAGCATCGGCTGGACACCCTTGTTCTTGAAGGCGGTGCCGCACAGGACCGGGAAGGCCTCGCGGTTGATGGTGAGCGTGCGGATGCCCTGCTTGATCTGCTCGGTGGTCAGTTCCTCACCACCGAAGTAGGTCTCCATCAGGTCCTCGCTGGACTCCGCGACGGACTCGACCAGTTCCGTGCGGTAGCGCTGGGCGGTCTCGACGAGATCCTCCGGGATCTCCTCGATCTCGTAGGTCGCACCCTTGGCAACGTCACCGCGCCAGGTCAGCGCCTTCATGCTGACGAGGTCGACCACGCCCTCGAAGTCGGACTCCGTACCGATCGGCAGCTGCAGCACCAGCGGACGGGCGTTGAGCCGGTCCCGGATCGTGCCGAGCGTGAAGTAGAAGTCCGCGCCGAGCTTGTCCATCTTGTTGACGAAGCAGATGCGCGGCACGTCGTACTTGTCCGCCTGCCGCCAGACCTGCTCGGACTGCGGCTCGACACCCTCCTTGCCGTCGAAGACCGCGACGGCACCGTCCAGGACGCGCAGCGACCGCTCCACCTCGACGGTGAAGTCGACGTGCCCCGGGGTGTCGATGATGTTGATCTGGTTGTCGCCCCAGAAGGTCGTGGTAGCAGCAGAGGTAATGGTGATACCCCGTGACTGCTCCTCGGCCATCCAGTCCATCGTCGCAGCGCCGTCGTGGACCTCGCCGAGCTTGTAGTTGATCCCGGTGTAGTACAGGATCCGCTCGGTCGTGGTGGTCTTGCCCGCGTCGATGTGGGCCATGATGCCGATATTGCGGACCTTGGTCAGGTCAGTCAGCACGTCGCGTGCCACGAGTTCTCTCCCCGTTCCCTACAGCAGCTGGAAGCTGTCGAATCGGTGAGCCGAGGCGGGCAGAAGCCGACCCGACGTCACCACCGGTAGTGCGCGAAGGCCTTGTTGGACTCCGCCATCTTGTGCGTGTCTTCGCGCTTCTTGACGCTCGCGCCGAGACCATTGCTCGCATCGAGCAGTTCGTTGGTCAGTCGATCGATCATGGTCTTCTCGCGGCGCTGCCGCGAGAAACGCACCAGCCAGCGCAGGGCCAGGGTGGTGGAACGGCCCGCACGGACCTCGATCGGAACCTGGTAGGTCGCGCCACCGACACGGCGGCTGCGGACCTCGAGGGAAGGTTTGACGTTGTCGAGCGCACGCTTCAACGTCACCACCGGATCGGTACCGGTCTTCTCCCTGCAGCCTTCCAGTGCCGCGTACACGATCCGCTCGGCCAGCGAACGCTTTCCGTCCACCAGAACCTTGTTCACCAGCTGGGTGACCAGCGGCGAGCTGTACACGGGGTCGGCGACCAGCGACCGCTTCGGGGCGGGACCCTTGCGAGGCATCAGCGCTTCTCCTTCTTCGCACCGTACTGGCTGCGAGACTGCTTGCGGTTCTTCACACCCTGGGTGTCGAGCGCACCGCGAATGATCTTGTATCGCACGCCGGGAAGGTCCTTCACACGGCCACCACGAACGAGCACGATCGAGTGCTCCTGCAGGTTGTGCCCCTCACCCGGGATGTAGGCCGTGATCTCCATGCCGGTGGTGAGCTTGACACGGGCGACCTTGCGCAGTGACGAGTTCGGCTTCTTCGGAGTGGTGGTGTACACGCGGGTGCACACGCCACGCCGCTGTGGGCTTCCCTGAAGCGCCGCAGTCGTAACCTTCTTCGGCTTGTCCTGGCGGCCCTTACGGACCAACTGCTGGATGGTGGGCATGGACCGGCTTTCTGCTTGAGCGTTCGCGTCTTCGGTGGTACTCGTTCACACCAGCGCTCGTGGCGAGCACCGTTCGTACCCTGGCGCCGAGCACCGTGTTTCTCGCCCGGTATCGAGCACCATGGTGGCACTGTGCATTTGGGACTCCCCCACGCCACCCCGTGACACGAGGTCGGGCGTGTCGCCCTCGCCTCTGCCTTACGGCGTCGATGGCGCCCCAGCGGGAGTGAACCCCAGTGGGCCGTCAGGAGGAGTTCCGTATCGCCCGCTGCGGTCATCGTGACCATCGAACTACGCGGACACTGGTACGCATGGGCATACGGACCGACCCGATGGGTTTCGGGTCCGAGCAATAAAGATACCTGCCCCGTTTGAAGAGGGTCAAAACGGGGGGTACGGCAGGTACGAACTCGATGGCGCGGGTTCGTCCCCGCCACACGTCGGTACTCTACCTGCCGAGGCAAGAGGGTGTCGCACTCTCGCACCCGTCGCCCGATCGTTCACGGCGAGTCCCGCACACGTGCGGGGCACACCTCGACGAGCCAGTCCCCCCGCGACGAGCTCGGCAGGCGACTGCGGGAGGACAAAAGCGGTTCCACCACCGACCACGCCGTCCTCGCCGCGTACCGTTCCGATCACCACGGCGAACGGCGAGGTCACCCGGTACCGCCGATGCTGCCCCGGCTCGGCCGTGGGCGGGACACCGCGTTGCGGCAGCGCCGTGCCCGCGAGGTGGGCGAGATTACCCTCGACAGCACCGAAGCGGTCGATCTCGACACCTGCTCGCAGTTCATCGAGGTACTTGCCGTCGAGCGCGGCCAGCGGCAGCTCGTCCAGCAGAACACCCCGGGGACACTCGTAGTCCTCCAGTGGTTCGCCGGGCACGCGCTGGTACTCCTCCGGGCTGCGTAGCAGGCGTCCGAGCAGGTGAGTTCCGGCGGCGAGCAGATCGGCAAAATGCTCCCACTCGCCGTCGCCCGCACTGCTGCGGTAGGAGACCGTCCACCAACCGTCCGCACCGAGCAGCATGCTCCAGCCGCCGTCCAGCGGGTCGTCGAAGCTGCAGAAGCGACGGCTGATGCCGGGTGGGGCGATCGCCCCACCCGGATATCCAGCAACATCCGCTGCCGGTCTCCTCCGGTCAGCGACTCGATATCGGTACCGAGAACCATCGCTTCGGCCCGTTCGACCGGTACCACCATCGGCTCGTCCGACTGCTCACCATCCGACTGCCCGAGCCGATGAGACCGAGGGCAGCGGCGGTATCCGTCTCGGCCCCCGCCGGCTGCCGAGACAGCCACCGCAGCACCACGGAATCCTGTCCGTCCACGCCGTGCAACCTGCACGGCTGACCACCCACCGAGCAGAGCGCGCTGTACTCCTCGTCGAACACGTCGATACCGATGATCACGTGTGTTCGTCCTCTACCTGATGCCGTGCCGGAGTTCCGAATCCGACCTGGTCGACCACGGCGTTCTCGTTGTCGTCCGCACCGTGCGGGCCGCTGCTGTCCTGGCGTAGGTCCGGGTCCGTGTACACCGGGCCGCCGCTTGCGAAGGTGTTGCCTTCGGCAACACTGCTTTCGGGAGCACCGGCCTCCGTGCCGGAGGACGCCCCGAGGTTGCCCCGCGCCACGCTGTTGATCCGGCGCGGCGCCGGCTTGGGCTGCCGGGAATCCACATCGAACAGCTGAGCAGGCATCCCGTACTCCCCGGTGCTGCCGGCCTCCCCGGTGCTGCCGGGCTCGGGATCTGCCGCCACGTCCCGGACCATCTCGCCGGGGACCTCCTGGTCGGGGGACTCGACCGCGCCGACCGGGTGCTCGGGTTCGACCGACTCACCTTCCACGGGCTGCCGGAGAAGGCCCCCATCCTCCTCGACGGCGGCGAGTAACCGTGTCGGCGGGTCGTCGACGGCACCGAGCGCATCCGACACTTCGGGGCCGACCGGATAACGCTCGTGCCAATCCTCGTCGACGGGCGGGACCGTGTGGGCATGCTCCGGATCCTGTTCATCGATCTCGGCGATCCGATCGAACTCGGCGACGCAGTCCATGGCCACCTGCTCGACCACGTCCCGCAGTTCGAGCTCGGCCAGCCAGGCGACCGGCAGGCCTGCGATACCGATCAGCGCACCGATGATGTTCCCGCAGATCGCCCCGGTGGAGTCGCTGTCGCCGGAATGGTGCACCGCGGTGCGCAGGGCGAGCTCGACATCATCGCCCGCGGCCAGCGTCGCGCACACCGCAATCGCCAGAGCTTGCTCGCCGACCCAGCCGCCGCCGAGAGTCTCCGCGATCTGCTGCGGGGTCGGCACGCCATAGGCGGCCAGATCGACGGCCATCGCCAGAGCTTTACTGGTCTCCTCGTGGCCCTCCCAGGTCTCCAGCACCTGCAATGCGAGCCAGACGCCGTCGTCGAGTCCCCTTCCCAACACGGCCTGCTGCACGATGACCGCGAAAGCACCGGCGGAGAGATAGCCGCTCGGATGCCCGTGCGTCAGTGCCGCCGTGTGTGCCGCCAGTTCGAACACCTCGGCCGGATCGGACGACCACAACGCCGCCGGGGCAGCACGCATGGCACCGCCGCATCCCTTGGAATCGTTCACCGGGTCACTCGGCGACCCCTGCCCGTACCCACGGCCGAACCGCTCCAGGGATCGGAACACGGTCTTGCCCGGGGCGCGAGTGACGAACAGTCCGGGCACGCGGACCAGCCAGCCGTCGGGCTCGGGGCACTCGGCGTGCAACGGTCCCGCTGCTGCCTCCCACTCGACGCCCTGCGTGTGCAGCCACCGCTGGTAGGCGAGCTGGATCTCGGGGAGCGGGTCCTCGCGGCCGAGGGTGCGCCGTGCGATTCCGGCACGGATCAGTCCTTCGGCAGTGAACAACGTCATCTGGGTGTCGTCGGTGATCGCCCCGTGCACACCGTACGCCTCGTGCAGGCCGGTCGGGCCGTTCGGACCGAACCGCTCGGTGATCTCTTCCGCCGTGCTGACCGCGAGGTCAGCGCCGAGCGCATCCCCGAGTGCGCCCCCGAGGAAGCATCCGAGCACGCGCTCGGTCAGGGAGGGTGCCACGGCATCGACCTCCTCCACCGCCGCATGATCACCACCCTCCCGCTGGGGCACGCCACTCGGCTCCGGTACGGCCGCGGCGGCAGCGGGCTCGACAGGTGGCGACGTCTCCGCGTCCTCCGTACCTCCTGCGGCCTGCATGCCTTCCGCGGTTTCCGGGTCCTCCGTGCCTTCCACGGCCTCCACGGGAAACTCCCACTCCGGAACCTCCGCGGCGACGTCCTCGAGCATCGATACCCCGGTGTCCGGAACCGCGGCGTCGGCATACGGTGTGAGCGGATCATCGGCCACCGGATTCCCGGCGGCGAACCCGGCCGGATCCGGCTCGAATCCCCGTACCTGCTCGGCAGGGATGTCCGCCTCCGGTGGAGCAGGCTCCGTCGACGCCGGGAAAGACTGCTCCACCGGCCCCGGATCGGCCTTCGCCGGATCGGCGGGAACCGACCACGCACTCTCATACGGTTCCGGGACTTCCCATGAAGGGGATTCGGGGGGATCCGGTGATCCCCACTCGGCCCCGGTTCCTTCCCCGTCGACGACGGCGGCATCGATCACGGGAAGCACCTGCGTCGGCGAACCGGTGTCCGGTTGCGGCTCCGGCTCCCACTTCGACTCCGAGGACCGGATTCCGGCCGTGTGCTCGGCGGCTTGCTCCCACCACGATCTTTCCCGCGCATCGGTCACGTGCCCATCGACGGGCAGGAGCGGTTCGGTGTCGGCCGTGGCTGCCACGGAGGGTTCGGACGGTTCCAGTTGGAGGGGACCGGCGAAGGAATTCCTGCTGTCGGCGACGTAGCGCTGCGCCCACCTCGGCAGCGGGGGCGGTGGAGGTGGTGGCGCGAATGCCTCGGCCGCATCGGTGCACAGCGTTTCGAGGATCTCGCCGAGTTCGAGCTCGGCAAGCCATTGCTCGGGAATCGCGGCCGGGCCGTGGATCGCGCCCGCGAGCTGCCCGGCGAGCGCTCCGGTGACGCTGCTGTCCGCGGAGTGGTTGATCGCCATCAGGACCGCGTCGGTGAAACTGTCGCAGTTCGCGACGCACGTCAGAGCGATGCCGAGTTCGCCGAGCCTGCCTGCGGTGTCGAACTCGATGTCCAGTGTGGCCGGGTCCGGTCGCTGCCCCCGCGCGGCCGACATTGCGGCGTGGATCGTGCGTCGCACGGCGATCGACGCGGACGCGCCCTGGTACAGCCTCGCGAGATAGGACTCCGAAGCCGCGACCGCGTCCCACAGCGGCGTCGCACGGATGAGCCGGGCGAGCACGTCGGCGTGCAATCCACTCGCCGCCTGCGTATCGCCGTCGGCGGTGAGCCGGTACGCGACGTCGGCGCCCGCCTTGAACACGATCCCTTCGGTGCTCGCCCACACCATCGTCGGCGCGGTCCACACGACGCAGTCGACCAGGCTGTCGGTGCCCAGCGGCGGTTCGCCCGCATTCGGCCCGGGCTGGGTGGCAAGCCTGCCGATGCCGCGCAGCGACGCACCGGCCGGGTTGCGGGTGGAGAACAGTTCGGGTCGCTCCAGTAGCCAACCGTTCGGTTCGGGCTGCGCCGGAAGATGGGAACGCATCGCGTATTCCCACGGCACCCCCTGGGTGTACAGCCAGCGCAGGTGATTGGCGCGAACGAACTCGGTCGGCAGCCAGGGCCCGGCCGGGTCGACCTGTTCGGCTTTCGCCCGCAGCAGGGCTTCCAGCGTGAACGCCGTGAGTTGGGTCAGTTCCGTCGCGGCGCCGCGGCGTCCGAAGACCGGAAGATAGTCGGAGACCCCGTGCGGGCCGAACCACTGCCACACGCTGTGGATCGTCTCGTCACGGACTGCTGCGCCGAGCGCATCACCGACGGCCCCGCCCAACATCGCACCTCGGAACCGGTCGGACCAGGTGATCGATTGCGAGTTGCCGTTCGGGACGGGCTGCCGGGGCGGAATGTCGGTCATCGCCGTGTCTCCTGCTTGGGTCGGGGGCACCAGGCGGGGTAGCGCTGTGTCCAAGCGGCATCGGTCGGGGGATCGGGGCTGAACTCCGCGAACGCGTCCTCGGAAAGCCGGCGAATCACATCGTGCAGCTCCAGAGTATTCAGCCATTCCTGCGGAACCACGCGGGTCCCGTACACGGCACCCGCGATGTTTCCACAGACGATGCCGGTGGAGTCGGAGTCACCGGAGTGGTTCACCGACAGCAGCATCGCATCGTGCAGATTATCGGTCGCCAGGACCGCGTAAACACCGATCGTCAGGTACCCGCTGGGGTGGCTGTGGGTCAGTGCCGCGGTCCCTGCCGCCACGTGGAAGGCCTCCGCCGGGGCGTGGGACCACACCGCAGCGGGTGCCGCGCGCATCACGCCCCCGCATCCCTTGGAATCGTTGACGCGGTACTCGAAGGTCGCGAAGCGGTGCGTCCGGGCGAATTCGGCGAGTGCGGTCATACAGGTGTTCCCCGGTTCCCGGACCATGCCCTCCAGAGTGAACAGCATCACCACAGCAGCTTGACTAGCATACTCACCCGTCGCGCCGGCTCCTTCTGCCCCCAGGCCCGCTCCGGCAAGAATCCCAAGAAAAGACTCGGAAGATTCTTGGACACTTCGCGGGCGAAGATCCATGCCAGTGTCGCCCCGCACACCACGAGCACCGAGATCCCTTACCGCATACTCCGGAGGAAGCACCCGATCTCCCCACTCAAAATCCGAACGAAGACAACACCGAAATAATTCTACAGATTCCCGACCAACACATCGACGATCTTGCTCGGCCGCGACGTGGTAAGCACCTTTGGTTTATCGCGCAGTGCCCTGTCAATGTCGGCGTATGAGTGCCACGACGTATAGGCTCGCGCTCCCATAGCCACTTCCAAATCGACCGCAGCAAGTTCAGGAGAGCTGTCACCGATCGATTCGAAGTCTTTGGCACCTTTCTCCCACTCACCTTCACGGTAATTGTGCATCATATTGATGGCATCGGCTCGAGAAGCGCGGAAGTTCGGATCGGCGAAGCACTCCGGAGCAGAGTACGGCTCATCCCCCGCGGCCAAAGCGGCACCCGGGACGTCGTCACTCCCACCACTGGAGCCCAGTGAATCCACGGGGATTTCCGACGGCTCTTCATAACTGCCGTCAAGGACGTCGACCAATTCACCTTGAAACTTTTCAAGGTCCTCGTCAGCAATCTTCGATAATTGTTGGTTGCCGAATTTGTCCTCGTCTGACGAGCTGTCGAGATGCTGCTCCGGGTTCTCGTGGTCAAGGCTGGACGGTTCATTTTTGTCCGAGATTCCCAGCTGAGAACTTGATCCCGATTCCTCCGCCGAGCCACCCACCGCGGTAATCGGCTGCTCGAACGCCGCTTCGGTCGCAGGTCGCCACGCTGGCTCTGCAGAGCTTGCGGAGAATTCCTGCGATTCCGTTCGCCGAGGCTGTCCTGCGGCCGAGAGAGGCGGCTGCCCACGTGGAGACTCCTGCGGTGGTACTGGGCGCCCCGGTCCGTGGGTGGTACACGCCGGTATCGTGGAAAGCAACACCGTCGAAGCGCATCGGTACCCAGCGACCGGCATCGTCAAGCCGCCCATGTGGGAGCCAGCGTCCCTGCTGGTCGTAATACCCATTCGGCAGAAATTGCCCTCGGACGTCGCGATGTCCGGGGATCCATCGCCCGTACTGATCCACCACCCCATGCGGCATCCAGGCTCCGAATCGATCGTAGAAGCCATGCGGTACCCGCTTACCTCCGTCACGGACATGCCCTGGTATCGGTCTTCCGAACGGGTCACGGCGACGCTGGATTCCCGAGTACCGGGGTCCGCCAGGATCGAGGAATTCCGGAATACCGGGCGGCCGAGCCGACCCACCCGGTGCGGAACCATCGCCCGCAGACCCGCCGCCTGCACCCCCTCCTGCGGAATCGCCCACTGTGGAAGGGACCGCCGCGTCCCCGGACAATCGGCTTCCGGTGTCCGCAGTGGACACAGAGTCACGACTGGACGGCGCGGACTCCGCAACCCCCGAAGCCGCGTCGCCTGCGACGCCACCGAGCCGGCCTGCCGCCACCTTCGCCCCCGGAATGTCGAATGCCCCGCCGACCGCACCGGACTGCACCGCATCGAGGGTTTTGC
The DNA here is from genome assembly GCF_031458135.1 of Haloactinomyces albus. Taxonomy (NCBI): domain Bacteria; kingdom Bacillati; phylum Actinomycetota; class Actinomycetes; order Actinopolysporales; family Actinopolysporaceae; genus Haloactinomyces; species Haloactinomyces albus. Next base: position 2,789,756 of record NZ_JAVDXW010000001.1, on the reverse strand, counting down.
TTCCGTCCCGGTTCTCCCGCGTGCCCATGGCGCACTGGGTCAGTTGCACCACGACGTCGATGGCCACCGACGTTCCGATCTCGATGAGGATGTTGCTCAGGAAGCGGAACGCGATTCGCACGGCAGCCACTCGGTAGGCCTCGGCCATACGTCGTAGAGCGTCCTCGTCACCCTCGGGCCGGTGCGCGCCGACGCAGATCGGCAGCAGCCACTGCACCCACTCGGGTACCTCGATGGACACGCTTTTCCCCCCGGATTACGTCGGCGAATCAGACTTGCCTGCGCAGGCCGGAGAATCCGTCACTGGACTGCTGATCGTTCGATTCGGTGTCGTTGGCGGTGCTCATCAGGGTGGCGCTGATGTCGTCGATCGCATTGCCCATTTTCCGAGAGCTCGACCGCAGCGCTTCGAGCTCCATCGCGCATCAACGGCGCGTTCACCAGTGCCCCCGAGCCGGGGAGGACGGGTCGGCGAAGTCGTCCTCATCGGTGGGGTCGCGGCCACGTTCCCGCCTCGCTGCGGATTGCTTGCGCGGCGGGAAGGGATCTCCGGAATCGTCACCGGCTCGCTGCGCGCGTTCGGCGGGATCGGGCGGAGCGACCTAGTGGACCGGAGTTGACCAGTTCCTGCCGGGCTTGCTGAGCGCCACCGGAAGCTTCCCGGACGACACTGGTGATGGCCCTGGCCAGACTCTCGGGTGAACTGCGCTCGAATGTCTTGGGCGACAGCGTCAGCTCCTCCAACGTGCCGGTCGCGTCGACCCTGGCGGTGACCATCCCGTCCTCGGAGGCCACCTCGTGAGTTCGCTGCGCGGCCTCGGCCTGCTTCCGCTGCAGATCGGAGAGCATGCTGTCGATCTGTGTGCGAAGACCGGCGTTTCGCGCCTCCAGCTCGCGACGCCGAGCATCCTCCCCGGACACGATTCCCCTCGCCCACTCGCGTGATCACAACGCTACCAGCCGAACGAGTGACAGAAGGGCGTTCCACATGATCCTGCATGTGCAGTTTTTCCGTCCGAACCGGACTCCTCGTGCACGGCCGCCCCGAAGGGAATGGGTGACCGGTCCCGTGTCCTCCGCGCACCGAGCACATCACCGATGCACCTCGACGTGAACCGGGTGACCACCGAGTGTCATCACGGGCGAACTCCTGTTCTATCCTGATCTGTCTTCCGTAAGACCGAAGGAGGAAACAATGAGCGAGCAGGACACCGACACCATCGTCCAGGAACCGGTGAACTCCGAGCAGTCCGGTTCCGAACAAGCGGGTTCCGAACAAGCGGGTTCCGAACAAGCGGGTTCCGAGCAGGCTGCCGCCGAGAGCGCCGCCTCCAAGAAGAAGACCCGCAAGCAGAGCACAGCGCGCAAGACCCGCTCGGTCGAACTGACGCTGACGGTCACCGGAACCGCCGAAGGCGAGTGGCAGGCCGAGCTGACGCATGCGGGCAAACGCGTCGTGCAGGGGCTGTCGATCCCCGCATCGGCCGTGTCCAAGGCCGCCTCCGAACTGCACGAGGACATCTCGGAAGCCATCGAGACGGTAATCAGTGATGCGCGTCAGCAGCACGAGGCCAAGCTCGCCGAGTTGGAAGCCGAGATGGAACGAGTGAAAAAGACCCTCGCCGACCTCGAGAGCTGAAACCGGCGAGCAAGGGTGTCGATTTCGCGAGAAATCGACACCCTCCCCCGGAACGAAAAGGGCTCCCTGCCCGGAGGAGACGGACAGGGAGCCCTGGCTATTCACAACCGTCGGCACACCATGACGGCGTCCGCGGCCGAGCACCGCCGAATCAGCGGTAATCGCGCCCGAAGTCGAAGTCGTCGAGCGGAACCGCGGCACCGGTAGCGGCACCGAAAACATCCGGCGTGTAGTAGCCGTCGTCGTAGGACGGGATCGCGTAAGCCGCGGCCCGGGCCTCCTCCGTCGGCTGCACCTGGATGTTGCGGTACTTGTTGATGCCCGTGCCCGCCGGGATCAACTTACCGATGATCACGTTCTCCTTCAGACCGACCAGCTTGTCGCTCGCACCCTCGATCGCGGCGTTGGTGAGGATCCGCGTGGTCTCCTGGAAGGAGGCCGCCGACAGCCACGACTCGGTGGCCAGCGAGGCCTTGGTGATACCCATCAGCACCGGGCGGCCCGAGGCCGGGTCGCCACCCTCGGCCACCACGCGCCTGTTCTCACCCTCGAACTGCGAGCGCTCCACCGGCGAGCCGGGCAGGAACTCGGTCGCACCCGAGTCGATGATGATGACACGGCGCAGCATCTGCCGGACGATGACCTCGACGTGCTTGTCGTGAATGCCCACACCCTGCGAGCGGTACACCTCCTGGACCTCGCGGACCAGGTGCAACTGCGCCTCGCGCGGACCCATCACACGCAGGATCTCGTGCGGGTCGACCGCGCCCTCCATCAGCCGCTGGCCGACATCGACGTGGTCGCCGTCCTCGATCTGGCGCTCGGTGCCGTCCACCGTGATCACGGCAAGTCGCTGCCGCTTCGACAGCTTGTCGTAGACGATCTCCTCGCTGCCGTCATCCGGAGTGATCGTGATCTTCCAGGACCGCTCGTTGTCCTCCAGACGGATCCGGCCCGGCGCATCCGCGATCGGCGCCTTGCCCTTCGGCACCCGAGCCTCGAACAGCTCCTGCACACGCGGCAGACCGGCGGTGATGTCGTCACCTCCGGTGACACCTCCCTGGTGGAAGGTCCGCATGGTCAGCTGCGTACCGGGCTCACCGATGGACTGGGCGGCGACGATGCCGACAGCCTCGCCGACGTCGACGAGCTTGCCGGTGGCCATCGAGCGGCCGTAGCAGACGGAGCACACACCGTTGCCCGACTCGCAGGTCAGCACGCTGCGTACCTTGACCTTCGTGACGCCCGCGTTGAGCAGTGTCTCGATCGCCGGGTCACCCAGGTCGGAACCACGGGCGAGCACGATGTTGCCGTCGGAGTCGACCACGTCCTCGGCGGTCGTACGGGCGTAGACGCTGGTCTCCACGTTCGGGTCGCGGACCATCCGACCGTCGGCCGACCGCTCGGCAACCGGCATCCGGACACCGCGGTCGGTGGCGCAGTCGGCCTCGCGCACGATGACGTCCTGGGAGACGTCCACCAGGCGACGGGTCAGGTACCCCGAGTCGGCGGTACGCAGCGCCGTGTCGGCCAGACCCTTCCGGGCACCGTGGTTGGAGATGAAGTACTCCAGCACCGACAGACCTTCACGGAAGTTCGTCTTGATCGGACGCGGGATGTACTCACCCTTCGGGTTCGACACCAGGCCACGCATACCGGCGAGCTGGACGATCTGGGACATGTTCCCGGCAGCTCCGGACTTCACGATCATGCTGATCGAGTTGTCCTCCGGGAAGTTCTTCTCCATCTCGTCGGCGACCTCGTCCTTGGCCGAGTTCCACACCTTGACCAACTCGGCGTTGCGCTCGGCGTGGGACAGGGCACCGCGGCGGTACCGCTTCTCGACCTGGTCGGCCCGCTGCTCGTACGAGTCCAGGATCTCCGTCTTGTTCGGCGGCACCAGGACGTCGGAGATCGCGGTGGTCACGCCCGAGCGGGTCGCCCAGTAGAAGCCGGCGTCCTTGAGCCGGTCCAGCGTCTGCGCCACCGTGACCATCGGATAGCGCTCGGCGAGATCGTTGACGATCGCACCCTGGCGCTTCTTCGCCAGCAATTCGTCGACGAACGGGTAGTCCGTCGGCAGGAGCTCGTTGAACAGCACGCGACCCAGCGTGGTCTCCAACGTGATGGGATCGCCGGGCTGCCAGTCCTCCGGGGTCCTGCCCGTCGGCGGAACGACGTCGTGCAACCGGATCTTGGCCTTGGCCTGCAGATCCAGCACACCCAGGTCGCGGGCCATGATCGCCTCGGCCGGGGAGGAGAAGACCTGGCCCTCACCGGTGGCACCGTCGACCTGCCGGGTCAGGTAGTACAGGCCGGTGACCATGTCCAGACGCGGCATCGCCAGGGGCCGTCCGGAGGCGGGCGAAAGGATGTTGTTGCTGGACAACATCAGCACGCGGGCCTCGGCCTGGGCTTCGGCCGACAGCGGCAGATGCACCGCCATCTGGTCACCGTCGAAGTCGGCGTTGAACGCCTCACAGACCAGCGGGTGCAGCTGGATGGCCTTGCCTTCCACCAGCTGCGGCTCGAACGCCTGAATACCCAGCCGGTGCAGCGTGGGAGCACGGTTGAGTAGTACCGGATGCTCGGCGATGACCTCTTCGAGCACGTCCCAGACCTGCGGACGCTGACGCTCCACCATCCGCTTCGCGGACTTGATGTTCTGCGCGTGGTTGAGGTCGACCAGCCGTTTCATGACGAACGGCTTGAACAGCTCGACCGCCATCTCCTTCGGCAGACCGCACTGGTGCAGCTGCAGCTGCGGCCCGACGATGATGACCGAACGGCCCGAGTAGTCGACACGCTTCCCCAGCAGGTTCTGCCGGAACCGGCCCTGCTTGCCCTTGAGCAGGTCGGACAGCGACTTCAACGGACGGTTGCCCGGGCCACTGACCGGCCGGCCGCGGCGACCGTTGTCGAACAGCGCGTCCACCGACTCCTGCAGCATCCGCTTCTCGTTGTTGACGATGATCTCGGGAGCTCCGAGGTCGATCAGTCGCTTGAGGCGGTTGTTGCGGTTGATGACCCTGCGGTACAGGTCGTTGAGGTCGGAGGTCGCGAAGCGGCCACCGTCGAGCTGCACCATCGGGCGCAGGTCCGGCGGGATGACCGGGACCGCACCCAACACCATGCCCTGCGGGTTGTTGCCGGTGGTCTGGAACGCCGCGACGACCTTGAGCCGCTTGAGCGCACGCAGCTTCTTCTGCCCCTTACCGGAGCGGATGACCTCGCGCAGCGACTCCGCCTCGGCGTCGATGTCGAAGTTGGCCAGCAGGGCCTCGATCGACTCGGCACCCATACCGCCGGTGAAGTACTCGCCGTAGCGGTCGTAGAGCTCGCGGTAGAGCGACTCGTCGGAGATCAGCTGCCGGGGCTCCAGCTTGGTGAAGGTCTCCCAGATCTCGTCGAGCCTGTCGATGTCGCGCTGCGCACGCTCGCGCAGCTGCTTCATCTCGCGCTCGCCGCCTTCCTTGACCTTGCGGCGAACATCGCTCTTGGCACCCTCGTTCTCGAGCTCGGCGAGGTCCGCCTCCAGCTTCTGGGCACGGGCCTCCAGGTCCGAGTCCCGCTGGTCGGCGATGTTCTTGCGCTCGACGCTGATCTCGCTTTCCAGCGTCGGCATGTCGTTGTGCCGCATCTCGGTGTTCACCGAGGTGACCACGTAGGCGGCGAAGTAGATGATCTTCTCGAGGTCCTTGGGAGCCAGGTCGAGCAGGTAGCCCAGCCGACTCGGAACGCCCTTGAAGTACCAGATGTGGGTCACCGAAGCAGCGAGTTCGATGTGCCCCATCCGCTCACGGCGCACCTTGGCGCGGGTCACCTCGACACCGCAGCGCTCACAGATGATGCCCTTGAAGCGGACCCGCTTGTACTTGCCGCAGTAGCATTCCCAGTCGCGGGTCGGGCCGAAGATCTTCTCGCAGAACAGCCCGTCCTTCTCCGGCTTCAGGGTCCGGTAGTTGATGGTCTCGGGCTTCTTGACCTCGCCGTAGGACCACTGGCGAATATCGTCGGCCGTGGCCAGTCCGATGCGGAGTTCGTCGAAGAAGTTGACGTCAAGCACGTCGGGTCTTCTCCCTTTGTTGAGGTTCTGCCGGATGGGCGTGGGGTCGGTTCGCGGAGGCCGGGTGCGGCCCCCGCGAACCGCCGACGAGGTCAGGTGACGACGTCGTCGACCGAGGGTGCCTCGTTCTTGGAGAGGTTGATGCCGAGGTTGGCGGCGGCCCGCTCCAGATCCTCGTCATCACCGTCGCGCATTTCGATGGCGGCACCGTCGCTGGAAAGCACCTCGACGTTCAGGCACAGCGACTGCAACTCCTTGAGCAGCACCTTGAACGACTCCGGAATCCCCGGTTCGGGGATGTTCTCACCCTTGACGACCGCCTCGTAGACCTTGACGCGACCGAGCACGTCGTCGGACTTGATCGTCAACAGTTCCTGCAGCGTGTATGCGGCACCGTAGGCCTGCATGGCCCAGCACTCCATCTCACCGAAGCGCTGACCACCGAACTGGGCCTTACCACCCAACGGCTGCTGGGTGATCATCGAGTACGGACCGGTCGACCGAGCGTGGATCTTGTCATCCACCAGGTGCAGCAGCTTGAGGATGTACATGTATCCGACCGCGACCGGATACGGGTACGGCTCGCCGCTACGGCCGTCGATCAGCGTCGCCTTGCCGTCGCCACCGACCATCCGCTCACCGTCGCGGTTCGGCTTGGTCGAAGCGAGCAGGCCGGTGATCTCCTCTTCCCGAGCACCGTCGAAGACGGGGCTGGCGGTATTGGTTCCCGGCTCCACCTCGTAGAGCTCCTCGGGCAGTTTCTTCGCCCAGTCGGGATTGCCGTCGATCGACCAGCCCTGCGAGGCGATCCATCCGAGATGGCTTTCGAGTACCTGACCGATGTTCATCCGTCGGGGAACACCGTGGGTATTGAGGATCATGTCGACCGGCGTGCCGTCGGACATGAACGGCATGTCCTCGATCGGCAGGATCTTGCCGATGACGCCCTTGTTGCCGTGCCGACCGGCGAGCTTGTCACCGTCCTGGATCTTGCCCTTCTGCGCCACGTAGACGCGGACCAGCTCGTTGACGCCGGGCGGCAGCTCGTCCTCGTCCTCGCGGTTGAACACGCGGATGCCGATGACCTTGCCGGTTTCGCCGTGCGGAACCTTCAGCGAGGTGTCGCGGACCTCCCGGGCCTTCTCGCCGAAGATCGCCCGCAGCAACCGCTCCTCGGGGGTCAGCTCGGTCTCACCCTTCGGCGTGACCTTGCCGACCAGGATGTCCCCACCCTGCACCTCGGCGCCGATGCGGATGATGCCCCGCTCGTCGAGGTCGGACAGAACGTCCTCGGAGACGTTCGGGATGTCGCGGGTGATCTCCTCGGAACCCAGCTTGGTGTCGCGGGCGTCGACCTCGTGCTCCTCGATGTGGATCGAGGTGAGCACGTCGTCCTGCACCAGCCGCTGGGACAGGACGATGGCGTCCTCGTAGTTGTGTCCCTCCCACGGCATGATGGCCACACGCAGGTTCTTGCCCAGGGCCATCTCACCGTTCTCGGTGGACGGACCGTCCGCGAGCACCTGGCCGGCCTCGACTCGGTCGCCCTCGTTGATGATCGGCTTCTGGTTGATGCAGGTGCCGTGGTTGGAACGGGCGAACTTCTGCAGCCGGTGGGTATGCCGCTTTCCGTCGTCACCCATCACCGTGACGTAGTCCGCGCTCAGTTCCTCGATCACTCCGGACTTGTCCGTCACGACCACGTCACCGGCGTCGACAGCGGCACGCGACTCCATGCCGGTACCGACCAGCGGCGCCTCGCTGCGCAGCAGCGGCACCGCCTGGCGCTGCATGTTCGCCCCCATCAGCGCACGGTTGGCGTCGTCGTGCTCCAGGAACGGCAGCATCGCAGTGGCCGCCGAGACCATCTGGCGCGGCGCGACGTCCATGTAGTCGATCTCGGTGGGAGCCAGCAGCTCGACCTCGCCGCCCTTACGGCGACCCAGCACGCGATCCTCGAGGAAGTTGCCGTCGTCGTCGATCGGCGTGTTGGCCTGGGCCTTGACGTGGCGGTCTTCCTCGTCGGCGGTCAGGTAGTCGACCTCATCGGTGACCACGCCGTCGACGACCCGGCGATACGGGGTCTCGATGAACCCGAACGGATTGACCCGGCCGTACGTGGCCAGCGAGCCGATCAGACCGATGTTCGGGCCTTCCGGCGTCTCGATCGGGCACATCCGGCCGTAGTGCGAGGGGTGCACGTCACGGACTTCCACCAGCGCGCGCTCACGGGAGAGACCACCGGGCCCCAGCGCGGACAGGCGGCGCTTGTGCGTCAGTCCTGCCAGCGAGTTGGTCTGGTCCATGAACTGCGACAGCTGCGAGGTCCCGAAGAACTCCCTGATGGCCGCCGTGATCGGACGGATGTTGATCAGCGTCTGCGGCGTGATCGCCTCGACGTCCTGCGTGGTCATCCGCTCCCGGACGACTCGCTCCATGCGGGACAGGCCGACCCGAACCTGATTCTGGATCAGTTCCCCGACCGTACGCAGACGCCGGTTGCCGAAGTGGTCGATGTCGTCGAGCTCGACGGGGACGGTCGCCCCCTCCGCGGCCTCCGACTCCCCGCTTCCGGGGACGGGCATGGAGTTCTCACCCGCGTGCAGACGCACGAGGTACTCGATGGAGGTGATGATGTCGTCCTCGGTCAGCACGCCGGAGGAGAACGGCAGTTGCAGGCCGAGTTTCTTGTTGATCTTGTAGCGGCCGACACGGGCGAGGTCGTAGCGCTTCTCCTTGAAGAACAGGTTCTCCAGGAGGGTCTGTGCGCTCTCCTTCGTCGGCGGCTCACCGGGCCGCAGCTTGCGGTAGATGTCGAGCAGGGCCTCGTCCTGCCCCGCCGTGTGATCCTTCTCCAAGGTCGCCATCAGCGTTTCGGAGAAACCGAAGCGCTCGCGAATGGCCTCGGCCGTCCAACCCAGTGCCTTGAGCAGCACGGTGACCGGCTGACGACGCTTGCGATCGATCCGCACACCGACGGTGTCACGCTTGTCGACATCGAACTCCAGCCACGCACCGCGGCTGGGGATGATCTTGACGCTGTACACGTCCTTGTCGGTGCTCTTGTCGACCGACTGGTCGAAGTACACGCCGGGGGAGCGGACCAACTGGGAGACCACGACCCGCTCGGTGCCGTTGATGATGAACGTGCCCTTGTCGCTCATCACGGGGAAGTCACCCATGAACACCGTCTGGCTCTTGATCTCGCCGGTGCTCTGGTTGATGAACTCTGCGGTCACGAACAACGGTGCCGCGTAGGTCATGTCCTTGTCCTTGCACTCCTCGACGGAGGCCTTCACCTCGTCGAAGCGTGGGTCGGAAAAGGACAGCGACATCGATCCGGAGAAGTCCTCGATCGGGGAGATCTCGCTGAGAACCTCTGCCAGGCCGCCAACAGGATTGTCCTCGCCGGAGTCGACCCGGCGCTGGAACCAGGTCTCGTCGCCGACGAGCCATTCGAAGGATTGGACCTGCAGATCGAGCAGATCAGGCACTTCCAGCGGCTCACGGATCTTCGCGAACGAGACTCGCTTCGGGGCCCCAGGGATCCCCGACGTGGAGTTGGAAGCTGCAGAGACCTTGGTCGCGCGGGAGACTGCCAAGATGCGTCCTTCCGGGACTCTGAACTGGCTACAGCCGCTCCGGACGCCACGGGTGACCGGTCGATAACCAGCCGGTGACATCCGATAACACGACTGTCAAGGGTGCAATGGCGCCCACGTCCCACGACCCCGTCCGCATGCGTCCAGCTGATACGAAACAGCCCATACGAAACCGGGGAAGACGGAAAGAGGGCAGCGCAAAGTAGCAGTCTAACCGATGCGACGCCAGCTGTCGAGAGGGGCCCACTGCACGCTGCCCTGTCCCGTGTCGAGCCCCAGCGTGACCCGCCCTGAGCCCACAGTCAAGAGGCCATATGCCGATCACTCTCGTGGCGCAGAACACGATCACTCACCGTGGTCGAAACGAGAGCGCCGGGAGCAGCCAAGCCGCAGGGCACAAGGGTATCGCAAGCGTGTACGAATATGTTTCGCGTCATTGCCGCACCAGAACCGGCTCTCCGCCACGCGGGCGACCCTCTCCCCTACCTCCCCGGCGGGCCCCCGACCGGGGCCACCCGTACCGCCTGACTCCGCATTCTTGCGGGAGGTGAACAAACGGAGCACCGACGGGTGCACACGATCGGATCGTCGTCCTCATACGATCGGACTACTGCCGACCGGCGAATGTCGATACTGTGATGCCGCCCACCACGGCAAAGGCCACGATTCACGTGGACGCGACACGGGAGAACAGGATGGATGACGACGTGAGTCGCCGGAACCGAACGTTTCGACGGCTGCCACGTTCGGCAGAGGAGCCGTCCCAGGAGCATCGGGGCAATACCTGGTTCGCGGACAGCACGGACAGCAGCCCGGCAGCCGCCGACCAGCAGTCGACCGGCCACCCCGCAGCCAGTGGCCCCACCGGCCCCACAGCCGGCGATCGGGCAGGAAGCGAGGGGCAGGGCGGGCGCAGGCAGTCACCTCCCGAGTCCCCGCAAACCTCCCGGGAAAGTCCCCAACAGCGCTATGCCCGTGCACTGTCGGCACTGAACGAGATGGTGACCACCCGCGATTTCCGGGATCTGTCCTGGGTCATCCAGGTGTTGCGCGCCACTGCCGGTGTCCTGCACGAACAGGACCCGTCGCGGCCGAGCGTGCTCAACAATCTCGGCAGCGCCGCCCAACTCGCCTACATCTCCAGCGGCGACATCGCCGACCTGGAAGACGCGGTGGGCTACTACCGTGCCGCCGCCTCCACCGGCCAGGACGACGATCCCGATCTCGTGCTCTACTCGTGCAACCTCGCACTCGCCCTGACCGACCACGCGGCACGGACGGGTGAAGCAGGCCATGCCGCCGACGCTGTCCGGGCCGCTCGCCGGGCGATGAATCACGTGAGCAGCGACGATCAGCGCCGGGTCACGACGCTGATCCGGCTGGCCAACGCGCTGAAGCTGTATGCCCGGATCGCCGAGGACCCCGACTCGGACGAGGAGTCCGTCGAACTCTTCCGGGAGGCCGCACGGGGAGCTCTGAGCGGCGAACACGCCCAGGCACACCGGTCGGACGGGCCGGAACTGCTCATCAATCTCGGCTCCGCCCTGCTGCGGCGCCACGAACGCGCCGCAGCGGCCGAGGACCTGGACGAAGGCATCGACCACCTGCGCAACGGCATCGACATCCTTCCGGGCGGAGAACACCGGTATACCGCTCTGGTGCACCTCTCCGAAGCTTTGCGGCTACGCTACCGCCAGCGCGGTGATCTCCACGACCTGCAGTCGGCGATCAACGAGTTGCTCGGCATCACCGACGATGTCGACAACAGCCACGCTCTGCTGGGCAAGGTGCTCTGGAGCCTCACCTCCGCGACCGCGGAATATGTCGACAGCGCGAGCGAACCGGGCAATCTGTACCCGGCACTGCGAGCCATCGGCCCCGCCATCCGCGGCCTCGCCTCCGACGACCCCAACCGCGCGATGGCGCTGGCCGGTTACGGTGCGCTCACTCGCAGGCATTACCTGTACGGCGCCGATCCCGACACACTCGACACGGCGGTAGCCGCCGGGGAGGCCGCGGTCGCGGCCGCGAGTGACTCCTACAAACGCTGCGCCGTACTGAACTCACTGGTGAGCACCCTGATCACGCGCTACGAGCATTCGGGAGAGCCTGCGGACCTGGAGCGTGCTGCCACCGTGGCCACCGAAGCTCTCGAATCCGCACCCGGCGGGACGGTCCCGCAGCACACCGCGTGGGCACAGCTCGGCGTTCTCGCCATGCATCGCTACCGCCGGAACTCCAGGACGGCCGAGCTGGAGACGGCGACCGAGATGTTCGACCGCGCACTGATCGCCATGCCCGGGACCGCGCCGGAACGGGTCGCGGTGAGCACCCATCTCGGCCACACCCTGCAAACGCTGTACCACAGAACCGGCAGGCGCAAGCTCTACCGCTGGGCCCGCAGGGCACTGACCGAAGCCGCGACCCTGCCCACCGGCCCCGCCGACCAGCGTCTCCGAGCGGCGAACCTGTGCGGTCGGCTCGCCGCGCAGGCGCATCGGTGGTCGGAAGCGCTGGAGTCGTTCACCACGGCCGTGGAACTCCTTCCTCTGGTCACGCGAGGCAAACGGGCCATCGCGTCGCCGGTGACACAGCGGCGGTGGGCCTACGTGACGGCCGACGCCGCGGCCTGCGCGCTGGAGGTCGGACAGCCGAAGCGTGCGGTCGAACTGCTCGAGCACGGTCGGCGGGCGCTGCTGGCGGAATTGCTCCCCGCCAGCGGCGAACTCGGTGAGCTGCATCGCAGGCAGCAGCAGCTGGCCACCGATGCGGTCCGGCTGCGCAGGCTGCTGGATCGGCCTCCCGAGGAGCCCGAGATGGCTGCGGGCGACATCGTCACCGAGAGCGAGCGGCGCCGCTGGCTCGCCGAGGCCTGGGACGACCTGCTGCGGGAGGCGCGCACCGAACACGCCCAGAAGGACCACCTGCGGATCACACCGTTCGCCGAACTGGCATCGGCCGCCGACGAGGGCTCGGTCGTCCTGGTCAACCTGAGTCGGTACCGATCGGATGCATTGATCGTCTTCGCCGGGCGCGTGCTGATCGTTCCCCTGCCCGGAGCGGGGCCGGAATCAGCCACCGAGCAGGCCGAGGCTGCCGTGTCCGCTGCTCAGCAACCCCATCGGAACGCACGGGCGGCACCGGGTGGGCAGGAGCAGCAGGGACTGGTCACAGCCATGGACTGGTTGTGGCACAACATCACGCGTCCCGTGCTCGACCGGATGGGCTACACGCACGCTCCTCGGGGAAACGAGAGATGGCCGCGACTGTGGTGGTCGGTCACCGGGGCTCTTGCATTTCTGCCGTTGCATGCGGCAGCCAGCGCGGATGACCGGTCCTGCGCGCTCGACCGTGTGGTGTCGTCCTACACACCGGGGTTGAGCACTCTCCTCAGGGCGAAGCGGCGTGCGCCGTTGGCCGAGAAGCACCCGCGGGCACTGGTGGCGGCGGGATCGGAGCAGGCTGCGCAGCACCAGGAGCTACCACCACAGAACCGGACTCTGGCGCGATACTGGCCATCCGCCGATGTACTGGCGCAGGAGAGGAGCACACCGGACGACGTGCTCGACGTGCTGCCCGACTACCCACTGGTGCACGTCTGCGAGCCGAGCACCCAGCAACCGGCGCACCCCGCCGCGGGACGCGTCCTGGACCGGGATCCCTGGGGCCGGTCACTCGACTTGGTCGAGTTGGGGCAGGTCCACCTGCCGGAGGCGGAGTTCGCCTACCTCGGACGGTGCCGCACCACGGCCGACATTCCCTCCGCGGCTGCGGTCTCCCTGGGCAGTGCGCTCGGTTTCGCCGGTTTCGCGCACGTCATCAGCGCACTGTGGGCCGTCGACGACGACAGCGCAGCACAGATCCACGCGGGCGTCTACGGACAACTCTGCGAGGACGGGCACTTCGCCACCGACCGTTCGGGGGACGCACTCCACGCGGCTGCCCGCAGGATGCGCGAGGAACACCCCGAGCAGCCTGCGCGCTGGGCCGCCTACACCCACGTCGGCCCGTAGGTGCGGGACCGCAGCAGCAGGCCGTGGTAGAAGCGGTCTTCAGCGTTGGGTGATTCGGCTGATCTTCCACTGATCGCCGTGCTTCTCCGCGACGACGCTGAGTTGAGCCGGTCCGACAGTGCTCCGACCGCTCTCGGTGCGCGTGGAGCGCTGGTTGACGAACAGCAGCACCTCGGCGCGTTTCTCCTGGAGCCGGGTGACTCCTGCGGTCTGGACGGTCGTGGTCACCACGAGCTTCTGCTTCGGGGCCTGTTTGCGGACCGTGGCGAACAGCTTGTCGTATTTCTGCACGGCCTTGCCGGTGAGCAGGTTCTTGGCGGCCTTCTCCGTCTTGGCGGTGTTGGTGTGGTCGTACGAGAACAGCTTCTCCACCGCAGTGGTGATCCGCCCCTTGACCCGACTCGTGGCGGCCTGATCCACGAGAGCCCTGTTCGCGGCGGCACCCTCGTGGCGCAGGGCATGGGCCTCGTTGTGGAACCACACCGCCAGCCCGCCGAAAGCCACGGTCAGTACCAGCATCAGGGAGACCAGGGCGGCGGGGCGGCGTAGTCGCCTGTCCGCCCCGCTGTGGTTTTCTCCGGCGTCCGCTCCGGCAACGGCCTCCTGCGACTCCGTCACCGGGGTCTCATCCGGCGGTTCGCTCGGCGGCTCGGCCGGGGGTTCGCTCGGCGGCTCGGCCGGCGAGTCCCACGTTCCTCCACCGGAGTCGTCCACTGGAGCGGTCTCCTCCGCAACCACGGGGGTCGTGGATTCCTCGGGGTCCCGGTCCCATCCGGATTGCTCCTGCACGGACGATTCCTGCGGTTCCTGCGGTTCCTGCGGTTCCTGCGCGGATGGTTCCTGTTCCCGGTCGGACGATTCCGCTGAACTCTGCGGGGGTTCGGCGGACGAGTTCCGCGCGGTGCGCCGGTGGAGTCCGGCCACGCGGGGGCGCCGGGCACCGGAGGGCTTCTGCGACGATCCGCGACTCGATCCGCTACGACGGGGGGTGGACACTGGCTGTGGCTCCTACAACGACGGGGATTTCGGGGGAGTCCGGGGCTTCCAGTGGGCTGAAAACCCGTGCGCGCGACGTGCGGTATCAGCGGATCGGAGGTTGACCGCCTCCCACCGATCCGAGCGTGCTGAGCTTCCACGTCCGTCCCACTCGCGTGAGTTCGGCCTTGTATCGACTGCGCCAGACCGTGGACTGCCCGGACTGCGAGTTCCCGGCCTGCGAGCTCCCGGACCGGGGCCGCTTCGTCGTCATTTCCACCACCGCGATCATGCGGGCCTTCCCGGCGCGGGCATTGAGCTCGGTCAGCGCAGCGTCGAGAATCCTGCTACTCCGTTGGGCCTTGCCCTTCTTGAGCTGCTCCATCTTGTTCTTGCGGATCTTGACGACCGTTTCGTGGAACGGCCCCGTGGAACTGCGTTCCCATCGGTTGAGCGACTTCTCCACGTTGCGGTAGTCGAAGGTGTTGACGTTGATGATCGCCTGACGACCGTCCCGCAGAGCCTGATCACGCTCGACCGCGAGATCGATCGACTCGTCAGTGGCGGCCACTGCCCACGACACTCCGAAGAACCCGGCGGTTCCGGTCGAGGCGGCGAGCAGGAGCGCGGCCACGAGCAGCGCCACGCGGGATCGGCGTGTGCGGGTCTCGCCTGTACTTGCGGTGGTCATCGTTCCCCTCCGGTAAACAGCGGCCAGTGGTGCGCCGCTTTCAGCTCCCAGGTGCGTTGTGTGCTCCGCGCACGGCGGTCGGGCTGTCCGGCGGCAGCTTGCAGCGCGCTTCGGTGTTCAGCGGCACCGGCGCCAACTCATTGCCCGCCCGCTTGTCCGTGCTCTCGTAGACGCACGGCATCGGATCGAACGTGTTCAGCACCAGCCCGAAGTGAGTGGTTCCGTCACCGGGCAGGACAGTGTAGGCGCCGGAGGTGACCAGCGGATACGTCACCAGGAGCTGCTCGATTCCGTCGGTTTTGGTAGCCAGCAGTTCCGCGGTCGAGGCCGTGTTCTTCAGCAACCCGGTCAACCGAGGTCCTGTCTCGCGGAGCAGACCACTGATCTGACGTGCTGTTCTCGGCGACCGCTCGATCACCGTACTCAGGTCGCCATCGGAGCGCTTGAGCTGTTCGGAGACCAACCGCAGGTTCTCGCTGAACGATCTGATCGCCGAGCTCTGATCATTCTGGGTCGCCAACACTGTCGTGGCATCCTCCAACAGCTTCCGCGTCTGCGGCAGATGCTGTTGAGCTTCGGCGACGAAGTCGCTGCTGGTGTCCAGAATCGTCTGCAGGTCCTCGCCCGTACCGGCGAATCCCTTGCCGAGTTCGTCGACCACCGTCCGCAGCGCTTCCTTGGGCACCGACTTGACCAGGCCGTCCAGGTTCTTGAGCAGGTCCTCCACCGGCAACGGGATCTCGGTCGCCTTCTTCGGGATCACGGAATCGGCACCGAGGTACGGCCCACCCCTGCTCTGCGGGCGCAGATCCACGTACTGCTCCCCCACGGCCGAGCGGTTGGCGACCACGGCGTGGACGTCCTCCGGGATCGGGGGTGCTCCGGGGTTGATGTCCAGCGGCACGGCCACACCCTCGTCGGTCAGGCGCAACGTGCCCACCCGGCCCACCCGCACACCCCGGTAGGTCACCTCGGCATTGGAGAAGATGCCTCCCGAGTCGGCCAGTTTCATCGTCACCACGTAGCCACGCGGCCCGAACAAACGATCCAAACCGGCGTAGCGGGCCCCGGCATAGCTCGTACCGACCAGCGCGACCGCCACGAACGCGGCGATCTGGATCCGAACTCTGCGACCGAGCATCAGTTACCTCCCAGCAGGCCGCCCAGGATGCCGCCGGCGGAGCCGGAACCCGGAGACGGCGCGGATCGGGAATCCCCGGACGGAGCAGCGGGGGATTGCCCGCTGCGGTCCGCACCGGACGCGAGTGGCAACGGCAGCGGCGGCGCCGAGGATGGCGGCTGCGGCATCCGGACGATCGGTTGCCTGCTGCGCCCCAGATTCTTGAGAGTACGGGTCAGATTCAGATCCGCTTTGACGTAGAGATTCGTGTAGTCACCCTTGATGCCCTGCACGGACTTGTCGGTGAAGGGGAAGGTGAACAACAGCTCGAACGCCTTGGGCAGATTCGATCCCGCGGCGGCGAGTTGGCGCAACACCGGCTGCAGCGATTTCAGGTTGTGCACGAGGTCCTGCTTGGTCCGATTGACCACGTCGGTGGCCACGCCGGAAAGCTCGTCCAGCGATTCCAGCATCGTCACGAGCTGATCACGCTGTTCGTTGAGTACCCGCAGCCCGGGGCCGAGTTCGCGCAGCGCCACATCGATATCGGCACGTTGCGCTTTCAGCGTCGCGCTGAGCCTGTTCACGCTGTCGAGAGCTCGTGTGATCTCGTCCCGCTGCGCGTCCAACTCGGATACCAACTCGTCCAAATTGGCCAGAAGGCTGCGCACATCGGCCTCCCGGCCGTCCAGCGCGGCGTTGAGCTCCTCGGCGATGTTCTGGATCTGTGCGATACCGCCGCCGTTGAGCAGCAAGGACAGCGCCCCCAGCACCTCCTCGACCTCGGGGCTTCGCCCGGTGCGTTCGATGCCGATCAGTGCCCCGTCATCGAGGTGACCGACCGGCTTCGGTGGCGCGGCGAGCTCGACGTACTTCTCACCGAGCAGACTCGACTGGCGGATCGCGGCGGTGGCATTGGCGGGCAGCTCGACACTGTTGTTGACGGAGAGGGTCACCTGGGCCTGCCATGACTTCGGCGCCAGTTCGACCGAGGTGACCCGCCCGACGGGAACGTCGTTGACCCGCACCCCCGCGTTGGGAACGAGATCCTGTACATCCCGGAAGTGCACCGTTACCCGATACGGGTTGTTCCCGAGATCGGCTCCACCGGGCAACGGCATGCTGTGGATGCCTCTGAACTCGGTGATTCCGCAGCCACTGATCAGCATGACCATGGTCAGCGCGGTCAGCACTGTGAACGCCCGCGACGAACCCATCACCGACCACCTCCTTCGGTGGATTGCCGGGAATCGGCCGCTGTGCCACCGCTGTTCAGGATCTGCAGCGGCATCGGCGGCAGTTCACCCCGTTGCAACGCCGAGATGGTCTCCGCCGGTGTCGGCAGCGACGCAGCACCGCCGAGGACTCCCTCCAACCGGTCGCACATGTCCGCCAGACCGTCCGGAAGCTGAGCGGCCAGCTGCTCGCTGCCCGGTAGGGTCTGCTTGACGAGCTTGCACACCAGAACGATCGGCGGCTGGTTGAGCTCGTTGATGTTGGCCCGTGTGTCCAGGGTTCCGGATGCGGCGTTGTAGGAGTTCTGCAAATTGCCCAGAGCCAGCGGGGCGTTGGTGAGGGTCTCACGCAGCGCTGCCTTCTGTTTCACCAGCACCTGCGCCACCGAGTTCAACTGCTCCACGTTATCGGCGAGTTTCGCCCGGTTGTCCCGCACGAACGACTCCACCTTGCCCAATGCGAGGGCGAGCTCGGACAGTGCCGAGCCCAGGTCGTCGCGCTGGTCGGCCAGCAACTCGTTGACCTCGCGCATCTGGGCGTTGAACCGACGAACCCGGCCATCGTTGTCGGCCAGCATCGAGGTGAACTTCTGCAGTTTGTCCACAGTGGTGAAAAGGTCCTCGCTGCTGCCGGACAATGTCGTGCTCATCCGACCGAGATTCTTCAATGTCCCGGACAGCAACTCGCCGTTGCCTTCGAGGTTGGCCGCCCCCGTCTTGAGCAGCTCCGAGAGCGCTCCGTCCTTGTTCGCGCCCTGTGGTCCCAGTGCTGTCGTCAGTTTGTTGAGGCTGTTGTAGATCCGATCGATTTCGACGGGCGTGACGGTGCGCTTGTTCGGGATCACCGCGCCGTCCGCCATCGTCGGACCTCCCCGGTAGACGGGGGCAAGCTGCACGTAGCGACCACTCACGACGCTCGGGGAGATGACCACGGCTCCGGCATCGGCGGGAATCCTGACGTCGCGTTGCACGGTCATCTCCACCCGCACCCGCTCCGGCTGTGGTTGGACCACCTCGATCCGACCGACGTGCACACCCAGCACCCGCACGTCACTGCCTTCGTAGACGCCCACGGCCGAGTCGAAGTATGCCGTCAGGCGGCGCTCGTCGGCGCCGAAGAACAACCACCACGCACCTGCCGTCACGAGGAGCGTGAATGCGCAACCGAGTGCCAGTGTCCGCGTGAACGGCAGGCTACCGAGGCGGGACATGCTCACCGTCCATGACCTTCCGAGGGTTCTCATGGCAGGCACCCCTCCCGGTTGATCGGGCCGGCAGCGGGTGGCAGCAGGCCGCAAATGTAGACGTCGAACCAGCGGCCGTTGCCGAGAACATTGGAGAACAACCGGGTGAACGGGGCCATCAGCTCGATGCTGCGGCTGAGATTGTCCTGGTTGCGCTGCAACATCGCGGTGACCTTGTCCAGTTGCGTGAGCGCGGGGCCGATCTGTGCCGCGTTGTCGTCGACCAGACCGGTCAGTTGCTCGGACAGCGCACGAGTGCCGTCGAGCAACGACCGGATCGCGTCCCGCCTGGCCCGCAGTTCCCGGAGCAGCCGATTGCCGTCGGCGAGCAGTTTCTCGATTTCGGCATTGCGGGCCGAAATGGTGCCCGCGAGTTTGCTGGTCCGGTCCAGCAGTTTCTTGAGTTCCTGATCACGCTTGGCGATCGTCTCCGAAAGCGCGGACAGTCCCTTGAGGGCGCCACGCACCTGCTCGGGAGTATCGGAGAAAGTCTCCGACAGGGTGCGGAAGCTGCGGGCGAGTTGCTCGGTGTCGAGGTCTCCGACCGTTTTGGACAGTCCGCTGAACGCCTCGATGACATCGTAGGGCGACATCGTGCGTTGCAGCGGGATCGGTTCGGAACTCGGTAGTTCCTTGCTGCCTCGTGGATCCAGTGCCAGGTATTTCCGGCCGAGCAGGGTTCCGAGCTTGATCGCCGCATGGGTCCGGTTGCCGATCCACGCGTCGGAGACCTCGAAGGTGACCTTGACGTGATCGCCGTCCAGTTCCACGTCGGTGACCGAGCCGACCTCGACCCCGGCAACGCGTACCACGTTGTCCGTGGTCAGTCCGGCCGCCTCGCTGAAGTGCGCAACGTAGGTCTTGCCGCCGACGAACGGCAGGCTCTGGAAGTTCATCGCCAGGACGAAGGCCAGTGCCAGCGCCAACAACCCGGCCGCACCGGTTTTGAGTGGGTCACGTTTCTGGAATGAGGTCATGGGCGGCACCTCGGCTGAGTCACCGGCATCAACGGCAGCGCCAGGTCGGCCTCGCCGATACCGACATTTCCGGAGGCCTTGCACAGGTAGAAGTTGAACCAGGAACCGTAGCTCGCGGTGCGCGAGACGGTCTCGAGTTTGTTCGGCATGTTCTGCAGAACCCGTTCGATGAGAGCTTGGTGCCCGTTGAGGTTCTCGGTCACTTCCCGCAGCCCCGCGATGTCCTGACGCAGCGGGCGCCGCGCTTCGGTGAGCAATCCGGCCGTGGTGTTGGTCAGTCCATCCAGCGCGCTGATGGCGCTACCGACCGAACCACGATCGGCCGCCAATCCCGAGACCAGTTTCTGCAACTGCACGATGAGCCCGGACAGTTCCGTGCTCCGCGAATTGACGGTCTTGAGCACGCTGTTGAGATTGCTGATCACCTGGCCGATCACCTTGTCCTTCTTGGCGATCGTCTGCGTCAGGGAAGCCGTGTGTGCCAGCAGGCTTTCCACCGTGCCCGCTTCGCCCTGCAGCACCTGGATGATCTCGAAGGACAACTTGTTGACGTCCTTCGGGGACAGCGCCTCGAACAACGGCTTGAAACCACCGAGCAGCGCGCTGAGATCCAGTGGTGGGCTGGTGCGCTCGACCGGAATCGTCGCGCCCACATCCAGGAACTCGTCGACCGGGCCCGCGCCCCGCCCCAGATCGATGTAGCGCTGTCCGATCAGATTGCGCCATTTCACCGCCGCCGTCACCGACTTGGGCAACCTGCGTTCGGACACGGAGAACCGGACCTTGGCAGTGCCGTGGTCGACGACCCGGATGTCCTCCACTTCACCGACCTTCACCCCGGCAATCCGTACATCGTCGCCCTCGGCCAGGCCGGTCACGTCGGTGAACAGGGCCGAGTAGGACTCCGAGGAGCGGAAACTCTCGTTCGCGATGGTGATCAGCAGGACCCCGGTGGCCAGCACCGTGACCAGCACGAAGATCAGGAACTTCACCAGCGGCCCGGCAATGGAACGCCCGTTCATCGGTAACTCACCTCAGCACCACGCAGCAGCGGTCCGACCAGCAGCGACCCCCATCCCGGCACCTTCTCGGGCGGTACTCCCATCGTCGGGGCCATGAGTGCGGACACGAAGTCGCGTTCGGCGGGAGAGTTCACGATGCCCAGAGCACGGCCAGCGGCGTGTCCCGTGCTCGCCGATTGCGGTGACGTACTCGCAGGATCCGGATCCGTGGCCCCGTTGGCAGGCGGGTTGAGGCCGCCGTTGGAGGTCCGAGCAGCGGGTGGGGCGGACGATCCGTCCTTGACCGGACCGTCCGGCGGGTACTGCGGGAACGGCTTCGGCGCGTTGGCGAAGTCGTAACAGCGTGGCCCGCGCTCGTCGTTGTACTGCGGCTCGTCCTGATTCGGTTCGTACTTACCGCGATGCGAGGTGATCTCCAGCGTGATGTGCAGTCCGGGCTCCTTGGTTCCCGCACCGAAGGCACTGTTCAGGCGCGGTACGAGCCCGGTGAGACTCCGGAGCAGGCAGGGGTATTCCGGTGCGTACTTGGCGAGGACGTCCAGCGTCGGCCGTGCCGACTCGTTCAGGCGGATCAGGTTCTCCTCGTTGGTTTCGAGGAACTTCCTGATGTCGTGCGAGGTCCTGGTCACCTGCTTGGTCAGTGCATCGAGATGTTCGCGTTGCTCGACCAGCGTGCGCGAGGTCGTGGTCAGATTCCGCAGCGCTCGCAGCACATCCGGCGCGGCCTCTTCGTAGGTTCTGGCCACACCGACGAGTTCCTGCAGGTTGCGCTTCAGGTCCGGCACCGACGGATTCAACCCCTCCAGGTAGGTGTTGAGCTGCGAAAGGGTCTTGCCGAGCTGCTCACCACGCCCGTCGAGGGCCGTGCTCAGCGCGTTCAACGTGGCCGCCAGATCGGCAGGCTGTATCGCTTCCAGCGTGTCGAGCGTGTCGGCGAGCACCGTCTGCAGTTCGATGGCTCCGCGCGTGCGGTCCTGAGTGATCACGTCCCCTTCGGACAGGCTCCGCGGGGCCGGGTTCTCCGGCATCTGCAGGGATACGTAACGCTCACCGAACAGTGTCTTGGGCAGTAGCCGAGCGGACACGTTCGCCGGGATCACATCGACCTTCTCCGGCTCCAGCGCCAGATGCAGCTTGGCACCGCCGTCGGTGGTGGTGATCTCCCGGACCTTGCCCACGAGGACTCCGCGTATCTTCACCTCCGAACGCGGCCGGAGCTGGTTACCCGTGGATTCCGCATGCAGCATCACGTCGACGACCGGCTTGAACGCCTTCTGGTAGATCGCCACGGTCAGGCTGACGAACAGCACCATGCACATCAGCAGGGCCAGTCCCATCAACCGGCGCCTGACGGTGGTCAGCACTCGCCGACCCTGGTTTCTCGGGGCACTCATCCGGCAATCCGAACTGTCGTCGTGGTTCCCCAGATCGCGAGACTGAGGAAGAAGTCGAGCAAAGCGGTGGCCACGATCGCGGTCCGCACCGCACGGCCCACCGCGATACCGACACCCGCCGGGCCACCGCTGGCGCGATAGCCGTAGTAGCAGTGCGTCATGATCACCAGCACGCTGAAGATGAGCACCTTGCCGAAGGACCACAACACGTCCCCCGGAGGTAAGAACAGATTGAAGTAGTGGTCATACGTGCCCGCGGACTGGGAATACAGCTGCACCGTCACCGTGCGTGCCGCCAGGTACGAGGTGAGCAGCCCCAGCACGTACAGCGGGATCACCGCGATGAAACCCGCGATCACCCGAGTGGTGACCAGGTACGGCAGGCTCGGGATGCCCATTACTTCCATCGCGTCGATCTCGTCGGAGATCCGCATCGCGCCGAGTTGCGCGGTGAATCCGGATCCGACCGTGGCCGACAGGGCCAGTCCCGCCACCAGGGGAGCGATCTCACGGGTGTTGAAGTAGGCGGAGATGAACCCGGCGAAGGCCGACGTGCCGAGCTGGTTCAGGGCGGCGTAGCCCTGCAGACCTACCACGGTGCCGGTGAACAGGGTGAGACCGATCATCACGCCGACCGTGCCGCCGATCACCGCGAGCGCACCGCTGCCGAAGCTGACCTCGGCCAGCAGGCGCAGCACCTCCCGGGTGTAGCGGGTGATCGCCTTCGGTATCCACGCCAGTGCCCGCAGGTAGAACGACATCTGGTCACCCAGATCGTCGAGTACCTCCAGCGGGCGCCGCAGGATTCGGCGGGCGCGCTGAGGAATCGTCGTCATGCCCGTCACATCCCTTGCGGTGGAACGATCTGCAGATACACCGTGGTGAGGATGAAGTTCACCGCGAACAGCAGCAGGAACGTGATCACCACCGACTGATTCACGGCATCACCGACGCCTTTCGGTCCCGGCGGGGGGTTCAACCCTCGGTAGGCAGCCACCACACCGGCGATGAACCCGAAGCACAATGCCTTGATCTCACCGATCCACACATCCGACAGCTGCGCCAGTGCGCCGAAACTCGCCATATAGGCGCCCGGAGTACCGCCCTGCATGATGACGTTGAAGAAGTAACCCCCCATCACGCCGACCACGCTGACCATGCCGTTGAGCAGTACGGCGACGAGCATCGCCGAGAGCACCCGCGGCACCACGAGACGATGGATCGGCGAGACGCCGAGTACTTCCATCGCGTCGATCTCCTCGCGGATCTTGCGGGAGCCCAGGTCCGCACAGATCGCCGAACCGCCTGCGCCCGCGATGAGCAGCGCGGTCACGATGGGGCTGGCCTGCTGGATGATCGCCAGGACACTGGCCGCACCGGTGAACGACTGCGCACCGAGCTGGCGGGTCAGCGAGCCGAGCTGCAGGGCGATCACCGCGCCGAACGGGATCGCCACCAGTGCGGTCGGCAGGATGGTGACACCGGCCAGGAACCAGCACTGCTGGATGAATTCGCGGATCTGGAACGGGCGTTTGGGCAGCGCCCGGAGTACGTCGAGTGCGAGCGCGAACAGCTTGCCGGTCTCGCGCAGCCCGCCCGCACCGGGGAACCGCGCCGATGAAGGTGCGGTCACTGGTTATCACCCCGGTTGCTCTTACGACCGAACCACCGCCGTCGAGGTGCACCGGCTGGTGCCTGCTCGTCCACCGAGTCCTGGCTCCACGGGGGCTGTTGTTCGGGAATCGACCGCGTCCGAGGACGCGGAGTGGGCGTGGGCTTCGGTCCGACGGGCTCCGTCGGCTGTTCGGCTTCGGCGGCAGGCACCTCTGCGGCAGGCACACCGTTGTCGACAGCAGGCGCACCGTCTGCCACGCCATAGCGGTGACGCTCCCGCGAGCTGAGACTGTTGAGAATTTCCCGCTGTGCGCTGGGATTCAGCGACTGCAAATTGGCCATCACCCGGTCCTGGCGGCGCTGGACGGCTGCCCGCTTGGGCACACCGGGTGATATCTCCAGCTGTGGAATGAGCTGCGGTACGCCGTTGTCGCCGCCGAGCTCGGCGAGTTCGGCCGCCGCCTGACCGGAGTCCTTTTCCTCGCTCATGCCGATCGGGCCCTGCCTGCGTCCGTTGAGGAACTGCTCGACCGCGGGCTCGGTCGAGGTCAGCAGTACCTCCCGGGGGCCGAACATGGCCAGGTTGCGCCGGAACAGCATCCCGATGTTGTCCGGCACCGTACGTGCCGTGTTGATGTCGTGGGTGACGATCAGAAACGTCGCGTCGGTCTGCGCGTTGAGGTCGACGATGAGCTGGTTCAGATAGGCGGTGCGGACGGGGTCGAGGCCGGAATCGGGCTCGTCGAACAGAATGATCTCGGGGTCGAGCACCAGTGCTCTGGCCAGGCCCGCGCGCTTTTTCATACCGCCGGAGATCTCGCCGGGGAGTTTCGTCTCCGAGCCGATGAGCCCGACCATCTCCATCTTTTCGAGCACCACGTTCCGGACCTCGGTCTCTCCCTTGCGGGTGTGCTCCCGCAGCGGGAACGCGATGTTGTCGAACAGGTTCATCGACCCGAACAACGCGCCGTCCTGGAACAGCACGCCGAAGAGCTTGCGGATCTCGTAGAGCTCGTGTTCCGAGCAGCTGCAGACATCCACACCGTTGATGACCACGTGACCCTGCTCGGGCTTGAGCAACCCGACCAGCGACTTCAGAAAAACCGATTTCCCGGTTCCCGAAGGCCCGAGCAACACGCTGATCTCACCTCTCGGCAGGGTCAGCGTGACATCGGACCAGATGGTCTGCGCACCGAAAGACTTCGACAGTCCCTCGACGGCCACCTCGACGCCCATCCGTACCTCCGCGTCCTTCGTTGGCCGTATCCCGTCCGGCGTCCCCGCTAACCGGAATCTCGCCCGCACACGAGTTCCGGGACGAACGACTCGGCCGGGCAGCCTGTCCTCTGTGATGCGCTCAACGGGAGTTGAGCGCATCACACTCGGGCAACGAGTGCGCGGACCGCAGGTTACTCACGAGCTCCTCTTTTTCTCGCCTGCACATCGGCGATGCCCGGTTTGTCCCTTGTCCGCGTTCGAGAGAGTCGGGATCGATGCCACAGCACCGTGGGGTAACCGGAATCCGGTCAGCCTCGCCCATCTTCTCCGCGATCAGGATGCATCGAGCGGGCTTCCGCCACGATCGCGTCGAGTTTGTCCGCATGCGCACCACGCCAGTACACGCGCCCGCACGAGCGGCACCGCGCATAGACGTCATAGCAGCGCCGAGTACCCGGCTCCAGCTCGTCGACCACCTCGCTCTTGGCCACCGCCGCCAGCTCACCGTTGCAGGCAAGACACCGCGTCCACGGATTCAGCCCGGGCGCGAACCTGCCCAGCACGTCCGCGAGTTGCTCTGCGGGCCGCGTACCTCGTACGAAAGCCCCGGACCACAGTGCCCGGCGCCGCAACAGCCCGCGATCCTTGCTGAGCAGCACGCGTTCCTCCCGCGCCGACTGCTCGATCAACGCACCGTCCTCGGCATCGTTGCGGTACGCGGTATCGATACCCAGCAGCCGCATCCGCCGCGCGAGAGTCCCGAGGTGCACGTCGAGTACGAAATGCGCACGGATCGCCTGCGGACGCTCGACAGGCCGGATCTCGACGGTCGCCGCAGGCCCGGGCCGCTGCGAGTGCTCGGTGGGAACTCCGTCGACCAGCAAGGCGCCGACCTCGGTCAGCGGAATCCCCAGCGACTGGACGACGTGCCCGAGCGAGGCTGTGCCGTCGTAGCGCACCAGGACCTGCTCCCGCCGGTGCCGCGGCGCCACGAACGACCACAGCTCACGGTCCGGCCGCACTCGCAGTGTCGGATGCGTACCAGCGGTGTCGGAGGCCATGACGCATTGTCGCCACGAACGGCAACCACGCGCGAACGACGGCGGAGGCGAGCACGATCGGTGATGCACGAAGAAGGGGCGGTCACCCGATGCGGGTGACCGCCCCTTCTTCGTGAGGTATCAGCGCATGATCACTTGAGGGTGATCTTGGCGCCGGACTCCTCCAGCTTGGCCTTGGCGTCGTCGGCCTTCTCCTTGTCGACCTTCTCCAGCAGCGGCTTCGGAGCGCCCTCGACCAGCTCCTTGGCCTCCTTCAGGCCGAGGCCGGAGATGACCTCGCGGACGACCTTGATGACGTTGATCTTCTTCTCGCCTGCGTCCTCGAGCACGACGTCGAACTCGTCCTGCTCTTCCTCCTCGGCAGCCGGACCAGCGGCGGCAGCCGGGGCCGCAGCCGCGACCGGGGCCGCAGCGGTGACGTCGAAGGTCTCCTCGAACTGCTTCACGAACTCCGAAAGCTCCAGGAGGGTCATCTCCTTGAAGACGTCCAGCAGTTCCTCGTTGCTCATCTTGGCCATGATGGCGTTCCTTTCAGATCACATCAGCGCCCGCATCGGGCGCAACCCAGGGACGCTTTCGTCGATGGGGGTGGGTCAGCTCTCCGCGGAGCCGGTGTCCTTCTTGTCCTTCAGCGCCTCGGTCATGCGCGCGACCTGAGATGCCGGAGCGGAAAGCAGGCCCGCGGTCTCGGTCAGCTTGGCCTTCATCGCGCCTGCCAACTTGCCGAGGGTGGCCTCGCGGGAGTCCAGATCGGCAATGCGCTCGACCTCGGACACCGAGATCGGGCGGCCGTCCATGTAACCGCCCTTGATCACCAGGGCCTTGTTGTCCCTGGAGAAGTCACGCAGAACCTTCGCCGCCTCCACCGGCTCACCTTCGATGAAGGTCAGCGCGGTCGGGCCGAC
Organism: Haloactinomyces albus; assembly: GCF_031458135.1. Taxonomy (NCBI): domain Bacteria; kingdom Bacillati; phylum Actinomycetota; class Actinomycetes; order Actinopolysporales; family Actinopolysporaceae; genus Haloactinomyces; species Haloactinomyces albus. The sequence continues at coordinate 2,762,980 of NZ_JAVDXW010000001.1, read as the reverse complement.
GAACAGGTCGTCGAGGCCCTCGACGCCCGATTCCTTGGTGGCGATCTTGACCAGCGTGTTCTTCGCGACACGATAGGTCGCGCCCTCGCCGAGGGAACGGCGCAGCTCCTTGAGCTGCCCCATGGACAGCCCGCGATACTCGGTCACAACCGTCGCGGTCGCCTTGTTGAAGTGCTCCGTAAGCTCGTTGACCGCGTCCACTTTCTCGGGCTTCGCCATGTCGCCTCCTCTCTAGTGCTCGCGGCGGTGCCGGTCGCCGAGTCCTGGAGACGAGAAACGCCCCGGCGCAGCAGGCACGGGGCGTGAAGATCAGGGGCGCGATGCTCGCGCTGATACTGCCTCGTTCTCCTGCGCGGGTCGCCCGCATCTCACGGGACCTTCGTTCCCGGCGTAGCCCGGCAGAGCAGGAGAGCCCGAGTGAGCAACCCCAAGCGAGCAACGCAGGGAAGACCAGCGGTCTTTGGTGGAACCTCCACCAGCATACGTCAGGTGCCGTGCCCACCGATGTGGCCCCCCACCGGCGGGCCCCGGTGACTTGCCGGACACGGCATGATGTTCACCGTGGCCGACCCGAACGACTCGCCGGACGAGCACGCGCAGCACGCACCTTCGCCGAACTCCCCGCCGGAGCCGGCACTACCGGAGATCGTCGAGGCCGAACCGGTCGACGAGCCGCAGCGGACGACCACCTCGGAACACCAGGACACGCTCCCACCGCACCCGCAGAACGACGAAGCGTTCCGGCAGTACCAGCAGTTCCTCGAATTTCAGCGGTTCCAGGAGTGGCAACGCCTGCACGGCAGCGGTGCGGGAACCACACCCCCACCTGGCCCGCCGAACAACACCGCGGCGTCCCCGAAGCGACCGCTGTGGAAGAAAGCCCTGCGGCTGCTGCGGTTCAAACCGGTCCGGCGACTGCTGTATCTGCTTCTGGCGTTCCTGCTCCTGCCTGTCGCGCTCGACCACTACTTCGGCAACGACAGCGGCAGCGGCAGCGGTGGGACCCCCGGAGCGGCGGAGCAGGGCGCCAGGCCGATCCTGCAAACCAGTCCGAAAGCCGCCGTCATCACGGTCTACGACTTCGTCGCCACCAAGCCCGACACCGTATGCTCCCTGTTCACCCCGCCAGCCAGCAGCCGGTTCGCAGCCGCCCACGGTGCCCCGAACTGCCCCACCGCCGCCCAGCAGCTCAGCAACCGGGTCACCAGCCCCCATGAGTACAAGAACCCGGATTTCGGCGAGGGGGCGGTGAAGGTCGGAGGCGCGGACGCGTCCGTATCCTCCTGCCTGCTCGATGTTCGAGGAGGCCCACGGCTGGGCACGTTCGGGCTGAAGCGCAAATCCAACGGAGGCTGGATCATCGACGGCTACGAGCGACAGCCTTCCTGTACCGGCGGGTGAACGGAACTTTCACTCACGTAGACGTGACGAGAGTTCCGTTCACTCCCCACAGTGACTGCGAGGTGCACCGCGTGTCGTCCAGCCTGCCGAGCAGGGACCAGCCCTCGAACTCCGAGGAGGTCACTGTCCCCAAGAACGGCCATCCGAGCACGGGGCCGCACGACAGCCTCCGCCACGAGGATCCGGAGAGCGTCCGCGCACCCGCGGCGAAGCAAGCCCGCGGATTCCTGGCGCGGCGCGATCCACTCGCCTGGGCCGTGGGGACCACGGCATTCCTGTCGAGCATCGCGTTCATGGCGGTCAACCTCGCCTACAACGCGGGGAACTTCATCCCCCCGCTGGACGATGCCTACATTCACCTGCAGTACGCCAGCCAGCTCGGCCAAGGTCACTTCCTGCAGTACAACACCGGTGAACCGATCAGTACCGGTGCCAGCAGCCTGCTGTACGTCCTCGTGCTGGGTGCGTTCTACGCGATCGGGATCCAGGGACAGGCCTTCCTGCCGTTCGCCATGGGATTCGGCAGCCTGTGCTTCGCCCTGACGGCGGTGTGCGTCTTCCTGATCGGTCGTCGGGTCATGAACAGACGAGTCGGTGCCTGGGCAGGCGGACTCGTCGCGGTCAACGGCGCGCTGCTGTGGGGCTCCGTCAGCGGCATGGAGATCGGTTTCGTCGCACTGCTGCTCACCGCCGCTCTCCTCGCCTTCACCGTCGAAGCACCGCGCAAGCACTTCGTTCTGACCCCCGTCGTGGCGGCGCTGGCGGCTTTGTCGAGACCCGAAGCGTTCATCTTCACCGTCGTCCTGTGCGTCGCGATGACCTGGACGGTCCTCCGCCGCGACCGCGCCCGCAGCACATCCCACAGCCCGTCACACAGCATGTCGTGGCCGGGCACGCTCGGACTGCTCGCCCCGATTTCGCTGCCGCTGCTGGCAGGCATCGGCCAACGGCTCTTCTACCGGGCCGTTACCGGGACGACGACCGCAACCGGTGCCCAGGCGAAATCCCTGCTCTACACACCGATCTTCTATCCCACCGAGTTCCTGGACGCGGCACTGACGAGGTTCCACGGCTTTCTCCTCGTCTTCAGCGGCCTGAACGACTACGCCTTCGTCTTCCCCGGCGCCCTGCTCGTGGGAATCGTGGGCACGGTTCACCTGCTGCGGGAACAGCCCACCCGGCGCCCCCTCGTGCTGGCGATGGCCTTCGGTTTCCTCCTCGTCCTGCTCGCGATCTCGACATTGCGGACCGCGCATGTTCACCACCTGCGTTATGTGCAACCGTTCATGCCGATCCTGCTGCTGCTTGCCACGATCGGCCTCTCCGCAGTGGGCGGTCTCTTCGCGACCAGGCGTGCACGGATACTGGTGACCAACAGCGTGTTCACCATGGCCCTGGTCTTCTCACTGTCCGAGATGCCCGCGTGGAGCTTTCGCCTCGGTCAACAGTCAGCGGGAATCCGGGACCAGCAGGTATCCATCAGCAACTGGATGAAGGGGCACTTGCCACCGGAATCGGTGATCGCGATCAACGACGCCGGGGCCACGGCCTACTTCAGCGAGCACGACATCGTGGACCTCATCGGGCTCACGACCAACGGCCTCGCCGAGCCCAACCGGCACGGCCCCGGCAGCCTGTACGAGGCGCTGCGCAGGATGCCCGAGCAGCAGCGACCGGATTACTTCGCGGTGTTCGACAACTGGCCGGTGTACGGGTTGCAGGAGGGAGGCCTGTTCGGCGAAGAGCCGCTGATCGAATTCCAACTGAAGTCGCCGCGGTTCTCGCGCCCCACACCGGGTTCGGGTTCGGCCTGCCAGGCCTCCCGACTGTGCAACGAGGTCGTCATCCACAAGGCCGACTGGAGCGACGTCGGCACCGGCGACCTCCCCGCCGAAGTCGACCCACCGGGTCGAATCCGGGATTACCTCAATGTCGCGGACCTGCGCAGCGAGCAGGCACACGCCTACCGGGTCAAGCCGGTACACCGGGGTTTCCAACCGACCACCAGCGTCGAAACCGTCACCTACTCCGGTCACGACGTGGTGGACAGCGGGCGGCACGTCATCGGCGGCGAAGTCCTGACGGCCCGCAACCTCACTTCCGGCAGGCCCGTGACCATTACTTCACGGATCGACGCGGCAAGACCGCTGCCGGGCACCCACACCGGTTCCCGCCAAGTACGGGTCTCCGTCGACGGGCGGACCGTGGGCCGCTGGCACTTCGGAGCGGACGGCGACGGGTGGCACGAATCGACATTCACCATCCCGGGCAGGTTCGTCACGGATTCCACACTCAGGATCGAATTCGGACCGGTGCGGACCTTCCTCGGCCCCTACCCCGACTACACGTCCTACGGCTACTGGTTCAGCCAACAGCCGGCTGCAGTAGGTCCATGAGAGCAAAACCCGGTAGGCAGAGCCCGGGGTCAGACCACGGCAAAGAATCAGGGCCGACCCCGTACCCGGGGCCGACCCTGATCCGTGCGATGCGAACCGGCTCAGAGGTTCGCGTCGAGCATGATGCGGGTCCGGTTCTGATCCACCATGATGCCCGGGCCCATGGTCGTGGTGAAGGAGACCTTCTTCAGGTAACGACCCTTGGAGGTCGTCGGCTTGGAACGCAGGACCTCATCGAGAGCCGCAGCGTAGTTCTCCAGCAGTTGCTCGGTGGAGAACGAAACCTTGCCGATGACGAAGTGCAGGTTGGCCTGCTTGTCCACCCGGAAGTTGATCTTACCGCCCTTGATGTCGGAGATCGCCTTGGTGACCTCCGGGGTCACGGTGCCCGTCTTCGGGTTCGGCATCAGACCACGCGGCCCGAGCACGCGTGCGATCTTGCCGACCTTGGCCATCTGGTCCGGGGTGGCCACCGCCGCATCGAAATCGAGCCAGCCGCCCTGGATACGCTCGATCAGCTCATCGGAGCCTGCCGCGTCCGCACCGGCGGCCTCGGCCTCGGCGGCCTTGTCACCGGAAGCGAACACGATGACGCGGGCAGTCTTACCAGTACCGTGCGGCAGGTTCACGGTGCCGCGGACCATCTGGTCTGCCTTGCGGGGATCGACGCCGAGCCGCAGCGCCACCTCGACGGTGGCGTCCATGTTGGTCTTGGCCGTCTTCTTGGCCAGCTCGACGGCCTCCTGCGGCGTGTACGTCCGCGTGCGGTCGACCAGTTCGGCGGCCTGCTTGTACGTCTTGCTGCGCGTTGCCATGTCTGTCCCTATCGCAATGGATCAGCTGTGGTGGCTGGGCTGCGCAAGCCCTCCCACATGTGGTTGGTGGTGAGTCAGTCCTCGACCCGGAGCCCCATCGACCGCGCGGTACCCGCGATGATCTTCTCGGCCTCGTCCATGGTCGGCGAGTTGAGGTCGACCCACTTGGTCTGGGCGATCTCACGGATCTGGTCCATGCTGACCTTGCCCACCTTGGTCTTGTGCGGCTCGCCACTGCCCTTCTGCACACCGGCGGCCTTGAGCAGCAGCTTCGCGGCCGGCGGAGTCTTCAACTTGAAGTCGAAGGACCGGTCCTCGAACACGGAGATCTCAACCGGCACCACGTCGCCACGCTGATTCTCGGTGGCGGCGTTGTAGGCCTTGCAGAACTCCATGATGTTGACGCCGTGCTGACCGAGCGCCGGACCGACGGGCGGTGCCGGGTTGGCCTGGCCAGCCTGAATCTGCAGCTTGACGATCGCTGCGAGTCGCTTCTTCTTGGGCGGCATCTCGTGCTTCCTGTGTCTTCGGTACCTGGTATTCGGTCACTGCCGTGGTCGACCACTCCGTGTGCTCGACCGAATGCGCCGGTCATCGACCGAATCGAACAGTACGGGCCCGTAACAGGGCTCGACCGCTCGTTCCACGACAGGCCCCTGCCGGCCCGCCGTGGCCGCCGTGCTCCCGAGGGGAGCCGGTCAGATCTTGGAAACCTGGTTGAACGACAACTCGACCGGAGTCTCACGGCCGAAGATCGAAACCAGCACCTTGAGCTTCTGGGCCTCCGCGTTGACCTCGTTGATCGTCGCGGGCAAAGTTGCGAACGGCCCGTCCATGACGGTAACGGATTCGCCGACCTCGAACTCGACCTCCACCTGAGACTGAGCAGCCTCCTGCTTGGCCGCCTTCTTCCCAGCCTCCGGCTTGGCTTCCTTCTCCACCTGCGGAGCCAGGAACTTCAGCACATCGTTGATGCTCAGCGGTGAAGGTTTCGACGTGGCACCGACGAAGCCGGTCACACCCGGCGTGTTGCGCACCGCGGCCCACGAGGCGTCGTTGAGCTCCATGCGCACCAGCACATAGCTGGGCAGGACCTTGCGCTGCACCATCTTGCGCTGGTTGTTCTTGATCTCGGCAACCTCTTCGGTGGGTACCTCGATCTGGAAGATGTAATCCTCGACGTCCAGCGTCTGAGCGCGGTGCTCCAGGTTGGTCTTGACCTTGTTCTCGTAGCCTGCGTAAGAGTGCACGACGTACCACTCGCCCGGAGCCCGCTTCAGAGCCGCGCGAAGCTCCTCGACCGGATCGGGCTCTTCCTCGTCGCCCTCCTCGGCATCGGAGCCGGCCGTCTCACCGGTCCCGTTCGCGGCTGCGGTGGAGCCCGCGTCGTTCTCGGTCGAACCGGTGTCCTCGCCGGGGCCGACAGCCTGCCCGGAGTCGGCGGCTTCATCCGGGCTCATCGACGACGCTTCGGCGGCCTGCTCCTCGGTAGGTTGTTCCGTCCCGACGTCCGCCTGCTCGTCGGACAGGCCGGTCAGCTCCTCGCCCTCGTGGGAGGTCACAGTCGGTCTCGCTTCCTCTTATGCGTTGCGTGCCGGGTCGATGGCATTCGCCACCGGACGTGCGCGCGGCCTGGCGACGCTCACTCACCGAACAGCCAGAGCACACCCTGGCCGAAGAGCAGGTCCAGACCGGCGATGAACGCCACCATCACACTGACGAACACCAGCACCACCGCGGTGTAGGTCAGCAGCATCCGGCGTGTCGGCCAGATGACCTTGCGCAGTTCCGCGATCACTTCCCGCAGGAAGCGACCGATCTTCCGGAACGGTGACACCCGACGCTGCCGGCCGTCCCGGGACGGGGTCGGCCGACCTTTGGGCTGTGTTGTGCCCGTCGATTCGGTTGTACTCGACGTGCCGCTGCGGCTTTCCCGCTCTTTCCCGGTTCCCGAACGGGCGGAGGCACGACGCTCACGCCGCGCGGCACCGGACGGACGGGGCTGTTCCCCATCCGGCTCCTGCTCGCGGTCCTCGCTCACGCACCCTCCTCGCCGGCGCTCGTCGGACGCATGAACGCGATTGCCGTGGCGGTTGGCGAACTCCTCGGCTCGCCCGACCCCATCCGCACGCTCACCGTCTTCATCGACGCAGGGGTGACAGGACTTGAACCCGCAACCTGCGGTTTTGGAGACCGCTGCTCTGCCACTTGAGCTACACCCCTTTGTGACCGCTCACCCGGTCACGTGGCGAGACACCCGGCTCCCGACCAGCTACCGGAGTCAGCCCGTTGGCTGTCCGCGGCTGGAATGGGCATCCAGGCATCCCAAGTCCAAAAGTGTACGGCACGGCAGCCGAACGGTTCCAACCGCATCCCCATTCCGGCGCGCCCGCCGATGGGGAAAATGCGGACAAGCGTCGCTCATCTGCGATGATGCCACCATGGCCGCACCTGAGACACAGTCCGTTACCCACACCGGCAAGCCACGCGTGTCCGCACGCATCGGCGGGATCAGCGAATCCGCCACCCTCGCCGTCGATTCCAAGGCCAAGGCCCTCAAGGCCGAGGGGCGCCCGGTGATCGGTTTCGGTGCGGGCGAACCCGACTTCCCCACCCCCGCTCCGATCGTGCAAGCCGCCTCCGCGGCCTGTGCGGATCCCCGCAATCACCGCTACAGCCCCGCCTCGGGTCTGCCGGAGCTGCGCGAGGCCATTGTCACCAAGACCGCCCGCGACTCGAACCACACGATTCAGCCGAACCAGGTGTTGGTGACCAACGGCGGCAAGCAAGCCGTGTACCAGACCTTCGCCACACTACTCGATCCCGGCGATGAGGTCCTGCTCCCCGCGCCGTATTGGACGACCTATCCGGAGGCCATCTCACTCGCGGGTGGAGTCCCGGTCGTGGTCGGCACCGACGAGTCCACCGGGTACCTCGCCGGTATCGAACAACTGGAGGCGGCACGGACACCGCGTACCAAGGTTCTGCTGTTCAACTCGCCGTCGAACCCGACCGGCGCCGTTTATCCGCCGGAGCGAATCGCGGAGATCGGGCGCTGGGCCGTCGAGCACGGCATCTGGGTGATCACCGATGAAATCTACGAGCACCTCATCTACGGCGGTGCCCGCCATGTGTCGATGCCCGCCGTCGTTCCCGAACTGGCCGACACCTGCGTGATCCTCAACGGGGTCGCCAAGACCTATGCCATGACCGGCTGGCGGGTCGGCTGGATGATCGGGCCGACCGACGTCATCAAGGCCGCGACGAACCTGCAATCCCACCTGACGTCCAACGTCGCCAACGTTTCCCAGCATGCCGCGCTGGAGGCCGTCAGCGGACCGCTCGACGCGGTCGCGGAGATGCGGGAGGCGTTCGACCGGCGGCGGCGCACCATTGTGGACATGCTCGCGGCGATTCCCGGGGTGAGCTGCCCCGAGCCGCACGGGGCTTTCTACGCGTATCCCTCGGTGAAGGAGCTGCTGGGCTCGGAGATCCGCGGCGTTCGTCCCCAGACGAGTGCCGAACTCGCCGAGCTCGTGCTGGAGCAGGCGGAAGTCGCCGTCGTCCCCGGTGAGGCGTTCGGCACTCCGGGGTACTTCCGGATGTCCTACGCCCTCGGCGACGAGGACCTGGCCGAAGGCGTTCGCCGGATGGGCGAGCTGCTGAGCGAGGCACGCTGAGCGGCTGCACGGTGGGGTGGTCGATGTCCCGGGGCATCGACTCACCCCACCGGCGGAGGAGTCACTGCGGGAGCCGCACCGTGGCGCTCGCCCCGCCGAGGACTCCCTGGCCCGCACTTCGGGTGGTGATGGAGACCTTGACCGTGCCGTCCTCGTTCGTGGCGGCCACCTTGCCGGAAACCTCGATGAGCGCTCCCACGCCGTCGTCGGGCACCACCACCGGCCGCGTGAAACGCGCGCCGTAGTGCAGAACCGCTCCCGGGTCTCCCGTCCACTCGGTGACCAGGCGCCCGGCCAGGGCCATCGTGAGCATTCCGTGCGCGATCACATCCGGAAGCCCCACTTCGGAAGCGAACCGTTCGTTCCAGTGAATCGGATTGAAGTCGCCGGAAGCACCCGCGTAGCGCACCAGATCGGCACGGGTCACCGGGATGGACAGCTCCGGTAGCCGGTCGCCCTCGGCGACTTCGGACACGCTCGGCATCACGACTGCTCCTCCGCCGCCGTCCCGCGGGCCACCAGCATGGACGTCGCGGTGCACACGGCCGCACCATCGGTCGTACCGATCTCGGCACGCACCGTCAGGAAGTCATTGCCCGCGCGAGCCCGAATGTCATCCACGTGCACCACGACGACGAGTTCGTCGCCGGCACGGATGGGGCGATGGTGGGTGAAGTCCTGCTGGCCGTGCACCACGCGGCTGTAGTCCAGGCCGAGTTGGGTGTCTTCGACGATCGCGTCCTGGGCCGACATCGACAGCAGTACCGCGAAGGTCGGAGGCGCGATCACGTCGGGATACCCGGCGGCTTTCGCCGCCTCCACGTCCCGATACAGCGCGGAGTCGTCCCGGATGGCCTCGGCGAATTCGCGAATCTTCTCCCGGCCGACCTCGTAGGGCCGGGTGGGCGGATACTCACGTCCGATGAATGACTGGTCGAGCGGCACGCACAGCAGAGTACCGCAAAGCAGACACACGAAGGCCCGCCACGGCCGGAGCCGGGCGGGCCTTCGTGGAGTACTGCGGACCAGCGGCCGAGCCGCTGGAAATCAGCGCGTCTCCTTGTGCGTGCGGTGCGCATTGCAGCGAGGGCAGTGCTTCCTCATCGACATCCGGTCGGGATTGTTCCGCCGGTTCTTGTTCGTGATGTAGTTGCGCTCCTTGCACACTTCACACGCCAGAGTGATCTTGGGGCGAACATCGGTGGCAGCCTTAGCCACGGCGGACCTCTCTCTCGTGCTCGGAAAACGGGCAGCGTGACTGTCCGATCCCCTTCGGGCGGGGACCGCCTCAGGCGCGGTCAGCAGCCGTAGTAGCGGTGGCCGGATTCGAACCGACGACACAACGATTATGAGCCGTTTGCTCTACCACTGAGCTACACCGCCTTGCAGGATACTCCCGTCGGACGCGTCCCGGGAATCCTCGTGCAGGAACCACAGGTTATCCCACACAAGGCAGCCACGGTACTCATTTTACCGAGCACCGCGGCTGCCGTCAGAGCCCCAATACGGACTCGAACCGTAGACCTTCGCCTTACCATGGCGACGCTCTGCCGACTGAGCTATTGGGGCGTGCCCTTGCGGAGCGATTGAAACTCTACACACCGCTCCAGCGGCTTCCTCAACCGGGGGGCTCTTCCTCGTGAAAGCCCAGTTCAGACATGACTTTGGTTCCGCAGGGTCAGGGTCGTACACGTCGTACAGACGTTCTGGCCCTCGCCGTACCACTTCCCGCTGCCTGCTTCCCGGACCGTGCGCGCCTGCAACCATGCTTCGAACCGCTCCTCGGACAGCGGTCGCGAGATCAGGTACCCCTGAGCCGTGTCACACCCCATCTGCACGAGCTTGTCCCGCGCCGCGTCGTCCTCGACCCCCTCGGCAACCACCTGCAACCGCAGCGAGTGCCCGAGCTCGACGATCGAGCGCACCACCGCCATATCGCTGAGGTCGGTACCCATCCCCAGCACGAAGCTCTTGTCGATCTTCACCTCGTCCACGGGCAACCGACGCAGATACGCCAGTGACGAGTAGCCGGTACCGAAGTCATCCACCGCCAGGATGACGCCCAGTTCCCGGAGCCGTCGCAGCACCGGCAGCGACCGTTCCGGATCCGCCATCACGCTGGACTCGGTGAGTTCGAAGGTCAGCAGTTCCGGAGGCACAGCATGCCGCACGAGCGCCTCGGACACCCGATCCGGGAACGACTCGTCGGCCAAGTTGCGCACCGAGAGGTTCACCGCCGCCGACATGCGCAGATCACGGTCCAGCCAGTCGCGCACCCGCACCAGCGCACGCTCCATCACGAACGATGTGAGCGCGTCGACCAACCCCGTTGCCTCGACAACGGGAATGAACTCGTCGGGATCCAGCCGCCCGTACTCCGGGTGAGACCAGCGCACCAGTGCCTCGGCACCGATCACCCGGCGATCGGGCAGGGCCACTTTCGGCTGGTAATGCACCTCGATCTGACCGGAGTCCAGCGCCTGTCGGAACTGGGTGACCAACTGGAACCGACGCAGAAAGATCTGGCCCATGCTCGGCACGTAACCACGCACCCCGTCCGCATCGTTGCGAGCGGCGCGGACGGCCACATCGGCACGCTGCAGGAGAACGTCCACATCGATCTCGGCGTCATCGTGCTCCGCGGGTTCGGAATCAGCCGGTTCGGCGGAAACATAGCCCGCCACGCCACTCGCCTCCACCACGAGGCGATCCACCGGATACGGCTCGGCGATCACCGCCCTGAGATGTTCGGCGAGTTCATGGGCTTGCTGTCTGCTGTACTCCCGCAGCAGTATCGCGAACGAGTGCGCTTCCAGCCTGGCCAGCGGCACGTCCGGGCCGATCTCCTCCCGCATACGCCGTCCGGCGGCGACCACCAGCCGATCGCCCCAGGCGTATCCGAGCGCCTCGCTGACGGTGGTCAACAACTCCAGATCGATCCGCAGAACGACAGCAGTACCCGCCCGCAGGCCCTCATGGGTCATCTCTCGGAAACCGGTGCGGTTGAGCAGACCGGTCAGCGGATCGTGATAAGCATCATGACGCAGTCGCGCCAGCAGGCGCCGGTTGTCCATCGCCGTGGCGAGGTGACTGGCCAACGTGTGCAGCAGCCGCACATCGGCTCGCCCGAAGCCACGCCACCGGCTCACCCGATCGTGCGCCTCAACCGCACCGAGCATCTGGTTCGTCCCGCGCAGCGGCACCACCAGGGACTCGTAGGCGCCGCGTCGGCGCAGAGCGAGGCGAATGTCCTCCGACGCGTCCAGGGTGCGAAACGATCGGACATGGCTGCCCGGAAGCTGCAGCATCGGGCATTCCCGCAGGATGGAGGCACCCTCTCGCGGTGCCGTCTCGGGCAAGGGCTCCCCCGCCACGAGGGTGCTGACCTCGCCCCGGGGGTCCAGACACAGCCGCAGTACCACCCGTGTCGCGTTGAGCTGCTCGCGGATCCGCTCGGCGACCGGTGCCCACTCGGCAACCGAGCTCTCCGGACCGCTGGAATCGGCTTCCGAGGGGCGGCGAATAGCGGCCTGCCCGGAGCGGGCCACGCTGAGACTGACGTCGCCGAGCGTCTCCAGGTCACGCTGGTCCCGTAACAGCCCCGAGTACGCCCGGTAGACCGCGAGCACACCGGTGCAGAGCAACGCCATGAGCACCCAGCCCCACTCGGTGCTCACCGCGACCTCGTATCCGGTGAGACCGAGTGAGGTGTTGAGCAGGCCGACCGCCAGCGTCCGCACCCCCAGCCGGGCACCTGCCCCGAGCCGCATCCCACCACCGAGGACGTGCAGGGCAGCCAGGGCGAACCCGCAGCTGATCAGCGAGGAGGTCAGTGTGCCCGCGGCCGCGCCGAACCACATCGGAGCCATCCCGGCCAGGCCTGCGTTCACTCCGGCGGCGACCGCGAACGGCACCGCGATCTCCAGGCACAGGACACCCGCGTTGTAGGCGACATGGGCGGCGGCACGCCTGCCGACCTGGGCGCCCAGGCCCGCCAGGAGATTGGCTGCCAGAACCACCTCGAAGGGAACGGTGAGCAGCCCCAGGACCAGGGGGATCTCGGAGAACGAGATCGTCCAGCCGACCCCCTTGACGTCGACGTCGATGGTGAGCTGCTCGGCCAGGAGAAAACCCATCGTCAGCAGCGAGCCGACGAGCAGCAGCTCGGGGCCGTAATGCGCCGGGAGCCATGTCGAGGTCACCACGCTGGTGGCGATGCCCGCGAGGAGCACGAGGAGCGAAAATCGGGTGAAAACACGCATCCGGGTCGGATCCACTTCGGCCCGCACGGGTGGTCGAGGTGAATTCGGCCTTGTCCACGAATCGAGGGAGCGGTGACGCTCGATCATCCACTGCCTCCCACCATGCGACACCCTCGCTGCGTCGATCCTGACGCACGACACTGACCATTGACCAGGGTCCGCTTGGCCTATTCGTGGAACAACCGCGGAAGGTGAGCACCGAGAGTAATCGATTTTTCCTGTCCGCGGACCCTGCAAGATCATCTTTGCGCTGCGGGAGCAGGCACACTCCTCGGCTCTCGGCACGGGCAGAGACCACTCGTACGGGCGAAGCGATTGAAGTGTGAGAAAGAACGCAACAACCGAACGCATCCATCACGATATGGGGTGACCGAGCACAGTAGGTGTTCCCGCTCTTCCCGGGCCGACCAAGCCCGCACCTTGAGCGGAACACCCGAATCCGACCGGAAAGATCCACGACGGTGAACAAGCATGCGCATGGAGCAGGAACAGGCGCGCCGGGAATTCGCACGAGCCTCCGTCGCTCGGCTGGCGACCGTGAGCGAGCAAGCACAGCCCCATCTGGTTCCGGTCACCTTCGTGGTGACCGGTGATCTGATCACCACGGCCGTGGATCACAAGCCCAAGCGAACCACGGAACTGAAAAGGCTGCGCAACATCACCGAAAACGCACGGGTCACGCTCCTCGTCGACCATTACGAGGAAGACTGGTCACGACTGTGGTGGGTGCGCGCGGACGGCGCTGCGAGCCTCGCCGATGCCACGGATCATCCGGACCTGGTGGATGCCCTGGCCACCAAGTACGGGCAGTACCAGCAACAGCGGCCCGCGCAGACGCTGATCGTCATCCGGGTGCACCGCTGGACCGGCTGGGCGGCTTCCTGATGCCTGACCGGTACCTGACCGGCCATTAGAGTGCTCAGGCGTGATGAAAGATCCGTATCATGCGCGCATGCCGACAGCCGAGTTGTCGCGGCTCGCGGAGGCGCTGACGGTGGTGGATCGGCATGCCGAGCTCAATCACCGGTACCGCAAACTCATCCACGACTCCCGCACGCTCCTCGCGAACGAGGACGTGCGGCTCACCCAGGCACGGGGCATGGCCAAGAAGCTGATGGTGCTGGTCCGAGCCGCGGGGACGGACTTCCGCGAGACCCTCGCCCCCCGGAATCGCGAGGTGCTCGACGCAGGCCTGGCGCAAGCCGACGAACTCGTCTACGGCGACGGCCCCCGCCCCGAGTAGGGATTTCTTTCAGCGACGGTGTTTGCCCATCCGGCAGGGATGGGCAACCGGCGATGGCACTACCGCTGAGGAGCGGGATGGGTGGCGACCCACCAACTCATGGCGTATTCGACCAGGGCGATCAGCGACTGTTTCGTGGACTCCGGGTCGCGGGCGTCACACGGCACGATCGGCACGTTCGGACCGACCGCGACGGCCTCGCGTACCTCCTCGACCTGATGCCGCAGTGATCCGTCGAAGCAGTTCACCCCGATCACATACGGCACGCCACGATCCTCGAAGAAATCCACGGCGGAAAAGCAGTCCGCGAGCCGACGAGTGTCCACGAGAACGACCGCGCCGATCGCACCACGCACCAGGTCGTCCCACATGAACCAGAAACGCTGCTGGCCCGGTGTCCCGAACAGGTACAGAATCAGGTCCGAGTCCAGCGATAACCTCCCGAAGTCCATGGCGACCGTCGTCGAGGTCTTGCCGGGAGTCGCGGCGAGGTCGTCAACGCCCTCGCTGGCCTCCGTCATCACCGCTTCCGTGGTCAACGGCACGATTTCGGAAACGGAGCCGACATAGGTCGTTTTCCCCACTCCGAACCCGCCCGCGACCACGATTTTGGCCGAACTGGTGCTCGGCTGCCCGCTTTCCTGCGGCGCCCTATAGCCGGCGGAGTCCACTCAATACCCTTTCCATCAACATCAGATGTGGTGCACTGCCACTGTCGGTCACGGTCTGATGGACGTGGATCAGTCCTTGCCCGGCCATATCGGCCAACAGAACCTTGACCACGCCGAACGGAACGCCGAGCAATGCGCCGACCTCCGCAGCAGAGCGGGGGTGCTGACACAATTCCGCGACGGACTGATGCTCGTGCCGCAGCGGCATTCCCGGTTGGTAGTGCTCACTGGTGGAGACCAGAGTTTCCAACTCCAGCTCCACATTCGACTTCGTGCGACCGCCGGTCCAGGCATACGGCCGGATACTGGCTGCCGGAGTGTTGTCCTCTTCCGACTCGGAAGGATAGCCGCTCCAGGGTGCATCGGCACCACCCTGTTCACCGGAATGATCCGGTCGTGCCGGGCCGGCGGATCTCCGCTCACCGTGGTCGCTGCGGCCGCGCTTGCTTCCGAAGGTGAATCCGTTGAACACGTCGGCGAACGTCGCGTCGCCGCCCTCGTTCTCCCGCCCGCGCCCGTACGGCGGTTGCTCACCTCTCGGCTGGCGCTCGTAATAGCCAGGCCCTTCACTCATCACGGCCTCACACCAGTTGCTCTGTCGCAGAACGACTCGAGCCCTGCAGCTGTGAACGCAGTTCAGGGGTGAGGATGCGTCCCACGCGCTGCACGAGCATGGCCATCTCGTAGGCGATCAGCCCCATGTCGCACTGCGGTGAGGCGAGCACGGTCAAGCACGAACCGTCGCTGATGGCCATCTGCAGCATCAGGCCCCGGTCCATCTCGACGATGGTCTCCTTGATCCCGCCCGCTTCGAAGCACCGGGCTGCCCCCTGAGTCAGGCTCAGCAAGCCCGAAGCGACGGCGGCGAGCTGATCGGCCCGGTCCTTCGGCAACTTGTCCGAGGAAACGAGCAACAACCCGTCGGCCGAGACGACAATGGCGTGGGCCACCCCGGCGACTCGCTCGGTGAAGTCGGTGACCAACCATGCGAACTGGTCGGACTTTGCCTGCTGCGACGTCATGCAGCCTCCTTTGCTGATCTCACACGACCAAGAGGTCCGGCTCGGAATGGGCAAGGCGCGTTGCCAACGCATAGTGCGGTCACCGAGACACGGCCGGTCGCCGGGGCAATCGGCCCCAACAAGTGATCCACTTCAGCAACCACAGTCAAAATCCGCAAGAGACGGCTCCTACTCGTCCGCGCTGTGCCTGCCCCGGCGAACACCCTGCTGGAAACTGGACAGCCGACCACGCAGCTCATCCGGCGCGGATTGGCCACGAACGTCGGAGCCACCTTGATCGCTCGAAGCCGACGGAGCACTTCCGGGGGCGAGCTGTGCACGCGGTGTCCTGCGCGGCAGACCTGCGGAAGTGAACTCCGATGGTTCATGGTTCGCGGCGGCCTCGGCCGCGCTCTGGGCGCGATCCGTCGCGAAGTTCCACGCGGACTCGTCGCCGTCGGGGGTCCCCGCCCGGGAAACCTGCCTCCGGGGGAGTCCGCTGCCGGAAGCGATCTCGTTCCCGGGCGTCCCGGTACCGGACGCTGCTCCTCGTTGCAGGGCGGAACCGGGCTCGGCGCGGTGCTCCGCTGGTGGCTGCATCCCCGGTTCGCCCTGGCGTGCACCGCGCTGGAAGCTGGACAGCCGACCACGCAGTTCCTCCGGGTCCTGCCGGGTACGACCCGCTTCCTCGGCAATGCCGTTGCCCCCTGTCCGGGTCTCGGAGCGAGTGTTCGCCTCGGTTTTTCCTACCGTGGTGGCCCCGGACGCGAGCTGGTTTCGCGGTGTCCTGCGCGGCAGGCCGGAAGAGGTGTAACTCGCGGGTTCGGGATGGGCAATGGCATCGGCCTGTTGCTGAGCCTGGTCGGTTTCGAAGTTCCAGGCCGCGGCACCACTGCCGATTCCCGACCGCTGCCGCCGTCCCGTATCGCGCGGCGCTGGTTCCGGGGTCGCAGGCTCCGACTGCACGGAGTCCTCGCTGGAGGGCCAGTGGTGATCCTCGACTTGCTGCCGCTGCGCCTCGGCCTGGTAGTAGGCATCCTCCCGAGACGGCTGGAACCACTGTGTCGCCATTTCGGCGAAGCTCGGAGGCATCTCCTGCGTTTCCGGACCGAGGTCCTGCTCGTACGAGTGCCGCGGCTGCGGCAACTCGGTCGAGTCGAACTGCCCGATGGGCTGCTCGACCGCAGGAGCGGACCATTCCTCGGCATCACCCTGCTTCGGCGGCGGCTCGAACAGACCGCGCACGGGTTCCTCCTGCACAGGTTCCACCGGTACAGGTTCCACCGGCGCGGAGTCCGTGAACATCGATTCCGCAAACGTCTGCTCCGCAGGCGCATGCTCCGCGGGTGCGGGTTCGGACGGCCAGGAATGCGACGACACCGCATCGGGACCGAACGGGGGCTGAGCCTCACCGGCGAACTCCCCACCGGGCTTGCGCTGGGGCAGTCCCCCTTCGAGGACCTGCCTACGGGCCGATCCGTTGTTGCGCGAGCTCGTCGTGTCGTGCTGTACCGCACCGTTGCGACGTGGCTCGCGCGGTGACCGGTCCGGGAGCGGTTGGCCGGAATTCTGCTCGAACAGCGACTGCCCGGATACCGCTGACGGAGAATCCGCCGGTGGAGGATCGGAGATATGCGGAGCCGACCCCCGAGGGGGCGGCTGTGGGGCGGACGGTTGAGATCCCGGGGGCTGGAGTCCCGACTGAGACGGCGAGGGATCCGACGTCGGTAGCTTGGTATTGGTCCCCGAGGAGATCACCAACTCCGCCGGGACCAGCACGCTGGCACGGACACCGTCGAAGTCCTCACCGCCGTGCATCCGGACCGTGATCCCGTGTCGGGATGCCAACTTGTTGACCACCAGCATCCCCAGGCGGCGGGAGGTCGACATGTCCGGCTCCTCCGAGGAAGCCAGCAGCGCGTTGGCCTCGGCCAGTTCCCGATCGTCCATGCCGATACCGTGGTCCAGCACGTCGATGGTGATCGAGCCGTCACCTGCCTGGTAACTGGACACGGTCACCGATGTGCTCGGAGCCGAGAAGTTCGCGGCATTGTCGAACAGCTCGGCCATCAACCGCACGAGATCACTGCCCGCGTAGCCGACCAGCCGAGCCGGCGGCGGAGACTGCACGACCACCCGCGGGTAGTGCTCGATCTCCGAGACCGCGGCGCGCAGCACGTCGGCCACCGGCGCGGGCTGGTTGAAGCGGCGAGCGAGGTCGTTGCCCGACAGCACCATCAGGTTCTCGTTGTTGCGCCGCATTCGGGTGGCCAGGTGGTCCAGCCGGAACAACGTGGCGAGCTGGTCGGGATCGTCCTCGTCCTGCTCCAGCTGCTCGAACAGCCGCAACTGCCGTTCGAGCAGGCTCTGGCTCCGCCGGGAGACGTTGATGAACGAGTCGCTGTAGCCGCGCCGCAGGCTCGCCTGCTCGGCCGCGAGGTACAGCGCCTGCCGGTTCACCTCGTCGAAGGCTCGCGCGACCTGTCCGATCTCCTCCGTCGTCGACACCGGAACCTCGGTAACCGAGTTCTCGGTCTGCTCGCCCTGCCGGACCCGGGACACCGCCTCGGGGAGTTGGTACTGGGCCGCGTCGAGCGCACTGCGGCGCAGCGTGGCCAGCGAACCGAGCAGGTTTCTGGAAATGGCGTAGATGATCACCACCGCGAGCATCAGAGCCGCGGACAGGAGCACCGTGATGAAGCCCGCCCGGTCACTGGCGTCCTCGTAGAGTCCGGAGGCGACCTGCTGCAGATGCTGGGACAGGCCCGTACGGACCTGGGTCGTCCGCGAAGTGAGCGCTCGGGACTGCGCGTTCCACTCCGACACCGTCAGCGTGATGTCCTCGGTATCGCCGGACGAGGCGAGTTGCAGGATGTTGTCCAGGGACTGCTCACGGGGGGCGGCCGCAGGAACCTCCACCGTACGCTGGTAATTCCGCTGCTGCTGAGGGTCGGCGGCCGCCCGGAATTCGGCGAGCCGGGAAGTCAGTCGAGCACGTGAGTCGTTGACCGCATCCAGCAGGGCCGGACTGAAATTGTCCTGCGCCAGCGCGGTGCCGATCAAGGCCTGCTGGATCCGGATCTCATCCTCGGCGGTGGAGAGTTCGTGCAGCGCATTGACCGGGCCGTACACTTCCGGATCGCCGAGATCACTGATCACCGAGCGTTCCAGCCCCAGCAGTGCCCCGACCATGTCGCTGTAGGCCTGCACTGCGGCGACCGGACCGATCGAGCGGGTGAACACCTGCTTGCGCAGCTTCTTCAGCTGACCGAGTTGCTTTTGCAACTCCCCGAACTGGCTCGCAGCCGTGGGACTGAACTCGCCGACCGTCTCGAGCACTTCGGGTGCGTGCGAGACGGCCTTGGTGACGGCAGCGGCCTTGGCCCGCAGAGCCTTGAGATCACCGGAGCCGGACAGAAACGCCGCCGCGAGTGTGCGTTCCTCCTGCAGGCCGGTGAGCAGTGGCTGAATGCGGTCGCGTGCACTGAGCATGCTGCCGATTTCCTCGTAGCTTTCCGCGCGCTGCACCTGATCCCGGATCTGGAAAACACCGAGTGTCAGCGCGAAGACCACGGGCACCAGCACCACCGCGGCCAGCTTGACCGGGATCCTCCAGTTGCGCCACTGCGCGATCGCACCTCGCCGGGACGTGCGGCGCCCCGATTCCGAAGCCGTGGCTCGTTCCGTCCCTGTCACGAGGTCTCCCGAAACCCGAGCTGTCGTGCGTCGTGCTCTGTCACGGTGCAGTCCCTTCCGAGCGAACAAATCGTAGGAGAACAGCGCTTGGGCACTCTGTCACGGCGATGACCAGTCCGGATTACCGGTCCGACAGGTCCGGTTTGCCGGGAGATGATTCCGCCGCCGGGCGTTCATTATTTTCGGCGCGGCCCGGATCTCGCAATACTCTGTGTTGCCGGTGCCGCGCACCAGCGGGCTCGCTTCACCGGTCATTTCCCACGCGTGTCGCGATCCCCGTGGGCCGAACCTGAGTATAGGTGCTTGCGCCCGGTAATCGATCGCGGGGCCGTGCCGCAGAAAGAAACGGTCGAGCGTCGATCACCGCGCGCCAAAGAGATCGGCACGGAAAGTGACGATCCCCCGCACACGGTCGTGACGAGCCCTTCGAGCAAAATGGAAAACGCCGAACCGGCGGACTCTAGTCGATTCGGACAGCCCTGAAAACCGGGCTGCATGTCGAGTTCGAAATGACTTGTGGTACCGAACGGTAATGGCCTCTGACCTGCGGGAGCACTCTGACGGACATATCCGGCGAGAACGCCGACACCGCCGGGGCCCGCACCATGAAACACAACCGATCCGAACCGACTGCCGGATCCCCGTACCACGGGTCCGATTGTCTCCTAGTATGGTTTTCGCCGATGCGGCTGTCTCGCAGTTTGCGGATCATCTCGGCACCGGTTCGGCATACAACCGTTGCGATCCGTTCACTCTCGAAGTGAATCGAGTTCACCCGCATAGTTCGCGGACTCCTGTCCTGAACTTCCTGGAAGGATGCATGACCAACGCAACGCCGCCCCCCTTGCGCGCGCGATCCGCGGAGCGGACCGGAAACGCACCGGCGTCCTTCGGTGGAATCGACAAGAGCGCAGCCCGCCGGGGAACCACCGGTCCCGATTTCGTCGCCATCCGGCAGTCCGAGGAATTCGTCCGGCTCCGCCGCCGGGTCAAATGGTTCGTGTTCCCGATGACCGCGCTGTTTCTGGCTTGGTACCTCGGTTACGTTTTCCTCGCCGCCTACGCGCACGACTTCATGGCCGAACCCGTGTTCGGCAAGGTCAACGTCGGACTACTGCTGGGTGTCCTCCAGTTCGTGACCACCGTGATCATCACCACGCTTTACGTCCGGTTCGCCGGCCGCCGGATCGACCCGACGGTGGACGAGATCCGGCAGAACGTGGAGGACGCACAGCAATGAACCTCGCGCAGACGGATCAGAGCACGACTCTGGCAGGCAGCAGCCCACTGATCAATACGGCCATCTTCGTCGGCCTGATCGTCGTGACCCTGCTCATCGTCTACTTCGCCAGCAGCCGAGCCACCTCGAGTGACTACTTCGCCGCGGGCAGCGCCTTCAGCGGCGCACAGAACGGCATCGCACTGTCCGGCGACTTCCTGTCCGCGGCATCGTTTCTCGGCATCGCGGGCGCGATCGCCGTGCACGGCTACGACGGCTTCCTGTACTCCATCGGATTCCTGGTGGCCTGGCTGGTGAATCTGCTGCTGGTCGCCGAACGACTCCGTAACACCGGGCGTTTCACGATGGGCGACGTGCTGAGCTTCCGGATGCGTCAGCGCCCGGTCCGTGCGGCTGCCGCCGTGTCCACCATCATGATCACGGTCTTCTACATGATCGCGCAGATGGCGGGCGCGGGTGCGCTGGTCGCGCTGTTGCTCGACGTCCACAGTGCCTGGGGCCAAGCGCTGGTGATCGCCGCCGTGGGCATCGTCATGGTCCTGTACGTGCTGGTCGGTGGCATGAAGGGCACCACGTGGGTGCAGATCGTCAAGGCCGCCATGCTGTTCGTGTCCGTCGGCCTGATCACCCTGTTCCTGATCGGCAAGTTCGGATTCAGCTTCAGTTCGCTACTGGAACAGGCCGCGGCCAACAATCCGCTCGGGTCGGCGATGTTCGCACCGGGCGCCCAGTACGGCGAGAACGCGCTGACCAAACTCGACTTCGTATCCCTGTCGCTGGCACTGGTCCTCGGTGTCGCCGGACTCCCGCACGTGCTGATGCGCTTCTACACGGTGCCCAGTTCCCGTGAGGCTCGCCGCTCGGTGGTGTGGGCGACCTGGCTGATGAGCCTGTTCTACTTGTGCACACTGGTCATCGGTTACGGCGCGGCCGCCCTGGTCGGCAGTGAGGCGATCCTCAACGCGCCCGGCGGGGAGAACTCGGCCGCACCGTTGCTTGCCTACGAGATCGGCGGCACGTTCCTGCTCGGCGTCGTGGCGGCTGTGGCATTCGCCACGATCCTCGCCGTTGTGGCGGGTCTCACGCTGACTGCCTCCGCCTCATTCGCCCACGATCTCTACGCGAACGTGCTCAAGCAGGACAACACCGATCCGGGGGCCGAGGTCCGCGTGGCCCGTCAGACGGCACTGGTGCTCGGTGGCGTCTCGATCCTCGGTGGCATCCTCGCCAGCGGGCAGAACATCGCCTTCCTCGTGGGCCTGGCCTTCGCGTTCGCGGCCTCGGCGAATCTGTCCACATTGGTGTATACGATGTTCTGGCGGAGGTTCAACACCACGGGCACGCTGTGGGGCATGTACAGCGGCCTGGGTTCCTGCCTGGTCCTGGTTCTGTTCTCGCCCGTGGTCTCCGGTGAATCGGATTCGATGCTGCCCTGGGTGGATTTCGCACTGTTCCCGCTGAGCAACCCCGGCATCGTTTCCATCCCGCTGTCGTTCCTGTGCGGCTTCATCGGCACGTTCTTCGAGCGGGAGCCCGTGGACGAGGAGCGGCAGGCGGAGATGGAGGTCCGCTCGCTCACCGGCATCGGAGCACGTACGGGCTGACCCCGGCCGCGGAACCACACACGGCACCACCATGCCCGCTTCCCGAGCCGAGCGGCCCGGGAAGCGGGCATGGTCATATCGGGACACGCACAGCACAGGCGGAGAGGCCGCAGCAGCGCAACCGGTCGAGCCTGTGCGAACGGCGATCAGCAGGAGGAGTCACCGGGCTTCGGCACGGCAAGGCCGAACAGCGGCCGGGCCTTGAGACCCGCGTACGTCCCGGCGATCGCCACGATCGCCCACAGCCAGCCATGCAGGCTGAACGAGGCGATGCCACCGAAATACGCGCCGATGTTGCAGCCGTATGCGATGCGCGCGCCGTAGCCCATCAGGATCCCGCCGACGATCGCACCGAGCATGATCTTCGGCGGCACCCTGCGGTGCAGGACGAAGGAGCCGCCCGCGGCAGCCGCTACGAGAGCGCCGAGGATGATGCCGAGATCCATCACCGAGGTCGCATGGGCGAGGACGGGATTCGCCAGCGTCTCGGCATTGCCCGGGGTGGACCAGTACGGCCAGCTCGACACATCCACGCCGAGTCCCTGGGCGGCCTTGGACCCCCACAGTGCGAATGCCGAGGTGATTCCCCACGGACTGCCCTTGAAGACCAGGGTGAGTGCGTTCAACCCGGCGAGCGCGATGGCACCCACCCACAGCGGCCAGGAGCCGCGCACGATCCGGGCGAAGCCCTGCACGGCCGGTGGACGGCCGACTTCCGGAGGTTGCCTACGTCGGGCGACGATGCGAGTGACGGCCGCGATCAGCCCCAGCACCGCCAGCGAGACGGCAAGCGCACCGCCGTATCCCAGCGGTGTCCGCGCGAGCGAGATCGCCGGTCCGCTCGGCATCGTGGAAGTCCAGAAGGCGAAGTTCCACGCCCCCAGCACGGAACCCACGATGAACCCGACGAGGGTGAACACGATCGCGGTCTGCCCACCACCGACGTTGTACAGCGTGCCGGAAGCGCACGAGCCACCGATCTGCATACCCAGGCCGAACAGGAAGGCACCGACCACCACACTCACGCCCAGCGGTGAAACATAGCCCTCGGGGTCGACTCCCACACCGACACCGGCAGCCAGCAGCGGAGCGAACAGAGCACAAGCGACCGCGAGCATGAGCATGTGCGCACGCAAGGCGCGTCCCTGCCCCACGGCCACGAGCTGCCGCCACGCCGAGGTGAACCCGAACCGGGCGTGAAAGAGCACGATGCCGAATGCCAACCCGATCGCGTACAGCACGGCCATCCGCCAGCCCCCGACGACAGCGGTGGACCCACCCAGCGCGACAGCGAGGACGGCACCTACGGCCAGCGGCACGCGTCGTGCCTGCGGAGGGCGTTCAGGGGCGGC
The DNA here is from genome assembly GCF_031458135.1 of Haloactinomyces albus. Classification (NCBI taxonomy): domain Bacteria; kingdom Bacillati; phylum Actinomycetota; class Actinomycetes; order Actinopolysporales; family Actinopolysporaceae; genus Haloactinomyces; species Haloactinomyces albus. The sequence continues at coordinate 2,739,619 of NZ_JAVDXW010000001.1, read as the reverse complement.
GGAAGCCCCGGAAGCCCCGGTCTTCCCGGGTTCCCCGGCACCCGAGTGCCGGGCGTTCTCGAGCACGGACACGACAAAACCTCCACGTCGAACGGATTCCGAAGCGTTCCTGAGCATTCCTGTTGCGGGCAGGGTCGCGTCAGAAGCCGTCGTCGACGTGATGGAGCGCGTGCGCGAGCAGGCACGTGCAGTACGTCAGCCGCTGGAGAGGTACGTGTCGCATCATCGCCTCGGCCAACACGCAGGCAGTCGGTTTTTCTTCCGCGGTCCGACAGTGGCGTTGCGCAGACCACACATAACCGGATCCTGGGCCGCCTGCGCGGGAAAGTCCGGTCACCTGCCTGCTGCGGGTTTCCCCTCGGTGGCCGTGCCTGCGCGGTGGATGTCGACCACACCGGGGAGTGGTGTGGTTCTTTCGAAGTCGTCCGCCATCGCGTCGACTCCGTGCTGGGGATGTGCCAGCTCGACGAAGGACTGCCGTTCCGCGTGCTTCCGGGCGACGTCGAGCCCCATTGCTTGATCACGATCGGTCTTGAGCGACTCGTGGCACTCACCGTCGCGGTTGAACGACCACATGAGCTTCGGATCGCCCAACGGCAGGGCGGCACCGGGACCGCCGTCGTGGCGGCCGGTGTGCCAGGTGTGCCAGGTCTTGCCGTAGCTGTTCATCAGCTGCTTGAAAAACGCCTTTTCTGCGACGTCGGGCAAACCCGGGGCGACAAGCTGGCCGGACAGGATCTCGTAGTTGTGCGGATGCCAGTAGCCCCTTTCGTCACCGGGCAAGGAATCGAACAGGGACTCCGAGATGATGTATTCGATTCCGATCAGGTTCGCTTCGCGGGTGTTGCCGTCGAACAGGACGCACTGCAGCAGGTCGTCGTTGACCACGCGACAGTAATGATGGGCCTCCATCTGGTTGTCGGGCTCACCTTTCACACAGTGAAACCCGACCACGTAGACATCGAAGTCTTTCAGCGGGGCGGCTGTCTGCAGTAGCTCCGCCCCTGTTTCCAGGCTCGCCAGCCAAGCACCCTTACCCTGCCCCGCAGGCCGGATGGGGACATGCCGCTCGGTGATCGTCGGATTGGCCGCCATCGCAACCTCCCCCTGCGCCGTCGTGTGCATCTCCCCGGTTGCCTTCCCCGGAACGGCAACGGGTAATCGCGATGACCGCCGTCTGTGGCCATACCTGGTCGATGGACTTTTCAGGAGCGCATGCGCACAGGCTGATCAGTCCGGAAGTCGCGTTTCCCGGTTACTCTTCCTGCTCTTCGAGCTGCCGGGGTGGTGGATGCAGGGCTGTGGCGGTGCTGGTGATGGTGGTCAGGGCGGTCGTGACCACGGGGTGGCCGTGGCTGCCGAGGCGGGTGGCGGCGAGGATGCGGCGGACGGGCGCGGGGTCGCCGTGCAGGGGGATGCGTGCCACGGGCCAGTCTTCGTGTAGCCGGGCGAGTCGGGGCACGAGGATGATGCCGAAGTTGTGGGCGACCAGGGCGGTGCCGGTGTCCCACTCGTCGGCGTAGTGGGCGATGTTGGGGGTGAATCCGGCAGCCATGCAGGCGATGAGTACCAGCTCGTGGTAAGTGCTGCCGGGACGGCCCAGGATCCATGGCTCGTCGGCGGCGTCGGCGAGGGTGACCGTGGAGCGGGTGGTCAGCGGGTGGTCGCTGGGGACAACGAGGTCGAGGGGATCGTCCAGCAGGGGATGCTGGTCGAAGCGGGTGTCCGAGGTGGGTGGGGTGTCGGCGGTGGCGATCAGTAGTGCGAGATCGGCGTCGCCGGCCAGCAGCAGGTCGAAGCAGCGGGCGGGTTCGGCTTCGATGACTCGCACGGTCAGCTGGGGATAGCGGTCCCGCAGAGTTGCCGCAGCCGGGGGTAGTAGGTGCGTGGCGGCGGTGGAGAAGCCGCACAGCGTGAAGGAGCCACCGGGTTCGTCCGCGGCGGCGGCCAGTTCGGCGTGTGCGCGTTCGGCTTGGGCCTGCAGCATGTCGGCATGGCGGAGCACGGTGGCCGCTGCAGCGGTCAGCCGGATGCCGCGGCCGGACTGGGTCACCAGCTCGACGCCGAGTTCGGCGGCCAGTTGGCGCAACTGGTGCGAGACCGCGGAGGGCGTGTAGTGCAGTGCCGCTGCGGCGGCGGTCACCGTGCCGTGGTGGGCCACCATCTGCAGCACGCGCAGCTTCGGATCGATCATGTAATCATTTTGCACGGTTTCGTGTATGAACGTTTGCTTCTCTTCAGCGGTCGTGGGCGACACGCTGGAAGCGTGTTGCTGAAGGGGAGCTTTGACGATGGTTGTGCCGGTGTATCCCACAACCGGAACGTGCGCCGGAGGAGTGGTTACACACGCGAGGTGCGCACGGCGGTATATCTGCTGGTGGTGCTCACGGTCGGGGCGTACCTGCCCAGTCCGCTGTACCCGGGCTATCAGCACGCTTTCGGGTTCAGCGACCTGACGATGACACTGATCTATGCGACATTCGCGTTGGTCAGCGCGCCCGCACTGCTGCTGTTCGGACCGGCCTCGGATGCGTTCGGCCCCAGAACGGTGCTGCGGACCAGTGTGGTGGTGGCCGCGCTCGCCTCGGGCTGCTTCGCGCTCGCGGCCGGTCCGGCATGGTTGCTGGCCGGCCGCGCCGCGCAGGGGCTGGCGCTGGGTGCGGCCACCGGAGCAGCGACCGCGTTGATCACGAAGCATGCTTCCGCAAAGGACCGAGGTCGGGCGTCGGTGCTGGCCAGCATGGCATTCGTGGCCGGCACCGCCGCAGGTCCGATCGCTGCGGGCGTGCTGGCGCAGTACGCGCCGGCACCGCAGGTGCTGCCGTACTTGGTGCATCTGGTCTTGCTGGCGGTCGGGTGGCACCGCGTGTCCGCCCTGCCCGCCCCCGCCTCGCGCGTGCGCCGCTGGCGGCCCACGCGACCGCACATACCGGTCGGCATGCGACTGCTGTTTGCCACCGCCGCGGCGACCGGGTTTCTCGCCTGGACCGCAGCCGGCCTGTTTCTGGCGTTCATCCCATCAGTGCTCAGCCGAGCAGCCCAGATCAACAACCTGGCGATCACCGGCGGCATCGTCGGCGCCGTACTGGCCTGTTCCGTACTGTCCCAACCGCTGGTGGCCCGCTGCGGCGCGTGCTTTGCGCAGCTCGCCGGTCTCGGTGCCCTCCTGCTCAGCCTCGGCGCCCTGGCGCTCACCGGTGGCGGCTCGGTGCCTGTCACCGTGATCGCGGCCGTGACAGCCGGGACCGGGCACGGACTGGCCTACGGCGGGGCTACTGCTGCCATCGATGCGGCCGCACCGGCGGACAAACGCGCGGCGATCAGCTCCGCGCTGTATGTCGCGTTCTACCTCGGTGCCGGAGGTCCGGCGGTGGCAGTCGGTTTCCTGACTCTCCAGTATCCCCTTACCATGGCGACCTCTTGGCTCAGCGCCGCCGCAGCCGCACTCGTGCCGCTTATCGGCGCCGCAATCCTGCTCGCCAACCGCGCGCCACAGCCGCCACATGCCTACCCCCACTTGGCGCAGAACCACAGCGTCCAGCAACCCACGGCAACCCGGACCGAAAGAATGCAGGAATGACGACGATGACCGCGGCTGTCCTGAGGGGCCACGGTGGGCCCGACATGCTCGACGTGCGCACCGACTGGCCGGTACCGGTCGCTGGTGCCGGCGAGGTACTGGTACGGGTTACCGCCGCGGCGATGAACAACACCGACATCTGGACTCGGGAAGGCGCATACGGACTGCCCGGCGACCCCGACGCACTGGCGGGTTGGCGTGGGAGCATCTCGTTTCCCCGGACGCAGGGCGGTGACATCGCGGGTGTGGTCGCCGAAGTCGGAACCGGAGTGCCTGCGGAGCTGGTGAACCGTCGCGTACTCGTCGATCCTGCTCTCTACGCACACGATGGAGACGACGCGCCCCCAGCCGGACTGCTCGGCAGCGAGGCCGACGGTGGCTTCGCCGGATACATCGCGGTGGATTCCGACCGGGTTCACGACATGACCGACTCCCCGCTGTCGGACCAGGAGCTGGCCTGCCTGCCGATTGCCTACGGCACGGCGATGGGCATGCTCGAACGTGCCGGGATCGAGTCCGGGGAGACCGTGCTCGTGACCGGTGCCTCCGGTGGGGTGGGATTGGCGCTGGTTCAGCTCGCGAGTGCCCGCGGCGCCACCGTGGTGGCCCTCACCAGCGGGAGCAAGCAGGAAGCGGTACGAACGGCCGGAGCCACCTCGGCCCTCTCACGCGACGCCGATGACCTCACCGACGAGGTGACTGCAGCGGCCGGCGGACACCTCGACGCGGTCGCCGATGTCGCCGGCGGCCCATTGGTGGAGAAGCTCGTACCACTGCTGCGCGACAACGGGCGCTGGGTCATCGCGGGTGCAGTCGCCGGCCCGGTCGTCAACTTCGATCTTCGCCGCCTGTACCTGCACAACCTGCGGCTGATCGGCTCCTCGATGCACACCCGGGCACACTTCCGCCGGCTCGCCCACATCGCCGCGAGCGGCACCGTCAGGCCACGCGTAGCCGCACAGTACTCATTGACCGACATACACCGTGCCCAGCAGGCCTTCCGCGAGCATCAACACGTCGGCAAGATCGTCCTCACCGTCTAGCCCCCACCAGGCCGGATCTCTCGATCCCAGCAGGAAGCACACGGCAGGGAGCCCATCCGTACACCCGGAGTCATGACGACCAGCTGACGTGGCCCGAGCCTGCGCTCCCGCACCGAGATGGTGCGAGAAATTCGCACCGTACGGTCGCTACACGCCATGACACGCCGAGGGTCGGTGTACATACCGACAAGGTCGGTCACCTCATCGCGTTCGTGCCCGAGGTGACCGACTCTCCACTAGCCAAACGCCCTATGCCCTCCGGCACGCATGTGTCTCCAGGTGGCTGAACGCCGGAGTCGAACCGATGCGAGTCGCCGGGTGATTCCGGGCTACACCGAGTAAAGCCGGACCGCACGAAACCGGCCCCCTGCCCTGTCGGTGCAGGTCAGGGGGCCGTATTCCCTCGTGTGCCGGGTAGAGGATTCGAACCTCTGAAGCTTGCGCGGCTGATTTACAGTCAGCTCCCTTTGGCCGCTCGGGCAACCCGGCGAAGCATGCCAGCACCGCTGGCTGACAGGGAAAATCATACATACCGGCGTCCACGCCATCGACAAGGGGGTGACCCGGTAGCGTGTCGGCAGGACTGCATGAATGTGCCCAGGAGGTGGAGCAGATGGCAGACCCTTCTTTCGACGTGGTGAGCAAGGTCGACCGCCAGGAGGTCGACAACGCACTCAACCAGGCGGCCAAGGAACTGGCGAACCGGTTCGACTTCCGCGGCACCGGAACCAGGATCAGCTGGGCGGGCGAGGAGTCCGTGACGCTGGAGTCCGAAACCGAGGAGCGCTGCAAAGCAGCCATCGACGTCTTCAAGGAAAAGCTGATCAAGCGTGGTGTCTCGCTGAAGGCTCTCGACATCGGCGAGCCGACCAGTTCCGGTCAGGCGTACAAGGTCACCGGCACCCTCAAGCAGGGTATCGCCCAGGACACCGCGAAGAAGATCTCCAAGAAGATCCGTGACGACGGCCCCAAGGGTGTCCAGGCACAAGTCCAGGGCGATCAGCTTCGCGTGTCCGCCAAGAAGAAGGACGACCTGCAGGCGGTCATCGAGATGCTCAAGCACGGGGACTTCGACGTCGCGCTGCAGTTCGAGAACTACCGCTGAGTGTCGATTCGAGGAGAATCCGAGTGAAGGGGATCGTACTGGCCGGGGGCAGCGGCACCAGGCTGCATCCCCTCACACAGGTCGTTTCCAAGCAACTGCTGCCCGTCTACGACAAACCGCTGGTGTACTACCCGCTGTCGGTGCTGATGCTGGCGGGAATCCGCGACATCCTGCTGATCTCCACCCCGGACGATCTACCCCTGTTTCGCAGACTGCTCGGTGACGGCGCACAGTTCGGGCTGCGCATCGAGTATGCCGAGCAACCGCAGCCGGACGGACTCGCCCAGGCTTTCGTGATCGGTGCGGATTTCATCGGTGACGACCCGGTGGCTCTGGTCCTCGGCGACAACATCTTCTACGGGCAGGGTCTGTCCCGGCTCGTGCAGGAGAACACGGTCGGCCTCGAGGGCTGCATGCTGTTCGGTTACTCGGTGCGTGACCCGCAGCGCTACGGCGTCGGCGAGACCGGCACCGACGGGAAGTTGATCTCCATCGAGGAAAAGCCCACACACCCCCGGTCCGACAAAGCCATCACCGGCCTGTACTTCTACGACAACGACGTGGTCGATATCGCCAGAAACCTGCGGCCGTCCTCCCGGGGCGAACTCGAGATCACCGATGTCAACCTGGAGTACCTGCGGAGCGGGCGGGCTCACCTGACCGAGCTCGGCCGTGGCTTCGCCTGGCTGGACACCGGGACCCACGACTCCCTGCTCGAAGCGGCCCAGTTCGTGCAGGTCCTCGAACACCGCCAGGGTGTCCGAATCGCCTGCCTGGAAGAGATTGCCCTACGCATGGGCTACATCTCGGCCGAGGATTGCTATGCCCTGGGAGCCGAGCTCGCCAAGTCCGGCTACGGTGACTACGTCATGTCCGTCGCCCGGGCAGCCGGCGCGGACGGGTGAGCGCGACTTCGCGTGGATATAAAATTGCAGTTTCGCGCGAAACTGCAAAAATCCGGCCGGGTGCGGGCATCAGGCGGGGGGAAGCCGGTGTCCTGCCATCCCCTCCAACCGCTCGACGCGCTCGGAGATCGGTGGATGCGTGGAGAACAGACGCGCCATGCGTTCTCCCGGTCGGAACGGGTTGGCGATCATCAGATGCGATTCCGAGACCAGTCTCGGCTCCGGCGCCAGGGGCACCTGCCGGGTGCCACGCTCCAGCTTGCGCAGTGCCGAAGCCAAGGCGAGCGGGTCCCCGGTGAGCCCGGCCCCGGACGCATCGGCCTGGTACTCGCGGGACCGGCTCACGGCCATCTGCACGACCCCGGCGGCCACCGGACCCAGCAATGCCACCAGCAGTAGTGCCAACGGGTTGGGCCGGTCCTCGCCCTCGCCCCCGACCATCCCGAACAGCAACCCGAAGTTGGCCAGGAAGGTCACGGCGCTGGCCAGTGCTCCGGCCACGCTGGAGATCAGGATGTCGCGGTTGTAGACATGGGACAGCTCGTGGCCGAGGACAGCGCGCAACTCACGCTCGTCGAGCAGCCCGAGAATGCCACTCGTGCAGCACACTGCGGCGTTGCGCGGGTTGCGGCCGGTGGCGAACGCGTTCGGCGCGTTCGTGGGACTCACGTACAACGTGGGCATCGGCTGCCTGGCCGAGGTCGCCAGCTCGCGGACGATGCGATACATCACAGGCTGCTCGGGCTCGGTGACCGGCCTGGCCCGCATCGACCGTAGTGCCAGATCGGCGGAGTTGAAGTAGGCATAGCCGTTCATCACCAGCGCGGCGATCAGTGCGACGACCAGGCCGACCCGGCCGAACAACGACCCGATCAGCAGCACCAGTGCGCTCATTCCCCCCAGCAGGAGCGCCGTTTTCACACCGTTGACGTGACTGTGCACCGTGCTTACGCCTCCGCTGAGAAGCTTTCCACCTGTTCATGTCGTGGACTACTCGCCCCGGAGAACGTGTGAGCACGACCCCGAGTTCCCCGCCCCCGTGTCAATGGGAGGCCAGTCACTCGGTCCGCGCCGTGATCACCGGTCCACCGGGGCACGACTAAACTCCCTGCACGTAACTACGTCTCTGCGATTTTGCTCGCATGGGGGCGGGTGAACAGAAAGGAGTCACATGGTCCTGTCCAAGCTGCGTCGACGTGGTTCGTCCAGCGAGGGCGCTGCCCGTAAACCGCGACGGCAGAGTGCGGGGGCGGATCTCCCACCGACTCCCCTCGACGGCGGCGTCGTGAGCTGCCAGGTGCACGACGAACGCGGCAGCCCGCTCCCGGAAGCTACCGTAACCGTGGTCGACCGGCTCAACCAACGGGTCGGACAGGGAAAAACCGATTCGTACGGTTTCTACCTCGCCACTGTGCCACCGGGCGTGCACAAGGTTTCCATCACCGCAGGCGGTTACCTCCGCGCAGGCACGAAGGCCGACGTACGCACCAACCGGCACACCTCCATCGGACACGTGCAGCTCGAACGTGACGCAGCGATGACACTGCCGGAACCGGGTATCTGGCGGTTCGATCCGGACCACACCGAAGCCCGGTTCATCGCCCAGCACATCGGCATGTCGAAGATCCACGGAGCGTTCCGCGCTCTGGAGGGCCACATCCGGGTGGAATCACCCTTCGAGCAGTCGCACATCGAGGTGGCCATCGACGCGGCCAGCATCGACACCGGTGTGAAGATGCGTGACGACCATCTGCGTTCGGCCGATTTCCTCGACGTGGAAAACCATCCGAAGTTGTACTTCACCAGCGACCGGCTCTCACCGCTGCGGGGTGACCGGTGGATGGTGAACGGATCATTGACGATCCGGGGCACGACCAGCCCCGTGCAGCTCAACACGAGCTACCTCGGACAGCGTTCCTGGAACGGCACGCGAGCCGCGTGCCTGTGCGAGACCGAACTCCGGCGGGAGGACTACGCCGTGAACTGGCAACAGATCCTGAACAAGGGGATCGCCGTCGTCGGTTCCACCATACAACTCCAACTCGACGTACAAGCCGTCCTGGACGAGTGACCACGACGCGGCTGCCGCCGGTTCCCCGCGAACCGGCGGCAGCCGCTCAATCGCGGAGTTCCATGGTGCAGCACTTGGGCCCGCCGCCGGACTTGCGCAGTTCCGAGATGTCCAACAGCAGCGGCGCGTAACCACGCTCGCTGAGCTGTTCGGCCAGGTCGGTCGCCTCCATCGGCAGGACCACGTTCTTGCCATCGGAAACCGCGTTGAGTCCGAGGCACTCGGCATCTGCGGCGCTGCCGATCACGGCGCTGGGAAACAGTCGCTGCAGCACCTTGAGCGATCCCGGCGAGAACGCCTCCGGATAATAAGCGACCTGCGGGTGCGGTCCGTGCTGCAATACGAACAGTGCCGTATCCAGATGGTAGAAGCGGGGATCGGTCAACCGTAGCGAGACCACCGGCACTCCCAGGGCCTCCTGCGCCTCGGCGTGTGCCTCCGGGTCGGTGCGGAAACCACAACCTGCCAGGAGGAGCTCGCCGGTCCAGGCGAAATCTCCCTCGGCCTCGTTCGTCCGCGACGGCATGACCAACTCGCGGTAGCCCCGCATGCTGAACCAGCGGCGAAAGTGTTCGGCCTCGGCAGCGCGTTCGGGAGCCCGGAAGCGAGCCCCCAGTACCCGGCCGTCGATGACGGTGCCGGAGTTCGCCGAGAACACCATGTCCGGAAGTCCGGGCTGTGGATCGATCACCTCGACCGTGTGCCCGAGTCGTTCGTAGGTGCGTTTCAACTCCTGCCACTGGGCCATCGCGAGCTCGGTGTCCACCGGCGTGTTCGGATCCATCCACGGATTGATCGAGTATTCGACCGTGAAGTGCTGCGGAGGACACATCAGGTAATGGCGGTGCATCGGCGTTCGCGAAGGCGCCTCGTTACGCGCACGGAGTTCGACAGCAAGAGCAGCAGGAACCGGCATGATTCGAAATCTAATCACTGTGCTGATGGCGACTCAATAACCCTGTGTTGCGCTTGATGCGGCAGAATATTGCGCATGGACTCCTTGGATCAGCGAATCGTTTCGCAACTTGTGACCGATGCGCGCGCCAGTTACGCCGAGATCGGCAATGTGGTCGGACTGTCCGCGCCGGCCGTGAAGCGACGCGTCGACAAGTTACTGGACCTGGGCATCCTGCGAGGATTCACTGCCGTGGTCGATCCCGAGGCACTGGGCTGGGGAACGGAAGCCTTCGTCGAGGTGCACTGCCACGGCAATGTCCCCACACAGCGAATCCGGAGCGGACTGGAACCCCTGCCGGAAGTTGTGGGTGCCTACACCGTCTCGGGGCCGGCGGACGCGATCGTGCACCTGCGTGCCGCCGACATCCATCACCTGGAAACCGCGCTGGAACGGCTGCGCGGTGTGGAGTTCATCAACCGCACGGTGTCGACCGTGGTGCTCTCCCGCCTGCTGGACCGGCCGCCGCAGGCTTGACCGGGCGAGCTCGGTAACAGTAAGCCGTGCGCAATGCGCGCTGTGTTATTCCGACCGTCGTCATCCCGGTCGTCGCTATCCTGACCGTCGTCATCCCGGTCGTCGCTATCCTGACCGTCGTCATCCCGGCCGTCCTGTCCGAAAGAGGATGCCGTGGGCGTTCACGACGACGATTCGGACTCGCTGTTGTCCGAGTCGGATTCGACTTCTGCGCCCGGCGCTGCTTCCGTCCCGGTTTCCCGTGGCGCAGCGGGGGGCTGTGCGGACCGCTCCGGTCGGAACTTGGGCGCGGCCACTCCATTCCGGGGCGGGGTTCCCGGCTTGGAAGTCGTACCCGGAATCCGGCGCGGCAACGACTCCCGAGACTCCGGCGCGCCGGTCGCCGCATCGCCGGAAGTCTGCGGTTTCTCCGCTCCCACCGGAGGAACATACGGGGTGTCCCGCCTGCCCTGCTCGATACCGGGTGACACCAGAGGGTCGAACAACGAGCGCAACTGCCCGGAAAGTTCGGGGTCATCGGCCTCGGAATCCGAATTCCGATCGGCTCCGGCCCCGCCCGTGCGTCCGTGCTCGGCAATCGCGGGGACTTCGACAGTCCCCGGGGAATCGGGATCGTCCTGCGCACCGGGCCAGTCCCCCGGGGCCACGACGTCGGTCGTGGGTGCCCGCGTGTCGGGACTCGACGATGGCTGGATGAACTCGGTATCCGGCGACTCCTGCTCCTCGGCAGGTGCATTCGGTGTCTGCGTCTGCCGGACGGCCTCGACCCACTCGTCCCAATGCAGCACGGGGTCACCGGCGAAGTGCCCCTGCCGTTCCTCCGGGTACGTGTGCCCACCTCGTTGCCGCGCTCTCGGCTGCGCGCCGTGTCCGTGCTCTCGCCGCGATTCGCCGTCGTCGACGGCCACGCCGACCGCGGCGATCTCCGTGGTGGTCTCGGCAGCGTCCTCCCGGAGCAACCAGTCCGCATCCCGGGACTGCTCCGGGTGCTCCTTGCTGCCGTGTTCCGCATGCAACAGGTCCCAGGCCGTGTATTCCTGTTCGCCCGCTCTCATCGGCGATTCGTCGTCCTCGCCGTAGTCGCGGTACGGTGCTACGGTCCCGGATTCCATGTCGGCGATTCGGGCACGTGCGGTGCCGAGCTTCCGTTGCAGTGGCAGGACGAAGAGCAGCCAGGTCAGCAGCGATCCCAGGGCGAATGCGGCCAGGCTCCACAACCACACCTGCGTAAACAGCCATGTCACCGGCGAGATCCTCCCTGGATGTCAGCGGGCCGTGACATGCCCCCGTGGGGGCTCAATGCGTGCGCGCAACGACATAGTCCACCAGTGCGGATACGGCATTGCGTGCCGGGCAGTCCGGCAGGAATTCCAGCTGCGAGCGAGCACCATCGGCATACTCGTCGAGTTTCTTGCGGGCACGCAACAGGCCATCGGACTCCCGCAGCCGTCGCAACGCCTCCTCGACCTCGTCGGTACCGCTCAGCGGTCCCGACAGCAGTTCCCGCAGTCGCGGATCGACATTCTCCCCGGCCAGTGCGTACAACATCGGCAATGTCGGCACGCCCTCGCGCAGGTCGGCGCCGGGAAGCTTCCCCGACTCGGCCGACGGTGAGGCGATATCGATGATGTCGTCGGAAATCTGGAAGGCAGTGCCGAGGAACTGTCCGATCCGGTCCAGCGCCTGTACCCGGCTTTCCTCGACACCGGCGAACGACGCACCGAACTGGCCCGAGGTGGCGATCAGCGAACCGGTCTTCTCGGAGATCACCGCCAGGTAGTGCTCGATGACGTCCTCGCCCTCCTCGGCACCGACGGTTTCCCGCATCTGCCCGGTGACCAGGGATTCGAAGGTCCGGGCCATGGTCCGTACAGCTTCGGAGCCCAGATCGGCCACCAAGCGGGATGCCTGAGCGAACAGGAAATCACCGGCGAGAATGGCCACCGAGTTGTCCCACCGGGCGTTCGCGCTGCTCGCCCCACGGCGCATGGTGGCCTCATCCATCACGTCATCGTGATAGAGCGTGGCCAGGTGCACCAGTTCGACGATCGCTGCGGATTTGATCACTTCCTCGGCATCCGGATCGCCGAAGTGAGCCGCCAGCAACGTGAACAACGGCCGGAATCGTTTGCCCCCGGCATCGACCAGGTGCAGCGAAGCCCGAGTGGCGAAGTCGAAGTCACTGCGCACCCAATCGTGCAGCAACCCCTCCACTCGAGCCATACCGCCACGGACCGACTCAGCAAGTGCCGGGTCGGCGATGTCAAGGCCACCGGGGAGGTCATGCGGTTCCCCCGGTACACCGCTGGTCGGATCACCAACTGGGCTGCTCACGTCACCGTCGCCTTACTTTGCCATCGATGGCCACTCCGGCAGGCACTCTACGACACGAAGCCGCCCACGCTCGCCCAGTCCAGCGCCACCGTGGGTAGCACGCCCAACAGCAGCGTCACGACCACACCGAGTGTGATCGCCGCCGTTGTGAACGCACCGGGCACGCTGACCGTCGGACCGTCCGGGGCCGGTTCGTTGAAGTGCATCAGCACGATGACACGAAGATAGAAGAAGGCCGCAACCGCACTGGCCACCAGGGCTATGACCACCAGCGGCGCCATCCCGTCGGCCAGCGCCGCCGAGAAAACCACGAATTTGCCCATAAAACCGCTCGTCATGGGGATACCGGCCAGTGCGAGCAACAGGAACGTGAACACCCAGGCAACCAACGGTGATCGCTTGGCGAGACCGGCCCAGTCCGAAAGGTGAGTAGCCTCACCCTCGGAAGTACGCACCAAGCTGATGATTCCGAAGATCGAGATCGTGGTGAATCCGTAAGCCAGCAGGTAGAACAGGGTCCCGGACAGCCCCGCCTCGGTCAGGGTGATCGAGCCGACCATGAGAAACCCGGCGTGGGCGATCGACGAGTAGGCGACCATGCGCTTGATGTCGGTCTGGGTGAGGCCGAGCACCACGCCGATGACCATCGAGACGACCGCCACGGTCCACAGCACCCAGTGCCACTCCCAACTGGATGCCTCGAAGGCCACGTGCAGTACGCGCAGGATCGCGCCGAAAGCAGCCACCTTCGTACAAGCGGCCATGAAACCCGTCACCGCGGTCGGCGCGCCATGGTAGACGTCCGGGGTCCAGGTGTGGAAAGGACCGACCGAACCCTTGAACAACAGCCCCACCACCAGCAGGCCCAAGCCTGCGAACAGCAGCGTGTCCGACCGGGCACTGCCTGCCGTGGCATCGGCGATCGCGGACAGTTGCACCGACCCGGCATAGCCGTACAGCAACGCCAGGCCGTAGAGGAAGAACGCGGAAGCGAACGCACCCAGCAGGAAGTACTTGACCGCTGCCTCCTGGGACAGCAGACGACGACGCTTGGCCAGGCCGCACATCAGGTACAGCGGGAGACTCAGCACCTCCAGTGCGATGAACATCGTCAGTAGATCATTGGCCGCGCAGAACACCATCATCCCGCCGAGCGAGAACAGGCCCAGCGGGAAAACCTCGGTACGCATCCCGACCGCATCCGCCGTGGCTCGGCTCGCCACCGCTGCGGGGGCGGCGGTACTCGTAGCCGTACCGCCACTCGGGGGACCGCTCGTGCCGCCACTCGGAAAGTCGGTGGTCGTTTCCTGCGGTGGCGCGGCGTTCGACTCGGCCACGAAGGCGCCACCCGGTTCCACGGTGCGATCGGCGATGAGCAGGATCGACGCCAGCCCCAGCGTGAGCAGCGTTCCCCACAGGAACAGCGTCGGTGCGTCGATTGCGATCGTGTCCGCCAGCGTGGTCAGTCCCATCGGGCCGCCCCGCGCGTAGACGATCAGCCAGACACCGGCGGCAACCAGTGCGAGCAGGCTCAACCCCACCTGTGTGAACCATCTCCGGTGGTGCGGTAGGAAGGCCTCGACCAGCACCGCCAGGCACGCCGCGCCGAGCACGATCAACACGGGCGCGATGGCCGAGTAGTTGATCGGCGGCGGTTCGACGGGCTGCTGCGCGAGAATCACCGCACCGGTTTGCGTCATGACGCCCACTGTCAGTTACCTCCCTGAGAGGTCACAGGATCGGTGACACCGATCTCGCTCATGGTTGCTTCGACCGACGGGGTGATGACGTCGAGCATCGGTTCCGGGTAGAACCCCAGCGCGATCACCAGCACCGCCAGCGGAGCCAGTACCGCGATCTCCCGTGCATCGAGATCACCGATCCCCGCCCGGGACGCGCCTCCGGATGCCTTCGCCGATCCTCGGGCGAGCATGCCGGGATCGGTCGCCGCACCCGGCCCGCCCGCGGCGCCGACCAGGGCATTCCCGGACACCGGCCCCTGCATCACGCGCTGGTACAGCCGGAACACGTAGACAGCGGCCAGAACCATGCCGAGGGTGGCCAGCACCGTATACACGGGCCGGGTCACGAACGATCCGATCAGGACCAGGAACTCGCTGATGAACGAGTTCGTCCCCGGCAGCGACAACGTGCTCAGCCCCGCGAGCAGGAGCATTCCGGCCAACAGCGGCGTCACCTGCGCCATACCGCCGTAATCGGTGATCCGGGTGGAGCCACCGCGCACGATGATCATGCCGATCACCAGCACCAGCATCCCGGTGGCGATGCTGTGGTTGACCATGTACGAAGCCGCCCCGACCTGCGCCTGCGTGGTGAAGGCGAAGATACCCAGTGCGATGAACCCGAAGTGCGCGATCGAGACGTAGGCGATGAGCCGCTTGAGGTCGGTCTGTCCGAATGCCTGTAGCGAGCCGTAGAGCACACCGATGACGGCGAGGGTCAACACGAGCGGCGCGAGCACCCGGGAGGCGTCGGGGGTCAGCGGGAGGCTGTAGCGCAGGAATCCGAAGGTGCCGACCTTATCCAGCACGCCCACCACGATCACCGCCACGCCGATGGGTGCCTGCTCCGCCGCGTCCGGCAACCACGTGTGCAGCGGCACCAGCGGTGCCTTGATCGCGAAGGCGAGGAAAAAGCCCAGGAAGATCCAGATCTGCACGTTGATCGGCGCGTCACCGAGCACCCGCGTCAGCGTCGCCCAGTCGAAGGTGCCTCGTCCCGTGGCCTGTGCCGCGTAGGCATAAGCACCGATGGCCGAGGCCAACATGATCAGGCCACCGAGGAACGAGTACAGGAAGAACTTCACTGCGGCGTACTGCCGCTGCTGCCCGCCGTAGCCGCCGATGAGGAAGTACATCGGGATGAGCATGAGCTCGAACAGCACGTAGAACACGAACACGTCGGTCGTGGCGAACACCGCGACCGTCAACGCCTGCTGCACCAGCAACAGCGAGAAGAACCCGCCGTGGGTGCGGCCGTCGGGAATCCGCTCCCGCCAACTGAAGCCCAGCACCAGGGGCGTCAGCAGCGCGATGATGGCCACCATCGCCAGTGCGATCCCGTCCACACCGAAGGACAGCCGGATACCGAAGGCCGGAATCCACTCGACCGAACTCGTCAGCTGCAGTCGCGGCCCCGCCGGGTCGTAGGCGAACCACGCGGCTGCCGCGATCACGAGTTCCGCCAGCGAGAACGCCAGTGCGGTGAGCTTGGCGGCCTGCTCGTTACCGCGAAGCAGCGCCACCACCACGGCACCGACCAGCGGCAGCAGGATCAAGGTGAGGAGCAGGGTCATCGAATCTCCTCTTGGGGGTCACTCGGTCGGGTGGGTTTCTGCAGTTTCGCGCGAAACTGCATTTCTGTGATTTCGCGCGAAACTGCACAACGCGATGTCATGGGGTCCCCACGGTGAGCATGGCGGCGACCAGCAGGACACCGCCGGCGAGCATGGACAGGGCGTAGGACCGGACGAACCCGGTCTGCCAGCGCCGGAGACCGCGGGAAGCACCGCCGAGGAACGCGGCCACGCCGTTGACCGCCCCGTCGACGCCCCGGTTGTCGACCTGCACCAGTCCCCGCGTCAGCCACGAGATCGGGCGCACGACCACCACGCGGTTGAACGCATTGCCGTACAGGTCGGCACGCGCGGCCCGCACCGGCGGCGAGACCCGCTGCGGCCGGGCCACCGCCACCGGTTTGCGCCCGACGAACAGCCACGCGACCACCACACCGAGCGCGGCAAAACCGACGGTGAGCAGCTGAATCACCGAGTGCGGCAGCGCACCGTGGCCCTCCTGCAGCTCTCCCAGGGCAGGCGTGAGAAAACTCACCAGTCGTTCACCGGTGGTGAAGAACAGTCCGGCTCCGACCGAGCCGAGGGCGAGCACGATCATCGGCGCCGTCATCACGGCGGGCGACTCGTGCGGATGGAACTTCTCGCCGTTGGAGTCGGTGAGGTTCTCCCATCGGCGTTCACCGAAGAACGTCATCAACACCAGGCGGGTCATGTAGAACGCCGTGAGAGCGGCACCGAGCACCGCCACCCCACCGAAGACCCAGCCCTGCCAGCCGCCCGTACCGAAGGCCGCCGCGATGATGGCGTCCTTGGAGTAGTAGCCGGACAGGAACGGAAACCCGATCAGCGCCAAGTAGCCGAGCCCGAAGGTGGCGAAGGTGATCGGCATGTACCGGCGAAGACCACCGAACTTGCGCATGTCGACCTCGTCGTTCATGCCGTGCATGACCGAGCCCGCCCCCAGGAACAGTCCCGCCTTGAAGAAGCCGTGCGTGAGCAGATGCATGATGCCCAGCGCGTATCCGGCGGGGCCGAGGCCGACGGCGAGCATCATGTACCCGATCTGACTGACCGTGGAGTAGGCCAGCACCTTCTTGATGTCGTCGTAGGCGCAGCCGATCACGCAGCCGACCAGCAGGGTCACGGCACCGACGACGGCGACGGCGAGTTGTCCCCCTGGCGACAGCGTGTACAGCGGGTTCGCCCGGGCGATCAGGTAAACGCCCGCGGTGACCATCGTCGCCGCGTGGATCAACGCCGACACCGGGGTGGGGCCCTCCATGGCATCCGGCAGCCACGCCTGCAGCGGAACCTGACCGGACTTTCCACAGGCACCCAGCAACAGCAGCAGCGTGATCGCCAGCAGCGTACCGGAGGAGAGCTCACCGGCCCGGGCGAAGACCTCGCTGTACTGGGTGGTCCCCAGCTGCGCGAACAGCAGGAAGATCGCCAGCGCCAGGCCGACATCGCCGACGCGGTTCATGACGAACGCCTTCGTCGCCGCGCCTGCCGCGGACGGGCGTTGCTGCCAGAACCCGATCAGCAGGTAGGAGGCGAGACCGACACCCTCCCAGCCGAGGTAGAGCGTCACGAAGCTGTTGCCCAGCACCAGGATCAGCATCGCGGCGACGAACAGGTTCAGATAGGCGAAGAACCGGCGCCGTTCCGTGTTCTGCGCACCGCTGCGGCCCTGCTGGTCGTGGGCCATGTAGCCGACCGAGTAGATGTGGATCAATGCTCCGACCCCGGTGATCAGCAGGATGAACACCAGCGACAGCGGGTCGATCCGCAATCCGAAATCGACTTGCAGTGCCCGGACCGGGATCCAGGAAAACAGGTGCACCTGCTGTGCCTGTCCCCCGCCGGCGGTGGCGAACAGCACCAGCCCGTACACGAACGAGGTGATCACCGTGGCACATCCGAGCAGGTGGCCCCAGCCGTTCGCCCGCCTGCCTGCGAGCAGCAGCACGGCCGCCCCCAGCAGTGGCAACGCGATCATCAACCACGCGTTGGTCTGGATCACACCCTGAGCAGCCTGCACCGGCTCCGGGCTGGCCGGAAACGAAGTCGTCACGCTGGCTCTCCGTCCATTCCCTCTGGGCTAGTACTTCAGCAGGTTGGCGTCGTCGACAGAGGCCGACCGGCGCGTCCGGAAGATCGACATGATGATGGCCAGTCCGACCACGACCTCGGCGGCGGCCACGACCATCACGAAGAAGGCCATGACCTGTCCGTCCACCGAGCCTTCGACACGCGCGAACGTGACCAGCGACAGATTGACGGCGTTGAGCATGAGCTCGATGCACATGAACACGACGATCGCGTTGCGCCGCACCAGCACACCGACCGCGCCGATGGTGAACAGCAATGCCGACAACAACAGGTAGTAGGTGGGGGTCACTGCCGGACCTCCTCGGGTGAGGTGGAGTCGGTGTCCACATCGCGATCGCCGCCGTCACCGCCGCCGTCGTGTCCGTTGGCGCCGCCGTGGCCGTTGAATCCGTTGTCGTTGCCGCCCTCGGCATACGACGCCCCGGAGGGGGTCTCCGGTACGTCTCCTTCACCTGCCACGGTGTTTCCGGGGCTCGTACCGCCTGGGGCCGTGCCGCCGGTGTCCGTGCCGACGGGGTCCGTCGTTCCTCGGGGATCCGTGCCGGTGCCCTGCTCACCGTGCCCATCCGGCGCTCGGCCGGTCGACTCCCGCTTCCTCGGTTCCCGCCCGGTCAGGGCATGGGGGTCCGGCTGCCTGGCCCGTCCCGAGACCTCCGCACGCTCCTGGGACAGGCGCTCCACCGGGGTGTTGTCGAGGATCTCCGACAACGACTCCGGAGCCACCGACCCGTCCGGAAGCAGGGCGGGGGTCGCCACCGAGTTCGTCGTCGCGTAGACACCGGGTCCCGGCAGCGGCGAGGGCCGTGCATGTTCACCGCGGAACCGTGCCTCGACCGTCTCCCGCTGGGTCCGGCGAGGCTTGCGCCCCTTGCCGCCGTAGGCCAGGACCATCGCGCCGAGTGCGGCGGTGATCAGCAGTGCCGAGGTCAGCTCGAACGGGAACAGGTAGTCGGTGAAGATGAGCCGGCCGAGGCCGCCCGCACCACCGCCCTCGGCCGACCACGGGTCCAGCGGAGCGGCGGGCTGCACACCGGTCAGCGAACGCGCGAGTCCGGCCGCCAGCAGCACCGCGAACCCGATCCCCAGCACGGCGGCGGCGAGTCGCTGACCACGCAGCACCTCGACCACCGAGTCGGACGCGTCCCTGCCGACCATCATCAGCACGAACAGGAACAGCATCATGATCGCACCGGTGTAGACGATGATCTGCGTGAACCCGAGGAACTGGGCGCTCTGGGCCATGTACAGCACACCCAGGCTCAGCATCGTCAGCACCAGCCACAGCGCGGAGTGCACCGCGCTGCGGGCGAAGATCATGCCGAGCGCACCCACCAGGGCCAGCGGCCCGAGGAGCCAGAAGACCACGGTCTCCCCGGTCCCGACGACGTCCTGCGACGGCGTCTGGGCGAGGACGGCGGTGGCCGTCGCCGCGAACGTCATCACCGTCCGGCCTCCTCGTGCCCGGTTTCGACCGTCTCGTTCTCCGGCACGCCCTTGTCCCGAGCGAGATCGGGGCCGTGCACGTAGTAGTCCTGCTCGTCCTCACCCAGGCGCATGGGATGCGGCGGCTGTTCCATGCCGGGCAGCAGCGGCGCCATCAGGTCTTCCTTGGTGTAGATCAGGTTCTGCCGGTTGTCATCGGCCGTCTCGTACTCGTTGGTCATCGTCAGCGAGCGAGTCGGGCATGCCTCGATGCACAGCCCGCAGCCGATGCAGCGCAAATAGTTGATCTGGTAATCGAGACCGAACCGTTCACCGGGGGAGTACCGCTCGTCCTCGGTGTTCGTCCCGCCCTCGACGAAGATCGCATCGGCCGGGCACGCCCAGGCACACAGCTCGCAGCCGACGCATTTCTCCAGACCGTCCGGGTGCCGGTTGAGCTGGTGCTTGCCGTGGAACCGAGGTGCCGGGATCTTCTTGACCTCGGGGTATTCCTCGGTGACGACCTTTTTGAACATGGTCGAGAACGTGACACCGAAGCCCTTCAGGGGATCAAACACTCCCATCGGGCGCCTCCTTCGTTGAGCTGTTGCCACCCTCGCCGTCTTCCGACGACTGCGTTCGCGGGTGTTCGGCGGCCGACACACCGGACGACACCGGCGTGCGCCGTCGTGGGGTCTGCGGCACCCGGAGGTCCAGCGGCGGGACGGGATAGCCACCGCCGGACAGCGGTGCCTCCGGCTCGGACTCGGGTTCCTCTGGAGGCCGGTCGGGAATGAGGAACGTCGCCACGAGCAGTACGGCGATGGCTCCTCCCCCGATGAGCAGGAACTGCTGGGAGCTGACCACCTCGGTATTGCGCAGTCCCCTGATCGCGGTGACCGCGCAGATCCACACCAGGCTGACCGGCACCAGCACCTTCCAGCCCAGGTTCATGAACTGGTCGTAACGCAGACGCGGCAGCGTGGCACGCAGCCAGATGAACAGGAACAGGAACCCGAGGGTCTTGAGCAGGAACCACAGCGCGGGCCACCAGCCGGTGTTGAGCACTCCGTCACCGATCAGCGACAGCGGCCACGGTGCGTGCCAGCCACCGAGGAACAGCGTGGTGGCCAGTGCGGAAACCGTGACCATGTTGATGTATTCGGCCAGGAAGAACAGCGCGAACTTCAGCGAGGAGTACTCGGTGTGGAACCCGCCGACGAGCTCGGATTCGGCCTCGGGCAGGTCGAAGGGGGCCCGGTTGGTCTCACCGACCATCGCGATCACGTAGACCGCGAAGCTGAACGGCAGCAACGCGAAGAACCAGCCACCCGCCTGTGCCTCGACGATGCCTGCGGTGGACAGGGTCCCCGAGTACATGATGACCGCGACGAACGACAGCCCCATCGCGATCTCGTAGGAGATCACCTGCGCTGCCGAGCGCAGCGAGCCCAGCAGCGGATACGGCGAACCCGACGCCCACCCGGCCAGCACGATCCCGTACACGCCGATGGAGGCGCTGGCGAGCACGACGAGCAGTCCGACCGGCAACTCCACCAGCTGCAGCGCGGTTTCCTCCCCGAAGAGAGTGACCTTCGGGGCGATCGGCATCACCGAGAACGACACCAGCGCGGGAGTCGCCGAGATCACCGGCGCCAGGATGTAGACCCACTTGTCGGCCAGAACCGGGCGGATGTCCTCCTTGAAGGCCAGTTTCAACCCGTCGGCCAGCGACTGCAGGATCCCGAACGGGCCCGCACGGTTGGGCCCCGGCCGGTGCTGCATCCTGCCGATCACGCGCCGTTCGGCCCAGATCGTGAGCAGCGTCATCACGACCAGAAAGGCGAAGGTTCCCACGACCTTGATCAGGATGAGCCAGATCGGGTCGTCGGCGAGCAGCCTGGCTGTCTCGGTCATGCCCCACCCCCGTCGGTGTGCGACTCCTCGATACGTGTCCCGGACGCCCCTGCCGAACTACCGAGCCGGGTGGCCGCTCCGGCCGGGTTGTCCGGCCGCGCCGGGTTGTCCCGGGTGGGTGGCCCCGCGCTGGCGCCCGGCGTCTCCGCGGCGGTGAGTTCGACCAGGGCACCGTGCCCGGTGCCGAGCCCGCGGTGCACCTTCGACGGCCCGGAGTTGCCGGGCAGCCACACCACTCCGTCGGGCATCTCGGTGATCTCTGAGGCGATGGTGAGTGATCCGGCGGGTCCGGTGACCGTGACCGGCTGGTGTTCGGCCAGGCCGAGCCGCCGCGCGGTGTCCGCGGACAGCCGTGCCACCGGTGGGCGTGCGGTTCCGGCGAGGTTGGGCTCGCCGTCCTGCATCGAGCCGTTGTCGAGCAACTGGCGCCAGGTCGCCAGCAGGGCCTGGCCCGACCCCGGCTGCGGCGGCTGCTGGGCGGGCACCCGTGGTGCCTGCTGCCGAGGGCCCGTGTGGGGTCCGAGGCGCCCGAGTTCGCCTGCCACGGCGGCCGGAGTCTGGGTGAACAGGTCCACGTCCATCTCCACCGCGAGCGTGTCCAGTACGCGGCAGTCCGGCAACGCGCCGGTGCCCTCGATGGTGATGTGGAACTCGCGGCTGCGGCCCTCCCAGTTCAGGAAGGTGCCCGACTTCTCCACGGTCGGTGCGATCGGAAGCACCACGTCGGCGTACTCGGTGGCTGCACTGGGGCGTAGTTCGAGACTGACCACGCATTCGGCCCGTTGCAGTGCCTGCCCGGCCAGCTCGGGGTCGGGCACGTCCTCCGGATCCACCCCACCGATCAGCAGCCCGGACAGTTCTCCGGAAGCCGCGGCCGCGAGGATGCCGTCCGTGTCCCGGCCCGCGGTGCCGGGCAGCGCATCCGCATCCAGACCCCATGCCCGTTCGATTTCGGCGCGTGCCGCGGCATCGGTGACCGGACGGCCACCGGGCAGCAACGTGGGCAGGGTGCCCGCTTCCAGGGCACCGCGCTCCCCGGCGCGGCGCGGAATCCAGGCGATCCGGGCCCCCGTGCGCTCGGCCACCTGCAGGGCCGCCGAGTACAGGCCCGGAATCCGCGCGGCACGCTCACCGAGTACGAGGACCGAGCCCGCACCGCGCATTTGCTCATCCACATCGGACGGAAGATCGTGCAGTGCCGCGGCCTCACCACCCGGCGGGCACGGCAGCAGACCACCGGAGTGAATCGGACTGCCCGATCCGACGATGTCGACGGTTTTTTCCACCCCGGGCGAGTCCCACTGCCCGAGGTGGAAGACCTTCGTGTGCCCCTTGCGTGCGGCCTTGCGCAGCCGCAGGAACACGATCGGGGATTCCTCCTCCGGCTCGAATGCCACGCACAGCACCGCAGGCGCGGCCTCCAGCTCGGCGTAGGTCACTCCGCCCTCGCCGGGGCCGGTACCGACCACGGTCGAGGCCAGGAAGTCCAGTTCCTCCGCCGAGTGTGCGCGCGCACGGTGATCGATATCGTTGGTACCCAGCGCCATCCGGGCGAACTTGGCGTAGGCGTAGGCGTCCTCGACGGTCAGCCGACCACCCGGCAATACGCCGACACCGCGGGAGTCCCGAGCCGCCATCAGCCCATCCGCCGCAGTGCGCAACGCTTCCGTCCACGATGTCTCGCGGAGCCGACCAGTCGCGGCGTCGCGAATCATCGGGCGGGTGAAGCGGTCGGTGGCCGACGCGTAGTGGAACGCGAAACGTCCCTTGTCGCAGTTCCACTCCTCGTTGACCTCGGGGTCCTCACCGGCGAGCCTGCGCATCACCCTGCCCCGGCGCCAGTCCGTGCGCTGAGAACAACCCGACGAGCAGTGCTCGCAGATACCGGGCGTGGACACCAGGTCGAACGGCCGCGAGCGGAACCGGTAGTCGGCACTGGTCAGTGCCCCGACCGGACAGATCTGGATGGTGTTGCCGGAAAAGTACGATTGGAACGGCTGCTGCTCGGCAATGCCGATCTGCTGCAGTGCACCGCGTTCCAGCAACTCGATGAACGGATCACCGGCGATCTGCTTGGAGAATCGGGTGCAGCGCTGGCACAGCACGCACCGCTCGCGGTCCAGCAGGATCTGCGAGGAGATCGAAACCGGTTTGGCGAAGGTGCGCTTCTGGTCGCGGAATCGGGATTCGCTGCGACCGTGCTTGAGCGCCTGGTTCTGCAGCGGGCACTCGCCGCCCTTGTCGCACACCGGGCAGTCCAGCGGATGGTTGATCAGCAGCAGCTCCATCACGCCCTGCTGTGCCTTGTCCGCCACCTGCGAGGTCTGCTGGGTTTTGACGACCATGCCGTCGCCGACGGTCATCGTGCAGGAAGCCTGCGGTTTCGGCATCGGCTTGCCGTTCACCTCGACCTCGACCAGGCACTGGCGGCACGCCCCCGCCGGATCCAGCAGTGGGTGGTCACAGAACCGCGGGATCACGATGCCCATCCGTTCGGCGGTGCGGATGAGCAGCTCGCCCTGCGGCGCGTCGACCTCCACGCCGTCGATCGTCAGCCGCACGTGTCCCTCCGGGACCGGGCGGGTGTGTGCTTCTGATGCCACCGTCATCGGACCGCTCCTGCCAGTGCGGGATCGCCTGCCTGGGACCTGTTCCGGTCCTCGTCCTGTGTTGCCTCCGCGCCCTCGTTTCGCTCACACAGGGCGAGGAATTCCTCGCGGAAGTACTTGATGCCGCTGGTGATCGGGCTGACGGCCCCGTCGCCGAGCGCGCAGAACGAGCGGCCGAGGACGTTGTCGCAGACGTCGAGCAGGGTGTCTATGTCCTCTTCGGTGCCGTGGCCGTCGACCATCCGCTCCAGCACCTGGGCCAGCCAGAAACAGCCCTCCCGGCACGGGGTGCACTTGCCGCAGGACTCGTGCTCGTAGAACTGTGTCCACTTCATCACCGCCCACGGCACCGACACCGTCTCGTTGAAGATCATCAGTGCCGTGGTGCCCAGCATCGACCCGGCCTCGGTGGCCCCCTCGAAGTCGAGCGGTACATCCAGATGCTCCGCGGTGAACAGCGGCGTCGACGACCCGCCGGGAGTCCAGAACTTCAGCGGGATGCCGTCTTTCATGCCTCCCGCGAGTTCCAGCAACTCGCGCAGCGTCGTCCCCAGCGGAGCCTCGTACTGACCGGGGTTTTCCACGTGCCCGGAGATCGAGTAGATCTTCGGTCCCGGCGACTTCTCCCTGCCCATCGTGCGGAACCAGTCCGAGCCACCGTTGACGATGTAGGGCACCGACGCGATCGTCTCGACGTTGTTGACCGTGGTCGGGCAGGCGTACAGCCCGGCCTGGGCCGGGAACGGCGGCTTCAGTCGCGGCTGGCCGCGCTTGCCCTCCAGCGAGTCCAGCAGCGCGGTCTCCTCGCCACAGATGTAGGCACCGGCCCCGGCGTGCACCACGATGTCGAGGTCGAAACCGGAGTCGAGGACGTTCTTGCCCAGGTATCCGGCACCATAGGCCTCGCGCACCGCGTGCTGCAGGCGCCGCACACAGTGCAGTGCCTCGCCGCGCACGTAGATCATGCAGTGGTTGGCCCGCATCGCGTAGCTCGCGATGATGCAACCTTCGATCAGCGAGTGCGGGTCGGCCATCATCAGCGGCACGTCCTTGCACGTGCCCGGCTCGCCCTCATCGGCGTTGATGACCAGGTAGTGCGGCTTGGACGGCTCCTTCGGCATGAAGCCCCACTTCACGCCCGCGGGGAAGCCTGCCCCACCGCGCCCCCGCAGGCCCGCGGACTTGACCAGTTCGATGAGCTGATCGGGGTCCGCCCGCAATGCCGTGCGCAGTGCCGTGTAACCCTCGAGCTGTTCATAGGTCGACAGCGTCCAGGACTCCGGCGACAACCAGCGCCGGGTCAGCACCGGCGTCAGTGGAGCTGTTGTCGGGGGCTCCGTCGTCGACGAGTTCGGAGACCCCGGACGGGCGTTCGCTTCCGTCATCGCCTGCCCTCACTTCTTTTCCGGTAGCGGTGGAAGTTCGGCGTCGTCCGGCATCGCCGGGGCCGTCCAGCCGTTCTCGTGGGCGACTTTGGCGCCCTGCAGCGTCTCCGGCGCCGCCGAGGACCCGGCGACGGACTCGTCGGCACCGGGACCGTCGAAGAATCCGGCGAGCTGACGCTCGGCGTCGCGGAAGTCGGTCAGCGGCGCGCCCCGGCTCGGTGCGGGTTTCTCCCCGCGCTGCAGCGCCTTCACCAGCTCCAGCGCTGCCTGCGGCGTCTGCTTGTCGTAGTACTCGTAGTTGACCTGCAACACCGGAGCGAGGTCGCAGGCGGCGAGGCACTCGGCGTGCTCCAGCGTGATCGAGCCCTGCTCACCCGGGGTTCCGGCGGTGCCCTCGTGGCCGACGCCGAGGTGTTCGCCCAGCTCCCGGTAGATCGCGTCCCCGCCGAGTGCGGCGCACAGCGTGTTCGTGCACACACTCACCAGGTGCTGCCCGCAGGGCTTGCGCTTGTACATCGTGTAGAAGGTCGCGACCGCACTGACCTCTGCTGTGGACAGTGCCAACTGCTCGGCGCAGAACTCCATGCCCTCGGTGGTGACGTGCCCCTGCACCGACTGGACCAGGTGCAGCAGCGGCAACAGCGCCGACCGGGACTCCGGATAGCGGTCGATGATCCGTTTCGCGTCGGCACGCACGTCCTCGCCGAACACCGACGTGTCCACGCGGGGGTGCGTCACCGACTCGGATGTTGTCGTGAAGTCGAACTGTTCGGTCATCAGCGATCCACCCCACCCATGACCGGGTCGAGCGAGGCGACGGCCGCGATCACGTCCGCCACCAGGCCGCCCTCGGCCATTGCCGGAAAAGCCTGCAGGTTCACGAAACTGGGATCACGTACGTGCACGCGCATCGGCCGGGTCCCGCCGTCGGAGACCACGTGATAGCCGAGTTCGCCGCGCGGGGCCTCGACCGGCGAGTACACCTGCCCCGGCGGCACGTCGAAACCCTCGGTGACCAATTTGAAGTGATGGATCAGCGACTCCATCGACTGACCCATGATCTTGCGGACGTGCTCCAGCGAGTTGCCCATGCCGTCCGGTCCGATGGTCAGCTTCGCAGGCCACGCGATCTTCGGGTCGTCCACCATCACCGGCCCCGGCTCCAGCTTGTCCAGGCACTGGCGCACGATCCGCAGCGACTGGCGGATCTCCTCCACCCGGATCAAAAACCGCGAGAAGCAGTCCGCATCGGTGCTCGTGGGCACCTCGAAGTCGAACTGCTCGTAGCCGCAGTACGGCTCGACCTTGCGCAGGTCCCACTCCAGGCCTGCCGAGCGCAGCAGCGGCCCGGTCGCCCCCAGGGCCAGGCAGGCGTCGAGCGGCAGGTAGCCGACGTTCTGCAACCGCTGCTTCCAGATCGGCTGGCCGGAGAACAACTTGTCGTAGTCCGGCAACCGCTGGTCCATCACCTTGCAGAACTCCAGGATCTTCTCCCGGTACCCCTCCGGCAGGTCCTGGGCCACCCCGCCCGGCCGGATGAACGCGTGGTTCATCCGCAGCCCGGTGAGGAACTCCAGCAGGTGCAACACTTCCTCGCGGTCGCGGAAACCGAAGGTCATCCCCGTGGTGGAGCCGAGCTCCATCGCACCGGTCGCCAGGAACACCAGGTGCGAGGAGATCCGGTTGAGCTCCATCAGCAGCACCCGGATCGTCTGCGCACGCTCCGGCGCCTCCACCCGCAGCAGCTTCTCCACGCCGAGGCAGTAGGCGGCCTCGTTGTACAGCGGGGCGAGGTAGTCCATGCGCGTCACGAACGTGACGCCCTGGGTCCAGGTGCGGTATTCGGTGTTCTTCTCGATACCGGTGTGCAGGTAGCCGATCACCGAGCGGGCCTTGGTGACCGTTTCACCCTCGAGTTCCAGGACCAGCCGCAGCACCCCGTGTGTCGAGGGATGCTGCGGGCCGAGGTTGATGACGACGCGTTCCTCGCCCTCGGTCTCGTCGATGAACTCGTCCCAGTCACCGCCGGTGACGGTGTAGACCCGCCCCTCGGTGGTTTCCCTGGACGAGGCCGCGAACGGGTCGTCGCCCTGCTGTGTCCGCGCATCGGCGGTGGAACCGGTCAGTGGTTCGGTACTCATCGGCACAGGCACCTCCTCACGTGTATGCCCGGCGCTGGTCGGGTGGCGGAATCTCGGCGCCCTTGTACTCCACCGGAATACCGCCGAGGGGATAGTCCTTGCGCTGCGGATGCCCGTCCCAGTCGTCCGGCATCAGGATGCGCGTCAGTGCCGGATGCCCGTCGTAGACGATGCCGAACATGTCCCACGCTTCCCGCTCCTGGAAGTCCGCGGTCGGGAACACCTCCACGACGGATGGCACGCGGGGTGGCTCGCCCGCTTCGTTCGGCCAGTCCGCCGCCACTTCGACCCGGATGCGGCGACGGTAGGTCAGTGACGTGAGGTGGTAGACGGAATGCAGCCGTTGCGGTACGTCGGGTCCGTAGTCCACACCGGACACCGAACTGCACAGTTCGAACCGCAGCGCCGGATCGTCCCGCAGCGTCCGGCAGGTCTCCACCAGATGCTGCCGATCGACGTAGAAGGTGATCTCACCTCTGTCCACAGTGACCTGCTGCACGGCTTCGGGTGGGATTCCCCTTTCCTGCAATGCCGGAAAGAGGTTGTCGGCCACCTCGTCGAACCACCCACCGTAGGGCCGTTCGGAGGCCGGGGGAACGTAGGCGGGCAATCGAAGCCCACCGTAGCCGGACGTGTCGCCACTGCCGCTGACACCGAACATGCCACGGCGGGAACGCCCCGCCACCACCGGGCCACGCTGCTGCGCCTGCGCTCCCTCGCCCTCGGATGCGGGTTCGAGCCCGTCACCGGGCCGCTCGGCACTGGACCACTCCTCGCCCGGAGCGGGATCGGTCCGCTTGCGTGTGGAGTCGTCATCGGCCATCGAACTCACCTACCCGCACCCAGTTCGTTCCGGTTTTCCTGCTCCGCCGACCGGTCATCCGCCGACCGGCCCCCCGGAGGAAGGCTCTCGATTCCGGAGGCACCCAACTCGCCTTCCGCGCCCATCTCCCGGCGCTGCGTGTCCTGCTGCCGCTCGGCCATCCTGCGTTTGGCAGCGCTCTTCGGTGCGTATTTCCGCGAGGACGCCTCGAGCTCGGTGCGATCGCCGCGCTCTGCCTGGAGCTCGGCGCGTTTGGCATTGATCGGCTCGTCCATGACCTTGGCGTGCAGCTTGAGGATCGCGTCGAGCAGCATCTCCGGCCGGGGCGGGCAGCCGGGCAAGTACATGTCGACCGGGACCACGTGGTCCACGCCCTGCACCACCGCGTAGTTGTTGAACATGCCGCCGGTGGAGGCACACACCCCCATCGCCAGCACCCAGCGCGGCTCGGGCATCTGGTCGTAAATCTGGCGCAGCACCGGCGCCATCTTGTTGGTCACACGCCCGGCCACGATCATCAGGTCGGCTTGGCGCGGGGTGGCGGAGAAACGCTCCATCCCGAACCGCGCAACGTCGTAGCGCGAACCGCCTATGGTCATCATCTCGATCGCGCAGCAGGCCAATCCGAAAGTTGCCGGCCACATCGAGGTCTTTCGGGTCCAGTTGACGAGCTTTTCCACGTTGGCCAACAGGATGCCGTTGGGCAGGCTCTCTTCCAGCCCCATCTCGGCACTCCTTCCCACTTGCCGTCCGCGACGCCAGGGGTGGCGTCCCTCCCGCCTCGGACCGGGGTTTTGCGACTTGCCACCTTCTACCGTGTTCGGCGCACTCCGTCGGCTGCTCCTAGTTCCAGTCCAGACCGCCACGAAGCCACAGATAGAGATCGGCGAGTCCGAACG
The DNA here is from genome assembly GCF_031458135.1 of Haloactinomyces albus. NCBI lineage: Bacteria > Bacillati > Actinomycetota > Actinomycetes > Actinopolysporales > Actinopolysporaceae > Haloactinomyces > Haloactinomyces albus. Next base: position 2,710,525 of record NZ_JAVDXW010000001.1, on the reverse strand, counting down.
TGACGATGAACAACACGACTGCGGCCACGCCCCACATCCCGAGGGAGTCGGCGGAGACCGCGTACGGAAAGAGGAAGACCATCTCGATGTCGAACAGGATGAACATCATCGCCGTCAGGTAGTAGGCGACCGGCATCCGGCCACCTCCGACGACGGGCTGCGGCGACGGTTCGATGCCGCACTCGTAGGCGTCGAGTTTGGCCTTGTTGTAGCGGCGCGGGCCGACAAGCGGCGCAATCGCCACGGAGAACACGGCGAATCCCAGTGCCAACGCGAACATCAGCACCAGCGGGATGTAGGGATCCAGCATCGCTCCTGCCCTCCTGTTCCTCGCCTCGGCTGACCACGAGAGTCCCGCCCGCGGCCATGCATTCCGTACTTTATGCGGTGACTTCGATCCGGTCTGTAGTGAGGCGAACCTAACTTTATGAGCTCACGCACACTGTGCAGGGCATCTGATCAGACACGCGCCGTCATGCGCCAGGCGTGAGCCGAGTAGTGGCACTAATCACACGATCCGCGGCATCACCCCCTTTGCCGTCGTGGAGATTCGCCAGCAGCTTCAACACGAAACGCATCAGGGTGACCCTCGGCAGTCCGTGCTTGGTGGCCATGCGCATCACCGTGGGATGACCGATCACCTTGCTGAAAACGTTGCCCAGCCGGAAGTAGCCACCGAGCGCCTCGGACACCGCCTTCGGGTAGCGGGCCAGCGCCTGTTCCCGGGACACTCCCTCGGGACGCGCCTGTGCGTGCACCACACACTCCGCGGCCAACCGGGCCGACTCCATCGCGTAGGCGATGCCCTCGCCGTTGAACGGGTTGACCATTCCGCCCGCATCGCCGACCAGCAACAGGCCGTCGCGGTAGTGCGGCGTCCGGTTGAAGCCCATCGGCAGGGCCGCACCGCCGACCTTGCCGGTCGCGTTCTCCTCGCGGAATCCCCACTCCTGGGGAGTGCCGTCCAACCACGCCCGCAGCAACGCGCGATAGTCGGTCTTGCCATAGGCTCCCGATGTCGACAGGATGCCCAGCCCGGCGTTCACGGTTCCGTCACCCATCCCGAAAAGCCAGCCGTAGCCCGGCAGCAGCTTCGGCTCGTCCGGGTTGGATCGATCCCACAGCTCCAGATGCGATTCGAGATAGTCGTCGGAGGTGCGCGGGCTGTCGTAATAGCGGCGCACGGCCACTCCCATCGGGCGGTCGTCGCGCTTGTCGACGCCCATCGACACCGCCAGCCGCGCCGACACTCCGTCGCAGGCCACGACCAGGGGCGCGTGGTAGGTCACCGGGGCCCGTTCCGGGCCGGACTTCGCCTGCACACCGGTGATCCGGCCGGTGCGATCGTCGCGCAGGGCACCGGTCACCGAGGTGTGCTGCACGATGCGCGCACCCGCGTGCTCGGCATGGCGGGCGAGCAGGTCGTCGAAGTCGTGCCGCGGGCGCACCAGGCCGTAGGGCGGGAAGTCCGCGAGGCTCGGCCAGTCCAGTTCCAGCGTCACACCGCCACCGACGACCCGCAGTCCTCGGTTGTGCAGCCATCCGGCTTCCTGCCTGGTGTCGACTCCCAGATCGATGAGCTGCTTGACCCCGCGCGGCGTAATGCCGTCACCGCAGACTTTCTCGCGGGGGAAGGTGCTCTTTTCCAACACCAGGACATCCAGACCGGCACGCGCCAGGTAGGCCGCCGCGGTCGCTCCGGCCGGACCCGCTCCGACCACGATCACCTCGGCGTCGTCCTCGGCACGGCGTCGGCTGGTGGGGCTTGTCATGACACTCCTCGACTCGGATGGTTGCGCGCAAAGCCGCACGGACGGTGAACTGCTTGTGAACGAGTTCACTAACTACCGAGTCTAGGACGAATCGGACCCGTAATCGACCCCTCCGGAGACGGTCACACGGGTGGCAGCATGGCCTGAGCACCGCCTCCGACCAGTGAAAACAGAGTCGGTGACGCACTCACGCGGAAGAGAATGTGTGTGGATCAACTCCGCAGCGAGTGGGATATCCGCGTTGCTGAAGTTTCCGGGAAGACTTCAACCTTCATCCCCGGTACGGGGACGCGCGATTTTGCCGGAAACCGACACGGCGGAAGCACTACCTCAACTCGTGGGCTTGGTGGCGTGGTGCACGGCCACGGCACCCCCGGTGAGGTCACGCCAGGCGACACCGCTCCACCCGGCCTCGGCGATCTTGGCGGCGAGAGCGCGCTGGTCGGGCCAGGCACGGATGGACTCCGCGAGGTAGACGTAGGCCTCCGGGTTGGACGACACGCTGCGCGCGATCGGGGGCAGGGCCCGCATCACGTAATTCATGTAGATCGTGCGGAACGGGCGCCACGTCGGCGTGGAGAACTCACAGACGACCAGGCGTCCGCCCGGCCGTACGACACGGGCCATCTCGCGCAGCCCCGCAACGGTCCCGGCCAGGTTGCGCAGTCCGAACAGGATCGCCACGGCATCGAAGGACTCGTCGGCGAAGGGCAGGCTCAGGGCGTCGGCGGCGACCATCGGCAAACCACGGTGCCGCCCGGCCGAGAGCATCCCCAGCGAGAAGTCCGCCGCCACGCACTCGGCGCCGGAGCGGGCGAACTCCGCCGTCGACACGCCGGTACCGGCGGCGAGGTCGAGAATGCGCTCTCCCGGCTGCGGATCCAGCGCACGGCGGGTGACCTCCCGCCACCGGCGATCCTGACCGAACGAGAGCACGGTGTTGGTCAGGTCGTAGCGCCGCGCGACATCGTCGAACATCGCGGCGACTTCGCGGGGCTCCCTGTCCAAACCTGCACGTGCCACACCCGCAGCCTACGTGCCGGGCACAGCGCGTCGGGCAGGGCCACGAACAATGGTCCACGCGGACTCGCGGCCCTCGACAACGGCCACACACGAATGTGGCCCGCTGCTCTCCGTCCGTCCACCTGCACTTGGTGTCACGGACACCCGACTCGGTCACACTGGGATAGCATGACGGTCTCTCCCTCCCAGCCCGCCCCAGCCGTGGAGCTCGGACTCGTCTCCCGCGCACTCGAGGTCGCGGGGCGACTTGCCAACGAAGCCGCCGACGTCATCACCGCGACAGCGGGCCGAGGGACGCAGTCGGACATCACTCCACCGGATCGCGACGAGTCACCCTTCGACTGGGTCACCGACACCGGACGCACCCTCGAACGGCACACCCGCCGCGTCCTGGCCGACGAGTTTCCCGGTATACCGGTCTTCGGCGAGGAATTCGATTCCGCGGGCAAGGTCGGTGTGCCCGTACAACCCTCGGCAGGCACCCGATTCCGCTGGGCCGTCGACCCCGTGGACGGGACCGCCAACTACGTCGCGGGCATGCCGTGGTGTGCCTACAGCCTGGCGATGCTCGACGAGCACGGACCCGTCGTGGGAGTGGTTGCCGATCCCTACCGCGCCAGGATTTACGCGGCCGCGCGCGATCGCGGGATGCGTGCCAACGGCAGTCCCGTGCGTCTGACCGACGACAAGGAGGCGCGTGCGGGCATCGTGTGCACCGAGTTCACCAAAACCGGACCGTGGCGGGGAACGGACCGGTTCATCGCCAACGCCGCCGCCGACCACGTCAGCGTACGTGTGCTCGGCTCACCGGCGCTGGCGATCACCCAGGTTGCGCTCGGGCATGCCATGGCCGCCGTGCTGCACTCCTACGAGGAATGGGACGTAGCGGGTGCCCTGGCACTGGCGCTCGAAGCCGGAGCGACCGTGCTGGACAGCACCGGAGCGCCCAGCAGGCTGCCCCGCGGCGGCCTCCTCGTGGCTGTGCCCGGGGCCGCGCAGCGCGCCCTCGACTGGTGGCAACGTGCCCGTCAGGAGGAGATCTCACACGGGCGTGTCGAGCAGTGATGGTGTGGCCCGATTCCCCGAATTCGGGCCGAGTATCACCGACATCGGCCGCAGCAGCGGAAACTCGTCACGCAACCGCGTCACCTGCTCATCCAGGCCGGACGGATCGGAGTGGGTCACCAACTCCAGCACGAGCTCCAGAACCGCATCGGTCACCGCGCCGAATCGCTCCGCGGTCTCCACGAGTTGCCGGTGAACACGTGCTGCCACGGCCCCCGGCTCGGTCTGCCCGGTCTGCCCGGTCTGCTCGGTGGTGCCCGTGGTGACTGCCCGGGCGCTGTCGGCATCCAGGCTGCGCCCCAGCTCCACCAGCGCCCGCACGTTCGACAGCTCGGCATCCATCCTGTGCACCACACCGCTCAGCCGGTGCCGGGTCCGCACGGAGGAAACCGACTCCACGACACGGCCTGCGCGGCACACGGCCTGCTCACAGCGATGCAGCGGCACCGCCCAGACATCCCGCTCCGGCCCCCGGCTCGGGGTGTCCCGGCCCGACCGGGACAGCGGCTGCCCGCCACGCACCCGCTCGCCGTGGACAAGCACATGCTCGTGCTCCTCGGTTCCTCGAAGATCGGTCCGCCGTCCACACCACGCCAACACCGCGACAGCCCCGAGGGCGCCCACCACCAGCGCCACCAGCACCACCTGAACCCAGAAACCGAGCATCACACCACCATGCACCAGGTGGAGGCCCGTGCGCCTGCGCAGAAGTACTCAATGAGCACCTGCTTCGCACCGTGCCCGGTGATCGTGCCGTCCTCGCCGCCTCACCATCCGAGTGCGGTCTCGGCTCGAGCGATGTACTGCATCTCCGCCAGCAGGAACTGCAGTGTCTCGGTGTGCGCACCGTCGCGGCCCGTCGGGCGCGAGGCGTAGTCGAGTTCGTTCACATCGGGCATGTCCATCCGTGCCACCGACAGCACCTGGTCGAGGTAGGACAGCGACTCCTCACGCAGCGATGAGGGGTCAGCCGCGCAGTTCACCTCGGCCAGCCCCACTTCGACCGGGTGTGGTGCGAACAGTTCACCGGCCATCGGCCACACCCGGTGCAAGCCGGCCGACATGCGTTGCCGGGACACCGCAGAGGCATCGCCCAGCCGGATCACCCACTGAGCCGCGTGGTCACGATGCCTGCTCAATCGGTGCGAGGAGTTCGACGCCAGGGCCGACAGTACGGGATCGCGGGTGTCGGCAAGCCGCCGGAACAGCGCCAGCCGCCACGTGGCGCACAACATGAGGCGGGCGATTCCGGCGGCGAAGTCCCCGCCCGCACCGGGACCGCAGTCGACCTCGACCAGTCGCACGTTGCGGAACTGGTCGGCCGTCCGGAAGTGCGCCAGCCTGTCCTCGTCCCGGCCGTCGTCCTCCAGCTCCCCTGCGCGGGCGAGCAGAATCCTGGCCTGCCCGAGCAGCTCGAGCGCGATCCCGGCCAGAGCGACGTCCTCCTCCAGTTCCGGAGCCCGATAGGCCCCCTCGGACAGCCGCTGGGACAGAATCAGTGCGTCATCGGCCAGCATCAGGCAGTAGCAGGAGAGGTCCGCGGCGGACACTCCGTCGGGAACGTGCCGCGGTACCGTCAGCATGGGGTCCCGAGGTGCGGGCCCCAGAACCCACTGCTGCTCCTGCGCTCCCGTCTCGCGGGTGGGGACGGTACCCGAGCCGACACGGGCGTCGGCATTCGAAGAGCTCATGGCAACCTCACCTGTGCGGTGTCTCGCCCGAGAGCTCGGTGGAAACACATGCGTCGGTGCTCCGCTGCCACTCCCCCGGTTCCACCGCTCCCCTGCGGCATCCCCCGTTTTCCCGCGGGGAAAACCCGGTGTTGCCTCTCACCTCGGCGACGGATTTCCGCACTCCGGCGCAACACGCAGCAAGGCACCGTCCGAGGCGGTGGTTGAGCCACCACCTACGTGGGCTGTCCAAGTGCTCTCGAGGCAGCGCGGCGCAGCAACCAGTACACCGGCAGCAACACGGCCCACACGACCGCCAGAGCACTGAACACCGGCAGCAGTGCCACCGTCATGGTGCGGTCCGCAACCCGGACGAGGTCGGGATTCTCCTCGTTGTACTCGACCCGCACGAGTTGCCCCTCGTGCAGACCGCTCGGGTAGAAAACGCCACCCGCCGGGATGACCACCCGACCGTCGTCGGTGTCGAACCGCACGACCGTGCGCGTCCACGAGGTTTCCAGCACCTCGGCGACAGCGGTACCGCGCGAGCTCTCGATGATGCGATCGTCGATGAAGCAGGCGAGCAGGATCGCCATCAGCAGAGCCGTGCACAGCCCACCCAGCATGAGCACCAGCCGTGCCGCCAGTCGTTGCACCCGGCTCCGAGGCCACCAGGTCAGCGAATCGCTACTGTGCGTATTGACACCGGTTGCCGCGCCGGTCGCCTCCCGCGAGACCGCATCGCTAACCACAGTCGGCGATTGTAGGCGCTTCCGCCGACCCGGTGGCCGGACGCACGCCGATCCGCGTGTGTGCTGTCCGCCCCAATCGCCATGGGCACGCTCATGCGACGGAATCCGCCACATACCCTCGAACGGTGGCCACTACCCCGCGTGTTCTGACCGTCCGTACCCGCGAGATCCGACCCGGCGATCCACTGCACGCTCCGGACCTGCTGGAACTGCTTCCCGACAGCAGGCCGAGCCGCGACGGTTCCGTCGACGGCTCTGTCGATGGCTCCCGTGCCGACGGGGCGACCAAGGACATGTCACTGAGTTGGGTGAGTCACGGTGACGGGCTCGTCGGCTGGGGTGAGTTCGCACGCATCGACACCGCCGGACCGGACCGCTTCGCCGACGCCGACGCCTGGTGGCAGCGGCTGTGCACGCGGATGGAGGTCGACGACGAGGTCCGGCTACCGGGAACGGGCCCGGTGGCCTTCGCCAGTCTCGCCTTCGACGACCGACCGGGTCGGTCGGCACTCGTGGTCCCGGAAGTCGTGATCGGGCAGCGCGACGGAGTGCGGTGGATCACCACCATCGGTCGGGATGCGGTGTCGAAACCCGTCGCACCGATCCGCCGCCCCGGCCCGGTGCGGTACAGCGACGGCCGGCTTCCGGCCACGAGCTATCGGGAGGTGGTGGCCGAAGCGGTTCGGCGGATGCGCGGCCCCGAACGCATCAGCAAGGTCGTACTGGCACATGACCTGCTGGCCACCACCCCGGAGCCGCTCGACGCACGATTCCTGCTGCACAACCTCTCCAGGCGGTACCCGAACTGCTGGACGTTCGCGGTGGACGGTCTGGTCGGGGCCACTCCGGAGCTACTGCTGGAGCGCAATGGCGACCGCGTGCGCTCGCGGGTGCTCGCGGGCACGAGCTGGCCACGCGACGGTGCCGACGACGACCTACTGGCCAAGGAACTGCTCGACTCGCCGAAGAACCGGGACGAGCACGCCTACGCCGTGGAGTCGCTGGCCGAGACCCTGCGCCCGTACTGCGACACGCTGAATGTGCCCGAGGAGCCACATGTGCTGCACCTGCGCAATGTGGTGCATCTGGCCTCCGACGTCTCGGGGCACCTGAACGAGTACTACGCCCGCAATGGGCACGCTTCGTTGCTGCGGCTCGTCGCGGCCGTGCATCCGACCGCCGCCGTGGGAGGTACCCCCACTGCCGATGCCGTCCGCCTGATCGGCGAACTCGAAGCCATGAACCGGGAGCGCTATGCCGGTCCGGTGGGGTGGATCGACGGGGACGGCAACGGGGAGTTCGGCATCGCGCTGCGGTGCGCGCAGATCCAGCCGCAGGACGACCCACCGGGCAATCCGGCGGGTGACTCGGGGAGTGGTCCGCAGTCCGGCCCGTCGGAAGGCAGTACGGTCCGCCTGTTCGCCGGTTGCGGCATCGTCGCCGATTCCGACCCCGACGAGGAAGTCGCCGAAGCCCAGGCGAAACTCCTGCCCATCCGCGAAGCCCTCGAAGGCGTGCGGTAGCCCGTGCTTCCCCACGGCGCGCGGCGGATGCGGTGAGCGGAACTTTCACCCGTGGAGACGGGACGAAAGCTCTCGTTCACTCACTGCGTTCCGGGCCACCGACTGCGCCGAGGACGGCCGCCGACACGGCGGCGTGCAGGCGATCGTGCAGACCGCGCAGCCGCGCACGATCGGAACGCACCTCCACGACCCGAAGGCCCGGCCGAAAGCGCAACGCCTCCGCAAGATCCGAGTGCCGGTGTGCGGCCACATGTTCGATCCCGTGCGCCGCGCACAGTGCCGCGAGGTCGGTGCCGTGCGGCGTGCCGAAAACACGCTCGAAGGACTCCCGATGCTCCGGGCCGCCCTGCTCCAGCAGGGAGAAGATACCCCCGCCGTCGTCGTTGAACACCACCATCGTCAGGTCCGGTCGCCACTCGGCGGGTCCCAGCAGCAGGCCGTTGCTGTCGTGCAGGAAGGTCAGGTCACCCAGCAGCGCATACGTGGGGCCACCGTGGGCGAGGGCTGCTCCCACGGCGGTCGAGACCGTGCCGTCGATGCCCGCCGCGCCACGGTTGCGGTGCACCGTCACATCCGGCCGGTGCCGCGCGGCCAGCGCGACATCGCGTGTCGGGTTCGACGATCCCGACACGAACAGCGCCTCCGGCGGCAGCGCGTCGAGCACCTCGCAGGCCACCACCGGACCACTCGCCCAGTCCTCCGACTCCAGTGCCGCGTCCAGGGCGGCGCGGGCTGCACGGTCGGCCCGCTGCCACGCGGCCAGCCACTCGGGGTCGGCGGCGACATCGGCACTGCCCAGGGTCTGCGCCACTTCCCGCACCTCATGTGCCGGGGCGGGCCAGCCGGAGTCGCCGTGCACCAGCAGCACCTCCACACCACGGTCGGCGAGCAACCGCTGTACCTGGCGAAACACCGTCGGCCGCCCCACACACACCACCTGCTCGGGCCGGTGGGCGTCGAGAAATCCGGGCAGCGCGAGCAACCACATCCCGGCTACCACGGCGTTCGCCCCGCCGAGCCCCACACCGCCGGTCTCGGCCAGCACCGGCCAGCCGAGTCGCTGCGCCCACCGGGCCGCCTCGTCGTCGTGATCATCGGCGAGCAGCATCACACCGCGCGGGGAACGCACCGAGGTCAGGGCCGAGCCCGGCTGCTCGGCCGCGCCGAGATGGGTCCACGGCCCGCCGTCCGACCGCCCCTGCAGGGACTCGCACCAGTCGGAATCACCGTCCGGTACCAGCGGTTCCCGCAGCGGCACGTTCAGCTGTACCGGGCCACGTCGCCGCTGTCCCGCTCCGCTCGCGTGGCGGGCTCGGCAGATCTGGGTGCGCCAGTAGGCGTTCTGGCCGGTGCGGTGCTCGGCCACGGCCAACTCGTCGAACCATCGCACCGCCGTGCCGTAGAGATGGTGCTGGTCGATCGTCTGGTTCGCGCCCGCCGCCCGCAGGTCCGGGGGACGGTCGGCGGTCAGCACGATCAACGGCACACCGGCGTGCCAGGCCTCGCTCACCGCCGGGTGCAGGTTCGCGGCAGCCGTTCCGGAGGTGCACACCACCACGACCGGCCTTCCGCTGCGCGCCGCCAGACCCAGAGCCAGGAACCCGGCACTGCGCTCGTCCACTCGCACGTGCAGCCGCACTCGTCCCACCCGCATCGCGTGGTGCAGCGCGAGCGACAACGGTGCGTTGCGCGAACCGGGTGAGAGCACCACCTCGTGGACGCCGTTGCGCACCAGCTCGTCGACAAGCACCTCGGCCTGTGCCGTGGAGGGGTTCACTCCACCGCACCTCCCATCGACTGTCCGGTTCGGGCTCAGAGGCTCCGGCAGCAGGAACTGTCGGGCTCACGGCGCCCAGGCGGCGCCTCGCGGCGTTGCCGTGGAGTCAACGTGGCTCCGCGCCACGCCTCCTTCCCCCGTCTCACGAGGCATCCACCTGGCCACCGCTCCCTGAGCCAACGCCCTCCTACCGGAGCCTCTTATTCTCCCAGGCGTGCAGAACTCACCTGTCTCGGAGCTCTTCGATCCCGCCGTCTGGCGCCCGGTCGAGGGGTTCGACTTCACCGACATCACCTACCACCGCTGCGTGGCCGAGGGGCGAGCCGGCGGCACCGTGCGCATCGCCTTCGACCGACCCGAGGTGCGCAACGCGTTCCGCCCGCACACCGTCGACGAGCTGTACCGGGCGTTGGATCACGCCCGCATGACCTCCGACGTCGGTTGTGTCCTGCTCACCGGCAACGGGCCCTCCCCCAAGGACGGCGGCTGGGCGTTCTGCTCTGGCGGCGACCAGCGCATCCGCGGGCGCTCCGGTTACCGGTACGCCGAGGGCGAGACCGCCGAGACGGTCGACGCGGCCCGTGCAGGGCGGCTGCACATCCTGGAGGTGCAGCGGCTCATCCGGTTCATGCCGAAGGTCGTCATCGCCGTCGTGGGTGGCTGGGCCGCAGGTGGCGGGCACAGCCTGCACGTGGTGTGCGACCTCACACTGGCCAGTGCCGAGCACGCGCGGTTCAAGCAGACCGACGCCGATGTGGGCAGCTTCGACGGCGGGTTCGGCTCGGCCTACCTCGCCAGGCAGGTGGGCCAGAAGTTCGCCCGCGAGATCTTCTTCCTCGGGCGGCCCTACGGCGCCGAGCAGGCCCACGAGATGGGCATGGTCAACGAGGTCGTGCCGCACGAGGACCTGGAGAGTACCGCGCTGCAGTGGTCGGCCGAGATCAACGGCAAGTCGCCGACCGCCCAGCGGATGCTCAAGTACGCCTTCAACGCCCTGGACGACGGGCTCGTCGGCCAGCAGCTCTTCGCGGGCGAGTCGACCCGGCTGGCCTACATGACCGATGAGGCCGTGGAAGGCCGCGACGCCTTCCTGCAACGCCGCGAACCGGACTGGTCCGACTATCCCTGGTACTACTGAGTGCCCGAGTGGTTCCGGGAGGGCTCGAAGTTTTCCTTGAAACTCCAAGCCCTCCCGCACGATGGCGCACCATCAACGGCGTGCCGGGGCTCCGGGCGCGATAATGAAAGCCATGGCCGACGCCCGGAAACTCCATCCCCTGCCCGTTCCGGCCGGGGCGCGCGCAACGGAGATCCTGCCCGCGCTGCGCCGCGCACTCGACGGCAGCGGCCCGGCCCTGCTGCCGGTGCCCGAGAGCGAGCCCACCGCAGGCAGGCACATCGCCGAGGCGCTGGGAGCAGACGAGCCACTGGGGCCCGGCGAGGACGATTCGGAGGACCCGACCGCGCTGGTCATCGCCACCTCCGGATCCACGGGCACCCCCAAGGGCGTCCTGCTGAGCATCTCGGCGTTGCGTGCCTCCGCTACCGCCACCCACCGCTTTCTGCGGGGAGCAGGCCACTGGCTGCTGGCCATGCCCGCCCAGCACATCGCGGGCATCCAGGTGCTGGTCCGCTCCCTGCTGGCGGGTACGTCCCCCACCGCGATCGACACCACGGCGGGTTTCCGCCCGGACATCTTCGCCGAGGCATTCCAGCGGATGCCCGCCGGTGACGGGCCGCGCTACACCGCCCTCGTGCCGACACAGCTCTCCCGGCTGCTCGACGACGGCGACTCCCACGGCAACCACAGCAGCGACCACAGCGGCGACCACAGCGGCGCAGGCGCGGGCCTGCGGGCACTGCGCGCGTTCGACGCCGTGCTGCTCGGCGGCGCCGCCACCCCACCGGCCCTGCTCCGGCGTGCCCGCGACGCGGGCGTGCGCGTGGTCACCACCTACGGGATGAGCGAAACCGCCGGGGGCTGCGTCTACGACGGCACACCGCTGGAGGGCGCGGCCGTACACATCGGCGACCGCTCCGACGACTCCGAATCAAGCGACTCCCAATCCGGTGACTCCGAATCCGGCGTGATCAGCCTGTCCGGCCCGATGCTGGCTCGCGGCTACCGGCGCCTGCCGGACACCACGGCCTTCACCGGCGGGTGGTTCCGGACCGGCGACCTCGGACGTTGGCGTGACGGCCTGCTGGAGGTGCTCGGGCGTGCCGACGACATCATCGTGACGGGGGGCGTGAATGTCGCACCCGGGCCGGTCGAACGAGTCCTGAGCGAGCACACAACCGTCCGGGAAGCCTGCGTGCTCGGCGTGGACGATCCCGAGTGGGGCCAGGCCGTGGTCGCCGCCGTGGTGCCCACCGATCCGTCCGCACCACCGCCGGTCGACTACCTCCGCGCGGCCGTGCGCGAGCACGCGGGCACGGCCGCCACACCCAAACGCATCGCCGTCCTCCCCCGACTCCCGCTGCGCGGCCCGGGAAAGCCCGACCGGCAGGCGATCCGGGAGGCGCTGAGCGGCTGAGTACCGGGCATGCGCGAAGATGACTCATATGGCCACACTCGCTCAATGGGTCGAAGGTGCCCGACTCCGTACCTGGCCGAATGCCATCGCACCCGTGCTCGCCGGGTCCGGTGCCGCGGCGGGCACCGACGCGTTCGACCTGCCGATCGCCGCGCTTTCGCTCGCGGTCGCGCTACTGCTGATCACCGGGGTCAACTTCGCCAACGACTACTCCGACGGCATCCGTGGCACCGATGCCGACCGGGTGGGCCCGCAGCGGCTCGTCGGCTCCGAACTGGTGCGGCCGGGCACCGTGCGGGCAGCGGCGTTCACCTGCTTCGGCCTCGCCGCGCTCGCAGGCCTCGGCGTGGTGTTCCTCAGTGGACACTGGTGGTTGATCGCCGTCGGTGCCGTGTGCATCGCGGGCGCATGGTTCTACACCGGCGGTAGCCGACCGTACGGATACGCAGGCTTCGGGGAACTCGCCGTGTTCGTGTTCTTCGGCCCTGTGGCGGTGCTCGGCACGCTCTACGTGCAGGCGGACACCATCACCGGATCCGGCATCGGTGCCGCGATCGCGCTAGGGACGTTTTCCAGTGCGGTGCTGGTGGCCAACAATCTGCGCGACATCCCCACGGACGCGGTCACCGGCAAACGCACCCTCGCGGTCCTGCTCGGCGACCGCGACACCCGGACCCTCTACATCGGACTGGTGCTCGCACCGTTCCTCATCACCACGCTGACCGGCCTGCGCAACTCCCTGGCACTGTTGGGATTCATCGCGCTGCTTCCGCTGCTCGCGTCACTGCGCTCGGTGGCACGGGGCGCCACCGGGCTCGAGTTGCTCCCCGCGCTGCGCGACACCGGATTGGCCATGCTCGTCTGGGCCACCCTGACCGGCCTCGCCTTCGCCCTCGGATAGCAGGAGTGCGGGTGGGGTTGGTCAATTTCTCGCGAAATTGGCCAACCCCACCCCACCCCAGGCAGCGTGGCCGTTCGTGCCGCGGTGTTGCCTACCGGACCAGGCCCTCGGCGACATAGCCCGCGACGGCCGCCGCGGTGTCGCACTGCTCGCTGCCCGCATCGGCAGCGGTGACCGACACCTGCAGTGTCGCCCCGGATACCCCGGCGAACACCGTGCAGTCGGTGCCGTGCAGGGTCCGCGACCCACGCAGCTCGCCCAGGTCGACCTCGTCCACACCGACCTCGACGAATCCCTCCGGCTGGGCGCTGATCAGCACCGAACGGTCGCCGCTGTCGGCGGCGAACGAGCAGCCCCGCACCGGCGGATCGGCATCGACCTCGCGCGGTTGACCGGCCTGCACCGGAAAAGCCAGCCGACCCAGTACCTCGGGCGTCACCAGCCCGCACAACTGCTCCGAGGACAGGGCACCGAGCCGCGTCCGCTTCTCGGCAGGCACGTCACGAGCGATCGACGGCGGCACCGGGCCGGTCTCCTGTGTCGTCGACGGCGCAGGACCACCATCGGGCGGCGGCGCTGACGGGGCACCACCCGCGCAGCCGGAGAGCACCCCGAGCCCCATCAGCGCGGCCATCGGAAACGCAATCCGGCTTCCCGCGGTCCGGCTTCCCATCACCCGTCCCTTCGTCGGATCGTTTTCGGTGGCATCGCGCGCTTGTGCCGTGCGGGAGGTGCTCGATCTTCAGGCCCACTCCCCGGTGCGATGGAACCTCTCCAGGACCCGCAGTGGCTCCTCCAGGCACAGCCCCTGGGCAGCGACCCACTCGTCGTTGTAGTAAGTGGGCGCGTAGCGCTCACCACCGTCGCACAGCAATGTGACGATGCTGCCGTGCTCACCCCGCTGCCGCATCTGTGCCACCAGACCGAACACGCCCCACAGATTCGTCCCGGTCGAACCGCCGACACGCCGTCCGAGTACCTGCTCCGCCGACCGGATCGTGGCGATCGAGGCAGCGTCGTCGACCTTGATCATCCGGTCGATGGCCTGCCCGACGAACGAGGGTTCCACACGCGGCCTGCCGATTCCCTCGATCAGCGACCCCCGGTCACTGGTCCGATGTGGAGCGCCGTCGCGCCACGCCTCGAAAAACACCGAATGTTGCGGGTCCACCACCGCCAGTCGGGTACCGTACCTGCGGTACCGGATGTAGCGACCGAGCGTCGCGCTGGTGCCGCCGGTACCGGCCCCCGCCACGATCCAGGCCGGTTCGGGATACCGCTCCAGCGCCATCTGCTCGAAGATGGATTCCGCTATATTGTTGTTTCCCCGCCAGTCGGTGGCTCCCTCGGCATGGGTGAACTGGTCCATGAAGTGACCGTCCATGCTCGCAGCCAGACGACGTGACTCGTCGTAGATCGCACTCGGCTCGTCGACGAAATGACACGTTCCGCCGTGCCATTCGATCAGTGCGATCTTCTCCTCGCTGGTCGATCGCGGCATCACCGCGATGAACGGCAATCCCAGCAGTTTGGCGAAGTAGGCTTCCGACACCGCGGTCGATCCGGACGAGGCTTCGATCACCGGGGTGTCCTCCACCACCCACCCGTTGCAGATCGCGTGCAGGAACAGGGAGCGCGCCAGTCGATGCTTGAGGGACCCGGTCGGATGTGTCGACTCGTCCTTGAGGTACAGATCGATTCCCCACTCCGGGGGCAACGGATAGCGCAGCAGGTGGGTGTCGGCACTGCGATTGGCATCGGCCTCGATCACGCGGACCGCGTCACAGATCCAGGATCTCGTCCGTGCACACGAGCGATCCACGGTATCGGCCACGGATGGGGGTGTCGAAGACGGGTTGGCCCCGGCTGGGTTGACCCCGGCTGGGTTGGTTTCGGACGGGTTGGTCACGGACGGGCCGGTCACCGATCCTCCTCGCCGGAGTCACCTCCGGCACGCTCTTCGTCACCGCGGTCACCGCGCAACTGGGCCCGCAGCTCTTCCCGATGCGCCCGCCGTCGTTCGGCGCGCTGCGCCATTCCGGCATCCACGCGGCGGCGCAGACCTTTGAACACGAACAACGACAGCGGCATCGCCACCACGACCGATACCGCCAGCGCAACCAGCAACGGAACACCGAACACCGTCAGCACCGCAGCCAGCGCGGCGAGCATACCGAAACGCGCCGCGCTGTAGAGCACGATGTCGAACGCCAGGCTCCGCCCCGGCTCGACCGTGTGAGTTCCCGTGGTCTCGGAGGAGGCCTCCTGCTGTTCCTGCACGTCAGCCAGGGTAGAGCAAGCGAGGCGTGGACAGTCGGCCGCCCGGTTCGGTCCGGCCGTTTTCGAGGCGGTGCGCCACGGCGGAAGCGCATGCCCGAAGCGCCCTGTTCGTCCCTTACTTTCCCTTTACCTGCACCCAAACGTTCGAGTACCCGGGCGATCGAGTGCCAGGATGCGGACGTCAATACCCGCGTATACACACCGTGGAGGCCATCCGTGACCGCGACGACCCAACAGACTCGTCACGACAGCCCGGAACAGTTGCTCACCCCGGGAGAGGTCGCCGCACTGTTCCGGGTCGATCCGAAAACCGTGACCCGATGGGCCACCGCAGGCCGAATCGGTTCCATTCGGACCCCCGGTGGCCACCGCCGGTTCCGGGAGTCCGAGGTCCGCACACTGCTCGACGAGTTGACTCGCGACGCGGAGACCGGCCGGTAACACGGGGCAGTCCGCATCGGTCAGGGGCGTCTGGCCACCTCCGCGCTCTTCGGGATTCGCTAGTCTCGGAAGAGAAGGAGGTGGCCACGCTATGATCTATGTCCTGGCAGCGATCGGTGCGATCACCGTCATCGTGCTGATGTGGCAAGCATTCGGTCCCGGCCGCGACACCGTCGGCGGTGGGCACGGCCGGTCGCAACCGGTGGCTCCCGACGACGATCCGGACTTCCTTCGACGGCTGGGCGAGCAGCAGCGCAAGCAGCGCGACGACGAGAGTTGACGCCCGCTCGACACGGGCCGATGACTCCGCTCACATCCCGGCTGTGCGCTGCCTGCCGAGGGCGTGCGGGAAGTCATCGGCCACGGTCGCGGCGAGTTCCAGCAACGCCAGCCTGGTCGGTGCCGCCAGCCGCTCCAGCTCCACCTCGGCCCCCTCGTCCAGATGCGAGTCGAACGGAATCCTCGAGACCGCGCGACAGCGCGAGCCGAAGTGCGCGGTCAGCTTGTCCACATCCACCTTGCCCGAGCCCGGCCGCACCGAGTTGATGACCGCGACGGACCGGCTCACCAGGTCGCCGTACCCGTGCGCGTCCAGCCAGTCCAGCGTTGCCGAGGCACTGCGCGCACCATCGATGGAACTCGACGACACGATCACCAGCGAGTCGGCGACATCCAGCACGCCCTTCATGGCCGAGTGCATCAGCCCGGTGCCACAGTCGGTGAGCACCACGTTGTAGAAGTGCTCCAGCAACGTCACGGTGCGTCGGTAGTCGTCCTCGCTGAATGCCTCCGAGGTCGCCGGGTCCTGCTCACTCGCGAGGATCTCCAGCCTGCTCGGTCCTTGGGAGGTGTACGACCGGACATCACTGTACTTGCGGATCCGCTGGGCATCCCGCAGAAGATGCCGCACGGTGGCAGTGGTTTCCAGCGGGATCTTCTGACCCAGCGTCCCACGGTCGGGATTGGCGTCGACGGCGATCACCCGATCGCCCCGCAGCGAGGAGAACGTGGAGCCCAGCGTCGCCGTCGCCGTCGTCTTGCCGACACCGCCCTTGAGGCTCAGCATCGCGATCCGGTAGCAGCCGTGCAGCGGCTGATTGATGCGTCCGATCAATTCCCTGCGGCGCAGATCCGCGGCACTCTCGCCGAGATTGATGGTGCGGCCGCTGGCCACGTACAGGGCTCGGCGCCAGCCGGACTGCGGGGGCCGCTTGGTCTGCCGGAGCAGCTGTGCCGAGGACAGGTCCTGTTGCGGGAACGGCTGTTCTCCCGGCCCCATCGCGCCGGGTGGCTGCTGCGCGGGAAACGGGTACTGCTGCTGGGCCGGATTCGGCTGCGGTTGGGCCGGATTCGGCTGCGGCGGCTGGGCACCGGGCTGAGCCTGCGGCATGTACGGCCCGCCTTGCGGCGGGTACATGCCGGGCTGGGGCGGCCCCGCCTGAGCCGAGTAGGGCCCCGGTGGAGCCGTGTACTGCTGTGGCCCCGGCTCCGCAGCAGGCACGTGCTGTCCACAGGAGGGCATGGAGTCCACAGACGACTGTGCGGAATTCGGACCGGTCCCCGGATGCGGCTGCTCCGGATCGGTTCCGGGCTCGACGTACTGGCCGAGCGCATCACCACCGTCACCGTAGTCCGGTGGCGCCTCCTCCTGCCACGGAGCACGGCCCGACGAAGCCGCAGGCGCCGCTGTCTCCGCGTTCCACTGCCCGGGCTCGGCCGGATTCGCCTCCGGCTCCGGAACAGCACCGGGAGACACCGGTCTCGCATCGCGCACCGTCTCCGGTTCCTCGTATCGTCCGGTCACCGTTCGAGCCCCCTCCAGAGCGAATCGAGATCCTCCGATCCCCTCGCGACGGTAGACCCGGAGACATCCGAGATCAAAGCCGGGATCGAAGTTGGGCGGACTGCACGGCGTCCGGCCACCGGCAGCCGCGAACTCAGAGACCGGCGTAGGAGTGCAGGCCGGTAATCACGATATTGATGAAGAACAGGTTGAACAGCATCGCCACGAAGCCGAGGATGTTGATCCACGCGGCGCGTACGCCCCGCCATCCGGGGGTTGCCCGCGCGTGCAGGTAGGCGGCGTAGAAGATCCACGCGACGAGGGCGGTGGTCTCCTTCGGGTCCCAGCCCCAGAAACGACCCCAAGCGGCCTCGGCCCAGATCGCACCCGCGACGATCGCGAAGGTCCACACCGGCATGACGAACACCGTGGTGCGGTAGGCGAGGCGATCCAGCGCCTGGCTGGTGGGCAGGCGACCGCCCAGCCGCGTGAGCTTGAGCGGATTGTTCTCGTGCCGCACCCGCAGCACGAACATCAAGCTCGCCACCCCGGCGAACAACAGAGCCCCGCTGGAGATCACGGCAGCGGAGACATGGATCCAGATCCAGTACGACTGCAACGCGGGCTGCAGCGGCGCGGCATCGGCGTAGAGGACCGTTCCGGACAGGAACAGCAACAGGACCGTCGGAAGCAGCACGAAACCGCCGAGCCCGCGCAACTGGGCGGGTGTGGCGTCCCGGCGCACCGCGCGGGACTGGCGGAACAGCATGACCAGCCAGGCCAGTACCGCCGCGAGGCAGATCGCGGAACCGAACTCGTACATGTTGCCCCACGGCACGCGCCCGACGGCGAGTCCCCGCAGCAGCAGCGATACCGCGTGCACCAGCGCACCCAGCACGGTCATCGACACGGCCATGCCCCCGAAGCGCTCGGGCCACGGGCGCTTGCGCGGGGTCTCGACCCGGCCGACCACGGGCCGGTCCGGCATGTCGGCCGAACCGGTGCCGTCTCCACCGGCCATGGCCGGTGCGGACTTGCGCTCACCGACCGCGACGCGCGTCCTGCCGTAGACGAACTCGCCGAAATACAGCAGCATCGCGAGGAGGTAGATCACGACCGAGGTCGCGAAGGCCATGTCACTGTAGTTGGACAGTGCCTGATTGACCGGCATCAACTGTTCCTTCCGCGTGCGGATACCGCCTTGCGCTCCTCCGCCGAACCGGCGGAACCGCCACCCGATTCGAGCAGGTCACCGGAGACCTTGGTGAACTCCTCGCCATATCCGGCCTGATCGGTACGGGCGAGTCCGCCGACTTCGACCAAGGTACGCGGGGCTGCTGCCTCTCCGCCTGCCGGGGCCGAGACCTGCGAACTCTCGGGTACGGCACGTACCCACACCCGACGACGCTTGATGCTCAGCGACGCACCGAGTCCGATGATGATCGCCATGGCGCAGCCGAGCACATAGGGCTGGAACGGGTTGTGCGAGACCTGCAGGTTCACCCACCGCTTGACGCCGTCGAAACGGATCACGGTGCCGTCATCGAGCCGGATCTCCTCGCCCACGCGCAGGTTCTCCCTGGCGACCCGGTCGAGCTTGCCCGACTCCACCATCGACTGGTCCACACTGAAAATGGACTGCCCGCGGCCCGTCGAAACCCCCAACTTCCCCTTGAGCACGTCCACGGCCACGGCCGGGTCCCGCAGCGCGGGGAAGCCCGAGCTGAGCACCTTGCCGTCCATGGACGCGGTCGGGGCGAACAGGCCCGTGATCGCGATCTGGTTTTGATACCGCCGCTGCTCGTCGGGCATCCCGGGCGGGTCGAACTTCGTCGCCCCCTGCGAGAGCATCGTCGTCGTGTTCACCGGCTGCCACTGGACGGTCGAGGTCCGGCTCCGGCCGTTCGGGAACGTGACCGTGAACTGTGGTGCGTAGCCGTTGCCGGTCAGGTAGACCCGGTCTCCGGCCGTACGCAGCGGGTTGTTGACCTCCAGGTCATGGTGCTTCCAGACACCGCTTTCCAGGGACCGGCCGGACTGGTAGGAGATCTCGGCGTGGAACTCGCTGGGTTGGCCGGTGGGCAGGTACTCCACGGTGAAGTCGTCCACCCGCACGCAGAACGGGCTCAGCTCGGTGCCGTCGACGGTGAGCCCGGGGCGGAACGAGTCGTAGTTGTAGGTGCCCGAGTTGCAGAAACTCGACCCGTCGGCCATGACGATGACCTGGCCCTCGTATTTGTACAGCTCGCCACCCGCCACAGCGATCAGCAGCCCCAGCAGGGCGAAGTGGAAGACGAGATTGCCCGCCTCCCGCAGATAGCCACGTTCGGCGCTGATGGATCGAGCACCATCGGCCTCGGTGTGTTCGATCTTGCGCCATCCGCGCAGCCGCCTGCGCGTGGTGGCCATCACCTCGTCCACCGATCCGTCCACAGTGGCCTGGGCATGGTGTGGCATCCGCCCCAGATTGCGCGGAGTGCGCACCGGTTTGGCACGAGCCTGGCGCAGGTACTCCAGACAGCGCGGAACCAGGCAACCGACCAGCGACACGAACAGCAGCACGTAGATCGAGGCGAACCACACCGAACTGAACACGTTGAACGCGCCCACCGCGTCCAGGATCGGCGCCAGCGTCGGATACGTGTCGAAGAAGTCCTCCACGTTGGCACGGTTCAACGACCGCTGCGGCAGCAGCGCACCAGGCAGGGCGGCCAGCGCGAGCAGGAACAGCAGCACCAGTGCGGTGCGCATCGACGTCAACCCGCGCCAGGTGTTGCGCAGGAAGGCCAGGGCGGAGGCGACGGAGGAAACACGCATCAGATCGGCAACTCAAAACCGGCGATCGGGCCACGAAGCATCGCGATCCACTCTCCCCACAAGCCGGTGACCAGCATCAGGCCCACCACGACGAGTAACGTTCCCCCCGCGAGCTGAATGGCGCGGCCACGCCGCCGCAACCAGCCCGCACTGCGCACCGCCCACCGCGCTCCCAGCGCGAGCAGCACGAACGGGATTCCGAGCCCCAGGCAGTAGGCGAGAACCAGGAGGCCCGCACGCGCCGCCGTGCCTCCGACCTCGGTGGTCACGGCCACCGAGATGACGCCGGTGAGGGTCGGGCCGAGACACGGTGTCCAGCCGATGCCGAAGACAGCACCCAACAGCGGTGCCCCCCACACCCCGGCCTTCGGAACACGGTGCACTCGGACGTCGCGCTGCAGCGCCGGAATCATGCCCAGAAACACCAGCCCCATGGCCACCGTCACCACACCGCCGACTCTGCGGAGCAGTGACTGGTTCGCCAGCAGGGAATCGGACAGCCCGAGCAGCAGCAGCGTCGCGGCGGCGAACACGACGGTGAACCCGGCCACGAACAAGGCGGCCGCACCGGCCACTCGCCACCGCCCGCGCCGGACCTGCCCCGCCTCCGAGGCATCCACAGCCGGTGCTTCGGCCCCTACCACACCAGCCAGATAGGCCAGGTATCCGGGAACCAGCGGCACGACGCAGGGGGAGGCGAAACTGACCGCACCGGCGAGTGCCGCGATTCCGACCGCGAACAGCAACGGACCGGAGATGGCGAGCTCGGTGGGATCCACGGTTCGAGGGTAGGCAAGCCTCTTCGGTCATGACGCACCACCCCGGGTGACCGGTGACACACCGTTATCGCAGCCGGTCACTGGCGGGATGACTGCTCTCCGGCGACCGTGCGGACCTTCGGGAGCAACCCCTCCTCGGTGATCTCCGTCAGGTAGATGGCCGCCACCCGGTGCTTGCGGTCCAGGACCACCGTGGCGGGCACGGTGCTGCGGGGGAAGCCGTCCAGGGCCAGCATCGAGCGTCCCGACGGGTCGTAGATCGAGGGAAAGGTGATGCCGTAATTGCGCACGAAGTCCGCGGCCGAGCTGCGATCGTCGCGGACGTTGATGCCCAGCACCTGCACCCCCCGGTCACCGAGCCGGTCCTGCACGGCCTGCAGGTCATCGGCCTCCGAACGGCACGGGCCGCACCACGAGCCCCAGACGTTGAGCACCACGACCTCGCCCCGGAAATCCGACAGGCGGATCTCCTGGCCCTGCTTGAGCAGGCTCTCGCCGTGCAGTCCCGTGACCCGGCCACGTTCCTCCGGCGGGTAGAACAACCGCGTCTTGCCTCCGGGCGAGACGAAGGTGAACTCGTTCCCCTGGGACACGGCGTCCTCCGTGGCGCAACCGGTGATCAAGGTCAGCACCATCGCAGCGGAGGCCGCCAGGACTCGCATCAGCCGTGTCATGCGCCACTCGCTTCCGGGTCGCTCTCACCGGCGGGTTCGACGTAGGCGACCTGCACGAGCTGCTCGTCACGAAACACCAGGCTCGTCAACGAGGCCAGTGAACACTGTCGCCTGCGGGGGTCGTGCCAGAGGGGCTTGCTCGCCAGGAACCGCCGCAGCGTCCAGATCGGCAACTGGTGGGACACGCACACCGCATCCTGCCCCTCGGACTCGGCGCGGGCCCGATGCGCCGCACCGAGCATCCGGTGCGCGATCTCCCAATAGGGCTCGCCCCACGACGGACGACACGGGTTCCACAGCTTCGGCCAGTGCCGTGGCGAGCGCAGCGCCCCGTCACCCACCGAGACCTTGCATCCCTCGAACCGGTTGTCGGCCTCGATCAACCGCTCGTCGGTGGCGATCTCCAGGCCGTGTGCCGCGGCGATCGGCGATGCCGTCTGCTGCGCCCGCTGCATCGGCGAGGCCACCACCCGAGCGATATCGCGATCGGCGAGGAACTCGGAGACCAGCTTGGCCTGCCGCTCGCCTTCCTCGGACAGACGGAAGTGCGGCAGCTTGCCGTAGAGGATGCCCTCCGGATTGTGCACCTCCCCGTGGCGCAGGAAGTGCACCACGGTTCTGTTCCCGCTCACGCACCCGCCTCCGGCGCAGTGGCCGCGGCTGCTGCCGCGGCGGCGTGCGGCACGGCCTGCTCGATCGCCTCGAACGCGGCATCGTCCATGGCGGCATTGACGAACCAGCACTCGAAGGCACTCGGCGGCGGATACACGCCCCGCTGCAGCAGCGCGTGGAAGAACGGTGGGAACCGCCAGGACTGCTGTGCCTGGGCGTCGGCGAAGTTGCGCACCGGGGACTCGCTGAAGAACACGCTGACCAGGTTGCCCGCCAAGGACACCTGATGTGGCACGCCCTCCGCGGTCAACGCGGATCCCAGCAGATCGCCGAGCCGCTGGGCATTGCGGTCCAGAGCGGCGTAGGCGTCCGCGTCCGCCGCACGCAGGTTCGCCAGGCCGGCCGCGACCGCGACCGGGTTCCCCGCCAGCGTGCCCGCCTGATACACCGGGCCCGTCGGAGCGAGCAGGTCCATCACGTCGGCGCGTCCCCCGAATGCGGCCGCGGGCAGCCCTCCGGACATCACCTTGCCGAAGGTGTACAGATCACCGGCGACACCATCGAGGCCGTACCAGCCCGCCGACGACACGCGGAAGCCGGTCATCACCTCGTCCATGATCAGCAGCGCCCCCGCCGAGCGCGTGATCTCGCGCAGCGCGGCGTTGAATCCCGGCTCCGGCGCGATCGCCCCCATGTTGCCCGCGGCCGCCTCGGTGATCACGCACGCGATGTCGTCGCCGTGCTCGGTGAACGCCTGCCGCACGGCTTCGAGATCGTTGTAGGGAACCACGATCGTGTCCGCGGCCTGGGCCGACGTGACGCCCGGGATGGCGGGCAGGCCCAGCGTCGCCACACCTGATCCGGCGCCTGCCAGCAGTGAGTCCACGTGGCCGTGGTAGCAGCCGGAGAACTTGACCACCTTGTTGCGGCCGGTGAAGGCACGGGCCAACCGGACCGAACTCATCGTCGCCTCGGTACCGGAGTTGACCAGCCGGACGTGCTCCACCGGATCGACCCGGTCGATGATCTCCTGCGCGAGGTCGATCTCACCGACACCGGGCGTACCGAAGGACAGGCCATCGGTGGCCGCGTCGCGTACCGCGCGCACGACGTCCGGATGCGCATGGCCGTTGACCATCGGCCCCCAGGAGGACACCAGGTCCACGTACCGGTTGTCATCGGCGTCCCACAGGTACGGGCCCTCGCCACGCACCATGAAGCGCGGACTGCCTCCGACCGAGTGGAATGCGCGTACCGGCGAATTCACACCGCCGGGGATCACCGCCTCGGCACGGTCGAACAACTGCCGTGACCGCGGCGCGGGGTCCGCACCGGGCTCCGAGGCCTGGTTCACGGATGTCGGATTCGTGGGGGTTTCGGCTGTCACGCTCCCAGTTTGGCAGGAGGTGACTGTTCCGAAAGTCGGGTGGGTGGGCACCGGACCACCGCAGACGGCGACATCACCCGAAGCGGGCAATGCCTCGGAGGGTGGATCGGTTCGATCCGGGATGTCCTGGCCCGGCATCTCCTGCCTCGGAGCTCCCTCCCCCGGAGCTCCCTGCTCGGGAGGCCCCTGCTCGGGGACGGGCTGCCGTTGCTGTCCCCACGATGCCAAGGCGAACCGGCGGAGCATGTCCAGCACCAGCAGTCCGGCCACCGTCACCGCGAGGACGGCCAGCGCGATCCAGCTTCCCAGCAGCCGGGTCACACCTTCACTCGGAGCGGGCAACCCGGGCAGCTCGATCGGAACGACGGCCCACTCCCACGCTCGCAATGCCGCGAGCACCAGCAGCACCGCGACCACGAGTTCGGCCGCAGCGGGCACGGCCTGCCACGGACGGCGTCGCCGAGTATGCGAACCGGCCACGACCGTGCCGGTTTCCGAACCGGCGGACCCCGAGTCGGCGGAGGAATCAGGAATGCGCACAGCCACCAGGGTCGCACGGTGATTTTTGCAGTTTCGCGCGAAACTGCAAAAATCACGGCGAGAGGTACGATCAGGCGGGTATTTCCCGGTCCACCAGAGAGCGCAGCGCCTGCGTCAGTGCCTCCGGGTGACGGGCCCACGCCAGGACCACGCGCCCGTTCTCCCCGGCTTCGTCCTCCCCACCCTCATTGCAGGAGCGCTCGCCGTGCGGGGAAGCACCGCAGGAGGAGTCGCCGTACAGCCGCAGCGGAACCTCACGAGTTCCCCTCGGGACGGTCCAGTCACCACCGAGCACCTTCGCGCCCCTCGGCGTGCCCACACCGGGCACGGCAGCGATCCGGGACACCGGGACGACCGCACGGCCCACGACCAACGATGCGGACGTCAGCCGGACCGAGTACCAGCGGCGACGCCCGTACACCCACACCGCGGCCAGCACCGCGAACGCCCCCGCCAGCAGCAGCCACTGAGAGCCGTGCACCGGACCACGAGTACGCGTGAGCCCCTCCACGGTGACACCGAGCCCGGCGAAGCCGGGCCCCCAGAGCACCGGCCACCAGCTCGCTCCCGCCTCGGTGTACAGCACGGTTCCCGCCTCCGCGCTGTTGGCTACCGCTCGCCGTTCAACCATTCCGTACTCTCCGCCCGCCAACAGCACGCCCAGGCCACCAAGGCCAACACCGCCACGATCCCGTTCGACGCGGACAGCGACATCGTGCCCAGAATCATCACCAGATGCGCCACCGTGAGGACCGTCACGGCGATTCGGGCCCACCAGTGCCGCTGCCGGATCAGCCAGGCCAGCCCCGCGTACGCGGCGGCCAGGGCCACCGCGATCGCCAGGTTCCCCAGCAGCAGGGACCGAACCGCCGAACTCGCCTCCGCAGGCGTCGTCCCCGGTTGCTCGATCAGCCGCCGGTGCAGCCGATCGACGTCGACCCAGGCGACCGCGGCCCGGACGATCAGGAACACGGCCAGCGCACCCCACAGTCCGACCGCGGTACGCAGCACCCGCGGAGGCTTGTCGGCAGCGGAGTCGTCCCTGTCGGACGAGGAGGCATTCATGAGAACTGCCACCGGTACGCCGCTACCGGCGCCGAGCGGCCTGGAAGAACCAGTTCGACGGCCGGAGATAGGCCAGCACGATGAACACCACCATCGCGAGGAAGCTCACCGCTGCCGTCGTGTAAGCCAAGGCCATCGCCGTACCGGAGGAGTCCAGTGACGTCGACGTGCCTCCGGCGGTGATGGTGGTGCTCGTAGCCCCCATCAGCTGGAGCAGGGAAACGAACAGCCACAGTCCCGCGAACACCGTCAAGGTGACCCGGGCCCAGTTCCGCCCCGCTCGCATCTTGAACCCGAACAGGATCCAGAGACCGGTCAGCACCACGTAGAAGAACACCATGATGCCGATGCCCACCATGGCCACGCTACCGGCCATCTCCTGGATGTCCGGATCACTGGTGGAGCTGAGGACCGCGTTCATCGCCTCCCGCTGGAGGAACGTGCTCACCACGAACATCACCGTGGCCAGTACCGGGACCACGACCGCGATCCAGAACGCGGCCTCGATCGTCTTCGGCCGGGGCACACCGGCCATGTCGTGCGGGGAGACCGGCGGCGCCGCATAGGGGTGGTTCTGCGGGTACCCAGCCTGCCGGGGATCACCGGGGTATTGCGGGTGCTGGTATTCGAGTTGCTGGTACTGGAAGTACTGGTATTGGGAGTACTGGGGATACTGCGCGTATCCGCCCTGCTGCGGAAAGCCTCCGGACGGCGTTCCCTGCTGGAGATACTGGCCGGGTGGTTGCTGACCCGGCGGATATTGGCCGAGTGGCGGTTGCTGATTCTGCTGCCATGGATCCTGCGGCGACGTCACGCGCCAAACAGTAGAAACCACCGGCTGCTGTGTCCACTCACCGGATCGGTGGCACAGGATCAGCGGGAACGGCTCGCTCGCTGCGCGAGAAACCGCCGCCTTGCCTCCCGGAAGAAGCCGATCGCCTCCGGGCGCAGCATCAGCACCAGCACGGCCGCGTTGAGTCCGAGTCCGATCAGGTTGAACACGATGTCCGGGGCGCCGATCCGCACACTCGTGCCCTGCATGGTCACCGTCGACCCCAACGTAACCAACCCGAACAGCATGAGCAATGTTCGGACCACGCTGAACGATGCGAGGACGACGACCACGATCCGCGCCCAGTTCCGTCCCTGCACCATCCGGTTCGCCAGCAGCACGTACACCGCGGCAATGGCCAGCGCCAGCAGCAGGGTGAACATGATTCCACTGTTCGCGGCGGCGTCCACCTCGCTTTGCGACAGCTCCGGTGCGACCTGCCGCATCTGCTCGATCAGCATTCTGCGATCGGCGAGCAACACCACGGTGCGGACGAACCCCACCACGACGCTCGCGAGCCAGAGCCACCATGCCAGCCGCACCGGCTGCGGCGGCTGCGGTGCGTCGGACCGGCCGTGCCCGCCTCCCACGTCCGCGCCCGAGGGCCGGTTTCGATTCGGCTCGATCACGTCAGGTTCCGCGTTCCGCCGTACCCTGCTCCTGCCGGAGCCACCGTGCGGCCTCGGCCGCCCAGTACGTCAGGACGATGTCCGCCCCCGCACGGCGGATCGAGGTCAGTGACTCCAGGACGGTGCGCTGCCGATCCAGCCAGCCGTTGCCCACCGCCGCCTCGATCATCGAATACTCGCCGGAAACCTGGTAGGCGGCAACAGGCACATCGGCGACCTCGGAGGCCTCCCGGATGACGTCCAAGTACGACAGAGCGGGCTTGACCATCACCATGTCCGCGCCCTCGGCGAGATCCAGGTCGGTCTCCCGCAGTGCCTCCCGGCCGTTGGACGGGTCCTGCTGGTAGGTCTTGCGGTCACCGATGAGCTGGGAATCCACCGCGTCCCGGAACGGACCGTAAAAGGCCGAGGCGTACTTGGCGGAGTAGGCCAGGATCGAGGTGTCGGTGAAGCCGGCCGCGTCCAGCGAATCCCGGATCACACCGACCTGCCCGTCCATCATGCCGCTGGGCGCCACCATGTGAGCTCCCGAGGTGGCCTGCGCCAGCGCCATCTGCCCATACAACCGCAGCGTGCGGTCGTTGTCGACGGTGCCGTGCTCGTCGAGTACCCCACAGTGGCCGTGATCGGTGAACTCGTCCAGGCAGGTGTCGGCCATCAACACCGTGGCGTCACCGACCTCGGCGGCAACATCCCGCAACGCGACGTTGAGGATGCCATCGGTGTCGGTGGCACCGGAACCGGTCGCGTCCCGCCGCTCGGGAACGCCGAACAGCATCAGGCCACCGACACCGGCATCGACCGCATCGACCGCGGCCTTGCGCAGCGAGTTCCGGCTGTGCTGGACCACTCCCGGCATCGAAGGAATCGGGGTCGGCTCGGCAGCGCCTTCCTTGACGAACATCGGCAGCACCAGCTGCCGGGGTTCGACGGTCGTCTCTCCGACCAGCCGGCGCACGGCAGCATTGCGGCGCAGCCTGCGCGGACGATGCGACGGGTACATGGGAAGACTCCTCGAAGAGGTGCTTGTGACAGGACCTCGGCCACATCACTGCCACCGGGCCACCGGCATCGGGTGGGGCGGCGGTGCTCCCGCCCACCCCACCCGGGCGCGTCCTCAGGAACGCCGAGCGCGCTTGGCCTTCTTCGGCGGCGGCAAGGCACCCTCGGCACGCAGGCGGGCCGCGTGCTCGGCCAGCGCATCCACCAGCGCCGGAACCTGGGCCACCTCCGGCCGGACATCGACCCGCAGGCCGAACTCCTTGGCCGTCTCCGCCGTGTTCGGCCCGATGCAGGCCACCAGAGTGCGGGCGTGTGGCTTACCGGCGATACCGACCAGATTGCGCACCGTCGACGACGAGGTGAAGCACACCGCGTCGAACCCGCCACTCTTGATCATCTCTCGGGTCTCGGCGGGCGGCGGCGCGGCACGCACCGTCCGGTACGCGGTCACGTCGTCGACCTCCCAGCCACGCTCGGAGAGGCCTGCGGACAGGGTCTCGGTGGCGATGTCGGCGCGCGGCAGCAGCACCCGGGCCACGGGATCCAGCACGTCGTCGTGCGGCGGGAAGTCCTGCAGCAATCCCTCGCTCGACTGGTCACCGGAGGGCAGCAGTTCCGGCGTGATGCCGAACGAACGCACCTTGTCGGCCGTGGCCTCGCCCACGCACGCGATCTTGACGCCGGAGAAGGCACGCGCGTCCAGACCGAACTCGTGGAACTTCTCCCACACCGCGCGTACGGCATTGGTCGAGGTGAACACGATCCACTGGTAACGGCCGTCCACCAGGCCCTTGACCGCGCGCTCCATCTGCGCCGGACTGCGCGGCGGTTCCACCGAGATCGTCGGGACCTCGTGCGAGACGGCACCGTGCGACCACAGCCGCTCACTCATCGATCCGGCCTGCTCCTTGGTGCGCGGCACCAGGACCTTCCAGCCGTACAGCGCGCGGGACTCCCACCAGGACAGTCCCTTGCGGCTTCCCGCGGCGTCCCCGATCGTGACCACCAGGGGGCCCTGCAGTTCCCCGGCATCGGCGGCCAGCGAAGCCAGCGTGGTATCGATCGTGCGCTGGGAGACCGTCGTCCCCGAGGCGGTCACCGCGACCGGTGTCTGCGGCGCGAGGCCGTGCTCCACCAGCGATGATGCCGCCTCCGCCAGGTGAGTCCCCGTCGCGTGCAGCACCACCGTCCCCGAAACGGCGGCCACTGCCGCCCAGTCCACCTCGCCACGCACATCGACCTCGGTGCGTACCGCGCCGAGCGCCACACCGGCATACGTGGGTACCGCGGTACCGGCCGCGACGCCGGGAACCACGTCGAACGCCACATCGGTCTCGGACACGGCACGAACCTCGCGAACCACCGCATCGGCGGTCAGCGGATCGCCCGCCACGAGACGCACCACAGGGCGCCCGGTCTTCGCCTCGGTGGCCAGGTTGCCTGCCACATCCGCCGGATCGCCCACGGCAGGACGCACCTCGGCACCCTCGTCTGCCAGGCCGACCACGTCGGCGGGAACATCCGGATCGGTCACCACGAGCGAAGCGTGCGTGAGCAGATGCCGGGCCCGAACGGTGAGCAGTCCCGTATCGCCGGGACCGGATCCCACGAAAGCAACTCGTCCGGGGGTATTACGTGCTCGGGTCATCAAGGCACTCCCCATCAACTACTGCCCGGGGCCGCTGAGCAAAGCGGCCCGGGCATCGAGCAACTGGTCGGCCACATCACGGCCCAGTTGCTCAGCGGCGGTCGTCTCACCAGTGGCGGAGGCACGCAGCAACTCGTTGTCGTCGGTTGCCACCACCCCACGCATGGACAATCGCTGCGCCACGCGACCGTCCTCGTCGAGGTCCTCCACCACTCCGGCCAGCGCACCGACAGGCGCACTGCAGCCGGCCTCGAGCGCGGCCAGCATGGCGCGCTCGGCGGCCACCGCGGCGCGGCTGGCCGAATCGTCCATGACGGACTGCAGCAGGTGCTCGGTGTCCACGTCCTCGACGCGACATTCCACTGCCAGCGCACCCTGAGCGGGCGCGGGCAGCATCTGCAGTGGATCGAGCGATTCAGTGATCACCTCGAGCCGGCCCACACGGGCCAGCCCGGCGCGGGCGAGCACGACGGCGTCGAATTCACCGTCCGTCACCTTGCGCATCCGGGTGTCCACGTTGCCACGGATACCGCGCACTTCCAGACCGAAGCCCAGAGCTTCGAGCTGGCTGGCGCGGCGCGGCGAACCGGTGCCCACAGCGGAGCCCGGGGGCAATTCGCCGAGCGTCAGACCGTCCCGGGCCACCAGTGCGTCCCTCGGGTCCTCCCGAGCGGGCACGGCAGCCAGCGACAGCCGGGGGTCCGGCGCGGTCGGCAGGTCCTTGAAGGAGTGCACCGCGACATCGACCTCGCCGTTGGCGAGAGCCTCCCGCAGTGCGGATGTGAACACACCGACACCGATCTCGGTGATCGGTGCCTGAGAACGGTCACCGGGCGTGGAAACCCGGACCATCTCGGTGGCGTAGCCGGCGCGCTCCAATGCCTCGGCCACCGTGGAGCTCTGCGCCATTGCCAAGGCGCTGCCCCTGGTGCCGATACGAAGGGTCTTGTTCAACGGTCCTCACCGTCCTGTTCCGGACGATCACGCAGCACCGCGGAGGTCCGGGGCGACTGAGCCTGCGAAACGGACGCCGTCGGCTGGCTCGACTTCTGCGCATCGTCGGCAGCCGGAGTGCCGATGACCGCGGCGGTCTGCGGATCGAGTTCGAATAGCTCACGAAGAGCGTCGGCGTAGCCGGAGCCGCCCGGTACCGATGCGAGTTGTTTGACCCGGACCGTCGGGGCGTGCAGCAGCTTGTCCACCACGCGGCGAACGGTGCGCGTGAACTCCTCGCGCACCTCACCATCCAGCTCGGGCAGCCGGGAGTCCAGCCGCAGGAGTTCGGCGTCGACCACTTCGGCGGCACGCCGCCGCAACGCCGTCACCGTCGGAGTCACTTCGGCGGACCGCTGAGCGGCCAGGTAGGACCGCACTTCCTCGGTGACGATCCGTGTCGCATGGTCGGACTCACTGATGCCGTTCTGCTCGGCCAGCCGCTGCTGAAGAGCTTCCAGGTCCACCACGGTCACGCCGGGCAGTTCGGCCACATCCGCAGCGGTGTCCCGGGGAAGCCCGAGGTCGCAGAACAGCAGCGGGGGATCTTCCGCCCGAGCGGGCAGTGCCTCGGAAACCACATCGGCCGTCACCACCGCGCCGACAGCGCCGGTGCAGGTCACGACCAGGTCCGCGGTGGCCAGTACGGAGGGCAGGTCGGACAGTGAGACGGTCCGCGCCTCGACTCCCTCTTCCCGCAAGGAGTTCGCAAGCCGCTCACCGTTCGCGGCGGTGCGGTTCGCGATCACCATCTCCCCGATGCCGGAACGCTTGAGCTGTGCCGCGGCCAGCGCCCCCATCGAGCCCGCGCCGACCAGCAACGCACTGCGCCCTGCCACGCTACCGAGCAGCGACTCGGCATCGGAGAGCGCTTCCGAGACCACCGAGGCTCCCGCGGAGTCGATCCCGGTCTCGGCGTGGATGCGCTTGCCGACCCGCAGGGCCTGCTGAGCCAGTTCGTGCAGTGTCTTTCCCACGGTGCCCGCCTCGTCGGCGACACCGTAGGCCTGCCGGAGCTGTCCCAGGATCTGGGCCTCGCCGACCACCATCGAGTCCAGTCCCGCAGCCACCGAGAACAGGTGCTCGACCGCGGCGCCCGCGTAGTAGACGTACAGGTGGTCGGCCAGCTCGGAAACGTCGAAACCGGAGTACCGGGAGAGCACGGCGGTCGCATCGTCCAGGCCGCCGTGGAAGGTCTCGGCAACGGCATGGATCTCCACCCGATTGCAGGTCGAGACCAGGAACGCCTCGGTGATGTTCTCGCTGTGCAGCAGCTCGTCCAGGAGCTTGGTGACGTCGTCCGCACCGACCGACACACGCTCCAGCACCCGCACCGGAGCGCTGTTGTGTGACAGTCCGATGGTGAGCAGGTTCACGGCCGAACCACCATCCCGTCCACCGGGTCGACCCCGGTATTCATGCGGTGGTTCGCTGCCGTTGTCGCGGCATCGTCACCATCCGCTTCGTTCTTGGACACCTCCGGCTCGGGCATCCCCGACCCTCCCTGCCCACGGCGGGCAACGTGGAACGACAGGATCTGCATCTCCACGGCCAGGTCGACCTTGCGCACTTCGACCTCCTCCGGGACCTGCAGAACAACGGGCGCGAAGTTCAGGATGCATGTCACGCCGGCTTCCACCAAACGATCACACACCTCCTGGGCGCCTTTCGCGGGAGTGGCGATCGCTCCGATGGTGATCTCGCGCTCGGTGCACACCTCGACGATGTCGTCGATGTGATCGACCGGGATGCCTCCCACCGGCACCCCCATCAAGTCCTGGTCGAGGTCGAACAGGGCCGACACGGGAAAGCCCCGGCTCGGGAAGCCCCCATAGTTGGCGAGCGCGTGACCGAGGTTGCCGATACCCACCACGGCAACGCTGTGCTTGCGGGTCAGCCCGAGCGTGCGCTCGATCTGCCCGATCAGCACCGCCACCTCGTAGCCGACTCCGCGCGTGCCGTACGAGCCGATGTAGGACAAGTCCTTGCGGAGCTTGGCCGAGTTCACTCCCGCGGCAACCGCCAGTTCCTCGCTGGAGACCGTGCTCACATCCCGGTCGGCCAGACCGGACAACACCCGCAGGTACACCGCAAGCCGCGCTACGGCCGCTTCCGGAATCACCCGGGCACGCTCCCTGACTTCGGGCTCGTCGGCCTCCCCGGGCGACTGCCGCGACGCCGACGAGACGTCCGCAGTGGCTCCCGCATCGTCGTCGGCCATGCCCTCTCCATGGGCCGTCACGCTGGCTCTCCCTTGCCCCGCTTACTACTTCGCCCGTACTCGGCCGGAATCCCTGCCTCGCAATGTCCGCCACCGGAATGCCTGCCGTCGCAGCCCGGCCTCGCACGTCCGATCACCTGCTTTGCGATAACAACGGCAGGCGACCACACCGGCCACACCAGCCATGATGCCGCAACGTGCACGACCAGCACCGGCCCTGCTCACCCGATGGGGTTACCACCGTAGCTCGGCAACCGACCCCGCCCACCGTAGCTATTTGTGAACGTATGCACAAAGTCAGCAGCGGAGGCGAGTTGCCGGCCCCACAACCTTCCTCCGGCATCATCCCCGAGAAGCCCTCGACGTGCCAAAAAGAAGCGGGCACCCGGTCACCGGCGCAGCGCCGCCCGGAAACGCTGTTCCTCCACCGCCCAGTACCCGTGCTCCTCGCCATCGATCAGGATCACCGGAACGCGGTCCCCGTACTCCGCCCGCAACTCGGCGTCGGAGTCGACATCCTCGGCGTGCCAGGGAACCTCCAGCTCGGCACAGATCCGTCGGATGTCCGCGGCCGCCGCATCACACGCATGGCAGTCCGCGCGGACCAGCAGCGTCACCTCGTGGTCGGGCTTCATCGCCATCCTCACTCATCGCTCGTCCCCGTCATTGTCCACCGAGGCCGGTGGGCATTTCCCGCGCATGTGCGGAGCCGAAAAATCACGCACCGGACACCGCCCGAGGAAGTGGCCGAAATCACCGGTCAGCACAGTGCGGCCGGACCACGAAGCGCCCTCATCCCGAGACGGAGCGAATCCATGCCGCTCAGACACTACCTACCGAGGAGTAACAACACGTATGCTCGCCGAACCCGACGACCTGTACCCGATGCCGCCCAGGCCCGCACGTCCGCATCCGAAGACTCCAGGGACCAGCACATGCTCCAGGCCACGGTTCACCGCCAAGCAGCGTTACGACGCTCGCCCGCACACGCACCACTCCGGCGGGCTCGAGGCTCCACCCTGGTGGAAGGCGGTGCGAGCCAATGACCGCCCCCGACACCCTCGGCCCTCCCCCCGTACGGCTCAGTCCCCGGCACACCGCCGCTCGAAGCAGCGGACACCGTCCTCCGGCCACCACCCCCGCCGTGACCAGAACGGCTGCCCAGCACCACGAACCCAACATCCCCGCGGACACCTGGGCGCACGTCCGAGCCGCCCAGGGCGGTGACAGCAGCGCGTTCGGACAGCTCTACAGCCAGTACGCTCCGCTGATCTATCGCTACGTGCTGCCCCGGGTCGGTGATCCCTGCCTTGCCGAGGACATCACCAGCGAAACCTTCCTGCGTGCCCTCCGGCGAATCACCTCCGTCAGCTACCAGGGTCGCGATGTCGCCGCCTGGTTCATCACCATCGCCAAGAACCTCGTCCTCGACCACGTCAAATCCAGCCGGAACCGGCTCGAAGTCCCCACTTCCGAGCTCATCGACACCTCGCCCACCGCCCGCTCCCACGAGCTCGGCCCCGAACAGCAGGTCCTGGCCGAAGCCGCGCACGAGGAACTGCTGAACTGCGTCCGACAACTCAACCCGGATCAGCGCGAATGCATCCGACTCCGATTTCTCCGAGGTCTCTCCGTCACCGAGACCGCCGAGATCATGCAGCGCAACGAAGGGGCGATCAAAGCCCTCCAGCACCGTGCCATTCGCAGGCTCGCCCACATACTCCCCCACGACATGGGATGAGGAGCTCGAGCAGGCACACGGGTCGCGGAGCGCGCCGTACCGACACAACACTCCACATTCAGCTTGGGTCAACAATCAAACCGGCTACAGGTTCTAAGCTAGGAGTCTGTCGACCGGGCCGCTGAGCAATGATCAGTAGCCTGGTCACCGGACCTGGACTCCAGGGCCGACCCGAAGGAACACCGGAGGAACACCGGGAGGCGCGGCGGTGCCGACACGGCAAAGCTCAGCCGATGGCGCGAACCACGGTCAGCAACCGTGCGAAAGCGCGCCCGCACCCAGCAAGGGGATCCCCCTCGACAGCGCCAAACTGGCGGGTCACGCGTCGGCCGAAGCCGCCGTCGCCGCGGTTCCGGAACTCGACGGCTCACTGACCGCCCCACCCGACCTCACCGCGGCCGCGTTCTTCGATGTCGACAACACGATGATGATGGGCGCCTCCCTCTTCCACTTCGCCCGAGGCCTGGCCGCACGAAAGTTCTTCAAGGCCGGGGATCTCGCGGGGTTCGCGTGGCAGCAGATCAAGTTCAGGATCGGCGGCGAGGAGAATCTGGAGGACGTGCAAGCCAGCCGCGAACAGGCGCTCTCCTTCGTCGCCGGGCGCGATGTCGCCGACCTGGTCGAACTCAGCGAGGAGATTTACGACGAACTCATGGCGGATCGCATCTGGGCGGGTACCCGGGCACTCGCCCAGATGCACCTCGACGCGGGTCAACGGGTTTGGCTCGTCACCGCCACCCCCGTCGAGCTGGCGCAGATCATCGCGCGTCGCCTCGGACTCACCGGCGCTCTGGGCACCGTGGCCGAAAGCTCGCACGGGCTCTACACCGGGCGCCTCGTCGGGGAGATGCTGCACGGCAAGGCCAAGGCTCATGCCGTGCGGGCGCTGGCCACGAGTGAGGGCCTGGATCTCCGGCGCTGCACCGCCTACTCCGACTCGTCCAATGATGTCCCGATGCTGTCCGCGGTGGGCACCGCTGTCGCCGTCAATCCCGACCAGCGCCTCCGCGATGTCGCCCGGTCACGGGGATGGGAAATCCGCGACTTCCGAACCGGGCGGAAGGCCGCACGGATCGGAATGCACTCGATGCTCGGTGCCGGAGCGGTCGCCGGGGCGATCGCCGCGGGATTGGCCTACCGTCGTCGCGACTACATGTAGCGGCCGCCCCACGCGGTCAGCCTCATGCGATCAACTCCGTGCGATCAGCCCAGGGCGATCAACCGAGGAACACGTTCCGGCGCTGGGCCAACAACCGATACAGGGTTTCCTGGATCGTTTCCCGGACCTGATCACTCAGGTTGAACACCAGCATCGGATCATTCTCCGAGCCTTCCTGGTACGGCGCGGTTTCGATCGGCTCACCGAATTCGATGTACCACTTCGAGGGAAGCGGCACCGTGCCCAGCGGCCCGAAGTGCGGGAACAGTGGTGTCACCGGGAAGTAAGGCAGTCCCAGCAACCGTGCGACGGGCTTGATGTCGGCGAGCTTCGGATAGATTTCCTCCGCACCGACAATCGAGCACGGAATGATCGGAACACCGGTCCGTATCGCCGCCGAGACGAATCCGCCACGGCCGAACCTCTGCAGCTTGTAACGATCCCGAAAGGGTTTCCCGATCCCCTTGAACCCTTCCGGCCATACTCCTACGAGCTCGCCACCGCGCAACAGGCGTTCGGCGTCCGGATTGCACGCCAGTGTCTGTCCCGTTTTGCGGGCCAGCGCACCGACGACCGGCATCCGGAACACCAGGTCGGCCCCCAGCATCCGCAACTGCCGTGCGGCGGAATGGTGGTCCCGCAGGGCGACCGTGGTCATCAACGCGTCCCACGGCAGTGTTCCCGAATGATTGGCGACCACCAGGGCACCCGATTCGGCGGGAATATTGTGCAGGCCCATCGCTTCCACGCGGAACCACTTCTCGTAGAACGGCCGCAAGGAAGGCAGGAAAAGATGGTCCGTCAGTTCGGGGTCGAACCCGAATTCGTCGACCTCGTAGTCACCGAGCACCCGGCGGCGTGCGAACGCCAATGCGTCCGCAACGGTTTCATCCCACGATCCCGGACCGTCCTGCGATGCCGACTCGTCGCGCGACTCGTCGCCGGAATCCGGCGAGCTCCGCGAATGCGACACCGACGAGCCACGCCCGCTGTCGCCCCGGTCGGCGGGCCGCGCCGCGCTCCCGTTCTCCGGATGCAGCGGAATCACTCTCGCGTCCGCCATCGGTCCTCCCTCAACGCAGCTTCGCGATCGCATCATCGATGCCACGTTCCACGGCCATGACATGGTCGGGATCGATCATCGAATGCAGACCGTGCCCCCGGACGAAGTCGTCAAAAGCCTGGCGGGTCGTCCACCCCGGAACAAAACCGAACTGTTCACGCAATTTGGTCGTGTCCACCACGCGACCGAAGTTCAAAAACCGCACCTGCTCCGGCGAAAAATCCACCAGCCGTGCGCTCCGGAAGAATTTGCTGACCGGAGAAACCGCCGAACTCGGCACGGGCATCGATACCCTGCCCGCCCGGCGGATCGCCTGGGACAGCATCAGTACGCCGTCGCCGCCGACGTTGTACACACCGGGGATGTTGTCGACGGTGGCCTTCTCCAGCACCTCCAGGGCATCCTCGGCGTGCAGCATCTGCAGCCGGGCGTCGTATCCCAGCACCGTCGGAACCACGGGCAGTTCGAAATACCGGGTGAGTACGGTATCGACCCGCGGTCCGATGAGGTTCGCAAAGCGCAGTGTCGTGATGTCCACATCCGGTCGCCTGCGACCGAAACCGCGAACGTAGCCCTCCACTTCCACCGCATCCTTCGCATAACCGGAAGACGGCAGGTCCTTGGGGCCCATGTCCTCGGTGAACATCGCCGGGTCGCGCGGACTCGCCCCGTACACCGCACTGGTGGATTTCACGATCATCCGGCGCACCAGGGGCGACTTCTGGCACGCGGCCAGCAGCTGCATGGTCCCGATGACGTTCATCTCCTTCAGCACGGCTCGGTTCCCCGGGCTGCCGTGGTCGCTCATGGACACGTGCACAACCGTGTCCACCTTGGAGTTACCGATGATCTTCGTGATCAACGGGTTGCGAATGTCCGCCCGGACGAACTCGGTGCGGCCCATCCGTCGGAGCAACTCCCGGTGCGGAGGAACGGTGTCCACTCCGATGATCCGTTCGACAGCCGGGTTGGCCGCGAGGCGGGCAGCAAGATGCCCACCCACATACCGGCTGACGCCGGTCACCAGAACGACGTTCGGCGCCATGTGTCTCCCTGCGCTCGCTCGCCCGCACAGTCGAGCAGCGAGGCGCATGCCGACTACGGACGTACGCTCGCGATACTACCGCCGACACATCGGCGTTTCGGGGTTGCGACGCGGCAGGTCTTCCCCGAAACGCACGAAAGAGTGTTCGGCGTGTCCGCTGCGAGGAGTCACCCGAGGCGGCCCGAGCAACCATCGACGCAAGCAGGCGCGGCGTTGCCTACTCGTCGGTGTCGTGTACCCGGCCGAGCTCCAGCGAACGATCGCGAGCCGCCTCGATCGCATCGATCAGTGCGGCACGGACACCGTGCTTCTCGAGTTCCCGGATTCCGGCGATGGTGGTCCCGGCCGGGGAGGTCACCCCTTCCCGCATCATGACCGGGTGCCCCTCCCCCTCGCGGAGCATCGTGGCCGCTCCCACCGCGGACTGCACGATCAGCTCACCTGCCACCGCGCGCGGGAGGCCCAGCAGGATCCCGGCATCGATCATGGCCTCGACCAGGTAGAAAAAGTACGCGGGCCCCGAGCCGGACAAGGCGGTGACCGCATCCTGCTGGCTTTCCGGCACCCGTGTGACTCGCCCCACGCTGCCGAGCAGCTCCTCGACGAGTTCCAGGTGAGCCTCCCCGGCGTGCGATCCCGCGGAGATGGCGCTCATGGCCTCGCCGACGAGCATGGGCGTGTTCGGCATGACCCGCACCACCGGTGTCCCCTCGGCGAGCCTGCGTTCGAACACCTTCGTCGGCAGGCCTGCGCACAGCGAGACAACCAGCTTGTCCGCAGTGACCAGCGGCTCCACCTCGTCGAGCAGTGGATCGATATCCTGCGGCTTGACGGCGACGATGAGGATGTCCGCACGGCGTGCCGCCGTGGCGATGTCCACGTGCTCGATCCCGTACTGCTCCGTCAGTTCGGCCGCTCGCTGCGGATAGCGCTCGGTGAACAGAAGCTCTTCCGGGGCGCGCCCGGTATTCAGCAGACCGGACAGCAGCGACTCTCCGATCCTTCCGGCCCCGAGTACGGCAATGGTCGTCATGCCGGTCAGGATGTCAAACCCGCTGCGATACCACGGCGAGCCCCTGTCCGGTGCGACCTGTCCGGTGCGGCAGTGAGTTCGTGGCGCGTCACCGTGACGGCATTCGGATTCCGGGCGACACCCGGACCGGCCTTCGAAGGAAAGGCCGCACATTGCACTATTGCCGTGTCAGGAACTTCCTGTCCAGGTAGGTTTCGTAGGTGATCACGGAGGGGACGGGCACATTGAGTGCCCCTGCCGAGGTGGTCAGCATCTCCTCGTAACCGAGGAAGCGGCCGGTGCCCGGATCGAGGATGAGGGTGTAGCGGGTGGGCAGCCCGCTGTCATCGGATTCCAGGGAGAACGCCTGTCCGGGGCGGTCGGCCCGGTCGTGGGTGGTGCCGTTGTAGCGCAGGCCGGGCAACTCGGCGAGCACGCGCAGTACGGCGGCGCGCTCCTCGGGCAGCAGCACCCTGTTCCGCAGCAGGTCGGTGATGGCGCTGAAGGTCCGGAGCGGTTCCGACTGGCCCGAGGGGCGCTGCCGCAGCCAGGAGCGCAGGGCGTCGGTATCCGTTGGCGGACGCCCGTCCCAGGGAGTTGTGCGTTCCCCGGCGCTCCACCGGTGCACCCGCTTGCTGTCGGAGGTGTCTCCGGCCCATTGCTCGCGGCCCGCCTCGGACCGAAATCGCGGAGGTTGCTTGCGGATCACGGTGCGCCCCGAACCATCCGGGTGCCGCCGGGATTCACGCATCTGCGGCTGAATCGCCGAGATGGTGCCGCTGCGGTCGATCTGACTGTGCAGATACCAGTTCTTCATCCTGATGTACTCGGTCCGCCCGGTCGCACCGTCCGGCACACCGGATGCCGCGGCCCGATCGGCGATGGCGTGCAGCCGCTGGGCAGCCGGGCGGTCCTGCTGTGGCGGAGTGATCTTCAGCAGCGGGGGTGTGGCCGCGTGTCCTTCGGGGGTGCTGGGCCCGGCGGAGGTCCACATCAGACCACCGGCCAACAGCACGGCCGCCGCGGCCCCGGCCAGGATCGCTCGCCGGATGCGCGCCCGGGGTCGTTTTCTCCGAGCGGCGGATGGCTCCACGCCGGTGATCCGGGCGGGGACCGGGGGCACACCCGCTGCACGCTCGTCATCGCGCATGGGATCCAGTGAGCCCAGCAGCTCTCGGACATGCTGCTCGGTGCGCCTCATCGGTTCGCTCCATTCGCCGCGGTCACTGTGACGGTCGACTCCGAGTGCCTGGCGGGCTCGGAATTGTGCAGGCTTTTGAGCAGGCGGCGCCGCGCCCGGTTGATGCGCATCGCGGCCGTGGTTCGGGCGCAGCCGAGCACGGTGGCCACCTCGGCACCGGTCAGGTTCTCCCAGGCCACCAACCGCAGGACTTCCCGATCGTCCGCACGCAGCCGGTCGAACGCCGCCGCGATCGCCAACTGATCGGCGACCGCCTCGGCATGGTCGGTACCGGCGGACCGGGCCGGTTGGGCAGCGACCTGGTCGGCCAAAGCATCGGCCCGCCGGGACCGCCGGAACTCATTGGCAAGCACGCGCCGCTCGATCCCGTACAACCAGGGCAGCACGCTTTCCTCCGCCGGAAGCTCGGCGAACCGGCGCCATGCCACGACGAAGACCTCCGCCGTGACATCGTCGACTTCCCCGTAGATCACGCGCCGACCGACGAACCGTCGGAGGGCGCCGTAATAGCGGCGGTAGATGCGCCCGAAATAGGCCTGCCCGTCACCCATCCCGCTCCCTTCGTCTCACTCACCTTGTGTCCGGCACACCTCTGCCTGTCACACCAAGCCGACGAAGAAGTGGAGCAACGCAGGTCGCGCGCGAGAAAGGTCCGAGGAGGGGGTTGAAGCGCCTACTCGGCCGAGGGGCTCAGGGCAAGCTGCCGTGCCTGGCAGATGAGCCGTCCCGTCGAGTCGATGACGAGGGTGTCCTCGTCGAACCAGGCTCCGTGCACCGCTTTGGACTCGACCGCCAGGCGCAGCCACCCGGACGCCGGGCGGGCCCGCAACAACGCGGTGAGCTGCACGGTGGGAGACCAGCCGAAGCGCCCGAGA
Source organism: Haloactinomyces albus (assembly GCF_031458135.1). NCBI lineage: Bacteria > Bacillati > Actinomycetota > Actinomycetes > Actinopolysporales > Actinopolysporaceae > Haloactinomyces > Haloactinomyces albus. The sequence continues at coordinate 2,669,706 of NZ_JAVDXW010000001.1, read as the reverse complement.
TTGAGAGTGACCGGCATGGTGATGTCTCCCGCCACGAGACCGAAGAGCAGATCCGGCTGGGCCTCCCGCGGCCGGACCCACAGCCGCAGCCGTAGTGGTCCCGTCGTGCTTCCCTTGAGGAAGCCTGCCCCCTCCGGGTCAAGACGCAGGTCGCAGGACCGGGAGAGAGCGGAGAACTGCTCGTGGTTCGACCGCCCCATGTCGACGGCCTCGGCCGGAGGCTCCACCGGCATGTCCGGCAGATCGGACCACGCCGGTGTTTCCGCGGGCAGTGCTCCCAGGGTCACGGTGGCCTCGACCTGGGTCCGCTCACCCTGTTCGAGAGTGGCCCGCACGAAGGTGACCGTGCGCCCGCGCTTGAGCGGTTCGGTCCGGAGCACGACGGGCCCGATCTTGGGTGAGCGCAGGAACTGGGCGCTCACCGACAGCGGCTCCGACTGTGCGTCGCCGACCGCGTCCGTGGCAGCGCGGGTGAGCAGCGCCAGCAGGTAGCCCCCGTGTGGATGGTCGCCGACGGCCCACTGCGGGTCGAGATCGGCGGAGTACGTGCCGTCGCCGAGGGCGTGGATCGCCGTCGCGGTGGCGAAGCCGCCGAAGTCCGTGTCCGTCATGTGCGACCCGCTGGGGCCGGGCTCGCAGAGTGCGAGAGCATCCTCGGGCACCGTGTGGGTCGGTGGGAAAGGCCACGAGCACCCGACTCGCGTAAGCGATTCATGTTCGCTGATTCTACGTATCACCGGGCAGGGCGATCGCTGCGCCGCTGTCAGGCGTGCAGCGGTTCCAGGTGCAGACGTGCGAAGAGCAGGGCTTCGGCGAGCTGCGCGGCCCGCTGCCGCGGATTTCGCGCCTTTCTGGTGTTGACCTCGAGCGCCACCGTTCCGCTGAAACCGTTCGCGGCCAGCGCTTCGCAGATCTCGGCGCACGGCTGGATGCCGTGGCCGGGAATGAGGTGTTCATCATGGGGTGCCCCGGTGCCGTCCGCCAGGTGGACGTGGGCCAGTCCGCTCCCCATTCGTTGCATCATGTCGACGGCGTCGACGTGCGCCGCTGCTGCGTGGGAGACGTCGAAGGTGTAGTTGCGGTAGCCGACCTCGGTGGGGTCCGGAGAGGGGCGGAAGGCGGACAGTCCCGCTGCCTTGCTCCCGCGGATCCGGTCCCAGGTGTGCGGTGGGCGGATGGGAAACATGTTCTCCACGGCGATCTTGATACCGCTGGTCTCCTCGAGCCCGGCGACGAGTTCGCCGAAGTTATCGGCATAGCGGCGTTGCCAGCGAAAGGGAGGGTGCACCACGACCGTGGAGGCACCGAGGTCGCTGGCGGCGACGACGGCATCACGCAGGCGTTCCTCCGGGTCGGGGGACCACACGCGCTGGGTGATGAGCAGGCACGGCGCGTGGATGGCGAGGACGGGCATACCGTGCTGTTCGGACAGACGCCGCAGTGCGGAGACATCCTGGCTCGTCGCGTCGGCCCATACCATGACTTCGACTCCGTCGTAGCCGAGATCCGCCGCCATCTCGAACGCGGCGCCGACCGGTTGCGGCCAGACCGAGGCGCTCGAGAGCCCGATGGGAATGGGTGTCCGGTGCGCTCCGGTCGTCGAATCGGGGAATGTTTCGGCAGTCATGTCCTGCCAAGTGTGACTGAGGGTGTGGACGGGTGCTGCGGGTGCGCTTGTCTCGGCGTGCCGATGTTCGGTACTGCGCCCGGGACGCCGACGTTCATCAATATCCGACCAGCAATAATGCCGCAGGGGACACGGTACAGACCAGCCCCACCAGCACGGCCAGCAGAATCGTCTGCAGATCGTCGGTGCGCAGGAACCTGCGAGCGATGAACACGAGGGCACCGGTGACAACCAGCGCGGCGACCAGTGCGGCCACCGGGATGGCGGTCCACAACCAACGGAAGCCGAGCCAGACCGCACCACCACCGACGAGGCCTGCGCCGACCTGCGTGATCAGGGTGACCCATTCGCGGACGGGGGAACGCTCGGGCTCCTCGGCATCGGCGCCGTCCGCAAAGTAGTCCTCGGCATCCATTCCCGCGGGCAGTTCCGCATGCCGGGACTGCTTGTCCTCCTCGACGCCGAGCTCCTCGCCGGAGTCGTCGTCGAAATCGAGTTCGCCCCCGATGACGTCATCGACGGCGTCGTCGGCATCCTCCTCGGCGTCGTAGTACAGCGCGTCGTATTCGTCCCGGTCCGCGCTGTCGGGCTCGAAGAGCGTTCCGGTGCCGGGGTGAGCGGGCACGGCCGTGCCGCCCATGCCCGCAGCAGGCCACTGCCCGCCGTTGACCTCGCTCGGTGCCTGCTGGACCGTGCCGCGCACCGATGGGAACTGTTCGGTCGCGCCGTCGGTTCCGGGCAGCGGAGGAGCGGAAGAAGCCACACCACCGCGCTGCCGGAAGTATCCCCTCGCCCCGGGTGTCGACACGGCGGGCATATCGGAGGTCTCCGACGGCGAAGCGGCGGAGGCGGAGGCGGAGGCGGAGGCATCCTGCGACTCGGGCTGCTCAAGGTGCGCGGGCTGCTCGAACTGCTCGGACACGGCGGGCTGCTGTGCCGTGACCTCGACATCCGCCGCGGCAGTGCCGCCGTCCGAACCGACAGTGCCGTTGGCGAAGCGCCCGGGCCGCAGGTTCGCACGGCGGAATGGACGCGAGGTTCCGGCGGTCTCGTGATTCGTACCGGAAGCAGCGTCCGGCGGCGGGGACGTGGCGGGCGGAGAACCAGCGGGAGGTGCCTGCGAACCGGCAGGGGGTGCCTGCGAACCGGCAGGGGGTGCCTGCGAACCGGCAGAGGGTGCCTGCGAGGACGGCGATGCCGCTTCGGGTGCGGCACCGTTTCCGGAGATGGGTTGCCGGTCGGCGGGCTGCTGATCGGCGGGCTGGGCTGTGTCGTCCTCGGGCGGGATGGGACGCATCCGCCCGCTGTCGGAGTTCACCCTGTCGATGATCGCCTGCGGAGCCGTTTCGGTCGGGTCCTCGGCCCGCCTGCGACGCCGGCGCGTGTTCCGTTGCGAGCTGCCGCCGTGCTGGGCGAGCAGCTCGGCGACAGTGCGCTGACTGGGGTGCTCGGACTCGCTGTCCCGACTCATCGATTCCACCGTGCCCCGTGCTGGGCCTTCCGTCCAGTTCGCTCGTCCGCCTGCTGGCCACTGCGAGTGCCCCCGGTCATGACAGGGTGCGACATTCCCGGCGGCATCGCAGCATGGTCGTCACCATTCGCGTGATCCAGTCGCCGCAGAATCACTCCCTCTCGCAACGCCCAGGGGCAGATGTCGAGTTCCTCGAGTGACAGGGCTCGCATGGTGGCCTCGGCCACCAGAGCGCCGCTGACCAGCTGATGCGCTCGAGCGCTGCTGACCCCGTCCAGCTCCGCCAGGTCCGCCGAGGACATCCGGGTGATGCAGGAGAGTAGCTGCCGCAACCCGGTATCGGTGAGTGTCCGCCGCGCCCGGGAGCCGGACGAGGGCGGGGCCGCATCGGTCAACCGCGCGAGCGTTCGGAAGGTTTTGGACGTGGCCACGGCGCGGTCCGGCCGACCGACCTTGTCGAAGTGCGCGGCGGTATCGGCCAGCTGCTCGTCCAGCCACTCCCGAAGCGCGCGGACATCACTCCGGTCGGGAGGGTCCTGGGGCAGTTTGCTGCGAGCCAGCCGACCGGCACCGAGCGGCAGCGAGGCGGCCAGTTCGGGCTGCTCGTCGAGCCCGATGGCCATCTCCAACGAGCCACCGCCGATATCCAGCAGCAGGAGCTTGCCCGCCGACCAGCCGTACCAGCGGCGCGCGGCCAGGAAGGTGAAGCGGGCCTCGTCCTCGCCGGAGAGGACATCGAGGCCGACGCCGGTTTCGGCATGGACCCTCGCGAGTACCTCGGCGGCGTTGTCGGCCTCGCGAATCGCCGAGGTGGCGAAGGCCACGACATCGGCACACCCGAGCCGGGCGGCGGACTCCCGGGCCGCGTCGACGGTACGGACGAGCTCATCGGTGTCACTGTCGGACAACCGCCCGGCGGCTCCGATTCGTTCGGAGAGCCGCAGGGCGGTCTTTTCGGACGTCATCGGGATCGGATGCGCACCGCGGTGCGCATCCGCCACGAGCAGGTGGACGGTATTCGACCCGACGTCAAGCACGCCTAGGCGCATAACCGTCCACGTTACCGGTCGCCGCCGGAGCGGGCTCGGCAACCACCCGACCTACTCGATGTGCCGGATCCCGCGGCGAGGCAACACCGGGGCTGCCGACACCGGCACCGCCTCAGAGGCTCCGGCAGTAGGGCGTTGGATCAGGGAGCGGTGGCCAGGTGGATGCCTCGCAAGACGAAGGAAGGAGGCGTGGCGGAGCCACGTCGACTCCACGACAACGCCGCGAGGCGCCGCCTGGGCGTCGCGAGCCCGACAGTTCCTACTGCCGGAGCCTCTTATATCTCGAACTTGTAGCCGAGCCCCCGCACGGTCACGAGATGGCGCGGATCGGTCGGATCGGGCTCGAGTTTCGAGCGCAGCCGCTTGATGTGCACGTCGAGGGTCTTGGTGTCACCAACGTAGTCGCCTCCCCAGACCCGGTCGATCAGTTGCCCGCGAGTGAGCACCCGACCGACGTTGCGCAGGAGGTACTCGAGCAGGTCGAACTCCTTGAGCGGCAGGCTGACCTCCTGCCCGGACACGGTCACCACATGGCGCTCCACGTCCATCCGCACCGGGCCGGCTTCGAGGGCCTGCGCCGAGACCTCCTCGGCCTCCCCACCACGCCGCAGTACGGCCCGCACCCGCGCGATGAGTTCGCGTGCCGAGTAGGGCTTGGTGACGTAGTCATCGGCGCCGAGTTCCAGGCCGACGACCCGATCGATCTCGGCGTCCCGCGCGGTCACCATGATCACCGGGACCATCGAGCGCTGCCGAATCTGCTTGCACACCTCGGTACCGCTCATTCCGGGCAGCATCAGGTCGAGCAGCACGATGTCCGCACCATTGCGGTCGAATTCGTCCAGGGCCTCCTGCCCGTCGGTGGTCACCGCAGGGGTGAACCCCTCCTTTCGCAGCATGAAGGCCAGCGGGTCGACGAAGGATTCCTCATCCTCCACGATCAGCACCCTGGTCACCGGAGTCCTCCCGTTTCGACGGCTTTGAACCCGTCCGCATCGACGGTCACGGAACGTACGTCTGCCATGTCGCTGCCGGAATCGGCGGTGGATCCGGCGGCAGCAGCGGAATCCACCTCGGCCGCTGATTCGGCCTCGGTTGCGGAATCGGTCTCGGCCGCGGTCGCGGTCTCCTCCGTACCGGCGGACTTGCCCGCACCGACGGGGTGGCCGGGCACCCTGAGCGTGAAGGTGGAGCCGGTACCGGGCCGACTCCACAGCTTCACTTCGCCGCCGTGGTTGGCAGCGACATGTTTGACAATGGCCAGCCCGAGGCCGGTCCCACCGGTGGCCCTGGAACGCGCGGGGTCCACGCGGAAGAAGCGCTCGAAGACTCGCTGTTGATCCTCGGGATCGATCCCGATACCCCGGTCGGTGACGGCGATCTCGACGAAGTCGCCGCTGCGCCTGCGACTGATCGAGACCGAGCTGTTGGCCGGGGAGTAGGAGATGGCGTTGTCGATGAGGTTGCTCAGCGCGGTCACCAGCAAGGTGCCGTCACCGTCCAGAAGCAGGTCGCTGGACTCGTCGACGGTGATCTCGATCCCGGCGGATTCCGCGGCGATACGGCTGCGCTCGAGAGCTTCCTCGACGACCCGGTCGACCTCGACGGTGGTGAGTTCGGGCAGCGATTCCGCGCCCTGCAGGCGCGAGAGCGCGATCAACTCGGAAACCAGCGTTCCGAGACGGGTCGATTCGTGCAGGATCTTGGTGGAGAAGTGGCGGACTTCCTCGGGGTCGTCGGCGGCATCGAGCACGGCCTCGGCGAGCAGGGCGAGGGCGCCGACGGGGGTCTTGAGTTCGTGGCTGACATTGGCGACGAAGTCGCGGCGCGTCGCTTCCAGCCGGACCGCGTCGGACTCGTCGCCTGCGTCGACGACCGCGAACTCGTCCCCCAGCGGCCGCGCCTCACCGAGTACGGCGGCGGGGGACCTCCCCTGCAGTGTCCCCCGCTCGAGCGGCGAGAGATCCACTGCCACCGGCTCACCGCTTTCGAGAACCTGCTCGGCGGCCTTGCGAGCGCGCGCGTCGGCTCGGTTGTCCCGGACGAAACCCAACTGGTCGGCGCGTGGGTTGTGCACCACCACGTCACCGAACTTGTTGAGCACGACTATGCCGTTGTTACTGGAGTGCACCAGCCGCTGAAGGAGTTCGGCGACGGTGGGCCCCTTTGGCCGGTTCCGCTCGTACCGGTTCCGAACATGGGCGAGCCAGAAGCCGCCCGCCAAACCGAGCACCAGCACGCCGATCAACAGGGCGGTATAGCCCAATATGGTCACACTTGCATCGTAAGCAGGTACGGCCCTCTCAGGACCAGCCCGCGAGGCCATTCAGTGATACCTGTGACATCGAGCGGTGGGCGATTTCACTCACGGTTCACCTTCGGGTCGGCACCGGTTCAACGGCGGGAGAGGCACCGGTTTCCGGGAAGACGTCCCACCCGCCCGTCGGCAAGACCGGCAAGACACCGCTTGAGTGGCCTCGGGGCGTGGTTCCGGTCCGGCATCGGGCGAACCGGAACCACCGACCGCGTCAGCGTCCCTGCTTGGCCACCGAGGCCACCGCTGCTTCGGCGGCATCCGGGTCGAGGTAGGTGCCACCGCGAACCACGGGGTTCAGCTGCTCGTCCAGGTCATAGCGCAGCGGGATACCGGTGGGGATGTTCAGCCCCGAAATGTCCTCGTCCGAGATCCCGTCGAGGTGCTTGACCAGCGCACGCAGCGAGTTGCCGTGCGCGGCGACGCACACCGTCCTACCGGCTCGCAAGTCCGGCACGATCGCCGACTCCCAGTACGGGAGGAGCCTGGCCACGACGTCCTTGAGGCATTCCGTACGCGGGAGGTCGCCGCCGAGATCGGCGTAGCGGGGGTCGTCCTCCTGGCTGTACTCGTCGCCCGGCTCGATTTCCGGGGGCGGGGTGTCATAGGAGCGCCGCCAGAGCATGAACTGCTCTTCACCGTAGGTGTCGAGTGTCTGTTTCTTGTTCTTGCCCTGCAGTGCGCCGTAGTGGCGTTCGTTGAGGCGCCAGTCGCGCCGCACCGGGATCCAGTGCCGGTCGGCGGCGTCCAGGGAGATGTTGGCGGTGGCGATGGCGCGACGGAGCAGCGAGGTGTGGAGTATCTCCGGCAGTACTCCTGCTTCCCGCAGGAGCTCACCACCTCGCTGCGCTTCCGCCTCGCCCTTCTCCGACAACGGAACGTCCACCCAACCGGTGAACAGGTTCTCGGCGTTCCATGTGCTTTCACCGTGCCGAAGCAGCACCAAGGTCCCGACAGCAGTCATGCTTTCAGGCTATCTCCGGTGCTTGCGAGCGACCGAGGCAAGCCATCATCGCGGTTCACACCAGCGTCGCGTCGAGGGTGATGGTCGTGCCCGCCAGCGCGGCCGAGACCGGGCAGATCTCCTTGGCCTTCTGCGCGGCCTGGTCGAACGCCTCCCGATCGGTCCCCGGAACCGTCGCCCGCACGGTCAGTGCGATCCCGGTGATGGCGAAGCCGCCTCCACTTTTGCCGAAGGAGACCTCCGCGCTGGTGTCGATCGTCTCCGGCGGGGTGCCCGCCTCGGTGAGCAGGCCGGACAGTTGCATCGAGAAGCAGGAGGAGTGCGCGGCGGCGATGAGTTCCTCCGGACTGGTGCGCCCGTCGGGGTCCTCGGTGCGGCTCGACCACGACACGGGGAAACGACCCGTGTTGGAGGAGTCCAATGTCACGGACCCGGAACCCGAGCCCAGGTCTCCGCTCCAGGTGGTGGTCGCGTTGCGTTCGGCCATCGCGCTACTCCGTTCTCCTTCGTCGCTGCCGGATTACTCGCTGTCCGGATTCGCCGCCGTCGTTGCCCGGGTTTTCCGGTGTCCGGGTGCCATGCCGGTCCCCGGCGGCGAGCCCGTGCGCCGACCACTCTGCCGCAGTGTGCGTACGGCCGCACGAGAACACGGAGTTCGCCGGACAGTTACGAAATAACCGCCATAGTGTTACGCCAAACGTGATGTTGATCACCGATTTCGGCCAAACGAGGGCAGTGCAGCATCACAGCGTTACCTTTTGAGACGAACATCACTCGAATGGAGTAAAGCTGTGGTCTTGTGGCCACTGCCGGACTCTGCGAAGTTGACAGCGCCCTTTCGGGATCGGCTCCCACGCACTCCCCGATCTCGCAGGGGCGTGAGCGCGGTTCGTCTCCCCCGTCGAACCGCGCCCGCCGGGCCGCGGGCACCCCCCCCCCGCCCAATCGGCCCGTCATGGCGGACCCCAGTGCGGGGCGGCTCAGGCTCGCGACTCCCCCTCTCTCCCGAGCCGCCCCGCCGCGGGTTCCCATGCCGCCGAGGCGCACTGGCCCGAGGAGCGGATCAAATCCGAATACCGGATCAATGACGGAAAGCTCGTCGCGGGCTCTCGCTGGCACACCCGGGAATCCCCACTGCGGGCGGATCCGGTCGACCTGTTGCTGCACGTGGCTTGGGGAGATGCCACTGATCACGCACGCCGAGCGCACAGTACTCCCGAGCTGAAGCCCAGCGCACTGAAGGTGGATTCACGAGAATGGGCAGCTTGAGCAACCTCGCCGAGCGCTTCGGCGGGAAGGACGAGTTACGCAGCGCACTGAACGACCTGGCGCGCCATCTCTACAACGTAGCGTAACTCATACTCACTTTGAGTTTTGTGCAATCCGACTGCACAAAACTAAGAGGCTCCGGCAGTAGGGCGTTGGATCAGGGAGCGGTGGCCAGGTGGATGCCTCGCAAGACGAAGGAAGGAGGCGTGGCGGAGCCACGTCGACTCCACGACAACGCCGCGAGGCGCCGCCTGGGCGCCGCGAGCCCGACAGTTCCTACTGCCGGAGCCTCTAAAACTCAGTATGAGTATCTCGCCTGCTGGGCTGCCGTGCATGCTCATCGCACCTCGTATCGTCTTTAGTCGATACTTGCGAACGGTACCGGGAGTCAAGGGGAGGCGACATGAGCACGAACTTGCTCGGCCTGCTCGGTTACGACGAGTCCGACCCCGAGGTGCAATCCGCTCGCGAAGATGCGGCCGAGCATACGAGCCTGATCGAGACCCTGGTGCGGATGCGCCACGAACGGAGCTTCACTCAGTCCCAGATTGCCGAGCGCGTGGGAACCACACGGGCGAAGGCGCCAAATTTCGAGCGTGTCGGAGGTAACCCGACACTGGCGACAATCCACTGCTACGCGCGTGCTGTCGGTACCCGTACACAGTGGTCGATCATGGACAGTGAGACTGGTCCCTCATCGGGTCGAACGGAGTGAACGGAACTTTCGTCCCGTCTACGTAGGCGAAAGTTCCGCTCACCGCTTCAGCTCGGAAGGCCGTCAGGCGTCGAAGGCGCCACCCTTGATCGCGGTCACGAACGCCGACCACTGCGCACCGGTCGTCGTGAAGTACCCGGCCGCACGGTCCTTGGTGTCCCGTACAGCCGCACCGCCGGCGACACGGCCGACCTCGACGCAAGCGTTGCCGCCTCCGCTACGGGTGGACTTGCGCCAGCCGGTAGGAGAGAGATCCATAGTCGTGCCCTTCATCCATGTAGAAATTCCGAGATACGGCAGACGCTGTCCTGCTCGCTCAACGCCTGCTCTCGAAGCTCGGCGAACAGGGTATCCAGCTCGGAAACAATGTCTTCGTCGTCCACGAGGTGACCACCGACGGCATACTCCTGGTAAGCAGTGGATGGCCACGTGTCGGGCGGGAAGTCCAGTAAATGGAACGAACCGGACATCGACTCGTGCAGACCGAGGTCGTACGGCAGGATGTTGATGGTCACGTTCGGACGTTTACCCATCTCGATCAAGTGAGTGAGTTGACCGGTAGACACGTTGCTGGCCTTGGCGCACCTGTGCAGTGCAGCTTCCGAGATGACGGTGATCAGCTCAAGCGGCTCTTCCTCGAAGAGCCGCTGCTGCCGCTGCATACGTAGCTCGACCTTGCGCTCGACCTCCTGCGGTTCGGTCATGTGGCGAGCGAGCGTCGTCACCGCACGAGCGTAGCCCTCGGTCTGTAACAGGCCGGGCATCAGTTCGAGCTCGAAGCTACGCACTCGTAATGCGTCGGTCTCCATCCCGACGTAGTTGGAAAACCACGTAGGAAGCCGATAGGTGGACCACCAACCGCGCTGCGATGCCTCCTGCCTGATCTCCTCGAACACTGCTCGGTCCTGGCTGCTGAGGTTGAAGTGATCCATCAAGACCATGAGCTCAGGCTTGCTCGGAGAGTTCCGTCCCGTCTCGATGTGCCCAACCTTGGCGACAGAGCACCCGAGCAGCTTCGCGATCTCTTCAAGGCTCTGAGCTGATTCGGCACGAAGTTTACGCAGCTCACGACCAAGAGCTTTGCGTCGCATGATCGGGCTCGCCATGCCCTGAGCGTAACCCTTCCAGACTGATCACCCGATCGGGCCATCGCGGATCGTAGTTCTACAAGTTAGGTTATCTAGAGTAGATCGACTGAGTAGATATGGACCTCAGTTGCGGATGGCCTCACTGAAGCGGAGGGCAAGACTTCGATGACTCACTACATCCAGGCGCCGTTCACATCAGGCCCTGAGCTGCGGCCGGAGGTGTGGCCTCGGTGGCTGCCCGGTACGACGCTGCGGGATCGGGATGCGCACTGGGCCTCGGATTGGAAGGTGCGGGCGGCCTGCGGTGCGGAAGTGCTGTGGGCCGAGCCCGGTCATCCGAGCACCCGGCGGCGCCGCTGCCCTGACTGCCTGCGGGTGGTGCGGTGATGGCGGGCAGGGAGACGGCGCTGGCGGCACTACTGCGCAAAGCCCAGTGGATGCTCGACGACGCGGCCTTCGCGGTGGGCGGCGGTCGCTGCACCCCGGAGGACCGGCGCGTGCTGGCGGGTGCGCTGGACGAACTCGCCGCCGCCCTGCGCGAGACCGCGACCGAGCACGACAGCCACAGCCGGTCCCACACCACGGGACTCAACACCGCCGAATCCCCTGCCGACGACCTCCACGGCAGCCGTTGCCCCGGCAGTGACTCTTCCGAGGAGGTCCGGTGATGGCCGAAGCCGTGATCGTGCTGGCGGTGCTGGCGGTGCTGCTCGGCCTGTTGGCCTGGACTCCGCAGGCCGACCTCGACCGGGCGCGTGGGCGTGCCCGTGAACATGCCTCCGAGTGCACATCCGGTCGGGAAGCCGATCGGCAGTCCGCCGAGCAGACCGAGTGGATGCGGCGGCCACCGGTGGGAAAAGCATGAGCGCCCCGGAAGTGGCCGATCCGGAGGAGCGCGCCTGGATGGCCAGTGTCCTCGAGTCCGGCTGGCACGCCGTGACCCGCTCCACCTGCGGCGGGTCCGTGATCGCCACCTGCGGACACCGCCTGTACGGGCCGATGCACCGCCGCCTCGGCGAAGAGCCTCCGCAGGACGCGGCACGCACGGTCTGCGCCCCCTGCACTCAGCTCGCCGGGGTGGCACCGTCCCGAGTACCGCGCGTCTCACCCCGCGTCACCTGGCCCACCCGGGACCCGGACATCACCTGGCCGGAGGAGGACCCCGACGCGGAGCCCACCGAGCGCATCCCCGACCTGGAATCGGCGCTGGTCCTGCTCCTCGACCGAACGCCGAACCCCGGCAGTTCCACCCTGCCGGGGGCCGACAGAGCCGAGCATACCGAGATCCCGCTACCGCAGGCCGCATAGGCCACGACTCGGTGCGGTGCCGCCTGTCCCCCGACCGGTACCGCACCGCGCCCGCCCTGGCACCTGCGACAACGGCGTCCCCGTTGCCAGGGCGGGCCCCCGGGACTCGGCGCGGCCCACTCCCCGACTCCGGTCGCGCCGAGTCCCCGGCGATGAAGAGCATCCTTTCCGCACGGGCGTTCCCCGCCCACCACCGAGAAAGCAGCTTCGGCATGACAACGGCCATCGAATTCTCCGACCAGCCCACTGTGTCCGACCAGGACTCCCAGGCAGCGCACCGATTCGGATGGTTCGGCCCACTCGACCCGACCGCACCCGCCCCGAGCGGGCCGATGCCGCACGAGGTGCACTGGCGCTTCCTCCGATTCACCGGCCCCCACGAGCAGGCCATGCTGGCACGGATCCTGGTCGGGCTACGGGACACGTGACCATGCACAGAGGACAACGGCGCTGGAAACGAGCCGCTCCCGGGTGGCGTTGGCCAATTTCTCGCGAAATTGACCGGCGCCACCCCGCACGGCCAACCGGAGTAGCTACCGCTCGGACATGGGGAGCACGGGTCCGTCCCGCTCGACGAGCTGGCGGAACGCCTGCAGGTTCGCCAGCGACTCCCCGCGCGACTCGCGCCAGCCCCACTCGCGGCGGATGGCCGTGGCGAAGCCGATCTCCAGCAGCGTGTTGAAGTCGCCGTCGGCCGCTTCCAGAATCTGCCCGAGGAGCCGATCGATTTCATCCTCGGTCACGGCGTGCAGGCCGATCCGCCCGACCAGGTAGATGTCCCCGGCGCTGTCGAGCGTGTAGTGCACGCCGTACAGGCGGGCATTGCGCTGCAGCATGTACCGGTAGACCTCCTCGTGGGCCTCGTCCGGCTGCCTGCACACGAACGCCTCGATCACCAGGGCGTGCTCGGCGACGAGGAGCCAGCAGTTGGTCTGGAGCTTGCGAGTGCCGGGCAACGTGACGAAGAACCTGCCTTCGGCCTCGTGCTTGTACTCCAGCGAACTGGAGTCCAGCGTTGCCTGGATGACCGCGCCGGGAGTCGTGGAAGTCACGCCGTTGCCTCCTGGATCCGGAACCGGGAATGGAATGCCATCTTCGCGCGCGCATATGTTTCCAGCAGCGCCTCGGTCGTGTGCTGCCAGGAGAAGCCGGTGGCGTGCGCGGTGGTTGCCGCGGCGAGTCTCGCCCGCCGGTCGGGCTCGAGCACCACCGAACCCAGCGCGTCGGCCCACTCCTTCGCCTCGTGTCCGGGCACCAGCAGACCGGACACGTCGTCGTCGACCGCCACGGACAGACCACCGACCTCGGCCGCCACGACCGGGGTACCGCAGGCCTGCGCCTCCAGGGCGACCAGGCCGAAGGACTCGCTGTAGCTGGGCACGGCCACCACGTCGGCGGCCCGGTACACCTCGGCCAGATCCTGCCCGCCCTGTGGCGGGAGAAACCGCACGACGTCGGTGATGCCGAGTTCGGCGGCGAGCTGATGCAGCGACTCGGGCCGCTCCATCCCGCTGCCGGACGGCCCGCCGACGACGAGCACGATCAGGCGACTTCGCAGTTCGGGATGCCGGTCGAGCAGCTCTGCCGTGGAGCGCAGGAGGACATCGGGGCCTTTCAGCGGTTGGATCCTGCCGACGAAGGCGAGCACGATGGCGTCCTGCGGAAGCCCGAACGCGGCGCGGGCGTGGTGCTGATCGCCCGGAGTGAAACGCTGCAGATCCACCCCGGGCGGGATGGTGGCCACGCTGTCCGGGTCGGCGTCGTAGAGGTCGATCAGCTCCTGCGCCTCGACATCGGTGTTGGCGACGAGCCGGTCGGCATCGGCGGCAACCTGTTCCTCACCGACAACGCGCACCCGTGGCTCCGGCGTGTCGCCCTCGGCCAGCGCGTTGTTCTTGACCTTGGCCAGCGTGTGCGCGGTGTGTACCAGGGGAACGCCCCACCGTTCCCGCGCCAGCCACCCGACCTGGCCGGACAGCCAGTAGTGCGAATGCGCGATGTCGTAATAGCCGGGTTCGTGGCGCGCCTCGACCCGGAGCGCCGCGGCGGCGAACGCGCACAACTGCGCGGGCAGGTCATCCTTGCCGAGCCCCTCGAAGGGACCCGCGACGACACTGCGCACCGTCACTCCGGGGGCCAGCTCCGCCACCGGAGGGATCTCGGACGAGGTGGCTCTCGTGAAGATTTCGACCTCGGTGCCGAGTTCGGCCATCCGGGTGGCGGTCTGTGCGATGTAGACATTCATGCCGCCCGCATCGCCGGTTCCGGGTTGTTCGAGTGGTGAGGTGTGCAACGAGAACACGGCGACACGGCGCGGACGCATTCGGAGTGTGGTGGAAGTCATCTACTGCCCATCGAAGCCTGTCATGGCGAGCCGAGACCTTCGGGCCCATCGAGTCCCGACACTTCCGAGCCCCGAAACATTCCGATATTGTTTGCCTCACAACTCCTTGACAGCATCGTGCGCAGGGCAGGTGCTCCCCGGGAGGTGGCCCCGGGAAGCCGCGCGGCCCGACAGGCACAGTCCATTGGCCACGGAGCACAACCCGCTGGTCACAGGGCGGACTTGGCCTGCCACTGCTCCCAACTGAGCATCCAGTCGTACACCGCGTAGCGGGGCGGCATGCTCGTGCTGGAGCCGGTGACCTCCACGGGATCGCCGCGCATAGCGCTGTCGAAGTACTGCTTCGCGTCGGCGTTGGTGAGATTGATGCAGCCGTGGGAAGTGTTGCGCTCGCCGATGTTGGCCCGGTTCTCCTCGTTCTCGTGGATGAACTCCCCGTGGTTGGAGATCCGCACGGCCCACTTCTTCTTGACATCGGTGTAGCCGTACTGGGGGTTGTCCATGATCTCGACGGGATGCTTGGCCATCACCATGTAGGTCCCGTTGTGGGTGTGCAGGTCGGGATTGCCCGGCCTGCCGTAGCTGGCCGGATAGCTGGCGACCTGCTCGCCGCTGCGCATGACCACGATGCGATGCGTGTCCACATCGGCCTTGACGACCTGAGCGCGGCCGATGCTGAACTCCGTGGTCAGATCGGCCTTGCCGTACTTACCGCTGCCGTAGTGGAGCCCGTAGAGGTTGGCCTCCACGCTCACCTCGGTGTGCGCGGGCCAGTACTCCTTGGGGCGCCAGTGGACCTTCTTGTCGTTCAACCAGGCCCAGGCTCCCTTGACCTCTTCGGAAGCGTTCACTTCCAGGGCGCGCTGGACCGCGGCCTTGTTCTCCACCGGCGCGTCGAACTCGATCATGATCGGGATCGCGATGCCGCGTGTCACACCATCGACAGGGGTGATCGTGGCGCGCACGACCTCCTTCGGCTGCACGGTGGTGAAGCTTCCCCGGACCGGAACCGTCTTGCCGTTCTCGCCGACCGCACTGCCCGACCAGGTGTAGGTCTTGCCGTAGCCGAGAACCTCGCTCGTCTGCCAGCTCGTACCGTCCTCGGCGAGGGTGCCCTGCACTTTCTCGCCGCTCTCGTTCGTCAGCGTGACCTGCTCGAGACGACCGTGTGCCACCGAGACGGTGACCGGTTCGGTGGGGTTGACCTCCGTTGCCCCCTCAGCGGGCTCGAGTGTGACCTGAGCCGTAGGCGCCGCTTCCTGCGAACTCGGGTTCGTCGCCCCTCCGCCGCTTCCGCCGCTTCCGGCACCGCAGCCGGAAACCAGCAGCACCGCTGCCAGCATCCCGCTCAGGACGACCCACAAGGGCCGCACTCGTGACCGTCTCTCGCTGTTCAACACCCTGACCTCACTCCGTCATGATCCGGATGCGCACGCATCTCTTCCCGTGGACGCCTGGCAAGCGGTCGGGGATGCCCGAGCTCGAAGTGTCACGAGTCACAGCAACCGGATGGCCCCCGAGCTTCGATCGGTCTCTGCGGGAGGATCGCCGCGTGAGCACTACACCGGAGTCTACGACGGCAAGCCCGCACCCTGCATCGACGGGAACCTCGGCCGCACGCGAGGGAGCCCGCTGGGCCGTGGTCACCGGCGCGAGTTCCGGGATCGGCGCGGCCACCGCGCGCGCACTCGCCGCCGCGGGTTTCCACGTCGTCATGGGGGCGCGGCGAGTCGCTCGACTGGAGCAGTTGGCCGAGGAGATCGGTGGAACCGCGGTGGAACTCGACGTGACCGACGCGGCTTCGGTGGCGGCGTTCGTCGAGCGCGTCCCCGAATGCCACGTCCTGGTCAACAACGCGGGCGGCGCGAAGGGCGTGGCCCCGGTCACCGCGGCCGACGAGGCCGACTGGCGGTGGATGTGGGAGACGAACGTGCTGGGCACGCTGCGACTGACGAAGTCGCTGCTGCCGAAGCTGGTCGCCTCCGGCAACGGGCACGTGGTGACGGTGACGTCGGTCGCCGCACTGGAAACCTACGACAACGGATCCGGCTACACCTCGGCCAAGCACGCCCAGGCCGCGCTGCACCGGACACTGCGTGGTGAGCATCTCGGCGAACCCGTCCGGTTCACCGAGGTCGCCCCGGGCCTGGTGGAAACGGAGTTCTCCGAGGTGCGCTTCAGCGGTGACACCGAGCGGGCTGCGGCGGTCTACCGTGGTCTGACCCCGCTGACCGCCGAGGACGTCGCCGACGTGATCAGCTTCGCGGTCACCAGGCCTGCCCACGTGGACCTCGATCAGATCGTGCTCAAGCCCCGTGACCAGGCGTCGGCCACCCGCGCACACCGGGAGTCCTGAGGGAGCACCCGCAGGAGTGCTCTCACGGTGAATCCGGCACGGTGGTCGGAGAGTTGCCGCCTCGGCTCGCGTCCCCCAGCCGATGGGAGGACAGGCACAGTTCCACGTCGAGTTCGCCGAGCACATCGGTGATGGGGCATGCGAACCCGGTCGCCCCGTCCGGGCTGCTGCCGAAGCACAGGCCGACCACCCGCCCCTCGGAATCGACCAGCACGGCTCCCGCGTCCCCGCGCCCGGCGAACGCGGGATATCGGCAAGCCGCGGAAACGCGCACCTGCTCGCGCAGGACGCGCACGCCGAGCGTGTCACCGTGGTCGATGCGCAGCGTCGTGTCGATCGAGGTGACGGTGCCGGTGGTCACCCCCGTGCCGTAGCCGCTCTTGTGCACGGTCTCGCCGGGATGGGCCCCGCACTGTCCGGTGATCGCACCGAGACCTGCGACCGCGCAGGAATGCCCGACACCATTGTCGATGGCCACAGCGGCGGCGTTGGCCCGCCCGGACAGTGCGGCTCGGGCCAGCTCGGCATACACCCGACCGGTGTCCGGATCGGACATCCGGTTGCCGACTGCCCATGCGTCATCCATGCAGGCGACGTCGAAAGTGGTGAGTCCCATCATCACCGGGCTCGACGCGGAAGCGACGACCAGCGTGCCCAGTGTGCCGACACGGCGGTATTCGTCCCCGTCGGCGGCGGCACGATCTCCGGGCACGACCGGGCGGCACGGCGCGATGCCGTGGCCACCGTGGACGGTTCTCGGTGTATCGCGCCTGCCGGTGATCGGTGCTTGCCGAATCGGGCGATGCTCGTGCTGGACCACGGGTTGTTCTTCGATGACATCGGTGGGGACGCCGAGCACGCTGGTGGGAACGCGGGCGCCGGTGGCGAGCTGCTCCGCCTGCGCCTTGCGGCGAACCGAGACGACGATGACCTGCTCACCCGTGGGGCGCGTGCCCGCGCGCTTCTCCCCGATGTCGACCGCGACGACACCGGGTAGATCCAGCAGCTGATCCTCCACGGCTCGTTTGACCGGGCGAATAAGTGCTCGATCGCGTCGTTCCCTGATGTTCCACATGGCACCCTCCGGGCACCATTTAACACTCAGAGTTAATCATTAGTCACGAAGCGTCACTCATACGGCCGTTCGACATTCACTCACCTCAGTGCGCAGTCCACCAGTACCGGCTCGACGCCCAGCGACACTCCGAAGTGCTCGCGAACACCGCTGCGCACCTCCGCTGCCAGACCGAGCAGATCATCGGTGGTGGCCGATCCCCGGTTGGTGAGCGCGAGAGTGTGTTTGGTGGACAGTCCGACCCGGCCGCCGGGGCCCCGGTACCCCTTCGTGAATCCGGCTCGTTCGATGAGCCACGCCGCGGAGAGTTTGGTGCTTGTCCCCGCTGCCGGATAACGGGGAATGCGCTGGTCGGAACCGACCCCGGCCGCGATGCGGTGCAGCGCGTCGGCAAGTTCGCCCTGCTCCAGCACGGGATTGACGAAGAACGAGCCCGCGCTCCAGGTGTCGTGATCCTCCGGATCGAGCACCATGCCCTTGCCGCGCCGGAGACCGAGCACCGCCGCACGCGCCCGCTCGGCGGAGACCCGATCGCCGATGTCGACGTCGAGAGCGCGGGCGAGTTCGCCGTAACGGATGGGCGCGGAGAGACCATCATCACGAAGCAGGAAACGCACCCGCAATACGACTGCCGTCTCGGTGTGCTTGAGCAGGCTGCTGCGGTAGGTGAGGCCGAGCTCCTCGGCGGGAACCGTCCGGACACGGCCGGTCCGGCGTTCCAACAGGTCCACCGAGGTCAACATCTCGGAGACCTCGACACCATAGGCGCCGACATTCTGCACGGGAGTGGCACCGGTGAGCCCGGGTATACCGGACAGGCACTCCAGACCGCCGAGCCCTTGCCGCACGGTTTCGGCGACCACCTCGTCCCAGTCCTCACCGGCCTCGACGGTCAACCGCACGAGACCGTCACCGGCACTGTCGATCCGGTGGCCGCGGGTGGCGATGCGCACCACCCGGCCGTCGAACCCGCTGTCGGCGATCACGAGGTTCGAGCCGCCTCCGAGCAGGAGCAGGCGCGTGCCCGCGGAATCCGCCGTACGGACGGCCTCGGCCAGTTCGTCGGCGTGCCCGGCCACGACGAGCTCGGCCGCCGGGCCGCCCAGCCGCAGCGTGGTGTGGCGCGCGAGTGCGTCGCCACTCGAAAGGTCACCCGAAAGATTGGCTGGGCGACCAGGCTGGAGGTCGGCCGGGGCACGAGTATCGGCTTGGGCGGTCTCGCGCGGTTGCGACGCGCCGGACAGCGAGGAGTTCACGACTGCCAAAGGTAACCTTCTTCGCATGACACGCCGCATCGAGCACCGCAGCACCTCCGCATGGCCGGCCTCCCGGATGCACGGCGCGCTGATCGACACCGACCACATCAAGGAACGACTGAGCAAACTCGGCGGCAGCAATACGGAACTGGTCGAGTATTCGGCGACCGAGCAGGACGTGCGGTTCCAAGTACGGCAGGGAGTGCCCGCCGACCGGTTGCCCTCGATCGCTCGCACCGTGGTGAGCGGGGACGTGCTGATCGATCGCAGCGAATCGTGGCGCCCCGTCGAGCCGGGGTACTACTCGGGCGAGGTGGCAGCGGCGATTCCCCGCGTACCTGGCTCCATCACGGGCTCGATGTGGTTGCGTGACCTGCCCGAGGCCGAGCAATCCGCGGACGAAAACCGGGTCAGTGAGTTCGTGATCGACGGCAGCGTCACCGTGAACATGCCTTTCGTCGGCGGCAAGGTGGAGGAGATGGTCGCCGACCGGATCAGCGCCCTGCTGGCCGAGGAGGCACGGTTCACCTCCGACTGGCTGTCCCGCCAACCGCGCGGGCACTGAAAGCGCCCGGACCGCCGCCGCTGCTCGCGATCCGAGCCGGACGTGCGCCGGACGCTGTCTTCGGAGGTCTTCGGAGGTCTTCGCGAGCCTCGACACACCTCCTAAACTCCGGGCATGATGAGCGAGAGTCACCACCGTGAGCTCACCGAGCAGGCCGCCGCGCTGCGTGCGATGGCAGTGCAGGCGGGGCCACAGGCCTCCGTACTCACCTGCCCCGGTTGGGATGTGCACAAGATGATGCGCCACCTCGGCCGCGTCTATGCGATGGGCAGTCTCGCGGTGGACACGGAGCCGGACGGCTCCACACCGCAGCCTCCCGTCCCCCCGGACGGATTCACCGACACGCTGTCCTGGTGGGACGACCGGTTGGCCGAGCTGCTCGACAAGCTCGCCACGAGTGACGCCGACCGCGCCGTGTGGTCGTTCTTTCCGGGTGGCACGCCCGCAGCCTGGAGCCGCAGGATGGCGCACGAGACCGCGATCCACCGGCTCGACGCGGAACATGCGCTGGCCGACGGCGACACCGCCCAAGTCCGGGAGCTGCTGTTCGATTCGGACTTCGCCGCCGACGGCGTCGACGAGATGCTCTCGGTGCTGTTGTCCGGCACCCGCAAGTGGGCGGATCAGCACGGTGACGGCCAAGCGCTGTTCCACGCGGCCGATGCGGGCCGGACGTGGCTGGTGACCTTCCGCCCCGAGCAGCCCCCGGAAACGGGCGCCCCCCACGATGCCGCGCTCGGCAGCCCCGAGGTGGACGCCACGGTCGCCGGAACGGCCGATGCGATCTACCGGCGCGTGTGGGGGCGACCGAGCTCCGCCGTGGTCAGCGGAGACGAGACGCTCGCAGGGCTGGTCAGTGGCCGCTGAAGCACTCGGTCCCGCCATCCGGGCACAACCGGCTCCGGCGCTTGCGAACTGCGAGAATCGGCCACCATGTCACTGACCGAACGGCGATACGTCATCACCCTCGGTTGTCCGGACCGCACCGGCATCGTCGCCCACATCGCCTCCTTCCTGGCGGAATGGGGCGGCTGGATCGTCGAGGCGGGGTACCACACCGATCCGGACACCGGCTGGTTCTTCACCCGCCAGGAAGTTCGTGCGGACTCGCTGCCGTTCGGGATCGAGGAACTGCGAGAACGGTTCGCGAAGGTGGCCACGCAGCTGGACGAGCGCGCCGACTGGCGGGTCTCCGATACCGAGCAGCGACGCCGGGTCGTGATCCTGGTGTCGAAGGAGGGCCACTGCCTGCACGACCTGCTCGGCCGCATCGGCTCCGGCGAGCTGGATGTGGACCTGCGCGCGGTGATCGGCAACCATCCGGATCTGGGACCGATCACGGAGGCACACGGCATCCCGTTCCACCACGTCCCGTTTCCCCAGGGCACAGACCCGCATGGCACAGATCCGCAGGCGAAGGAAGCCGCCTTCGGCCGCATCCGGGAACTGGTCGACGGCCAGGCTCCGGACGCCATCGTGCTCGCCAAGTTCATGCGGGTACTGCCGCCGGAACTGTGCCGGGCGTGGCAGGACCGTGCCCTCAACATTCACCACAGTTTCCTGCCGTCGTTCGCCGGCGCTCGCCCGTATCATCAGGCGTACCAGCGCGGGGTGAAACTGGTCGGGGCAACCTGCCACTACGTCACGGCGGACCTGGATGCGGGGCCGATCATCGAGCAGGACGTGACGCGGGTGGACCATACGGACTCGGTGTCGGACATGGTCCGCAAAGGCCGGGACATCGAGAAAATCGTCCTCGCCCGCGGCCTGCGCGCCCACCTGGAGGATCGGGTACTGGTGCACGACCAGCGCACCGTCGTCTTTTAGCCGGGCAGTGTCGTCTTTCGGCCGAGCAGGTCCGGCAGTTTGCGGGGCGGTTGCTGCTCAGCGGCCCAGGTCGGTGACCACCTCGGCCTCCGGAAGCTCACCGAGCAGCTTTCCGGGGGCGATGAGCTTGCTCCGGCGCAGTCCACTGCCGACGACGACGGCGGGGGATTCGGTGACGGCGGCGTCGACGAGGACCGGCCAACCATCGGGGAGACCGAACGGAGTGATCCCGCCGTATTCCATCCCGGTCAGGCTGACAGCCTCCTCCATCGGCGTGAAGGAGGCCTTGCGCACGTCCAACCTGCGCCGGACGACGCCGTTCACATCGGCGCGAGTGGTGGACAGGACCAAGCAGGCGGCATACCGCAGCTCACCGGAGCGCTTGCCGGAAACCACCACACAGTTCGCCGAGAGTTCCGGGGGCGAGTCGTACTGCTCGCAGAACGCGGCCGTGTCGGCCAACTCCGGGTCGATCTCGGCAACACCGACGGTCTCGGGAGTCTCGAGAGCTCGAATCGCGGGCACGACACGATCGGCGAGCAAGTCCTGCCGTTCCAGTGCGGGCGAGACCTCGAGCGTTCCGGCAGCCGATGACCAGTCAACCATGCTGCGAGCCTAGGCCCTGACCGGTTGGCCCCTGCCCACGGGGAGGATTTTTGCAGTTTCGCGCGAAACTGCAAAAATCACCCGTGCTGTCCCTGATCTCCGGAGGGGGCCTGATCTCCGGAGGGGACCTGATCTTCCGTGGGATTCCGGCGGACGTCGGAGTTCAGCAGGCCGGTCAGCAGGCTGCGGAGCTCGTGCCGATGGGTGACCATCGGTGCGGCCGAGGGCAGTAGTTCCAGTCGGGCATCCGGAAAAGCACGAGCCACTTCCTTGGCGACCTCGGGCGAATGGAGTTCGTCGTCGGTGGCCCCGACGACCAGGACGTCCGAGGTCACCGCCGCCAGCGGTGCCGCATCATCCACCGGGCACTTTCCGGGCAGCGCACGCAGTGCGCTGCCGAGACGCCTCAGCGCGGCGGCACGCTGCTCGGCGTGGTCACCGACTTCCATGCCCGCGGGCAGGCTCCGGGTGACGAGCGCGCGCAGGCTCGCACCGCCGTCCGAGGCGGCGGCGTCGACGGCATCGGCGAGCCGCATGAACGGCGCGGTCGCCGCCTCGTCACGCGGACGATCCAGCGAAGCGGGCAGGAGCAGCGCGAGACGCTCGAACCGGTCCGGTTCTTCCGCCGCGATGCGGATCAGTGCACCGGCACCGAGTGAAACGCCGACCGCGCGGGTCGCCGCGACCTCGTCGGCGATCGCGAGCACGTCCTCGGCGACGCGGCCGTAGTCCCAGTATCCGGTCGGTGCCGCGGCGGCATCCCCATGCCCGGGCAGGGTGACGACGACCCGGGTGCCGCGCACGCCCGAGGCGGGGATACGCGCCTCTCCTTCGGTGGCGCCGAGGCCGTGCACGACGAGCGTGACGGGTGAACCGCTGCCATGGACCTTCCAAACGGCTCCCGAGTCCAGAGCCGTCACCAGGAACTTCCCCTTTGCACCTCGGTCACCTTGGGACGCACGTCGACGAGGTAGACCAGCACGGCAACCAGACCCGCGACCCAGAAGATCATGCCCCCTCCGGGACCCTGGGACAGTCCGAGCACGAGCATTCCGCCGCCGGTGATGCCCAGCCAGGCCGGTTTGCTCAGCTTGTCCGCCGCGGTGAACGCGTCAGCCCGCTGCATCGCCGCATGACCGAACGCATACACCCCGAGCGGGAGGCTCGCCCACCAGAGGATCAGCTCGATCCAGAATTGCAATAGCACATGCCCAGGCTACGTGTCCGAGGTGGGGTGGCGGCACCCACCGTGGAGGTGAGTGCCGGACCTCTCAACCGAACACGTGGCTCCCGGGCTTGACGGGACGGCCGGCGTTCTTCAGTTGTCGGTGTTCTTCCGAGCCGCCGACTTGGGTTGCTTGGCACTGCCGTTGCTCTTGGCCGCCGTGGTGCTGCCGTTGCTCTTGGCCTCGGCGGCACGGTTGGCGGCTTTGCTCGTGGTGCTGCGGGCCGTGGTGGCGGTCTTGGAGCCGGCTTCCTGCACCGCTTCGGCCTTGTCGTCGGCGGCGCTCTGTACCGTGGCCGCCGTGTCGGCAGCGGCGCTCTGTACCGTGGCCGCGGTGTCGGTGGCGGTCGCTTCGGTGCTCCGCGCGGCCCTCTCCCCGAACGAGCGGGTGGTGGTGGAGACCCTGCCGAGCACATCGTCGGCGAGATCACGGGCGTCACCGACAGCCCCTTCGAAGCGTTCCTGGGCGGTTCCGACCTGGTTGACCGCGCGCTGAACCTGCGGCTGCTCCTGCAGGCGCCCGAAGGCATCCTCCCCCCGGTCGGCAAGGTAGCCGTAGATCCGCACGGCCGAGTTCGTGTAGGTGTCCACCAATTTCCGCAGCTCGGCCGGAGTCAGCTTGCTGCGCAATCCATTGAGGTCGCCGGGGAGGTCATTGACGCCCATCCGGGCGGATTCGGCACTCTCGTTGAGTTGTTGCCGCACCTGCTTCACCGTGTCCGCGACGGCATGTGCGGCGATATCCCCGGCGCCCAGCGCGGCCATCAGCGGGGTCCGGGCCTGGTGAACCGCACCCTCGATAACTTGGCCTGCTTGCTCCCGTGCTCTGGTCATGTCCTGCGCCGTGGGCAACGTCGGCATGGTGTTCACTCCTCGGTCTCCGGTGTCGTCGCCTCGGCCGGCCGTGAACTCTCCCCCGGTGCAGGGTGCCCGGACTCGTCGTCCTGCTCGCGCCGGAACGAGGCATAGATGTCCAGCAAAACTTGTTTCTGCCGCTCATTGAGGTCGGCGTCGGCGAGGACGGCATCCACGACCGGGCCACCTTCGCGGCTTTCCAGGATTCCGGCCTGCACGTACAGCGCCTCGGCGGAGATCCGCAATGCCTTGGCGATCTGCTGCAGGATCTCCGCACTCGGCTTGCGCAACCCGCGCTCGACCTGACTCAGATACGGGTTGGACACTCCGGCTCGCTTGGCCAGTTGCCGCACCGAGATCTGGGCGTTGCCACGTTGGGTCCGGATGTAGCTGCCGATGTCACTGACCGCCTGGTTCACCGCGTTGTTCACGGTCTTGTCCACCCGGTCCACGACAGCCACCTTCCCTGTGATCACCACGATAAACCGAGGTGCTAACTGCTGCAAGCACTCTGCTTGCACTCTATCGGGTGTTGTTTCCACCATCGTTGTCGGCCGAGACCCCCCCCACCACCCGGGCTCCCACATCCGGACGGAGAGGCGCAGCACTCCCTACCCGGCACAGCGGTAGAACGGGCCCCGGACAAGTCGGTCGATCCGATCATGACCTCGCCCTTTCCCGATTTACCATCGTCTTCTTTTTGCTGGTCACTAACTGGTGAAGTGAATATGCTGGTTTCGCCACGGAGGCACAACCCCCAACGCACCTACGATGGTGTTGTGAGCACCGAAGCCACCGGATCGGACAGCGCAGTCGCCCCCGGCAAGGCAGGCGCCGCGGAGCACAGAGCGCCGTCGGCTGCCCGGGAGTCCGCGGGACTCGACACGGAACACGACATCGAACTGGTGCTGGCCTTCCTCAACACCTGCGACTCCGAGACCGGGACCGAACTCCTGGACGACCCCGTCGGCTGGCAGCAATGGTGTCTCGAACGAGGACTGGGCCGGGCACCCGAAAGCACAGCAGCACGCAAGGTCCGCGATTCCCTGCGTACCGCGGTGTCCTGCGGTGGCGGCCCCCCGCGAAGCGAGCTGCCTGCGGACATCACCGAGACGCCGGGCTTGCCGGGATGGCCGGTGCGGGTACGGATACAGGGCGGCGTGCCGGTGCTGACCGGAACCGACGCGCTGGGCAGCGTGCTGGCTGCCGCCGCCCGCCTGGTCACCACCGGACACTGGGACCGGCTCAAGATCTGTCCTGCGGAGAACTGCCTGTGGACCTTCTACGACCGGTCCCGCAACCGCTCTCGCACGTGGTGCTCGATGCGCGTCTGCGGTAACCGGGAAAAGGCCCGTTCCTGGCGCGAACGCCGTACCGCCACCTGAGGTGGCCGACCACTGCTGCCTGCCGAGGCTGCTCTGCCGCTACACCAGCACCTGGGTCACGGTGTGGATGACGAGTCCGGCCAGCGCCCCCACCACGGTGCCGTTGATCCGGATGAACTGCAGGTCCCGCCCGACGTGCGACTCGATCTTGTGGGACGTCTCCTCGGCGTCCCAGCGCTCCACGGTGTCGGTGATCAGTGCCGTGATCTCCGAGCGGTAGTGCGAGACCACGTACACCGCCGCTCCCTCCAGCCAGCCGTCCACCTTGGCGCGCAGCGGTGCTTCGTCGACCAGACGACGCCCCAGCGAGCGCAACCCGTCGCGCACGCGGATCCGCAGTTCACTGGACGGGTCCTCGGCAGCGTCCAACAGCATCGCCTTCGCCGTCTCCCATGCGGAGGACACGAGGTTGCGCACCTCCGGGTGTTCCAGCACCTGCTGCTTGATCTGCTCGGCCTTGGCCATGGTTTTCGGGTCGTGCTGCAGGTCATCGGCGAACTCGACCAGGAAGCGGTCGACCGCTGCACGCATCTGGTGGTCGGGGTCCGTCTTGACCGCCCAGGCGAAGGACAGCACCTCGGCGTAGATCTTGTCGGCGACCATCGAGTCGAAGAACCGCGGCGACCACGAGGGGGCCCGCTGGCTGACCACACGCAGCACGGTCTCGTGGTTGTCGCGGACCCAGTCGTAGGCACGGTCGCAGACGAGATCGACGAGATTGTGGTGGGATCCGTCGGCGAAGACCTGCCCGAGAATCCGTCCGAGCGGTGGTCCCCACGGTTGGTCGAGCACTTTGCGCACCAGGGTTTGCTCGAGAACCTCCTGCACATCCTCGTCGCGCAGGACCTGCACGGCTCCGCGCACGGCGGTCGCCAGTTCCGAGGTCACTCGCTCGGCGTGTTCGGGGTTGGCGATCCAGGAACCGGCACGCCGGGTGATCTCGGCGCGGTGCAGCTTGTCCCGGACCACCTCCTCCGACAGGAAGTTCGTGCCCACGAAATCACCGAGACTGTGACCGAGTACGTTCTTGCGCGTCGGGATGATGGCGGTGTGCGGAATGGGCAGTCCCAGCGGGTGGCGGAACAGTGCCGTCACGGCGAACCAGTCCGCCAGCGCACCGATCATGCCCGCCTCGGCGGCCGCACTCACGTACCCGACCCATTCCGGGGCGCCCGTGCTCTCCTGCCACCGCGCGAGCACATAGATCGCCGTGGCGAGCAGCAACAGACCGGTGGCCACGCTTTTCATCCGCCGCAGACCCCGTCGGCGCTCGGCCTCGGCTATCGCTGTGTCCGGCACTCCTCGATTGTGACAGCGTGCGGCGGGTGGGCCTCGCAGGCGACCATCGAAGGGACCGGGGGGACCACGTGACACGCGAGACACCCGGACACCCGACCGTCCGGGGACCGGGCTCGGCAACCACCGGGTCGGGACTTCCGAGAATTCCTATACCCTCCGGGGCGTGCGTTCTCCTGCTCTGACCTCCCGGCTGCGCCCGTTCACCTCCACCATCTTCGCGGAGATCACCGAACTCGCCAGGCGTACCGAGGCCGTCAACCTCGGACAGGGCTTCCCGGACACCGACGGGCCCGCGAGCATGCTGCAGACGGCGCAACGCGCCATCGCCGACGGCGTCAACCAGTACTCGCCCGGGACCGGGGAACCCGCGTTGCGCGAGGCCATCGCCGAACAGCGCCGCACCCACTACGGCATCGAGCACGATCCGGACAGCGAGGTCCTGGTCACCGTCGGAGCGACCGAGGCCTTGACGGCATCGATGCTCGCCCTGGTCGAACCGGGTGACGAGGTCGTGCTGATCGAGCCGTACTACGACGCGTACCCGGTCGCGGTGTCCCTGGCCGGGGGTGTGCGCCGCACGGTCGGGCTGAAGCAGGGACCGGATCACCGTTTCGAGTTGGACACCGACGCGCTCCGGGCCGCCGTCGGGCCGCGGACCAGGGCACTGGTGCTGAACTCGCCACACAACCCGACGGGGACCGTGCTCACCGACGCGGAGCTGGCGGTGGTCGCCGAGGTGTGCCGCGAGCACGACGTGATCGCGGTGACCGACGAGGTCTACGAGCACCTGCTCTTCGACGGACGCGGGCACACACCGCCGGCCACGTTGCCCGGCATGGCCGAGCGCACGCTGTCCATCTCCAGCGCGGGCAAGAGCTTCAGCGTGACCGGGTGGAAGATCGGCTGGGTGTGCGGCCCCGCGGAGCTGATCGCCGCCGTGCGTTCCGCCAAGCAGTTCCTGACCTTCGTCGGCGGCGCTCCCTTCCAGCCCGCGGTGGCCCACGCGCTGCGCACCGAGCTCGACTGGGTGCATCGACTGCGGGACGAGTTGCAGCGCAAGCGGGACTTCCTCGCGAGCGGCCTCACCGAGGTGGGATTCGATGTCCTGGCCGGTGAGGGAACCTACTTCGTCTGTACCGACGTGCGCCCGCTCGGCTTCGACGATGGCGAGGAGTTCTGTCGCACACTGCCGGAACGGGCCGGTGTGGCCGCCATCCCGGTGCAGGTGTTCTGCGACGATCCCGATCCGGTCCGGCATCTCGTGCGCTTCGCGTTCTGCAAACGCGACGAGGTCCTGGACGAAGCCCTCACCCGGTTGCACAAGCTGCGCTGACGGCAGCTTCGGTGAGTCCGTCGCCACCCTCGCCATAGCCCCCTCCGTAGCCGAGACAGATGAACCCCGACTCGCCGTGCCGAGCCTGGGCACGCGCCAATGCCTCCGCCGGGGCGAGGTTCTCGCGCAACGCGGAATGCAGCGAGACCATGACCTCGGCGGTCCGCTCGTCCGGCACCGGCACGATACTGGCGATCACGGTTGCCGTGCCTCGCCCCAGCAGGGCCGCCGCCAGTCCCCGGAGCTCGTCGCCACGACCGACCGCGGACCGCCCGCCCTCACAGGCCGAGAGCACCACGGTCGTGGGGCCGCGCCGCAGCCGGTCCAGGTCGTAGCCGTAGAGCGGGCCGTCGAACAGATCCAAACAGGACAGCAGTGGTCGATCATCACGGAACCATCCGTGTGCGGCGATGTGCACGATCCTCGCTCCGTCCATAGCACCCAGCACCCGCTCGGCGGTGGCATTGCCGCCGGTCAGGAGTTCCCCGCCCGACATGGCCCGCAATGTGCGCGCCTCACGGCCCGCGTGTTCCAGCCCCGGACCCGCCACCCACACCTGCCGCCTGCTCCGCGCACCGCTGCGCGCCTCTTCCGCCGCACGCAGCCAGCAGCGCAGCGAGGGGGCGACGGTCACACTCCTGCCTCGACAACCGGGCAGGGCCGCCCAAGGCAGCGCATGCAGGCGGCCGGTCGGCACGATCACC
Organism: Haloactinomyces albus; assembly: GCF_031458135.1. Classification (NCBI taxonomy): domain Bacteria; kingdom Bacillati; phylum Actinomycetota; class Actinomycetes; order Actinopolysporales; family Actinopolysporaceae; genus Haloactinomyces; species Haloactinomyces albus. The sequence continues at coordinate 2,641,071 of NZ_JAVDXW010000001.1, read as the reverse complement.
AGCGCCCGGCCGCGCCGCAGCTCCGGCAGTACCGGTGCCAGTAGCTGCCGTTCCAACCCCTCGGCAGCGTGTCGGGCGCCTTCGGCAAAGGCCGCGGCGACGGGAGAGTGCGTCCGCGCGGCTTGCCGCCCCAAGCACCATCGGAGCCTGTCGACATCGGCGCCCACCGCATCTTCGCTGCCGTGAGCAGCCGTCCTGAGCTCTCCGTCCACCAGCGATACGGAGCGCAGAACTCCATCGTGGACGAAGTAGCTCACCAGGACCGCACCTGCCGATTCCCTCCGGATGTCGTCGAGCCCGCAGGAAGGTCCGACTCCTCCCGCAGTCCCGTCCGCCAGCATCGCCTGGTCGCGTACCCGGTCCTCCAGCACCGCCACTCGTGCGGCATGCGCGTGCAAGCGCCCGGTCCGCATCTCCGCAACCGCCGCACGCAGTTCCTCCAGAGCCGCACTCAGTCCCGGCTCCTCCGGCGGAGGCAGGTCCCGCCGATGGAGGGCGCCCGCCCGATACCGTTCGCTCCACCGCAGCACCAGCTCCGGATCGGCGGTTCGCAAGGCAGCACCGATCGCGGTCTCGGCCAGTTCTCCCGCCAGGCCGAATGCGTGGACCCGGAGGTCGAACGCGGGCATCGCCGCGGCATGCTCCTCGACGAGCCGTAGACCGTGATCACAGGCCTCGAAAACTCGGTGCCCGTGCCCATCCTGCTCGGCGAGGACAGCCTCCGCCAGCCACCCGAGGACCCGCTGGGGTGCGGGCGCGACCTCCGCCTCGCGGCAGGAAGCCGCCTGTCCCAGCAGTTTCCTCGCCATAACGGGCATGTCATGGCGTTTCGCGACGATGCCTGCGGCCAGCCACAGTTCCGTGGCCGTCGAAGCCCATCCATGTGCTGCGCACGCCGCGGCCGCTTTTCGCGCGGACCCCAGCGCGTAGCGGGACCGATGGCCCGCTGCCAGTTTCGCGCGCCACTCGGTGGCCACGGCCAGTGCCGACCACGCGGGGTGGCACCGGCCATGCAGCACCCTGCGGGCCGCACGAGCCGCGGCAAGCGCGCCTTCGGCGTCGCCGTCGCGGAGTGCGCAGTCGGCCAGTGCCAATCTCGTCTCGGCCGCCCGGAAGTCGCGACCGAGATCGGTCAGACGTGCCGCTGCGAACTCCATTTCCGTTCGAGCTTCGGTGCGCAGCCCTGCGGCAGCCAGTGCCTCGGCCCGATCTGCGCGGGCCTCCGGACTGGCGTCGAGGTCCAACCCGTCGGCAACCGCCCGAGTGAACAACCGCAGCGCCTGCGGGAGATCACCGCTCCGGAGAGCCACCAGGCCGCGGTTGTGCAGGCACACGGCCGCACTCCCGCTCCTGCCGTCCACGGCGAACAATCGCTCGGCGGCCCTCAGGTCGGCATCGGCATCGCCGAACCTGTTGCCGTGCAGTTGTGCCAGGCCCCGACCGAGAAGTACCTGAGCCACCCGGTGCTGCCTGCCCCCACGCCGGGGCCGGTGCAGCAGCCGGGAGAGCTCGGCCACCGCCACGCCGGTACTCAACAGACCAGCCAGTCGGCGACGGCACAGCCGGACCGCGCGGTCCGCAGCAGCACGCTCAATGGTCCGGCGGGCACGTCATCGATACGGAAACCGCCGTGCGCATCCAACTCGCCGACGCACTGGCCGGCGGGATGGCGCAACGCCACCGCACCGGTGGGCACGGCCTGGCCGGCTCGACTGATCACCATTCCGGTGGCACGGAACATGCCAGGCACGGTCGAGACGAGGTCGAGCTCGACGACGCGACCGGGGAGCACGAACGTGAGTTCCCTCGTCTCCCTGCCGCCTGGCCAGGAACGCAGGGCCTCGGCGGCAGGAGCTTCCGCCGAGTCGCTGACCAGTTCCAGGGCGAGGGCATCCGAATCGATGCCGTTGCGAGCCAGTTCCGAAGCCCCGTACGCACCGGCCATCGCGTGCTCCGGCGCGGGATCACAGGTCCGGAACAGCTCGCCCAACGCCAGCAGCTCCGAAGGCATTTTTCCCCTCATCCGGTGCCCGCTCATCCGGCCGCCTCCTCCGGCATTCCCAGAGCGACCATGCCCTCCCGCAGGGCCGCAAGGCATCGGCCCTTCTTCGGGCCGATGGTTCCGCGCGCCATGCCCAACGCAGCGCTGACCTGCGCATAACTGGCATCGGGAGCAACCGCCACCACACGCAGCAACTGTTGGCAGCGCTGGGAGAGCCTCGCGAACGCCTGTCCGAGCCTGCCTGCGGCCACCGTGCGCAGCACCGTGCTCTCCGGGCCCTCGGCCGTGTCCGGCACGTCCATCAGGATGCTGTCCAGCGCCGCCGGTGACTCACGCCGCCGCGCCTTGGCCAGCCGGAGGGATTCGCGGCGGGCGGTGGTGGCCAGCCACCCCGGCAACGCATCCGGGTCCTGGATTCGGTTCAGGTTCTCGGCCAGCAGTAGCCAGGTGGCCTGCCAGACATCTTCCGCGTCGGCGCGGTTGGCCGAATACGCCCTCGACGCGCCCCACACCATGCTGCCGTGGCGGTCGACCAGTTCGCGCCAGGCCCGATCATCACCCGCTGACGCCCGGGCCAGCAGGGTGGCCATCTCACCGGCGTCACCGATCTCGTGCACTACCCACACCTCCATCTCCCTTGCACCGACCCATCCGGGCCGGGCGTTCCACGAGTAAGAGGGACGAAGGGTTTCTCCGGATTCACTTCGGACCGAGGACCCGCCCGAATGGGGGACACAATCGGGTACTCCTACTCAGCACACCGTTTCGACACATCCGGGAATTTCCCCAGCACGTCCGCGGCATCGCCCATGGATCGACACCGGGCTCCTCCTCAGTCGAGAAGACAGCGTCCCATGGGGACACGTTCGGCAAGAAGAAATTACTATCCGTATTAATCGCCGCCTATCCGGGTGATCAACAGCCGCTGATGCTGCCGAGCGGCATGATGCGGGGGAAAATGACCTCGCAAAGCCCGAGTCCGGCACGCGGTGGTGACGATGACCAGTACCTGCGCGCAGCGCGGTGACCGGTCTCGCGTGATCCTGTTCGCCACGCGTATGGCACTGCTCGTGGGCCTCGTGGCGGCAGCCTGGCTGGGTGGGTATGCGGTCGCCTCCGCCGCCCAACCGGCATCCCGCTTCGAACACCAGCGTGAATTCGAGGCACGGCTCGAACCGATCGGGCCGATCGAGCCGTCCACCGGAATCGAGTCCCGCCGCTTCGCCCTACAAGCACCCGACCGACCAAGAACCGCAGGCGTTCCAGATCAACGGAGCACGGTAGCCGCCGAAGTCCGGCAGGTACTCGCCACGCGCTCCGAGCAAACACGAGGCAGTGCCCCTCCGGTGAACCCCACGCCGGACGAAGAATCCGCCACCGCATCCGGCTCCCGAACTTCCGAGCCGGGCCTGTCCGAACCGGGCCTGTCCGAACCGGGCCTGTCCGAACCGGGCCTGTCCGAACCGGGCCGGGCCGAACCGGGCCGGGCCGAACCGGGCCGGGCCGAACCGGGCCGGGCCGAACCGGGCCGGGCCGAACCGGGCCGGGCCGACGCAGCCGAACGCGTGGAACGGGACATCGCCGAACACCGCGCTGCCGGCCGGTTGCACACCGTGGCCGCTCCGCACCGAACGGACGCGGACCGCACCGCCGATGGCGACACCCCGGATTCTTCGCATCCGCTCCCGTGCGATCCCCCTTCCCCGGATCACGTCGCCTGTACCGGCCCGGTACGCGCTCCCGGGAGTACCTCGGCATCCACCGAGGACGTGCCGCAGCACGAAAGCAGCAGGCCGGTCGCAGGCCGAGGGGCGCAACCGGACGCCATCGCTCCGAAGCCCCGCCCCCGCGCCACTGCCGACAGGGGCGAAGAGAGGCCCGGACACAACGTGCCCGCACCTTCCCCGCTGCCTCGTCAGGTGCCTGCCCCGCTTCCGCTCACTTCCACGGCGTGCACGACGAATCCGTACGCCGGTTCCGGCGGGGCGCAGACAGCCTCGACAGTTGCGGTACACGGCCTGAGCCCACCCGATTCCGTGCCCGCCGGGCCGAGCGCACCGGCGTCGGTCCAGCCGAGCGGAATCGTGCCGGAAGGACCGTCGGCCTCACCCGACTGAACCGGGCTTTCGCCTCGCGTCCTTCACACGTCCGAGTGAGTCTCCTGGCGCAGCATCGGCCGTGGCACCGTGCCATCCGCACATCCGTAGGACACTTTTCGCACAAGCCCCTCTTTCGGCATCACAGCTCCGACCCCGCCGTCTGCGCCCGGCCGGGTCGGATGGGGCACCACTTCCGCTACCGACGATGTCGGTGCCCCGGCCCCGGTGCCGCAATGCCCCTGTGGCACCGGGGTCACCTCGAGAGGAGCCACCCTCCGGCACGACGAGGGGCCGTGCCGGCGGGTGGCTCATCAGGTGATCGGACTCCGCCAGGGATCATCGGCTCCCACACCGTGTACGGCGGTCCACGCGAGCGCGAGTTTCGACACGGCCGCTCGCAACCGGTCGATCGGCAGGGTGTACGGCAGCCGCACACGGTCCTCGAGGGAGCCCTGCACCGCGAACATCGACCCGGACGCCAGGCGCACACCGTGCTGCTCGGCAGCCACGGCAAGCCTGCTGCCGACCGGCTGCCCCAGGTGACACCACAGGGCCAGGCCGCCGTCCGGGACCGGAATGCTCCATTGTGGACAGCTTTCGCGAACGGCGGCGACGAGCGCGTCACGGCGCTCGATCGTCTCGACGCGCCGCGAGCGGAGAATGGCATCCGCCCGGCCGAGAAGCTCGGCGAGCACGAGCTGCTCGAACACCGGACTGCCGAGATCCACAGCGGCCCTGCCGATCACCATGCGTTGCACGAACTCCTCCGGGGCACGGACCCAGCCGAGTCGGAGGCCACCCCAGAACGACTTGCTGGCCGACCCGATGGTGATCACGCGCTCTTCCGCGAAGGAGGCCATCGGTGGTGGGGCCGCGGCTGCCGTCAGATCGATGTCGACCAGCGTTTCGTCCACGACTGCGGTGGTGCGGTGGCGTCGCAGCGCGGCCGCGAGCCGTTCGCGCGTCGCACCGCTCATCAAGGCACCGGTGGGGTTCTGGAAATCCGGGATGAGGTAGGCCAACCGGGGCGCCCCCTGTGCCAGGGTCGCCTCGACCAACTCCGGGTCCCAACCTCCGTCGACCATCGGAACCGGCAGCGCGGCCGCGTTGACCGCCCGGACCGCTTCCAGGGCGTTCGGATACGTGGGATGTTCGACCAGCACACGCTCTCCCGGAGCGGTCAGCAGCCGCAGTGTCAATGCGAATGCATGCTGCGCGCCGTTGGTGACCAGCACCTGGTGCGGCCCCGTCGGTAGCCCGCGCCGGGTGAAACGCTCGGCGATCCGTTCTCGTAGTGCGTGCAGACCATGCGGCTGGTATCCGTGCCCGCCGATCTGTTCGGCGAAACGAGTTCGGGCGTTCTCGACCGCCTCGGCCAACTCCGGAGGTGCGGCAGGCGTGGCCTGAGCGAAATTGATGGTCTCCGCGTGTTCCGGAGGAAACCATCCGCCCGAGCCCGCCTCGGTTCCCCCCTCCGGCAGGGACACCCACGATCCGGCACCACGCCGACTCGCGACGAGGCCCTCCGCACGAAGCCGCTCCAGCGCACTCGCGACCAGGGTTCGGCTGGTGCCGACGGCCTCCGCGAACTCGCGTTCGGCGGGCAGACGTGTTCCCGGTGGCAGCCGTCCGTCCAGGACCGACTGGCGCACCGCACGGTACAGAGCACCGGAGGAAGGGCGCTGTCCCGTGGACCAGGACCCGAGAAGCCGCGCGAGTTTGTGGCCCTTCAGAGCGGGCGATCCGGACTGCATCATCAGTCCAATACTTCCATATTGGCTATCGAGATAAAAACCAATACGCGATAGAAACAGCCACATGAGCTCGACAGCGACGAAAGTGGACCTAACTCCTGTTTCGATCACCGTGCGCCCCGCCTCCCGGTTGGTGCAGCTCATCGGCGGACTGGTGCTGTTCGGGACGAGCATGGCTCTGATGGTGCGAGCCCACCTGGGCCTGGCGCCGTGGGATGTGCTGCACGAGGGGCTGGCCGCGCGGACGAGCTGGAGTTTCGGCGCGATCACCGCGCTGACCGGTGGGCTCGTGCTGCTGGCCTGGTTTCCGCTCCGACAGCGGCCCGGGATCGGCACCGTGGCCAATGTCATCGTCATCGCCGTCTCGGTCGACACCGCCCTGGCCGTACTCCCGCCCGCGAACACGCTCTGGGCACGGATCCTGTTGATGGTCGGCGGTGTCGCGCTCAACGCCCTGGCGACCGCTCTCTACGTCGGTGCGAGGCTGGGACCGGGTCCCCGCGACGGACTGATGACCGGATTGCACGAGCGAACCGGTTCCTCGATCCGCCTGGTACGCACCGGCATCGAGATTTCCGTCCTGGCGGCGGGCTGGTTGCTCGGCGGCACGGTCGGGATCGGCACAGTGCTGTTCGCCTTCGCCATCGGGCCTCTGACCCAGCTCGCACTGCCCGCCGTGGCGGTACGCGGGCCGCGGAGCCGATAATCGGCCCCATGCCGAGCGTCGAAGTCGCAGAGCAGGCGGGCGCCGAACGCAGTGAGGACGTCGTGCTCACGTTGCCGAACGCCGTGGCGGTCCTCGACGGAGCGACGTCACTACGGCCGACCTCCCACACCGGCGGCTGGTACGCGGACCGACTCACCGCGGCGCTGCGCCCCCGGCTCGCGGTGCACTCCGAGCGCGGGCACGGAGACACGGACCTCGCCGACCTGCTGGCCGCGTCCATCTCGGAGGTCACCGCAGCACACGGCCTTCGTCCCGGCCGTGCACCTTCGAGCACCGTGGCCCTGCTGCGCTGGAATACGGACACCGTCGAAGCGCTGGTCCTGGCCGACAGCCCGGTCGTCGTATTCACCGACTCCGGAGAGCACCCGGTGACCGACGACCGGTTGGAGAACCTGCGTTCCGAGGGACAGGGCGGATACCGGCGGCGGCTGCGCTCCGGGGGTGGATTCGGGCAGGAGCACGACGAGGCGCTGCTGGCGGCCGTCGACCGGACCGGACGATGGCGCAATGTCGAGGGCGGCTTCTGGGTGGCCGAGGCCGAGCCACCCGCCGCGTACCGGGCAAGGCGGGCCACCTGGCCACGCGGCAGCGTGCACGCGGCCGTGCTGGCCAGCGACGGAGTGGCCTGCGGCGTGGACGACTACGGGAGCTACCCGAACTGGTCGGCCCTGTACGAGCATGCGCGCGACAGCGGGCCACAAGCCGTGCTCGATCGGGTCCGTGCCGCCGAGAGATCGGATCCGGACGGCCGCCGGTGGCCACGTCCGAAGCGACACGACGACCAGGCGCTGGCCCTGGTCCGGTTCCGACCGTGACCATGGGCTGTCGAGGACGCGGACACGATCGCTTCCCACATCCCTGCTCGGAGGACGAAGTGCCATGGTGATGGTCGACAGCGCGATCTATGCGAACGGCCTGCGAGAGCAGAAGTTCGACACGTTGGCACAGACCTACCGACAACTGCGCGCGGCACCGTCGCGTGCGGGCAGGTTCGCCTGGATCGGGTTGTACCGACCGGACGAGGACGAAATCTCCTCGATCACCGAGGAGTTCGGGCTGCACTCGTTGGCGGTGGAGGATGCCGTCGTCGCACACCAGCGGCCGAAGCTGGACCGCTACGGCGACATCCGGTTCATGGTGCTGCGCCCGGCCCGGTATCTCGACGAGCAGGAGAACATCGAGACCGGAGAGATCCACGTCTTCGTCGGCCCGGATTTCGTCATCACTCTCCGCCACGCCGAGAAGCCCGACCTCGTACCCGTGCGGCAGCGGCTGGAGCGGGAGCCCGAACTCCTCGGCCACGGTCCCGAGTCGGTGTTGTACGCGTTGCTGGACCGCGTGGTCGACGACTTCCTGCCGGTGGAACGTGGGTTGCAGAACGACATCGACGAGATCGAGAACGAGGTCTTCGGCGGTGAACCCGCCGTGTCGGAGCGGATCTATCGACTGTCCCGGGAGATCATCGAGTTCCAGCGCGCGAGCCGGCCCCTGCTGGGAGTCCTGGACACGCTGGAGAGGAGCCTCGAACAGCACGGTGCCGATGTGGAGATACTGCGCAACCTGCGCGACGTGCGCGACCATGCGGCGGACGTGGTCGAGCGTGTGGAATCGCACCGGCAACTGCTGTCCGAGATCCTCTCCGTCAACGCGTCCCTGCACGCGCAACGCCAGAGCGAGCAGGCGACTCGCCTCACCGAGACGAGCCTGGCCCAGAACGAGGACATGAAGCGGATCTCATCCTGGGCCGCGATCCTGTTCGCACCGACCGTGGTCGGAACCGTCTACGGGATGAACTTCACCCACATGCCCGCGTTGGACCAGCTATGGGGCTATCCGATGGCCCTGAGTTTCATGCTGATCGTCGCGGTCGCGCTGTACGTGGTGTTCCGGCGGCGCGGGTGGCTGTAGCGCGAACGAAAAGTTGATCAAAAAATTCTCTGCATCTAGAGACATCTGCCGTACCACCTAGTAGCCTGGTGGCCGTCCACCTGACCCCCAGGGGTGGACCTCGGCGCCCCCGCACTCCCGGTGACCCCCAGGCCGGTTGAGCGCGGGGGCGCTCCATATGTCGGGAGAGCGTATGCGCGACAACAGGACAGTGGTGACAACCTCGTCCCGCCATGCACTCCTGCTCCATGCCGCAGGAATGCTCCCCCGATCGGGTGGCATGTGGAACGGAAATCCGGGATGACTGGTCAGTATGTATACAGAGGCACCGTAAGGCCGGGGAGGCACAACCCGTGAACATGCACGTCCAGATCGAACTGTTCGGGGGCCCGGAGGACGGTCGCGAGATCACCCTGCCGGTCGGAGCCGAGGGTTCCCCCCTGTCACCACTACCGGTCCCCTCGCCGGACAGCAGCACGGAATCGGCGACAGGAGAGTCCCAGCACGTGGCCTGGTATCAGCGGGACCACCGCAAGGGACGGGGGCTGTGGGTGTACAAGTACACGAACTCGCATTCGGTCCAGCCGGAGAACCACGTGAGCGGATGAACCCGCCGAGCCGCCCGGCCTGGACGTCGGGCGGCCATGCACACCGGGATAATGCACGCCAGGACCACGTTTTCAGGTACCCATATGCGTACATATCCCGCTTTCCCTCGGTGGCCGGAACGGTATATCTCGAGGAGCCTGCGCGGCCGACCCCGATGGCCGCCGGAGCGAGCGCCCTTTCGAGCAGGAAACGATCCTCGAGACGGAAACCCCCGGAAAAATGCAGAACGACACTGACGACACGACCTCCCCCGAAGGTCGCTCCCCCACCGGACGTCGGCGGTCGCCGTTCGGCCATGGCATCGCGAACATCAAGTCCGCGTGGTCCTCGCTGCTGCACCACCGAGGTGAGCATCCCGACGACACGGCTGCGCGCCGGGTTCCGAGGGGCATCGCCGGGCTGTGTGTCGCGGTGACCTTGTCGGTGGCGGCAGTGGCCACCGCCGCCACCATGCCCCCTTCCTCATCCGGCACCCTGGAAGGAGATATGGCCGCAGCGCCTGCCATCACGGCACAGGCAGGCACCGTTCAAGCGGAGATCGTCCAAGCGGCACGACAGGGACTCGGTACCGAGGAGACGGGCGATAACTGCCAGAAGTACTCCGATCGCTGCGTGGCGTGGTGCGCCTTGTTCGCCATGTCGACCTGGGAGAAGGCGGGCGTGGACGTCGAGAACGAGGAGTTCGCCTTCACCGGCGACGTCTACACGACCGGGCAGGCCCAGGGGGAGGCGTACGGCAGTGACCAGCTGAGCAACGCCAAGCCGGGCGACGTGCTGCTGTTCGGTACCGGGCCGGAAAACATCTCCTCCAGCAGGCACATCGGCGTGGTCGAACGGATCGAGGGCGACACCGTCACGCTGATCGAAGGCAATACCGGGGACAACCCCGACAGGGTGATGCGCAAGGAGCACGAGCTCAGCGCCGAGACCTTCTACGGCGGTGTACACCCCTGGTAACGGCTCCGGCTGCCGTCAGTCCTCCCCCTTCGCACGGAGCTCGCGGGTGACTGCGTTCAGCCCCGCGGCGAGCGTCGCGAGTTGCTCCCGGCCGAGTACGTCGATCAGCGACGAGCGGACCAGGGCGACGTGGCCCGGCGCAGCCCGGCGAAGTGTGTTGTGCCCGTCCTCGGTGAGCACGGCATACACGCCGCGGTCATCGCCGGGGCACGAGCGACGCCGAACCAGCCCCGCCTTCTCCAGCCGGCCGATCTGGTAAGTCAACCCGCTCTTCGAGGTCACCACGTGCTCGGCCAGTTCGCTCATCCGCATTTCCCCGGCCGGCTCGGCCGCCAAGCGGACCAGGATCTCGTACTGCGGGTGGGACAGCCCCTCCTGCTCCCGAAGTTGCTGCTCCACGCGGCGCACGACCAGGTGGCTCGCCTCGAGAAAGGCATACCAGGCCGCCATTTCCTCCGAGTCCAGCCACCTTGGTTCCGTCATGCCCCCCATCCTAGGCGTTGTTGTTCGAGTTTGAACCATCTTGTACCGTGGGCAATATCGTTCAAATTCGAACTAGTCGCTCGACGGAGCACCGACCGTGACCACCAGTACGCCGAACCGCATGCCCGCCCTCTACCTCAGCCACGGCGCCCCGCCCCTGGCCGACGATCCCGTCTGGCCCCGGCAACTCGCCGAATGGTCCCGGAACCTGCCCAGGCCGAAGGCGATCCTGATGGTCTCCGCACACTGGGAGCAAGCACCGCTGGCGGTCGGCGCCACCACGACGGTTCCGCTGATCCACGACTTCTGGGGTTTTCCCGAGCGGTACTACACGGTCCAGTACCCCGCGCCGGGCGCCCCGGAACTCGCCGCACGAGTGCGTGCCTTGCTGCACGGCCCGGACATGCCGGTGCAGGACTTTCCCGATCGAGGGCTCGACCACGGTGCCTACGTGCCGCTGGTGGAGATGTATCCCGAGGCCGACATCCCCGTACTGCAGATATCCATGCCCACCCTGCAGCCGCAGCAGCTCCTGCACGTCGGTCGCACCCTCGCACCGCTGCGGGACGAGGGAGTGCTCATCGTCGGCAGCGGCTTTTTCACCCACAACCTCCGGGCTCTGAGCGCCCCCACCACCCCGAACTGGTCGATCGAGTTCGATGACTGGGGCAGCCGCGCCCTGCAGAGCTGCGACGTCGACGCGCTCCTCGACTTCCGGCACAAGGCGCCCGCGGGACAACTCGCCCACCCGAGTACCGAACACTTCGCCCCGTTGTTCGTCACCCTCGGCACGGCTGAAGACGAGCTGAACAATCAGCAGACCACCATCGACGGTTTCTGGCACGGACTGGCCAAACGTTCCGTGCAATTCGGATGATCTTTTCGGACGGATCGGCATATCAAGGAAAGGAGACAACAGATGCCGCAGCTACCGAGCGGGGTCCGCGACCTTGTGCTCTTACTGGCCCGGGTCGTCGTGGGGGTGGTGTTCATCGCGCACGGCCTGCAGAAGTTCCTCCAGTGGGGGATCGACGGCACCGCCGCCTCCTTCGCCGGGATGGGAATCCCCCTACCGACCGTGTCGGCCTGGGCCACCGCGCTGATCGAGACCGTCGGCGGTGCCGCCCTGCTGGCAGGACTGGCTCTTCCGCTCGTCGGAGTGCTGCTCGCCGCGACCATGGTGGGTGCGCTGCTGCTCGTCCACCTCGGTAATGGGTTGTTCGCCTCCGGCGGTGGATACGAATACGTGCTCGTACTCGCCGTGGCCTCGCTGGCTCTCGGATTCAGCGGCGGCACGCTCACGCTCGACCGCGCTCTCAGCGGATCACGTCGGGAAGAACCCGCCACGGTCTGAGCAGCGATCTCGACGGGCCCGGCGAGGAAACCGCTCCTCGCCGGGCCCTCGTGCGCTCGGTGGGGCCTCCTCCGGTGATCCTCCCGGCGTCGCCGGATACATCGGGATCCACGGTGTTCGGCACGCGGTGTCCGGCCGGATTCACCCGGTCCCGGTAACGGTACGTTCGCGACATGACGGACGCTCCCGAGCCGATCGTGCGGATGCCCCTGCGTGTGCGCTTCCACGAGTGCGACCCGCAGGGAGTGGTGTTCAACGCGCACTACCTCGCGTACGCGGACATGGCCAGCTTCGAATACCTGAAAGCGCTGTTCGGTTCGCATGCCAAGCTCACCGAGCGTGGCATCGATCTGGTGGTCGCCGAGTCGAACGTGCGCTATCTCGCCGCGTGCCACTTCGACGACGAGCTCATCGTGGCGGCCTTCACCCAGCGGATCGGCAACACCTCGCTCACCCTCCGCTTCGAGATCCGACGCGGGACGGAACCGGTCACCGAGGTCACCAACCGATACGCATGGGTCGACACACGGACTCTACGACCGACACCGCCACCGGACGACGTCCGCGAGTCGCTTACGCGAGGTCGGTGACATCGGTGTTGGCGCCACACAGCACGACGGCGATGCGCTCGCCCTCGCCGGGCTGGTAGGCACCGGTGAGCAGAGCGGCCCATGCGGTGGCCGTGCCGTGCTCGACGACGAGGCGGTGCTGATCCCAGAGCAGCTTGCGAGCCGCAATGATGTCCTCGTCATCGACGAGGACGGAATTCACACCGGCGCGAGTGGCGACGGCGTAGGCAATGTCTCCGAGACGGGTGGCACCGAGCGAGTCGGCGGCGACGCCGGATACCTCGACGTCGACCGGTTCACCGGCGGCGAGGGCCGTCCCGAGCGTGGGAATCGTTCGGGGTTCGACCCCGATGACGCGCGCCCTGGCCTCGGTGGCGGCCGCGACACCGGCCATGAGTCCACCACCGCCGACGGCGAGCAGGATCGTGTCGAGCTCACCATGCGTCTGCTCCAGCAACTCCTCACCGAGGGTGCCCTGGCCCGCACAGATGTCGGGTTGGTCATAGGCATGGCAGAACAGGGCACCCGTCTCGGCTGCCTGCTTGGTGGCAGCCTCGTAGGCGTCGGCGTACTTCTCTCCGACCTGCACGACATGCGCGCCGAGCTTGCCCAGCTTGGCCACCTTCACCGCAGGTGCGTTCCCCGGGAGATACACCCGTGCGGTCACTCCCTGCTGCGCAGCGGCATGGGCAACGGCGAGACCGGCGTTCCCACCGGAAGCAGCCACCACCCCGGCCTCGGTCAGCTGCCCCTCCTCGGCACCGGACAGGAGACGGTTGACCGCACCACGAGCCTTGAACGAGCCGGTGTGCTGGAGTTGTTCGAGTTTGAGCCACACCTTCGCCGCCGGAGCGAAGGCCCCGGGATCGGCCTCGACCAGTGGAGTCCTGCGAATGCGGCCATGGATGCGGTCGGCAGCTGCCCGAACCTGCGAACGAGTAATCATGCGACCAGCCTGACCTCCCCGGAAGACGAGCGCCAACGAGATCCTCCACTCGGAGCCGACAGCCCGCTATGCTGCGGTGATGAGCGGCAGCGCCAGGAATGGAGACGGGAACGAGGAGGACGGACGGCCCACGGAGACCGTGCTCCGGGTGCTCAACGAGCACGATCCGGAGGGACTGCTCGCCCTGGGCGCACCGAACGACGAGTACGAGCCCGAAGCCGAGCATCTCGCGCGACTCGCGAGCCAGAGCCGAACGATAACCGCCGAGGTGGTTACCGAAGTCTGGGACTACTGGTTCGGTCATGCGGGCTCGTTTACCGAGCGGGCATCACCACAGGACTTGGAACAGCTGGCAGCCCACCTGGAAGCCGCAGTCTCGTCAGTTCGTCCACCATGACCACACCTGAGCAGCGTTCGTGTGGGCCTACGGATTCGCTGAACACGAGCTCGCGGATGCGCTGCCACGTCCTCGGCGCCCCCGACCGCGTCACCCACGAGCCGGATCGATGTCCTCCTTTGGGATAACGGACACTTCGCGACAGATTCGTGCGTTTCCCGTTCAGTCCGAGGATGTTCCGACACGGCAACGTTCGCGGAGCCGTTTCGCATGTCACGGACTGCCGGGCTGTTTCGTCTCAGTGGTGAGAGGCCGGTACCGGATGAGGAGCGTGACAGTATGCGAGTGTTCGTGGCAGGCGGGACCGGGGTCATCGGGCGGTCTCTGGTGCCGCAATTGGTGGCCCGTGGGCACCAGGTGACCGCGACGACGACGAGCGCGGGCAAGTTGGGGCTGCTGGAGCGGCTGGGGGCCGAAGCCGTTGTGATGGACGGGCTGGACGGCGCCGCGGTCGGTGAGACAGTGGCCGCGGCCCGACCGGACGCGATCGTGAATCAGATGACGGGCCTGTCCGTGGCGCACGCAGGCAAGCCCGACCTGAGGAAGCCCGACCGCTTCTTCGCCATCACCAACCGGCTCCGCAGCGAGGGGACCGACCATCTGCTGGCCGCTGCCGAGGCGACCGGCGTCTCCCATGTCGTCGCGCAGGGACACGCGAGCATGAACGGAGTCCGTGCGGGCGGATGGGTCAAGACCGAGGAGGACCCGCTGGAAGTCGTGGCAGAGGGGACGAAGGCGATCAACCACCTCGAGGACGTGGTCGTCGGGGCCGGCGGTGCGGTGCTGCGCTACGGCGGCTTCTACGGTGCTGGCGCCAACGACGATCAGGTCAAGTTCGTGCGCAAGCGGATGTTTCCGCTCGTCGGGGGTGGTACCGGCCATTTCTCGTGGGTGCACGTCGACGACGCCGCGAGCGCGACCGTCCTGGCGTTGGAGCAGCAGGTGACAGGTGTGTTCAACATCGTCGATGACGAGCCCGCACCGGTCAGCGAGTGGCTTCCCCATCTCGCGGAGTGCGCCGGGGCCAAACCGCCGCGGCGGGTCCCGGCGTGGCTGGCCCGGCTGCTGGCCGGCGAGATGATGGTGGGCATGATGACCGAGGGGCGTGGCTTCTCCAACGCCAAGGCCAAGCGGGAGCTCGGCTGGGAGCCGAGTTACCCCTCGTGGCGACAGGGCTTCAAGAAAGAACTCGCATGACTCGGGACGAGGAGTTCGAGGAGCTGCGTCCGCTCCTGTTCGCCATCGCCTACCGCCTCCTCGGCAGCGTTGCTGAAGCAGAGGACGCGGTCCAGGAGACCTGGCTGCGCTACGAGTCCTCCCCGGCACAACCCACGTCGACCAAAGCGTTTCTCTCGGCCGTGGTCACGCGGGTTTCGATCGACGTGCTGCGATCGGCACGCGTTCGACGGGAAGCCTACGTCGGGCCGTGGCTCCCCGAACCGCTACTCACCGATCCCTATGAGGATCCGGCGCGGTCGGCCGAGTTGGCCGACTCGCTGTCGATGGCGGCGCTGTTGCTGCTCGAACGGCTCAGCCCGCTCGAGCGGGCGGTATTCGTGTTGCGGGACGTGTTCGGGTTCGGCTTTCCCGAGATCGCATCGGCCGTCGGTAGGTCCGAGGCGGCCTGCCGCCAGCTCGCGGCCCGGGCGCGGCGCCACATGGATGACGGGCGCCCTCGGTTCGAGGCGGACCGCCGGGAACGCGAGGAGCTGGCGACGCGCTTTTTCGACGCGCTCCGCGATGGCGACGTCGACGGACTGAGGGAGCTGCTTGCTGCAGACGTCCGGATGGTCGGGGATGGAGGGGGCAAGGCGCCTGCGTTCGCCAAGGGCGTGATCGGCGCCGACAACGTGGCACGCGTGCTCGCGTCGATCTTCCCGGTGCTCGCCAAGATCGACGCGAGAGTGGAGCCACGCGAGGTGAACGGCCGGCCCGGCGCGATCCTTCGCGATCGGGGCGGCAAGGTGGTCAGCACGTTGACGATCGACGTGCTCGGCGGGCGGATCCAGACGATCCGCTCGGTGAGCAGTCCCGACAAGCTCGGGCACTTGGGGCCGGTGGCGGACGCGTGGGCAGTTGCACGCGAGGTGAATCAGGCTCGGCGCCCC
This sequence comes from Haloactinomyces albus, assembly GCF_031458135.1. Taxonomy (NCBI): domain Bacteria; kingdom Bacillati; phylum Actinomycetota; class Actinomycetes; order Actinopolysporales; family Actinopolysporaceae; genus Haloactinomyces; species Haloactinomyces albus. The sequence goes on along the minus strand of NZ_JAVDXW010000001.1, from coordinate 2,625,179 downwards.
AACGAGTGACCCTGCGCACTCAGTTCGGCATGTCCGTGGGTTCGCCGCACTCTCCTGGCGAGCTGTCGGTGTCCGGTCAGCGATCCCTTCCGTACGTGCGGCCGGGGTTCGGTGCTGACCGGGGTCGCCAGCCCGGGTGCCTCCGAGCCTCTATGCGGGGTATTCGTCGCGCTTGCGCGGCCAGTCGGAGAAGTCCTCACCGCGGCCTTTGGGCGCCCGGTCCAGCAGCTGCCAGGTCGCGTTCAGCGCCTCGGTGCCGCGATCGTAGGTCGAGTAGGTGTGGTACACGACCCCGTCCTCCAGCGCGAAGCAGCTCAGCGCCATCAGCTCCATCACGTCGAGCATGCTGCCGCTGCCCGACCCGTAGTCCCGGCGTGGCGTCGGGACGTGCATGTACTCGAAGAAGTCGGCGTCGAAGTCGCTGCCGCCGGAGGACACCCACTCGACGTCCCAGCCCATCCGCTGCTTGTACGCGGTGAGCACCGGCAGCGGCGAGCGCGAGGAGAGCAGGAACGTCACGTCCCGGCGCGCCAGGTGCGGCACTGCGCCGACCAGGTTGTCCGTTTCGAAGGTGCAACCCGGGCAGCCCTGCGGGGTGTTCGGCCCGTGCATGAAGTGTCGCACGATCAGCTGTGAGCGTCCGTCGAACAGCTCGGCGAGCGTGCGCCTGCCGGCCGTGGTGTCGAACCGGTACTGCTTGTCGACCGGCACCCAGGGCAGTTCCCGCCGCTGCCGGGCAAGCTCGGTGGCCCACCGGGTCAGCTCCTTTTCCTTTGCCAGCTGCCGCTGGTGGGCGGCTCGCCACTGTTCACGCGTCCCGACCGCGTGCGTCGTCATCGCATCCTCCCGCTACTACGGATGGGTCCACCAAGGCAGACACCCGTTGGCGCCGAAACTCATCGGCCGGACTCCACCGTGCGGGTCAAGTCGCGCGGCGTGGCCTTCGATGGCTGATACGCGCTCTTCGTGCCGGCAGGCGCCGAGCGCCGAGGCGGTCTCCCGTTGGCACGGTCACCACCGGTGGTGCCTGCGGTTCCGTGACCGCCGTGCTACGACGACGCGGTCGCACGACCCCCTGACGAACCTCTCGCCGAGCCAACCACTGCGAGACAGAATTCCGGCTAGCGCTAACGTGTCAGTTCGATGAGCCGGACGGACGAACACCCGGCGCTGGTCGACCGCGATGGTGCAGACGATCAGCACGAGGCCGTTGCCGTACGGGGTGATCCACTGGCCGGTGAGCACACGGTCCGCAAGGGACCACGGAGGCGAGAGTGAACATCAGACCGGCGCACGTGACGGATGCAGCGAGCATCGAGTCGATCTACGGACACTACGTCCGGCATTCCGTGCTCGCAGTCGATGTCGACAACCCTCCGACCGCGCGGGACTGGGAGCAGCGCCTGGATCACCTTGCCGCGTCGGGCTACCCGACCCTGGTCGCCGTCGACGACCGGGCCGTCGTGGGCTACGCGCTGCTCACGCCCTGGCTGGCCAAGCCCGCCTTCACCCACACCGCCGAGAACTCGATCTACCTCGCCCCGTACGCCGTCGGTGCAGGCCTCGGCCGCCAACTCCTCGCCCGCCTTCTCGATGACGCACGGGGCTGCAGTATCCGGGAGGTCATAGCCCTCGTGGCCGACGGCGATCACGAGGGCCGTCCGTCACGAGCGCTGCACCTCAGAGCGGGCTTTCAACCAGCGGGGCGGCTCCAGCGAGTGGGACGCAAGCAAGGACGCTTCACCGACGTCGATTTCCTGCAGCTTTCGCTGCAACCCAAGGAGAACTGACCCTCATCCGTACGCCGGGTGCTCCGGAGTGCGGGGGTCGTGATCTCGATCAGGAAGAGAGCAAGCAGGGAACTGGGACTGACCAACCGGAAACGGCCGTGTCCGGAGAGGGCCGTTCTCGCTGGTCTTGTGCGTGGCCAGGGGCGGGGTCGAACCGCCGACCTTCCGCTTTTCAGGCGGACGCTCGTACCAACTGAGCTACCTGGCCGTTCGCGCCCGGCTCATGGCCGATCGCTTTGGCGACCCAGACGGGACTCGAACCCGCGACCTCCGCCGTGACAGGGCGGCGCGCTAACCAACTGCGCCACTGGGCCATGTCTTGTTGTGCGTACCCCCAACGGGATTCGAACCCGCGTTACCGCCTTGAAAGGGCGGCGTCCTAGGCCTCTAGACGATGGGGGCTTGGCCGATCAGCAACCGACCCGGCCTTGCCTCCAACCGGCTTTCCCTTTTTCGGGGGCGCCCCGTTGGGAGCAGTTAAAGCTTACGACATCCCTCCGGCGGCACCCAAACGGGGGGTCCCTTAAAGCCGCACACGGCTTCCGCAGCGCCCGCACACCCGAGTGCTCGGCCGCTCCTGGCTGCAATGGTACCGCTTTGAGCAGGGAATTTAAAATCGTTGCGGGTTCACGCCACGACTCGAAGCCTCACGGGCAACACCCTCGGCAGGCCTCGGCCACGGCCGCAACCCACCTCGAACCGGCGAGTGTGACGCTCGACACCGCGCAGCATCCTTCGGCGAGCGCCGCACCGACACGAGCGCGCAAGGACGCCGGAGGGTGTCAGCGAGTGGACAGGAACCGGTTGCTTCGCAGCCATTCCGCAGTGGCGATGCCCTGCAGCGTGACCCGCCAGACTTCCGCGGCCCGCGCGGCTATCCCGGCCCCGTGAGATCGCTCGGCACCGACCGTCCGCACTCCCACCATCGCCGCATGGATCACGCGGGCAACCTCGTCCGGATTCACCCCCGACCGCAGCAGGCCCCGGTCGGCGGAGCGCTGCAGAAGATCGGTGAGCACCTGTTCCCACTCCGTCAGGGCTCGGTGCTCGGCCAGGTCGCGTCCGATGCGGTCCCGTGCCAGCCGGGTCCCGGCCCGGATCACCACATCGTTCTCGATGAGCCGACTGGCCTCGTCGACCATCCCGACCGCGATGGACAGCGGGTCGATGCCACGCCGAAGCCAACGCTGGCGCAGACGCGGCCAGCGCTGCCCCTGCAACCGGACGAGCGTGATCGCCAAAGCCTCCTTCGAGGCGAAATGGAAGTAGAAGGCACCTTTGGTCACACCGCTTCGACGCAGGATCGCGCTCAGTGGCGTGCCGTCGTATCCGGCACCGTCGAACTCCTCGGCAGCAGCCACGACGATGGCACGACGGGTGGCTTGCGCCCGACGCTGCTGAGGCATGATTCGGCTCCGGCGGGTGACGTACGGACAGTGCACCCCTACCGGCGCCGCCGGCACCCGCGCGAGTGACACCATCCGCAAACAGATGATCAACTTCGTCACGGGAAGTTATCTTGCAGCCTCTGCCGCCCACTATCCGGCGGGCCATTGGCGGCTTCGGGCAGCGACCGGACCTACCGGCCTTGCTGCACCGGAAGCCGACCGACTGCTCCGACCGAGTCGGTCATCGCTGCTCGATGGCCCGCGCCGCGACGACCTGTGCCCAGGAAAACGAAATCGGGCGGTACGTTTTTTCGATGACCCCGTCGAGACGGGCTCGGCCTTCCCTCGATACGTCTCACCCGAGGTGTGCGCCTCGAAGGAAGAGTCACCTCAACGCGCGACCGGCGGTTCTCCGTTCTCGTCCGGTGTCAGGCCGAGCATGTCGAGCAGCAACTTGCAGTCCTCGGCGTTCTCCGCGCTGCGCGCGACCGACATTCGCGCACGATCCACCTGTTCCGGCGAGATCCGAGCAGGTTCGCCCGCACGTGGAGCGGGCACACTGCTCGAGGACCGCGTGGCTCCGTCGTCCTGCTGCCACAGGAAATTTCGTACGTCGAGTGACCCGTACATAACGCCTCCCCGGCTCGGGTGTGGCCGCAGGTTATCCACGGGGTCCCGGGACTCATAGCCCCCCACAGAGTGATTCGAGCAAACGCTGAGTAGTCACAGCCCATCCTTGATCCTCTTTGTGGGGCACAAGTGGAGAGCACGCAGCTACACCCCCTCAAAGGGGTTTGTGATATTAGTCACTTTCCCTCCCGATTTGCCTCCGCTGCTCTCCCGGTATATCCCTCGCGGGGAAAGCAACCACGAAAGGAATTCCCGTGCGCACTCAGACTCTGACCGTCGGCGGCATGACCTGCGAGCATTGCGCCCGGTCCGTCACCGAGGAACTGAGCGAACTGCCCGGCGTCTCCGATGTCCAGGCCTCGGCCGACACCGGTCAGGTGATCGTGACAGCCGAACAGCAAATCAGCGAGGAAGCCGCTTCGGCCGCTGTCCGCGAAGCCGGCTATGCCCTGGAAAGCTGGTCGGAGGCGAACTGAGAACACGGCAACCTGCGAACACACCGATTCCGCCCCGTCCATTTCCCGACACGGCGGCGTGATAGGTCCCACAGGTCCTGTTGAATCTCAACACAACCGTTATCGTGGCGGCGTGGCTCTAGGACGAACGAAGATCGGACGCCGTCAGCGGACGGAGACGTTCGCGGATCAGCAGGAGGCGAGCGAACCGGATCACGAGATCGAGTCCTACCTCGCGGCGCTGGCCCCGGAGGAGGAAGTCGAGACCACCGGGACCGGCCGCCGTTTCGGTTCGTCACAGGTCTACCAACTCCGCCTGCCGCTGATGGCCAACGAGCGACTCAAGGAGCTCGCGGCGCGACAGGGAACCTCCCCGGACGCACTGGCCAAGGACTGGGTCATGCAGCACCTGTCCGAAGAGGATGGTTCGGTGCAGGCTCCCGCCTGGCCGCAGAGCGACCAACCCCAACACCCGTCCCCCGACCAGCAGTACTCGGGTGAGCTCTACCCCGCACCGCCTGCCCCCTCGCCGTGGGGGAACGCAGGCCCGCCCGACTCGGGTGAGACGGATACCGAGATCACCATTCCACACGGCCAGCACCGGTATTACTAGTGCCGCGGTTTCCGGGAAAACCGCGGCACTACACAGCCGAAAATTCCTGTGGAAACTCCTGCCGGCGAAGGCAACCCCGACTGCCTTCGCCGGCAGTTTTCCTGCAGCCCCGGCTACGCCGCGCCGAGCCCGAGTTCCCGGGCGATGAGCATGCGCTGCACCTCGCTGGTGCCCTCGCCGATCTCGAGGATCTTGGCGTCCCGGTAGAAACGACCGACCGGCGTCTCGTTCATGAACCCGTACCCACCGAATATCTGGGTGGCATCCCGTGAGTTGTCCATGGCGGCGTTGGAGGAGGCGAGTTTGGCGGCAGCCGCCTGCTTGGCGTACGACTCACCACGCAGCATCCGCGATGCGGCATCGTAATAGGCCAGTCGTGCCGTGTGTGCACGTAGTTCCATGTCGGCAAGCTTGAACCGGATCGCCTGGTAGTCGCCGATCTTGTTGCCGAACGCCGCACGTTCACCGGCATAGCGCAGGCACTCGTCGACGCAGCCCTGCGCGAGCCCGACGCCGAGCGCGGCGATCGCCACTCGGCCTTCGGTCAGGATCGACAGGAACTGCGCGTAGCCGCGCCCACGTTCGCCGAGCAGGTTCTCCGCCGGTACACGGCAGTCGTCGAAGGAGAGCTCGTGGGTGTCCGAGGCGTTCCAGCCGACCTTGGAGTACTTCGGTGCCACGGTGAAACCGGGGGTTCCCGCGGGCACGATGATCGTGGAGATCTCCTTGCCACCGTCGGGCTTCGCACCGGTGACGGCGGTGACGGTGACGAATCCGGTGATGTCGGTCCCCGAATTGGTGATGAACGACTTGGAGCCGTTGAGCACCCACTCGTCGCCGTCGAGAACCGCCGTGGTCCTGGTGGCACCGGCGTCGGAGCCACCACCGGGTTCGGTCAATCCGAACGCACCGAGGAGCTCACCGGAGGCCAAGCGCGGTAGCCACTGCCGTTGCTGCTGCTGGTTGCCGAATCGGTTGATCGGCATCACGCCGAGAGAGACACCCGCTTCGAGGGTGATGGCCACGGAGGAGTCCACACGGGCGAGTTCCTCCAGAGCCAGGCACAGTGCGAAGTAATCACCTCCCATGCCGCCGTGCTCCTCCGCCACGGGCAGCCCGAACAGGCCCATGCTCGCCATGCCCCGCACCAGCGGATACGGGAACTCCTCGCGCTCGTAGTAGTCGCCGATGACCGGGGCGACCTCCTTACGCGCGAAGGTTTCCACGCTCCGGCGCAGTTCCTCGTGTTCCTCGCTGAGCCGGTGATCGACCATCTCAGGCCTCCTGGGTGCTGTCGGCGGACAGGACGGCCAGTGCCTGATCGAGGTCGACCGACTGTCCCTTGGTGACGTGGACTTCGGTGACGGTGCCGTCCACGGATGCGGTGATGGTGTGCTCCATCTTCATCGCCTCGACGACGAACAGAGCCTGTCCTGCCTGCACCTGCTGCCCCGGTTCGATGTCGGCGACGAGCACGGTTCCGGGCATGGGACTGGTCACGGCGCCACCGGAGCCCGCTGCCGATGCACTGCGGTCGGCCAGCAGTTGATGTTCGGACAGAGCCCGGACCTGCCCGTCGATGGCGAGCCAGGTGGTGCCGTCGGCGTGCGCGTAGCGGTAGTGCCGAGTGCGCCCGCGGAAGGTGACGGTGAGGGTGTTTCCGTCGGTGTGGGCGCTCGCCCGGCCCTGCGTCCGCCCGTGCTCGCGGTGCGGTTCGGCGTTCCCCGCCTCGCCGGTACGCGATCGCACGGATACTTCGGCATCCACCGCGCGCCCGCGCACCCGTACTTCCACCTCCTCGCCGGAGATCGCGAACCGCCATACGTTCCAGGCCGGTTCACCGAGTCGCCACCCGCCGGGCACGTCCCACGGGTCCACGATGGGGCCGTCGGGTTCCGCGGCAAGCAGGCGTTCCAGCGTGGCGGCGATGCAGATCTCGTCCGGGGCGGTATCGGTGGTGGCGACGAGCGATTCCAGATCCCGTTCGACCAGTCCGGTGTCGAGAGTGCCTTCGCGCACGTCGGGGTGTTCGAGCAAGGCACGCAGGAAGGCGACATTGCTGCCGACGCCCAGGATCGCTGTCTCGGCCAGTGCGAAATCGAGCTTGCGCAGCGCGTCCGAACGGGTCGGCGCCCAGCCGATGATCTTGGCCAGCATCGGGTCGTAGTCCGAACCCACCTCGGCTCCGGCGGTCACCCCGGAGTCCACCCGCACTCCCGGACCGCTCGGTTCGTAGGCGGCCAGCACGGTCCCGCCGGTGGGCAGGAAGTTACGCGCGGGGTCTTCGGCGTAGACGCGGGCCTCCACCGCGTGCCCGTCGATCGCGAGAGCTTCCTGGGTGAACGGCAGGGCCTCTCCGGCGGCGACCCGCACCTGCCACTCGACCAGGTCGATCCCGCGTTGCGCCGCGGACGACTGCCCACCGATCACGGTGACGAGCTCGGTGACCGGGTGTTCCACCTGCAGCCGGGTGTTCATCTCCATGAAGAAGAACTCGTCGGGCTTCTCGGCGGAGACGATGAACTCGACAGTGCCCGCACCGACGTATTCGACCGAGCGCGCGGCCTCCACCGCGGCGGTGCCGATCCGGCGCCGGGTGTCGTCGTCGAGCAGTGCCGAGGGAGCCTCTTCGATGATTTTCTGGTGCCTGCGCTGAAGGCTGCACTCACGTTCGCCGAGATGCACCACGGTGCCGTGGGTGTCGGCCAGGACCTGCACCTCGATGTGTCGCGGCCGCGTGACGTAGCGCTCGACGAGCAACGTGTCGTCCCCGAAGGCGGCACGCGCTTCCCGGCGAGCCGAGGTGATCTGCTCGTCCAACCGGGATTCATCGGTAACGGCGCGCATGCCCTTGCCACCACCACCGGCGGAGGGCTTGAGCAGCACGGGGAAGCCGACCTCGAGGACAGCCGCGTGCACATCCGCATCGGACATGCCGGGGTCACTGCGTCCGGGCACCAGCGGAACTCCCGCAGCCTGCACGGTCTGCTTCGCGCGGATCTTGTCGCCCATCGCGTCGATGGCCGCCGGTGGTGGTCCGATGAACGCGATACCGGCCTCGGTGCAGGCACGGGCGAACGCGGCGTTTTCCGACAGGAAGCCGTAGCCGGGATGGATCGCCTGGGCGCCCGACTGCTTCGCGGCATCGAGGATCCGCTCGATGGACAGGTAACTGTCGGTGGCACTGCGCGGGCCGATCCGGATGGCAGTGTCGGCTTCGGTGACGTGCGGCGCGTGCGTGTCGGCATCGCTGTGGACAGCAACCGAGCGGATACCGAGCCGCCGCAGGGTGCGGATCACGCGTACCGCGATCTCACCCCGGTTGGCCACCAGCACCGTGTCCAAGTGCCGCATGTCCGAGTCCTCCCGCACTCTCGCTCCCTCCTCACCTGTTCGAGTGAGGTTTTTGCAGTTTCGCGCGAAACTGCAAAAATCCACGTCACATTCGGAAGACGCCGTTGTTGATCGGTTCCAGGGGCGCGTTCGCCGAGGCAGCCAGCGCCAGCCCGAGGACGCTGCGGGTCTGCTTCGGGTCGATCACCCCGTCGTCCCACAACCGAGCGGTCGAGTAATACGGGTGGCCCTGCTGTTCGTACTGCTCGCGCACGGGTTGCTTGAACGCTTCCTCGTCCTCGGCCGACCAGGCCTCCCCGCGGGCCTCGTGCTGGTCGCGGCGCACGGTCGACAGCACCGAGGCGGCCTGCTCACCCCCCATCACCGAGATGCGGGCGTTCGGCCACATCCACAGGAATCGCGGCGAGTACGCCCGCCCGCACATGGAGTAGTTCCCGGCGCCGAACGAGCCACCGATGACGACGGTGAACTTCGGCACCCGGGCGCAGGCCACCGCGGTGACCATCTTCGCGCCGTGCTTGGCGATGCCACCGGCTTCGTAGTCCTTGCCGACCATGAACCCGGAGATGTTCTGCAAGAACACCAGCGGGATGCTGCGCCGGTCACAGAGTTCGATGAAGTGCGCGCCCTTGAGTGCCGACTCACCGAACAGGATGCCGTTGTTGGCCACGATCCCCACCGGATGACCGTGAATCCGGGCGAATCCGGTGACCAGCGTCTGGCCGTAGTCCTGCTTGAACTCCGCGAACCTGCTGCCGTCGACGACGCGGGCGATCACCTCGCGCACGTCGTAGGGAGTGCGGCTGTCGATCGGCACCACACCGTAGAGCTGTTCGGGGTCCGCGGCAGGCTCCTCGACCGGTGCGACCTCCCACGGTCGCTCCTCGCGCGGCCCGAAGGTACTGACGATGGAACGCACGATGCGCAGCGCATCGGCATCATCGGTGGCGAGGTGGTCGGTGACCCCGGAGGTCCGTGCATGCAGCTCACCGCCCCCGAGTTCCTCGGCACTGACCTCGGCCCCCGTTGCGGCTTTCACCAGCGGCGGACCACCGAGGAAGATGGTGCCCTGGTTGCGCACGATCACGGCCTCATCGCTCATCGCGGGCACGTAGGCGCCACCTGCGGTGCAGGAACCGAGCACGGCGGCGATCTGCGGGATGCCGCGCGCGGACATGGTGGCCTGGTTGTAGAAGATCCGTCCGAAATGCTCGCGGTCCGGAAACACCTCGTCCTGGCGCGGCAGGAAAGCCCCGCCGGAATCGACCAGGTAAATACACGGCAGATTGTTGTGCAGGGCGACTTCCTGCGCCCGGAGGTGCTTTTTCACCGTCATCGGGTAGTAGGTACCGCCCTTGACCGTCGCGTCATTGGCGACGATGACGCACTCGCGCCCCTGGACTCTGCCGACACCGGCGATGATGCCCGCCGACGGTGCTTCGTCGTCGTAGAGCCCGTGGGCCGCCAGCGTGGACAGTTCGAGGAACGGTGACCCCCGGTCGAGCAGCGCATCGACGCGGTCACGCGGCAGCAGCTTGCCCCGCTCGACATGGCGCTGCCGGGATTTCTCCGAACCGCCGAGACGGGCGCGGGTGAGCTCGGCGTTGAGATCGTCGACGAGCTGGGCGTGGTGCTCGGCGTAGCGCGCGAAGGTCTCCGATGCCGGGTCGACGGCTGTGGACAGGACCGGCGCATCCATCTGCTTCCACCACACCTTTCGCTCGTCAGAGCATGTTAGTCATCGTTAACTACAGCGATGTTAACGCTTCCTAACTTCGTCGTCTAGTATCGCCGTCGATGACCGAGAAAGTCACCGCCGCGGGCGCTGCCGATGCCGAGCGATCACTGTCGCGCCGTGACCAGATCCTGCAGGCCGCGTCCGAATTGTTCGCCCGGTACGGCTTCCACGGTGTCGGTATCGACGACATCGGAGCGGCCGTCGGCGTCTCCGGCCCCGCGCTGTATCGGCATTTCCGGAGTAAGGACGCCATGCTCGCGGAGATGCTCACCGGCATCAGCGACAAGCTGCTCCTGGGCGGACGCAGCAGGGTCGACACGGCCGGAGATCCGGAGGCCGCACTGGACGAACTGGTGCGCTGGCACGTCGAGTTCGCCCTGACGAACCCGGCCTTGATCACCGTGCACCTGCGTGATCTCGACAGTCTTTCCGAGCCGGACCGTCACCGGGTCCGGGAGTCACAGCGGTCCTACGTCGAGGTCTGGGTCCGGGTACTGCGCACGGTCAGGCAGGACCTGGACGAGCACACCGCGCGGGCCGCCGCGCACGCCGTGATCGGGCTGATCAACTCGACCCCCTACAGCGCCCACCTGGACGTGGCGGCCATGTCCGCGCTCCTGCACCGGATGGCGCTGGACGCACTCGGCGCAGGCCACCGGTCGTAAGGTTCCGGCAAGAGCCGAACCGCGCTCACGGCACCGCAGCGCCGTCCACCCTGGTCTCGACGCCGTCGGCCACAAAGCAGAAATGCCCGGCGACCGCTCTCGCATCGTCGAGCGGGTTCGGATAACTCCAGGCGGCATCGGTGATGACGCCATCCGCACCGCCCGGTGACCGGTGCAGCGACCGGTACGAGGCGGTGCCCTTGTAGGGGCAGACGGTATGGGTCGCGCTGGGTTCCAGCAGATCCAGGCGTACCTCGTCGGCGGGCACGTAGTACCGATTCGGCAAACCGGTCTCGGAGAGCACCTTCGCGCGTCTGCTCTCGGCCACGGTGGTTTCCCCGGCGACGACCTGTACGAGGCGGCTCGTGGGCCGGACGTCCACCCGGTGGTACGGGTCGCGGATGTGCCCGAAGACTTCCTCGTCCTCGTCGAACCACGCGTCCATCGAGGTCCAGTACACCGCCAGGTGGCCTGCCAACCAGGAGGCGTCCGAGGTCGGTGACGGATAGCTCCACACCGCGTTCTCGGCGACGCGGTCACCGACCCGGACGGAACAGTAGGACGCGTCACCCTTGAACGGGCAGTGCGTGTGGTGCGACGTGCTTTCGAGGAGCTTCTCGGCCACGTCGGCGAACGGGACGTACACCTGCGGCAGCAGATTGCTCTCGTGGAGCAGCTTCGCGTCGTCGCTGTCGACGACGACCTCGCCCCCGAACAGTGCACGGATCCGCCGGGGGAAGTCGTGCCAGAGCAACCGGTGCGCGGGGCCGTCGATGTGGTAGTTGACCGTGTCGGGCGGCCGGGCGGCCAGCGGTCCGCCGCCGAGTGTCAGTGCCACGGGCACCTCCGATGAAGTGGGTCGTTTTTCCATCGTCACCGTCATCGAAAGATCACTCAAGTGGCGGACACGTTTTGCGAACGTCCGAACACGGCGCAAGACTGACCGAGCGGTCTCGAACGAGGGAGGCAGGGATGGCCATCGGCAGCGCTCGTCCGACACCGGTGCCCACACGGGCGTCGGAAGCGGCGCGTCCCCGCAAGGGATCGCGCCTGGTCGCCCTCCTCCGCACCACGGATCCCAAGCAGATCGGCGAGCTCTACCTCACCACGGCGTTCACGTTCTTTCTGATCGCCGGCGCGATGGCCATGCTGATGCGGGGCGAACTCGCGGTGCCGGGGATGCAGTTCCTGTCGCTGGAGCAGTACAACCAGCTGTTCACCATGCACGGCACGATCATGCTGCTGCTGTTCGCGACGCCGATCGTGTTCGGCTTCGCCAATGTCATCCTGCCGCTGCACATCGGCGCGCCCGATGTCGCCTTCCCCCGGCTCAACGCCTTCTCGTACTGGCTGTTCCTGCTCGGCGGACTGATCGTGATCAGCGGATTCCTCCTGGCGGGCGGGTCGGCCGACTTCGGCTGGACCGCCTACCCGCCGTTGTCACGCGCCCAGTACAGCGTCGGGATCGGCGGCAACATGTGGATCACCGGCCTCCTCGTCAGCGGACTGGGCACGATCCTCGGCGCCGTCAACATGATCACGAGCGTGGTCTGCATGCGCGCACCGGGCATGACGATGTGGCGGATGCCGATCTTCACCTGGAACATCCTGGTCACCAGTCTGCTGATCCTCCTGGCGTTCCCGATCCTCACGGCCGCCCTGTTCGGGCTGCTGGCGGACCGGCACCTGGATGCGCACGTGTTCGATCCCGCCAACGGCGGTGCGATCCTGTGGCAGCACCTGTTCTGGTTCTTCGGCCACCCCGAGGTCTACATCGTCGCGCTGCCGTTCTTCGGCATCGTCACCGAGATCCTGCCCGTGTTCAGCCGCAAGCCACTGTTCGGCTACACCGGCCTGGTCTACGCGACCTGGACCATCGGGTTCCTGTCGGTGGTGGTGTGGGCCCACCACATGTTCGCCACCGGGGCTGTGCTGCTGCCGTTCTTCGCGATCACCACGTTCCTGATCGCCATTCCGACCGGTATCAAGTTCTTCAACTGGATCGGCACCATGTGGCGCGGCCAGCTCACCTTCGAGACGCCGATGATCTTTTCCATCGGCTTCCTGGTGACCTTCCTGCTCGGCGGGCTGACCGGCATCCTGCTGGCCTCCCCGCCGCTGGACTTCCACGTCACCGACTCGTACTTCGTGGTCGCGCACTTCCACTACGTGCTCTACGGCACCATCGTGTTCGCGGTGTTCGCCGGGATCTACTTCTGGTTCCCGAAGATGACCGGGCGGATGATGGACGAGCGGCTGGGCAAGCTGCACTTCTGGCTGACGTTCCTCGGCTTCCACGGCACGTTCCTCGTCCAGCACTGGCTGGGCAACGAGGGCATGCCCCGGCGCTACGGCGACTACCTGCCCAGTGACGGGTTCACCACGCTGAACATGATCTCCTCCGTGGGCGCGTTCATCCTGGGTGCCTCGGTGCTGCCGTTCGTGTGGAACGTGTTCAAAAGCTACCGCTACGGCGTCGTGGCCAACGTCGACGACCCGTGGGGACACGGCAACTCGCTGGAGTGGGCGACCTCCTGCCCGCCGCCGCGGCACAACTTCCACGAGCTGCCCCGCATCCGCTCCGAGCGCCCGGCGTTCGAGCTGCACTATCCGCACATGACCGAACGGATGCAGGTCGAGGCCCACGTGGTGGTCGGGCAATCGCCGACTACGACTTCCCGGCGGGAAGAACCGGGAAACGAACGCGGCCCTTCGGCTTGACCGCACTCGACCGCACTCACGCACCGCACTCGACGCGGTGATCGCTCGGCTTCGTCACCACACTCGGAAAACGGGTATCACCACCAGCCCGCCGTCCACCAAACGTGGTCTCTTTCCCCGGAATGGGAGTGGTGCTGTTCATAACCGATACAGGAACATCGGTAATGCGGACTACTGTTGCAGAGGTCGGGAGCATGCGTCGCGGTCGGGGGCACGCGCCGCAGCATCCGCCGCGCAGTTCGGGCAATGCAGCCCACCTTTCAGTGTCCGACCCACATTGAAGGAGATACCCTTTGCCTATTGCCCTGCTGGCCCTGGCCATCGCAGCGTTCGGCATCGGAACCACCGAATTCGTGATGATGGGGCTGCTGCCCGAAGTGGCCTCCTCCCTGCACACCTCACTCGCCTCCGCCAGCGGGTACATCTCGATGTACGCACTCGGTGTCGTCATCGGCGCGCCGCTGCTCACCGCGGCGGGAATGCGCATACGCCGCAAGACCATGTTGCTGAGCATGATGGGGCTGTTCACGCTCGGCAACGCACTCACTGCACTGGCTCCCACCCACGAATCCCTGCTTGCGGCCCGGTTCCTGGCGGGCCTGCCACACGGAACCTTCTTCGGCATCGGCGCGGTCGTCGCCGCGAGCCTGGTCGCGAACGACAAGCGCGCCCGCGCCATCTCGCTGATGTTCGTGGGGCTCACCGTGGCCAATATCGTCGGAGTTCCGGTAGGCACACTGCTCGGGCAGGAACTGGGCTGGCGCTGGACCTTCGGACTGGTGGCCGCGATCGGCGTGGTGGCCCTGTCCGCCGTGGCCGCGCTGGTACCGCAGCAGCCCAAGCCCACCGAGGCCAGCCTGCGCGGTGAACTCAGGGCCTTCAAACGCCCCCAGGTGTGGCTGGCGTTCGCCGTTGTGGTGTTCGGCTTCGCCGCGACCTTCTCCTTCTACAGCTACATCAAGCCACTGCTGACCCAGATCACGGGCTACACGCCGACGGCGGTCACCGTCCTGCTGGCGTTGTTCGGTGTCGGCATGACCGTCGGCACGGTGATCGGTGGACGGCTGGCCGACCGGGCACCGATGCGCACGCTGTACGTGTTCCTGACCGCGCTGGCGGTGGCGCTGACGCTGTTCCTGGTCACCGCGGACAGCAAGGTGCTGGCTGCCGCCAACGTGTTCCTGGTCGGACTGGCCGGGTTCGCCGCGATCCCCAGCATTCAGGCGCGGATCATCGATCAGGCCAAGGAAGCCCCTGCCCTGGGCTCGGCGAGCATCCAGTCGACGTTCAACATCGCGAACGCGCTGGGTGCCCACCTGGGTGGTGTGGTCATCGCCGCAGGTTTCGGTTTCGTGGCGCCGAGCTGGGTGGGGGCGCTGCTGGCGCTGACCGGCCTCGGCTTCGCCCTGCTGTCGGGATGGCTCGACCGCCGTCCGCCGCATGCCTCGGAGATCGTGGCCACCCATCGGCGGGAGCACGCCCCGGCCGCGGCGCAGCCGGAACCGAGCACCCTCGACTGAGGCCCGGCGCACCGAGACCGGCGTTCGGGGATCGAAATGCCGAAACCCGGCCCTCGACCCCGGCGCCCAGGGGCGAGGGCCGGACTCGCACAACCGCCGCGTGCATGCTGTGATGGGTTGCACAGGCTGGAATCCATGATCGACTGCGGTGGTTGATCCGGAGGGGAAACCCTGTAGGACACCTTGGAGGAACACGTACATGAGTCAGGTCCCGAACATCACGCTGAACACCGGTGCCCGGATTCCGCAACTCGGCTTCGGCGTCTTCCAGGTCCCGCCGGACGAGGTGATCGAACCGGTACGCACGGCACTCGACGCCGGATACCGCAGCATCGACACCGCCGCCGCGTACGGCAACGAGGAAGGTGTCGGCAAGGCCATCGCCGACTCGGGTGTGGCGCGTGCGGACCTGTTCGTCACCACCAAGCTGTGGAATGACCGGCAGGGCTACGACGAGGCCCTGCGCGCGTTCGACGAGAGCCTCACCAAGCTCGGCCTCGACTACGTGGACCTGTACCTGATCCACTGGCCTGCGCCCGGCCAGGACCTCTACATCGACACGTGGAAGGCGTTCGAGAAGCTGCACGCCGACGGACGCATCAAGTCCATCGGCGTGTCGAATTTCCACATCCCGCACCTGCGCCGGCTCCTCGAGGAGACCAGCGTGGTGCCCGCCGTCAACCAGATCGAGCTGCACCCGAATCTGCAGCAGACCGATCTGCGTGCGTTCCACGCCGAGCACGACATCGTCACCGAGGCCTGGAGTCCGATCGGCCAGGGCAAGGGGCTGCTGGAGGACTCCGCGCTGACCTCGCTGGCTGAGAAGTACGGCAAGAGCCCGGCCCAGATCGTGCTGCGCTGGCACGTGCAGTTGGGCAATGTGGCGATTCCGAAGTCGGTGACGCCGTCACGGGTGCGCGAGAACCTCGATGTCTTCGACTTCGAGCTCGCCCAGGACGACATGGCCGTGCTCGAGGACCTGCACACCGGAACCAGGGTCGGTCCCGACCCGGACGTCTTCGGAGCGTGAGTCTCGCCATAGCCGGGTGGACTGCGAGCAGTCCACCCGGCTATGCGATGCCGACCTGCGCCGGAGCCGGGGTCAGCCCTCGTAGAACGTTGCTGCCCGACCGCAGGGAGACCACCTGGCTGCGGGTGGCCACCCACTTCGGGAACCGTCCGAGTCGTTGCAATGGTGTGCGGCGCTGCGCGGAGGTCAGGGCCGCCTGCCGCGACACCTTCGCGACCCGAGGACGCCGCTCCTTCTCATAGTGCCGCAACCGCTGCGCCGGAGCCCCCTGAACGTCGGTGAGCAGGCACGACAGCAGCCAGGCATCCTCCAGTGTCTGGTTCGCGGCCTGCGCCACAGCGGGCGGCATCGCGTGCACGGCATCCCCGAGCAACGTCGTTCGCGGGCCTCCCCACACTTTCGGCACCTGATGGCGGATATGCGGGAAGAACCCGAGGTCGTCATCGGTGACCGCGGACAGCAGCTCGCCCACGGGTTCCGGCCACCCGTCGAACGCACGACGCAGATCGGCCACGGAAAGGTCCGGATGGCCCTGGCGCCAGGGTGTGTCGAACCACCAGTGCAGGAGCCCGTTCCCGGCCGGGATGAGGCCGCAGTGGCCGTCGCGCCCCGCGATGTTGAGCGTTCGGTATCCGTGCGCGAGGGGAAGATCACTGTGGGTGAGACCCTGCCAGCTCGCCCACCCGGTCAGCCTCGCGGGTTCTCCGCCGAGTACCTGGCGCCGGACCACCGAACGCTGCCCGTCGGCGCCGATGAGGATGTCGCCGTCGGCCGAGGAGCCGTCGGCGAAGTCCGCGACGACTCGATCCGGGTATTCGCGCACACCGCTGCAACGCTGCCCGAAGCGCATCGTTTCCGGCGGGAGCGTGTCGGCCAACCGAGCGAGCAGAGTGCGACGCGGAATTTCCACGGTCGGCGAACCGAGACGTTCGGTGACCTCGTCGAGATCGGCCTCCCACAGCAGGCGGCCGTTCCCGGTCAGCGAGCGCAGACTGTGCAGCTGACGGCCGACACCGTCCAGCGAAACTCCCAGGTCGCGCAGCGCGGCGGTGCCATTACTCCAAATCGTGACTCCCGCACCACCATCGCGCAGAGTTTCGGCGTGCTCGTAGACGCGGACGTGGTGTCCCCGGTCGAGCAGCCCCTTGGCAACGGCGAGTCCTCCTATGCCACCCCCGATGACCAGAACCCGCATCGTCTTCATCCGTTCAGTACCCGTAGCTCAGAGGCAGCCTTACCGCAACCCGCGTTGTCGAGTCGCTCTCGCACCCGGCGATTTTATCCGCCCAAGCCGGGCGGTCCGTATTGTCCTTGCTCACATCCGCCGGGCAAAGGGCTGCGCTCCTGTGCGTTTTCCACGAGTGCCCGGTGTCGGCGTCCACAGTTCGAGGAAGTTCCACGGGGCCGTTCGGGTTACTGCGGCTACCGCTTCGCGGCGATGTCTGGCCAGACAGGGCCAGAGCTCGTATGTTCGGGCGGCATGAGTCCGCGCACCACGCCCCCGTTCCGTGGCGATCACGTCGGCAGCCTGCTGCGTCCACCCGCACTCCTCGATGCACGCAAGCGGTTCGCCACCGGCGAGATCACGGCACAGGAACTGCGGACGACCGAGGATCAGGCCATCACCGATGTTGTGGCCATGCAGGAGGAGATCGGCCTGTCCAGTGCCACCGACGGCGAGTTCCGCCGGGGATCCTGGCATATGGACTTCCTCTACCAGCTCGGCGGGATCACCAGAAATGACGAGTCCGAACTGACCGTGCGGTTCCACAACACCGAGGGTGATCTCGAATTCACGACGCCCGAGATGCGGGTCTCCGGACCGATCCGGCTGGGGCGGACCATCTTCGGTGACGATTTCACCGCCTTGGCCGAACGAACCACCACCGCCACTCCGAAGATCACGCTGCCCTCACCCGGCATGGTGGAGTACCGCAGCGGCCGGGCCGCCATCGACGAGAACGTCTACCCGGATCTCGACACCTTCCGCGCCGACCTGGGCGCGGCCTACGCAGCAGAGATCCGCGCACTGGGCGAGCTGGGCTGCCGCTACCTGCAGCTCGACGACACCAGCCTCGCCTACCTCAACGATCCCGAGCAGCGGGCGCGGTTCGCCGCGCGAGGCGGCGAACCGCGGACACAGCATCTGCGCACGATCGAACTCATGAACGCCGCGCTCGCTGGGCGCCCGGAAGGTATGTCGGTGACCACCCACATGTGCCGGGGCAACTACCGATCCTCGTGGGCCGCCGAAGGCAGTTACGACTTCGTGGCCGAGGCGCTGTTCGGCGAGCTCGACGTGCAGGGGTTCTTCCTGGAGTTCGACGACGAACGATCGGGCGGATTCGAGCCGCTGCGCTTCGTCCCCAAGGACAAGGTCGTGGTTCTGGGGCTGGTCACCACCAAGAGCGGCGAGCTGGAAGCCAAGGACGACCTCAAGCGCCGGATCGAGGAAGCCACGCGCTACATCGATATCGACCAGCTCTGCCTGTCGCCACAGTGCGGCTTCGCCTCCACTCAGGAGGGCAACGCGCTCACCGTGGAACAACAGGTCGCCAAGCTGCGTCTGGTCACCGAAACCGCTCGGGAAGTCTGGGAATGATCACTTCCGGACGGCGGTTCGGTGACCACCTACACAAGATCGAACAGGTTCTCTAAGCGGCGAGTTCGAGGAACCGGCCTGCCACCAGGCCGGGCTCCTCGTCACCGTCGAAGCGGACCCACAGTACGGGGCCGTCGAACACGTCCGGTAGACCATTGGCGGTTTCGACCACCGTGCCGGTCTGATCGCGAAACCGACCGAACGATGCGCGCACGCGCGTGCCGGGTTCCAACGGACTCGATGACTGCTCCATAAGGGTGGACGGTACGTGTCGCCTCCACGCGACGGAAAACCGCGTCCGAGTGAAGTTCGCATCGACCCTGTGACCAGCAATAATAAGATCCCTTCCAGGTCGGTACAGGCGAGCGGCCCCACGCAAGCACGAGTGACCGGAGTCACCGCACTCCCGGCTATTACACACTGTGGTCGTAGAGTCGGTGGCGGCTCGGCGACGGAAGGAACGCGCATGCGTACGATCAGCCGCTCCGGCTCCCACGAGCTCGACGTGAAGAAGTCCCGGTTCCTGTGCGCCCTGACTCACGCCACGACCGAGGAAGAAGCCAAGGAGTTCGTGCGACAGCAGCGCAGGCTGCATCACGAAGCGCGGCATCACTGTTCGGCCTATGTTCTCGGCGACGACGGACAGACCCAGAAGTCCAGCGACGACGGCGAGCCCGCGGGCACGGCCGGGATTCCGATGCTGGAAGTGCTGCGGCGCAACAACATCACGAACACCGTGGCGGTGGTCTCGCGCTACTTCGGTGGGGTACTGCTCGGTGCGGGCGGACTGATCCGAGCCTACGGTGGCGCGGTGTCCGAGACGCTCGATCGGGTCGGGCTCGCCGAGCGGCTGTCGGTACGCCTTGTTTCGACCACGGTGAACCACGCGCTCGCGGGCAAGCTGGAAAACGACCTCCGGTCCTCGGGCTATGCGCTCACCGACGTGCAGTATGCCGAACAGGTCCGTTTCGATCTGCACATTCCCGACTCGGACGTGGCCGAGTTCGCGACATGGCTGGCCGAAGCCACCGGCGGCGTCGCCACGATCAGTCTCGGCGAGTCCGTCTACACCGAAGTGCCCGCCGATCGGGCATGACACGAAACAGGCCCTGGCGGCACGAGAAGCGTGCTTGCGTCTGGTCGCACGCGACCGCAACCGTGACAAGATCAACATTGGCGTAGTCGGTCGAATCCGGACAGTGTTACGTATTGTCCGGCCGAAGAACTCGGCCCACTTCACCGAGAGGAGACCCATGAGCGACATCGCGGACAAGGTCGACAAGTCCTATGAAGGCAAGAGCCTGACCGAACTCGCCGATGCCCCGGTCGAGGCGCTGCAGGGTGTCAGCGAAAGCGATGCCAAGCACCTCGAGGAGGCGTTCGGCGTTCGCACCATCCGGGACCTCGGTACGAACAAGTACTTCCTGTGGGCGCAGTCGGTGGCCAACCTCGCCGCCTGACACGTGTGCTGCAGTTTCCCTGAAACTGCAGCACTACTCCTCCCGATTTTCCGCTGTGTTGTCGAGTCGTTCGATGCGCAGCCGGGCGATACGGCGCCCGTCCATCTCCAGCACCGTGAAGCGATGCCCGAGAGCTTCGACCGAGTCCCTTTCAGCGGGGGTGCGTCCGAACCGGCTGAGCACGAAGCCCGCGAGAGTGTCGTAGGGACCTTCGGGCAACGTGATACCGGTCTGCTCCTCGACGTCGCTGAGGTGCAGGAGCCCGTCGGCTTCGACGACACCGTCACCGAAGGTTTTCGGGGGTGTGGCGCTGGGATCGTACTCGTCACGGATCTCCCCGACGACTTCCTCCACGAGATCCTCGACGGTGACGATGCCGTCGGTACCGCCGTATTCGTCGATGACCAGGGCCAAGTGGCCTCCGCCTCGGCGCATCCGGCCCAGCGCGGCGAGCATGGGCTTGCTGCCCGGCAGCGCGGTGACGGGCCGGGCGAGGTCGCCGACCGCGCGCGAGTCCCCACGGTCGCCGTGGGTGGCGGCGAACAGGTCCCGCACGTGCACGAAGCCGACCACGTCATCGGCGGAATCCCGGGCCACAGGGTATCGCGAGTGCGGTTTGTCCGCGACCTCGGTGGCCGCATCGGACAAGGACATCGTGGAGTTCAGGAAGTGCACCTCGGTGCGGGGAATCATGACCTCGCTGAGTACCCGATCGCCTGCCTCGAAAGCATCGGTGACCAACTGGCGTTCCTCGACGGTGAGCTGCTCGTTCGTGCGGACGAGATCGCGGAGCTCCTCCTCGCTGACCGAGCCCTGACCGGTTGTCGGGCTGAGGCCCAGCAGGCGGACCACCGCGTTCGTGGACTTCGACAGCAGCCAGATGAGCGGTCGGAACACGATGGCGATCCTGTCGAGCACTCCGGCGGCGAACAGCGCCACGCTCTCCGGCTTCTGCAGTGCCAACCGTTTCGGCGCCAGTTCACCCAGCACCAGTGACAGGTACGAGACGAACAGTGTGACCAGCACCAGGGCCAGCGTGGCGGCCACTCCGGCAGGAACCCCCCAGCCCGCCAGCAACGGTTCGAGGCGCACGGCCAGAGTGGCACCGCCGTAGCTGGAGGCGAAGAAACCGGCGAAAGTGACACCGATCTGCACGGCGGACAGGAACCGGTTGGAGTCCTCGCGCAGGTGGGCCACCCGGGCGCCTCGGCGGCCCCGCTCGGCGAGCTTGCGCACCTGCCCCTCGCGCAGCGAGACCAGCGCGATCTCCGAGGAAGCGAAGTAACCACCGATCAGCACGAAAAGCAGTACCAGGGCAAGGTTCCACGCGACGCTGTCCACAGGGCTGATTGTCACATTCGAGGTGTGGCCCGTGCGGCTGCGTAAGCCCGCCTTGCGAAGAGATAACGATCACCGGCGGCGGGTCTCACCGAGGAACCGACGTGCTTGCGGTGTCCGTTGACGCGGCGCGGGCTTCGTATCCGAAAACCCGCGGTGCCAGCGCTTGCCGTAGGGAGGAACTCCTGGTGTTCAAGAGAATGTTGCAGGCCGTGGGGATCGGTGGCCCCTCCGTGGACACGATCGTCAGCGATGAAGCGTCCGGTCCGGGCGGGCATCTCACGGGCGAGGTGCGCGTGGGCGGCGCGAGCGGTGCGGCGGACATCCAGAAGATCGTGCTGAGTCTGGCCGCGGAGGTCGAGACCGGTGACGAGGAGAAGCGGGGGATGGAGTTCCAGCAGCTCGTGGTGGCCGAGGACTTCCGGCTGGAGGCCGAGGAGCACCGGACCATTCCGTTCACCATCCCACTGCCGTGGGAGACACCGATCACGACAGTGCACGGCCAGCCGCTGCGGGGAATGCGGCTCGGGGTGAGCACGCAGGTCGCGGTGGCCAAGGCCGTGGACACCAGTGACATGGATCCGATCCGAATCGAGCCGCTGGCCTCGCAGCAGCCGGTGATCGATGCGCTGCTGGCCATGGGATCCCACATCAAAAACGCCGACATCGAGCACGGTCACATCCGCGGTGTGCACCAGGAGTTTCCGTTCTACCAGGAGATCGCGTTCTCTCCGCCGCCGCAGTTCGCGGATCGGGTCGGCGAGATCGAGCTGACCTTCGTGGCGTGGCCGGAGGGGCTCGACGTGGTGCTGGAGGCCGACAAGCGCGG
Source organism: Haloactinomyces albus (assembly GCF_031458135.1). Taxonomy (NCBI): domain Bacteria; kingdom Bacillati; phylum Actinomycetota; class Actinomycetes; order Actinopolysporales; family Actinopolysporaceae; genus Haloactinomyces; species Haloactinomyces albus. Next base: position 2,603,046 of record NZ_JAVDXW010000001.1, on the reverse strand, counting down.
TGGCCTGTTCACCCCGGGTGGTGACGCGATCGGCCGGATCCACCGCAGTCACGAGGAGGCGTTGACCACCGACTGGGGCGCCGAGATCACCCGGTGGCTGGAGGCCGTGGTCGAACACGGCGGAGGCCGCACGGTCCACGGACACCACGGGATGCACGGGCATGAGGAACATTCCGGTCCCGGTATGGGCGGCATGCTCGCCGCCGGTGCCGGTGGACTGGCCGCAGGAGCCGTGGGCGGCATGGTCCTCGGCGAGATGCTCGAAGGCGAAGAGGGCGAGGCGGACGAGGAAGAGCTCGCCGCGGAGATGGAAGAAGAGTAACCATGAGCCGGTGCTGACGAGGAAAATCCCACAGCCACGACCTTGTGGAGCACTCTGCTCCCCTGTGGATGACTGCGCGTGTTTGTGATGCAGTTTCGCGCGAAACCACATTTTCGTGATTTCGCGCGAAACTGCACATAACCCCGTGGGGATTCGGGTTCGCCTGTCCTCAGGCGTCGTAGTCGACGGTGACGTGATCGGAAACCGGCAACGACTGACAGGTGAGTACGAATCCGTCGTCGAGCTCGGACTGCTCCAGCGCGAAGTTGCGCCGCATACGCACCTCGCCCTCGGTCACCCTGGCACGGCAGGTGCCGCACACCCCGCCCTTGCAGGCAAACGGCAGATCCGAACGAGTCTTCTGCGCGGCATCGAGGACCGGAGTGTCGCGCGGTAGCGACAGCGGCGTCGAGCGGCCGTCGAGGGTCACGGTGACCTGGCTGGCGGGACCGTCGAAGCCGGGCTCCTCGTGCCGCACCGGATCGGGCGGCAAGTCATCCACGTAGAACAGTTCACGGTGGACGTTCGTCTCGGCGGCCCCGAGCTCGTCGAGGACCTCCTGCGCGCCGGTGACCATCCCGTACGGCCCGCACAGCCACCACTGTTCGTCGCCGTCGAACGGGACGAGCGTGCCCAGCAGATCACGGAGCTTGTCGGCGTCGAGGCGTCCCGATACCAGCTCGGACTCGCGGGGCTCGCGGGAGAGCACGTGCACCAGCTCCAGCCGCTGCGGGTAGCGGTCCTTCAGGTCGGCCAGCTCGTCGGCGAACATCACGGTGTCGCTGCGCCGGTTGCCGTAGATCACCGTGACCTGCGACTCGGTGTCCTGCAACAGGGACGCCGCGATGGACAGCACGGGAGTGATGCCGGAGCCCGCTGCGATCAGCACGTGCCGGTCGGAGCGCGTGAGGTCGGGGGTGAAGCGCCCCGCCGGAGGCATGGCTTCCAACTCGTCGCCGGGCCGGACACCCTCGGTCAACCATGTGGAGAAGAGCCCCTGCGGTACCAACCGCACACCGATGCGCGGTTTGTCCCCGCGTGTCGCACAGATCGAGTAGGAACGCCGTTCCTCCCCATGGGCCTCGGTGCGGCGCAGCGTCAGCGACTGCCCGGGCCGGAAGTCGAACTCGCCTGCCAGAGCCTCGGGCACGTCGAGTGTGACGGCAACGGCGTCGTCGCACAGCCGCTGAACGTCGGCGACACGCAGTGTATGGAAACCCGCTCGTCCGGCCGACTTCACAGGCGTGTCCACTGTAGACGTAGTCACGTCAGATCTCCTTCATGTGCTCGAAGGGCTCGAAGCACGTGCGACAACGGCGCAGCGCCTTGCACGCGGTCGCGCTGAACTCGGAGAGCTCCTCGGTGTCGGACGAGTCACAACGCGGGCAACGCGCGTGCCTGCGCGGCGGCCCCAACGTCAGCGGAACCGGTCCGCGGCCGGAAACCGGTGCCGTGCCGGGTGGTGCGATGCCGTGCTCGGCGAGTTTGCGCCGACCGGCTTCGCTGATCCAGTCGGTGGTCCACGGCGGATCCAGCACGATGCGCACCTCGACCTCGGTGTATCCGGCGCCGACGAGACGGCGATGCAGGTCGGAGCGCATCTCGGCCAGTGCGGGACAGCCCGAGTAGGTGGGCGTGATGGTCACGATCACCCCACCCGATCCGCTCGCCTCGACCGCACGCAGGACGCCGAGATCGGCCAGGGTGAGCATCGGCAGTTCCGGATCGGTCACCGTCTCGGCGACGGCTCTGGCACCGGCTGCCGGGTCGGCATGGCTCGGTTCGGTATGCACGGCGGTCACCATGTTGCCTCCGGGTGCGCACGGGCCAGGCTCTGCATCTCGGCCAGCAGGTATCCGAGGTGCTCGGTGTGCACCCCATCGCGACCGGCGCGTCCGGCGACGCTGCCCATCGCCGCGACTTCCGGACGCCGCAGTTCGGCGGCTTCGAGGACCTGGTCGAGAACACCGTCGAACTCGTCGCGCAACTCGGCCGGGTCGACACCGACGCCCGCGTGCGCCATGCGGTGCTGCACGTCGTGGCCGGTGAACAGCTCGGCGACCAAGGGCCACACGGCGTCGAGTCCCTGCCGCATACGTTCGGCCGAGTACTCGGTGCCGTCGCCGAGCCGCACGGCCCACCGCGCGGCGTAGTCGCGGTGGTAGGTCAGTTCCTTGACGCCCTTGCCCGCGATCGCCGCCAGCACCGGGTCCCGCGAGCGGGTCAGGCGGGTGAACTCGGCCAACCGCCATACGGAGAACACGAGCAGCCCGGCGATGGTCTGCCCGAAATCCCCGCCGGGCAGCTCGACCAGCCGCACGTTGTGGAACTCGTTCTCGTCCCGGAAGTAAGCCAGGGCGTCCTCACCGCGGTCGGTACCGTCGGCTTGCCCCGCACGCGCCAGCAGCAACCGTGCCTGCCCGAGCAGGTCCAGGGCGATGTTGGCCAGGGCGACCTCGTCTTCGAGTTCGTGCGCGCGGGTGCACCACTCGGTCAGCCGGTGCGAGGCGATCAGCGCGTCGTCGCCGAGCATCAGGCAGTAGGCGGCGAGGTCGTCCCCGTTCACACCACCGGGCACCGTCGTGTCCACCCCGGCCAGCGGATCGTCGAATCCGGTACCGAACGCCCAGCGGGTGTCCGCATCGACGTCCTCGGCGACCAGTGCCTCATAAGCATTGTCGAACGACATGGCCACCTCACATGTGTGGAACGTTGTCGGGGATGGCGTAAAAGGTCGGATGGCGGTACACCTTGTCCGCGCTCGGTTCGAAGAACGGGTCCTTCTCATCCGGGCTGGAGGCGGTGATGTCCTCGGCACGCACCACCCAGATGCTCACGCCTTCGTTACGACGGGTGTAGAGATTGCGCGCGTTGTGCAGGGCCATCTCCTCGTCGGCCGCGTGCAGTGAACCGACGTGCACGTGATTGAGGCCGCGCTTGCCGCGCACGAACACCTCGAACAGCGGCCACGACGAGCGCGGGGTCTCCGAACCGGGCGACTGCTCGCCGCCGGTGGCCTCGGTGGGCCGAGGCTTGTTCATGGGCTCGTTCATGCCGCTGCTCCCGTCTGCCGTTCGGCCTGCTTGGCCGCGTGGGCCGCCGCGGCGTCGCGCACCCACTGCCCGTCCTCGTGTGCGGCCCTGCGCCGTTCGAGGCGTTGGGCGTTGCAGGGGCCACTTCCGGCCAGAACCCGCTTGAACTCCGTCCAGTCCGGCTCGGAGAAGTCGTAGTGCCCACGCTCGTCGTTCCAGGCCAGGCCGGCATCCGGCAGGCTCACGCCGAGTGCGTCGGCCTGTGGCACGGTCATGTCGATGAATTTCTGCCGCAGTTCGTCGTTGGTGTGGCGCTTGATCCCCCACGCCATCGACTGCTGGGTGTTCGGCGAGTCGCCGTCGGGCGGACCGAACATCATCAGCGAGGGCCACCACCACCGATCGGTGGCGTCCTGCACCATCCGCTGCTGCTCATCGGTGCCGCGCATCATCGTCATCAGCAGCTCGTAACCCTGCCGCTGGTGGAACGACTCCTCCTTGCAGATGCGGATCATCGCCCGCGCATACGGGCCGTAGGAGCTCCGGCACAGCGGCACCTGATTGACGATCGCCGCCCCGTCGACCAACCAGCCGATCACTCCGATGTCGGCGAAGTTCAATGTCGGGTAGTTGAAAATCGACGAGTACTTCTGGCGACTGCTGATGAGCTTGCCGGTCAGATCCGCCCGATCGGCACCGAGGGTCTCGGTCGCCGAGTACAGGTACAGGCCGTGCCCGGCTTCGTCCTGCACCTTGGCCAGCAGGATCGCCTTGCGGCGCAGGCTCGGTGCCCGCGTGAGCCAGTTGCCCTCGGGCTGCATCCCGATGATCTCCGAATGCGCGTGCTGGGCGATCTGGCGCACCAGGGTCTTGCGGTAGCCCTCGGGCATCCAGTCCCGCGGCTCGATGCGCTGGTCCCGCTCGATCGTGGCATCGAAGTGCCGCTGCAACTGCTCCACGTCGGGCGTGCCCGCATCGGGGGCCGTTGCTTCGGATGCCGTCGCTTCACTGGTAGTCACGCCGGTCACCTCTCCTCATGGTCGTTTTACGAATACCGACCATTCGGTCAGTATTCATTGTCGTTCGTCCTGCCCGCCCGCGCAACCCCTTGGTGAACGCGTCGCTTTGGCACTCCGACCGCCGGAACGACGCGTTCACCGGTTCACGCATCGGAGGTCGCCTTCTTGGCGACGAGAGTCAGCACGTCGTACTTGGCGACGGAGTCACCGTCCTGGTTGGTGACGTCGGCGTCCCAGCGGACCTCGCCGTGGTCAGCGTCCTGGCGCGGGGTGATCCGCTTGGCGGTCAGCGTCACCGTGATCTCGTCTCCCGGGTAGGTGGGCGTGACGAACCGCAGGTTCTCCAGCCCGTAGTTGGCCAGCACCGGTCCGGGCTCGGGCGAGACGAACAGGCCCGCCGCCAGCGAGACCACCAGGTAACCGTGCGCCACCCGCCCCTCGAAAAAGGGATTGGCCGCCGCCGCTTGCTCGTCGGTGTGGGCGTAGAAGGTGTCGCCGGTGAACTCCGCGAAGTGCTCGACGTCGTCGAGGGTCACCGTGCGCGGGCCGGCCACCACGGTGTCACCGAGGCGCAGATCCTCCAGGTGCTTGCGGAACGGGTGCACGTCGGTGATGGTGCGGCTGCTGCCCGGCATCCACTCGCCCGTGATGGCCGTCAGCGTCTGCGGATCACCCTGCACGGCGGTGCGCTGCATGTGCTGCAGCATGCCGCGCACGCCGCCCAGCTCCTCACCACCGCCGGCACGTCCCGGACCACCGTGTACGAGCTGCGGCAGTGGTGAACCGTGACCGGTGGATTCGCCTGCGTTGTGCCGGTTGAGCACGAGCATCCGGCCGTGCCGCGAAGCACTGCCGAGGACGACTTCACGGGCGAAGTCGGCATCGGCGGTGACCACCGAGCCGACGAGGCTGCCCTGCCCACGCTGGGCCAGCTCGGCGGCGTGCTGCGCCTGCGCGGAACGGCCGTCCCCGTAGGGCATGATCGTGCTCACCGGGCCGAACGCCTCCACCTCGTGCGGCTGCGGCTGCTCCGGGTCATCACAACGCAGCAGGAACGGCGGCACGAAGGCACCGTTGACCGCATCGGCATCGACCACCGACAACCGTTCGCGGGTGTCTCCGTGTACGAGCCGCCCCGCCTCCAGCAACGCCTTCAGACAGCGGCGCACCTCTTCCCGTTGTTCGAGGCTGGCCAGCGCCCCCATCCCGACGTTCGGGTTCGAGGGGTTGCCGACCTTGATCTTCGACAGTCGCTCGGTGGCCGCATCGATCACGTCGTCCATGAGAGGGGCAGGCACGAACGCCCGCCGGATCGCGGTGCACTTCTGCCCGGCCTTGACGGTCATCTCGGTGACCAGTTGCCCCACGAACAGGTCGAACTCCGCGGTGCCCGGCGTGGCGTCCGGCCCCAGAATCGAGCAGTTCAGCGAGTCGGCCTCGGCGTTGAACCGCACCGACCGGGCCACCACGTTCGGATGCGTCCGCAGGCGCTGCGCGGTGGAGGCCGAACCGGTGAACGACAACTGGTCCTGCTCGGTGAGGTGGTCCAGCAGATCACCCGCGCTGCCGCACACGAGCTGCACCGAGCCCTCGGGCAGGATTCCGGACTCGACGATGAGCTCGACGAGCCGATGGGTCAGGTAGGCGGTCTGGCTGGCCGATTTGATCAGGCTCGGCACTCCGGCCAGAAAGGCAGGCGCGAGCTTTTCCAGCGGCCCCCAGACGGGGAAGTTGAACGCATTGATCTGCACCGCCACCCCCCGCAGCGGAGTGGCGATATGTTGCCCGAGGAACGTGCCGCCCTTACCGAGGGGCTCCGGGCCGCCATCGACGTGGACGGTGTCGTTCGGCAACTCCCGGCGTCCCTTGCTGGAGTAGGTGAACAGCACTCCGATACCGCCATCGACGTCGAACTTCGCGTCGCCCTTCGTCGCTCCCGTCCGAGCCGAGAGTTCGTAGAGCTCACCGCGATGCTCACGCAGATACGAGGCCAGCGATTTCAGCAGCGCCGCGCGCTGGTGAAAGGTCAGCTCCCGCAGCGCCGGACCACCCACGCGCCGCCCGTGGTCCAGTACGGCGGCCCAGTCCACACCGGCCGAGGAGACCCGGGTGATCTCCTCGGCGGTCACCGCATCGTGCAGGGGTGTGCCGTCCTCGGTGGGCTCCTGCCACTGCCCGCTGACGTAATTGCGCAGCACGCTCATCGACTCTTCCCTCCTCGGCAGCGGCCGGACCGCCATCCGCATGAATTACTGACCGATCGGTTGGTGTTCGATTGTGCCGCAAGAAGGACTCGGGCACAATCACCGAATCGCACCGTCACCACTACGGAAGTGCGCACGCGAATGACGGGTTGACATCGCCTCTGTGGCGTTCGACACTTCCTCAATCACCGACTGGTCGGTCAGTAACAGCTCGACTTTCATCGGCTCGACCTCCGTCAGCTCGACCTGTTCCGGTCGGTGGTGGACCGATCGAGATGCGGTCGGGAGGAGCCACCGGGTTCCACCGGCCGGGTTCCACCGTCGAATCCAGGAGGTGACAACGCCCGTGAACTCCGGTTCCTCGACCATCGCGAGTTCGACCTCGGCGATGCTCGATGACGATCATGCCTCGAAGGCCCTGGGTATCGAACTACTCGAAGCCTCCGACGGCAATGCACTCGCCTGCATGCGCATCACCGAGCAGATGGTCAACGGCCACTCCATCGCCCACGGGGGCTACGTGTTCCTGCTGGCCGACACCACCTTCGCCTGCGCGTGCAACAGCCACGGTCCCGTCACGGTCGCCTCCGGCGCCGAGATCACGTTCGTCGCGCCGGGCTACGAGGGCGACCTCCTGTATGCCCGCGCCCGGGAACGGACCCGCTTCGGACGCAGCGGCATCTACGACATCACCGTTCACCGCGACGACCCGCAGGGTCCCGTCCTCGCCGAGTTCCGCGGACACAGCCGCAGCATCAACAGTGGAGGGAAAGCGAGCCATGGCTGAGACAACGACGGCGCCGCACAGTTCACCCACACACCCGGGCGTGCCGGAAACCACCGAGTGGGACAGCACGGAACGGCTCGGCAAGGACGCGCTCGCCGACCTGCAACTGGAGCGTCTGCAGGGGACACTCCGGCACGCCTATGACAACGTCCCGTTCTATCGGGAGAAGTTCGACGCGGCGGGGGTGCACCCCGGGGACTGCCACAGCCTGTCGGACCTGCGGAAGTTCCCGTTGACCACCAAGCACGACCTGCGGGATAACTACCCGTTCGGCATGTTCGCCGTCCCGCAGGAACAAGTTCGGCGCATCCACGCCTCCAGCGGTACGACCGGCCTGCCCACCGTCGTGGGCTACACCGAGGGCGACCTCGACGTGTGGGCCGATGTGGTGGCCCGCTCCATCCGTGCCGCCGGTGGCCGTCCCGGCCACAAGGTCCACGTGTCCTATGGCTACGGCTTGTTCACCGGTGGGCTGGGCGCGCACTACGGTGCCGAACGGCTGGGCTGCACCGTCATCCCCGCATCGGGCGGCATGACCGCACGCCAAGTGCAGATCATCCGGGACTTCGAGCCCGAGATCATCATGATCACCCCGTCCTACATGCTCACGCTGATCGACGAGTTCCACAGGCAGGGCATCGACCCTCGTTCGACCTCACTGCGCATCGGGATCTTCGGCGCCGAACCGTGGACCGCCGAAATGCGCACCGAGATCGAGCAGGCCGTCGGCATCGATGCGGTGGACATCTACGGCCTGTCCGAGGTGATGGGACCCGGTATCGCCAGCGAGTGCGTCGAGACCAAGGACGGCCCGCACATCTGGGAGGATCACTTCTACCCGGAGGTCATCGACCCTGTCACCGGCGAGGCCCTGCCGGACGGCGAATCGGGCGAGTTGGTGTTCACCTCGCTGACCAAGGAAGCACTGCCGATCATCCGGTACCGCACCCGCGACCTGACACAACTCCTCCCCGGCACGGCCCGCCCGGGGATGCGTCGGATGCAGAAGGTGACCGGTCGCAGCGACGACATGCTCATCCTGCGGGGCGTCAACGTCTTTCCCACCCAGATCGAGGAGCTGGTGTTGCGTGCCGAGGGGCTCTCGCCGCACTTCCAGCTCGTGGTCTCACGCCACGATCGGATGGACCATCTGACCGTGCGGATCGAGGCGGACGAAGTCACCACCCCCGAGCAACGGGAGTCGGCACCTCACATGCTGGTCAGGGCGATCAAGGAAGCGGTCGGTGTCACGGCGGAGGTCACCATCGTCGACCCCGGCACGCTGGAACGCTCGGTCGGCAAGCTACAGCGGGTCATCGACAACCGCGACGGCTGACCTGCGGGAATCTCCTCGCCTGGCACTGCGAAACTGGAAACCATGACGGACAGCGCGGCCAAGAGCGCCCAGCGGGGAAATTCTCAGCGCGGAAATTCTCAGCGCGGGAACACCCAGCGGGGCAGGCCGGGATACGACCTCGACTCGCTGCTGCACACCGCGGTCAAGGTCTTCCACGAGCGTGGCTATGACGGCACGAGCATGGAGGACCTGGCCAAGCGGCTCGGCATCACCAAGTCGGCGATCTACTATCACGTGCCGAGCAAGCAGGAGCTGCTGCGGCTCAGCGTCGACCGTGCCCTGGACGCCTTGTTCGCGGTCATGGACGAGCCGGAGTCGGTGACGGGTCCGGCCATCGACCGGTTGCACCATGTCGTGTGGCGGAGTGTGGAAGTGCTCGTCGACGAGCTGCCGTTCGTCACCCTGCTGCTGCGGGTGCGTGGCAACAGCAAGGTCGAGCGCCAGGCGCTGGCGCGACGACGCGAGTTCGACCATCACGTCGGCGAACTCGTCGCCGAGGCCGAGCGCGAGGGCAGTCTGCGCTTGGACGTGGACCCGGCACTGACCAGCAGGCTGCTGTTCGGCATGGTCAACTCGCTGATCGAGTGGTATCGGCCGCGCCACGGGCTGAGCAAGAACGAGATCGCCGACGCCGTCACCAAAATCGCCTTCGACGGTCTCCGACGGCCTGCCACGTAACCCTGCGGCATAACGGAGCTTCCGCGTCGCCGTGCACGGCATCGAATGTCCCGGTGACACACGGGAATGCCGGTTTTCCCGCAAAACCCGAAAAGCACCGACGACGAATAGTGGACGGGAACCCCGGGAATGGTGATAATGCTCACCGGAGACCTTGTCGGGATTTCGGCGAGCGGCTTCGGTGCACGTCAGCCCGCTTGCCGCAATGATCATCCGCCATGTCACCGTGACCCGAACGTGACTCTCGAGTCACGCGGAGTCCGTGTTTCGTCACCATGAGTGCCCATGTGCACGAATGTTATCGCAAAGACTCGAGCAGTTCGCCGATTCGTGTTGACGTCACCCTCCGCATCGACGAGAGTCCTGACACCGCAGTAACACGAATCACAATGGACAGGAAAGGGCGAACAGATGGCGACACCAACTGCGCCTCCGACGCGAGCTCATGTGCAGCTTGATACGGGAGTACGCAGAGACGTCAACAAGATCAGTCTGCTGTTTACCGGTGTCGGAGCGATCATCGGTTCCGGCTGGCTGTTCGGTGCTCTCTACGCCTCGCAGATCGCCGGACCCGCCGCGATCCTTTCCTGGATCGTCGGCGCAGTCATGATCATGGTCATCGGCTTCGTCTATGCCGAGCTCGCCGTGATGTTTCCTGTGGTCGGCGGCATCATCCGCTTCCCACACTACTCCTTCGGCTCTTTCGCCAGCTTCAGCTCGGGCTGGATCAGCTGGCTGGCCGCCGCGGCCGTCACCCCGATCGAGGTGCTGGCCACGCTGCAGTACACCGACCCGTACATCCCGTGGCTGATGGAGCAGGTCGAAGGTGAGTGGGTCGTCAGCGGCTTCGGCTGGATACCCGCCATCGGACTGATGGCGCTCTACAGCGCCATCAACGTGCTCGGCGTGCACCTGTTCGCCAAGCTGAACAACGCGCTGGTGTGGTGGAAGCTCGCGGTCATCGCGCTGGTGATCGTCGTGTTCTTCGCCGTGTCGTTCAATCCCGGCAACATCACCGACTTCGGCGGCTTCGCCCCCGGCGGCTATGGCGCGATCTTCACTGCCATTCCCGCCGCAGGCATCGCCTTCTCCTACCTCGGCTTCCGCAACGGTGTCGAGTTCGCGGGTGAGACCGACAACCCGCAGCGCAACGTGCCATTCGCGCTGATCGGGTCGGTACTGCTCACGGCGGTCATCTACGTCCTGCTGCAGATCGCCTTCATCACCGGGTTGCCTGCCACGGTGCTCGGCGACGGCTGGTCGAGCCTGGAGTTCGCCGAGACCGCGGGCCCGCTCGCTGGTCTGTCTCTGGCGCTCGGTGTGGTCTGGATGGCCTGGCTGCTGCGGATCGACGCGATCATCTCCCCCGCCGACACCGGCCTGATCTACGCCGGTGTGACCACGCGGCTGTCGTATGCCAACGCCCGCAACGACAATGCCCCGCAGTCGCTGACCAGGCTCAACAACCGCGGTATTCCGTACATCTCCATCCTGCTGATGTTCGTCGTGGGCTGCTTCTTCTTCCTGCCCTTCCCGGGCTGGGCACAGTTCATCGGCTTCATCACCTCGGCCTTCGCCGTGTCCTTCGCACCAGGCGCCCTGGTCGTCGGCGCGCTGCGCCGCCAGATTCCCGACCAGGAGCGGCCGTTCAAGCTGCCCGGCGGCGACACGATTCCGATCCTGGCGTTCTTCTTCTCGAACCTGCTGGTGTTCTGGTCGACCTGGTCGATCAACGAGAAGATGCTCATCGGGCTGCTGGTCGGCTACATCGTCTACGTCGTGTACCACATGACGACCAAGCACAGCACGCCGCCGATCGACTTCAAGTCGGGTTCCTGGTTCCCGATCTGGCTCGCGGGCATGCTGATCATCAGCTACCTCGGCGAGATGGACCCGAGCAGCGCGGCCGATCCGGGACTCGTCCTCAATGGCGGTGACGGTCCGATCGGCATCGGCCTCGGCGCCATCGTCATCGCCATCTGGAGCGTGCTGGTCTACTACTACGCGATGGCGGTGCGACTGCCCGCCCAGCGCGCGGTCGCCTACATCGAGAAGACCCCCACCGACGCGCCGATGAAGTCGTAACCGGCTCCACCGGGCTGTCCTCGACTCCCCGGGCACCGGAGCCGGCCGTGTGGCCGGTTCCGGTGCCCGGGGAGTTTTCCATTCCGGGTGCCCTGCTCCGGCGTCACCGGTCGGCGTCACAGCCGACTGTCCTGGTCCTTTCCGGCGGACATCATGGAAGTGAAACTTCTTCTTGCCACACGTTCCCGTGTCGGCGACTCTGGAAGACGGCTCATGCTGTACGTGCTCGCACGTGCACGTTCGGATGGTGACAGTATCGTTGCCCAGTGCAGCGGATCGTCGCGGAGGAGTGATGGACGACGCGGGGACCCAGGCGGACGGCTACGAAGCCGCCTTTGACGAGATCCGGCGACGAAGCCGTGACGGCGACGACGAGGGAGTCATCGATCTCGCCACCGCCGTAACGGCCCGGGCACAGGAGCCACGGATCGTGGGCATCGCCTTGATGCTCCGGCTCGGCGGCTCGCTCAACCTCGGCCGACTCGACGAGTGCCCCGCGCTGCTGGACCAGGCCTTCGAAGTTCTGGACGGAACGCACGAGCACGCCCTGCTCGGCGGTGTACAGGCGCTGGCTGCCTTTGTCGCCGCGCAGAGCTCCATAGAACGCTGCGTGCGGCACCTGGTACAGGGGCGGCGCGAACTCGACCGGGTCCGGTACCCGGGGGTGGAAGCCGTCGAAGCCTGGCACAACCTCGCGGTGTCGTTCTCCTATGCCGGGTTTCACGTGCAGGCGATGGAAGTCGCCGAACGCGGCTACCTGATCGGGCAGACCCTCGGCCTGTCCACCGGCGACCATGCCCTCCCCGAGGTCGCCGTGCGCCGAGCGGTCTCCCTGGACCACTGCGGGGACACCGAAGGCTGCACTCGCCTGCTGCGAGAGGTCCTGGACACCTGGTCACGGCGTACCACCCCGTCCGAACTTCGCTGCGCCGAGCAGTACTACTACGGGTACGCGGCTGCCCGGCTGGCCGCACTCGGCGAGGACGTCACGCCGCTGCCGGAACTCCTCGACACCGATATAGCAGGCTGGGAGATCGACGACCTGCGGATGCTCGGTGGAGCCTGCCTCGCGATCGCCGAAGGGCGCCCCCGGGAAGCCCTGCGCCGACTCGCCGACCGCAACCCCCACCCCTACACACTGGGCGCCGCGGAGATCTTCCGGCTGCGCGCGATGGCCCAGACGGCAGTGGGTGACCATCGCGCGGCCCTGGCGGCGGATCGGCAGGCGATGCGATCGGCGACCGAGACCACCGATCTTCTCCGCGAGCGGCTGATCGACGGCACGCGGATGCAACTGGACCACGAAAGCCTGCGCCGTACGGTCGAGCAGTATGCCTCGGAAGCACTCACCGACCCCCTGACGGGCCTGCCCAATCGGCGGCACTTCGACCGGTGGGTCGCCCACTTCGCCGAGCGGAACATCCGCACCGCCGTCGGCATCATCGATCTCGACGATTTCAAGGCGGTCAACACGGTGCACGGGCATCTGGGGGGTGACCTGGTGCTGCAGCGCGCGGCGGCGGTACTCGCCCGGACCGTCCGCAGCGGAGACTTCGTGGCCCGCTACGGCGGGGACGAATTCATCATCGCGCTGCCGCACACCGATCTGGCCACCGCGCACGATGTCGGCGGCCGACTCGCCACCGCGGTTGCCGATGAGGAATGGGAGGCGCTGGTCACCGGCACTCCGGTGTCGATCAGCATCGGGTGGGCCGAGTTGACCGACATGCACGACGTGACCCGCGCACTCGAGGTCGCCGACCACGCCATGCTCACCCAGAAGGATCGCTTCGCCCATCCGCGCGAGAGCTCCACGTCTCGGTGACACCGGGTAGTCGGACGACCCGGTACGGGTAGACATCGGCTGTCGACCATGCGTCTACTAGATTGAGCCTCGGCACTACCGTTTCCGGATCGGGGTCCAATCCCATGCGCACCCATTTCGAACCCCACGAAACCGATGAGTTCGAGGCGGCCAAGGAGCTGCTGGTTCGTCGCTGCCAGGCGTGGGCCGAGCAGCAGCAGCTGATCGCCGACCCGTTCTCCCTGGCCACCGCGCTGGATTACCGACACGACCACGTCGACGGCCGACTCGGATTCTGGACCGCCGAGCTCGTCCGCGAGTTCCTGCTGACCTGGATGCCGAGAAAGGTAACCGCCACGGCCGAGGACGTGGCCGACGCGCCGGAAACCCTGCGCACACTGCTTCGTTACCTGCACCACACCGAACTGGCCGATCCGACCGGCGACTTCCTGGTCGCTACCGAAGCGGCGATCGACGCCATCGGCACCGAGTTCCGGCAGACCATGTCGGACAAGCGGAACTTCGGCCTCGCGAAGTTCTGGATGATGACGGCGATCGACGCCGGTGTCGACGTCGAGGACGATGCCGCGATGCAGGAGTTCATCGAGGGCACGCGGCAAGGCGCGGTCGACTACGACAGCGACGTCCTCGACCAGGTAGTCACCCGGCATCTCCAGGGTGACGACGCGACGTGGGAGCGGGCACCCCTGACGCCGCCCGTGACTCTCCCACCGGAGAGCGAACTCGCCGATGCAGCGGAGAACACCGTTCTCATACGGCAGCTACGCGCGCTGGTCGAATGGCTCGGCGACGGCCGTTCGCTGACCCGGACCGGGCAGCTCAAGCTCGCCGACGCGCGCGAACTGGTCACGGAGCTGGAAACCGGCGATGTGCTCGATCCCGTCATCGCCGGGAGGACGTTTCGCACCAAGAGCAGCGCGGAGCTGACCGGGCTGAACCTGATCGTCACGTGGGCGAAGAAGGCTCGGCTCGTACGCGTGGTCAAGAATCGACTGGTGCCCATCGCCAAAGCCGAACCGCTCCTGCGGGACGGCCTGGCGTTGTGGAACAGGGCCGTGGATGTCGCCGTCGATCTGCACGACGAGATCCTTCCGCCACCCTGGCGCGGCCACGAGAGCATACTGCACACGTTCTTCCGTGAGATCGTGCCGGATTTCCTGCGCACGCTGTATGGCATGCCCGAACGCATGCCCGTGATCCGCTTGCACGAAAGTCTCTGGAGCGGTTTCCGGCAGGCTCTCGAAGACAGCGAGGTCGAGCATTCGGAACAGGAGTTCCTGCGCCAAAGTACCGAGCGGGACGTATGGCGAATCCTGCAGGTGCTGGCCGACATCGGAGCTGTCGAACTGACCACCGGGGTCGCCGATCCGTTGTTTCTCACCGATCTCGACGAGAATGCCGCTGCGAAGGTCGCCGTCGTGGCAGGCGATGCGGAGACCTTTCCCGAGGAGGCGCGGGAGCGACTGCGCACCTCCCTGGCACCCGAGAACGGTCCCATCGACCTCGCCCGGCTCACTCCGCTGGGTGCCCAGCGGGTCCGAACGTGGATGCTCGCCCAAGGACGCTGCGCACCCCGGGTCGGCGAGTTGGCCGGAGCCACCCCCGCACAGTTGCTCGCCACCGTCGCCGAGCAGTACGGGCCGGAGACCGGCAGGCAGGAGATCGAGCACTGGCTGTCACTGCGCGGGGACACCGGGCCGGAGCAACTGATCGATGCGGTACGCGACTGCCCGTTCCGGAGCCGGGCCGCGGCCATGCTCGACGTGCTGGTCGATGCCCGACCGGACGGTACAGCGCTGCTGCACCGGCTACGCTCCGACGAGTCGATCGGCCCCCTGGCGACCTCCGCCCTGATGACGGACGGGCAGCTCGAGCAGGAGGATCTGACCGAGCGGGAACAGCTACTGGGCCTGACGGAGCAATTGACCCACACGCTCGAGGTGGCGGGCCCCGACTCCCTTCGGGAGACGCTGCTTGCGGAGGCCACGCCCACCGATGCAGCCGGCATGCTCTCCGCTGCCGTGGATTCCGGGCACCCGGCTATCCTCGGACTCACCGAGCTGCGGGCACTGGCCGCCGAACCGATGCAGCAGCACGCGCGGAGTGCTTCCGTACACCCGCTCGCCGGGGTCGCACGCAACGGTCGACCAGGCGCCAAGTCCCAGCACAAACGCAAACGCTGAAGGGAACGGTCGGCACCGTGGCTAGACTCGACGGTGTCCGTGTCGCACCGTTGAAGGAGGCACCGATCGCTGACGACGGTCCCATCACCCGGGCGGCCCTGGTGATCAACACCCGCTCACGCACCGGCAGCAAGGCCTACACCCGGGCTCTGGACATGTTGCGCGGGCTCGGGCTGCCGATCGGCTCGGCCTATCCGCTGCAGGATCCGGCACGCCTGCCGGAGACGGTCGGTGCGGCCGTGGACGAGGGCAACGACCTCGTCATCGTCGGCGGCGGAGACGGCACCATCAGTTCGGTCGTGGACATGCTCGCCCACCGGGAAGTGCCGTTGGGCCTGCTGCCGCTGGGCACGGCCAACGACTTCGCGCGCACCCTGCACGTGCCCACCGACCTGGAGCAAGCCTGCCGGACCATCGCCCACGGCAAGATCGTCGACATCGACCTCGGCCTGTCCGGGCACAACTACTACGCCAACCGCGCCTCGATCGGGCTCGGCGCGAGCGTGGCGAAGGCGATGTCGCCCACGTTGAAAAAACGCATCGGCTCCCTGGCCTACCCGGTGGCCACCGCCAGGGCCTGGTTCGATCACAAGCCCTTCGCCGCACGTCTGACCTTCCCCGATGGGGATCACGCGCCACAGGAATACCGGAGTCTGCTGCAGATCTCGGTGGCCAACGGTCGCTACTACGGCGGCGGGCAGATCGCGGCGCACGACTCCGGCATCGACGACAGCACCCTGGACGTCTCGGTGCTCCGGCACGGCAATCTCCGCGAACTCGCCACCGTGGCGCGAGGCTTCCGCAACGGCACGCTGTTGCACACCGATCAGGCGAGTCTCTTCCGCACCCGGCGGATTCAGGTGGAAACCGAACCGAGGCTGCCGGTCAACATCGACGGGGAACTCGTCGCCAACACCCCGCAGGACCTTTCTGTCGCACGCAACGCGCTGCACGTGATCGTGCCTCAGACCTGGGTCGACGGCCGGTCGGCCGGGTAGATTCGGCCGAGCCGGGTAGGTGCAGCCGATCCGGTTCGGCAACCACCTGCGCAAACTTGCCCGACCGACCACCTCAGTGCCGGGAATCCGCAGTGCCCTGCCAGCTCAGCGTCACCATGTCGCGCCCCGCGGTGCCGAGATCGGGTGGGGCAGCGGGATCGACATCGAGTTCCCGCAAGGCGGATTCCAGCTCGGCCGTGGCCGAAGCGGGCAGGCACAGCCGACGACGAGTGACCTCGACGAGGTCGGCAAAGGTGGCATGGTCGCCCTCGACCGGACGGCTCCAGTGGGTGACCTCGGGGCGGATGCCCATTTCGGTGAGAGCTGCGATGCAGTCGTGCGCGGTGGGGCCGGACGGACGAGTGATGCCGTGGAATCGTTGCCACAACGGGTTGAGCGCGGTCAGCGGGTGGTGACTCGTCATGTCGGTCACGACACGTCGACGGGCGTGGTCGGTCAGCGCGGACACGAACGGCGCAAGGTCCGCGATGTTGTACAGCACGTTCCCGGCCACCACGAGATCCGCTGCCCCCACCTCCTCGGCAACCTCGGGCCACCACCCGCGCACCGTCCGCACCGGCAGGTCGAGCCGGTCGGCTCGCTCACGGAACCCCTCCAGCAGCCGGGCGTCCTCCTCGACGGCCGTGACCTCGGTGACCGGGCAGCGACCGGACAGCGGCAGGCTCGACGCACCCGCTCCGGCACCGATGTCGAGCACGGTGCCCGGGCGCTCCAGCACCGAGGCCGCCTCCCGATGCGAGGCGCCGTCCGGTTCGGCGATCCGCCGGTCGGCGCGGTGGGCGAACACCTGCCGCGGCAACACCCACGGCGAGTCCGTGGCCTGCTCCAGCACCCGCTGCGGAATCGCCCACGCTTCCAACTGCTCCGCCCAGTTCGTCAACGCCGTCACGGCGCACCTCCCACATGAGCGATCTCGAACGGCTCGCGCAGCAGTGGCTCGCGCAGCGATGCGCGGTCCGGTCCAGGGGCCGACCCCGACATGACGAGCCACGGCCATGCTGCCACCGCTGGGAGCATACGGACCGGTCGGGCGGCCCACTCGGCGAGGAGGCGAACAGTACCTCCGGTCCGGACTACCCGGTGAGTTCGTCGACCGCAGTGGCGATGGGCTCGGGATGGTCTTCGGGGGTGAAGTGTCTCCCGCCCTCGATACGCTGCAGGGTGGTGCCCAGGTCACGGGCGAACCGCTCGCCGTACTCGACCTTCTGGAACACATCGGAGGCACCCCAGATCACCCGGCTGGGCAGGTCCAACTGCGGCAATCGATCCACCACGGCAAGCGTGTCCTGCACGGCCAGCGCGCTTGCCTGACGGGCCATCGATCGCGCCGCACCGTGAGTCGCATAGTGGCGCCAGTGCAGCCCGATCGACTCCCCCGCGATTCGGGCGTTGTCATGGCCGCGCCGCAGCATCGCCACGAACTGCGGGTACATCACCACATCGGGGAACCAGCGCAGCGCGGGTGCGGTTCGCTGTATGGCCTGGACACTGGGAATCGGCCAGGAGTCGTAGCCGATGGCATTGGTCAGCACCATCCCTGCAGCCCGATCGGGGTGCTGCGCCGCGAAAATCTGCACCACGCCCCCGCCGAGATCGTGCCCCACCAGCACGGCGCGCTCGATGTCGAGGTGATCCAGCCAGGCGCTCAGGTAGTCGGCCTGGCGAGCAACGGAAATGTCGCGGTCGTTGCCCGCCGGGATACTCGCACCGTAGCCGGGCATCTCCCAGGCGAGGCAACGCCCATTTCTCACCCGGGGCAGGACATGGCGCCACAGCTCCGCCGAGGTGGGGATGCCGTGGACGAACACCACCGGGGTGCCTTCGCCCCGCTCGAGCCAGCGCATCGGGATTTCGTCGACGACATCCGTTTTTTCCTGCATATCGACCCTCCTACCGTCCACATGCACCACTTTCCTCCGTACATACGCACCCTCTTACCGTAGAGGTCCACCGTCATACGCACAGGCCGGAAACCGGCCTCTCGCCGCCAGTGCCCCACAGGACCTCTCGGCCGTGTGTCAGTGCGGCGCTCAGCCGCCCCCGGTCAGATCCGGATGCCTCGCTTGCGCTTGTACATGTCCCGGTCGGCGCTGTGCAGCAAGGCCTCCGCCGAGGAGTTCGGGTTCTGGGTCATGGCGAGCCCGACACTGGCACGCACGCTGACGTGGTGACCGGAGACGATGATTTCGGTCTGCAGGTGCTCGACCACTCTGTCGCGAAGTCTTTCGGCTCCCTGCCGGTCGTCCACCCGACTGAGCACGACGAATTCGTCCCCGCCGAGACGTGCCACGGTGCTGCCCGAGCGCACCGTGTTCAGCAACTCGTCGGCTGCGATGGTCAGGAACTGATCGCCCACACTGTGCCCGTAGGTGTCGTTGACCCGTTTCAGTCCATCCATATCGGCCAGCAGCACCGCCAGAACCCCTCCCATGCCGGGGATTTCCGCGAGTTCCTGCTTGAGCCGATCGAAAAGCAGAGCACGATTGGCCAGGCCGGTCAGCGGATCATGCAGTGCCATGTGCGCCAGGTGAGCATTTCCCATCCGCTCGTCGCCGATCGCCTCGTACTGACTGATCAGGGCGATGGGCTGGTCGTTCGCCCCCGGCAGGACACTGATGCGGATCAGCATCCAAATCGGATGCCCGTCCTTGTGCCGGTAGCGCATCTCCAGGTTCGTCGCATTCTCGCGGCCTGCCAGCAGGTCGGCCAGCACTGCTTCCTCGCGCTTGTCGTCGCCGGGGTAGGTCAGGTCGGCGAAGCGCATCGTCAGCATGGCTTCCCGGCTGTAACCGACCAGCTCGCATAATCTCTCGTTGACTTCCGTCCAACGCCCGTCCAGATCGATCAGAGCCATGCCGATCGGGGCGTTGGCCAGTGTCCGGCGCCAGAGCAACTCGGTCCAGCGGCGGCCGGTGATGTCGTGAATCTGCGAGAGGAAGAAGCGTGGCGTATCGCTGGAGTCCCGGATCACAGCACCGCTGATAAGCACCCAGAGCAAGCTGCCGTCGGCGCGCACCAGGCGCTTCTCGACATCGGTATCATCCGCGGGCCCCTCGATCAACTCGCTGATGGTGGCCTCATCAAGAGGGTGGTCATCCGGGTGCGTGATGTCCGATGCACTGCACTGAAGCAGATACTCCCGGCTGTAACCGAGCATGTGGCACAGCGCCGGGTTGACGTACCAATAGCGCGCTTGCAGGTCGAATACAGCCACCGGCCCTGCGGCCTGGTCGCAAATCATGTGCCACGGCATCTCGCCGGCCGTGTCCGACTCCTGCGCCGCCATCACTCAACACGGTAGTGACGTGGCGCCGAAGCGCCGTGCCTGTTCCCCTATCGTGTGAACCCATGTGGGAACCGCGGTGGTCTGTGACAGCGCGTGCCCGGTGCCGTACAGCAGTACGTAGGGCGCTCAATCATGCCCCACATCGGTCGGGTCAGGCTTTCCTACACTAATGCCTGAACAGGCGACTACGCATTAGTGATCTCGGCACAGCGGAACAGGCGAATCGCCCCGACGCCGATGAAGATGCCGGAGAAGATCAAGGATAATACGGAAACGATCGCTTCGCTATTGAACGCGGTTGGCTTTGACTCGCTCCTCTATGCGTCGCGCCGCGACCGCCGGGTCCTCGTGTTCCCATACTCGTACGGTCTCCCACCCCGCCTCTTTAAGTCGCTGGTCGGTGTTGGCGTCCCGCCGGCGATTGTCCGCGATCTTGGTGTTCCAGAATTCAGCCGTGGCCCCCTTCGCCGGGCGGTGATGCCGCTCGCATCCATGCCAGAAGCACCCATCCAGAAAGACCGCGACTCTCTGCCTGGGAAAAACGAGGTCGGCGGTGCGGCGGACGTCCTTGATGGGACGAGTGTCCACGCGGTAGCGCAAACCTAGGGCGTGGACCGCTGAGCGGAGCGCTTTTTCCGGGCGTGTGTCCCGTCTCTTATTCGCTCGCATGATCGCCCGGGAGGCGGGGCTGGACGCCCAGGAATCAGTAACCGTTTCTTGGGCAATGGTGTTGGAAGAGGCTTCCATGTCGAGCAGGTTTCCTTGCCGCACAGTGTGCCACGCCTCGGCGAGGTTGGCCTGTCGACTGTCCTGGAAGACCTCGCCGACATAGCGCTCGTGTGTCTTCCCGCTGACTGACCAGCGCAAGTAGGCGTAAATGCGGCGGCCTTGACGTAGCACGCGTAAGGCGATGGAGGCGTGTACCCGGCGGTCATCGGGCAGACGGATTTCGCGCGCGTCTCGGCCTTCGGCCGCGTTGTCTTGCTCTGCCGCGCGTTCGATCTGAGTGAGCCCCTTGGGTGCCTTCCACGCCACATCGGGCGGTTTGGACTCCCTCCACAGCGGATGTGGATTCATGAGGCGGCACGTGAGCGCAGGTGTGGCTTCAGCGATTCGGCGACCGCGTTGGCCGCGACGTGTCCGAGTTCGACGGGGACCGCGTTACCGAGCTGGCGCATCTTCTCCCCTCGTGGTCCCGCGATCTCCCAATTGTCCGGGAAAGTCATCACGCGCGCGGCCTCGCGCACGGTCATATACCGAATAGAACCGTCGGGTTTGCGTAGCACGGTTTCACCTCCTGGTACGCCATGCACACCCGCTTTGATCGTCTTGGCTGGTCTGTCCAGTAAGTTGGGGGTATGGCCGGGGTACTCGCGCGCGCCCGGCCAGGCGTAGTGGTGCAAGAATCTGTTTTCCTCATGTTCGATCTTCTCGTATACTGGCTCGCCCAGCTCGGGTTGTTTCGTGAGCGCGTCGCGTAGTGTCCGCCACCTCGGAATGTTCTCCGCCTCTTCGAGCACTTGAGCCGAGAGTTCCGGCGTATAGCGGTTCTTCTTGAAGACCTTGTGCTCGTCCCAGTACTCGCCGTTGACTTGCGCTCGCAGCAGTGCGGACTCCGAGTGCGTGGTGGCGGGGAACTGCCATCCTTTCAGTCCCAGGTCACGGCGAAATGCCACGACGAACACACGCCACCGGATCTGTGGCACGCCATAGTCGGCGGCGTTGACGAGGAAGGGTTCCACGTCGTAGCGCTCGGTCGGGTCGACGTTGTCCTTGGCTAGAGCCTCGCGGAGACGTTTGTCGTGGTCGCGCCAGTCCTCACCCTCGATACGCTTCTCAAACGGCGCGCGCAGCTCGTTGAGGATGTAATCGTAGTAGGGCTTGAAGGAGGGGCGTAGTAGCCCTTTGACGTTCTCAGCGACGACCGCGCGCGGTCGGGTCTCGCGCACGACGCGGAACAGTTCGGGCCAAAGGTTGCGCTTGTCGTCATAGCCCTTGTGGGCGCCACCGAGCGACCACGGCTGACAGGGAACACCGCCTGCCACTACGTCGACTTCGCCACGCCAACGCGTGAAGTCCACCTCATGGATATCGCCCTCGATCAAGGGCCAGTAGGAGTTCAGTGCCTGCGCCTGTCGCGAGCCGGGGTCGAACGGCTCAGCGACGTTGGCGCGCAGCGTGGCGCACGCGCGGCGATCCGATTCCACCGCGATCAGATGACGAAACCCCGCGTCATGCATCGCCAAAGCTAAGCCACCACCACCGGTGAACAGCTCGATACTGGTCCCGAGCTCGGGCTGGCTCGACACGGGCAAGGTCGTCTGAATGGCGGCTTTCGTGAACACGAGCGGACTATACCGCGGTCCTGGTTCGAACGCGCGTACGACACGCCGACAAGTTCGCCGCATCACGTGGCGGTCACTTGGCCGCGCGGAGTGAGCGGCCGATTTACTCTTCGTTGGAGTCCTCCTCGACTTCACCTTGGAGGTCGAGTTGGTTCTGGCCGAGGAGTTCGATTGTCTCTCCGCCATGCTTGCGCCAGAACACGCGAGCGCTTTTATAGTCGCGATCTTCGCGATACAAGATCACGTATCCGGGTAGCGCGGTAGCCTGCCAGCCTTCCGGTAGCGCTTCTATCGCCATGCGGATCAACTCTCGGGCGGGAAGGGCTCGTTCAGGCACCTCCACGGACGGCTGACTACCGTCTTCCTGTATATATGGCTTTTTCTCTCGGGGGAAGCGCAAGTTGAACGGAAGCTCATCCTTGACCGCTTGCAAGTACTTCTTGATCGGATATAAGCCCGGCTCCAAGGATTGGATCGTCAAGTCCAGGTCAGCTGGGTATAACGCGTCGAAGTGCTTGGCCTTGACCATCGTAGTGTCCCGCTCGACTCCCGGGTCCTTGCTTCCGAAGCCGTTCGTGTTCCAGGGGGCGGACCCAGTCTTCTTGTACTCCTTGATCAGCAACCTTTCTGGCGCGGCGGCCTCCAGATCCTCGTCTACGTACAGGCACTTGAAACCCATGTCGGCGAGCTCGATGCCCGCGCGACCTGACACCTTGCGACGATGCTGGCTCAGTCGGCCGGGGAGATCATCGCTCGCCTTCCCCACATAGACACGTTCTCCACGCAAGTACAGCTCATAGACACCCCCGCGTACCTCAAGTTCCTTCAAGTACTCGGTGGTCAAGGCAGCGGGGGTAAGCCGGTTCAACGCGGCCTCCAGCTGATCAGCCATCGCCTGTGTGATGCTGAGCTTGAACTCACCGTGAGGAAATTTCGAGGCATGGTCTTCGGTCACAAGTGGCAACCTACCGGTCAGTGCGGTGGGTGATCCACACATGTCCTGGGGTAGCCGTCGAAGGAGGGGATCGTGGCCACGGCCAAAGACGTTGCGACCTACATCCTGCGGGAACGTGGGCCGATGACGGCGATGAAGCTGCAGAAACTCGTCTACTACAGCCAGGCGTGGCACCTGGTGTGGGACGAGGAACCACTGTTCGATGAACGGATCGAGGCCTGGGCCAACGGCCCTGTCGTCTCCGAGTTATATCGCGCTCATCGTGGTCGCTTCAGTCTGAACGACGATGACACGCTCGGTGGTGATCCTTCGGCCTTGACCGAAGGCGAACATGAGACCATCCGTATCGTGCTCGACGCCTACGGCGACAAGTCGGCGCGCTGGCTCAGTGAACTCACTCATCGGGAAGCACCGTGGCGAGAGGCTCGCAAGCAGGCGGGCCTGGAGGACGGGCAGCGAGGCAGCGCCATCATCGAGCAGGCGGCGATGTACGAGTTCTACGACGGCCTCACCGCTGCGGATGCGGACACCGAGGACGTGTGAGCAGCAAGAAACACGAACGGATTCCTGGAGGGGAATCGCTTCTACGCGCTCTGGTGGGATCCGGAGCACGAGATCGTCCCCAGTCACAAGCGGAATACGTAGCCGCCACAGTGCCCCGGTGACCGACCGGATGTGGCAGTCACCCTCCACCGTCCCACCGAGGAATACCGCGGCGGTCCGGGCTGTTGACCTTGGCATGAAGGCTGTGGGAGTGACCGAATTCGGCGGGCCCGAGGCACTGCACGAAGTCGAACTACCGGAACGACATGCCGGGCCGGGCGAGATGCGCATCCGGGTGCACGCCGCCACGGTCAATCCGACCGACACCGTGGCCCGCAACGGCGACCGGGCTCGCGCGCAACGCAAGAACCCGCCTCCGTACGTACCGGGGATGGACGCGGCGGGAATCCTCGAGGAGATCGGGGACGGCGTGGACACCGATCTCGCGGTGGATGAGCATGTCATGGCGATCGTCGTGCCGACGGGGTCGCACGGGGCGTATGCCGAACAGATCGTCGTCCCCGCCGGTTCCGTGGCGCGAGTTCCCGCCGGAGCCGACGACGTGACCGCCTCCACCTTGCCGATGAACGGGCTGACCGCCCGCAAGGCGCTCGACGTGCTGGAGCTGCGAGCGGGCCAAACCATCGCGGTCACCGGCGCCGCCGGTAGCTTCGGTGGTTACGTGGTGCAGTTGGCCAAGTCCGAGGGGCTGCGCGTGGTCGCGGACGCCTCGCCTGCCGACAAGGACCTCGTCAGCAAGCTGGGAGCCGACATCGTCGTCGACCGGGGCGAGGACGTCGCCGAGCGCATTCGCGCGGCGGTCCCCGAGGGAGTCGACGGTCTCGCCGACGGTGCCGTGCTCGATCACCGGGTGATCGGGGCGGTGCGCGACGGCGGCCGCATCGCCACGGTGCGGGGCTTTTCCGGTGAACCCGAACGCGACGTCACCTACCACCCCGTCTGGGTCGTCGACTACGCCCAGGAGCAGGCCAAGCTCGATCGGCTGCGTGCCCAGGCGGAAAACGGCGAGCTCACCCTCCGAGTGGCGGACAGCTTCCCCGCCGAGCAGGCACCCGAAGCGCACCGGCGCCTCGAAGCAGGTGGCACGCGGGGACGTCTCGTGCTCAGGTTCTGACGAAACAGCTCTTTCCGACCGGTCGGGGACCGCAGGTGTTCATCCTGCGGTCCCCGATGTTTCCCGGGCCGAGGATCGGGCGTGCCGGTGATCAAACGAGACTCTGGCCGACCAGCGTCCCGACGCCGTAGGTGACTCCCATGGCGAGAACGCCGCCGCCGACGTTGCGCACGACCGCTCGCGGCACGGGCGCTCTGCCGAGACGCGCGCTCACCGAGCCGGTCACGGTCAGCGTCAGCACGACCGCGGCGGCCGTCACCGGAACCCGCACCGACGCGGGCGTCAGCACGATCGCCAGCAGCGGCAGGGCGGCCCCGACGGTGAAGGCGAGGAAACTGGCCAGCGCGGCGTGCCACGGATTGGTCAACTCACCGGGGACGATGCCCAGTTCGGTCTCGGCATGCGTGCCCAGGGCGTCGTGGCGGGTGAGCTGCTCGGCGACTTCCCTGGCGAGCGGTTCCGAGAGCCCTTTGGCCCGGTAGTGCTCGGTCAGCTCGACCAGTTCCGCCTGAGGTTCCTCCTCCAGCTCGCGGCGTTCCTGGGAAAGCATCGCCCGCTCGGCATCACGCTGACTGGACACCGAGACGTACTCTCCCGCGGCCATCGAGATGGCACCGGAGAGCAGGCCGGCCACCCCTGCGGTGAGAATCGCCGAGACCGACGTGGTCGCACCGGCCACCCCCACCACGAGGCCTGCCGTGGACACCACTCCGTCATTCGCTCCCAGCACTCCCGCCCGCAGCCAGTTCAGCAGAGACCCCGGCACGTTGCCGTGCGGCTCCGCGTGAGCAGCGTGCTGGGCTGGGTCCTCGTTCACGCGAACACCCTACGAGAGACCGGAGTACGGTGCAGGTATCCGACATGCCGTGGCCGCGGAGGAACTTCTCGCAGGCGGCACCGATGAGTTTCGGACCGCCACGCCGTCTACACGGGTGAGCTCGATGAGCAACGAGAGAAACGAGGAAAGTCATGTCCACGCAGATCTTCGTCAACCTCCCGGTCAAGGACCTCGACAAGTCGGTCGGCTTTTTCACCGAACTCGGCTTTTCGTTCAACCAGCAGTTCACGGACGAGAACGCGACCTGCATGGTCATCGACGAGAACATCTACGCCATGCTGCTGGTCGAGCCGTTCTTCCAGTCGTTCACCAAGAAGAGCATCGTCGATACCACGAAGAGCACGGAGGCGATTCTGGCCCTGGGGCTCGACAGCAGGGAGCAGGTCGACGAGCTCGCCGACAAGGCCCTCGCGGCGGGAGGGCAACCCGCCAATGACCCGATGGACGAGGGATTCATGTACGGGCGGAGCTTCCAGGACCTGGACGGTCACCTGTGGGAGGTGCTCTACATGGACCCGAGCGCGGTGCAGCAGTAAGCGGGCTCCGCGCTGCGCGAGGCAACCCGCAAGCACGATTGATCCGCGCACCGCTTTCGGACAGGATCCGGAAGCGTGCGCGTACACCACCTCAACTGCGGCACCATGCGTCCTCTCGGAGGCAGCTTGATCGCAGGCAGCGGCAGCATCCTGAGCAGGGCGACCATGGTGTGCCACTGCCTGCTGATCGAAACGAACAGCGGTCTGGTCCTCGTGGACACCGGTATCGGCCTGCCCGACATCGACAATCCTTCCGGCACGCTCGGGCCGGACTTCCGACTGATCACCCACCCGGTGCTGGACCGCGCGGAAACCGCGGTCAGCCAGGTGACCGCGCTCGGCTACGAGCCCGACGATGTGCGGCACATCGTGCTGACCCACCTCGATGTCGACCATGCCGGAGGACTGCGCGACTTTCCGCACGCCACCGTGCATGTTCATCAGGAGGAGCTGCGGGCGTCGAAGTCGCAGCACACCCGGCAGGAACGGATGCGCTATCGACCGGCGCAGTGGGGGCACCGGCCTCACTGGATGACCTATCCGGAGACAGCGGGCGAGTCCTGGTTCGGGTTCGGCGCCGTCCGTGACCTGTCCGGTCTGCCCTCGGAGATCCTGCTCATTCCGCTGGCCGGGCACAGTCGCGGGCACACCGGCGTCGCGGTCCACGACGGCAACCGGTGGCTGCTACACGCCGGTGATGCCTTCTTCCTGCACTCCGAAATCGATCCCGACCGCCCGCGCTGCACTCCGGGACTCCGCGCGTTCCAGACGCTCGTGCAGGCCGACCGCGATCGGCGACTGTCCAATCAACGGCGGCTGCGCGCCCTCGCCCGCGACCATGCGCACGAGGTCGACATCTTCTGCTCCCACGATGCCGAGGCACTTCGCGAGCATCAGGCCACCGGGTAGTTTTCGAGTTCCGTTGCTGTCACCGCACGTGGTCGGTTCACGATGTCGGTTTGAGTAGCCGTACTCAAGACTTTCCGGGATGGGTACCGGATCGTATGGCACATGACCACGCCGACATCGTCCTCCTCGTCGACGACCACCGCGTTCTACGTGCAGGCCATCATTTCCTTCGGGATCGCGGTGCTGGCCGTCAGCGTGGGAATCGTGTATCTGCCCGTCAACGGCTGGGTTCGGGGATTTCTCGCTCTCGGCATCCTGTACACGGTGACGTCCACGTTCACCCTGGCCAAGTGCATCCGGGACCGGCAGGAAGGCACCACGCTGGTCAACAGGGTCGATCAGGCGCGCTTGGACAAGCTGCTCGCCGAGCACGACCCGTTCAAGGTGGAAGCCTCCTGATTCGGACGAGCATCGATGATCGCCCATACTGGGTGGTGAAACCGCCCTGACCGTGCCGTTCGAGAAGGACATCGTGACCAGCCAGAAAGATCGTATGCTCGCAGGCGAGTTCTACATCGCCGACGACCCCGAGCTGGCTGCCGACGCTCTGCACGCGGCCGAGCTGAGCGAAAAGTTCAACACTTCTCCCGCAGCCGACCCGCAGACCCGGCGCGCGGCCCTGGCCGAGCTGCTGGGTGAGCTGGGTGAGGGCACGGAGGTGCGGCCCCCGCTGCGGGTGGACTACGGCTACCGGATCAGCATCGGGCCGAGGACGTTCGTCAACTTCGGCGCCGTCCTGCTCGATGTCGGGAGGATCGACATCGGTGCCGACGTGCAGATCGGCCCCCATGTCCAGCTGCTCACCCCCACGCACCCGATCGACCCCGAACAGCGGCGGGCCAAGTGGGAGGCGGCGCGGCCGATCACGATCGGGGACAACGTCTGGCTCAGTGGCGGGGCCATCGTCTGTCCCGGAGTGACCATCGGGGAGAACACCGTCGTCGGCGCGGGAGCGGTTGTCACTCGCGACCTGCCCGCGAATGTCGTCGCGGTCGGCAACCCCGCCCGGGTCGTCCGCGAGATCTGACCCCGCACGCTCTTCCGGGGTTTCTGTCGGTCCTGTGTGGAAGGCTGCCACCATGAGCGAGCTCAAGGACGACATCAGCTACGACATACACGCCTCCGTCGCGATCGAGGCCTCGCCCGAGAAGGTTTACGCGGTCGCAAGCGACATCACGCGCATGGGCGAGTGGAGCCCGGAGAACCTCGGTGGTGAGTGGACTCGGGGAGAACCGGGTGCGGTCGGTTCCCGGTTTCTCGGTCGTAACCGGGACGGCGAGCGGGTGTGGACCACGGAGTGCGAGGTCGTGGCCGCCGATCCGGGGTTCCGCTTCGCCTGGGTCGTCCTGAGCCCGGTGGACGATGCCGACACCTCGGTATGGTCCTTCGACATCGAACCCGCAGGCCACGGATCTCTGCTGACCCAGCGCTACGTCATGCGCGAGCTCCGCAACGGTCTCCGGAGCCTTCTGGAGCAAATGCCACCGGAGAAAGCCGAAACGTTCCTGGAGGACCGTCGCGCCCAACTTCAGGATGCGCTGCGACAGACAATCGAGGGCATCCGGAAAACCGTCGAAAACCGCTGAGAGTCCTGAATCGCGGTGATCTCTCGCCACCTGATCGCGTTCTCGCTAACCTGGGATCACTCTTCGCGGAAGGATGCCCCGGTCGACAGACCGAGGGCACGCGAGGAGGACAACTTCCACGAAGAGGTGGTTCGGCATGAGTGCCGATGTTGGGCAACGGATCAAAACGGCCCGGCAGCGAGCGGGCATGTCCCGTCCGGTACTGGCCGGTCTGGTGGGGCGGTCCACCGAATGGCTGAAGGCGATAGAGGTCGGACGCTTACAGGTGCCACGCCTGCCGATGCTGGTCAAGCTCGCGCGTGCGCTCGGTATCTCGGACCTTGCCGAGTTGACCGGCAACGGTGAAGCGGTCCCGGTGCAGATCTTCGCCGGTGGCGACGAACACGCGGCCCTGAGTGAGGTACAGGCCGCGCTCACCGAATACCGCCTCACCCCGAATCCGCAGCCGGTGAGCCTGGCACACCTGGCCGAACGACTCACCGCCGCATGGCATCTGCGGCACTCCGCGCCGAATCACCGGACACAGGTCGGGGCACTGCTGCCCGACCTCATCCGGGACGCACAGAACGCCGTACGCGCACGCACCGGCACCGAGCGTCGACAAGCACGCCGCATCCTGGCCGGGGTGTATCGGCTGGCCCAGTTCTACACCGCATACCAGCCGACGCCCGAACTCGTCTGGCTGGTCGCCGACCGGTCGGTGCACGAAGCACAGGACGCGGACGATCCGTACGCGATCGCCTCGGGTGCCTGGGGCCTGGTGCAGGTGCTACGGGAATCCGGCCGGTGGGACGAGGCACTGCATGTCGCCGAGAATGGATGCGGCCAGTTGGAGCCGTACCTCACCGACGAAGCAGCCGACGACTGGCACGGACTCCACGGAGCCCTGTTGGCCGAGTCGGCGCTGACCCATGCCAGGAGCGGCAAGCACGGGTCAGCGTGGCGGGAGTGGGAGCGGGCTCACGGCATTGCCCGCAAGCTCGGACCCTCCTACCGCCATACACAGTCCTCGTTCGGCCTGCCCGTGCTGGGTGCGCACGCGGTGAGCATCAGTGTGGAGCTACAGCACACCGGCGAGGCACTACAAGCAGCGGACACGGTCGGGCCGGAGGCGATCACGTCGGTACCGCGACGGTCCCGTCATCTGATCGAAGTAGCGCGGGCCCACCACAAGCGTGGGGACCGTGCCGCATCACTGGGCACGCTGGAATGTGCGGAGCGCACGGCACCGGAAACGGCCCGATACAACGGCTTCGCTCGCGAGATGGCAGCCGACCTGGTGCACTCGCCACCGAGCGGCCGGAGTGCCGCAGCCCGCGATTTGGCCGACCGGTTGAGGCTACTCGCCCGATAGGTCGAAGGTACGGTTTGTACCTTTCCGGAGATCATCCGTGTCCGATGCTGGGGGCATGAACACGCAGTATCGCTCCCACCACCGGATGCGGTGTGCCAACGAGCAGGGTGGCCGGGAATGGTTCGCACTGAACCGGTCGGACTCCGGAATCCGGATCGACACACCCGGCGCACTCACCCGCACCCACTGGACTCGTGCCGAGGCAATACACCTGCGGGACACGCTGAACGATTTGCTCGACCAGCCGACGAACGGCCGTAACGGTGCCCGATGAGCAGGCCGGACACGGTACTTGCGGTCCTCCTACGCAAAGCGCAATGGCTACTCGACGAAGCCGCCTTCGAGGTCGGCGGCGGGCGCTACAGCAATCGGCAGCGCCGCGACCTCGCAACCGCACTGAACGAACTCGCCACGGCACTCCGCGAATCCACCGGCGAGCAGAACTCGCAACACAGCCAGGAAGACCGGCCATCGGCGATCGTGAACGCCGAGCAGTGAGCACGTACCCGCCACGGCGGACGAACGGCTACATCACCGCCCTGCGCGGTGATCTCTCCGGCGAACTGGCCGAGCTACCGACCAAGCGCCGGTACCCACTACCGGACATTCCCTCCCAACAATGGGCGGTACCGGATACGAGCATGCTCGCCCGTGTCCTCGATGGGCTGCGCCGCCTGTAGATCCGGGCCGGGGCTGTCGACCCCCGAAACCGTCCGGCGCCGGTCCGCGCTGCCGACCGGTGTGTAATCCCCGGCGCACTGGTCGGCGGCAACCACACTCCAGCACGGGCTCGACCTGCTCGGCATCAGCGCCCCCGAACGCATGTAACCCGGACAGCACGGCGACACCTCACCGGGCAACTCGCCAACAACCCGTGGGCTTTCCCGAATGCCGCCGCAGCCGGAAACGTCCTATTCGGCGGATCCGAGCGTCAAACCGTGCTCCTGCGCCAGGATGGCGGCCTGAACCCGGGAGTCCAGGCCGAGTTTGAACAGGACCCTCGACACGTGGGTTTTCACCGTGGTCTCGCTGATCACCAGTGTGGTGGCGATCCGCTGGTTGGACAGTCCGAGGCCGAGGCAGGCGAGCACCTCGTGCTCACGCTCGGTGAGCCCGTCCAACGTGGCAGGGGGTGGTGAACAGGCGGGCCCCGACGCCGCGAACGCGGTGAGCATCCGGCGGGTGACCCCCGGGTCCAGGACTCCGTCCCCGGCGGCGACCTGCCGGACCGCTTCGATCAGCCGAGGCGCTTCGACGGATTTGAGCAGGAACCCGGCGGCTCCTGCCCGCAGTGCCCCGTACACGTACTCGTCCATGTCGAAAGTGGTCAGCACGAGAATCTCGCACACGCGTCCGGTGACCAGTGCCCTGGTCGCCTCGATTCCGTCCATGCCGGGCATCCGGACATCCATCAGGACCACATCCGGAGCCAGCTCGTGCACCCTGCGCACCGCCGACCCGCCGTCGTCGGCCTCCCCCACCACCTCGATGTCGCCGCCGCCCTCCAGCACCATCGCCAACCCGGTCCGGACCGCCGCATGGTCGTCGGCGATGAGCACCCTGATCGTCATGTCCGGGACCTTTCCAGCGGGAGCACGGCTCGCACGCGCCAGCTCCGAGCCACCTGTTCCGCATGGAACGACCCACCGAGCATTTCGGCGCGCTCGCGCATGGTTTCCAATCCCAGACCGTTGCCCGGTCGCGGATCGGTCGTCAACTCGTTCTCGACCTCGGCCACCAACCGCTCACCGTCACCGTGCAGCCGTACCGACACTCGGGCTCCCGGTGCATGCTGCGTGGCGTTGGCCAGTGCCTGCTGGGTGATCCGGTAAGCCGCCAGCGCGGGGGCGGCCGGTATCCCGTCGACGCCGGAAATGCGCCGGTCGACACGCAAGCCACCCGCCCGTGCGGAGTCCAGCAATGTCTCCAGATCGGCCAGTCGATGCGGTGCCGCATGCGAGTCGGCATACGAGAAGTTCTCCGAACCACGCAGCAGTCCGATCATCGCGCGCATCTCGTCCAAGGCCGCCACGCTGTTCTCCCGTACCGAGCCCGCCACCGTGTGCACCTGCGCCTGATCGCGGTGGGCCGTGGTCAACAGCGCCGATGACTGCAGCGCTATCGCCGAAAGGTGGCTGGCGACAACATCGTGGAGATCACGAGCCATCCTCGCGCGCTCGGCCGCGACCGCCTCCCGCCGGTCCAGCTCGGCGATCCGGGCGAGCTCGTCGGAACGCATCCGCTCCAGCTCGGCCAACTCGCTCTGGCTGCGCACATCCCGCGCCCACCACACCGGCGTGAAGAACAAGGCCCCGGACAACAGCGGAACCAGGACGACCCACCGCATGTCGCGGGTGAGCACTGCGACGACCAGCATCAACAGGGCCGTGCCCGTAACCAGCACACGCACGGTCCAACGCTGCGCACGAGCGGAACCGTACAGCACGACAGCGTGCAGCAACTCCCCGAGCACCAACAGCACCGGCAGACTGAAACCCCACACCCCGTCGACAGCGGTGACCACCAGTCCGACCGTCAACGCCGTCAGCGGTCGGCGGCTCCTCCACAACTGCGCCAGGCAGATCGCGGCCAGCAAGGCTGGTCGCCAACCGATGCTCCCGTGGTTTCCGTAGGGCACCAACGCGCCGCCATCGAGCCAGTACAGCGCGGAGCCACCCAGAAAGAAGCCCACTGCGAACGCCGCATCCCGGGGTGTGGGCAGGGCAGATGGGTGAACCATGCATCGATCCCAGCACATCGGCGGATTCCTCGGTATCCGACCAAAGAACCCCGCCGGAGTCATCCGAACCGATGAGGAATGATCGTTCGACTCGCCGACGTCTCGACGGTGCTCCGACGACCAGGATCACTCGGTATGCAAGCTTCTACTGCCACGGCGAATACCGGGCGCATCGCCGCACTGGACCTGCTGCGCGGCGTGGCCATCCTCGGCACCCTGGCCTCCAACATCTGGATCTTCACCGATCCGCGGGGACCGGCCGGAGTGCTCACCAACCTCCCGTCCACGGATTCGATCCCCGGCGTGGTCGAAACCGTGCTGCGCTTCACCGCGAACGGGAAGTTCCTGGCGCTGCTGACCATCCTGTTCGGGATCGGCATGGAACTGCAGTACCGTTCGGCGCTGCGGCATGGCCGCTCGTGGCCGGGGTGGTACCTGTGGCGCACGGCGCTGCTGTTCGTCGAAGGCACCCTGCACTACATGCTCATCTTCGAATTCGATGTCCTGATGGGCTATGCGCTGGTCTCCTTCCGGGTCGCCTACCTCCTTGCCCGCACCGAACGCGCGATACGCGCGTGGATGTGGACGGTCGGCACGGTCTCCGTGCTGGTGCTGCTGTCCCTGACCGCCGTGCTGGTGACAGCACCGGACAGCACCACCCCCACGGCCGGGGGCACCGAGCTGTACACCGAGGGCAGCTGGCTCGACCAGGTCGGGCAACGTCTCCTCCAGGCACCGGTCTACCGCCTGGAACTGCTCCTGATCGTTCCCTCCGGCATCGTGCTGTTCCTGCTCGGTGCACGGCTGTTGCGAGCGGGAGCCTTCGAGAATTCCCGCCGGGGACTGCTGCTGCGGCAGCGGCTGATGCGCATCGGCCTGGGTGTGGGAGTTCCGTGCAACCTGGTGGTCAGCTTCGCCGGAGCGGACTGGGCTCTCGTCGGCCGCTACCTGCTGCCTCCGGTGGTCGCCGTGGGGATCCTCGGTCTGGTCACCGAAACGACCATGCGGATGCGCAGGCAGGTGGGTCCGGTACGTCGTGCCCTCTCGGAGGTCGGGCGAGCCGCACTGTCCTGCTACGTACTGCAAAACCTGCTGGCAAGCATCCTGTGCTACGGCTGGGGATTCGGATTGGCCGATCAGCTCGCGGGCGCACGGCCGTGGTGGGTCGTCGGTGCGTGGGCGGGGATCTGCGCCATCCTCGTACTCTTTTGCCGGTGGTGGCTGCGCTACTTTTCCCGCGGTCCGGTGGAGCTGGCTTGGCACTGGGCCTACACAGCACCACAGCGTGCCCGCACCGCTGACCACGAGAATCGACCGGTCCGGTCATGAACGGCGCACACGGGGAGAGGCCCCGATGACGAGCATCCGACGGGTGGACTGTTCGTGGTGACGGTCGATGCCCGGACCGGGAATGCGGGTCGACACGTATGGTGCGGCGTAGGTTCAGCTCGCGCCGAGGTCCGCCGAGAGCCACCGCTCGGGCCGCAGGTGGATGGCGACCTGCTCGCCGAGCTCGGCCTTGGCGAACTCGATGTAGGACGGGACCTTCTCCGGCGGCAGGTAGCGCTCGCTCATCTCCCACAGCAGTTCGTCGGTCCCCGGCACCGTTCGCGTGACCGGCCCTTCCACGGAGACGTATCGGACGGTCGGTTCGGTCCGGTCGACCATCAGGCTGAAGCGCCCGGCCGCCTCGATGAGCCGAGCTTTCCGGGAGTCGGCCGAGGTCAGCACCCACACCTCGCCACCCGACGCGTACTGGTACCAGATCGGCACGGTCAACGGCCCACGGCTTTGACCGGCCGAGACGGACAGCGCCGCGACATGTGGCTCGGCCAGGAACTGCTCGCGCTCGTGTACGGACAACGGCATGCGGCGAGCTCAGGCGGAGGCACCGACAATCCCGGGCCGAATGGTGGAGCAAGGCGGACGCTGCGGAGACCGCGTTCGATGCCGGCTGCCCCGACCTCTTGCCATACCTATCGAATATCGATAGGTTTCCATCGTGACTCGATCGAAGGGGAGACGATGGGAAAGCTGACAGTGCTTGCGCTGCGCGTCGTGCTCGTGGTGCTGCTCGCCGGCTCGATGTTCGTACAGACAGTGATGGTGCCGCTGCTGGCCATCGACCTGGAGGAGCTCGACGCGAACCTCGCGTACCTGCGCATCCCGTTCCTCGTGATCACGCTCCTGGGCGTCGTGACGGTCCAGGTCGTCCTGGTCTGCGTGTGGCGGCTGGTGACGATGGTGCGACGCGGAACCGTGTTCTCCCACGCCGCGTTCCGGTACGTGCACGTCGTGATCGGCGCGATCGTGGCGGCCGCCCTCCTGGTGTTCGCGCTCGCGGTCCTGCTGGCCTCGGCGAACCACGTGGTGCTGGGTGACGTCGTCGCCCCGGGCGTGGTCCTGCTGATGTGCGGGGCTGTCGTGGCAGTCCTGGGGGTCGCGCTCATCGTGCTCGTGCTGCGGATGCTGCTCGCTCAGGCCGTCGCGCGCGGCGTCGAGGCGGCGCAGATGCAGGCCGAGCTGGAAGAGGTGATCTGATGCCGATCACCGTCGACATCGACGTGATGCTGGCCAAGCGGAAGATGTCCGTGGGCGAGCTCGCGGACCGCGTCGGGATCACACCCGCCAACCTGGCAGTGCTCAAGAACGGCCGTGCCAAGGCGGTGCGCTTCGCGACGCTCGCCGCGCTCTGCGAGGCACTCGAGTGCCAGCCGGGAGACCTGCTGGTCTGGGAGCCCAAGGACACCGCGGACGAGTGACGTCCGCCGTCGGCGACAGTGGCCAGGGCCGATGCCTCACAGGCCTCGGTGCTCACAGGCCCCGGCAGGTCGATGCGCGACCTCACCCCGTGGACCGTCACGCGGACCTGCCGCTCGGTCGGGTCGGCGGCCCCGGCAGGGGTCGCTCTTGATGAAGAAAGGGAACTCCGGACGTACACGGGGTCGGCAGGAAGAGCTGGGACAGATCTGCGAAACCGGCCCATCCACTCGTCGATTTGAGCCAGGATGGGCTGGTGGGTAAATGGTTGCGGGACTGGACGCGATTCGGCGTATTCGCCTTCTCGACGCGCGCCCGCTCATGGGCGGAGGGATATCCCGCTCGGCTCGCCACCCTGCAAGCGGCCACCTTTGGGATGCTGGTGCTCGTGCTTCAACTCGTCCTCGTTCAGAAGCCCGCCGCGGCCGTGTTGAGCACTGTGCTGACAAGTGCATTCATGTGGCCCTACATGTGGTCGCAGAGCCGCGACCGGTGATTACAGGTTCACTGTTCAGGTCGGCGCGGTACGGCGAACTCCGTCGAGCGAGACGAACGCGGTGGCGATCAAAGGGGACATTGGTGTACTCCTCGGTTGCTCCGGGAGGCTGTCGTCAGTGCGGTGAACGGGAGCCGCCGCACGCGACATCTCATGTCGAGAAGGCAGACAGCGACCAGCCGCAAAAATCATCGGTCGTCCTCAAAACCGGAGTCCGGTAACGACCCCCTCCGTACGGCACCGCTTGTCCTGCCCTCCACAACCGTGTCCATGACCCGCGGCGCCCCGGACAGACGATTCGGTGAAACTCCTCAGTAAGCGGTAGCCACACGGACACCACAACGTCGATGAGTAATGCCGGTTCGGGCTCACGGAGTGCTGCGGCATCTGCTTCGGCGATTCAGTCCGCCCCGTCGCGATTGCGTTGCTCGGCCTGACGGTTCAGCAGCTCGTGCAGGAGGATGCGGTGCTCGTCGCCGTAGCCGCTGCCTGCGGCAAGGCGTTGACGGTACGTGCGCCGTTCCGGCAGGTCGTGATCGATTCCCACTGCTGTGCTTCGATACAGAGCCACACCAGTTTTGTGTGGGTTAAGTGCACTCGCGACCTCGGCTTGATCGACCGTCGATCCTGTGCCCTGGTCCTTTGGTGGGCCGCCGGGGGATCGAACCCCGAACCCGTGGATTTAAAAGTCCGTTATCCTTCCATAGCGTCGCATAGCGACCTATAGCGAGAGGGAAGTATAAGCAGCGCAGGGCACCTTTCCATCCCTCCTGGGGTAGCGCGACATAGCGTCCCATAGTTCAACGTGCCCCACGTTGCCCCATGATAAGACCACAGTGGATGGTCAAGAAGACCTCACTGTGGAGGCCCGTGGGGTAGGCAACGAAAACCAACTCAGTGCTCGGCTTGGTGAGGCAGTACGCGCCTCAGTGGCCTGACTACCTCACACACCCAGCTCTGCTCAGTGCTGCTGGGAGACGTACTCGGCGCTGATTCGCTGCAGCAGCGATCGGGCTTCGTCGTCCTCGGCGGCGGTCTTCCACAATCGATCGGTGAGCCGGTGATAGATGGCAACTTGTTCCGGATCGTCGATGGTGAGTTCGTTGGAGACCTGCTCGACCATCACCATGTCGTCGAGCATGATGAACCCGTTCATGGTGATATTCGGCAACCGCCGAAACTGCGGCAGCACACCGAACCGCAAGCCCGGTAGGCCTACCGCAGAGACGAGGCGGTCCAGTTGCGCAACCATCGCTTCCGGTGGCGCCACGGGGTGTCGCAGTGCGTGCTCGCTGACAATGATCTCAATGCTCTTGCCCTGGTACAGCACCTGCTGACGCTGCATCCGCACCCGCACTGATTCCTCGATATCCCCGGCCGGAACCTCGAGTAATTCGGCCTGGGTCTTGAACACGTGACGGGCGTAGTCGGCGGTCTGCAGGTAGCCGGGCACCACACCGAACTCGGCGTTGCGGATCCGAGTCGCGGCGGCTTCGATATCCAAGCTGTGTTGCTGCCGCGCCCGGTGGCCGGCACGCAGCTGTGCCCGCCAGGCTGCTTTGCTGACCCGAACCTCAGCCAGCTCTTCCAGCAATTCGCGTTCGACCGATTCAGGTTGGCCGATCGCGCCGACCCACGCGATGACGTCGGCGTCTTCGGCGGTCTGCTTACCGTTTTCCAGCTTGCTGATTTTCGAGTGTGGCCAGCCCAGGGACGCAGCGAGATCGCGACCTGTCAGCCCGGCCTCGTCGCGAAGCCGGCGCAGTCGCTCGCCGAAGTCTTGCCGCCTCTTGTCGAAGCTGGTCACATCTCCCTCTTTCTCATGGAAGCAGTTTCGCCCATTGCTCGTGCGGCACCGCAACGTCCCAGGCGCGGTCGCACCATTCCCGATACTGCGCGACCGTGTCCGGATCGGTAAGCATCTCGGCTCCGAGCATGCCGTGGTCACCGAAATGCATGAGAGCGACCCGCTCGTCATCGAACATCCAGAAGTCGGTGTTCTCGGGCAGGCCGAGTCCGACAGCTTCCGGTTGCGATACAGCGCGGATGTCCTCCCCAGCGGGAATATTCTGCCGCAGCGCAAGGTCCATCTCGAACCGCAGATAGTCGGTCAGTGGTTCGGTAAGCACTCGTACCCGCTGGAACTGCCTGCCCTCACTGGTGGCTTTGCGCACGTTGTCGACCCACGGTTGAAGCCAACGATCGTCCGGTTGTTCACCGGCGAGGAACTGTCGCAGGGGCTCTGCTTCGTGGGGTTCGCGGTAGATGCCTTGGTTTTCCAGGCGGAAGGCCGTGAAGGTGAACTCGCGGAAGAGTTGCTGGAAGTCTTCTCCGGCGACGAGATCGCTCATCAGGTGTCCTTCGGGGCGAACGTCAGCAGGGCACGGGGGATCTCGACGGCCGTTTCGTGGTCGGGAAGGCCGCGTTCCTCGAGGGCGGCAAGCGCTTCCGGGTCGGTGACTTTCGAACCTTGCACAACGTAGGTGTCGCGGTCGGTCAGGTATAGCTCGGGGCAGCCGCCGCCACCGCTGGCAGTGCCCAGGTGGGTGAGCTTCATTGGTGTCTCCATGTTGGTTGGCAAGTGAACCAAGTGCGCATCTTTCGCGCAACACCACTCAATCCCACGTTGCTACGCCTTCGCTTGCTCCATTGGAGTGAATATACCTAGAACCTTCTCGAATGTTTCTTGTGTGGTTCTCAATATGAGGCCATGCTCTCGGGCATGAACCAGACACGGGCTGAGACCGACGACCGCATCACCACCTACGAGCAGGCTGCCGGGATCAACCCGTACGAGCTGGCCGATTGGTACGCCGCCGTCGGTCACCGTCCGGCCGGGCCGGACCGCAGCGTCACCGACCAGCCCATCGTCATCACCGCAACCGCAGAAAGGACCGACGATCATGCCTGACCAGCCCTGGACCACCGTGCCCTGCCGAGACTGGGCACACCGAGACCGCGACCTCGGCATCGGCCGCATCCGCCGCGGCATCACCATGCGCACCCCCCGCCGGAGAGGCAACGATCCTCAACCTGGCACAAGCCTGCGCGCTGCGGGCCGCGTTGGATGAGGCGATCGTCAGCCTGCGTGCCGAGTGCGCGCCGGCAGCAGGGAGGCAGTCATGACTCCTGCCGTGGGTACCGCAGCCGTGGGCATTGCCCTGACCATCCTCGTCCTGACCGTGGAGTGGACCTACGCACCGCGCCCCCAGCACGCTGGGGCCGGTGCCGGTGCGTCGACCGTGGCCACCCTGATCGAGCAATCCGGATGGAACAGGAGCGCACCGAGCGGATACCGATGATCCCGCCGGACCAGCCGGACGTGCCGATCACCTGACCGACCGTCGACCCGGGACGCAAAGGCCCCCGGCAGGAGCTATCTGCCGGGGGCCAGCGGCCAGATTACGCCACGGTTCAACACGAATCCGCACATCCTCCGGCGCGTCCTTGCCGGGCTACACGCCCTATGACCCGGCCCGGCGCCGTGACCGCCGATATATCGCGTCGGTCCGCACCACCGACCGGTGTGCAGTCCCCGACACACCGGTCGGCGGTATCCACCACGAACGACGGGAGGTAACCACGATCCACAACACCGATTGACCGCACACCACAGATCAACCTCACCAGGAGGAGCACATGACCGCCGTCATGGAACACACGGCAGCCCGGACCCTCATCGACGAGACCCTGTTCAGCCGACTGGCCACCCGCATCACCATCGACCACGGCATGGACCACGACATGGCCGAACGCATCATGGACCAGGCGCTGGCGTTCCTCGCCGCCGCGGCCACCAACCGCTGCGCACCGATCTCCCCGAGTCCGATGGTGGACATCGGCTGGCACACCTTCATCCTCTACACCCGCGAGTACGCAGAGTTCTGCCAGCGCATCGCGGGCCGGTTCATCCACCACGTACCCGACGACGAGTCCGACACGGCCGACCGCGTCTCCGCGCACGACGAGGGCCGGTCTCCTACTCTGGTGGCCATCGAGCATGCCGGGTATGCCATCGACCCTGAGCTGTGGCCGCTGACCGACGGCAGCTGCGGCCCCTGCCACGAAGAGGGCAACTGCGCCGCCAGTGGTAAGGACGGCAACGAGAACACCGACAAGCGCACCAAGTGATGAGGAGTCTGCTGTGACGGCGACCTGGAACGATCTCCCCGGGCCGGTCCGGGCCGCCGTCCAGCGGCACACCGGCCCCATCACCGAGGCCACCCCCATCACCGATGGGCAGAACAACGACCTCACTGCCGTGCTCCACGCTCAGCACGGGCAGCCGGTATTCGTCAAGGGCGTATGCGGTGTGTCCCGGCAGATGCGGTGGCTGCGCAACGAGGCCACCACCGCACCACTCACACGAGGGCTCTCCCCTGCCGTGCTGTTTTCCGAGGACGTCGATGGCTGGCTGATTGTCGGATTCGAGTGCGTGGCCGGGCGGGCTGCCAGCCTCGCACCGGGATCGGCGGACCTGCCACTCGTTGCGCACGCGGTGAACCG
The DNA here is from genome assembly GCF_031458135.1 of Haloactinomyces albus. Classification (NCBI taxonomy): domain Bacteria; kingdom Bacillati; phylum Actinomycetota; class Actinomycetes; order Actinopolysporales; family Actinopolysporaceae; genus Haloactinomyces; species Haloactinomyces albus. Next base: position 2,562,546 of record NZ_JAVDXW010000001.1, on the reverse strand, counting down.
CATCGGCGCGCTTCCCGGTCCGGGGCTGCGGTCTCTGCGTGAGCGGTGGGGCGCCGCCGACTGGTGGCACAAACTCACCGACGAAGCCCCCGGCACGGTGCGGGACTGGGACATCGACGAGCTGGACCGGTGGGCGGCACTGTTTCCCGAGCTGGCCGACGGTGACCGGCTCGCCCATACCGACCTGCACGGCGACCAGATCCTCATCACCGGCAATACGGCCCGCGTGATCGACTGGGGGTTCCCCGGCTGCGGGGCCGCGTGGGTCGACGCCGCGTTCATGGTGCTACGTCTCATCGAGGCTGGCCACCGGGTCAGCGACGCGGAGGCATGGGCACACGCCCACCTCACGCACTGCCCGGACGGTGAACGGCTGACCGCGTTCGCCGCGCACATCGCCGGGCTGTGGAGCTACTGGGCAGCCACCGGCGACAGCTCCGGCGCACACGGTCGGGCACGGCTCGCCCGCACCTACGCCGCACGGCGTCTGACACTGCAACCGACACCGGTAGGCGCGTGAGCACGCCGCAGTGTAGTCATCAACGTGGCAAGGCACCCCGCACTCGGGATCAGACAGGGGGAGAGAACGACCGGAGTGCGGGGCGCATGTCCACCCCTGGGGGCGGGCAGACGACAGACAGGCTAATGATCAACACAGGACGTGTCGAGACGCGCAGGACTGCCGCTCAATCGGCGTCGAGACCGCGCACACTCCGCGTCGTGGCGCGACACTCAGGTGAGGCAGTGATCGGGAGGGCTGCTGCCCAGAGACCTGGCCTGGTTCTCGCTCCGGTCGCACAGGCGGTTGATCCAGGCGGGGGTGTCGATCGAGCAGCTGCCGAAGTTGCTGGGGCACGCCTCGGTGTTGACGACACAGCGGTACGCGCATCTGGCGAGCACTCAGTGGGACAGCGTCCGAGCAGCCCTGTCTGGGGACGGCAAGCAGGCCTAGGAGAAACAGGAATCGATGTCCGTCGAGGCCGACGCTGCGCGAGGGGCCACGGATTCTGCCCCAGATTTGCCCCAGGGCAGCGGCTCCGAGAGTGCGGCCGAGGTTGTTGATTTGACGCCCCGGCGCAAGTCAACCGGTTAGTAGTGATGGTGGGCCGCCGGGGGATCGAACCCCGAACCCGTGGATTAAAAGTCCACTGCTCTGCCGGTTGAGCTAACGGCCCTCGGGTACAGACTACAAGGACCGTGTGATCGTGTGTTCCGCCGGGCGGGGTGAAACGGGCGGAGCGGTGACCATCTTGCTACGGGTGGTGCGTTCGTGCCAGCTCATCCCGGCGACCATGGCGACGACGAGCAGGAAACCGATCCACTGGGTCGCGGTCAGATCCTCACCGAGCACACCGACCCCGATGATCGCCGCCGTCGCCGGGAACGACAGCTCGGCGAGGGTGGCGCGCGCGGCCGGGGTGGTCTGCAGGCCGAGGTAGTACAGACTCAGCGCGATCAGACCGGGAATCAGGGCGAGCAGCAGCAATCCGGGCAGGTTTCCCCATCCCACGGTGATCGGGTCCCCCTTTGCCAGCAGGATCACCGCGGCCGTGGGCAGCCCGACGGAAAAGCGCAGCGTCGTGACTTCCATTGTGGACATACGACGACTGAGCATCCGCCCGAGCACGGTCCCGGCCGCCCACAGCACGGCGGCACCCACCGCCAGCAGAGCCGGTTTCACCTGCGACACCCGGATATCCAACGGCTCGGGGAAAGCCAGCATCCACGCGCCGATCAGCGCGGGCACCGCGAAGGCGAAGTAGCGGCCACGAATCCGTTCACCCAACAATACGAGTGAGGCGAGCGCCGCGAAGATCGGCTGCAGTTTCTGCAGCACCAGCGGCGTGACCGGATCACCCGCCTGGAAGGCGGCGGTGAACAGTGCGGTCGCCAGTGCGGAGGAACCACCTCCGATGACCAGTACCGCCATCCGTTCACGCAGGTCGCAGGCCGCGAACGCCCGCCATGCCCGTACCAGGAACGGCGACAGCAGCAGCACGATGATCAGGTGCTCCCAGAACACCACGCTGCCCGCCGGGAGCGTGGTGGCCAGCGGCATCCGCCACAGCGCGTCGGTGCCCCACATCGCTGTCGCCAGCGCCACCAGCCACGTCCGGTCCCGTCCAGTCTCGGCCATTCGAACAACCTAACGCCGGTGGCCGCCGTTTCCGAATAGTGTCCGGATGTTGGGCCGATGATCACACCGCTACGAAAATGGCCGGGCCGACGCGATGGAATGCCGTCATCCACCACGTCGGGATCCACCTCATCCGGTGACAGCGAGTGCGAGCACCGCCCTCCTTGGGTAGATCTGGCGCCATGCCTCGAATCTCGACCGCCGCGATCGCCGCTGCCTTCGCCGCGATGACCGTGACAGCTCCCGTTGCCTCCGCACAGAACGACGACTACTCACCTCGGGTGACGTACGGCACATTCGGCCCGTACAGCGAGGAGGCCGTCGCCGTCACCTACAACACCGATCAGGTCCCCGTCGGAGCAACGGCCCGCGTGATCTCGACTCCACTGCCAGGGGACCACACTCAGGTCATCATGGCACTGCATGACCTGAAGCCGAACAGCAGCTACGGCGCGCACGTGCACGCGCAACCGTGCGGACCGAGCGGCGCGGATGCGGGACCGCACTTCCAGCAGATTCAAGCTCCGGAAGGTGTCTCGGGCGATCCCACCTACGCCAATCCGAACAACGAGGTGTGGCTGGACTTCCGCACCGACTCCGACGGCGACGCCGTCACCACCGCCTTCGGCGACTGGGATCTGCGGGAGCGGGACCCCGATTCGATCGTGATCCACAAGAACCCCACCAAGACCGCCCCCGGTGTCGCAGGGGAGGCCGGAACACGCCTAGCCTGCATCAACGTCCGATTCTGAAGCCTTCCTGTCGCCGCGGCTTTCGACGGTCGGGCGACGGCTCGTCGTCCTCGCCGCCACCCGACCGTCACCTGCCGCACGGCAGCGGGAAAGCCAGGTCACCGACGTCTCCGAGGTGCATCGGGGACAATGGACGGCGATGACCGCGACCATTTCTGCTTCTCCGGAGACCACGTCCACCTCCGCAGTCGCCCCGGAACGGGCAACGGCCCTGCGGATCGGCCCGTACGAGGTCGACCCCCCGGTGGTGCTGGCTCCGATGGCCGGGATCACCAACGTGGCGTTTCGCCGCCTGTGCCGGGAGTACGGCGCAGGCCTCTACGTCTGCGAGATGATCACCAGCCGCGCGCTGGTGGAGCGGCACCCGACCACGCTGCAGATGGTCACCTTCGACGCCGACGAGCACCCGCGCTCCATGCAGCTCTACGGAGTCGACCCGGCCACCATGCGCGACGCCGTGCAGATGATCGTCGACGAGAACCTCGCCGACCACATCGACATGAATTTCGGATGCCCTGTGCCGAAAGTCACACGTAAGGGTGGAGGTTCCGCACTGCCCTACAAGCGCAAGCTCTTCGGTGACATCGTCGAGGCAGCGGTACGGGCCGCCGAACCCGCGGGTGTGCCGGTCACGGTGAAGTTCCGCATCGGCATCGACGACGAGCACATCACGCATCTCGACGCGGGCCGCATCGCCGAGGAACGCGGAGCGGCCGCAGTGGCGCTACACGGTCGCACGGCGTCGCAGCGCTATTCGGGGCAGGCCGATTGGTCGGCGATCTCCCGGCTCAAGGAAACGGTGCGCAGCATCCCGGTGCTGGGCAACGGTGACATTTTCAGCGCCGATGATGCACTGCGGATGGTCGCCGAGACCGGCTGTGACGGTGTCGTCGTCGGCCGTGGTTGCCTGGGCAGACCGTGGTTGTTCCGAGATCTGCAGGCCGCCTTCGCCGGAGAACCCGTTCCCGAAGGGCCCAAACTCGGTGAGGTCGCGCGGGTCATGCGGCGTCACGCCGAGCTCCTCGCCGACCACATGGGCGAGGAGAGGGGCCTGCGGGACCTGCGCAAACACATGGCGCAGTACCTGCGAGGTTTTCCGGTCGGCTCGGACCTGCGGCACCGCTTCGGGCTGGTTTCCGGACTCGCCGAACTCGACGATCTGCTGGGCGCGCTCGATCCCGAGGTTCCGTTCCCCGCCGATGCGGAGGGTCCCCGAGGGCGCCAGGGCTCGGCCGGGAAGGTGGTACTGCCCGAGGGTTGGCTCGACGATCCGGAAGACGCGAGTGTTCCGGTGGGCGCCGAGGTCGATCACAACGGCGGCTGAACAGCACCCGGATGTCCCACCGCCCGCAGCACCGCCGTGCGCAGCCCCCGTATCGGGTGACACTCGGCTGCCTGGCGGCCCTCCTCGTCGGCACGGGCTGCTCACCCACCCCGAAGCCACCTTCGGACGCCGGGGAGCATCGGCTCGTGCGGGAGTACTTCCGTGACAACAATGCGGCGGCTCGAAAGGGACCGGCGGCTCAGCGGAAGTTTCTGCGGCGCACGCAGCATCCGGACTTCCGCGGGAAGAGCTGCGATCTCGGCGCGATGACGGTCGAGCTGGACCCGGCCATGTCGACACTGCGCCCGGATTCAGAATTCTCACCTGATGGTGTCTCACCGCGTGGCCGCTCCTGGGTGGTGGCCGTGGAGGTTACTGTCCGCCGCCACGGCGTGATCATCGGCAAACAGGTCGGCTCTCAGCACATCGTGTTTCTGAACGGGCAGGCCCACGGCTTCACTCCTTGCCCCGTCTGAGGGGCGGCAGCGGGGAATCCGTCATTGCACCCCGGCGAGGACCACAATGCTGCTTGCACCGGACAGCGGGCACTCGATACGGGCTCTTCCGGCTACGCTGCGTCCATGGCGGAAGAGCGGTGGTTTCCTTCGCGTTTGCTTGTCCGATGCAGCAAAACACACACTTTGGATTCGTCCGTGTGGGTGGGGCCATGGTATTTCACTTCCGCACAGACCCGTCGCCCCGGTAAACAACCAGGCAGTTTCGACAAATTCGAGTCGATTCACAAGGAGCTCGCATCAGCACTGCTTGATTACGGAAAGCGACGGACTCACTGGGAGCGGGGTACGGGGTCAACCGGTCGAGCGAATTCGGGCGTCCCCGAGTACAACCTGCTCAAGCGATCCGTCTCACCCGACGACACCACGGACGGGAGGTGAGTGCGATGAACGGATTGCGCAACGAAACCACCGATTCCGAACCTCAGCGCGCAGACGTCGCGTGGGAGCGTTGCCCAGCCCTCGCTCCGCCTTCCGAACCCGCGGCGACACCGATGCCACGCACGGCGGGCCCGGACGAGCGCGGCCCCCGCGATCCGCATCCTGCGGCAGCCGAACCGGCCACCGGTGAGCAAGGTGACGGCGAGCAGGATGGCGGCGAGCAGGGCATCAGTGCGCCGAGCAACGACGGATCCGGAAGAAACGGGCTGGTCGAGCTGCACGAAACGATCGCCGAACTGCTGGCCTCGCGTGGTCAGTGGCAACAGGCGTATCGACACCTGCGCTCGGCGTTCGACCTGCGGTCGGAGCATGGGACGCCACACATCCCCGAGCAGTTGCGCCACGAGGTCGACCGACTGCGCAAGGAGCATGCCCACGCCCGCGAGCAAAGTCTGCGCGACAGTCTCACCGCGAGTTACAACCGGCGCTACCTCGACGAGCAGTTGGCGGAACTGCTCACCAACGGCGCAGGTGGCGGACTCGGGGTGGCCCTGGTGGACCTGGACTGGTTCAAGAGCGTCAACGACACCTACGGCCATGTCCTCGGTGATCAGGTGCTGCAGCGGGTCGTCGAACTGCTGCAGGAGGCACTGCCCTCGGACGGGTTCTGCGCTCGCTACGGTGGCGAGGAATTCGTACTCGTTCTGCCTGCGATCGATGCCACCACCGCCGTGGCGATCTGCGAATCCGCCCGCGCCCGCATCGAACGCTTCCCGTGGCCGCGGATGGCGTCGGGTCTGCGTGTGACGGTCAGCATCGGTCTGAGCCACGAGAGCCGGCCCACCGATGCGGATTCGACGCCGGAGCAGAAGATCCTCAACGCGGATCTGCTGCTGTATACGGCAAAGCAGTCGGGACGCAACACCGTGGCCTACCGTTCCGCCAGTGAGGTACGGCTGGCCGGGTATGCAGCGGAGTCGAACACATTCGGAGCCGCCCGTACCTGGTAACTCAACGCAACGGGAACAGGACTCGGTGCTGTGACAATCAGCAGCTCTCGCGGTCAACCGGAGTAACGCGCATCAGCAAATTGGACGATATCCATCGAGGAAGCCATGTACCGACTGTGAGGAACTTGCCCGCACTATCGTCAGTTCGGGCGATCAGCCGTACCATCTCGGCAGAGACGAGCGATCCCATGCGGGGATGGGATCAACCACCGTCCGAGTGCATGCATCGACAGCGAGGAGGGAACACGGGTGCCGCAGAATCCCCGGCAAGGCAATTTCGGGCACCGGAGTTCCCAGCCGAACGACGCCGACCAGTCCGCTGAGGACTCTTCGGCCTCCGGGCGCCGCAGGCGCGCCCTGGGTGACGACGGCACGGGTGGTACTCGAGTCTTCGACCTGCTGTCCAAACACGGCAAAACCTCCGGCCAGGGCTCCGCATCCCACCGGCGCCGACAACCGGAACCATCCGAGGACGATCAGGCACCGGCCCAGCAGCCCGTCGAGCAGCCCTCCCAGCAACCGACTCCTCCACAACAGTCGGGCGCCCAGCAGTCTCCGGGGCACTCGCCGGGTGTCCAGCAGCCGACGCCGCAGCAACCACCGGCAGCACAACAGCCGCAGGCACCGCAGCAGCCACCGACACCGCAACGGCCTTCCCGCCCGCAGCCCGCACAACAACAACCCGGCCAGCAGCCACCCGGCCAGCAGCCACCCGGTCAGCAACCCGCACAGCAGCCTTCGGCAACTCCACCGGCGAACGGGGCACACCCACCCCGGAGCGGTCCATCCGTACAGGCTCCGCACGAGCAGGCAGCTCACCAGGAACCGCCACCGGCCGCAGCACAGCATGCGGCACCGCGCAACGCATGGGCCCCACCGGTGGAAGGTCAGGTTGCTCCCCCACCCGCCCCGCAGAGCGGAAACGGCGCCCCGCCACCGCCACCGGAATACCGGAGCGCACCCCGAAGACCGAATGGCCCACCGCCGGGCAACCGGGCCGATCAGCCCGCATCGCCCCGAACACCGCAGCCGTCACCGCAGGACGGCAGCGGTCCCGCTCCTGCCGTTCCCTCCGCTACGGTGACGACACCGGGAACACCGGGAACACCGGGAACACCGAAACCACCGGGACCCGCCGTATCCGGCAATGCCGCACCCGAAGCACCTTCCGGCAACGGGGCCGAGCAAACCCGGATCACCGCAGCACTGTCGGGTCAGCACGATACGAGTGGTACGGCAGGCAGCACCTCGACGAAGCAAAGCGCGGCCGAGGAGCCCCCTCGGTGGCAGCAGCGACCCGATCCTGCGGCAGCCCCCGGGACCGCAGCGCCCACCCCGCAGGAGAACGACACCGAAGTCACGGCGCGGCAGCCCCCGATCCCTTCCGGGCCGCCTGCGAACGCGCCAAGCCCCGGAAGGCCGCAGGTACCCGGCGGACGGGATGATTTCGCCAAGCCGCCCGGATCGGTCCCCCCGGTGGGAGCAGTGAGTGCGGCGATCAACACTCCCGGGAATACCGCGCCGCACAGTTCGCCTCCCGAAGGCGCTGTGCCTCCCGAAGGCGCTGCGAACTCCGCAGGTCGAGTTCCGGACAGTGCCACCACGGAGGATGATCCCGGCGGAACCGGCGCGGAAAGCCATCGGCACGACGATGAGCGGCAAGAACGCGACCGTGGCGTGGCCGATGGTCGTGACGACGACAGCAAGGACGGCAGCGAAGGCGACGAGCACCGGCCCGATACCGAGAACCCGGATCCCTACACGCAAGCGATCGACGCCACCCTGGCCCGGTTCTCCGCCGTCCACGACCAGATCGCCGAGGAGGAAGCCCAGCGTCGGAAGCGCTTCGGCTGGCTTCTCGGCAAGCACAAGGAGCCCGAACTCGGGCAGGACATGCCCTTCGACTTCGTCGAGGGTGGCCGGAACGGGGACTCTTCTCGGGTGGAATGGAAGCAGCAGCAGCGTCGAAAACGCACACTCCGGTTCGGCAAGGCACTTGCGGTCATGGCGGCCGTGGCGGTGTTCGTGGCCACCGGAATCGGTTGGAGCGCGAAGACCTGGGTGGATGCGCAGTTCCGTGAGGTCTCGGCGCTGGACCCGAACTCGAACGCGATCCGCAACGCGCAGATGCAAACCGGCGACCTGAACTTCCTGCTGATCGGGTCGGACACGCGTGCGGGCGCCGATGCGAGCGACATGGTCGGCACCGTGAAGGAGCACCCGGGCGCACGTTCGGACACGACGATGGTCGCGCACATCCCGGCCGACCGTAGCCGAGTACTGATCGTGTCCTTCCCGCGCGACCTCGAAATCGATCGACCGAAGTGCCGGGCGTGGAGTCCCAAGGCCGGTGAGTACTCCGACCAGTGGGCGCCTGCGGCGAACAACGTCAAGTTCAACACCGCCTACGCCGTCGGCGGACCGAAGTGCACGACCAAGGTCGTCCAGCAGATCTCCGGACTGTCCATCACGCACTTCCTGGGCATCAACTTCCAGGGGTTCCAGGCCATGGTCAATGCAGTGGACGGCGTGCGGATCTGCAGCACGATGCCGATCATCGACGATGTCCTGGGAACGGTCCTGCCGGAAGCCGGACGCTACAAACTGAACGGGCAGCAAGCACTCAGATACGTGCGCGCCCGGCACGTCCAGGGTGACCTGACCGCCGACTACGGCCGGATGGAGCGCCAGCAACTGTTCCTGTCCGCGCTGCTGCGCAAGGTCACCTCGGCCGACGTGCTGCTCGACCCCGGTAAGCTCACCAGTTTCATCAGCGCGGTCACCGCGAACACCTTCGGGGACAACATCGGCACCGACCAACTCATCGGCCTCGGCCGCTCACTCCAGGGGCTGGACCCGAACAAGGTCACGTTCATCACTCTTCCCACGACCGGTGAGGCCAACGAGAACGGCAACGAGGTACTCCGCGAGTCCGCTGCCGATGCCCTCTTCCAGGCGATCATCGAGGGTGTCCCGATCGCACCGTCCCGGCAGGGTTCCGGAGCGGACACGTCCGAGGACGCGCCCGAACAGGCCGCAGGCACCGATCCCATGGCACAGCAGGCCACCGCGAACGGCGGGGCAATGACGGTCGGCCCCGCTCGCTCGGAACCGGCCCGGATGGTCCCGGCGCAGGCCGAACAGCCCCCGGAGGTTGCGATCAAGGTGTTCAACACGACCGACCGAGCCGGACTGGCCGGGCGCACCAGCGAGAAGCTGCGTGAGGTCGGCTACACGGTGCAGGGCGTCGGCAACATCGAGCAGACCGCCGAGCGCACTGTCATCCGCCATTCGGCTGCCAACACCGAGGCCGCGCAGCGACTGGCCACCTCGATCCCCGGTGCCACACTCGTCCAGGACGCCGCAGCCGGCGACGTGCTCCGGCTCGAACTGGGTACCGGCTTCGAGGGCACTGTCGAGGAACCGGACGCCGACACGCCGGAAGTTCCGGAAAACCTGGCGACGGTCAACGCGGGCAAGGACGTATGCGGCTGACCACGTGGCCTATCCCATACCGGTGACCACGGGCGTTCACCGTGGGTTCACCACGGTGCACCCTGACGTATTCCCCCGGGAAGTACGCTTGGTCCCATGCGTGAGGTCTACCAGGAACAACTCGACAAGCTTGCGGACGAACTCGCCTCGATGTCGACGATGGTCGGCACCGCGATGGAGCACGCCACCCAAGCACTGCTGGAAGCCGACTTGTCCCTGGCCGAGCAGGTGATCGACGAGGACATGCAGGTGGACGAGGCTCGGTCGCGCTGCGAAGAACACGCCTTCGGGCTGCTGGCATTGCAGGCACCCGTGGCCGGGGACCTGCGCACGGTGATCTCGACGATCCACGCCGCCGAGGACCTGGAACGCATGGGTGACCTGGCACTGCACGTCGCCAAGACAGCCCGCCGCAGACACCCGCAACCGGTTCTGCCGGATGATGTGAAATCGTACTTCTCCCGGATGGGACAGGTCGCGGTCAAGCTGTCCAACCGCGTCAACCACGTCATGCGCACGCAGGACGTGCAGGAAGCACGCGGCCTCGAAGACGATGACGACGAGATGGACGATCTGCACCGTCACCTGTTCAGCGTCGTGATGGGCTCGGAGTGGGAGCACGGGGTCTCCGTGGCCGTCGACATCACCCTGCTGGGTCGTTTCTACGAGCGGTTCGCCGATCACGCCGTGTCCGTGGCTCGCCGGGTCGTCTACATCGTCACCGGATCCATGCCCAGCAACAACTGAGTTGCCGAGCACAGCCGGACACGCGGCCGGACACGGCACGCACCATTAATAGCCGGTGTCACTACTCGATGCCGGCGAGGTCCCGTGGAATGCTGTGGCGGGTGAGCCACCGCAGCCGCGTATCCGGCAGGTCCCTGCCCTCCCCCGAGGGGGTGCGGGTGTCTGAGAGCCCGACAGTGCACCGCAGGCGTCTCGGCGGTGAGCTGCGCAGAATGCGGGAGGTGGCCGGACGCACCCACCGCGAGGTCGCGGCGCACCTGGACTGCTCCCAGGGAAAGATCAGTCAGATCGAGCTCGGCCGGGTACCCGTCCGAACTTCCGACGTGCGGCTGATGGCGCAATTCTACGAGGCCACCACCGATCAGGTGACCGAATTGATCGAGCTGGCTCAAGGATCCAAGCAGCGCGGTTGGTGGCAGGAGTATCCGAGTACCGCACAACGCGTCGGATTCGAGACCTATCTCGGCTTGGAAACCGCTGCCAAGGCCGTGAGCTGCTTCGGTGGGGACCCGATCCCGGAGCTGCTGCAAACCGGCGAGTACAGCAGGTCGCTGCTCGACTCCGAGCAGTTCGGGAGCGGCGAGAGCGCCATCGACGAACGCCTCACCGTGACCTCGGTACGGCAGCAGCGGCTGCTCGGCGAGCAGCCGCTCGAACTGTGGGCGGTGCTCGACGAGTCGGCGCTGCGCAGGGCGATAGGCGGTCCGATGGTGATGCGCGGGCAGCTGGAGCATCTCGTGCGCATGGGCTACCGGCGCAATGTGACGCTGCAGGTGTTGCCGTTCACAGCGGGCGGACACCCGCTGATGGGCGACCGAGTCGTGGTCTTCTCGTTCCCGGACACCGCCGATCCGCAGGTCGTGCACATCGGGGATTCCGCCAACTCGCGGTTCCTGAACAAATCCGAGGACACCGGACCGTATCTGTCGGCCTTCGAGAGCGTGTGCGCCACGGCGCTGCCCCCCAGGGACTCCAACACCCTCATCTCCGCCATCGCCGACCAGTGGAGCGGGTGAGGTGCGGTTTTCCCTGAGGTCGGCCCTCACCGCGAGGCGGAACACCTCCCGGTTTCGGGGAAAACCGGGAGACCACCGGCACCGCCGGAGCCGACCGCACCTCTGCTCACCCGAAGCGGCCGGAGATGTAGTCCTCTGTGGCCTTCTGATTCGGGTTCGAGAAGATCTTGCCGGTTTCCTCGATCTCGACCAGCTGACCCGGCTCACCGACCGCACGCAGGTTGAAAAACGCCGTCTGGTCACTCACCCGCGCGGCCTGCTGCATGTTGTGCGTGACGATGACGATCGTGTAGTCCTTCTTCAGCTCGGCGATCAGGTCCTCGATCGCCAGCGTCGAGATCGGGTCGAGGGCCGAGCAGGGCTCGTCCATGAGCAGCACGTCGGGTTGCACCGCGATTGCCCGCGCGATGCACAACCGCTGCTGTTGACCCCCGGAGAGGCCACCGCCGGGCTTGTGCAGGCGGTCCTTGACCTCTTCCCAGAGGTTCGCACTGCGCAGGGACTGCTCGGTGATCTCCTCGAGTTTCTTCTTGTTCCTCTCACCTGCGAGCTTGAGACCGGCCACCACGTTGTCCCGGATGGACATGGTGGGGAACGGGTTGGCTCGCTGGAAGACCATGCCGATGGTGCGCCGTACCTGCACCGGATCCACGCTGGATGCGTAGATGTCCTCGCCGTCGAGCAGCACGTTGCCCTCCACGCGGGCACCGGCGATGACCTCGTGCATGCGGTTCAGGGCACGCAGAACGGTGGACTTGCCACACCCCGAAGGTCCGATGAAGGCGGTGACACCACGAGCGTGCACCTGCAGGGTGACGTCCTGCACGGCATGGAACTTGCCGTAGTAGAGGTTCAGATCCTTGATGTCGAGACGTTTGGCCATGAGTCGCTCCCCCTACTTGGTTTTGACCGCGAACAGCCTGGACAGCAGCGTGGCCAGGAGATTGATCAGCATGATGAGCAGCACCAGGGTCAATGCCGCACCCCACATGCGGTAGTCACCCGCATCGGTGGGCGTCTTGCGTTCCGTGTAGATGGCCAGAGGCAGTGAGGCCATGTTGCCCTGGAACAGGTTGAAATTGATCGACCGCGCGTAGCCGACGAGGATCAGCAGCGGCGCGGTCTCACCCATGACCCTGGCAAGACCGAGCATGATGCCGGTCAGGATCCCGGACAGCGCGGTCGGCAGCACGACCTTGAGGATCGTCTTCCACTTCGGCACCCCCAGCGCGTAGGAAGCCTCCCGGAGTTCGTCCGGCACGATCCGCAGCATCGTCTCGGTGGTGCGCACGACCACCGGCAACATCAGCAGCACCAGGGACAGCGACACCGCGAAGCCGCTCTTGGGGAATCCGAAGGTGGTGATCCACAGCGCGTAGATGAACAACCCGGCCACGATCGACGGCAGTCCGCTGAGGATGTCGACCATGAACGTGGCGGTCCGGGCCAACCGGGAGTTCTGCCCGTATTCGATGAGGAAGACCCCGACGGCCACACCCAACGGAACCGAGATGACCGCGCACACCAGTGTCTGCAGGATGGTGCCCACCAGCGCGTGGTAGATACCGCCACCGAAGTCGTTGGGCAGCAGCCCGTAGAACGAGTGGTACCACCAGTCCGGGTCCAGCAACGGAACGAGGCCTTCACGCAGCAGCGTGATCAGCACCCACAGCAGTGGGACGACGGCCACGCCGAAAGCGATGAGAAAGACCGTGGTCGCCAGGTTGTTCTTCAGTCTCCGCCCGAGACCGATCTGCTGGAACGCCGGTGCGGTGGCGGGGCGTTCGACGTCAGCGGTATCCGTTCTCATTCTTTCCCCTTACCGCTGCTGCTCTCGATCCAGCGGGCGAGCGCGTTCACGGCGAACGTGATGACGAACAGCACGAGACCGGCGGAGATGTAAGCGCCGACCGTCAGGTTGTGGTTGAACTCCGCGGAACCCAGCGCGATCTTCGAGGCGAACGTGGCGCCTGCGTCGAAGATGCTGTAGCTCGGAGCCTCGAAGGTGGTGCTGAGGATGATGGTCAGCGCCACGGTCTCACCGAGTGCGCGGCCGAGGCCCAGCATGGAGCCGCCGATGAAGCCGTTACGGCCGAACGGCCACACGGTGGTGCGGATGACTTCCCACTTGGTGGCGCCGAGTGCGAGCGCGCCCTCGATCTGTGTGGTGGGGGTGCGCTCGAAGACCTCACGGGTCACACCGGTGATGATGGGCAGGATCATCACCGCGAGCACGACACCGGCGGTGAACACGTTCCTGCCGCTGCCCGCGGGGATGTTGCCGTCGGCGAAGATCGGGATCCAACCGAGGTTGTTGTTCAGCCAGACGGCGAACGGGTTGATCACGGGAGCCAGCACCAGCGCACCCCACAACCCGTAGATCACCGAGGGAACCGCGGCGAGCAGATCCACGATGTAGGCGAACGGCCGGGCCAGTATCCGCGGCGCGTACTGGGTGAGAAACAGGGCGATACCGCAGGCAATCGGCATCGCCAGGAGCAGCGCGACCAACGAACTGGCCACGGTGATCCAGGCAAGGTCGATGATGCCGAACCGCAGGTTGTCCGGGTCCCCTGTCCGCCATTCCCGGCTGAACAGGAAGTTGACCTCATTGGCCTGCAGTGCGGGGATCGCACGAATCAGCAGGAAGATCCCGATCGCGGCGATCGTCGCGACGACGAAGGCACCGGATCCGGTGGCCACCGAGCGGAAAACGCGGTCGCCGAGCCGCACCACGGATTTGTCCGAACGGGATTCGCGAGCGGGGATGGGAGCCTCAGGGCCAGGATTTTCCTCCGGAGCACCTCGAGAGGCGTCGGCATCGCCGGTGCCCTCGAGATACTGCTCGGGCTTCGTGGAGTCGGTCACTACTGCTGGCAGCCTCTCACTTCATCGCCGTGCTGGGACGCTGTGCTTGCCGCTGTCCGGAGTCGGGGGCTCCCGCCCGGATCCGGGGCCTGTCACCCGGAGGCGAGTCCCACTGCGTCGCCGTCACGGCTGGATGGCGCTGATCGCGTCGAGAACCTCGCGCTTGAATTTCGGGGGCAGTGCGACGAAACCCGCCTGCTCCAGTGTCTCCGGATTCACGTTGGCCGCGACCTTCAGGGCTGCCTTGACGCCCTGGGCCGTCTCCGGCGAATAACCCTTCGAGCACACGATCTCGTAGGTGGCCAGCACGAGCGGATACACCCCGGGCTTGTCGTTACCGTAGATCGACCTCAGATTCAGGCGCAGGTCATGGCCCTGCCCGGAGATCTTGGCGCTATCGATGGCCTTGCTGACCGCCTCGCCGGTCAGCGCGACGGGACCATTCCCGCTGTCGATTCTGGCGATGTCCAAACCCGCGTTCTTCGGGTAGGCCCACGAGGCATAGGTGATGCCGCCCTCGGACTGCTTGACCGAGGCGGTTACCTGATCACTGCCCGACCGGCCCTGGCCGACCCCGGCCCCCGGGCGGAACGTCTTGCCCTCGCCGGTCCACAGGCCTTCGGTGGCGGTGGCCAGGTACTTCTGAAAGTTGGCCGAGGTGCCGGACTCGTCGGAGCGGTAGAACGGCACAACATCGATGGCGGGAAGCTGGGCGTCCGGGTTCAGTTTCCGAATCGCCGGGTCGTTCCACCGGGTGATCTCGCCCTGGTAGATCTTGGCGATCACCTCGGGGCTGAGCACGAGATCGTCGACGCCGGGGACATTGTAGGTGATCGCGAGAGGCCCGAACACCATCGGAATGTTCCAGGCGGGGTTGCCATCGCAGCGCTTCGCCGCCGCGGCGACCTCACCCGCCTCCTTGTTCAACGGCTCGTCCGAGCCCGCGAAGTCGACATGGCCTGCGGTGAACGCAGCCACTCCCTTACCGGACCCCGAAGCAGTGTAGGTGAGCTTCTGCCCCTCGCACTTGATCCCGTAGGCGCGGGCGAAGATGTCCATGGCGTTCTTCTGGGCGGAGGACCCTTCGGCGACCACGGGCTCGGTCCCGCACTCGACTTGCAGGCTCTTCAGCTCGGGATTCATCTCCCAGCCCTTGGGAATGTTCTTGTCCGTCCCGCACGCGGAGAGCAGAAGCATGCCCGCAGCGAGGAAGCCGAGCGCAGCTCTGTGCCGCTTGATCCTCACGTCGTTCCTCCAGGAGGGCCGGCAGGGGGAATCGAAGTACTTGCCACTGGCCCGAAACGCTAAGGCGTTCTGGTTGACGGACACCCGCATTCAGGTGAACAGCACATGAACACGGCACGCTAAGTAAGCAGGAACACATCCGTCGAGTGATCGATCGCCCGAACGCAGCCTTCCTGCTTACGTGCTGTGCTTCCCTGGCCGCCCGGTCAGCGACCGAACTGCACGTCGATATCCCAACGCCGGAAACTCAGGCGTTCGTACACGCGGATCGCCGGACCGTTGTCCCCCTCCACGTACAGCATGACCTGCCCGCACCCGACTTCCTGCAGGTGACGCAATCCGGCCACCGTGAGTGATCGGCCCAGTCCACTGCCCCGCGCCTCCGGATCCACCCCGATGACATACACCTCTCCGATGCCGTCCGGGTGGACCTTGGTCCAGTGAAACCCCAGAAGTTCCCCCGAGTCGTCCAGCGCGAGCAGGAAACCCGCCGGGTCGAACCAGTCCTGCTGCTGCTTGTCGAGAAGATCCTGCTCGGTCATGCCGCCCTGCTCCGGATGCCACCAGAACGCACGATGGTTGACCCGTACCACGGCAGCCTCGTCCTGACCCGCCGTGAACGCACGGATGGTGACCCCGTCGGGAAGCTCCGCCTGCGGCAGTTCGTTCCCGGCCAGTTCCCGCCCCATACGCCACAGTTCGCGAAAGCGCGTGAAACCGAACCGCTCGGCCAACCGCAGCGCGCCCGGGTGCTCACCGTGCGACCAGATCCGCAGTCTGCCGGTCACCGTCCCGGCAGGGCCGTCCTCCGTGGGCCGAACCTGCACATCCGGCAGGGTGGGCAGGTTCGCACGCTCCAGCAGCGCCTCGATCAGCTTCGCTCCGATGCCCTGCTCACGGTGCTGCGGATGCACCGCCAACTCGGCGACCAGCGCGCCGCCGTCTGCTTCCTCGGCGGTGTCCAGATGTGCGTAACCGGCCAGCACACCATCGGCGCCGCGCACCACGAAGTGCTCCGAGCCGCCCACATCGGCCTGCACCGGTTCGATCTGCTCGACAATTCCCCGATGCGCCTGCAGCCGCAGGATCACGTGCTCGCCCGCAGGGGCCACGCCATCGGCGTCCTCCACCTCGGACAGCAGCCCCATCACCTCGGCCGTCTCGTTCCCGTCCAACCCATTGCGCCATGTCAGCTGCGTCACGCCATCGACGTTACCGGGGGACCTCTCCCGTGGACCGCCCGGTGAACGTCAATTCCGCGCGAAATTGTCCGTATTCGTCCGCGGGGCGGCTTCGTCGGCGGGGGCCTTCAACGAGGAGCGCGGCTGCCCACCGCGTGCGGGGGCCACGAACTTGTAGCCGACATTGCGCACGGTTCCGATCATGGCGTCGTACTCCGGACCGAGCTTGGCGCGCAGGCGACGGATGTGCACGTCGACCGTGCGAGTGCCACCGAAGAAGTCGTAGCCCCACACCTCCTGAAGCAACTGCACGCGGGTGAACACCCGCCCCGCATGCTGCGCGAGGTACTTCAGCAGCTCGAACTCCTTGTAGGTGAGTTCCAGCGCACGCCCCTTCAGCCGGGCGGTGTAGGTCGCCTCCTCGATCGCGAGATCACCCACGGTCAGGGAGCCACCGTCGGTCGCCCCCTCGGAGCGGTTGCGCGACAGCAGCAGCCGCAGCCTGGCGTCCACCTCGGCGGGACCGGCCGTGGGCAGCAGGATGTCGTCCACACCCCATTGCGTGTTCACCGCGACGAGACCGCCTTCGTTGACGATCGCAACCACCGGTGCGCTGGAGTCACTCGCCGACAGCAGGCGGCACAGATCACGGGCCCCGGCCAGGTCGGTGCGGGCGTCGACGAAGACCGCATCGTGCGGGCCCGCGCCGAGCATCGCCGACGGATCCGGCTGGAGCACACGCACCCGGTGCGGCAGCAGGGCCAATGCGGGCAGCCCGGCGGTGCAGTCCTCGTCGGTGGTCAAAAACAGCAGCTCGGAGCTCATGGAAGGCCTCCATAGCGGAGCACGGGCCGAAACGGTCACGCGCACCTGCGGGACGTGCGGGTGTTCTGGGCGTTCGTGAGCTGTGTGCAGCACCCGAACGGTTCGGCTCCGTTGCCTGGTGAATACAGGACAGGATAGCGGAAACGCAGCGGACACTCCCCGGTAAAGCCGTCGGTGTCACATTCGTAAAGCGCGGTAAACCGGATGTGACGCACGCATGTCCCGCCGGGACGATCGTTACAGTGAAAGAGCCCGATCACGTCTCGCCCCGAGGTGCCCATACTGCGGTGCCCCACCGAGACCCACGGCGACCCGGCCAGCCCCGAGGAGAACGGAACCCTCCGTGAAACGGACCTTCCCGGTGAAGAAGCTCGCCATCACCCTCGTGGTCGTGTTCGGCCTCCTGATCGCGGCCGACTTCGGCACCGCGGCCGTCGCCGAGTATCAGGTGTCGCAGAAAATGCGCACTCGGCTCGACCTGGACAAATCCCCCGCCGTACGGATCAACGGGTTCCCGTTTCTCACTCAGGCCATCGCAGGCGACTTCCGTAACGTGCGGATCCGCGCGAAGGGAGTTCAGGTCGGCGAGTTCAGCGAGGTCGGTGTACAGGCCAACCTGCATCACGCCGAAGTCGCCACGTCCAAGGTCCTGGCGGGCACCGCCGAACGAATCACCGTCGACAAGATCGTCGGTCGGATCCGGTTGAAGGCTTCCGACATCGGTCGATTCATCGGTGTCAACGACCTGAACATCACCCCGGCACCGAAGAACGCGCTCGACGAAGCCGGCCGGGACTCCTCCGGAGGCACCTCCGGAGATTCGGGCCGGGGAGCGGGCTCGGGAGAATCCGGTGATTCGTCCGGCGATTCCGATGGTCGGCGCAAAGCCGTCATCAAACTGGACGGCACGGTCAACATCGCAGGCACCGACAACCACGTGCAGGTGATCGCGATCCTGTCCCTGGTGGACGAGAAACTGCGTATCGCCCCACGGAAGCTGGAACTCGACAACAGCGCTTTCGGTCCGATCCCGCTCCCGGACGTCTTCGAGAAGTCGGTGCTCAAGCGGTTCACCACCACCCTCGACCCCGGCAAGCTGCCATTCACCGTGACCCCCACGGCCGTCCGTGCCGAGCGGGGGGCGCTCATCGTCGAGGGCACCACGAGAAATGTCACGATCGATGCCACAGGGTTGAGTACCTCGTGACGCCCGGCTTGTGGGCCTTACTGGCAGCCGTGGCCATCGCGCTGTGCCTCGGCCTGATGTGGCGCGCTCGGCAGGGCAGGATCCGGGTGCGGAACAAGAGCACTCCCGCCGATGTTGAGGAATCCGTGTTCGACCAGCTTCCCGAAGGACTTCGCAGACACCTCACCGAGGCAGCCGACGGCGACGCGCGGGTAACGCTACTGCAGCTGTCCACCACCTTCTGTGCTCCGTGCCGCCACACGCGGGTCCTGCTGGCACATTTCGCCGAACGCACCGAGGGGGTCCGACATGTCGAAGTGGATCTCACGCACCACCCCGAGTGGGCCACGCCGCTGGGCGTGCACACCACCCCCACCACGCTGGCGTTCGACGACAGCGGCCGGGAACTCTTCCGTGTCGGCGGTGTCCCACGCCGTGACGAACTGACCCGGACGCTGCGTTCCCACCTGGGGTGAGCAGTCCGCTCTCATCCCACCCAGTGATCTCATCCCACCCAGTGAACAATCTTCCCGATGATCGGGTTCGGGCGTTATCCTTCTCCGTGTGCATGTACTGCTGACCCGAAGGCGCGCGGTGGATCTGTGCCGCGTGGGTAGCAGCCTGTGTTGCAGGCACTGACCACCGGGCGGTAGTACCTCGTGATATCGGCCACGCGCACGGTTGTGCCCTCGCGAGGCTCGCACCTCACCGCCTGACGGATCCGGCAGCCCAATCCGCTTGAGCTGATGGTCAGGAGAGCCCGATGCCCGCCGAAACACTCGACCCCCGTGGTATTCGCTTCACCGCATGGATAACCAGCGGGATTCTCGCTCTGGGACTGGTCACGGGCAGCTGGCGCGTCCTGGCCGCGCAGACCGCACTGTTCGCTCTGTGCGCCTTCATCGGGTTGAAGTTGAACCCGTGGGGGTACCTCTACCGGCAGACAGTGGAGCCGCGTCTGGGGGCCGCCCCCGAAGCGGAACGGGAAGCGCCCGCTCCGGTGCGTTTCTCGCAAGGGGTCGGGTTCGTCTTCGCGCTGGTGGCCACGGCCGGATACGCAGCCGGGTGGACCACGCTCGGGGTCGTGGCCAATGCGCTCGCGCTGATCGCCGCCCTGCTCAATGCCGCGTTCGGCTATTGCCTGGGCTGCCAGATGTACCTGGTGATCCGGCGGTTTGCCCCCGCCGCATCCGACGTTCGATGACACGACAAGAACAAGAAGGAGTCGCTCGATGAGCCGTGACGAGGTCCTGGTCTCCACCGACTGGGCCGAGCAGAATCTGAACACCGACGGTGTGGTGTTCGCCGAGGTGGACGAGGACACCACCGCCTACGACAACGGCCACATTCCGGGCGCCGTCAAGCTGGACTGGCGCAACGAGCTGCAGGACCACGTGCGCCGTGACTTCGTCGACCGGGTCGGGTTCGGCGAACTGCTGTCGGCCAAGGGCATCGGCAACGACGACACCGTGATCCTCTACGGCGGTAACAACAACTGGTTCGCCGCCTACGCCTACTGGTACTTCAAGCTCTACGGCCACTCCGACGTGCGGCTGCTCAACGGCGGCCGCAAGAAGTGGGAACTCGACGGCCGGGAACTGACCAAGGACGAGCCGAACCGCCCGGCGACGAAGTACGTGGCCCAGGAGCCGGACCAATCGATCCGTGCCTTCCGGGACGAGGTCGTCGACGCGATCAACAGCCAGAACCTCGTCGACGTCCGCTCACCCGACGAGTTCTCCGGCAAGCTGGTGGCCCCGGCGCACCTGCCGCAGGAGGCCGCGCAGCGGGCGGGCCACATCCCCTCGGCGATCAACGTGCCGTGGAGCAAGGCCGCCAACGAGGACGGCACCTTCAAGTCCGACGACGAGCTGCGCAAGATCTACGGCGAGGCCGGGCTGGACGACTCGAAGGACACCATCGCCTATTGCCGGATCGGCGAGCGTTCCTCGCACACCTGGTTCGTGCTGCGCGAGCTGCTCGGCCACAGCAACGTGAAGAACTACGACGGCTCGTGGACCGAGTACGGCTCGCTCGTGGGCGTGCCGATCGAAAACCCGAGTGAGCAGCAAGGAGCCTGAGCATGAGCAATGGATGCGGAGCACCCGCGCAGACGGCGACCGACCACTCGGAGAGCACCGACCAGGTGATCCTCGCGGGCAAGGTGCGTTCCGGTGAGCAGCCGATCGGCAGCGCATTCGTCCGACTGCTGGATTCGTCCGGGGAGTTCACCGCCGAGGTGGTCTCCTCCACCGAGGGCGACTTCCGGTTCTATGCCGGTGAGGGAGCGTGGACCGTACGCGCGCTGCACCGTGACGGCAGCGGCCAGTCCGACGTGTCCGCCTCCGGGCCGGGCGTACATCCGGTGGATATCGCTGTCGCCTGACCAAGCGAGAGCACACGCGTAGCGGGGCGTCGATGCACGCGCTGCATCGGCGCCCCTTCGCGCATTCGGTGGGCGGCACTCGTCAGCGAACCGCCGACCCTGTGATACTCATCTCGGCGCCGTGAGTCCACCGGAGGCCGGACTTTTCCGGTGACGCTTTCTCCCGCCGGTTTCTCCCACCGGTTTCCCTGCCTACCCCATGCCGGTGGGGCCGGAGCATGTCCGATGCCACACCCCACGCGGCGCCCTCGGTCGTTATCCTTGGCGCGTGGAACTCATCGACTTCTTGCATTACGGCCTTGTCAGTCTGGTCGGAATCGCAGCCCTGGCCACCCTCTGGTTCGCCTTCTATGTGATTTACCGCCTCCGTCAGGACTGACGCTGTGCAACGGCGCTGCGGAACCGGAAGGTAATCTCAACTGCGATGACTGCGACGCCCAACCAGCCGGAAGGCGGACCCGAGCCCGGTAGCGGTGACGCGGCGGTGCGCGCCGCCGCCGAACGCGCCGAGAAGACCCGGGGACGCAATATCCCCACGTTCGACGACCTGCCCGGTGTCGGCGACACCGCCAATCTGCGGCTCGGCCCGGAGCTCAACGACGCCTGCCTCGCGTTACTGCCGCTGGTCGGTGTGTGGCGAGGTGAGGGCGAGGCCAAGCACCCTTCGCTGAGCGAGTCGTACCGCTTTCTGCAACAGGTCACCTTCGCCCACGACGGTCGGCCGTTCCTGTTCTACGAGAGCCGTGCGTGGAAGCTCGACGGCGAGGGCGGCAATATCGTGGAGCCGGCCTTCCGCGAAGCCGGTTGGTGGCGCCCCCAGCCGGACGACACCATCGAGCTGCTGCTCACGCATTCCACGGGGGTCGCCGAGATGTTCTTCGGCAGGCCGAAGAACCAGACCACCTGGGAACTGTCGACCGATGCCGTGCTGCGCACACCCACCGCCGAGGATGTGACCGCCGCGAGCCGTCTCTACGGTGTCGTGGAAGGCTCGCTGGCTTACGTCGAGGAGCGTGCGACCTCCGAGCACGAGATGCAGCCGCGGTTGTCGGCGAAGCTGGAGCGCGTGGTCGGCTGAGGGCCGACCCCACACGAGGGATCATCCTTTCGGCGCGGGTTTTTGCAGTTTCGCGCGAAACTGCAAAAACCACTCGCGGTCGGGGCTCGGGATCGCCGGACTCGCGGAGCTCAGTACTGCGACTCGTAGAGCCCGGTGAGCTCGGTGTGCAGGTCGGCGTCCGCCTTCAACCGGATTCCGTCCAGCGTGTGCACCTGGCTGATCAACCGGATGCTGGAGACCAGCCACACGCCGTCGGCATGGAACAGCTCGGTAGCCGGGAACGATTCCACCCGGGCCTGCCAACCCGCCTGCTCGGCCGCACGGAACAACGCTGCCTGGGTGGTGCCCGCCAGGATGCCCGAATCGGGCGGCGTGGTCAGCAGGGTGCGTCCCCGGGCGAGAACGACGTTGGAGGTCGGCCCCTCCAGCACCGAACCATCGGTAGCGGTGAAGACGACCTCGTCCGCCCCACGTCTGTCGGCTTCCCGCAGGGCAGCCATGTTCACCGCGTACGACAGCGTCTTCGCCGACAACAGCAGCCAGGGAGCACGATCCTTCAACTGCGGATCGTAACCGCGTTCGAGCGTGACCGCCGAAACTCCCTCGGCACGCTTGCGCAGTATTCCGGCCGAAACCTCACTCCCCATTGCGAAACCGGTCGGGGCCTGCTCACTGTCGTCCGCACCACGCGTGCAGACGAGTTTGAGCACCATTTCGGGGGCGGTGTGCCACGGCCAGGCATCGATCACCGCCTGCACCGCGCGCTGCCAGCCCGCCCGCTCGGGCAAGGGCAGATCCATCAGGCGGGCGGACCGTTCGAGGCGGTCGAGATGCGGGCCGAGTTCACGAGGATGCCGTTCGACCACCAGGATGGTCTCGAAGATCCCGTCGCCTCGCTGAACACCCGGATCATCGGCATACAGCAACGGCACTTCCGGATCGACCAGGGTCCCGTCGAGCAGAGCCAGTACGCGCATACCCCGCAGCCTAGAGCGTGGTGTCACGCACTGCCGCAGCCTCCGAGTGCGCGACCACGGAAGCCCGCACGCCGCACAGCGTCCTACGATCGAAGGGGCATCCCCGATAGGCATCCCATCCGAGATGGTGCCCGTGGAATTGAGTGAGCACAGGAGCAGGCAGTGACCGATCCGGCGCGGACCGACCGAACAGCGCTGCGCAGCACCCTGCACAGACGCGGCATGCGAATGACTCCGCAACGACAACTGGTGCTGGATGCGGTACGGGAACTGGAGCACGCGACGCCGGAGCAGGTGTGCCGCCAAATTCAGCACACGACCCCCACGGTCAACATCACGACCGTGTACCGAGCCTTGGACCTGCTGGAGGAACTGGGTCTGGTCCGCCACACCCACCTCGGGCACGGTGCTCCGACGTACTCCGTGGAGGAACACGAGCACGTACACCTCGTGTGCCACCGCTGCGGCAGGATCGACGAGGTCGCGTGCGACATGCTCGACGGACTCGCCGGAGACCTCCTCGAGCAGTGCGGCTTCACACTCGACGCCACCCACCTCGCATTGTCCGGTACCTGCCGGAACTGTCGCGATGCCGACACCGTCGCCAACCCCTCTGCCAGCGCAAACGGCAAGGAGCCGAGATGAATTCACCACTGCTCGAACTACCGGGCGCGGTCGCCGCCCCGGAGGATTCCGTGGACTCCGGAGTGCCGTGGCACTTCGGTGATCCGTTCTCCGAGCAGCGCTCGGCGACCCGGTCGGCGGTGGTCATGGATCGGTCACACCGCGAAGTGATCACGGTAACAGGTGAAGAGCGGCTGAGCTGGCTGCACCTCGTGCTGTCGCAGCACCTGACCGAACTCGACGAGGATCACGGCACCGAAGCGCTGGTACTGGACAGTCAGGGCCGCATCGACAGTCACATGCTCGTGGCTCAGCACGATGGTGCCGTCTACCTGGACACCGACGCGGGTGCGCAGGCCAGTAGTGCCCTGCCGAGCATGGGCGTCGACGGCAGGCAGTCGCTGGTGGAATACCTCGATGCCATGCGCTTCTGGTCGAAGGTGGAAGTACGGGAGGCCACCGATCTCGCCGTACTCACCGTCATCGGCCCCGAGGCCGTGACGATCCTGGAGAAGGCCGGCGTGTCCGCCGTTCCGTCGGAACCTTACGGGGTGGCGGGCCTGCCCGGCGGCGGCATCATCCGATACCTGCCGTTCCGCGGCCTGTTCACCGCCGACCTGCTGATACCACGCACCTCACTGGTCGACTGGTGGACACTGCTGACCGACTCCGGCGCGCGTCCCGCGGGCACGCTGGCCTACGAGGCACTGCGAGTGGAAGCACTGCGGCCCCGGGTCGGGTTCGACACCGACGAGCGTGCCATTCCGCACGAGCTCGGCTGGATTCATGTCGCCGCACACGTGGCCAAGGGCTGCTACCGGGGTCAGGAAACCGTGGCCAAGGTGCACAACGTAGGCCAACCCCCGCGCCGGTTGTTGCTGCTGCACCTGGACGGATCGGTCGAGATCCGACCGGAGGCCGGCGACCCGGTATGGCACGGGGATCGCAAGGTCGGGCGTGTGGGCAGTGTCGTGCTGCACCACGAACTGGGTCCGGTGGCATTGGCTCTGCTCAAGCGCAGCGCGCCGGTCGACGTGGAGCTCATGGCGGGGGATTCCGAGCAGGAGCGCGCCGTCGCGGCGGCGGTGGATCCCGATTCGGTGCCGCCGGACACCGGTGAGCCGCCGGGCAGGATCGCCGCTCAGCGCGTGCGCGGGCGTTAGCGGAGCGGGCATTGGCGGAGTGTTCCGGCCGGTTGCGCGGTGGTTGCTTCAGCCGCCCCGTTGATGTCTTGCGGCTATTGCGGACCACATCGAGTAGCCACCGTGCAGACACTTCTCGGGAACACTCTCGGGTGTGCCAGGATTCGGGGCATGGCAGCGCCGTCGAGCACCCCAGGGCCGTCCAACACTCCCGCAGCATCGTCCGACGCTCGGACAGGCACCGTCATCGTGGTCGCCCCGACCGGTGCACATGCCAAGGCCGATGTGGCACAGCTGCCGGTGAGTAGTGCGGAAGTGGCCGGTGCGGCGGCGGACTGTGAGCGTGTCGGTGCCTCCGTGATCGACCTGGAACCACGCCACGACGTCTCCCTGCCGGATGTCGTGGCCGCTGTGCGGGCCCGTACCGGCCTGATCGTGCGGATCGCCGCACACGCCCGATCGGAGACTCCGGAGACACTGCTGGATTCCGGTGCCGACGTGCTGATCTGTCCGCTGAACGCTCCGGAGGACTTCGTCGCCACGCTGCGTGAGGGAGCTCGCCTCCGCGGTGTGGCGGTGCATTACGAAGCCTCCGAAATCGGACAGTTGGCCACACTGCGACATCTGCACGGGGATGCTCCCGTGCACGCGGTGCTCGTCTTCGGCGGCTCGAAGGGGATGCCCGGCGACGTCGGTACTCTGGCAGCGGCACTGGCCGAGCTTCCCGAGGGCGCGACGTTCTCGACGGTCGGTGTGGAGTCGGCGAGCCTTCCGGTCCTGCTCGCCACGATCGCCGCCGGGGGGCATATCCGGGTCGGTATGGCCGATACGCTGGCGTACTCCGAGGGTGCCGAGGTGCGGGACAACACCCAGTTGGTCGCGCGGGCAACGGGTGTGGCCAAGATAGCGCAGCGGCCACCACTGCCGCCCACGCAGGCACGCGAAGCTCTCGGACTCACTTGAGGCGTGTTGGTTGGTGCTGGTGGGTGTGAAATTCCTCGAAACACCAGCCTTCTCCCCAGGCACAGGAACACGCGGTTTCGCCGAAAGAGGTGAAATACTTGGCGAAGGCA
The DNA here is from genome assembly GCF_031458135.1 of Haloactinomyces albus. Taxonomy (NCBI): domain Bacteria; kingdom Bacillati; phylum Actinomycetota; class Actinomycetes; order Actinopolysporales; family Actinopolysporaceae; genus Haloactinomyces; species Haloactinomyces albus. The sequence continues at coordinate 2,536,602 of NZ_JAVDXW010000001.1, read as the reverse complement.
CCCCACGTGCTTGAAGATGGAGGTGTGATCGAAGTCCGTCCGGGTGGACGCCGCCGCATCGACAGGGTCCTGTCCCCGGATTACACCAGTGAAATCGAGCGCTACGAACTCGACGAGGTGCGAGGACTGCGGGACGAGGCAAGGCAGGAAGAAACCGACCTGTCGTACTTACGCAGGATACTGCACGCCCGCATCGACATCGTCCGCGCCGAGCAGCGCAGACGCACCGAGGACGGCTCCGCGACGGTCGTGGAGGAGCTGGTGGCGATCCTGTCCGACAATGCTGTCGGTCCCGCGACCGGTTCCGGCCGATATCAGACGACCGAGCCCTCCCGCGCCGAAGCGCACCGCAGACATGCGGAGGCACTCGTGTCCGACGTCGACCTCTCCGATGTGATGTCGTTGTCGGCCGACAAACTGGACGAAGCGCTGCGCGCCTACACCGCCGAAGAGGATTCGGTCTCGCAGCGACGTCGTGAGGTGCAGGCGGTGATGGATCGGCTCGATGCGGAGATCGCACGCCGGTACCGGGAAGGAGCGGCTTCGGTGGACGAGTTGCTGGCGGCAGAACGGGACCGGCAGTGACCGCTCCGACGGACCCGGGTCCCGCAGGTTCGGCCTCCGCAGGTTCGGTTCCCCTCGTGGAGCTGATCCGGGGAGATCTTCGTGAGGGTGTGCACCACGGCTCCGTGGTCGTGCTCGGGCCGGATGGATCGGTCCTGCACTCCGCCGGTGACGTGACCACCCCGATGTTTCCACGCTCGTCGAACAAGCCGGCGCAGGTCGCCGGGATGCTACGGGCGGGCCTCGACCTGCCGGATGATGCGGATCTGGCGATGGCGGCCGCCTCCCACAACGGGGAACCGGCACATCTGTTCCGGATCCGCGAGCTCCTCGATCGCCACGATCTTGCCGAGGACGCTCTGCAATGCCCGGCGGACTGGCCGCTTCGGGAGGCCGACCGGGACGAACGAGCCGCCGAGCGGTCCGGCAAGCAGCGCATCACGATGAATTGCTCCGGCAAGCATGCGGCGATGCTGGCAACCTGTGTACAACGCGGCTGGACCACCGAGGACTACCTCGACGCGAAACACCCGCTGCAGGTCACTCTGCACGGTACGATCGCCGGGCTCGCGGGCGAGCCGATCGCGGCCACCAGCGTCGACGGCTGCGGCGCTCCGCTGCTCGCGATGTCGCTGACCGGCCTCGCACGGTCGTTCACGAATCTCGTGACGGCCGGACACCCACAGCGGCGGGTGGCCGATGCCATGCGCACGCACCCGTGGCTGGTCGCAGGCACCGGACGGGAGGACACCCGCCTGATGCAGGCGGTACCGGGACTGCTGTCGAAGTCGGGGGCGGAAGGGGTTCTCGCGATGGCGTTGCCGGATGGGCACGCGATCGCGATGAAAATCTCCGATGGTGCGGCGCGGGCACGCGTGCCGGTCGCGATCGGTGCTCTCCGGGCCCTCGGTCGGGCCGACGCCGGGGAGGTGGACAGCGAGGAACTCGCCGCACTCGCCGAGGAGCCACTGTTCGGCGGCGGCAAGCCCGTCGGCACGGTGCGCCTGCTGTCAGGGGTCTTCGGCTGAGCCGACTACACCATGGAGTGGTTCCCACACCACCCTAGGTAGCGGGTGATGTGCAGTTTCGCGCGAAACTGCACAAATCCTCACCCCATCGTGTGTTCGCATCGGAGAGTCAGCACTCGGATGGGTACAACGCGGTGTGTCCGCTCCGATGCTCGAGTTCAGCAGCCGTGGGCGCTCAGTTGTAGCGCTCGTGGGCGGCACACTCGGACCAGAAATCCCGCAGGGCCTCATACCGCTCACCGACCTCGGTCGTTCGACCTTCCTCCATCGCGTCCACGATCGCGTGCACGTCGTCGGCCGAAGTGTCGGCTTCCAGATCATCGTTGTCCATCATCTGCACCAGGCCGCCGTAGTCGAGTTCCACCGCCGAATGCGGATGGAACCGCTCCAGCCAGCGTCCCGTCTCCCGGAGAATCTTGGGCGGGCCCTCCTCGCCGAGCGTCTCCCGCGTGACCGTGTGCGCGCGGGCCACGCGACGGCGCGCGTCGGCCATCGGAGCCTGCCAGGACACACGCTCGATGCGCCCCGTGGAGTTCGACCGAATCCGGCGCTGCTCCGGGTCGATCACGACGAACCATGGCAGCGGCACGGTCCAGGTCGACGAGAGCACATGCACCGCGCTGTCCGAGAGTTCGCTGACCACCGCCGAAGCCTGCGACTTCGCGGTCTCCTCCGGAACGGTCAGGGCAGCCGCCCGCAACGGCACCTCGGCAGCCCCGATGAAGCCGACCAGTGCCGCCGCCGATCTGCCGCGCAGATCGAGCGGGCACACGAGCGGCCCCGGTCCGACGGAGGCAGCCGGGCCGGTGGGAACGTCCTCCGGGTTCAGGACGAGCACTCCTTCCTGCTCCGGGCTGTCTTCACCGACTGCCTCGCCGGGAAACAGACGCGGACGGGTGGACACCTGTGTACGCAACCACAAGCCCTGCTCACGGTTTCCCACTTCGACCGGATCGACCGGACCGCGGTCCAATGCCTCGGCCAGTTGCTCACGTGTGGGGGATTCGAAAGACGACAAGGGCTCGTACACCCTCATGTAGGCGACGAACGGCTCAGGCACAGCGAGCATGGTGCCATGTTCTCGGGACGTGGGCCGCGCTACCCGTACACAGCCCCCCGACAGCATGGTGTGTGCACCCTCCCGCGGCCGCGCGACATGATGTGGGGCCAACGTCACCCCACGACACGCAGTCGCTATCGATACCACGTCGCATAGAACCGCATCGGCACGGTACGGTGGTTATAGGAAAAGTTGTCGAGATCATGCGGGGCCGCCGTTCCCCTGGCCGCCCCGCAACCCTGCGCGAGGGGGTCGAGCCATGGGGCGCGGCCGGGCTAAGGCCAAGCAGACGAAGGTGGCCCGCGAGCTTAAGTACAACTCCCCCAACATGGACGTCGAGGCACTGGAGCGCGAGCTCTCCTCGGACGTCAAGGGCGAGTGGTATGAACAGGACCGCGACGACCCATACGACGACGACGGGTACGACGACCACCGGCAGTGAACGAACAGTGGGCCGAGTGAGCGCACGAGAAACGCTCACTCGGTCATCTGTGCTGCCGGATGTCGCCGTGGCCAAACCCGGCGGAGTCAGCGGGTGAGTTGACGAGCTGAATGGTCACCGTGACGGCCCGGGAAGGCGTGCGGCAATAGCGCGCGTCTCCGGGCCGCACATACAGCGATATCCGATCAACGTGCGGGTGGCGCTTCCGGAAAAGCCGGAGGCGCCACCCGTGCATGCTGCTCTACCCGGATGCGGTCAGTGGGAGAAGATCCCCACTCTCAGAACCTCGGGTGGTTTCCGCGGAGAACGACGCGCTGGTCCTCCTCGGCGTCCTCCACCGTGGGCTGCTTGGCGACTTCACCCAACACCCACGCGGGAACGTGGCGGGCCGTGAGCACCGCGAGGGCACGGTCGACATCCTCGGCCGTGACCACCGCGACCATACCGACACCCATGTTGAAGGTGCGTTCCATCTCGGCGGTCGCGACCCGGCCGCGCTGGGCGATCAACTGAAACACCGGTTCCGGTGTCCAGGTCGCGCGGTCGAGCACGGCCGTGAGGCCTTGCGGGATGACGCGTTCCAGGTTGCCCGCCAACCCGCCACCGGTGACGTGCGCGAACGTGCGCACCTCGGCTTCGGCGGCCAGCGCCAGACAGTCCTTGGCGTAGATGCGCGTGGGCTCCAGCATTTCCTCACCGAGCGTGCGGCCGAATTCCTCGACGTGCCCGGACAGCGGCATCTTCGCGACATCGAGCAGTACGTGCCGCGCAAGTGAGTAGCCGTTGGAGTGCAGACCCGTGGATCCCATGCCGATCACGATGTCGCCGGGGCGAACCTTGTCCGGGCCGAGCATCGCGTCCGCCTCGACCACACCGACCCCGGTGGCCGAGATGTCGTACTCTCCCTCGGCCATCATGCCCGGATGTTCGGCGGTCTCTCCGCCCAGCAGTGCACAACCCGCCTGGACACACCCATCGGAAACCCCTTTGACCAGGCTGGAGATGCGCTCCGGCACGACCTGGCCGGTAGCGATGTAGTCCTGCAGGAACAGCGGCTCGGCGCCACAGACGACGAGATCGTCGACCACCATGGCAACCAGGTCGATGCCCACCGTGTCGTGCACATCGAGTGCCTGTGCAACCGCGATCTTGGTACCCACCCCATCGGTGGACGAGGCGAGCACCGGTTCCGACCACCGGTCCAGCTTGAGCTGGAACAATCCGGCGAACCCTCCCAGCGAACCGAGCACCTCGGGTCGGGTGGCCCGCTGCGCCCACGGGCGCATCCGGTCCACGGCTTCGTCGCCCGCCTCGATACTGACCCCGGTCTCGGCATAGGTCGACGGTGACTGCTCGGTCTGGTCGGCGTTGGCACTCGACCCTGCAAGCAGGTCTTCGGACACGACTGGCTCCACATCTGATGCGAGGATGGCGATCCGTACTCCTTTGTGCTCGTGTGGCACGGACCACACTACGCTCGAGGAGGGATCCTTGGGGTTACGAGCAAGGCCGGTGACCGGTCTCCTCCGGAGAGGCGACACGGCCGGGCCTCAGGGACGGCGGACGGCATCCTCGGCACCGTATCCGCTGGGGGAAACAGGTTCGGCGGGACCGGAGGCACCGCTCTCGACGTCCTCGCCCGGGTTTTCGAGCAGGTACTTGCCGAGCTGCTCCTCACCGGGGACCGGAATCGGATACCGCCCGTCGAAACAGGCTGCGCACACCCTGTTGCGAGGTTGCTCGGACGCGGCGATCAGGCTGTCGAGCGAGATGTAGCCGAGCGAGTCCGCGCCGATCGAATGCCGCACCCCGTCCATGTCGAGGCCATTGGCGATCAGCTCCGCCCGGAAGGCGAAGTCGATCCCGTAGTAACACGGCCAACGCACCGGCGGTGAAGCGATCCGCACGTGCACCTCCAGCGCCCCCGCCTCGCGCAGCATCCGCACCAGTGCGCGCTGGGTGTTGCCGCGCACGATGGAGTCATCGACCACGACCAGGCGTTTGCCCCGGATGACCTCGCGCAGCGGGTTCAGCTTCAGCCGGATACCGAGCTGGCGAATGGTTTGGGAGGGCTCGATGAAGGTGCGCCCCACGTAGGCGTTCTTCATCAGACCGTTGCCATAGGGAATCCCGGATTCCTGGGCATAGCCGATCGCCGCGGGAGTGCCCGACTCCGGCACCGGGATCACCAGGTCGGCCTCGGCGGGGTATTCACCGGCCAGCCTGCGGCCGATGTCCACTCGCGTGCTGTGCACCGAACGGCCGGCGATGGTGGTGTCGGGACGAGCGAGATAGACGTACTCGAAGATGCAGCCCTTCGGGTTCGGGTGCGCGAAACGCGACGAGCGCAGCCCGCCGGAGTCGATGGCGAGGAGCTCACCCGGCTCGACTTCCCGAACGAAGGACGCACCGACGATGTCCAGTGCGGCGGTCTCGCTGGCCACCACCCAACCGCGTTCGAGACGGCCGAGCACCAGTGGCCGCACTCCGTGCGGATCCCGTGCGGCGTAGAGGGTGGACTCATCGGAGAAAACCATCGAGTACGCGCCTTGCACGGTGGGCAGCAGCTCCAGCGCCGCCTGCTCGATGCCCTTGTCGGCGGCGTGCTTGGCCAGCAGCCCGCACACCAGGTCGGAGTCGGTGGTGGCTCGGTCGCAGCCATTGGCGGGCGAGGAGGTGTTCTGCGACACGGCGTCGGCGCCTTCGGCCAGCACACGCTCCTGTAGCTCGGCGGTGTTGACCAGGTTGCCGTTGTGGCCGAGCGCCAAGCCGCCACCCGATGCCGTGGGGCGGAAGGTCGGCTGGGCGTTCTCCCAGGTGCCTCCCCCGGTGGTGGAGTAGCGGGCGTGGCCGACGGCGACGCTACCGCGCAGCGAGTTCAGCACCTGCTCGTCGAAGACCTGGCTGACCAGGCCGAGGTCCTTGTAGACCAGTACCTGCGAACCGTCGCCGACGGAGATGCCCGCGGCTTCCTGGCCGCGGTGTTGCAGGGCGAACAGGCCGTAGAAAGTCATTTTCGCGACTTCCTCGCCGGGGGCCCACACCCCGAAAACGCCGCATTCCTCGCGTGGCGTGTCCTGCTCGGTCGGATCGGCCGCAGCGGCCGTGCCGGTATTTCCCGGTTCTGGCGGGTCGGTGACCACCGAAAAACTCCCTGAGGACGGAGTCTCAAGTTACACCTCAGTATAAACGGCAGCCCTGGGTATCCCGTCCACCTGGAGGGGTGGGACGGCTCACGCTCCGCGCTGTGCCACCCGGCCACCGGAAACGAGGAGGCGCCACACCACGGCCGCCGCGCCGGTCGATCAGGAAAACCTGAGCAGAGGCAGCCAGGAGGACAGGTCCGCACGGCTCCCCGAGGCTTCGACTCGCCCCTCCTCCAGAGCCTCGGCCCAGCTCAGTCGCTCGGTGACCAGCAGCAACCAGGTGCGCGGGTCGGTCTCGACGACATTCGGCGGTGTCCCTCGTGTGTGCTGTGGCCCACCGACGCACTGCACGGCCGCGAACGGGGGTACCCGCACCTCGACACTGCGTCCCGGAGCGAGCTGTTCCAAGGTTCGCAGGCTCGTTCGCACGGCGACGGCAAGCCGGCTACGCGATGGTGCCTCGGCCGCACCGTCCAGCCACGGCAGCAGCTCCGCGATGGACTCACGGAGCTCACGCGGGTCGACGGACCGACGGGAAGCAGGCATGGCCGCAGCCTAGGTCCTGTTGGGAGCGGTTTGCTCGGGCGGCCCGTGCACGGAGTCACTCGTTGATTCGGAGTACGGGTTCACAGCCAACCGAGCTTGACCGCCTGCATACCGGCCTGGAAGCGGGTTTCCACCCCCAGGCGCGCGATCAGTTCCCGAACCCGGCGGTGTGCGGTGCGGGAACTGAAGCCCATCAACCGGCCGATCGAGTCGTCGGTCGCTCCCGAGGCCAGTAATGACAGGATCCAGCGTTCCTCCTCCGAGGGGTGGTCACCGCTCCTGGCGGCTTCCGACGCCGGGCCGAACGGCGCCGCGAACCGCCACAGATCGTCGAAGATCCGCAGTACGGCGGACAGCATCGCCGAACTGCGGATCACCACGGCACTGTCCACGGACTGCTCACTCGTGGTCAGCGGCAGCAGTGCGACCTCGTCGTCGACCACCAGCAGCTTGGTGGGTGCCGGATGAACCACTCGCGCCTGCTCCCCGAACGAGACCAGCCGGGAGGTGATGTCGAGTTGCGGCGGCCGGGCCAGCGCCGACCGGTCGTAGAGCACCCGGTAACCGACTCCTTCGGAGAGCTTGAGGTACTCGAGAGAGTCCAGCGAGTCGGTGGCGGCATACGGAGGTTTGACCACCCCGCGCACCATGGCCGAGGCGTTGCGTTGCAGCTTGTACGCGACACGACCCACACGTTTGGCGCCCTGCACGACCTGCAGCACACCATCTTCACCTGCCTGTGCCCGTGCAGCGCGGGCAACGGAGGCGACTGCCTGCCGTGCCCCGTCCTGCTCCCGCCTGGTCTGCCTGGTCTGCCCGGCCGAGCCGGCCTGCTCGGACACCGCGGTTCCCGTAGGCGTGGACCGGGCTCCTGCCCGCTGAACTTCCGACGGCTCAGTCCCTACCGACCGGATCACTTCGGACGCTTCCGTGTAAGCGGACAACGTGGCACACCCTTCCCTGACGGACCCGCGAGCGGACTCCGGGCGCCCCTTCGAGGGAGGAAAGTAGCCAATTCGGGTTCGTTTTCGGAACCCACTTTCGACGGAAGAGGACTCTGGTGCTTTTGCCGGGCCCGTTCGCCGACCGTGGACACTTCCACGCCCGCGCCAGGGGTAACCTGCACGTCCGGCTCACCCCAGGGCGCCAGGGCGCCTCACGTCGCCGCCACCCACCGGCGCAGACGCAGTCGGATCGAATCGGCGGGTTCCACCTCGGAACCCTTGTCGCGGCTCTCGGCAGGACCGCTCCGGAACTCGATACCGTAGTGCCGGTACAACGCCTGCTCTTCCTCCAGCGGCAGGTCACCCTGGTCGAGCGGCACGTGCGGAGCCTGGCGCACGACTTCCCGGTGCACCGCGACGGTCAGCGTGTCCCCGTCGAATGCCGCGCCCTCCAGCGGTACGAAACTCTCGTTCGTACCGAACAGTCCGGTCTGCACCATGATCCACACAGGCTGCTCGGTATCGGCGTCCAGAAAAATCTGCCCGATGATGCCGATCCGCTGACCCCGCGGATCGAAAGCCTCACATCCCAACAGGCGCAAGGCCTCTCGCTGACCGATCATGCTCAGTCACCTCCCCGCCCACCGGTTGTCCCCGAATCCCCAGTCTGCCCTCACCGGTCCGGGGCCGGCATCCGCAGAGCGACAACCGGCACCAAGCCGTTGCCGCATCGAGACCGTCCACTCGAAACAGAGCAGGAACTGGCACCCTGAGGAGGTAAGCCGACGTCAACACCGGACGGAGTGCCCCTCTCATGTCACAGCAACCGGAACAACCGCCGGGGCCGCCGATCACCGACGAGATGCGGGAGCAGGCCCGGCAAACCCCGGACAGCTGGCTCTACATCGTCGACCCCGGCTATCAGGAAGCGGGGGAGAACGTCCCACCCGAGGGCGTCGTCGGTGCCTACCGTATCGATTCCGAGGGCGAAATCGACGAGGAATTCCACCACAACGACGAGTACCAGCCCTCGGAACAGTCGATCGAGATGCCGGAGCCGACCAACGAGCTGGAGCAGGTGCTGCAGCGCATCGCCACCGGTGAAGCACCGGACACGGACCTTCCTCCGGCCGTGCTGGATGCCGACCTGCTGCTGTACGCACCGGAAACCGACGACGACGCGATCTACGCGGCGGAGATGACCGACGGAAGCCAGCTCGTGCCTGCCTGTACCTCGGTGTCCCGAGTACCGGAAAACTGGCCGGGATACCGCACGGTGCCCGGGAGTGCACTGCCGGAATTGCTCAACGGGCTCGATCTCGGCCTGAACCTCGACGAGGGACTGCGTGCCGTGATCCCGCACAACGTACTCGTCGAAACGGCCGCCTCCCGCGGCTGAACTCGGCAATGTTTCACGCGAAACCAGTCACCTCCTCACTCGACCAGGTGGCTGCACCGACGGTGAGTGCTTAGCCTCGGCGGCGTGAACGACGATCACGAGCGCACCGGACCAGGACCGATCGAGGACTATGCACTGCTGTCGGATCTGCGCACCAGCGCACTCGTCGGCAAGGACGGCTCGATCGACTGGCTGTGTCTGCCGCGGTTCGACTCGCCCTCCTGCTTCACCCGGCTGCTCGGCAACGACCACCACGGGCACTGGCAGATCATCCCGACCTCACCGATCAGGCATGTGCAACGGCAGTACCGGGAGAACTCGCTGGTTTTGGAAACCGAGTTCCACACCGACGACGGTGTCGTACGGCTGGTCGACAGCATGCCGCCGCACGAGAAGAACCGAGAGGACGAACCCTGCGTGGTCCGGATGCTCGAGGGAGTTTCCGGGGAGGTCGAGGTCCGCATGCGCTGGGTCATGCGGTTCGCCTACGGCCACTCGGTTCCCTGGATACGCCATATCCGGGAGGAGCGTCCCGTCCTGGACGAGTATCTGCTCGCCGTGGCCGGGCCGCACACGGTGGTGTTCCGGGGCGACGTACTGCCCCGGGGCAAGGAGGACGAGCGAGCCCACGAATCGGTGCTCACGGTTCGGGAGGGGGAACAGTTCTCCTGGGTACTGCAGTGGTCGTCCGACCACGAGAAGCTGCCCCCTCCCATGGACCCGGTGCAGGAGACCCAGGACAGCGAGGACTTCTGGCACGACTGGTCCAAGCACATCACCTATAACGGACCGCACAAGAAGACACTCTTCCGCTCGCTGGCCACGCTCAAGGCTCTGACCTACGGACCGAGCGGCGGTATCATCGCGGCCCCGACGACATCCCTGCCGGAGTCGCTGGAAGGCAACCGCAACTGGGACTACCGCTATTGCTGGCTCCGCGACGCGACTCTCGTGCTGTTGGCGCTGGACAACTTCGGCTGCAACGACGAGGCCGTGGCCTGGCGGCGTTGGCTGATCAGGGCGGTGGCAGGTGATCCGGCCGACGTGCAGATCATGTACGGCGTTCGGGGGGAGCGGCACCTGCTGGAGTGGGAACCGGACTGGCTGCCGGGTTACCGGGGTGCGAAACCGGTCCGGGTCGGTAACGCGGCCTTCAGCCAGCGCCAGCTCGACATGTACGGCGAGACCATGGACGCGCTGCACATCGCACGGGAACACGGAATGGCCGAAAGCCACGCTTCCTGGGAAATGCAGCACAAAATGATCGACTTCCTGGAAACGATCTGGCAGCAGCCGGACAAGGGCTTGTGGGAGGTGCGCGGACCGAGCCGGCATTTCACCCACTCACGCGTGATGATCTGGGTCGCTTTCGACCGCGCCGTACGCGCCGTCGAGGAACACGACCTGCCGGGTCCGGTCGAGCGCTGGCGGGAACTGCGCGACACCGTGCACGCCGAGGTGCTGGAGCACGGCTACAACGAGCAGCTCGGAGCATTCACCCAGTACTACGGCGGGACCACGCTGGATGCGGCGACACTGCAGATTCCGGTGGTGGGTTTTCTGCCCGGTGACGACGAACGGGTCCAAAACACCGTTCGCGCAGTGGGGCGGCAACTCCAGCAGGGCGTACTCGTCGAGCGATATACGTCCAGTGAGAAGACTCACTCGGTCGACGGGCTCACCGGCCGCGAGAACTCCTTCCTCGCCTGCTCGTTCTGGATGGTCGACGCGCTGGCGCTGTGTGGCCGGTACCAGGAAGCCGAACAGATGTTCGACAAGCTGCTCGGGCTGGCCAACGACGTGGGTCTCTACGCCGAGGAATACGACGTCCACAATGGACATTTCACGGGTAATTTCCCACAGGCTTTCACCCATCTCGCCCTGGTCAACTCGGCGGCGATACTTTACGGCGGGCACACTCGGACCGAGCACAGCCACCGCAACGAAAGGGGGCTGACGTGAAAGCCGCAACCGTCGTTCCCGGCAAACCCGAGCTCTCGACCGTTACCGAGTTGCCCGACCCGACGCCCCAGCCGGGCGAGTTGCTCGTCGAGGGGCTGCTCGCCGGGGTATGCGGAACCGACCGAGACGTCGTCGAGCAGTCGCACAGCGTGCTCCCGCCCGGCCAGGACCGCATGGTGCTGTTCCACGAATCGCTGGGACGTGTCCTGCACGCTCCCGCGATCAGCGGTTTCCACGAGGGCGACTATGTGGTGGGAGTGGTGCGCCGGCCCGACCCGGAACCCTGCCCCGCCTGTGCTGCAGGCCAGTGGGACTTCTGCCTCAACGGCCGGTTCACCGAGCGCGGCATCAAGGAGCTCGACGGGTTCGGCTCGCAGCGTTGGACCATCGAACCACGATTCGCCATCCCGATCGAAGCAGGCCTCGGCGAGCTGGGAGTGCTGACCGAGCCCACCTCGGTCGTGACCAAGGCATGGGAGCAAGCCGAGGTGATCGGCAAGCGCGCCTACTTCTCGCCCCGGCAGGTCCTGGTCACGGGGGCAGGTGCGATCGGTTTGCTGGCCGCGCTGGTCGGTGTACAGCGAGGGCTGGAAGTGCACGTGCTGGATCGGGTGACCGAGGGCCCCAAGCCGGATCTCGTCCGCGACCTGGGCGCGCGATACCACGTCTCGCTGGATGAGCTGGACTTCGAACCGGACCTCGTGATCGAGGCAACGGGAGCAGGCGGGGTCGTGTTCGACGTGCTGCGGCGCACCGCACGCAACGCGATCACCGTGCTGACCGGGATTTCCGGGCAGAACCGGACGCTGCCCGTACCCGCGGGCGCCATCAACGACGAGCTGGTCATGGACAACGACGTGGTCGTGGGCAGCGTCAACGCCAACCTCCGGCACTACCGCCAAGCCGTGCAGACGCTGGTCGCCGCCGACAGTGCTTGGCTGCGCCGGTTGCTTTCGCGGCGGGTTCCGCTGGAACGCTGGACCGAAGCCCTGGAGCAGGGCTCCGAGGACATCAAGGTCACCGTCGATCTGCAGGTATGAAACGCAAGTTCCGCCAGGGAGGACTCAGCGGGCGTGCCCGGCTGATCCTGCCCCTGGGTGGGGTTGGTCAATTTCTCGAGAAATTGACCAACCCCACCGCACATGATCCACCAGGCGGAACCTAGTCCAATCCGCGGAGAAGTAGCACTCCGCGGCTGGTGTCGTAGTAGAAACTCTTCCCGGCCACGAATTCACCGACAAGAACCTTGGCGGATTTCGCCGTCGGCCGGATGACCGCTTCCTCGGCACCGTCATCGAGGACGAGCTGGAACGAGAACTTGCCCGGCTCACCACTACCCTGCTCGCTCCAGTTGGCATGCAGGTCGGTGACCTTGCGAATGTGAATCAGATCCGATTTGTCTGCCATGTCCGCCTCCTCAGGACTTCGCTGCGCCACCGAGCGCGAGACTGCCGAACACGACGACTCTGCGGTCCTCATCGAAGAAAATCGACCGGGACGCCTCCAACATGGCCAGCATGACGTCGCTGTCCTCGGGCGTCGGCCGGATGACCGCTTCCTCGGCACCATCGTCGAGGATGAGCTGGAACGAGAACTTGCCCGGCTCACCACTACCGTGATCACTCCAGTTGGAGTGGATATCGGTCACCTCACGGACTTTGATCAGATCCTGGTAATCGTCGGCCATGCGGGCAACTCCTCTCGACGGATCGCAGGCAGCGGAGGCTTCGATGCCCCGGTCAGCGGAACCGGGCGCACCGGTGACACGAACGGCACTGGTCGTGCGACCCCACCACCGAAAACAGCGTGACTGGCGACCGGAAAAATCGAGCGAGCCGCAAAAATGTGAAGGGAGGACTCGCTCGGGCCTGCCGCCTCTCACAATCCCACGCCCGGAAAGGTCACGCACCTCGAACGACCGCCACGGCAGGGCAGGCACGGCTTTCCCGTGGTGCGCACCATGACAACGGCGTGCGCGGCGAGATACCCGGTGCGGCCGTTTGGCAGCCCTCGTGCGTGGAAACAGAGAAACCACAGACCGGTAGGTGCCGTGCCGTCGAAGACCGGGGGGAGACACACGGTGAAGCTACTGCGCCGAGGGGCACAGGCTTTTCGCGAATGGTTCGCCAGGCAGCGCGCCGAGTACAGCGGAGAGGCGCCACGGCCGATCACGGGCTATTCGATCAGCCTTGCGACCTACCTGGTCGGTGCTTCCGGCGCGGCGGGAGCCGCCCGAGCCACGGGCAGGCCGTCACCACGGCTCGGGGTGGGCGACCTGGCGCTCATGACACTGGCCACGCACAAGATCAGCCGGTCACTCGCCAAGGATCCGATCACCAGTCCGCTGCGGATGCCGTTCACCAGATTCGAGGGTGCCTCGGCACCCTCGGAACTGCACGAGGAAGTCCGGGCCCCGGGAGCGGAGCACGCCATCGGAGAGCTGGTCTCGTGCCCGTTCTGCCTGGCCCCGTGGGTGGCTTCCGGACTGTTCGCGGGCCACACCTTCGCTCCCGGCGCCACCCGTGCGGTGGGCACCATCTATGCCTCCGTGGCCGGTGCGGACTTCCTGCAATACGCGTATGCCGCGCTGCAGCAGCGCTCCACCCCGCCGGAGAAGCGGTGAGGCGAAACCGGGTCGCCTCTTCGGCACGACCCGGTGAGCCCGGCGTGTCTGCCGGTGGGGCAACGCCCCGCGAGGGAATACCCGGTAGACTCGTCCCCGTTGTAAGGGATGGTCGTTGCAGTTTCTGGGTTCGTGTTCGTGCACGCTCGCAGGAAGTCGGTGCGGGCGCGCTGCTGTCTTTGGTCACGCTGGAGTAGTTGCCGTCTTCAACCCATCGGCCCGGGCCGCCACACCGGGTGGCCGCCCGTATCCCAGCCTGAACAGGAGACAGACATGGCACAGGGAACCGTGAAGTGGTTCAACGACGAAAAGGGCTACGGATTCATCGCCCCGGATGAGGGCGGCGGCGACGTGTTCGTGCACTACTCGGCGATCGATGCCGACGGCTTCCGCAGCCTCGACGAGGACCAGCAGGTGACCTACGAGGTCACCCAGGGCCCCAAGGGCCCGCAGGCGAGTGGCGTGCGCACTCTGTGATCACTCGATGTGAGTGAGCGATTCCCGATGTGAGTGAACGGAACTCTCGTCTCGTTCATGGAGATGAAAGTTCCGTTCACTCCACCGGTTCGCCGCTCAGCCACCCGCGGTTCAGCCCCCCGTGATGAAGTCCTCGACGGCCTGGTAAGCCTCGGAGTCGGAGTACTGCTCCGGCGGGGACTTCATGAAGTACGACGACGCCGACAGGATCGGGCCACCGAGTCCGCGGTCCTTGGCGATCTTCGCAGCGCGGATCGCATCGATGATGATGCCCGCCGAATTCGGCGAGTCCCACACCTCCAGCTTGTACTCCAGGTTCAGCGGGACATCACCGAACGCGCGTCCCTCCAGCCGGATGTAGGCCCACTTCCGGTCGTCCAGCCACGGTACGTAGTCCGACGGCCCGATGTGCACATTGCGCCTGCCCAGCTCCCGGTCCACCTGAGAGGTCACCGACTGGGTCTTGGACGTCTTCTTCGAGTCCAGCCGCTCGGGCTCCTTCATGTTCAGGAAGTCCATGTTCCCGCCCACGTTGAGCTGCATCGTGCGATCCAGGTGCACCCCACGGTCCTCGAACAGTTTGGCCAGCACCCGGTGCGTGATCGTGGCACCGATCTGCGATTTGATGTCATCCCCGATGATCGGCACCCCGGCGTCGGTGAACTTGCGTGCCCATTCCGGGTCGGAGGCGATGAACACCGGCAGCGCGTTGACGAACGCCACTCCGGCGTCGATCGCGGCCTGTGCATAGAACTTGTCCGCACCCTCCGAGCCCACCGGAAGGTAGGACACCAGGACATCGGCTTCGGACTCCTGCAGCGCACGAGCCACGTCGACCGGATGCTCATCGGACTCCTCGATGGTCTCCCGGTAGTACTGGCCGAGCCCGTCCAGAGTGTGGCCACGCTGCACGGTAACTCCCAGCGGAGGGACGTCCGCGATCTTGGTGGTGTTGTTCTCACTGGCCACGACGGCTTCGGACAGATCACGCCCGACCTTTTTGGCATCCACGTCGAACGCGGCGACGAACTGCAGGGCGCCGACGTGGTAACCGCCGAAGTCGACGTGCATCAGCCCCGGCACTCGGCTGTCCGGGTCTGCATCGGCGTAGTACTGCACGCCCTGCACCAGCGAGGCGGCACAGTTGCCCACACCGACGACCGCCACCCGGACCGCGTCCGATGTGGCCTTCTCACCGCGACGATCTCCGCCCATCACCGCAAGCCTCCTTTGTGATCCTGCCTTGGTTGAGTCTGGTGTATGCATTCAGTGGAACCGTCCGTCCTCCCAGGGGCGGACCTCCCGGGTTCGACCACACGAAGCAGCCTGCTCGGTTCGTTCGTATTCGATCAGGGCATCCAGCCAGGCGACTTCGCGTTCACTGTTGTCCAACCCCAGGCGATGCAACGCCCGCGTGTAGCAGTCCAGTTGCTCGCTCGTACCGGACAGCGCCGCACGCAGTCCCTCGCGTCGCTGCTCGACCCGCCGCCTGCGGCTCTCCAGGATCCGCAGGCGGATATCCCCCGGGGTTCGGGCGAAGAAAGCCAGTCGCACCCCGAACGAATCGTCCTGGCACACCTGCGGCCCGCAGTCCTCCACCAGTGCACGGAACCGGTCCCGACCGTCGGACGTGATCCGGTACACACGTCGGGTCCGCCGTCCCCGGCTCCGCTTTCCCGGCTCCTCTGCTTCTTCCGCGATCAGTCCGGCACGCAGCATCCTGCGCAGCGTCGGGTAGAGGGTGCCACAGGAGAAAGCACGGACCGTTCCGAGCGTTTCGTGCAACCTTTTGCGCAGTTCGTAGCCATGCATCGGCGCTTCCTGCAGGAAGCCGAGCACGGCAAGCTCCAACATGCGCGCCTCCTCCGGCCGCCTGCGCGGTCACACTGTGTCCGGTTGTCCCGGGTCGGCTTGGCCGTCTCGGGCGTAACCGCATCCGACGCGGCATTATATCGCCCCGATATATCGACAACTCAATTTCGGGTCCACCAGCGTGTTCGACGCAACAATTCCGGGGCCCGAAGGTGACTGTGACCTGAACGGGGCCTGGAGCATTCGGATTCGGCACGTACCCTGTGGTCGTGCGGACCCAACGGCAGGTAGTGGATTACGCGTTGCGGCGCAGGTCGCTGCTCGCGCAGGTTCATGCTGGCCGAGTCGGGGTGATGGAGGTCTGCGATGCCGACCCGTACCTGCTACAGGCGGCAAAGTTCCATGGTGAGCCCAGCGATGTGACCTGCCCGGTCTGCCGCAAGGAGCAGCTGACTCAGGTCTCCTGGGTCTTCGGGGACGAGCTCAAGCACGCGTCGAACTCGGCCCGTAGCCCCGAGGAACTCGAGCGCATGGCCACCATGTTCAAAGAGTTCAACGTTTTCGTCGTCGAGGTGTGCCGAACATGTAATTGGAACCATCTGGTGCTGTCATACGTCCTGGGAACCGGCGGCCGTGATGGCCGACGCCCCGGGCGCAGGACCGCGGCCGAGTGAATCAGCACGCTCGACGGCACCGGATGCAGGCACCCGGCCGACGTAAGCGCACCGCACGGCGTCCGTTGACGCCTGTCCTGGAGGACTACTCGTGAACGACGAGCGTGACGACCGGTCCGACGGCCGCCCCTCGTGGCAATCCACCGGAGACAACAGGGAAGTCGATCACCCCAGCGAGCGTCCCGCATCACCCCCGCCCCCTCCACACGGGCCCCCGCAGAATCCGCACTCCGGTATGCGGGGCCGGCCGCAGCACCCCCCGCAGCAGCCGGAGGGACAAGCACCACAGGGACCTCCTCCACCGCAGGCACAACCGCCGCAGCAGGTTCCCCAGCAGCCACCGCGGGCGCAGCCACCGCAGCAACCGCCGCAGCAGGCTCCCCAGCAGCCACAGAGTCGGCCACCGCAAGGACCGCCACAGCGGCCACCCCAGCCACCGCAGGGATCTCCGCAGGCCCCCCCGCCCCCACCGCAGGGCCAACCGCCACCGCGGCCACCACAACCCCCGCAGGGATCCGCGGGTGGACCGCAGTGGCCAGGTGCGGAGCCCGGCGCAGGCTCAGCCGGCCCACCCCACCCGTCGAACGGGACGCATGGTCAGCCGGGCTGGCCCGCATCCGATCCGGCCCCGCAGTGGCCGTCCGCATCCGCACCACCGCCCGGCACGCCCTCGCCGAACCACCGTGGCTTCCCCGACTCCGACGAGGCGAACCGGGAGACCACCCAGCATCAGGCCGTCCCGCCTGCACACTCCGGTACGGGGGGAGCTGCGCGGCCGGAATCGGAGACGCCCCAGGAGCAAACGGGGGCCTGGGTTCCGTCGTTCGACGACGAGGACGACTCCCCTTCACTCGGGGATCGCCTGGCAGGACGAGACACCGCAGGTGGCGCCGGAGATAGTGGCTCCGGACGTGGTGGAAACCACCCCGAACCACCGACCACGTTCGCTTCGCCTCCCCCAGCCGGTCAGCCACCTCCGCAACCGCCCTACGCGGGCGGCCCACCTCCGGGCTTCCCACAGGGTTCCCCACCGCAGCAGCCACCGGGCCAGCCACCCACGACCCGGTACCCGGGGGGCCGGCAACCGGACGCCCCGGGTGAGCGACCGACCGACCATCTCCCCTCGATGGGGCCCGATGCCACCACGTCCCACGGGCAGGGCGCGGCCGTCGGTGGAGTCGCGGCGAGTGCGGCTGCCTCCACGAACGGACCGGACTCGGCCGCGCGCGAACCCGAACTGCTCACCCACCGTGCGAATCAGGGCGCCTACAACTACTACGCCGATGATGATCCCGAGGAGCCGGATCACTACGACGAATACGACTACCCGGACGATGACGAGGACCCGGGCGACGATGACTTCGGCGACTCCGCGGACGACGAAATGAGCGCTGCGCGTGCACGCAAGGCCCGGCGCAAGAAGATCTGGCGTCGAATCCGCCGCACCTGCTACGTCGGCGCCGCTTTGATGTTCCTCGTGCCCGCTGTGGCGTTCGCCGTCCTCTACTTCAAGCTCGACGTCAAGCCCCCGGCGAAGGTCGCGCGCGAGTACAACACGAGCATCGCGCTCAAGTACAACGACGGTTCCCTGATCAACAAGTTCTCGGAGTCGGACGGTACGACTCGCGTCCTGATCAAGGACCTCAGCGAGGTCTCGAAGGACATGCAACATGCCATTCTGGCCGCCGAGTCCGCGAACTTCTACAGCAATCCGGGCTTTTCCCCCACGGGAATCGCGCGCGCGGCGTGGAAACAACTCACCGGTGGACAGGGTGGCGGTTCCACCATCACCCAGCAGTACGTCAAGCGCAGCACCGGCAACGACGCGCACACGCTGCAGCGCAAGTTCACCGAGATCGTCCGCGCCTTCAAGCTGACCAACCAGTACAGCAAGGACACGATCCTCAAGGCGTACCTGAACACCGCCTACTACGGACGCGACGCCTACGGGATTCACAACGCCGCCGACGCGTACTTCAACAAGCTGCCGAAGGAACTCAACGCGGCCGAGTCCGCCGTGCTGGCGGGCATGGTGCAGTTGCCGACCGGCAACGATCCTCGCGTCAACCCGGAGCAGGGCAAGGCCCGGTGGGAATACGTCATCCGCGAGATGGCCGACAACGGCTGGATCACCAAACAGCAGGAGAAAACCCTGCAGATACCGACCACCGAGCCGCGCTTCGCCTGGCAGGGTGAAGGGATCACCGCGAATCAGCTCCTCATCAAGAAGCGGGTATTGCTCGAACTGGAGAAAGCGGGCTACACCCGCAGCGAACTGAGCAGCCAGGGCCTGCAGGTGGTGACCACCCTCGATCCGGAGGCACAGCAGGCGGCGATCAAGGCGGTCAACACGGTGATGCAGGACCAGCCGGACAACATCCATCCCTCGCTGGTGGCCACCGACCCGAGTAGTGGCGCGGTCCGGGCGTATTACGGCAGCGACGTCGTCGGTCTCGACTGGGCGAACACTCCGCAGGAGCCGGGCTCGTCGTTCAAACCGTTCGTCACATTGGCGGGTCTCAAGAAGGGCCAGGGGATCGGCAAGACCTACGACGGCTCCTCGCCCCAGACGATCGCGGGCATCAAGTACGTCAATGCCGGTGGCGTGCGGTGCGACAGGCCGAAACACTGCGGTGTCCGGGAAGCCACGACGAAGTCGGTCAACACCGCCTTCGTCAACATGGCCCTCAAGTTCGGGACGGACAAGGTCGCCGAGGCCGCTCACGAGGCAGGCGTCCCGCGCAAACGCGACGGCAAGGCGACGCTGCAGTCGAGCGACGGCACTGTCCAAGCCAAAATCGCACTCGGTGCCTACCGAGTCACCCCGCTCAACATGGCCAACGCCTACGGAGCGTTGGCCGACGGCAAACGCGTCGAGCCGCGATTCGTCGCCAAAATCCTCAATGGAGAGGGGGAACTCGTCCAGAAGTTCGGCTCGAGCCCGGAGCCCGCCTTCGCCGACAGTGCACAGCGGAGCAAGAACCTGGCGGCCAACGTCACCGAGAGCATGCTCGGAGTCGCCCAGCACTCCGGCCGCGCCTTGGCCGGAGACCGCCCGGTCGCCTCCAAGACCGGCACGCACCAGCTCGGTGACACCGGGCACAACTCCAAGGCGTGGATGGTGGGCTACACCCCGCAGCTGTCCACGGCCGTGGCCATGGGCGCCAACAACAAAGGGGGTGCTCAGGCCCCGCTGCTGTCCAGCAACGGCAGCGACGTCTTCGGTTCGGAGTTGCCGGGTGCTGTCTGGGAGGAGTTCATGAACTCCTATCACGAGGGCTTGCCGGTCAAGCAGTTCCCGAAACCCGACCCAATCGGGCAATTCCGGACACCACCGCCGACACCGACGCAGCCCTCGACCTCGTCCCAACCGCCCACCTCGCCGGAGTCCCCGACGTTCTCGCTCCCGCCGACCCGCAGCGACATACCGACCGGGTCGGAATCGGCAAGCCCCTACCCACCCGGCTACGACCCGGGAGAGCCCTGTGGCGGCATCTTCGACCAGCCCTGCCCCGACGAGCGTCCCGGCGCGGGCGACCCGGAGCAGCGGCCCGACGGCAACGAGCCGGGACAACGACCCGATGGCAACGAGCCGGAACAACGTCCCGAGGAACCGGTCCCGCAGCAGGACGAGGACAACAGGCCCGAGCAGCAAGCGGTACGGCCCACCCCCACGCAGGCACGCTCGGAGGAGCGCTGAACCGAGGCGAATTCCGACCAAGCACCGTACGTCTCGTGACCGCCCTTGGCGGGTACACAAGACGTACGGCCTGCCATCAGCCGGTCACCACCGCGCCGTACCATCCGCCTCGTGTCCTCCTCGCCGGAACCGTACGAGCACGAGACACCCGGGGACGGGGTCTCCGCCTCCAGCACCACCGCCCCGGATCGCTCCGACCGTGCCGAGCCGAAAGCGGCCGCGGTGGACAGCGGCTCACTCGGTCCTGCCGACCGAGTCGTGCCGACCTGGACGGAACCTCTCGTCCAGCGCCTGAGCCGCCCCTTCGGCGGCCGTCTGGGGCGGCATGCGCAGGTGGGACGCCAGTGGTTCTGGACACCCCTGCGCGTCATCCTCGCCCTGGCGATGCTCACGCTCGCGGCCGGCTGGCTGTTCAAGGCACCGTGCCTGCAGACCTACGAGACCTCCCAGGGCGAGCGGATCGACTGGAGCAACAGCCGCCAGTACACGACGATGTGCTACACCGACATCATCCCCCGCTACGGGATGGGCGATCTCGCTGCCGACGGGGTCTTCCCCTACAAAACCTCCTGGATGCAGGACGCGGGCACCCCTGATGCGCAGGTGCGGTACATGGAATACCCCGTGTTCACGGGGCTGTTCCAGTGGGTCAACGCCAAGATCGCCGACGGCTGGATGACCCTGGCCAACCTGGGATGGCTACCGGGTGAGGTCAGCGCCGTCGTCTACTTCGACATCACGGCCTTCTGGCTCACCGCCGCGTGGCTGACCACGGTCTGGGCGCTGGTCCGACTGTCCCGCAGACGCACGTGGGACGCCGCGCTGGCGGCGGTATCGCCATTGGCTTTCGTACACGTCTTCACCAACTTCGACGCACTGGCGACGGCGTTCGCCACCGCCGGACTGCTCGCATGGGCCGGACGCAGACCCGTGCCTGCCGGTGTACTCCTCGGCCTCGGCGGCGCGGCGAAGCTCTATCCGCTGCTCCTGCTCGGGCCTCTCCTCGTCCTGTGCCTGCGGTCCAACAGGCTCGCCGAAGGACTCCGCACTCTCCTCGCCGCACTGGGTACCTGGCTGGCGGTGAATCTGCCGATCCTGCTGCTGTACCCCCGGGGCTGGTGGGAGTTCTTCCGGCTCAACAGCGAACGCCCGGCCGACCCGGACTCGCTGTACAACGTGCTCTCGTACTTCACCGGCTGGGCGGGCTTCGACGGTCCGCTCGGTCCACAGGAGGCGCCCACTGTACTCAACGCGGTCAGCCTCGCGCTGTTCCTGCTGACCTGCGCCGCGATCGGGTGGCTGGCGCTGGCCGCGCCACGGCGCCCCCGGCTGGCACAGCTGTGCTTCCTGATCGTGGCGATGTTCCTGCTGACCAACAAGGTGTGGAGTCCGCAGTACTCGCTGTGGCTGGTACCGCTGGCCGTGCTGGCACTGCCGAGGTGGCGGCTGCTGGTGTCCTGGATGATCATCGACGCGGCCGTGTGGGCCCCACGCATGTACTACTACCTGGGCACGGCCAACAAGGGCTTGCCGGAAGGCTGGTTCCTCGGCGCCGTGGTCGTCCGCGACCTCATGGTGATCGCGCTGTGCGTGCTCATCGTCCGGGAGATTCTGCGTCCGGAACGGGACAAGGTCCGCACCACTGTCGACGGCGATCCACACGGCGGGTTCCTCGATGGCGCACCCGACCGGTTCAGGTTACCGGGCCTCGCCCGTTGGAGGGTTGGCACCGTGGCTCAACCGGCGGGAACACGATCAGCACCTTAGCTTCACCAAGGACACGGATCTCTTGGTGAGATCGCGATGGATCTTTGGGAGGTAACGATGGGCCTTCGCCGTACCGCAGCGGTGGCGATCACGACTCTGGCAGCGCTGGCCGCCGTCCCGGCCGCACAAGCCGCTTCGGCCGGTTCCGGTGCGCCACCGTCCGGCGGAACTGCCGCCGACCCGGTTCCCCTCAGCATCGAGCTGGGCGAAGTCCGGTGCCAGGACCTCTCGGGAATCGTGGCCACCCTCCCGTGGCTGGACACGCAGATCGGCCAGGATGGGAGCAGGGTCCCGACGGTGCAGTTCACCATCCGAGGAACCCGAGATGCCGAGAGCGTGCCCTACACGGTGACCGCCAACGGTGAGCGCAAGAGCACCGGCATCGTCGGATCCGGCGGGATCGTCAGCAGCGGCATCGAACTGCCCAACAACACCGATGTCCGCATTCTCATCACCTCCGACAACACCGTCGTCCTCGACCGCACGGTCATGACGAACTGCTGAGACGCGGCACATACCCGGTGAACGCGTCATTTTGGCGGCTCAACAGGCGGCTCGCCTGCCGGAATGACGCGTTCACCACAGCTTCTTTCGGACACGCCTAGCCGGATGGCACCGCGGGGCGGCCACCGACAAGGCGGCGGTCATGAGGCGTGGACAACTCCTCGTCGTCGTCCACCGAGGATCGCGTGGCGAGGAACGCGACGAACAGCCCCACCAGCAGCGCCGCCCGTCCCCATACACCGATCATCACCGCCTGCGCCGTGAAACCGTCGTGGATCCCGGTTGCCTGACCGGTCGTGATCAGATACATCCAGCGGAAAATACCGATACCCATCATCGCGTCGGCGACCAGATACGCCACGATCCAGCCCCAGCGCACCGATACCAGCGCGAAGAACGGCAGCAGCCACAGCGTGTACTGCGGCGAATGCACCTTGTGCAGCAACAGGAAACCGCACAGCATCGCCGCAGACACCTGGATCCACGGGAACGTTCCGGTCCGCGCACGGCGCCGCCATCCCAGCAGGCACGCCAATGCGAACGAGGCGAGCACCAACAGCGGCGAGACCACGCCCACGATCTGCTGGAACGCCTCGGTGTCGCTGTAGGGCCGGAAACCCCAGTACCAGATCGAGTTCGTGCTCAGATCCACCCGGCGCTGCGCCTGGAATTCGAACGAGGCGCGCCATCCCTCGAACCCGACCAGAGCGAACGGCAGATTCACCGCCGCGACCGTGGCCATCGAGGCACCGGCCACTCCCGCCGCACCCCGGACATCGAACCGCCGCACCCCGGCGGGCAACTCCGCACCACCACGCCCACCGGTGAGCACGTACAGCAACAGCGGCAGCACGAACATGCCCGGGTAGACCTTGAAGGCAGCCCCCAGTCCCAGCAGGACAGCAGCGAAGACCGATCGTCCGCGCAGGGACCCACCGGCGCGGCGGTGAACCGTGAACACCGCCGCCGTCGCACACGCGACCACGGCCAGGTCCCAGTTGTGGAAGGCGTACAACACCAGCGGAGGCCCCAACGCCCACAACAACGCCCGCCGACCGCTCAACCGGCCCAACCACCACGCGGTCGCCATCCCGAACGGCGCCAGCAACAACGCCGACGCCGCCAGGAAACCGGCGTCGGTGTCGACGAACATCGCCCCGGCCCACATCAGCATCCCGGTCAGTACCGGATACTCCACGACCCCGCCGTAGAGATCACCCTCCTCGGTGATTCCCCCGTGCACGTACGGGAACATGTGCCGATCGATCTCCCGACCGATCCACAACTTCTGGATATCGGAGTAGCAGGCCTGGCCGTAGGCACGTTCCTGGAAGGCCGGAACCGACCGCCCCCACTCGTTGAACTCGGGGCCCGTGCAGCGAGCCTTGTTCGCATATCCGGCCAGCAGGGTCACACCGGTCAGCAGGCACAACAGCACCAAGCCCGCCATCGTCCAGCGGCGCCCGGCACCTTCCGGCCGACGCATTCCGGAGGGTCCCCGGATCACTCCGGCCGCATCCTTCCCCGTCCGGCCGCGCTCCTCGATCGGCCCGGTCATGCAGGGGATCGTCCGCGCAGAAAGGCGATATCGGCGGCTTGCC
This sequence comes from Haloactinomyces albus, assembly GCF_031458135.1. Lineage (NCBI taxonomy): Bacteria > Bacillati > Actinomycetota > Actinomycetes > Actinopolysporales > Actinopolysporaceae > Haloactinomyces > Haloactinomyces albus. Next base: position 2,512,353 of record NZ_JAVDXW010000001.1, on the reverse strand, counting down.
CGTCCCCGGGTGTCTCGACGACCACCGGCGCGCCCGCGTTCTCGCACACGGCGCGCAGCAACTGCGGATCGATGTGGCCTGCACCGATGTTGGCGTGCCGATCACGCGACGAACCGAAGGCGTCGCGTGAATCGTTGAGGTGCACCAGATCGATCCGTCCGGTGATCGCCCGGACCCGATCGACGACATCGAGCAGGTCCTCCCCCGCCGCATGGGCATGGCAGGTGTCCAGACAGAACCCCGCCCCGAACTCACCGACCGAGTCCCACAGCCGAGCCAGATCCTCGAAACTGCGGGCCATGGCGTTCGCACCGCCCGCCGTGTTCTCGATCAACACCGGCACCTCGAACCCGCCTTCGGCAGCCTGGCGCTCGAACAGCTTGCGCCAGTTCGCGACACCATCGGCAGGATCGTCGTTCTTGGTGACGTGCCCGCCGTGCACGACCACTCCCTCGGCTCCGACCGCCGCCGCAGCCGCCGTCTGCTGCATCACGGACTTGCGGGACGGAATCCTGATTCGATTGTTCAACGATGCCACGTTGATGACATACGGCGAGTGCACGAACACCGTGAGGTCCGAGTCGCGCAACTGCGCGGCCTGCGGATGCGGCTGCGGAGCCTTCCACCCCTGTGGATCGGACAGGAAGAACTGCACGACTTCCGCGCCACGCTCGGCGGCAGCCGAGAGCGGATCGTCATCGCGCACATGGGCTCCGATACGCATGAGGGTCAACCCTAAAGCACCTCCCCTCGAGCGTTCCGCCACACTGCCCGAGCCCACCACACCGATCACACCGAGCCACCCCTGTTTCGGTGAGTGGCGTCACCTTCGCAGGAGTCTCGCGTTGTACTTGTGCGAACAGCGTGTGTTCACCGGTGGGAGGAGTTCACACGCACGAGGGGAGGGCACACGGATGAACCGGCACACCGACGGTGAAACCGCCGAGCCGAAGACAATCTCCGCACGGCACAACCACGAACGAGCACAACGGAATGCACCGAGCCGGCCGGGCGCACTCCGGCGAGCCACCGCAGCCGGCGTGGTGGGCGCGGCGATCACCGCAGGCGGCCTCGCCGGAGCAGGCCAAGCCGCAGCCGCCGACCCCGAAGCCGCCGACCCCGTGGCCGTGGACCCCGTGGCCGTGGACACGTGCACCGGGCAAGCAGCGAGTGATTCGTTCGGCCAGTCCATCGTCGCGAGTCCCGAAGCGCTCGACGCAAAGGTCGAGCAAGCAACGCTGCTGGTGTTCCCGCTGCAGTTCGACCGCGCGGAGCAGGCCAAAAAGGAATTCCTGGACGCCGCACCCGTCTCGCTGGGCTCTGTTACCGAAAAGGACCAGAGCTTTTCGGGTGCACAACTGGCCGACGCACTCGCACCCCGAGTGGCGAACCTGTCCACGCTCGACGACAAGGCCGACGAGGTCAACCGGCACGTGCGCAACCTGGCTGCCCTGGGCTGCATCAGCGGCGCCGACGTGCCCGGACAGGACAAGCCCGATCCTTCACCCTCGCCATCACCGAAGCCGGAACCCGAGCACGGTTCCGAATCGGCGACGACGTCCGCGCAGCCACGAACCACCTCGCAGAAGCAGCCCACGGCCCGGTCGGGAACCCCCACTTCAAAGGCTCCCGCGGACGGTGCGGCCGCCCCGACGCCGCTGTCGGGCACCGCTGCGCCCCCGGATGCACGCAGCATGGTCCCGTCGGACTACGCCTACGTCCCCGGCTCACTACCGCCCTGGTCGCAGACCCGATTCGGCCGGGCTCCCGGTCTGTCCCCCGAGGTCGGGAGCCTGCTCCCCCCCGAACCCACGGGTGAGGAACCGAAGAGGCAAACCCGACGGGAGCGGATCCGGGCGGTGGGCAACGCCGAAGCACTGCCCACCGGCAAGCGTGCGCGGATCGCCCTGCCCGTTCTCCTCGCCGCGATCTCCCTGGCCGGTGTGACCTCGGCCCTCGTACGCACCTGGGTCCTACGACGCGGGTAACCACCATCGTCACCCCACGTGACGGGCGCTGGTAGCCCCCTTGCTAGTCTGAACCGGTTCGTCAATGCGACGACCCTCCTGCCACGGAGAGTCCGTGGCCGTGAGTCCACAGGAGGTGAGTGGTCTTCATGCGTCATTACGAGCTCATGGTCATCCTCGACCCGAGCCTGGACGAGCGCAACGTCGCTTCGTCCCTGGAAAACTTCCTCAAGGTCATCCGCAACGACGGTGGCAGCATCGAGCAGGTCGACGTCTGGGGCCGGCGTCGGCTGGCCTACGAGATCGACAAGCACACCGAGGGTATCTACGTCGTGCTGGACATCAACAGCGAGTCGGCCTCCGTGCAGGAAATGGACCGCCAGCTCAACATCAACGAGACGGTTCTGCGGACCAAGGTCCTGCGCAAGCTCCACGAGCCCCGCAAGGAAGCTCGCGTGGCCCGCGCCGCTGCCAAGACCAACCGCAGCCAGGCACCTGCCTGATCGCCTGAGAGGCGATCGACTCAGGGTCCGATCGGCGCATCCGGAAAACCCGTACCAACGACAGGGAGTCCGCAGGCGATGGCTGGTGAAACGGTAATCACAGTGGTCGGCAACCTGACCGCCGACCCGGAACTGCGCTTCACCCCCTCCGGGGCCGCAGTGGCGAACTTCACGGTCGCCTCCACGCCCCGAACCTTCGACCGCCAGTCCGGCGAGTGGAAGGACGGCGAGGCACTGTTCCTGCGCTGCAGCATCTGGCGGCAGGCTGCGGAGAACGTGGCCGAGACCCTCACGCGCGGCATGCGGGTGGTCGTACAGGGGCGGCTGCGTCAGCGTTCCTTCGAGACGAAGGAAGGCGAGAAGCGCACCGTTGTCGAGATGGAGGCCGACGAGATCGGCCCCTCCCTGCGTTACGCGACCGCCAAGGTGAACAAGGTCAGCCGCGGTGGTGGCTCCGGCGGTGCCGCAGCCCCGGCCAACGACCCGTGGGGCTCCGCTCCGCCCGCCGGTTCCGGCGAAGGCTTCAGCGACGAGCCACCGTTCTGACGGCGACGGCCCTGGATACGGATCAGACGAAGTTTTCGCTCAGGAGGAGCAAGGAAGATGGCCAAGGCGCCCGTGCGCAAGCCGAAGAAGAAGGTCTGCGCGTTCTGCAAGGACAAGGCCGCGCAGAGCATCGATTTCAAGGACACCACGCTGCTGCGGAAGTACATCTCCGACCGTGGCAAGATCCGTGCCCGTCGCGTGACGGGCAACTGCAGCCAGCACCAGCGTGACGTGGCCATCGCGGTCAAGAACGCTCGTGAGATGGCGCTGCTGCCCTACACCTCGACCGCCCGCTGATCGACCGTCGGAAAGGAACACGCCGTGAAGATCATTCTGACTGCGGACGTGAGCGGTCTCGGCTCCTCGGGTGACATTGTCGAGGTTCGGGACGGCCACGCTCGAAATCTGCTGTTTCCCCGTGGTTTGGCGATCGCCGCCACGAAGGGTGCCGAGAAGCAGGTGCACGCGATCCGCCGTGCCCAGGAAAATCGCCGGGTCCGCGACCTGGAGCACGCCCGCGAGCTCAAGGAGCAACTGCAGGGCATCGGTTCCGTGGCGCTGCCCAAGAAGGTCTCCAAGAAGGGCAAGCTGTTCGGTTCCATCACCGAGTCCGATGTGGTCGCCGCCGTGCGCAAGGCAGGCGGTCCGTCCCTGGACAAGCGAACCGTGAATCTCCAGGGGCACATCAAGTCGCTGGGCAAGCACGCGGTGTCGGTGCGTCTGCACCCGGACGTGGACGCCTCGCTCGATGTCGAGGTCACGCCCGCCGGCTGAGACGGCCTGTTGATGGTTTCGCGCGAAACCGCACCTTTCCATCATGGTGTGGTTTCGCGCGGAACCGTCACTGCTTCACGGCCATTCGTGTGAGGTCCGGGCAGACGCGTCCTCACTCATTCGTCGCCCACGCCACTTCTCGGTGTCACCGGACCACTCGCAATGTCCGACACGCCGAACAAGCAGCACGGCGGGACACGCCGGGATGTGTCCACGAATTTCTTCCACAGCCTGTCCACAGGACCTGACCTGCGCTGTTGAGTGAAGCTTCGATCATTATCCCCAGGTTGTCCCCAACCTGTGCCGTCATCGGTGGACGATTTCCCCAAGCTGTCCACAGGTTGTCCACAGGTTGATCCCAAGCTGTCCACAGCCGTGTTTGCTTGCTCCATACGGGTGGTCTAGCTTCACCGCGCGGCCCCGCGTCCGGCGAGCCATTCCGGTGAACACCGTGGCAGCAGACGCGGGCGAGACGTCGTTGCGCAAGGGTGCGAGCCCGCAGATCCGAGGCGGCTCGCAATCACTGCGTCCAGGAGGTGGCAACAACCAGTGGCGCTGACCGACGAACGCGGTGCCGAGCCCTCGCCGAACGGCGACGGGCATTCGAGCCACAACGGAACCTTCGACCGGCAGCCACCACAGGACCTGGCCGCCGAACAGTCGGTTCTCGGCGGCATGATGCTGAGCAAGGACGCGATCGCCGACGTGGTCGAAGTGGTGCGCCCACACGACTTCTACCGGCCCGCGCACCACGCCATCTACGACTGCATCCTCGATCTCTACGGACGCGGCGAGCCCGCCGACCCGGTCACCGTCTCCGCGGAACTGGAACGCCGCAACGAACTGGCACGTGTCGGTGGCGCGCCCTACATGCACACCCTCATCGCCACCGTGCCCACCGCGGCCAACGCCGGGTACTACGCCGAGATCGTCGCGGAGAAAGCCGTTCTCCGACGTCTCGTCGAAGCGGGCACCCGGATCGTGCAGTTCGGCTACAACGGCGCCGAGGGCTCGGCGATCGAGGAAGTCGTGGACCGTGCCCAGGCAGCCATCTACGACGTCACCGAACGCCGCACCAACGAGGACTACGCGGCCCTCGAAGACCTCCTACAGCCGACGATGGACGAGATCGACGCCATCGCCTCGCGCGGAGGAGAGTCCCAGGGAATCGCCACCGGCTTCAACGACCTGGACGCGATCACCAATGGTCTGCATCCGGGTCAGATGGTCATCGTCGCCGCCCGCCCCGGTGTCGGCAAGGCACTGGCGCTGGACACTCCGCTACCCACGCCGCACGGCTGGACCACGATGGGCGAGGTCACAGCAGGCGATCAACTGCTCGGCGCGGACGGCACCCCCACCACCGTGGTCTCGACGACCGAGGTTCTGCACGACCGGCCCTGCTACGAGATCGAGTTCTCCGACGGCACCCTCGTCGCCGCCGACGCCGAGCATCAGTGGCAGCTCGCCGACGGTCGCATCCGAACCACCGAACAACTCGCCTCCGAGCCCCGGACGCACCCCGCGGTCCCCGGTCACGGTGAACTCCGGCTCCCGGAGCGGCAATACCCCGTGCAGCCCTACGCGCTCGGTGTCTGGCTGGCGGCGGGAGACCCGGTGGACGGGAACCTGCGTATCAAGCACACCGACCTCGCGGTGAACCTCGAAGTCGCCGGACTCGACCCCACCGAGGGCGAACCACTGTTCCACGGCGCAATCGCCGACCAGCTCACCGAACTGGGCGCCTGGCAGGATCATCACCTGCCCGACGAATACCTGCGCGGCAGCTCCGACCAGCGCCGCGCGCTGCTCGCGGGTCTGCTGGACGCCTGCGGCACGGTCGCCGACGACGGCACGGTCCGGCTGAGCGTCAGCGAGCCCATCTCCGTACGCGTGCGGGAACTGATACTCGGTCTCGGCTACGTCTGCACCGCCACCCCCGACTGGGACAGCGTCCCTGGTGAGACCACTCCGGGCAACACCGGCACGGACGACACCGGGGACAGCGGCACGAGTGGGCCGACCCGGTCCTTCGACACCTCGGTGCTGGTCTTCGACAGCGGTACCGACGAAGTTTTCCGGCTCGCCCGCAAAAACGAGCTGCACAAGCAGCATCGTCCGGCCGAGGCTCGGCCGTCCACACGCACCATCGACCACATCCGACACGTGGACAGCATCCCCGTGCGGTGCGTCGAGGTGGACGCCCGCGACCGGTTGTATCTAGCGAGCCGGTCGATGATCCCCACCCACAATTCCACCCTCGGGCTGGACTTCGCTCGTGCCGCCTCGATCAAGCAGGGACTGGGCAGCGTCATCTTCTCGCTGGAGATGGGCCGCACCGAGATCGTCATGCGCATGCTGTCGGCCGAGGCCCGCATTCGGCTGGGCGATATGCGCGGCGGTCGCATGACCGACGACGACTGGACCCGGCTCGCCCGGCGCATGAGCGAGATCAGCGAGGCACCACTGTTCGTGGACGACTCGCCGAATCTCACGATGATGGAGATCCGCGCGAAGGCCCGGCGCCTCAAACAGCGCAACGACATCGGCCTCATCGTCGTCGACTACATGCAGCTGATGACCTCCGGTAAGAAGGTCGAATCCCGCCAGCAGGAAGTCTCCGAATTCTCCCGGAACCTCAAGCTGCTGGCCAAGGAACTCGAAGTACCGGTCGTGGCGATCTCCCAGCTCAACCGAGGTCCGGAACAGCGCAACGACCGCCGCCCCCAACTCTCCGACCTGCGTGAATCGGGCTGTCTGACCAGCGGAACCCGTCTGCTGCGGGCGGACACCGGCGCCGAGGTCACCTTCGGTGAACTCATGGAAACCGGGGAGCGTCCGATCGTGTGGTCCTTGGACGACCGGATGCGCATGGTTCCCCGGCCCATCACCAATGTCTTCTCCAGCGGGGTCAAGGAGGTCTTCAAGGTCCGGCTGGCCTCCGGCCGTGAGATCGAGGCGACCGCAAATCATCCGATGCTGACCATCCACGATTGGCTGCCCCTGGGCGAGCTTGTTGTGGGCGATCGTGTCGCCGTACCGCGCAGTGTCCCGGAACCGCTCGGTGCCGAGCCGCTGCCGGAATCCGAGATCATCATGCTGGCGCATCTCATCGGGGACGGATCGTTCGTGAAACGCCAGCCGATCCGCTACGCCAGCATCGACGAGGCCAATCTCGAAGCCGTCACCGAAGCGGCGAAGCACTTCGGGATCACACCGATCCGGGACGAACACGCTGCCGCCAAGGTCACCACGCTGCGCCTGCCCGCGCCCTACCGGCTTACCCACGGCAAGCGGAACCCGATCGCGGCATGGCTCGACGAAATGGGTCTGTTCGGGCTGCGCAGCCACGAGAAATTCATCCCGGAGCGGGTGTTCTCCCTGCCCCGCGAGCAGATCGCCCTGTTCCTCCGCCACCTCTGGGCCACGGACGGATCAATCTTCGTACGCAGCAGCAACGCAGTGAACGTCTACTACGCCACCAGGAGCAAAAGGCTTGCGGACAATGTTCAGCAGCTGCTGCTGCGCTTCTCCATCCACACCAGGATCTACCGTGCGAAGAAGTCCGGTTACCGTGATATGTGGCATGTGCAGGTGTACGGTGTCGAGAGCCAGTCGAGGTTCCTCGATAAGATCGGCGTGCACGGTGCTCGCAATGCGAAAGCTCAATCCGCAAAAGTACGACTCGCGGAGATGACTTACCAAGGCCGCTTCGACACGATTCCATCCGCAGTCTGGAACCACGTACAGATCGCGATGAAGCGAAGCAATGTGTCACTTGCGAGTGTTCAAGCAGCGGCAGGCGCAAGCAGAGGCGATCTTGATCTCGAATACTCCCCCACGCGAGTTCGATTCGCCAAGATGGCGCCGCTATTCGACAACGACCACCTGTCCGCCTTGGCGAACAGCGATGTCTTCTGGGACGAGATCGTGGAGATCACCTCACTCGGTGAGCAGCCGGTCTATGATGCCACCGTCGACGAGACGCATAACTTTACAGCCAACGGTATTGTTATGCACAATAGTCTCGAGCAAGATGCCGATATGGTTTTCCTGATTCATCGGCCGGATGCATTCGAGCAGGACGATCCGCGCATGGGCGAGGCGGATCTCATTCTGGCCAAGCATCGTGCCGGACCGACGGGCACGGTGACCGTGGCTCACCAGTTGCACTACAGCCGCTTCGTCGACATGGCCAGGGAGTAACCGCCGAGTGTAGGGTCTCGGATCCGATGGCGAGCTCTCTTCCGTGATGGCGGGAGCGTGGTGGATCCGCCCTCCCGGAAGAGGTCGTTCACTTCGAGTCCGGTGTGTCGCTTGCAGACGGTCGAGACCGCCGCGCATCAGCGCGAGGGGAAACGCGCGAGGCGGAATCCCACGTCGTCGGTCCGGAAGGTCGGGTGGCTGCGGCGGCGCACCGAGGCCCGGCAGCTCCAGTGCTCGTCGAACCACCCGCCGCCGCGCAGTACCCGATACGTGCCGTAGACCTCGGCATCGTAGATGTCCCAGCACCACTCCCACACGTTGCCCAGCATGTCGTACAGGCCCCACGCGTTGGGCTGCTTGCCGCCCACGTCGTGAATCCGCTCGTACGAGTTGCGGCGGTGCCAAGCGATCTCGTCGAGCGGTCCGTACCGCGCGCCGGTCGTACCGGCACGGCAGGCGTGCTCCCACTCGGCCTCGGTCGGTAGCCGGTACCCGTCGGCGGAGGTGTCCCACTCGGCGTCCTCGCCATCGACATCCAGCCGATACACGGGCGCCAGACCCTCGCGCTCGGACAGGGCGTTGCAGAACCGGACCGCATCCCACCAGGAAACGCCCTCGACGGGCGACCGGTTGCCGTGTGCGGTGCTCGGCCACTGGCCGGTGACCTGTGCGTATCGCGCCCGGGTGGTCGGGAATGTGGCGAGTTGGTACGGCTCGAGCTCCACCGACCACCTGTGCTGCGTTCGCCGATCCGACAGCGTCACCTGACCCGGCTGGATGGCGATCATCTCGTTTCCCATTCCCACGTCCATGGGCAGGCGAGCCTACCGATGCCCGTCCTCGAGGACCGCGCAGCCGGCTCTCCGCAGGTACTGCCGAGAGATCTCTTGGCAGGGAGGCCCCACGGCGGTGTGTTCTCCCGGTGAGTCCGGAGGCTGATCGCTGTCCACCGCGGCATTTCCGGGTCGGCCCGACGCGGCTTCCTTGCCTCGGTCGAGCACTGTCCGACACGCGCGGCGGGAAGGGCTGGTTCCCGGCTGTTGCCGGGTGGTGTGCCTAGGCTCTAGCCGTGTCCAGCAGTCCGGCCCGAGGGAGGCAAGCCCCATGCGTACCGTTTTCATCCACGGTGAGGTCGAGCAGTACGCCGAGGCGAAGGAAACGCTGATCGAGCGCTTCGGCGCCTGGTCCGTCGAGGGCAACAGCGGTGATGACGACGGTGCTCCCGCCGAGGATGCGGGGCTGCTCACTGCGCTCCTGGACGACAAGTTCGTCCGGGACGGTCTGCTCGCGTACTGGTCCGGGCACGAATTGGACCGGTTCCTGGTGGAGGTGGCGCCTCGCCGGTTGATGTCCGCGAGCGACTGGTCGGTGGTCCCCCGGTTTCTGCATCGGTGGGTTGATTTCCTGGACGGGACCGAGCTGCTGATGTCCGGTGGGAGTTCGGTGCCCGATCTGCACCGCGCCATCGACAAAGCGGCTCCCGCATACCTGGAGTCGATGGCGGAGCCTGCCGAGTGGGGCCCTGCGAAGTTCTGGTCGACAACGATGGCCGAGCACGGCGTCGACTCCGAGGATGACACCGCGGTGAAGCGATTCTTCGATGCCGTCGACGATGGTGCGGTGGAGATCGACGAGGAGACCGTCGATGCCATCGAGGCGCGGGAGCGGCTCGAACCGGCTCCCCAGCCCGCGTACTGGCTGCCGCCCATGCCGGTCCAAGAGGGGGCCGAGGCCGATGTTTCGGCTACCGCGTTGCTTTCCGGAGTCCGTGCCCTGCTCGAATGGGTCGGCCAGGGGCGGAAGCTCACGTCCACGGGCGAGGTTGCGACCTCGGATTTCGAGGATCTGTCGAGCGCGCTCGATCTGCGGGAGGACCGGTTCCGGGTCGTGGTGCTGCTCGAGTGGGCCAAGCACACGCATCTCATCCGGGCGGCGGGTGACCGGTTGGTTCGCACTCGGATCAGCGAGCCCCTGTTGGGACAGCCGGAGTTGCTGTGGAACCGTCTCTGGGATTCCTTCGTCCTGCTCGATGATGTTTTCGCCGAGGAGTTCGGGGGCCTCGACCGGTTCGCCGATGGCGAGGCCGTGTTCGTGCATCTGGTGCAGAACACGCTGCGCATGTTGGCGTCGCAGTCCGAGCTGCTTCCGTTGGAACTGCTGGTTTCGCTCACGGCGAGTTCTCTGGTGGGAGAGAGCGCGGAGCAGGATGAGCTCGCTCCGGAGGAGCGGACTGCCGTGCGGGGGATACTGCGGCGCGTGCTCGAGCAGTGGGAGCTGATGGGGGTGGTGCGTACCTGTGTCTGCGAGGACGAGGAGCAGGTCGAGCTGGTTCGCTCCGCGGTGCCGGAGGGTGTGGAGCCGGACGACAGCACGTTGGTGGAGTTGTTGCCGCTCGGTGTGGCGGCTGTCCGGGACTCGCTGGTGGCCATGGGGTTCGTGGTGCCCGCGGTGGAGGAGTTGGCGCAGTATCCGGCCGAGGTTCTGACCTTGGCGATTCGGGATTGTCCGCCGGAGGCCGGTGAAGTCGTGCTGTCGGCGTGGATCGAGGTGCGCGGACGGCAGTCGGCCGGTGCCGAGCTGGCCTCGCTGTTGGCGCGGGTGGACGACCCGCTGGTGCGGTTGGGGGCGTTGTCGGTGCTGGACCATCTGGGGCCCGAGGGAGTCGATGCGGTCCGGGGTGTTCGGGACGACGCGGTGGCGGGTCCCGCCGCGCGGATGTGGCTGCGAGACCGGGTTCCGGAGGTCGAGGTGACCATTCGGCCCGGAGACGAGGTGGCGGCCATGCTGGACAGCATGTCGGTGGTTGTGGACGAGGATGTGGCGGCGTTTCTGTCGGAGTTGCAGGCAACGCCGACGACGGATCAGATCGCGCTGGTCGAGCAGATCGCGCGGGTGCCGCACTCCCGCTCGGGCGGTGTCCTGGAGGTGGTTGCCGAGGGGCATCCGGATTCCAGGGTGGCGAGCGTGGCGCGGCGGTCGCTCGAGAAGGCCCGTGGCACCTGAGCGTGTTTGAGAGGCTCCGGCAGTAAGAACTGTCGGGCTCGCGGCGTCCAGGCGGCGCCTCGCGGCGTTGTCGTGGAGTCAACGTGGCTCCGCCACGCCTCCTTCCTCCGTCTTGCGAGGCATCCACCTGGCCACCGCTCCCTGATCCAACGCCCCACTGCCGGAGCCTCTTATTCGCGGTGGGTGAGTTCGCGGAGTGCGGCGGGCAGTTCGCCGATGTCGTCGAGCACGCGGTGTGCTTGTTGCCGGGCTTGTTCGTTCGGTGGGAAGTGCGGGTTGGGTACGGCGATGACAGTGGTCTCCGCTGCGGCTGCGGCACGTAGGCCGCTGGCGGAGTCTTCGACGGCTGCGCACTCCTGTGCGGGGATGCCGAGGCCGTGAGCGGCCTGCTGGTAGACGTCGGGAGCGGGTTTGCCCGCGCCGACTTCCTCACTGGAAACGGTGTATCGCACGGTGTCGCCGAGTTCGGTGATGTCGAGGAAGGTGCGGATGATGCGGGGTGGTGCCGAGCTGGCGATGGCAGTGGGGAAGTCGGCGGCGACGGCGCGGACGGTGTCGGTGGCGTGGGGCAGTACCGGTGGTTGGTCGGTGTAGAGCTGGGCCATGCGGTCGATGACGGCCTCGGCGGTGCGTTCGGGGGTGAGTTGGACGCCGAGCTTGTCGACGAGGTATTGGGCCCATTCGGGGGTGCTCATGCCCATCATGGCCTCGGTGGCTCCCTCGGCCCATTCGCCGCCGTTTTCGGCGACGACTTCGCGGCGCATCCGGTCCCAGAGATGTTCGGAGTCGACGAGAACGCCGTCGAGGTCGAAGATCACGGCTCGTACTCGCACAGGTTGCTGTCCCACGAGGCCATCGTAGGAGTTGTGTGGTGGTGTGGCTCGGCACGACAGCAGCGTGTGCTCGTCGTGCTTGCCGCACGTCGGTGTGCTCACGATCGTGTTTCGGTTTTGGGGGCTGCGGGCATTGCCGGGCTCGGTGGGCGCAAGACTGGGCGGCATGTTCAAAAAGTTGCTGGCAGCGGTCGGTGTGGGTGGCGCCGAGGTCGAGACGGAACTGCACACTCCTGGTGTGCAGCCCGGTGGCGTGGTGCAGGGCGTGATCCGGTTGCGTGGTGGGGAGGTCGCTCAGGAGATTCCCGGGTTGTTCGCCGAACTGGTGACGCGGGTGGAGCACGAGGCCGGTGATGACGAGGTCGAGGCGATGCGCGGCTTCCACAAGGTGCAGGTGGCGCGCGATGTCGCTTTGCCACCGGGGCAGGTCGTCGAGTCGCCGTTCAGCCTGCCGGTGCCGTTGGAGACGCCGGTGACGCATTACCGGGACCGTCCCCTGCCTGGTCCGGTGGTTTCGGTGCGTACGACGTTGGAGATCAAGTCGGCGGTCGACGCGACCGACACGGATCCGATCGGTGTGGGGGCGTTGCCTGCCCAGCACGTTTTGCTGGAAGGGATCGAGCGCCTCGGGTTCCGGCTGCACAGGGCGGATGTGGAAGCCGGGCGGCTGGGGGGAACCCGGCAGCGGTTGCCGTTTTACCAGGAGATCGAGTTCGCCGGTTCCTCGCGTTATCCGCGGCTGAACCAGCTCGAGGTGAGTTTCGTGGCCGACGAGCACGGGATGGACGTGGTACTGGAGGCCGACAAGAAGGCGGGTCTGCTCAGCAGCGGCCGCGACCTGATCAACGTGGTGCGGGTGGATTACGGCACGGTGCACAACCTTGATTGGGCGGCCGAGTTGCATCCGCTGTTGGAGTCCATGAGCAGCGGTCGGCTCTGACGGTGTTGGGCAGCGTGTCGGGGGGTTGATTCGCCGAGCGCGTTCCGCCGGATGACGAATGGCTCACCGTGCGCGCGTTTTCGCGGGAACGGTGAGCCTGCTCATCGGGGTTGGCTGCTCATCGGGGTTGGCTGCTCATCGGGGTTGGCTGCTCATCGGGGTTGGCTGCTCATCGGGGTTGGCTGCATGTCCGCACTCCATTAGCCTTGCTAACGAAACAGTGCGCATGTGAGATGAGGGGTGGCCACCGATGAGTACCGCAGGCAGTCCCCGGCTGCTGGACGTGTTCCAGGGTCAGCCGAAAGCCGTGTGGATCACCGCGTTCGCCGCGGTGATCGCCTTCATGGGAATCGGCCTGGTCGATCCGATCCTGCTGTCCATCGCGGATTCCCTGAATGCCGCGCCCTCGCAGGTGACCCTGCTGTTCTCGTCCTACCTCGGCGTGCAGGTCGTGGCGATGCTGATCACCGGTGCGTTCAGCTCCCGGTTCGGTGCCAAACGCACCGTGGTGACCGGGCTCGTGCTGATCGTGCTGGCGACCGTGGCGTGTGCGCTGGCGAGTTCCATCGGCCAGCTGATCGCTCTGCGTGCGGTGTGGGGGCTCGGCAATGCCTTCTTCATCGCCACGGCGCTGTCGGTGATCGTGGGGGCTGCCAGTGGTGGCCAGCAGGCGGCAATCCTGCTGTACGAGGCGGCGCTGGGGATCGGCCTGTCGACCGGGCCACTGCTGGGCGCGCTGCTGGGGCACCTGTCCTGGCGCGGTCCGTTCGCCGGGACGGCGGTGCTGATGGCCGTCGCGCTGGTCCTCGCGGTCGGTTTCCTTCCGTCGGACAGCGGTGAGCGCAGGCAGCGGGTGACGTTGCTCGATCCGTTGCGCGCGTTGCGGCACGGGGGTTTGCTGCGCACCTCGCTCGGTTCGGCGTTGTACACGGCGGCCTTCTTCACGGTGCTGGCATGGTCTCCCTTTGTGCTGGAGTTCGGGGCGATTGCGGTCGGTCTGGTGTTTTTCGGCTGGGGCTTGTGCGTGGCCGTGGCGGGGGTGACGTTGGCGCCGAAGCTGGCCGCTCGTTTCGGCGAGGTGGGCGCAACGGTGTTCGCGGTGCTGGCCTACGCGGCGCTGCTCGGTGTGATGACCATCGACTCCAAGGTGGTGGTCGTCGTCGGCGTGATCCTGAGCGGATTGGCTTCGGGACTGTTGAACACCCTGTTCACCGGGGCTGCGATGAGCGCGAGTTCGGCGCCGCGCCCGGTCGCCAGCGCGGGATACAACTTCTGTCGCTGGTTCGGTGGTGCCCTGGCGGCGACGCTGGTCGGTCATGTGGCGGAGTGGTTCGATTCACCGCATGCGCCGTTCGCAGTCGGTGCCGTGGCGTGTGTCCTGGCGGCGGGGCTGTTGCTGTCCGGGCGGTGCAGGCCGGACCCACACACGGTTCCTGCCGAGGCTGCCGTGGTCGGCGACGAGGTCTGAATGCGAAGGACCGCACCGTACGACGCCGAGGGTTGGGGTCGGCGTCGTCGGCAAGCGGTATGCTGGCCGCTCGTGGACCAGGTCGACAAAGCCCGGAGTGACGACGCCCGAAGCGATGAATCCCGGATCGATGAAGCACAGCGCAGGGAACTGGCGCGCTTGGTGCAGGAACTCACCGTGGTGCACGGGCGGGTAACGCTCTCGTCCGGTCGGGAAGCCGACTACTACGTCGACCTGCGCCGAGCGACGTTGCACCATGCGGCCGCACCGCTGATCGGCGGTCTGCTCCGACAACTCACGGCGGATTGGGACTACAGCGCTGTCGGCGGATTGACGCTGGGGGCGGATCCGGTCGCGGCGGCGATGTTGCATGCCTCCGGAGCTCCGCTGGATGTGTTCGTCGTCCGCAAGGATGCCAAGACGCACGGCATGCAACGCCGTATCGAGGGCCCGAGCGTGGCCGGTCGACGGGTGCTGGCCGTGGAGGACACCTCGACGACCGGTGGCAGTGTGCTGACCGCTGTGGAAGCCCTGCATGCCGAAGGAGTGGAGGTCGCCGGAGTGGCGACCGTCGTCGATCGCGACACCGGTGCCCGAGAGGCGATCGAAGCGGCCGGGTTGCCGTATCGTTCCCTGCTCGGCCTGGCCGACCTCGGCTTGGCCTGAGCCGGGTGATGGCCGAGGAGCCCGGCCCCACGGAGTGGGGGACGAGTGTGGGCGTCGGTCCGTGGGAGGGGCCGTGGCCGGAGGACGAGCGCTACGATCCCGAGCTGCTCGAACACGGTGATCGGCGCAACGTCGTCGATCAGTATCGGTACTGGCGGCGCAGCGCGATCGTGGCCGACCTGGATACACGGCGGCACGGTTTTCACGTGGCGATCGAGAACTTCCAGCACGATCACAACATCGGCACGGTGGTGCGTACGGCGAATGCGTTCGCGGCCAGTGCCGTGCACATCGTGGGTCGGCGGCGGTGGAATCGGCGCGGGGCGATGGTGACCGATCGTTACCAGCACGTGCATCACCATCCCGACCTCGACGGTCTCCGCGCCTACGCCGTCGAGCACGGTCTGACGGTCGTCGGGGTCGACAACACACCGGGCTCGCAGCCGATCGAGCGGAGCGCGCTGCCCCGGGACTGCGTGCTGTTGTTCGGTCAGGAGGGTCCGGGGCTGGGCGACGACTCTCGCCGTATCGCGGATCTCGTGATCTCCATCGCCCAGTTCGGATCGACTCGGTCCATCAATGCCGGTGTGGCCGCCGGGATCGTGATGCACACCTGGGTCGCCCAGCATGCCCGGCTCGACGACGCGTGGTGAGCACGAATCCGGTGCGTTCGGATGGACGATGTGCCCGCCCTGCCGTCTGATCGCGATGGCATCATGAAGTTGTCCAGCGTCGGCGGATCCATACCGGTGTCCATGCCGTCGGCACGGCAGGCGGCTCGTGCGGTGCTCCGGGGAAAGCGGCCGTGTCCGCCCTCGTACACGTCAACCGCCGTGGCGATGCGTGGTACGGGGACGCCGCACGACTGCAGCCGGTGAGCGAAGTCCGTGTGCCCCACAACGAAATGCAGGTCATGAGCAAATCAGTACGCACGTATGCGGCGAACGCGGTCCGTGGTGGTCTCATCGGTACCGCCGAGACCATCCCCGGCGTGAGTGGCGGCACCATCGCCCTCGTCACCGGGGTTTACGAGTCACTGATCAACTCCGCCGGGCACCTGGTCAGCGCGGTGAAGTTGGCCGCGACCGATGTACCTCGCGGTGCCGGGTTCTCCCGGTCCGCAGCGGAGTTGCGCCGGGCGCACTGGGGCGTGGTCCTGCCGGTGCTGATCGGGCTGGTGTGTGCGGCATTGTTGGCGGCCAAGCTGCTGGAGCCGGTGCTGCATCACTACCCGACGCAGTCACGTGCGATGTTCTTCGGTCTCGTGTTGGCTTCGCTGTGGGTGCCCATCTCGATGATCGAGTGGCCGTGGCGGCTGTTCGACGTGATCGTCGCGGTGGTGATGGCCGCGGTGGCGTTCGTGCTCACCAGCCTGCCACCGACCTCGGTGTCCCCGAACCCGGTGGTGGTGGCGCTCGCGGCCGCGGTGGCGGTCTGTGCCCTGGTGCTGCCCGGGGTTTCCGGTTCCTTCTTCCTGTTGACGCTCGGGTTGTACGAGCCGACGATCTCCGCGCTGAACGACAGGGACCTCGGCTACATCGCGACGTTCGGTCTCGGTGCCGTGATCGGTCTCGCCCTGTTCGTCAAGGTGCTGCAGTGGCTGCTGGAGCACCGCCGCCGGATGACGCTCGTGGTGATGACCGGGGTGATGGCGGGCTGTCTGCGCGCGTTGTGGCCGTGGCAGGGCAGTGACCGCACACTGCTCGCCCCGACCGAGAACGTGCCGAGTTCGGTGCTGTTCTTCCTCCTCGGTGTGGCCGTGGTGGCGGGGTTGCTCCTGCTGGAGCGCCTGACCGGGCGAGGTCACCAAACCGGAAGTGACTCCGACACCGTACGGATCCCCCAGTCCCGGTGATGAGCCGTTCCGCGGGAGTGCTCGCTTCGCACGCGGGCACTCCTCGCACGGCCGTGCTGTTCGTCACAGGATGGTGACGACACCTCCGATCGCGCCCGCCACCAGGCCGAGCACAAGAGCGAACAGCAGTACCCGCAGGACCGGTAACCGGTTCGGTCTCGAAAGCGCGGACGCGCGGGCGATGTTGCCCGAGGCAAGCGCTCCCGTGCCCGCTCCCGTTCCCGCTCCTGTTCCCGCTCCTGTTCCCGCTCCCGTGCCGGTGTCCGGGCTCGCATTGCTCGCCGCCTGCGCGCGCAGCGCCGAGGACAACTGCCGTTCGGGATCGTCACCGGTAGGGGTGCTCATGTCTCCAGACTAGGCAGCGGTGTCCTGGTGCCGGTCAATTTCGCGAGAAATTGACCTACCCACCCACGCCGGGAATCCAGCTGCCGTCCTTCATGATGCGCCGCGGCCGCAGCTCCGCGTCCAGGACCACCAGGTCGGCAGCCAGGCCGGGCCGCAGTGCGCCGACGCTCCCGGACAGCCCGAGCAGAGTGGCCGGTGTCGTCGAACAGGCGAGAACCGCCTCGGTGATCGTCATCCCGCATCGGGTCACGAGGTTGCGCAGCGCCGTATCCATCGTCAGTGTGCTGCCCGCCAGCGCGCCGTCGGCCGACCTCGGTTCACCTTCGCTGACCGTGACGGTGCGGGTACCGAGCTCGTAGGTTCCGTCGCCGGCTGCGGTGGCGCTGATCGAGTCGGTGACCGCCACCGTGCGGCTTGCTCCCACGTGCTTGGCGGCCAGTTCCACGGTGGCCGGGTGCAGGTGCACGAGATCGCAGATCAACTCGACCGTGATGCGTTCGTCGGTCAGCAACGCCCCGACGGGTCCGGGTGCACGATGATGCAGCGGCGGCATCCCGTTGAACAGGTGGGTCGCCACCGTCGCTCCTGCCTCGACCGCGGCGAGCACCTGATCGATCGAGGCACCCGTGTGCCCGATGGCGGCGAGGACACCGTGCTCGGCGAGCAGGCTGATGGCCGGTACCGAGTTTTCCAACTCGGGAGCCAGCGTCATCATCCGGACCGCTCCCCGACCGGCGGCCAGGAGCCGGTCGATGACCCGGAGGTCCGGTGGCCGCAGCAGAGCGGGGTCGTGAGCACCGCAGTGTGCGGCGGACAGGAAGGGACCTTCCAGGTGGATCCCGGCGAGTGCTCCCTCGGTGACCAGGTCGCTCAACGAGCTGATCTGCTCCGCCAGCTCCGCGGGCGGGGCGGTGACGAGGCTGGCCAGCAGTGTCGTGGTGCCGTGCGAACGGTGCGTGGCCACTGCGGTTCGTGCCTGGTCCACATCGAGGCTGGTGAACGAGCCGCCTCCGCCGCCGTGGCAGTGGATGTCGACGAACCCCGGAACGATCCAGTGGCCACCGACGTCGACCAAGGGGGTCGCGGGCGGGGGCCCGGTGCCGAACTCGCTGATGATCCCGTCCGATATCCGCACCCACCCGTCGACGGGACCTTCGGGCGTGACGAGGTGTCCTCCCGTGAGGGTGAGCGTGTCGATGTCACTCGAGGTGGCGGTCTCCCGGGTGGCGGACAACGGTAGACCGGTCGGCGGAGAGTCCATGGTGCCCACGCCTTCGCAGAACCATCCCATTCAGCTGTGGCCCATGACTTTCTGGAGTGCCTCCAGCGCACGGCTTGCAGTGGATTTCACGGTGCCTTTCGAGATACCGGTGGCTTCGGCGATCTCTCCTTCCGACAGGTCACCGTAATACCGCAGCACCAGGACCTCCCGCTGTCGAGGTGGCAACTTTCCCAATGCCGCCACGATGGCCTGGTGTTCGGCGGTGAGCATCGCCAGCGACTCCGCCGACCGGGCATCGGGTTGATGCGGGGGCTGGTAATCGCGGGCGGTTTTGCGTCGTCGCAGCACCGAACGGCTGCCGTTGACCACGGCCGTGCGCAGGTATCCGACTGCGGCCTTGGCATCCCGCAACCCGGACCAGTTGCGATAGAGACCCGTGAACGCCTCCTGCACGACATCCTCGGCGGTTGCCGGTTCGTCCACCAGCAGGATCGCCAGGCGCACCATGCGCATGCGCTGGTCGCGGTAGATGTCCTCCAGTGTCAGCGGCTGGTTCGTCGTTTCGGCGATCGAGGAGTCGAGAGCACGCAGGTGCCCGAGTGTCTGTTCGACCGAGCGCTCGACTCCGGTTGTTCCTTTCCCGCCCACGGCATGCAAGGTACCGGCTGTGGCGTCCCGTGTCGCCGTAGCGGGTAGCGTCCGGAATCACACTGTAATTGATCAATTTGGTCGGTCGGTTCGCTTCCGCTGCGATCCGGTCGGCGCGAGGGCGGAGGTCCTTGACGATGGCGAGGTTCGTGGTCGATCTGGTCTACAGCGACAACCGGGAGCGGCGGATGGAGGTTCGGCCCGCTCACCGGGAGTATTCGAAGGCGCTGGCCGACCGTGGGGTGCTGTTGGCTGCGGGGCCCTACACCGACGACCGGGGGGCGATGCTGATCTACGAAGTGGCCGATGCCGTCGAGCTGCGCGAAGTGCTCGCCGCGGACCCCTACGCGGAGGCGGAGGTCGTCGCGGAGACCACCGTCCGTGAGTGGAATCCCGTGACCGGAAGTTGGCTCACCTGAGCGGTGGCCGACTCGCCCACCGGGTTGTCCGGAGCGGGCACCCCGGCACGGATGGATCCCCGCAAGCGGGATTTCCCGATCCACACGTGTGCGGCTTGGGTCCGCCTGTCTCCTCCCTGTGAGGATGATGACAACGGCTGGCATCCGCAACGATCCAGTGCCCTTCACTGTGCAGCACGTGTCGCGCAGTGGAATTCGAAGACCCATTGGGCGCACGCGCGTGGGGTCACGGGATTCCGCGCACTTCCCTCATCACCGCCCTACGACTCCACCCCGAGGAGGACGACCGATGCCCATTGCGAGCCCCGAGGTCTACACGGAGATGCTCGACACGGCCAAGGCAGGCGAGTTCGCCTACCCGGCCATCAACGTGACCTCGTCGGAGACGCTCAACGCGGCGCTGCGTGGCTTCGCCGAGGCCGAGAGTGACGGCATCATCCAGGTCTCGACCGGTGGTTCGGAATTCGCCTCCGGAACCAAGGTCAAGGACATGGTCACCGGTGCGGCCGCGCTGGCCGAGTACGCCCACGTTGTCGCCGCCAAGTACCCGGTCAACATCGCGCTGCACACCGACCACTGCCCCAAGGACAAACTCGACGGCTTCGTCCGTCCGTTGATCGAGATCAGCCGCGAGCGCGTCAACCGCGGCGAGAACCCGCTGTTCCAGTCGCACATGTGGGACGGCTCGGCGGTCGAGCTGCACGAGAACCTGCAGATCGCCACCGAGCTGCTGGAGGCCACCGCCAAGGCCAAGCAGATCCTGGAACTGGAGGTCGGTGTCGTCGGCGGCGAGGAGGACGGCGTGGCCAACGACATCAACGAGAAGCTCTACACCGCACCCGGTGACTACGAGCACACCGTCGAAGCACTCGGCGGCGGCGAGAAGGGCCGGTACATGCTGGCCGCGACGTTCGGGAACGTGCACGGCGTGTACAAGCCGGGCAATGTCAAGCTCCGCCCGGAAATCCTCAAGCAGGGCCAGGACGTCGCGGCCGAGAAGCTCGGCCTACCCGCCGGTTCCAAGCCCTTCGACCTCGTCTTCCACGGTGGTTCCGGCTCGCTGCTGGAGGAGATCCACGAGGCGGTCTCCTACGGTGTCATCAAGATGAACATCGACACCGACACGCAGTACGCCTTCACCCGGCCGATCGCCGATCACATGTTCAAAAACTACGACGGCGTACTCAAGGTCGACGAGGAGGTCGGCAACAAGAAGGTCTACGACCCGCGCAGCTATCTCAAGGCCGCCGAGCAGTCCATGGCGGCCCGTGTCGCCCACGGCTGCGAGACCCTGAAGTCGGCCGGGAGAATGCTCGCAGGCTGACCGCGGCTTGCCACGCGGCGCCTCCTGCGCGATCGGGCGGTGATCCCCTGGCAGGATGGGGCCATGACCCACGGGAACAACCTGCTCGAACCCCCCGAAACCCGGCTTCCGGAGGACACCGAGGCACAGGCCGAACTCGACGCGGGCACCAACGCGACCGAGGTCGCCGCCCGTCATCCCACGTTCAGTGCCGCATGGGCTCAGCTCGGTGCACTGGCGCTGGATTCGGGCGAGGTTGTCGCCGCCTATGCCTATGCCCGCACCGGGTATCACCGTGGCCTCGACGCACTCCGCAAGTCCGGTTGGAAGGGCTTCGGGCCGGTGCCGTGGAGTCACCGTCCGAACCAGGGCGTGCTGCGAGCCGTCGCGGTGCTGGCCAAGGCCGCTCTCGCCATCGGCGAGAACGAGGAGTACGAGCGCTGCCGCCAGTTGCTGGCGGACAGCGATCCCGTCGCGGTCGATGCCAACGACCTCACCTGAGGAGCGGCCACCGCATCGGGAAATGCAGTTTCGCGCGAAACCGCAAAAATATAAAACTGCGGTTTCGCGCGAAACCGTCGCCCACAGCGGTCCGGCCTCCACCCCGTTGGCCGCCACCCCCTGAAGGACAATAGCGGCGTGCACCGATTGCGCCAGGAGCTCGCCCGCCGCTTGCGCCGCCTGATGCGGACCGGTATCCCGATCGTTCAGTGCGCCGTGTCCGCGGGGATCGCCTGGGCGCTGGCCCGGCATGTGATCGGGCATCCGCAGCCGTTCTTCGCTCCGATCGCCGGAGTCATCGCGCTCGGCGTGTCCCTGGGGCAGCGGATGCGCCGCTCGCTGGAACTGGTGGTCGGTGTCAGCATCGGCGTCGGTGTCGGTGATGTGCTGGTCTCGGTCATCGGTACCGGGCCCTGGCAGATCGCGCTGGTCGTGTCGCTGGCGATGAGCACCGCCGTGCTGCTGGACAGCGGCGGTGTGATCGTCATGCAGGCCGCCTCGTCGGCGGTGCTCGTGGCGACGCTGCTGCCACCGACCACGGCGGGCGGGTTCAATCGAATGGTCGACGCGGCGGTCGGTGGTCTGGTCGGTTTCGTCGTCGCGATGCTGCTGCCGCAGAATCCGCTGGCCGTGGCACATCGGCACGGTCGTGTCGTGCTGGGTGCGCTGGCCGACGCGCTGCGGGGCGTGGCAGGTGCGGTCTCCCGCGAGGACGTGGACATGGCCTCGGACGTGCTGGCCCGGGCACGGCAGAGCCACCGCTCGGTGGAGGAGTTCCGATCGGCGCTGCAAACCGGGCTGGAGATTGCCCGGTTCGCCCCGATCCGCAGGCACCGGCGCTATGATCTGCAGCGCTATCAGACCGCGGCGACACCGGCCGACCGAGCGTTGCGCAATACCCGCGTGCTGGCCCGTCGGGCACTGGCGGCGCTGCGCGATGGCGAGCCGGTTCCGGAACCACTGCCGATGCTGCTGGAGGAGCTGGCGGGAGCGGTGACGTTGCTGCGCGACGAACTCGCCAGTGGGCAGGATGCGCTGCAAACCCGAGAAGCAGCACGCTCCGTTGCTCGCAGATCCACTGTGGAGATGCTCGGCGAGTCCGACTTCTCCATGCAGGTGGTGGTGCTGCAGGTACGTTCGATCGCGGTCGATCTGCTGCAGGCGACGGGATTGAGTCGTTCCGAGGCCACTGCCGATCTGCCTCCGTTGCACTCCCACGCCGATGAGGACGACGAGAACGACGGGTGATGCGGCGCGGGCAGCCGTGGTGAGTGCTCAACCGGCTCCGACGGCGGTCACGGCCGCACGAGCAACAGGTCCTCCGTATGGCGATACCACGCCCACTTCCGCATCGGACGTGGGTGGGCAACTCCGTCGCACAGCACGCGAGCTTGCTGAAAACTCGCCTGGGTCGCACGGCCGTACGCCGTCGCACGACGTCGGCGCAGGAGCCGGCGGCGCACGACAGTGGCTCGGAGCCCGTCCATCACGGGCGCCGGTTCGGTCGCGATCGGATCGGCTGTGGGTTCCGGGAGCGCTTCGGCGTCCGGGTCCGGCGAAACCTCCAGGCCGAGCGCGGAACCGTGTAGAATTCGCTGGTCATCGCAGTATGCTTGGCCTGTGATCGGTGCGATCGTCCCGGTGGCGATGAGGACTCCGCCGTTGTCGTCGCGGATCAGCGGAGCAGGGCGGGCTTGCCCCTGCAGCGCGAAGGCGAAGGCACCCACCGGGATCTCCCACAGCCGACTTGCCGCCGAGGCGGTGACCGGGACATATCCCACGGTGAGCTCCTGGAGCCGGTTCTTGCGCAGCAGGCGTAGCACCACGGAGGCCAGGTCGGCATCGGTGCCGTGCACCACCACTCGTCCGGTCGCCTCGGCCAGGACCGGGTCGACGTCCGCGCGGCCCGGTGTGGCGGGTACATCGATCCACCGCACACCGTCAGCAGCAGGACGTGTTGCGTGGTCGATGTTTCCGCAGGACAGTGCGATCGTCGTCACGTTCGGCTCCTGGTTTACCCTGTTCGATCGGCGTAGGTGTCGCGTGGAAGTGCGGATTCCGGGCTCATGGCGGATGCGGCGGAGCACGCGGCCGCCACAGCGCCCTGCTCCCACCGACCTTCCACCCCCGACCCCAGACACCGACCACCTCCAGTGACAGGTTGGAGTTTCACATGCCGGCGATCGTGCTGATCGGAGCCCAGTGGGGCGACGAGGGCAAGGGTAAGGCGACCGATCTACTCGGCGAACAGGCCCGATGGGTCGTGCGCTACCAGGGCGGCAACAACGCAGGCCACACCGTGGTGCTGCCGAACGGGCAGGACTTCGCGCTGAAGCTGATTCCTTCCGGCATTCTCAGCCCGGAGGTGCACAACGTCATCGGCAACGGGGTGGTGGTCAATCCCGAGTCGCTGATCGAGGAACTCGACGGCCTCGAAAGCCGCGGAGTCGACACCAGCAAACTTTCCGTGTCCGCCGACGCGCACCTCGTCATGCCGTACCACGTGGCGATCGACCGGGTGACCGAGCGTTACCTGGGCAAAAAGCAGATCGGCACCACCGGGCGCGGAATCGGCCCGTGCTATCAGGACAAGGTCGCGCGTGTCGGTGTTCGCGCGCAGGACCTGCTCGACGAGAAGATCCTGCGGCAGAAGGTCGAGGCCGCCCTGGAGTTCAAGAACCAGGTGCTGGTCAAGGTCTACAACCGCCGGGCGATGGATCCCGACGAGGTCGTGGACACGGTGCTGACCCAGAGCGAGAAGTTCGCCGGGCGGATCGCCGAGACCAAGAACATGCTCAATCAGGCACTGGCCCGTGAGGAAACGGTGCTGCTGGAGGGGTCGCAGGGCACGCTGCTCGATGTCGACCACGGCACCTACCCCTTTGTGACCTCCTCGAATCCGACATCGGGCGGGGCGTGCTCCGGCTCGGGAATCGGCCCGACGCGCATCAGTTCGGTGATCGGGATTCTCAAGGCCTACACCACCAGGGTGGGAGCGGGGCCGTTCCCGACCGAGCTGACCGACGCGGCGGGGGAAAACCTGCGCCAGGTAGGCGGTGAGGTCGGCGTCAACACCGGACGGAATCGCCGCACCGGCTGGTTCGACGCGGTGATCGCCCGGTACGCGACCCACGTCAACGGCATCACCGACTACTTCCTGACCAAGCTGGACGTGCTGTCCGGGTTGGAGACCATCCCGGTCTGTGTCGCCTACGACATCGACGGGATGCGCGTGTCGGACATGCCGATGACGCAGACCGGTGTGCACCATGCCGTCCCGGTGTACGAGGAGCTGCCGGGGTGGCAGGAGGACATCAGCGGCGCCCGCACATTCTCCGATCTCCCTCCGAACGCGCGCGCCTACATCGAGCGCCTGGAGGAGCTGGCCGAGGCCCGGATGTCGGCGATCGGTGTCGGCCCCGGCCGGGATCAGACCATCGTCCGCCACACCATGGCATGAGGCTCCGGTCGCGGCTGACCTCACGTGGCCCCTCCGTGGGCACCACGCCGCCGTAGGCGCGGCCTTCGCCGATAATGCCGAAGGCCGCACCGGCCCCGGGAGTGTCCCGCGGGCCACACCGCGGTGGGGGCGGGGCCGTATCGTCGTCAGCCGGGTCTTACGCTGCAACCCGTGCGAATCCTCGTGATTGGTGCCGGTGGCAGGGAACACGCGATCGTGCTGGCGCTGTCCCACGATCCGTCGGTGACCGCGCTGGCCTGCGCCCCTGGCAACGCGGGCACCGCAGCTCTTTCCGAGTCCTACGGTGTGAACGCATCCGACCCCGACGAGGTGGCCGAACTGGCCACGACATGGCGTGCCGACCTGGTGGTCCTCGGCCCCGAGGCACCGTTGGTCACCGGCGCCGCCGACGCTGTCCGCGCCGCGGGCATCGCCTGCTTCGGTCCCTCGAAAGCCGCGGCGTGCATCGAGGGTTCCAAGGCGTTCGCCAAGGACGTGATGACCACGGCCGGTGTGCCCACCGCGCACAGCGAGACGGTCGACAACCCGGCGAAGTTGGACGCGGCCCTGGTGCGGTTCGGCCCGACCTGGGTGGTCAAGGACGATGGCCTGGCAGGCGGTAAGGGTGTGCTGGTCACCGGCGACTTCGATCAAGCCAGGGCACACGCCCTCAAGCTGCTCGAAGACGGTCACCCGGTACTGCTCGAGAGCTTCCTGGACGGGCCGGAGGCTTCGCTGTTCTGCCTGGTCGACGGCAACACCGTGGTGCCGCTGGTGCCCGCGCAGGACTTCAAGCGCGTCGGGGACGGTGATGCCGGACCGAACACCGGTGGCATGGGCGCCTACGCTCCGCTGCCCTGGGCACCGGAGACGCTGGCCGAGGACGTCGTGCGCACGATCGTGCAACCGACCGCCGAGGAGATGACCCGGCGCGGCACGCCGTTCTCCGGTCTGCTCTATGCGGGACTGGCGCTGACCTCCAGTGGCCCGCAGGTGATCGAGTTCAACTGCCGATTCGGTGATCCGGAAACCCAGGCGGTGCTGTCGCTGCTGCACACACCGCTGGCTGCACTGCTCAATGCGGTCGCCCGCGGGGAACTCGCCGACCACCCGGCCCCGGAATGGGACTCCGGCTCGGCGGTGACCGTGGTTCTGGCCGCCGAGGGGTATCCGGGGCGGCCACGACTCGACGAGGTGATCACGGGCAGCGACAAGCGGGGCGTCCTGCATTCCGGCACCCGGCGACGTGAGGACGGCGCCGTGCTCTCGGCGGGCGGGCGCGTGCTGTCGGTCGTGGCCAACGGTGCGGATCTGGAGTCGGCGCGCGAGGAGGTCTACCGACGGGTCGCGGAGGTGAACCTGCCCGGCGCGCACTACCGCACCGACATCGCGCTGCGTGCCGCTCGCGGCGAGGTCGCCCTGCCCGTGGGCTGATCGTCGCCGCGGCGAGAGGTCATGCCACCCCCTACGACCTGCCGAGTCGGTGTAGGACCTCCTCGACGTCGGACTTGCTGACATTGCGGTGCGTCACGAAGCGCAGTCGCCCCTCCATCGGCACCGCGAGCACTCCGGAGTCCTCCAGACGTGCCAGTGCCAACCGCACGTCCGGTACCGTTACCAGGACGATGTTCGTCTGGGGCGGAGTCACGTCCCAGCCGAGTTCGGCGAGTCCTTCGGCCAACCGGGTTGCCTTGTCGTGGTCCTCCGCCAGCTCGTCGATGCGGTCGAGCGCGACGATCCCCGCCGCCGCCAGCACACCGCCCTGGCGAACACCTCCACCGAGCATCTTGCGCGTTCGCCGGGCTTCGGCGATGAATTCGGTACTGCCCGCGACAACCGAGCCGACCGGCGCCCCGAGGCCCTTGCTCAGACAGGCCTGCACGGTGTCCACTCCCACGGTCAACGCGGCGGGGGGAACACCAAGCGCGATGGCGGCGTTCCAGATCCGGGCGCCGTCGAGATGTACCCGCAGCCCACCGTCCCGGGCTGCTGCGGCGAGTTGTGCGTGCTCGTGCGGTGGGATGACCACACCGCCTGCACCGTTGTGGGTGTTTTCCAGGCACAGCAGTGTCGTGCGCAGAGCGTCGAAGCGCGTTCCCGCGCCGGTGTGTGCTCGTACGGTGTCGGCGGGAGGTCTGCCGGGGCCCGCATCCCAGGGCAACGCCTCGGGCATGCCTCCAGCCAACCATGCGGCGGAACCGAGCTCGTGGGTCAGCACATGCGCGCCGCGAGGAGCCAGGAACCGGTCGCCGCGCTGGAGGTGCAGTGCCATCGCGATCAGGTTTCCCATCGTGCCGCTGGGCACCCACAGAGCATCGGCGGTACCGAGCAGATGCGCTGTTCTGGCTTCCAGCGCACGCATGGTGGGATCACGGTCCAGCACGTCATCACCGACTTCGGCAGCGGACATGGCCGCTACCATCTGATCATCGGGACGCGTGACCGTGTCGGAACGAAGGTCGACGGGCACCGGTTTGGTCACAATTGGATCACATCACATCACTCCGGTTTCGGGAAAGCAGGTGTTCTCCTGGCATATACCGGGGGCAGGTGAATTTCCGGTCTCGAACGTGCAACCGTAGGAGTCACACGTCCCGTCCAAGTCGATGCAAGCACACAAGGAGCGGAGAGTTCCGCGTGGACCAGCGCGAGGAGCAGGAGTTCGCGGAGTACTTCGCGGCTCGGCGGGAGGCGGTGCGTCGGATGGCGTACATGATGTGCGGTGACTGGCACCGTGCGGACGATCTCGCCCAGACGGCGTTCATCGCCTTGCATCGCCGATGGCGCAAGGTGCGGGACAAGGGGTCGCTGGACGCCTACGTCCGCCGCACCCTGACGCGGGCGGCCATCGACGAGTCCCGCAGGCCGTGGCGACGTGAGCGTGCCGTCGAGGCGCTGCCGGATACTCCCTCCGACTCCGATGATGTGGCGAATTCCGTGGCCACGCGGCGCACGCTGATGGCGGGCCTGCAGAAGGTACCGCGCAAGCAGCGGGCCGTGCTGGTGCTGCGATATCTGGAGGGACTCGACGTGGCGGGGGTTGCCGAGGTCATGAAGTGCAGCGAGGGCAACGTGAAAAGCCAGTCCGCTCGCGGGCTGGAAACACTGCGGGAAGCACTCGGTGACGAGCTCGGTGATTTGCGGCCGATGTCGGGAGGAGGTGCAGGTCAGTGAACGAGCGGAAGCTCGAAGAGCTGTTCCGCGATGCGGCACATGCCGCCCCTCCTGCGTCGTTCGACGAGCAGGACATCGCCAAGGGCGCACGTCGCGTGACGGCCCGCAGACGCATGGTCGCCGCCGGTGGTTCCCTGGCCGTCGTCGCGGTTCTGGCAGGTGGCCTCGGAGCGGGTACGGGAGTGTTCACCTCCGAGGTGAATCCCCAGGCCGGACCGGCACAGGGCGGACCACCGCAGGGCGGGACCGAGCAGTCCCCGACAAATCGGGCACCCCGCACGAGCGATCCCCACAGTGGACCGACCGTGCTCGGCGTCCCCCGAGCGGGGCAGGGGCAATCGGGGCAGGATCACTGCGGACCTCCGGACCGGGACCTGGCGGCTGCGCTGGCGCAGCAACTGCCCGAAGCGACCCAGGCGACGACGCCGGTGGCCGCCGACAGCTGCCCCCGGGGTTCACGAACGGCCTCCTTCCAGGTGCGACAGGGGGCGGCCGCAGGAAACGTCACCGTGGTCCTGAGCCCTGCCGGATCCGTGCCCTCCGAGCAGCGCGGGCCCGGCGAACAGCAGCAGCCCGACGGCACCAGACAGGTCACCGAGCGGGCGGACAGCGGCCACATCCTGATGGTGCGCAGTAATCCCGACTCGGGCTCACCGGCCGCTCCCTACGCCGAGCGACTGCCCGCGATCGCGGATCGCCTCACCGGTCGCTTCTGAAGGGCATTCCGCTGCCGAAGGCATTCGCCCGCGCCGAAGGCATTCGCCCGCGCCGATTCATCCGGCTTTCCCGGCATGCTGCCGGGTGCGCTTCTGCGGCCCGGCCGAGCAGCACGTTCGGCCACGATCGGAGCACGCCGTTGGGCGCCCGCACGCTCCGATGTTTTGTGCCACCGTATTGGTACGCTCGTACTAGTAAGGTGAGCGGGAGGTGCACCGGCAGCCTCACCGGGAACTCGTCGGAAGGCGGCATCGCACATGGCATGGGTCGTGTTGATGGTCTCCGGTGTGCTGGAAGCGGGATGGGCCATTTCGCTGAAGCTCTCCGAGGGATTCAGCAAGCTCGTGCCCAGTCTGTGGTTCCTCGTGCTCGCGGCGGCGAGCTTCAGCGGGCTGGCGTGGGCGATGCGCACCCTGCCCGTGGGGCCGGCCTACGCCGTGTGGACCGGTATCGGTGCCGCTCTGACGGCGGTGATCGGCATGTTCTGGCTCGGTGAGAGCGTCTCCGTGCTCAAGCTCGTCTCGCTGGTGCTCATCGTGGCCGGAGTCATCGGTCTGAACCTGACCGGTGCCGGCCACTGAGACTCGCAGGCGACGAACCACGCATAGGATCGGCAACCATGACGGCGGCCAGTACCCCGAAGGGCGAGCGGCGGCGGCAGGCACTCGTGGTGGCCGCCGCACGGCTGCTGGCCGAAGGGGGATTCGAGTCGATCCGCCACCGGGCGGTGGCCGAACGTGCGGAGTTACCCCTCGCCTCCACCACCTACTACTTCGACTCCCTCGACGATCTGATCGCCGCAGCCGTCGAGCACGAGGCGCAGGAGGAGCTCGAGGAGGGGCGCAGACGCCTCACCGAACTCACCGACGCGCACGCCGACACGATGATCGAACTGATGCTGGACCTGCTGCTGGGCCCCCGGTCCGGAAACGGCGGAGCCGAGCAGGTCCTGCTGCGTTACGAACGGCTGGTGGGCTCCCCGCGCCGCCCGCATCTGGCACCGCTGATGCGGGAACTCTCCGCCCAACTGCACGACCTGCTCGCGGAGGTTCTCGCACGCTGCGGCAGGGACCTGGACAGGAAGCACCTGCTCGAACTGATCATGCTGGTCGACGGGGCGGTGGTCAACGCACTGATCGAAAGCGATCCCGATCCGCGTGCCACGGCCCGCCGGGTCCTGCGTGCACAACTTCTCTGATCGAGCTGTGCGAACCGCGCAGAAATGTCTCCGCGCAGCCACCGAACCGTGCAACCTCGTCGATCGGGTGCCGCGTAGTAGGGGTGGTAGCGCGGAAAGGAGCACCCATCGATGCGGGTTCAACACGAGGAATCATTCCGTGTGTTCGCGAGAGACCAGGCTGCGGCATTGCGCCGTTCGGCGTATCTGCTGTGCGGCGACTGGCATCTGGCCGAGGACCTCGTCCAGACCACGCTCACCAAGCTCTACCGAGCTTGGAAGCGTGTGGACGGGAAAACGCAGGAAGCCTATGCACGCAAGACCCTGATGCGGACGTGGCTCGACGAACGGCGCAAACCTTGGCGCCGGGTGGAGAGCCGTGACGGAGTGGTCCCGGACTCCGGTGACTCCGAATCCGACCCTGCCGTAGCAGGCCAGCGCGCGCGGACACGGGACCTCGTTCTGCGTGCGCTGGCCGAGGTCCCGCCACGGCAGCGGGCGGTGCTCGTACTGCGCTACTGGGAAGACCTCCCGATCGCCGAAGTCGCGGCGGCGCTGAGGTGCTCCGAAGGCACGGTCAAAAGCCAGGCCTCACGCGGGCTGCAGAGCCTGCGAGGTGTGATCGCACAGCACGATCCCGACTACGTCGGGATCGGTGCGGAAGGGACAGCGTGATGGACGAGCAGACACTGCGCGATGGCATGCGGGATGCCGTCGGTAGCGAACCACCGTTGGGATTCGACCCCGACCAGGTAGCCGAGAGGGCGGGCCGGAACCAGCGCAAGCGGCGCGCGATGGTCGGCACCGGCCTGGCGACGCTGGTGGTCCTCGCCGGAGCCACCACGATACCCGGAGTACTGGGCGTCTACGACCAACGTACGGTCACGCCCGCCGCACCATCGGTGGTCGAGAAGTCCCCGGCACAGAATGGGGAACTTCCCCTCCCCGGCGTGGTCCCGCCCAGGCCGGAGAAGGAGTCGGGCGCCGAGATCAACTACCCGGAGAAGAAGCTCGGCAAGCACGAGAAGTCACTCGTCCGGTACACCGAAAAGACCGTGGCCGAGATCGCCCCGAACTTGGACGACGTGCGCGTGATCCGCTCCGCCATCCCGGTCAGCGGAAAGTCGGAAACGGACAAAACCCGCAGGCTGCAGATCTTCGTGCGATTCACCGATGAGGTCGGCCCGAGCTCGACCGCGGTGAGCATCCACGCGCCGGGCACGGTCTCGGAGACCCCGTCCCAGATCTGCGAGCCCGATCGCGGGGACGAGCTCACGAGGGTGCAGTGCCGGGTCGTTCCGCAGCGGGACGGATCGACGCTGGTGAGTTCACTGGCCGACCCGAAGGAGGGCCCGAAGGAGGCACGCGTGCGGACGGTACGCCACTTCCGTGCCGACGGCACCGTCGTGCAGGCCTCTGCCAACAACTTCAACACGCAGGAACTCGATCCGAACAGTCTGCGTGCGGAAACCGTCCTCAGCGAGAAGCAGCTCACCGAGCTGGTCACCGATCCGAGTCTCACCCTGACCAAGTGAGCACCACCCCTGGGACGACGAGCCGCGTTCGTATCGAGCGCGGCTCGTCGTGCGTTCGGTCACGCAAGTATCCTGGCTGCTCGTGACGGTCAAGCCCAGCATTCCCGACGCCCTCGCCGCCCGCTACGCCTCGCCCGAGCTGGTCGAACTGTGGTCCCCCCAGCACAAGATCACCCTGGAACGCCGGCTGTGGCTGGCTGTGCTGCGCGCCCAGTCCGACCTCGGCGTCGAGGTGCCCGAGCAGGCCCTGGCCGACTACGAGCGCGTGCTGGAGCAGGTCGACCTCGACTCCATCGCCGAACGCGAGCGCCAGACCCGGCACGACGTGAAGGCACGCATCGAGGAGTTCAACGCACTCGCCGGGCACGAGCACGTGCACAAGGGCATGACCTCACGCGACCTGACCGAAAACGTCGAACAGCTGCAGGTGCGCCGCAGCCTGGAGCACGTGCGCGACCGCACGGTTGCCGTGCTCGCGCGCCTCGGGCAACTGGCCACCGAGCACGGCGAACTCGTCATGGCCGGGCGCTCCCACAACGTCGCGGCGCAGGCCACCACCCTGGGCAAACGTTTCGCCACCGCCGCCGACGAACTGCTCGTGGCCTTCCACCGGTTGGAGGAGCTGCTCACCCGCTATCCCCTGCGGGGTATCAAGGGCCCGGTCGGCACCGCGCAGGACGCGCTCGACCTGCTCGACGGCGACCCTGCCAAGCTCGCCGAACTCGAACGCCGCGTCGCAGGCCACCTCGGCTTCGGCAGGACGCTGGCCAGCGTCGGCCAGGTGTATCCGCGCTCGCTGGACTTCGAGGTGCTCACCACGCTGTCCCAGCTTGCCGCCGCGCCGTCCAGCATGGCCAAGACCATCCGGCTGATGGCCGGGCAGGAGCTGGTCACCGAAGGTTTCAAGCCCGGTCAGGTGGGATCCAGCGCGATGCCGCACAAGATGAACACCCGCTCCTGCGAGCGCGTCAACGGCCTCGCGGTCGTGCTGCGTGGCTACGTGTCCATGACCGGCGAGCTCGCCGGGGACCAGTGGAACGAGGGGGACGTGTCGTGCTCGGTGGTACGCCGGGTCGCACTGCCGGACGCGTTCTTCGCCTTCGACGGGCTGCTGGAGACCTTCCTGACGGTGCTCGACGAGTTCGGGGCGTTCCCCGCGGTCGTAGCCCGCGAACTCGACCGCTACCTGCCGTTCCTGGCGACGACGAAGGTGCTGATGGCCGCCGTGCGAGCGGGGGTCGGACGCGAGACGGCGCACGAGGCGATCAAGGAGAACGCCGTCGCGGTCGCCCTGGACATGCGGGAGCAAGGCATCGAGCGCAACGATCTGCTCGATCGTCTCGCCGTCGACGAGCGGCTGCCGCTGGACCGCGAGCAACTCGGGGAACTGCTGGCCGACCGGCTCGATTTCACCGGCGCGGCCGCCGATCAGATCCGCAATGTCGTCACCGAGATTTCCCATGTCACAGCGCGGCATCCGAAAGCCGCCGCCTACACCCCCTCACCCATCCTGTGACCGAAAGCCATCCGGATCCCGGGTGGCGGACGGGTGCACCGGGTGAGGGATACTCGGGGCGTGGTCGCGCTCGAGGAATACCCGCGAATCGCCGCGGGCAAGATCCGGCAGTTGTACGCCGTGGACGACGAGCATCTGCTGATGGTCGCCTCCGATCGGATCTCCGCCTACGACCACGTGCTGAGCACTCCGATCCCGGACAAGGGCAGGGTGCTGACGGCGATGAGCGTGTTCTGGTTCGAGCTGCTCCGCGACGAGATCGGCACTCACCTGGTCTCCGCCGACGATCCGCGCATCCCGAACGAGGTGCGCGGACGGGCTCTACTGGTACGCAGGCTGAGCATGCTGCCGGTCGAGTGTGTGGCCCGCGGTTACCTCACCGGCTCCGGTCTGCTCGAGTACCGCCGCACCGGCACGGTGTGCGAGGTATCGCTGCCCGACGGACTCACCGAGGCGTCACGGCTGCCGGAGCCGATCTTCACTCCCGCCACGAAAGCGGAGCTGGGAGATCACGACGAGAACGTGAGTTTCGAGGCCGTGGCCCATACCGTGGGCAGGCAGCGTGCGGAGCAGTTGCGCGAGAAGACCCTGCGGCTCTACCGGCGAGCGGCCGAGCACGCCGAGAGCCGCGGAGTGGTCCTCGCCGACACGAAGTTCGAGTTCGGGATCTCCGCCGAGGGCGCCCTGGTGCTCGGTGACGAGGTGCTCACGCCGGATTCCTCGCGGTACTGGCCCGCCGACGACCACGAGGTCGGGCGCGCGCAGAGCTCTTTCGACAAGCAGTACGTGCGCGACTGGCTGACCTCACCCGCGTCCGGCTGGGACCGGTCTTCCGACCTGCCACCGCCGGAACTTCCCGGGGATGTGGTGGACGCCACCCGCGCCCGCTACATCGAGGCCTACACGCGCATCACCGGACGTGACCTCGCCGACTGGCCCACTCCGACCACCTGAGCACAGGATCTCCGGCGTATCCGGGACCAGCGAACCGGCTGTTTCCGGCGCGGCCTCGGTCGCCCGAGGCCGCGCCGGGCAGGCTGGTCGCCCCCGGTACCACGGGCAGGCCGGGCACCGCTGGTGGGAAGCACCACCGCCCTCAGACGAGGGTGGGCTCACCTCTGGTGAGCACGTTGACCGCCGTGCCCTGCGGACCGAGCTGCTCGAACATGCGGTAGTGCATTTCCGGCCTCGCCAGCACCGCTTCATGGATCGGAACGGTGACTCGGGGGCTCACCGCGCGCAGGAAGTCCACCGCCTCGGACAGCTTCAGCCACGGGGCTCCGGTCGGCAGCCCCAGCACGTCGATTCGCTGTTCGGGCACGTGGAAGGCATCACCCGGGTGGTAGAAGGCACCGTGGTCGACCACGTAACCTGCGTTGGCCACGGTCGGGATGTCCGGGTGGATGACCGCGTGTTCACCACCGACGACATTGACCGCCACGCCTCCCGCTTCCAGCGCGTCCCCCGGCCGGACCGTCTCGGCGGTCAGGTCCGACTCGATCAGAGTTGCCGCCGAAGCGGGGTCGGCAACAAGGCGCGCCTGCGGGTTGTTGCCGAGCAGTCCCGGAAGCCGCTGGGTGTCCAGGTGATCGAGGTGCTGATGGGTGATCAGCACTGCGTCCAGCTCCCGGAGCCCCTCGAAGTCGGCGGAGAAGGTTCCCGGATCGATCAGCAGGCGGGCCGAACCGGTCTCGAGCAGGACGCAGGCATGTCCGAAGTGGGTGATGTGCAATGTCGTCTCCTCGGTATCTCGGAAGGTGTTGCGCCTCGGGCGGTGACTCTCGGGCGCTCGGGCTCTCCGGCAGCTGGAGCAGCATCGGGCCAAGCCCGACAGTGCCTCTGTCTAGGATGGGGGTTTCCAGCGGTTCCCCTGCACCATGTCCCCGAAGCCCAGCCACATCAGATTCATCAATCGCCTCGACAGACCGTCGGCGGTGTGCTCGGGATGGTCGATCCACCAGTCCAGCATCGATTCCCCCGCACCGACCAGCGCGGCGGCGAACGGCTCCATCTGCTCGGTCTGCACCGGTTGCTCGGTGGCCGCGGTGGCTCGCGTGAGCAGTGCTGCGATCAGGGCCACGGCGCGGTCGCGCCACTCGGCGAGTTCGCCGGAGAAGGGCTCTCCCTGAATGTTCGCCTGTCGGTGCAGTACCGTCCAGCTCGCCCGGTTGTCGTTGACGTACTCGAAGAACGCCCGCAGACCGCGCCACAGCTGCTCATCCGTACGGAGGTTCTCGTCCACCGCCTCGCCGATGGCCTCGATGAGGCGCCCCGCCTCCCGCCGGATACAGGCGACGAACAATTCGTCCTTCGCACCGAGGTATGTGTAGATCATCGGCTTGGAGATCCCCGCTGCATCGGAAATCTCGTCCATCGACGCCTGATGGAATCCGTGCTCGGCGAAGACCTGCACGGCAGCGTCCAGGATCTGCCGCTCCCGCACCGAGCGGGGGAGCCGCCTGGACCTGGGTTTCGGGGTCGAGCTGCCGGATTGCCCGGCTTGTGCTCGTTCGCCTCTCGCATGGTGCACATCCGGCACGGTAGAACAGAGAAGATCATGCGCGCGCCTTGTCGCCATTACCTACTGGAAAGTAGCCTCACCAACTGGTAGGCAATGGATGACAAGGAAGGTCATGACGAATTCCGACCCGATCACCACACTCGGCAACACCGACCCGAAGAAAGTGAGCCGGGAGGAGTTCGTCACCCTGCTCGAAGCCGCTTCCGCCTCGGCCGCCAACGGAGACGAAGCCGACCTGAGCTCACTCGACGCGGAACGGTTCGCCCGGATGATCTCCCGCGCCTCGACCGCGCAGATCGAAACCGTGATGGCGCGGCCGCAACTGCGCGAGCGCATCCTCGACGAGGTGTTCCGACGTATGGGCGAACACTACGAAGCCGAGAAAGCGGGCTCGACCGAAGCCGTGGTGCGCTGGCGCATCGGTACCGGCGAGCACGATCACCTTCGCTATGAGTGCGTACTCTCCGGGGGCACCTGCACGGTCGGCAAACACCCCGAGCACGAGCCGCGCGTCACGATCACTCTGGAGCCGGTGAAGTTCCTCGAACTCGCTTCCGGCAATGCTTCCGCACCGACACTGTTCATGACCGGCAAGCTCAAGGTCGCCGGAGATGTCGGCTTCGCCGCCGGACTGACCAAACTCTTCCGGATCCCGAAGGCCTGAGCACCCCACCCCGGCCCAGCACCGCAACGAACTCGCGAAGGATGCCGATGAGTTTCTCCCTGGAGCTGAACGAGGAGCAGCGCGATCTGCGGGACTGGGTGCGCGGCTTCGCCGACAAGGTCATCCGCCCCGCCGCCCGCGAATGGGACGAACGTGAGGAGACACCATGGCCGATCATTCAGGAAGCGGCCAGGATCGGTCTCTACGGTTTCGAGACGGTGGCCACCTTCTGGGCCGATGAAACCGGCCTGTCCCTGCCGATCGCCAACGAAGAGCTCTTCCGCGGAGACGGCGGCATCGGGATGTCGATCTTCGGCACCACTCTCGCAGTCGCCGGGATCTTCTCCGCAGGCACGCCCGATCAGCTCGCCGAGTGGGTGCCCGAATGTTACGGCGATGTCGACGATCCGAAGGTCGCCGCGTTCTGCTCCTCGGAACCGGAGGCCGGCTCCGATGTCTCGGCCATGCGCACTCGCGCGGTCTACGACGAAGCCACCGACGAGTGGGTTCTGAGCGGCCAGAAGGCATGGGCGACCAACGGCGGTATCGCCAACATCCACGTGGTGCAGGCCGTCGTGGATCCCGAGCTCGGCTCGCGCGGGCAGGCCGCGTTCGTCGTCCCGCCCGATACGCCGGGGCTGTCGGCACCGGGCAGGATTCACAAACACGGGCTCCGCGCCTCGCACACCGCCGATGTTTTTCTCGATGACGTCCGGGTTCCCGGCCGGTGCCTGCTGGGTGGCAAGGACAAGCTCGACGAGCGGCTGGCCCGGGCCCGTGAGGGCGCGAAGGCAAGTGGCCAGGCCGCGATGCGCACCTTCGAGCTCTCCCGCCCGACTGTCGGAGCACAAGCCATCGGGATCGCACAGGCGGCTTACGAGGAGGCTCTGGACTACGCCAGGCAGCGGAAGACCTTCGGGCGGCCGATCATCGACAATCAGTCGATCGCGTTCACCCTCGCCGACATGCGGACGGAGATCGACGCCGCACGGTTGCTGGTGTGGCGAGCGGCATGGATGGGCCGCAATGCGGTGCCGTTCACCGCAGGTGAGGGCTCGATGTCGAAGCTCAAGGCGGGCCGAGTGGCGACCTGGGCCACCGAGCGAGCCATTCAGATCCTCGGTGGTAACGGCTACACCAGGGAGTTTCCGGTCGAGCGGATGCACCGCGACGCCAAGATCTACGACATCTTCGAGGGCACCGAGCAGATCCAGCAGTTGGTGGTGGCCAGGAGCATCTCCGGGCAGCACATCGACTGAGACAGCCCACTCCCACCCGTTCGGGCGCCCTTCGGACAGTAAGTGGCGTTTGCCACGGAATCACCCGAAGGGTTTCCACGTTATGTCGAAATGAAGCATTGTGCCGAGTGCACAGGCTGCCGACGTTCGGATGAACATCATCCGAACGGGTGAAATCGTAAAGTCTGTCCTGTTGATGACAATGTTCCGACACGTCTCATCGGTGCTGCGGTCCCCCCGAACCGCCCGTACCGTATGAGCCCGCGCGGGGGAGGTTCAGGCGTGGAGTGTGCGGGTACATGCGTCAGGGACGCCGGACGAGCAAGTGGAACCGGTGGCCCGGACACGGCTTCGAGAGCGAAAGGGAGGGCGAAGCGGTGAGCAAGACCACAACCGATCCCGATACTCCGATCTTCGGCGAACTGTACGAGGAGCTGGAGCTCCCCGAGATCGACGTGCACGACTTCGAAGCACACGACTTCGGGTTCCCGACGGACCCGTCCGCCGTTGAAGGTGTCGAGACGGAGGACGCCGAGGCTCCGAGCGCCGACGCGAGCAGCACTGCCGGAAGCAGCACAGACGGAGACGGCATCGGCGGCGACGCAGTGGCGTCCACGGCTTCGTCCGAAGCCTCCTCGAAGGAGGCGGAGTCCGGCGAAGAAGCACTCGCCAGGGCACAGAGCAGCTCGCGCGGGGGGCGTCGCCGCAAAGAGGACTGACGTCGCCGGTCGGCGACTTTTGTCAGGGGTGGATGTCAGTCTGCTGCCATGACGACATGGCGGCAGCTCACCGACGAAGTCCCCGAGTTCGCAGCGTCGGTGCGGGAGCGCTTCGAATCCCATCCGCATCATGTGCTGGCGACGCTGCGCAATGATGGATCGCCCCGAGTCAGCGGCACCGAGGTGCAGTTCCACGGGGGCGACATCACCGTCGGCTCGATGCTGGGCGCGCTCAAGGCACGCGACCTGCAGCGGGATGCGCGGTGCGCGGTGCACGCGCATCCCACGGAGGCCTCCATGGAAGGTGGTGACGTGAAGGTCACCGCTCGTGCCGTCGAAGTGACCGACGCCGACGAGCTCGACGCGTTCCGCGAGGCCGCCGGACCGCCGCCCGGTGACTTCCACCTGTTCCGGCTCGCACTCGACGAGGTGGTGCACACCGCTGTTGCCGATACCGGGGATCACCTGCTGATCCGGCTGTGGCGCCCCGGCAGGGGAATCAACGAGTTCCGCAGGTGAGGGACCACCGATACAGTCCATCGACCACGCGATGATCGCTACCCCCACGGGGCGCGGATCGGTGCGGCAATGATCTCCGGATCTCGTGCCGGGCCCGGCAGACACGTGGGCCCTCCGCTACCGACGGGGGCCCACGTGTACCGCATTCTCAGTAGGTCATGGCCATGCCGGGATCGGCCAGGAGGGCACCGACATCGGCCAGGAACTGCGAACCCTGCTGACCATCGACCACGCGGTGATCGAAGCTCAACGCGAGCTGGCAGACCTTGCGCGGTACCACCTGGCCGTCGACC
Organism: Haloactinomyces albus; assembly: GCF_031458135.1. Lineage (NCBI taxonomy): Bacteria > Bacillati > Actinomycetota > Actinomycetes > Actinopolysporales > Actinopolysporaceae > Haloactinomyces > Haloactinomyces albus. Next base: position 2,473,621 of record NZ_JAVDXW010000001.1, on the reverse strand, counting down.
ACCCACGGCATATCGCGAATCGCGCCGAAGGCCAGGATCGCCGACTCACCGGGATTGAGAATCGGTGTCCCGGTGTCCACGCCGAACACACCGACGTTGGTGATGGTGATGCTCCCGTTGACCATATCGGCCGGGGCGGTCCTGCCGTCCCGCGCGGCGGCCGTCAACGTTTCCAGCGACTCGGCGAGTTCCCGCAACGAGAGCTGCTCGGCATCGCGAACCTTGGGCACCACCAGACCGCGCGGCGTGGCTGCCGCGATGCCCAGGTGCACGTAGTCCTTGTAGACGATCTCTCCGGCCTGCTCGTCCCACGTCGCATTGACATCGGGCGTGCGCCGCACCGCCAGGCACAGTGCCTTGGCCAGCACGGCCAGCGGCGTCACCTTCACCCCCTGGAACTCGGGGTGCGACTTCAGCCGCTCGCGGAACTCCATCATCGGCGTGACATCGACCGTCAGGAACTCGGTGACGTGGGGTGCGGTGAACGCGCTGTCCACCATCGCCTGCGCGGTCGCCTTGCGTACTCCCTTGATCGGCACCCGCCGTTCACGAGCGGTCTCGTCCACACTGCCCGCGGACGCTGCACCGCCGAGTGACTCGCCACCGGCAGCACCGCCGGTGGCGGCACGCTCGACGTCCGTACGCGTGATGATCCCCTCCGCCCCGGACCCGGCCAGCGACCGCAGGTCGACACCGAGGTCCTTGGCGAGCTTGCGCACCGGCGGCTTGGCCAGGGGTACGGAGCCGCCGGAAGCAGCGGTCCCGTTGCTCTGCGGTGCGGAGCCGTTCACCGCAGCGGGTTCGGCAACCGGCAGCTGCATCGATGTCTGGTCACCGGACGACGTACCGGACTGCGCACCGGCCGGTGCCGCAGGGATTCCCGCGCCCTGCGCTCCCTGCGCGCCCCGCGCGGACTGCTGAGCGGGGACGCCATTCGACGCAGTGCTCGGCGCGGCCGGTGTCGTTGCCTTGCGGGGGCGGCGCTTCGAACTCGATGAGCGCGGACCGTAGCCGACCAGGTTGGCGACTTCTCCCGCCGTCCCCTCTTCCGTGCTGCCACCGGCCGAAGCAGCCTGCTGGGCCGGTTCCTCGGCGGCGGCCACCGCGGCCCCCTCGGAATCGAGGTCGATCGCCACGATCGGCGTGCCGACCTCCACGGTTTGTCCCGGCTCGGCGAGCAGTTCACTGATCGTGCCCGCATACGGGCAGGGCAGCTCCACGGAGGCCTTGGCGGTCTCGATCTCCACGATGGTCTGATTCAGCGTCACCGTGTCGCCCGGCTGCACACGCCAGTTGAGGACCTCGGCCTCGGTCAGCCCCTCACCGACATCCGGCAGGGGGAAGTGCTTGAGTTGTGACATCAACGTCTCCCTTTAGTACGCCAGTGAGCGGTCGACCGCGTCGAGCACCCGATCGAGATCCGGGAGGAACCCGTCCTCGAGCCTGCTCGGCGGGTAGGGAGTGTCGAATCCGTTCACCCGCAGCACCGGCGCCTCCAGCGAGTAGAAGCACTCCTGCTGCACCCGTGTCGCCACTTCGGAAGTGACCGAGGACTCCGGCGCCGACTCGCTGACGGCGACGAGCCGCCCCGTGCGACGTACGGAGTCGAACACCGGATCGAGATCCAGCGGGGAGAGTGACCGCAGGTCGATGACCTCCAGGTCCCGGCCCTCCTCCTCGGCTGCCTTGGCCGCGTCCAGACAGGTACGCACCATCGGGCCGTAGGTGACCAGCGTGGCCGCGGCCCCGGGACGCTGCACCTTGGAGGTGAACAAGGAGGCAGGTTCGGCCGTCGGATCCAGCTCCGCCTTTTCCCAGTACCGGCGCTTCGGCTCGAAAAACAGCACCGGATCGTCACTGTCGATGGCCTGCTGCAGCATCCAGTAGGCATCCACAGGATTCGAGCATGAAACCACCTTCAACCCGCTGACGTGCGCGAACAGTGACTCGGGAGATTCCGAGTGGTGTTCGACCGCCCCGATGCCACCGCCGAAGGGAACCCGGATCACCACGGGCAGCTTCACCTTGCCCTGGCTACGGAAGTGCATCTTCGACAGCTGCGAGACGATCTGGTCGAAGCCGGGGAAGATGAACCCGTCGAACTGGATCTCGCACACCGGCCGGAAACCGCGCATGGCCAGGCCGATCGCGGTGCCGATAATCCCGGACTCGGCCAGCGGGGTGTCCAGCACCCGATTCTCACCGAAATCCTTCTGCAGACCATCGGTCACGCGGAACACGCCGCCGAGCTTGCCGACGTCCTCACCCATCATGATGACCTTCGGGTCACGCTCCATCGCGGAGCGCAGGGCCATGTTCAGGCCTTTGGCGATCGTGATCGTCTGCGTCGGGGTCGGCGTGGCGGTGGAGGTTTCCATCGTGGGCGCGGCCATCAGCGAACGCTCCCCTCTGCGTTGTGGCCGGCTACGGAGTCGGCGAAGCCATCGAGGTACTGCAGGTAGTCGTCTCGTTGGGCGGCCACGACCGGACTCTCCTGGGCATAGACCTGGGAGAACATCCGTTCCGGCGGCGGCTCGGGCATGTTGATGCAGAAGTCGCGGAAGCGCTGGGCCAGTTCGTCGGCCTCGGCGTCCACACCGTCGAGGAACTCCTGGTCGGCGAGCTGTTCGCGCACCAGGTGCACACGCAGCCGCTCGATCGGATCTTTGAGCTTCCACGCCTCGATGTCGTCATCGAGACGGTAGCGGGTCGCGTCATCGGAGGTGGTGTGGGCGTCCATCCGATAGGTGAACGCCTCGATGAGCACCGGGCCGTTACCGTGGCGGCATTCGTCGAGCGCCCATTGGGTGACCGCAAGACTGGCCAGTACGTCGTTGCCGTCGACGCGGATACCGGGAAAGCCGTAGCCGCGGGCACGTTCGTAGAGCGGAACCCGCGTCTGGCGCTCGGTCGGCTCGGAGATCGCCCACTGGTTGTTCTGGCAGAAAAACACCACCGGGGCGTCGTAGACCGCGCCCCAGACCATCCCTTCGTGCACGTCGCCCTGGCTGGTGGCGCCGTCGCCGAAGAAGGCGATGGTGGCTTCGTTCTCGGCGGCATCCCCGCCTGCATTGCCCACCCGGCCCTCGAAGCGCTGGCCCATCGCGTAGCCGGCGGCGTTGAGGCACTGGTTGCCGATGACGATGGTGTAGAGCCCCATGCCCGTGGTGTTCGGGTCCCAACTGCCGTGGTCGGTCCCTCGGAAGATACCCAGGAGTTCGGTGGGGTCCACCCCGCGGCACCAGGCCACTCCGTGTTCGCGGTAGCTGGGGAAAGCCATGTCCTGCGGTCGCATGGCCCGGCCCGCACCGATCTGCGCGGCTTCCTGGCCGAGCAGCGGTACCCAGATGCCGAGCTGGCCCTGCCGCTGTAGTGCGTTGCCTTCCCGGTCGGCTCGCCTTACCAGCACCATGTCGCGGTACATGCCGCGCAACTGCTCGTCGGTGATGTCGATGTCGAAGTTCGGGTGCGACACCCGCTGACCCTCTGGTGTGAGGAGCTGAACAAGGTCAGCCCCGCCCTCGCTCGTCGCGCGCAAACCGGCGATCACCTGTTCCCTCGTGGGTGCTGCCGAAGTGGCGGCAGGGTGACCGGGTGCGGTTCCGTTCTGAGCTTGCCCTTCCGGTCGGCTCGGTCGCGTCCAGTGTTCGGCGGACATGTGGATCTCCTCGTCTCGCACCGGTCCGGCCGCTTGTGACGGCACGGCCCGGCAGCCCCGTCCGGTGCCCGATCAACCTGGTGAGTCGTTCGGACATCAGGGCGGGGCGGTTGGATCGCTCTCCGACATCCTGGCATGAAAACCTCCGCTTCCGTGAGCCCTGACACAGGAATCGGCGCTCACCGGCCGCGTGCGAACACCGTCCCCGATCACCGTAGTCCGCTCTCCGAGGGGACGAAATCCCAGGTCATCCAAGGGATGGAGGTCCGACTGATGCCCCTGGGACGGTTGTACCACCGATGATCGGTTGGCAAGATTTCGCCAGGTCGAAAAGTGCCCCACTCGGAAGTCCGAGAAGGCAGACTGTGCTGCGTGAACGAGTACTCACAGCGCGCGGTTCCGCTCCCCGGTGAGGTCGTGCTGTTGCTGCACAAACGGAACGGCTCCCACCACCTCAACGCCAATCCGAGTGTCACGACGGCAGCCGCCGAGATCGGCGAGCTCGCGCTGCAACACCGCGTCATGGCCGAGCGCACCAAGTGGAAGCGCGTCAAGCTGCACATTCTCGACCCGAGGCCGTCCGGTGTTTCCTGGACGGATTCCCTGTTGGAACACCTGGTGACAAAGTCCGGGCCACAGGGCAAGCCGCTCGAGCTCTCCTCCTGGCTGTCCAGGCGAACCTCGGCGTTCAAGGAGCACCGACGCCGGCTCACCGGGCACGGGCTGCTCACCCGGCACGAGCACAAGTTCCTCGGCTTCATTCCGCACGACCGCCACGTGCCCGACAACCTGGTGCGCGATTCCCTGATCTCCGAGCTTCGGCAGGTGCTACGGGTCGAACGTCCGATCGACAACCGGCTCGCCCTGCTCATCGCTCTCGTGCACGCGAGCAACCTCGTGCACGCCTTCGGCTTCGACCGGACCGAACGCAGGATGGCGAAGTCGATCGCCAAGGGCGAGCACCTCGGCGGTGCCGTCGAGGCCGCCATCGCGGAGGCCGGTGCTGCCATCGCCGCCGGAGCGGCTGCCGCAGGCGCCGGTGGCGGTGGGGGTGGGGACGGTGGCGGCGACGGCGGTGGAGGCGGCTGAACCGGCTTGCACCTGCGCTGTACTGCGGAAGGGGGCGTCTCCGCGGGACTGGGCCTATTCCTCCGGACACACGAGCTCACTTCCCGGGGGCTTCACAAAGCGGTTCCGGTTGGAGATGGAGCAGTATAAGCAGGTCAGCCGACGCGGTATCTCATCAACGGAGTGCATCCAGTGGCATCGGAGCCTGGTTGGGCCGGGGATTCGCTTCCGGGGTCCTCGCCGGGGTCGCGTTCGCCGCATTGAACTCCTGGTTCGCGACCACGACGGGTAAACCCGCGCTGGCACCGTTCAGGGTCATCGCGACGCTGGCACAGGGTCCGCCTCCATCCCAGGCGACCGTCTGGATCGGCATGGTGATCCACTCCTTGCTCTCCGCGCTGCTCGGGCTGGTGTTCGGCGTGCTCCTGGCCGCCCTGCTGGCGGCGGGGTTCAACCGTGCGGCGAATGGGGCTGACCTCATCCGGGGAAGCTCCACCTGCGTGACCACCGCCTCCGTCGCGCCGTCCCGGAACGTGGGAATACGATCGTGGGTGTGGATCGTGCAGCAGTGAACAAGACCGTGGAACGAGTGTGGGACGACGCCGTCCTGCCGAGCTTGTGCGAGCTGGTCGAGATCCCGGCGATGTCCCCGGCTTTCGATGCCGACTGGGCTGCAAGCGGGCATCTGGACGCGGCCATCGCTCATCTCCGCCAGTGGATCTCGACACGAGGCATCACCGGAGCGGACGTCGAGGTGATGCGCCTACCGGGGTGCACACCACTGCTGCTGGTCGATATCCCCGCGAGTGCAGGTGCACCGGACGAGACCGTGCTGCTGTACGGGCACCTCGACAAACAGCCCCCGGTCGGTGGCTGGTCCGAAGGACTCGACCCGTGGACTCCGGTGATCCGGGACGGTCGCCTGTACGGGCGCGGTGCGGTCGATGACGGCTACGCCGGGTACGCGGCGATCACCGCCCTGGAAGCGGTCCGTTCCCATGGCGGTGCCCACGCGCGCTGCGTGGTGCTGCTGGAGACCGGTGAGGAGTCCGGCAGTCCCGATCTGCCCACTTACCTGGATCATCTCGCCGACCGGCTCGGCACCGTCTCGCTGGTGGTGTGCCTGGACTCGGGCGGCGGCGACTACGAGCGACTGTGGCTGACCAACTCGCTGCGCGGCATGGTGCAGCTCGACGTGACCGTGCAGGTCCTCGACAGTGGCCAGCACTCCGGTACGGCCAGTGGACTGGTACCCAGCTCCTTCCGGGTCGCGCGGCAACTGCTGGACCGGCTGGAGGACTCGGCGACCGGCGAGGTCCTGCTGCCCGAAATGAACGTGGCCATTCCCGCGGATCGCGCACGGCAAGCACGGGCCGGGGTCGAGGCCGCTCCCGGCCTGGTCGCAGACCAGGTTTCCCCGCTCGACGGCATGCGTCTGGTCAGCGATGAGGAGACCGAGCTGGCGTTGAACAACTGGTGGCGGCCGACATTGTCGGTGATCGGCGCGGAGGGCTTGCCCGCTCCGGGCGACGCGGGCAACGTACTGCGGCCCTCCACCACGCTGAGCCTGAGCTTCCGAATCCCGCCGACCGCCGACCCCGAGGCAGCACTGGATGCGGTGCGCTCGACCTTGTCGATCGATGTGCCCTACGGCGCGCGCGTCACCTTCGGTCGCTCCGAGGCCAACCTGGGCTGGAACGCTCCGGAAGTGGCGCCGTGGCTGAGCACGGCACTGGACGCAGCCGGCGAGGAGGTTTTCGGCGGAGGCTGGCGCACCATGGGGCTCGGCGGCTCGATTCCGTTCATGGGACTGCTGCACAACGCCTACCCGAACGCGCAGTTCGTCGTGACGGGGGCGCTCGGGCCGAGCAGCAACGCCCACGTCCCGGACGAATCGCTGGATCTCGCCTACGCCACGAAGGTGACCTCCGCCATCGCCTATGTCCTCGACGCGCACGCCCGGCGCTGACGGGAGCACAGCGCGAGAGGTCGGTGGCCCTTCCCGCCACGATCGGCACGGCCCGCGGACCTCTCAGGCGGAGGGTCCTCCCGAGGGAACGGCGACGGCGCGACCGTTGATCGTGCCGCTTTCCAGTCCCGCGTAGGCATGGGGCACCTCGTCGAGGCTGTACACCTCGACCTCGGAGTACACGACGCCCTGCTCGACCAGGCGCACCAGCTCGATCAGCTCGTCCCGCCCACCCCAGTACGGTGCGGAGACCGAGCACGCGAAGGGAGTCAGCCCGAAGCCGACCGGGAGGCTGCCACCGCCGACACCGACGATCGTCAGGTCGGACTCGATCCCCGCGCAGCCGGCGGCCGTTCTCCCGGTGGCGTCATTGCCGACGAAGTCGAGCACCAACTCGGCACCGCGCCCTTCGGTGATGTCGCGGACTTTCCCGACGGCGTGTTCGTCGGAGAGCAGCACCTCGTCGGCACCGACCTCGCGGGCGATCGCGAGCTTGTCCTCGCTGATATCGAGCGCAACCACGTGCGCAGGCGAAAGCGCGTGCAGCAATTGGATCGCGAGATGGCCGAGCCCGCCCGCGCCGATCACCACGGCCGTGCTGCCCGGAACCAGTTTGGGCAGCGATTTCTTGATCGCGTGATACGGAGTCAGTCCTGCGTCGGTGAACGGCACCGTCCGCACCGGATCGAGGTCGCCGATCGGTACCAGGTGTCTCGGCGCATCGACGAGCAGGTAGTCGGCGAGCGCCCCGGGCGCCCCCAGGCCCGGTGGGCGGATCGCCCGCTCGGCGGCGTGCAGGCAGTAGTTCTCCTTCCCGCGTGCGCAGGCATGGCACTGGCCGCAGCCCCACGGGCCGTAGACGATCACCGAGTCACCGACGGAGAACTCGTGCACACCGCTGCCCAGAGCCGCCACCCGGCCCGCGCCCTCGTGGCCCAGGGTGAGCGGAAGCGGATAGGGGAATTCCTCGGCGGTCCAGTTCATGACGGCGATGTCGGAGTGGCACAGCCCTGCGGCGGTGACTTCGAGCAGGACCTCTCCCGGACCGGGCTCCGGTTCCGGAATCCTGCGCAGCTCGGGCGGCTGCCCCACGGTGTGATACTGCACAGCACGCACGGTCGGCTCCTCTCGACGCCGATCACCCTAGGCCCGAACCGCTGCCGAGCGCACCTCGGCGCACGTGAGGCCCCGCAGTCACCCGGGAAGTGCCGACTCGCAGCGGCACTTCCCGTTCCCGTTCCGATCACGGCAATCACTCCGGGTCACCAAAAGTGTCTCTTTCATCCTGTCCATCCCGAGTGGGCAAATATTGACGGGATCGAAATCCACTCGACTGTATGAACGGTTTCCTGCGGATGGCAGGATCCCAGCATCTGGATTCACGTCGAGGAGGAGACACCGTGGCGCGTCGAAGAACACTCCGAGCAGTCGCCCTGGTACCGGCCCTGGCACTGCTGACCGCGATGGCCGGCTGTGCGGAGTCGACAACGTCCGGCAGTTCGGGAGACGGCCTTGCCCTGACCAACCCGGGCAAGCTGACCACCTGCACGCACACCGACTATGCGCCGTTCCAGTTCCACAAGAACGGAGAGATCGTCGGCTTCGACGTCGAACTGGTGGACCTGATCGCCGAGGACCTCGGAGTCGAGCAAAAGATCGTGGACACTCCCTTCTCGGGCATCCAGTCGGGTGTGGCCCTCAACAGCGGGCAGTGCGATGTCGCCGCGGCAGCGATGAGCATCACCCCCACTCGAGAGGAGAACTTCGACTTCTCCGACCCCTACTTCGAGGCGACGCAGGCACTGCTCACGCCGAAGGACTCCGGTATGACACAGCTGTCCGACCTGCGGGGCAAGAAGGTTGGGGTGCAGCTGGCCACGACCGGTGAGAAGTTCGCCCGGAAGCACGCCGAGAAAAACGGCTACACCGTCGTGCAGTTCGAGAACCTGCCGCTGATGATCAAGGCGGTCGAAACCAACAGGGTCGATGTCGCGATCAACGACAACAGCGTGCTGGCGTACTACACCAAGAACAACCCCGGTGTCGAGATCACCAACGAGTTCACCACCGGCGACAAGTACGGCATCGGCGTGGCTACCAGTGACGACGCACTGCTGAAGAAGGTCAACGAATCCCTGAGCAGGCTCAAGGAAAGCGGGCAGTACGACAAGATCTACCGGAAGTGGTTCGGTAAGCAACCCGAGTGACCCGCTCGAGTCGTTCACGGGGCCGATGTCCGGCCACCGTCGGCCCCGCCCACCAAACCAGGAGATTCGATGACAGTAGAGGCCCAGCAGCCCACACAGGGGCGCCCCAAGCAGGGGCTGGGGCGACGACAACGGGCTCGGCTGAGCCGCGGCATCCAGTACACCGTGCTCGTCGTGGTAGCGCTGCTCGCGGCCTTCCTGGCCGACTGGGCGGCGATCGCGAAGGCGTTCTTCAACGTCGATGTCGCGATGGCGCAGTTCCCGGAAATCATCACCCTCGCACTGCGGAACACGATCATCTACACCGCGCTCGGATTCGGATTCGGGCTCGGACTCGGGATCGTGCTCGCCCTCATGCGCCTGTCCTCGGTCGGCCCGTACCGTTGGATCGCCACCGCCTACATCGAGTTCTTTCGCGGTCTTCCCGCCCTGCTGGTGTTCGTCGTGCTGGGCTTCGGTGTGCCGATCGCCTTCCAAATCCGGTTCGACATCTACTCCACCGCCATGCTCGCGCTCGGGCTGGTGGGAGCTGCCTACATCGCCGAGACGATCCGTGCGGGAGTGCAGGCCGTACCACCCGGCCAGATCGAAGCAGCGCGTTCACTGGGCATGTCGCCCATGCGCACGATGGTCACCGTGACCATGCCCCAGGCATTCAGGATCATCCTGCCTCCGCTGACCAACGAGTTGATCCTGATCACGAAGGATTCCTCACTGATCTACCTGCTCGGACTGGCGAACAGCCAGTACGAACTCGCCAAGTTCGGCCGAGCGGCACTGACCGAGCACGAGTCGTTGACGCCGCTGTTGATCGCGGGGCTGTGCTACCTGGTGATCACGGTTCCGCTGTCCCGGGTCTCGGATCTACTGGAACGTCGCTATGTCAAAGGCACAGCGAGCAAGTCCGGCCGTACCAACGGAGGTAAGGCATGAGCGACGCGATGATCGACATCTCGGGACTCGGCAAGTCCTTCGGAGCGCTGGAAGTCCTGCGCGACATCGACCAACAGGTCGCCACCGGCGAGGTGGTCTGTGTGATCGGGCCGTCGGGCTCGGGCAAGTCCACGCTGCTGCGATGCGTGAACCTGCTGGAGGAACCGACGGCGGGCTCGATCACGGTGGACGGGGTCGAGCTGACCGATCCGGACACCGACATCGATACCGTGCGCAGGCGCATCGGCATGGTCTTCCAGCAGTTCAACCTGTTCTCGCATCTGTCGGTGCTGTCGAACCTGACCGTGGCACAGCGCAAGGTGCTCCGGCGCGGCAAGGCCGAGGCCGAGAGCATCGCGCGCGAGAATCTGCATCGCGTCGGACTGGCGGACAAAGCCGATGCGATGCCGCCGCAGCTGTCCGGGGGGCAACAGCAACGCGCGGGCATCGCGCGGGCGCTGTCGATGAATCCCGATGTGATGTTGTTCGACGAGCCGACATCGGCGCTGGACCCGGAGCTCGTCGGCGATGTGCTCGCCGTGATGCGCGGGCTCGCCGAGGAGGGCATGACGATGCTCGTGGTCACCCATGAAATGCAGTTCGCCCGGGAGGTCGCCGACCGGGTGCTGTTCATGGACGGCGGCGGCATCGTCGAACAGGGGCCGCCCGCCGAGGTCATCGGCGCACCACGGGAGGAGCGCACCCGCTCGTTCCTGGCCCGCGTCCTCAATCCGACCCATACCGGAGCCGCCGAGTAGCTGCCGACGAAAAATTGCAGTTTCGCGCGAAACTGCAAAAAACTCACCGGAAGGGGTGGCCTCACCGAGGTCCGCGTGGTGAGCGAGCAGTGATCGTGATGATTCGGGCACTCTCGGCGCAGGAACCGATGCGCCGTCTCATGCGTCCGTGTTGATGAGTGGATGATCGAATACCGACAGTGTCGTTCACGCCGGGTGAGTCCCACCGGAGCACCTCGGTGGATCGCACTGGTCGAGTCGATCAGCGGGCCATCGACGTGGGAGCAGCAGTGGCGGGCAAACCCTGGGAGAACAACGGATCGCCGACCCCGGCCGAGCAACGCCTCGACGAGATGCTCGGCCAGGCAAGACCCTGGGGCAACCGGCGCAGCGACACGGAACTCGAAGAGCTCGACGTGCATGCCGATCCGCACGACCCCGAGCAGGAAGTCCGTGGTGAGTACCTGACACGCAGGCTCGTCGAATCTCCCGAGGAGGGCGGGTGGCGCCCGTTCTGGCGCCGCAGCGCGCAACCACCGGTCATCTGCGTGCAGGACTCGGTCGTCACCGGCCATCTCGACCTGCGCGCGGCGGATCTGCCCTACCTGCTGGAATTCGTCCGGTGCCGGTTCGAGCAGCCCCCGGACCTGCGCCAGGCACAGCTCGGTGGCCTGGTGCTGAAGCAGTGCCGCTTCCCCGGCCTGCGCGCGCGCAATCTGACCACCGGCAACGACGCCGTACTGATCGGCTGCACCAGCGTCGGCGGCGTCGTCAATCTCGCCGACGCCCAGATCGGTGGCTCGCTCGAACTCACCGGCAGTGGCCTGCACAATCCGGCCAGGCGTGCCGTACACGCCGACCGTCTGAATGTGGGCGGTGCGCTGCTGGCGATGCGCACCCGGGTGGCCGGTGAGCTGCGCCTTCCCGGTGCGAAGATCGGCGGCAATCTCAACCTGTGCGGAGCCGCGCTGCGCAACAGGGGCCGTGTCGCCCTCAACGCCAACGGGATCCGGATCGCCGGTTCGCTGCGAGCCGACATGGAACTCCACCAGGGCGGCGTGTTCTCGGCAGCAGGCCTGATTTACATGCCGAGCGCATACGTGTCCGGTGACCTTCGATTACGCGATGCGGTCCTCGAACCGGGAACCGGCCCGCCGCAGCGGGGCGCATCGAAACACGGCGACCCCGTCAGCACGCTGATCCTCGACCGCGGCGAGATTCAAGGGGATGCCCAGCTCGACCAGGGCTTCACCAGCGGCGGGACGATTCGCATGGTCAGCACCAGGATCGCAGGCGACCTGCATCTGTCGGGGGCACGAATCGATCTGAGCTGGTCGCGGTCGGCGACGGATTCGACCGAGCAACCGCTGCGCGCGATGCACCTCGACGGCGCGGGCATCCTCGGTAACCTCGAAGCCGTCGGGGTCACGTTGCACGGGCAACTGCGCATGGTCGATGTGCAGGTGTCCGGCAGCTTCCAACTCAACAGGGCAACGCTCGTCGGGCCGCGCACCGACGTCGTGCTGGCCAACCGGATACAGGTCGGCAGCAATCTGGACTGCCGTGATGCCGATATCTCGGGCACCTTGCACCTGCAGAATGCGCAGGTCGGCGCCAACATCGACCTGCGCTCCACCCACCTGGTCCAGCCCGCATGGCATCCCCACCGCAAGGCCGACAAGCCCGCACTGGACCTGCGGGCGAGCACGGTCGGGCGTGACTTGGTGTGCGCCTCGGGCAGGCGGACCTTCAACGCCGAAGGCGAGGTGCAGCTGCGGCGGGCCGTGATCGGGCGGCAGGCGAACTTCTGGGGCTGCCACTTGGGTGCGGGAAGGACCAACGCCGTCAATGCCTTCGGCCTGGACACGCAGGAACTGACGATGCTGCCCACCGAGGCTCCGCAGGGGCGCATCCTGCTGCGTCAGGCACACTGCGAGCTGCTGGAGGACAACGCCGCCCTGTGGACCGCGGCGGGTGGCGTCGACGTGGAGGACTTCGTCTACGACAACTTCGCCAAACCGGTGGAGCTCAACGACCATACGCGGGTACGGCAACGGCTGGCGTGGCTGCACTCGACCTCGAAGGGCCGCTACCAGGCCGGGCCGTACGACCAGCTCGCGACGGTGTTCCGGGAGAACGGTAACGAGCAGCATGCGGTGACCGTGCTGATCGAAAAGCAGCGACGCCGCTACCGGGCGATCGCAGGCACGTCATGGCGCCCGCTGCGAGTCCCGGTACTGCTGTGGAGCCTGCTGCAGCGAGTGACGGTCAACTACGGCTACCAGCCGGTTCGTGCTTTGCTGTGGCTGCTGCTGTTCGCGGTGGCGGGAACGGCGTGGTTCGGATACCACCGTCTGGACCCGATCAACGAGGAGGATCACCCCGTGTGGAATCCGTTCCTGTACACGGTGGATCAGCTCGTACCGATCATCAACCTCGGACATGACGTGATGTGGCGGGCCACGGGGCACTCACAGTGGATCACGGTCGTGTTGATCGCCGTGGGGTGGATTCTGGCCACCACGGTCGCCGCCGGGATCACCCGCTCACTGCGCCGGGAACGCTGACTCCGCGAACGACGGGTCCAGCAGATCCCGTTCCCCTGGGTTGGTCAAATTCTCGAGAAATCGACCAACCCAGGGGACTCCAGCGACTCAGCCGTTCAGGCGCTGCTTGAGAGCTTCCAGCTCGTCCCGCATCGAGGAGGGCAGGTCGTCACCGATGGTGTCGAACCATTCCTCGATCAGCGGAAGTTCGTCCTTCCACTCGTCGAGATCGACGTGCAGCGCGGTGTCGACGTCCGCACGCGGAGTGTCGAGCCCGGACAGGTCGATCTGGTCGGCGGAGGGGACCCGGCCGATCGCCGTCTCCTCGGCAGCCGCGTTGCCCTCCATCCGGTCGACGATCCACTTGAGCACGCGCGAGTTCTCGCTGAAGCCCGGCCACACGATCTTCTTGCCGGACTCGTCACGCCGGAACCAGTTCACGTAGTAGATCCGGGGCAGCTTGGAGGAGTCAGCCTCCTTGCCCACGTTCACCCAGTGCTGGAAGTAGTCGCCGACGTTGTAGCCGATGAACGGCAGCATCGCCATCGGATCGCGCCGCACCTCACCGACGCTGCCCGCAGCCGCGGCCGTCTTCTCCGAGGACAGCGTGGCGCCCATGAACACCCCGTGCTGCCAGTCGAAGGACTCGTTGACCAGCGGAATCGTCGTCTTACGGCGACCACCGAACAGGATCGCCGAGATCGGCACGCCGTTCGGGTCGTCCCACTCGGGCGCCAGGATGGGGCACTGCGACATCGGCGTGCAGTACCGGGAGTTCGGGTGCGCGGCCTTCTCCTCGGAGTCCGGCGTCCACTCCCGCTGCTTCCAGTCGGTCAGGTGCTGCGGGTCACCCTCCATCTCTTCCCACCACACGTCGTTGTCGTCGGTGAGCGCGACGTTGGTGAAGATGGAGTTGCCCTGGTTGATGGTGCGCATCGCGTTCGGGTTGGTGTTCCAGTTCGTCCCGGGCGCGACACCGAAGAACCCGGCCTCCGGGTTCACCGCGTAGAGCCGGCCGTCGGAACCGAAGCGCATCCAGGCGATGTCGTCACCGAGGGTCTCGACCCTCCAGCCGGGGATCGTCGGCTGCAGCATCGCCAGGTTCGTCTTGCCGCAGGCCGAGGGGAACGCGGCGGCGACGTAGTGGACCTTGTTCTCCGGGGAGATCAGCTTGAGGATGAGCATGTGCTCGGCCAGCCAGCCCTCGTCCCGGGCCATCGACGAGGCGATCCGCAACGAGTAGCACTTCTTGCCCAGCAGCGCGTT